>NZ_CP134351.1:152500-1655000 GCF_056530425.1 Leuconostoc sp. C5 | reverse complement strand
CCCTTAGAGATGATGAGGTAGATAGGCTAGAAGTGGAAGTTGAGTGATCAATGGAGCGGACTAGTACTAATAGGTCGAGGACTTAACCAAAGTCTAACGGATAGAAATATTCGAATAAGCAATTATGAGTGGTTTAGGATAGAAGAAGAATTTGTTACTATTTAGTTTTGAGTGGCTAACACTCAAGGTGTCGTGTCGATAGCATAGAGGACACACCTGTTCCCATACCGAACACAGAAGTTAAGCTCTATAGCGCCGAAAGTAGTTGGAGGATCGCTTCCTGCGAGGATAGGACGATGCGGTGCCGTACATAGAAAAGAAGTATCTCATTTGAGGTACTTCTTTTTTGTAAGTTGATTGTACTAGGTTCATGTACTTTGGTCAGTAATTACGGTATAATGTAATTACTAAGATTTTTGGGAGGTCAACATTCTTATGGTTACATTATTTTTATCACCGAGTTGTACCTCATGCAGAAAAGCGAAGCAGTGGTTGGAAGAACACAATATTTCCTACCTTGAAAGAAATTTAAGTAAAGAACCATTACGAGCAGAAGAAGTGAGTAAAATGTTGCGCTTAACTGAAGATGGTACGGATGAAATAATTTCTAGACGTTCAAAAGTTTTTGCAAATTTAGATATGTGTTTAGAGGATCTTACTATAAATGGGTTGATTAAGTTGATTGTGGAATATCCTTCATTACTTAAGCGACCAATAATTATTGATGATCGGCGCATGCAAGTGGGTTACAATGAGGATGAAATTCGTCGCTTTTTGCCACGGACTGTGCGGCAGCGCGAATTAATTCGTGCAACATATAAGGCTGACTTTGAGGAAGAAGCGAAGAACCTAGTTGTTGAAGAAGTGTGAGATCTTTTTGAATGAAATATCAGCTCTGATCTATAAATTTTGAAAGGAATATTAATATGGAAAAGGAAAGAATTAATGAAAATACAATCCGTGTTATGATTGATAATTCTGATTTAAAAGATCGTGGAATTACTGTAATGGAATTATTAGGTAATCATGAAAAAATCGAATCTTTTTTTTATAATATTTTGTCTGAAGTAGATACTGAGCATGATTTTGAAGATGATGATCAAGTTTCGTTTCAAATTTTACCAAACCGTAATGGATTGGAATTATTCATTTCACGACTAGATGAAGAAAACAAAATTTCTGACATATTAGATAATATTACTAATTTTTCTAGTAAGCAACCGGCAAATATTGATAATATTTCTGACAAGAGACGTCAAGAATTGCGTCAATCAGATAAAGGAGATATTGTGAAATCAAAAGTATCTTCAAGTGATCATAAAGATGGTTCTCAAGAGAACTTTGAAAATACGCAAGTAATATTGGCGTTATCAGATTTTGAGAATGCTATTGCTATTGCGAATAGCCTTAAAATCGAAAATTTAGTCTCTGACCTATATTTGTATGAGGGTGCGTATTATTTAAATCTATTAGTTCCGGATCATTCTGTCAGTCAAGAACAATTAAAAAATGAATTGGCAATTGCTTTAGAATTTTCTCGTATCAGCCATGTTACACATGAGGTTTTGCATGAACATGGACAACTTATATTGAAGCATGAGGCACTTGAAAAAATTAAAAGTTTATTTTCTTAAACGCTACAAAGCGTTTTTTTTTTTGGTACAATTAAATAAGATTATTTAAGAGGTTAAAGAGGAAAAATATGAATAACATATTATTATTGGTAGCGACAATTGCATTTGCATGGATTCTGTTTTCATTTGCTGGTTGGCTTTGGGTGTTTGTCTCGGCAAAAATGCATGGGACATTGTTAAAGCCCATTGAATTTACTGAAAAACTAGAAGCCGATAATGGTCAAATTATTGACGTACGTGAAAGTACGTTGTATAAACGATCACACATTTTAGGATCTCGAAACATTGTTGCTATGAATTTTTTGCAGGGAAAATCTGGTTTGCGTAAAGATCGCGATATTTTTTTATACGATGATAACCTTCGTGACGCTGTGCGAGCTGCTAAATCATTAAGCAAACAAGGTTTTGAAAAAGATAAGGTTTTCATATTACGAGGCGGTTTTAATCGTTATGAAGGTAAAAAGACAAAATAAAAGAACTGCAATAGTGCGGTTCTTTTTCTTAGTATCGTGATTGATGTGCAGCAACGCTTCTTCTGATAGCTGCTTTAGAGACTTCATTGTACTCTTCTTCTGCCTTTTCAATAGGCTTGATGACTTTGTGACGATATACTAAAGCACTTCCAGCAACTGCAGCAGCTGTTCCAAAAGTTCCAATGATAACACCTAATTTAAATGATTTCATATTTTTTCCACTTTCTTAAGTTTCTTTAAGTACTATTATCAACCATTTCAGCGCATTTGTAAATAACTATGATTGGGTAAAACATGACAGAAATAATAGCACACCGCGGATATCGAATCGTTGCTCCAGAGAACACACTACCTGCTTTTGAGGCAGCCTTGGCATATGATATTGATATGCTTGAAACTGATGTACATCGTACTAAAGATGGGTATCTTGTAGTTATCCATGATGAAACAGTAGATCGAACAACCAATGGGACTGGTTTAGTAAAGGAACTAACTCTAGCAGAAATAAAAATGTTGGATGCAGGCAGTTATAAACAGCCAATGATGAATAATGTTTCAATCCCAACACTAGAAGAATTATTAATTTTTTTAAAAAATGAAAAGTTTAGTAAAACGCTACTTTTAGAAATAAAAACAGATCATATTGACTATCCAGGCATTGAGCAAGAAGTTCTAAATTTAGTGAATCAGTTTGATCCGACATATGGTATTACTTATCAAAGCTTCAATTTAAAATCATTAAAAATAATACGGAAGCTTCAACCTAATGCTAAAATCGCTGCACTAGTATTTTGGCCTTCGCCCAAAGTTTGGTGGTTAAAAATTATTGGTGTATTTAAATTTGTACATCCTGATATTAGAATACTAAAAAGAAAGCCAAAATTATTTTGGCGTATAGGATTGCCCATTCGCCCTTGGACGGTTGACAAGGAAGAAGATATGCGCGCTGTATTCAAAGCAAAATTACCGGGAATCATCACAAATCAAGTAGCGTTGGCCTGTCGAATACGTAAGGAGATACAAAAAGTTAATGAATAAAATAGTAGTGTTGACTGGGCCAACAGCCTCTGGGAAAAGCAGCTTATCTATTCAGATGGCACAACGTCTCAACGGTGAAATTGTATCAGCTGATTCGATGCAAATTTATCGCAACTTGGACGTCGGAACTGCCAAAGTGACTAAAGAGGAACAAAACATTGTTCCGCATCATTTAATTGACATTGTAGATTTAACAGCTAATTACTCTGTGGGCGATTTTATTATTGCTGCAGATAAAGTGATCGCTGATATCATTTCACGAGGAAAATTACCAATTATTGTGGGTGGCACTGGGTTATACGTTAAAGCTTTGTTAGGCTTTCAAGAACTAGAATACGCCGCAAGCGATACGAAAGAAGTGCATAAATTAAATGCTTATGAACTAGACAAATTAGTTGCTGAATTAAAATATTTAGATATTAATCGTGCTCAAAAAGTAGATTTAAAAAACAAGCAACGCGTTATTAGGGCAATTCAAATTGCAAAATATGGGAAAAAAGATGCAAAATTAACACAACGGCCAAAGTATGATGCGCTGGTTATAGGCCTTGATTGGCCCCGTGAGCTACTTTATGAACGTATCAATAACCGTGTTACACAAATGGTTCAAGATGGCGTGTTGAGGGAAGCACAGACAATTCTGGACGCTGGCGGGGAAAAACTACAATCAGGGAAGGCCATCGGTTATAAGGAGTTTTTCCCTTACTTACGCGATCAGGTAACTTTGGATAAAGCTATTAATCAACTGCAACAAGATTCTAGGCGGTACGCAAAGCGACAATTAACCTATTTGCGTCATCAAATACCTGGATTAGTCTGGCTAAAAGGACAGACGGCTGAACTTAGGTTAACAGAGATGATTGAAGGCTGGTTATCATTGAAGTAATATTGGTATTTGTAAGCAAAAAAAGAACACGTCTGTGTTCTTTTTTTAATGATATAACAATAACATTGAGAAAGCTTGTAATAAGATATAGCCCATATTCTGCCAATTACCCAACTTAGCCTTCATAAACTGTAGTACAAAAGCCAATAAGCTAAAAAGTACAACAAAGATAGTGCTGACACCAACATGATGGCTGAACAATATAACCCAGAATAGACCAAGTGTTAAAATACTCAATTTCCTACCATCGGGATTTGGCATTAAGATGGGATTGAAATAGAAAATAAAGCTAAAAAACATGGGTAATAATTGCAAAATAAATTTCTCGGTTACAAAATTATTTTGTACATAAAAAATAGCAATAGGCACTGTGAACGTCGCTAGAACGGCCAGTAAAATTAATCCTAGAATATTTTGTAAACCAAGCCAGAGTTGTTGAACGATGACTAAGAAGACACATAAGAGTAATAATAGGACGAATATTTCATGTCTTGATTGAATTAATGAACTAAATGTGAACAAGCTACCAACAGCAAAAAAAATATAACTAATCAGACTACGGAAGTTCTGAGTCATCATAAGCGCCATACCCACTGCTATTGCTATTGTATAGCAAAATAATGGTGCAATTTGCCAAGTAATGGAACCTTGAAGAGATTGGGTATGGAGTAGGGGTAATCGCCACCAAATAATATTTAGGGAAATCACGATTACAGACAGTGGTATCCAAAAACGGCGGTCACGAAAATGTATCGGATAAAAATTTTCAAAACTTCGTTTGTCTTGAGCATCATTGCTTAAGCGTCGGGGCATTGAACGGCCATCTGGCAGGCGATGGGCCATATTTGATTGTTGAAAATAATCTTGTTCCATGACTAATATTGTACCGTAAATTTGAATTGTAAAGTTGTCGTTTTGATAACGACATAGTTACAGATGAAATATTTTAAACGCTATTTGCTTTTTAATGAACCATTTGATATGATTGTCTATACAATTTAAAACAGCTATCAAGAGTAGGCGAGTGATACAGCACAATGACCCTGCACCAACCGGCAAAATAACGAAAAGCAGCTACGAGAGTGTATTTTCATCAGTTTTGACATGGTGGTCCATCTGTACAGATAGTCGTCACGTTAGCGCGTTCGACTATGCTTGTCGAACGCGCTTTTTTATGCGACTCTTAGCTTTTTATTTTGATTCAAAGGTGACGACCAAACGTAGGAGAGTATTCATGGCAAAGTATTTCACATCGGAATCAGTTTCTGCTGGGCATCCAGATAAGATAGCTGATCAAATAGCTGATGCTATTTTAGATGCAGTTCTCGAACAAGATCCGAAAGCACGTTCAGCGGTTGAAGTGACTACTTCAACAGGAGATGTATCCATTTTTGGTGAATTATCCACGAATGCTTATGTTAATATTCGCAAAATCGCGACAGATACAATTCGTGAAATTGGATATAATCATGCTGAACTAGGATTTACTGCCGATTCAGTTAACGTTTCTAATAAAATTGTTGAGCAATCAGGGGATATTGCACAAGCTGTCGATAATGCAGAAGATGATCCAGACCAACTTGGAGCTGGTGATCAAGGTATGGTATTTGGCTATGCTACTAACGAAACAGACAGTTATTTACCATTGACGTTGGCTTTGTCGCATCGTTTAATGCGCAAGATTCGTGATGCACGTGAAAACGAAATTTTACCATATCTAAGACCAGATGCTAAAGGTGAAGTAACAGTTGAATTAGATGATAATGATAAAGTTAAGCGCATTGCTGCTGTGGTCCTTTCAACACAACATGATGACGAAGTCACACTAGAGCAATTGCGAGCTGATATTCGTAAACATGTCATTGATGAAGTGTTACCACAAGATTTGGTAGACGAAGACACGATTTATTATATTAATCCATCTGGAAGATTTGTTTTAGGTGGGCCACAAGCCGATTCAGGATTAACAGGACGTAAAATTATTGTGGACACTTATGGTGGTGCTGCCCATCATGGTGGCGGTGCCTTTTCAGGTAAAGACGCTACAAAAGTGGATCGTTCTGCCGCTTACTATGCTCGTTATGTTGCAAAAAACATGGTTGCGGCTGGGGTCGCTGATAAGTTGGAATTGCAAGTATCATATGCAATTGGTGTTGCACGCCCTGTATCACTGAATGTTGATTCATTTGGTACAGCCAAAGTTTCTGAAGAAAAAATCAATGAAATTATAACTAAATTGTTTGACTTCAGACCATTAGCTATTATTAACAACTTAAATTTGCGTCGTCCAATCTATAAGCAGACAGCTGCATTCGGACATTTCGGACGTACGGATATCGATCTTCCTTGGGAATCATTAGATAAGGTGAAAGAAATCAAAAACTTACTTTAATTCATGATAAAATGAAATATGGTTAAAAAAGGATCGACAATTCAATTTTTGTTGAAAGGAATGGCTGTAGGCGAAAGTATTGCCTATTTGCCAGTTCGTGAACAGGAAAAATTGTTACGAGGTGAGTCAGATCATGAGCTGAGATGGGGTACCCAGACAAGCTTGGCACTGACAACAACCGCTAGTTTATCACGAGGTTATCAGTTAGCAGATGTAATGATTCATCTGCAAAACTGGTACAAAAAGCGCCAATATGCACCAATGGGAACAATTCAAGATGTGGATGTTGTGACCAAGCAGGCGTTAGAAAACTATACTAAAAATAGAGACATATTGGCAGCAGGAATTGGTACTGATGATGCTGATAGTGAAAATATACTATCACGTATGCTGCCAGTCTCTCTCTATTTATATCATCAAGTAGGGGTTTCTTTTATTAATGATGAACCAGCCATGCTGATGTTACATAGAATAGCGGGTTTAACGCACAATGACGAAGGTGCTCTGGTCAGTGTGGGGATGCTCAGCCTCATTGTCAGTCAAATATTGGACGGGCATTTGATATCTGATGCCGTAGAAAATGGATTAGCATTTGGATTTGAGTATTATTCTCGCCACCAAGTTTTTGTGAATGAACTGACTGCGTTTTATGATCTCAATCTACCTGATTTTTCAAATATACCAGCTGATAAAATCGAATTAAATGGTAAAGCTTCGCCAACATTGGAGGCGGTTATTTGGAGCTTGTTGAATAGTGATAGTTACACGCAAGCAGTTGAAAAATCTTTGATTCATGGTCATTCTAACAGCATTGTACCCACCCTAGTTAGTGCAATTGCTGCAATATATTATAAAGATGATTTAGTATTAGAATTTGGACAAAATCTTGTTTCAAAACGTGTGATTACGACGGTAATTGGGCAAGCTGAACGTTCATCAAGATTCAATCTATTAAATAAACCCACTAACTTAGGTTAGTGGGTTTATTTTGCAATTTAAATCCAAAATGGGTAAGACTGTTGATCAACATTAAATGAAAAACTACCATTTCCAAGTAGTCCGCCATCAATATGTCCAGGTTGAATATCGTGAACATGAATAGCATCTCCAGGGGATAGGTTAACGTGATGTATGATGTTTGATCTTAAATATTTATGATTGAAAATAATACCCGTGACAAATTGCATCATCTTCATTTTCCTAAGAACAATAATTTCTATCGAAGTTTCTGGCAGGTTGCCAGTAGTAGATGTTGCAGTTGCTTTGTTTTTTAAGGTTAGTAGGAAGGAGTTTGGTAGTTGCAAATATTCCGAGCAAGCGTTAATCGTTACAGGAAAACTTTTCTGATTAAAGAAGGCTTTAGTGGTCAAAAAATGATTCTTTAATACGTTAAGTTTGAATGGACTGGTATTTTTAATACTATTTTTCTTGTATTCGGTTAGTGCAGTATCAAAACCAATGCCAACACTACTAATAAAATATTTGGTCTGCTGTTTGGGTATATCACCACAGATTTTGCCAATATTTAAAAATTTAGGATGATGAATTTGCTGCAATTGAGGTAAGACGTTTGTCTTATCTTTGAGATGGAGCGCGGGTGTAAAATTAGTATGGAGATCCAAAGGTATATAACTAATAGGAAGTTGATGTTGGCGCTCGACACTAAGTAGTCCATTTAATACTGCATTCAAGGTGTTGTCGTTGCCAAGTACTAAAATAACATGATTTGATGATTCATCCGGTAGGTTTTTGGCCAGTTTTTTTGCTATAAAAGTTATTTCTGCGTCAAATGTAGCCTCATACCACGAAGAAAACTTCAGTGAATTTTTCACGTGAGAGACAAAATCTGCAGATTGTATATCTTGGTGTTTATCTTGTACTATATTAATAATGTGGAAATCTGGCATATTTTGACTCTTGCTTTCAAACAAATTAGTATCATTGTATCAAAATTTCAATGTTAAGGCGAACTGAGAGCAAATAAAAAAAGCCTGTTTAGGCTTTTTATCCAAGGAAGTGTCGTAATTGTGCCATGCGGTTAATAAGGGCTGTAATGGCAACTGGGGCACCATCTTTAAATTGCACTACTTGAAGTGCTATTTCAGCATGTTGTTGTTCTTCGCGCGTTTGAGGACCAATTTCAAACTTGAAAATACGTTGCATGATGAGAATATCTTCTTCAACTTCGGCCCAAGCAGCATTTTGAGTTTTTAGAATTTGCAAAGCATCCATATTAACGAAGCGTGCTAATTCATTAAAGTCTTTGCTCATGCTAGGATATGAGCGAACAAATACGCTCAAATGATCAGCATCTAAATGCTTCAATGCGCGCCCAAAACCAATAAATTCTGGTGGGACACCGACTGAGTAGAATGAGCCAGTGAAGTTAATGGCCCTTGGTAATTCGATACCATCAACTGAACGTGAATATCCAAGAACACCAACGTGTTGACGGCGATCACGACGCTTTGGGAACGCCTTGAAAATCGCTTGCATGCTAGGAACCAAATTGTCTAGCGTATTAGAATAAAACTTAGCGGACTCTTCAGCTATCTCAGTTAAAATCTTTTGATCATCAAGAGAAATTTTTAATGGTTCTGCAACAGGCAATTTTTCTTTTAATTCAGCGATACCTTTTTGCACTTCTTCAATAGGAAAGTCGTAACGGAATGCTGATTGAACAGTTGCTGTGCGTACTCCTGGAAATTCTGTTACGTAGCGATCGATGCGGTGTGGAGATAAACCACCACGGAAAATTGCTGATCCGGTTCCTGAAATTGGGAAAATTTCAATGTTTTCTTCTTCAGCAAACTCATGAAGTCGCGCAATTGCTAGTTTGTTACCGGTAATTGAACTCATAAATCCAGCTGTTAAAGCAGAATCCGATCCGGCTAAGAATACACGCATATATTTTGGTCGGAAGCCAAAATGTTCTTCGTGGAGGTTTAAATACTCCTTTAAAATTTCAGGTGCATGTAATTGCGTTTCAAAATCCTCAAAAAGAGGGATCATTTCAATATAGGGTGTGTTTTTATCAGAGCGAGTAAATTCTGCTGATTTGAAGTTTGCTAATTTTTCAAACAAAACTTGCATTTTCAAAATTTGGTCTGCACGCTGTGCCATTGGCAGAATAGCTTCAAATAATGGTCGAGAGAATCCAAGATCATGGGCGAAGTCTTCAGAACTTAAGAAGGCAGTCATCGCTTGCATTAAGTTGTAGCCTTTTTCTTCCCAAATATTAGGGAAACGGAAAGTTAAAAACTTGTCACGACCGATTTGATGATCTTTGAAATAATCATACTCTGTGCTAAACAAGCGATCAATGACAGCTGCATCAGCATGTTTACCTTCCCAATCCCACATATACTCATCGACATTTAATTCATTAAAGTTTTCAAATGCTTCACCGGTTTCTCGATAGGCACTGATAAATGGTTGCTGAGAACTTTCCCAGAATGGCGCATTAGCATTATCTGGATGTTGCGTTCCCATGATTGAAGGGATTTTACGTGATGTCATGATAGCTCCTTAATTTGTACTGATGATATTGTAACATACTGACAAACGACAAGCAGAAATAATGTCAGCTTTTTTACGAATAATTAAGTTAAATGATCCTTAATGTTCGAAAATTGCGGGGATAAATTTCTGATACAAATTAATCATAGTATTTTTGAGAAACATTCATCTTGATAAGTAACCTAACATTTTTTAGAATAATTGTTAAAGTAGTGGCTATACTAAAATAGTAATGTTTGTTCACAACGTTACTACCCCCAACAGACGATTGAAATTAAATTCCTTGATATAGTCCTGTCTGTTGGGGATTTTTTTATTATTAAAATTGTATTATGAAAGTACATATTTTTTTCTGAAAAATATGTTGACAACTAATAATTAATACATTATAATTTAATCATTGTTTATTTCATTGCTCCATAGTTCAGTGGTAGAATAACGCACTGTTAATGCGCAGGTCCTTGGTTCGAATCCAAGTGGAGCAGTTAGTAAAAAGCCAACTCACAATTTGTTGAGTTGGCTTTTCTGGTCATTTGAGGTGGTTTATATATCATAAATGTAAGCGTTTGCAATCGGAGCGTTTATATGCTATACTACGTATATAGATTAGGAGGAAGTCCTAATAACAATGCGAGTTGTTGAAGTTATCCTTAACGATAACGGGAATGGGTTTCTTTCAATCCAGGAGCAGTTTACTCAGCGTTTAGGCTAGAAATGTTGATGGTGCCTGATAGCTCTATTTCAGCAGATGCTTAGATGAGAAAATAATAATTTACCCAGTGTAAGCTTTGGAAATTGTTGTTTGAGAGTAAGCTGCTTTTTATATTGTCAACATATTCTAGCTTGATTCTCTAAATTAACTTTTTTCCAAAAAGAGTGTTATCATTGATTGATGATGAGAGAAAAGGGGGAAATCATATGATTAATGCTTATCGTGAATTTTGGACAAAAATGTTTTCTTGGCATGCAACGGCAACAAGGACACAGTACTGGGTACCGTTAATTGTCAATTATTTTTTGGGTGGAATATTAGTTAGCATCTTGGAAAATATGCAAGGTCATTCAATTGAAGATATCTACACTGTTGGTGACTTGTCTACTAATTTGACAACAAGAATCGTCATGATAATTGTGTGGATTGCTACTTTTACTTTGAAAGCACGCCGTCTGCACGATACAAATCGAAGTGCTGGTTGGATATTTATTGATTTGATTCCGATTATCGGAAATATTTGGTTCTTTATTTTAATGATTTTACCAACGACACCGGAATCACGTTGGACTTTGAATCAAAGTAATGTGAATTAGTAATAATTTTGTGAAATAAAAAAACACCTAGATTATTTTCTAGATGTTTTTTATTTAAACCAAAATTAGCATTGGCATAATCATTGGTTTTCGAGCTGTTTCTTTGAATAAGATTTAGGGGTGCTGGTACATAAGGTTTTTAGATACCCTTGTAGTAAAACTGTAGTAAATATCGAAAATTATAGTGAATTAAGAAGCGTGATGGTGTGTGAAATTTCCTTATTTCGCTTCACTTGTAAGAGGTGTAAATACGTTTTTTGAGTGATAGAAATATCTTTGTGACCCAATCTTTCACTTATATATTCTACAGCAACGCCTTGAGAAATTAACATAGAAGCATGACTATGTCTTAGTCCATGAAAAGTTATTCTTTTGGGGATGTCTAATCGTGTTAATATTCTCTGCAGTTCACGATTAACGCTAGATTGCTGACGATTCAATAATCTTTCATCGTTGTCTTTGGATAATGTAAGTAAATAATCTGTTAGCCATTCTGGAACATCTACAGTTCTGATTGAACTAGGAGTTTTAGGCTCTTTTACAATATTCAAACGTTCTTCATAAGATTTGCTGATATTGATTATTCCATTACCGATGTCATTAGGGGTAAGGGCTAATACCTCTCCCAATCGAGCACCTGATAAAGAAGCTACTAACATAATATCATGAGTTGGCTCATGGTTTTCTTTTAGATATTCTATAAAACGTTTAAAGTCAGTGTATTCTAAGAACTTTAGTGAGCTATCTTTGGCATTAGTACCATGCGGTTTTGCTCTTTCAAAAGGATTGACCCTTATTATTCCATCAGCTACGGCATCCTTTAATATGCCACTTAAATGTCCTTTGACTTTTTGGCTAGTAGCAAGAGAATGAGAGAGCCCATATTCGTTTAAAAATTTTTGGGCATCATGACGGGTTACTTGATCTAATGATGTATTTTCAAAGTATTCGCTAACAGCTTTCAAAGTCATTTCATAACCAACATGAGTTGAACGTGACACGTCTGTTTTATATGTATCAATCCAGTCACTTATATAGGAAGAAAGGAGTTGTGACGGTTTAAAATCAATGTCACCATCAATCTTAGATCCTTCCGTTTTTATAGCCCATTGATTTGCTTCGGTTTTTGTTTTGAAACCTGATTTAGTTTTCTTTTTATATCCGCCTTGATAAGGGACGGATACACTAACGGTAAATGTTTTACCTCTTTTATATATTGAAGCCATACAAAAATCTCCCTTAAAAAGAAGGCTTATATCTGTTATAATCTAATAGAACGCCCCGTGCGTTTGTAGTATACTTTTAGCACACCCAGTGAACTTTTGCAGGTTGGGGTGTGCTTTTTTATTTTGCATTATTTTAGAGACTTCATTGTCTATTATGTACGCCCACAAGGGCATTTATTACTCGCCATAGTCATCACTAGCTTTTCCTTGATCGTCAATTATTTTGGCGTAAATAGCCGGTACTGTTATTTTTCCACCCATAGTCGACTTATAAGATAGTGTACCAACGCTTTCTCCCGAAACCGTGATCAAATCATCTTCAAGCACTCGAGAACCATTAAGAACATCAGGATCGAATCCAACCATGATGATATTATCATAATTACCGTCAACCGCTAATCTAATATCTGTTTCACTGTCATTTTCAACTACTTGAATTACTTTTCCAGTAAATTGCATTTTTTTGCCTTTGTAATCGTTTGGCGTTCTTGCTATTTGATCATAAGTAATTCCGGTTTGATAACTAGTAACATCATTGTTTTCTGAGTAACTTGATGAGGAATCACTAGTTGAGGAATATTCACTTTCACTCGATGCCTCTGAACTCGAACTAGATTCTTTTAAATTATTATAGTAATCAGCCTGTGAACTGTTTAAAGTTAGCTTAGTGATTTTTATGTTATCTATAATACTTGATTTCATGTGGTCACTAATCTTTGATTCTGTATCGTATTTTTCAAGCTTGCCTTTTAATCCGGTTACAGCAAATAAATAAGATTTAATTGAGGAATCTGCTTCGTATGTGCTTTTGTAATGCAGGGTTAAAGGATCAACATACATGGTAAATTTTCCATTTTTAACAGTAGCCCAAGAAGTTAATGATGTAGCGGTTGCTGCATTTACACCAAAATCTTCATCATCTGTTGAATCACCATAAGTAGCAAATAATTTTGCCCCGTCCGGTGCGCTTGTTGTTCCGCTTATCTTCCAGTCTGACATTTCATCTACTGTAGTACTAGTTATTTTTACTTTATAAATCGTCTGGCCTTCGGCTGTTGATACTTTTGGCTTATCCTTATTTAATGTTGTGATAATAACGATTATTAGTAAAATAACTAATGTCGCAGCTGAACCTAAAATCCATATTCTTTTATGATTTGTCGCTTCTGTTTTCTCCATATTCCCATTCTCTCTTGAGCGGTTTAATGTGGTTGCTTAGCACATAATGTTATTCCACTATTGTGACTTCTCTAAATGTCTTTATTACATCTTTTTCCAACCATGAGGGTATGCGATAGTAGTCCATAAAATTAATGGGATTACTAGGTACTTTTATTTTCATTAACATTTTAATTGCATTTCGGTGCGCCAATAATTCTTCACCACGTTTTCCGTATTCACTGAATTGGTAAACTGCTTGCGCATCGTGATCACCATATAATATATGACTAATTTCATGAGCTAAACGGTAGCAATAGTCAACGTTTACTTGAAAATTCATATTCATTATGATTGCCTTGTTTTTTATTAAAGCAGTATCAGGGACGTGGCTTAATAAATCATCGGCTAATATCAAAACAGTACCGCTATTTTTAGCTTTTAATTCAAGCGCATTTACTATGTCTGGATAAACGTAATCATAGCGAAATATTTTGTTCATTTATTCTCCTTTTCACGTAAGGAAATTATATAGCGAGCATAATCACGCAGCTTTTCTTTTTCAGATTCTTCAATTTCCATACCGTCAAAAGCTAGTATTGTCTCATCGTCTAAAATATCTACTTTTTTCTTTTGGCTTGAGCTTGTATCTTCGTCAATCCCCAACAAATACTCTGTTGAAACACTAAGGGTGTCAGCTATTGCTTTAATAGCGGGGCCACTTGGTTCAACACCTTGATTATATCTGTATATTGCATTTTCACTCAACCCAGAAGCAATAGCTACTTGTTTCAGATTCATACCTCTAGTTTTTGAAACTTTTTTTATTCTTTCAAACGTTGTCATATCAGCATCCTTTGATAATGACGAAAATAAAATTACACAAAAACACACAAAAGTATTGCATTAAATAACACTGTGTGTAATAATAAGTTCATCAAGTAATTGAGCAACAAAAAACGAACACTTGTAAATCTAACTTGGCGGTCTGATTACTAGGTGGTACACAATTTGTGGCTTATTTCGTATGCACTTATTTTACACATTGTGTAAATAATTGTCAATAACTTGATGAATAAATTACACAGGAGGTTACAAATGACAGAACTAGAAAGTGCTTCATCCAAAGTGAAAATAAAATTCAAAGTATCTTTATTGGAAAGAGGAATGAAGCAAGTCGAATTAGCAGAATTGCTTGGTGTATCGCCAGCACAAGTTAGTAGAGCGTTGGCGGGAAATTCAACACCAAAGGATATTGAAATTCAAAAACGTGCAGCGAAAATTCTTGGGCTGAAAGATATTTAGAAAGGAAGCGGAAGCATGGCGTATAACGCAGGCAAAACAAAAACAGCCCAGGTAATTGATAGCAGAGATATTGGGAACGTAGAAATACGTCTCAAATACGCTAAACACGAACTTGAACCGCCAGATGATTACACAGTAATTATTGTACCGAAGTATCAATAAGATAATATTCAAAAGCCTGAATTGCAACAGTTAAGACTTCTCCAGTTAAGTTAGAAGGCAATTCATCAACAGATGTAACTTTGTTGAAAGTATCAATAGCATTTTCGCTGATCATGTCATTTGCTAAATCACCTATTGGTCTATCAACATCTTTAAATTCAGCTAACCAATCTCCAAATTTTATCATTGTGTTTCTCCTTTCATGTCATTAACTAAAGGATAGCACAAAACAAACATTAGAAAGGAAGTGATCGGATGGTAACGCAGCTACTTACAAAACTAGATGAAATCATAAAGTTTTTCCACAAGAGTCAATTACCAGAAATCATGGATAAAACAGAGTTGGCTCAGTTTCTAGGAGTTAGCATAAACAACGTTAATAAATATATCTATTCAGATGGATTTCCTTATATCGAACAACCAAATATGAAAGATGGTTATCCGAAAAAGGCAGTTCAGGAATGGATAGATTCACACACAAAGTTTTACGGGAGGTAAACAACATGGAAGAAATTATCAAGATTAATCACAACAATCAAGGCGAAGCGCAAGTAAGTGCCCGTGAATTGTATCAGGCATTGGAAGTTAAGAAACGCTTCAGTGCATGGTTTGAAACAAACGCCAAGCAACTAATTGAAAATGAAGATTTTACCAGCGTACTTTCAGGTACGGAGGTCCAAAACAATGGTGGTACACAATTACGTCAATTGCAAGATTATTCATTAACGGTCGATGCTGCTAAGCAAATTGCGCTGATGTCTGGAACTGAAAAAGGCAAGCAAGTTCGTATGTACTTCATTCAAGTTGAAAAAGCATGGAACAGCCCAGACCAGATTATGGCGCGCGCATTAACTATTGCACAGATGAAATTAGATCATAAGGATAACTTGATTGCTGAAATGAAACCCAAAGCATTGTTCGCTGATGCAGTGAGCGCAAGTCAAACAAGTATCTTGGTTGGCGAACTAGCTAAGTTGTTGAAACAGAACGGCATTGATACAGGCGCTAATCGATTGTTTACATGGTTGCGTGAAAATGGCTATCTAATACGCCGTAAGGGAACAGACTACAACATGCCAACTCAAAAGAGTATGGAAATGGGATTGTTTGAAATCAAGGAACATAACCACATTAACTCAAATGGGGTAAACGTAACAACTAAGACACCAAAGGCAACTGGTAAGGGACAGCAATACTTTATTAATAAGTTTTTGCAAGCAGCATAGGAGAGGTAATGGAAGCTGATCATAAAACTGGAACAAGCAACAAAATATTTTGTTCTTGGGTTAACCCCGACAGTCCACAAGAAGGCGATTTATGGATACCGGAAAGTTATCACTTGTACAAATTCACTAATGGCGCTTGGATAACGTTAGTTAGTCCTAGCCGTGTACCAAATGACGATTTGTTGGTTTTGCCACAAAAGACTTCAGGAACTCACTCAACAGTTCTTCCGCTACGTCTGGGTATCCTAGCTTCCTTGATAATACTGATGCTTCTTTTAATGATTCTATGATAATTAAATCGAAAGATTCAGAGGCGAGCATGGCGTAGTGCTCATAGTCTTTATAATCTTCACCTTCTTGATAAAAGAAATCATCGCTTGACATTAAAAATTGGTGCAATTTAGATCCGATTGTTTTGGGGACATATGCAATATTATTTCTAACCAAATCACGTAGTCTGTTATCAACTTTTACTCGTCCTTTGAATTGAAAACTTCCTTGTTTAGAAGCACCAACAGCTATGCCGTAGGAAATAGCAGAAAGTTGGTAATGAGTGAGTAAGCCCATTAACGGAGCATAGTAATTTTTATAGGCTTCCTCTTGGTTTTCAAGTTGATGTTTCTTGGATACAGAAAAGTAATAAGCACAGGCAGCAGCTAAAAAAGGTGTAAAGAAGGCTACAAGAATGGTAATCATCTGAATTTTCATATTTATCTTTCTTTCATTGGAGTTGAGCAATTTAACTAGTAATTAAATGATAGCACCACACAAACAATAAAACATTATAAAGGAGGTGTAAACATGAGCATAGTATTTGGAATCATCGTCATAGCAGTAGGAGTGAGCTACTTCATATATGACGAACATAAATTCGATATAGCCGAAGCAGAAATACTCCGTCAGTCGTTAATTGAGGACGGATACACCTACGCACAGGCGACACGAATTGTTAACAACCTTAGTGAAGATAAACCACTGAAAAGAGCAAGTGATGTTTATAGGCAAAAGAAAAGCGCCTAACTGTTGGAGCAGTTAAAGCGCTAGATATAAATTATTGGAATGAAATTTATATCTCGATTATAGCAAGAAACGAGGTAAATGCAAATGGTAGTGACATTACCCGAACCATATCAACCACGAAATGATTTTGAGCATGATTATTTTGAGGGAAAAGAAGCCGTTCCGTTTCACGAGAAATGTTTGTATGTTTATGCATTAAATAATACAGATGAAGCTGACTTTATGTGGATGACTTATGAAGAATTGCAAAAAGAATGCTACTTCGTTTATGTGGTCAAAGTCGGAACGAAAGAAGTTGTTTGTGCCGGTGAAGCACTTGGTACGTGTTTGGAAAAGAACTGCCTAAACGGTGTGTACAAAGGAATATTAACGCCTTATAGCACGTATGGTGAAGAAGCAATTAAAGAATTGGAGTGGAAGTAACTATGGCAAATGAAGTAGCACAAGTTCAAAAAATTATTAACAGTGACAAGATGCAAAAGCATTTTGAGGAAATATTGAAAGACAATGCGGCTGGTTTCTTAAGTGGATTGTCAACAGTAGTGGCATTGAACCCAGACTTAGCAAAAACAAATATGAATGATCTAACAAACGCTGCAATGCGAGCCGCCATTCTTGATTTGTCCGTCTTACCAGACCTTGGTGAAGCCTACGTCATTCCATATGGAAAGCGAGCAAAGGTAGATGGTAAGTGGGTAACCAAGGATGTTAAAGCTCAGTTCCAACTAGGCTATCGAGGAATTATCAAACTTGTACAGAATACCGGTCGTGTTGGTCGTTTGGGTGGAAGCGTTGTTTATGAAGCGAACAAGCCACATTACAACTATGTATTTGATGAATTCACAATGGAAAATGAAAACTACGATCCATATGTAGATGGTGAAAGTCCAGTAGCTGGATACTTGGCATTTTATTACTTAGATGGTGAACGCATTGTCAAGTATTGGCCAATCCAACGAGTGATTAACCACGCTTTGAAGTATAGTCAAACCTATAAGGGGCCAGACCATAAAGACAAATACGGTAAAACACCACAGACACCATGGTACACAGATTTTGATGCAATGGCGATTAAAACCGTGATGAAAGACTTGCTTAAGTTTGCTCCTAAGACAACTAAGGTTGCGCAAGCTATTGCAGAAGACGATAAGAACGAACGTGAAGCACGTGATGTTACTCCGGAAACAGAAGAAATCACTACTGACGATCAAAACGTTGAACCAGAAATTATTGATAATCAACCAGAAGAAAAAAGCGATAATCCGTTTTCTGGAGTTGATACAGGTGATGCGCCTAATCCTTTTGCTGAAAAGAATGATACTTCGGAGGACGTGAAATGAATGAGCCAAAAACAGTAATGCCGTTGATTAGTTTTGAAAACGGTGTGGCACAAAACTGGAACGATTTGCGAGCAACGTTGAACGGTGTTGAAGTGACCACGATTAGTAGCAAGGTAGATGCTCAAAGTATGGCTGCTTTGAAGAAAGACATGAAGCAAGTATCTGACTTAATCAAGAAATCAGTGAAGCAAAATGTTAAGGAATATGAACAAGAATTAACTGAGCGCAATGGCGGTTTATTCGCCATTAAAGATACCGCTGATTCAATCATTGAGGATATCACGGAAGAACAAAATACGTGGAATGTTGGCCGTCTAAAGCAATTACAACCAGTGTTGCAAAAAGAAATTGATGAACGTAATGAATCGTATCAACTTAAAACACCACTAACTATTAAGGCAGATTGGTTAAAGATTAGCAATTTCACCGCCACTGGTAAACCAACCGGAGCACTAACGAAGTTGCTGAATTTAGAATTTGTTCAGGCTAAAGCATTGGAGTCTGAACCGCCCAAGTTGACAGAAGTTCAGGAAGTAAAAAAAGCGATTAAATATGAGTTCTCGAAAGTTTGGGACGATATTCAAGATGACGGTATATACACCGGTAAAGACTTCAAACAGATGCTTTCTGAAATCGCCAAACAATTAAATTAAGGTCGTTATGACCCGATCATCGTCACTAAACTGATTAGCCAGTGAAAAGAGTTTAAGTCGCTCGATTCGTTGATGTTCATTCGTATGATGGCGATGTGGCGTAACCACACGAAAGGGTGTGAAGCCCAAAGGAGAAACATGGCACAAAGAAGAATGTTTAGTAAAAAAGTTACCGACACAGATACTTTTCTTGATATGCCGTTGTCAACACAGGCGCTATATTTTCACTTAAACATGCATGCAGATGATGACGGATTTATAGATAATACCAAAACAATTCAAAGAATGATTGGGTCTAGCGATGACGATAGAAAGTTGTTAATCGCAAAACAGTTTTTACTCCCTTTTGAAAACGGAGTAGTAGTGATAAAAGATTGGCGTGTTCACAATTATATTCGTAAGGATACCTACAACAAAACCATGTATCCCAACGAATTAGAGCAACTTCAGATTAACAAATCAGGTCAATATGAACGCCAAGATTTAGTCACGTATACAGAACGTCCACGAGACGTAGACGAAACGTTGACGCAGGTAAGGTTAGGTAAGGTTAGGTTAGGTAAGGATAGAAAAGATATATTGTCCGGTTCCAAAGAACCCGACCAACTCCCTTACAAAGAAGTTGTTAATTATTTGAACGAAAAGACTGGAAGTAAATATCGAAGTAGTGGAACTAAAACTAAAAAGTTAATCAAAGCAAGATTTAACGAAGGATTTAGTTTAGATGATTTTAGAACCGTGATTGATGTTAAAAGCAAGCAATGGTTAACAGATCAAAAAATGAAACAATATCTAAGACCTGAAACATTGTTTGGAACTAAGTTTGAAAGTTACTTGAATGAAAACCAGGTAACTGGCAAACCAGCAATGAGGAACGGAGGCTATGGAACAAGATGAATAGCCTCAAGGAGATGTTGGAAAACGATGAACGCTTTGCCAAGAACAAGGTTAGCGATGAAGAATTGCAAGCATGGCGTGAAAAAGTAGAACGTGAAGACCAGGAACGAGTTCGTCAAGCACTGTTTAATAACAGGGCACGTATCTACAAGCGAGATAGCGTGTGGGGAACTAGCGGTGAGCAGACGTTCACATTTCAGAAGTGGAACCCAAAAGTGCAACCAAATCAAAAGTTAGCACATGATATTTGGAAGAAGTCCGCAGATATCACTAAGAGAATGTTTGATAGTAATTTCAACGTTCTGTTCTACGGTGAAGCTGGTACTGGTAAAACAGCCATGGTGTTAGCAATCATTGATGCACTGAAACAGCACTCGGATAAGTTGAGCATGTTTGTCAGCGTTATGGACTTACGAGAATTGATTATGTATGACTTCAATGACAATGAGGCAGCTATCAAGATAAAGAACATTGAGCGATCAATGCGTGAAGTTGATGTGTTGATACTTGATGACTTTGGTTCTGAAGCTGGTGGTATGAAAAACGAAGGCAGTGCCACTGAAAGATTACAGCAGTTCTGGTTTCGAGTTGCTGAAGCAAGGCAAGTGAGAGATAAAGACGGCAACAAGCGTTACAGCACTATCGTGACTACAAATAACGATAGGGGCGATCTGGAACGCATGTACAACAAGAAGATTGTTAGCCGACTGATTACAAAAAAAGCAGAGAACACGGTTGTGTTTGACGGATTGGACGATGTCAGAGAATGAGTTATCAAATGATTTGTACAGAAAACGACAGAGTAATTATGCGAGACCCAAGAGTGTTCACGAAGTTTGATGATGTGGAGTATGCATTAGCAAAGCGCATGTGCGTTGACAGTGAACCTTGGCATTGGGGCATAGAAATAGTGTAGGAGTGCTTAGTGACTGAATTATTTGGACAAGTGAATAAGCTAGATCCAAACAAAGGGTTAGTCACATTGCAAATGAGCGATGAAGATTTGCGCACTTTGCAGAAGTATCACGCAACTAATCAGCAACAAGTTCTATCGGTGGTAGCTAGTGATGATAATGAACCAACGCCAAAACAGCGTAGATTTGCGTTTGCGTTACTCAATGACATTTGGTTGTCACAAGTAGGTGGAGTATGGTTAGAGACCGCAGAAAGCACGAGAAGGCACTTTTACGGCGCGTACGAGTATTACCACGGTTTAGACTTTGGCGAATTTAGCCTGAGTGCAGTCAAGGGCAACAAGTCGGATACGAACGAATTTATCAACATGTTATTAGATTATGCAGTTTTGCATAACATCAGCTTGAGTGTGAAGCCGTTGAATGAACTGGAGCCACAGGAAATAGCGCACTGGGAATATCAGTGTCTGATGAACAAGTGTTGCGTGATATGTGGCAAGAGACCGAGTGACCTGCACCATTTAGATGGCTCACGTGTTGGAATGGGCGGCGATAGACGTGATGTAAACCATTTAGGGCGGAGGGCTGTTCAACTTTGCAGAACCCACCACCAAATGTTTCACACTGATGAAAATAAGTTCATGAGTAAGTTTCACTTAAACGGAATTGTGATAAATGATGAAATAGCACAAACTCACAGATTAAAAACAGGAGATTAAACATGGCATTAGCAAGAAATGAACAAGAGACGATAGTTATTTTCGACGTTGAAGTAGGTAATTGGCACATTGATACTACCTACCCACCACATATCAGAAAATACGCAGAGCAGATGGGCGAAATTGAAGAACAAACAGAAGATAGACTATCTGGTTGGGTTAGCGATGACTACTCAAGCTCGTTTATGGTTAAAAAACGCAGAAAATTAAGTGAAGAAGAAAAAAAGAAACTAGCCGATAGACTGCAAGAAGCTAGATTATCTTAATTCAAACAGCGCAGCAATAAGAAATAGACGTCAAACGCTGTTTAGGTATAAATACACCAAACCACATTTAAAACGTCAAATATGACTGTTTCTGTGGACGTGAGAGCGAATGAGAGGTATAGAGATGGCAACAAGTAAAAGGCTAAGTCCATTTGAAGAAGCAAGGCAAGCGTTTTTAACTCCAGATGGCAAACCACGAGGTGTGGTTGATGGACGATATGCATTAGAAATTCTTGAAAAATTAAAGCGTAGACAAAATGGAAAATAAAATCGTCTTCAATATCGAGCAGTATCGAGATAAAACTTTAAATAAGTATATAAATGCAGAAAGAACAAATAGATATGCAGGTTCGGGATTGAAAAAGAAGGGAACTTTATATGCTAAAAGAATAGTTGAACAAGCTATGGTTGATGGTATTATATTTAATTGGCCTTGTAAATTGAAATTTGACTGGTACTTAGCAGACGGACGAATTGACCCTGATAATTGGGATTTCATAAAAAAATTCATATTTGATGGTATGCAAAAGGCAAACGTTCGAGGGGTAAAGTTTTTAGGGAACGACAATATCAAACACATCAAAGGATATGATCATGATTTTTATATCGACAAAGATAACCCACGATTGGAGATATACGAACTGGAGAAATAATAATGACGAACTATGCAGCTGAATTTTGTGACAAGGAAAGAAAATTCGGGTTTGACATGGCTGTCGAGTGGATGCAGTCAAAATTAAAAATAGAACTAGGCGGTGAAAATTCAAGTCACTGGAGCAATAAACAAACGGAAACATTAATTTCTATGCTTGATGAAGGTAAAGAATTCAGGGGAATTTCGAACGCGATTGGTAAAACCACTGTTCAAATATATGCCAAGCGCAGAAAGTTAATTGAAAAAGGGATCGTGAAAGCGCCAGAAGAAACCCCGTCAGAAGCCAAGCAAAAACGAGTAGCGAAGTTTAAACAGTTGACGAAAGCTGGCGTTACGGACGTTCATGAAATCGCTAAACAAGCTGGCTGCAATGAATCATCGATATATGGTTATGCCAAAGAAATGGGTTATGAAATTAATAAAGGTAAGGTAATTTTATGAGAAAACTACAAATCACAGGACTAACAATATGTGTCTTGCTAATGTTAATTAGCGTTATCGCTGGATTGTTCATGGTTATCAATTTTGAATTAGCGTTGACATACGTAATTATTTTTGGTCTTGATGCAGCTATGTTTTATGTATTTATGAGGAAGGGTGATTAATGAACGAATGGCACAAGAAATTCACAGTCATTGAAATGCTTTATAAGTGTAGATAGGCTAGTATTAATACTTGTATGAAAATACCAAATACCGAAATAATTTTGGTACCGTGACTATGGATAAGAAATCCAATTATTAAAGTAATTGATAAGAAAAAAATCATTGAATATATCAAAATGTAAAGTATAAGTTGTGTCATATATATTAAATTGACCTTTTATTTTTTGGTAATTATATCATTAAAAGGAGCAAAGCGTGGCAGATAGAATAGACAGATACCTAAGTGACTATTATTCAGGTGTAATCGACATGCAGATTAAGCTACGTAAAATCGAATTACAGACACCTGAAACAGTAGATGAAAATATAGGCGGTGGTACTGCTCAAAACAAAGAAAACCGAGTTCTGGATAATCAGCTAATCATTGAAGAAAGTGATTATGCGTTACAGTCCTTTATTCGTGACAAGTGGTGCATGTCTAACTTTTTGAAGATACTAACGGAGGAAGAGAGAGCCATGCTATCCTTGCGATATGATCGTAGACGCAAGCGTAGTTGGAATCAGGTAGCTAGAATACTTTCTAAATCAGAGAGCCAGTGCCACAGAGATTTGCAGAATATTAAGCAGATATATCGAAAGTCGGTATTTGCTTATCAGCCAGTGGATAACTCAGAGCGGCAAAAACATGCGAGTTTCTAGACAGTTCTTGACTTAAAAACAGTGCAATAATGGTATTGTTAATAATTAAGAAGTCAATGATGTGGTATCATCTTTCTTGTAAAAGGAGAGATGATTTATGAGCAAGAAAGAAATTACTTTGTCGCAAGTTGTAACTTGGTTTTTGACAATAATTGCTGTTGTTATATCTGCTTTTAGTGGTATATATCAATGGAATCAAAGTAAAAGGTACAGCGACAATACAAACAAAATTCTGATTAATTCAGCAAAATTAGCTGAATATGATTTGGATCTGATGATTTATAAAATTGACAATGGCGGAGATGAAACACTTGATTATGGTCAATTTAGATTTCAACTTGATAGTCTTCAACAAAACTTTGAAACTATTGAAGCCATAAATCCAACAAGTTTGTCTAAAAATCAAGCTATGAATTATCAAGTTTATCGTCAAAATCTTAACGCTGTGATTTACAAGGCGACATCATATGTGAATGCGTTGAGGGTTAACCAAACGGAAACTCCAAAAGACACAGACAAGCTTCACGTAGATTTGGGAGCAAGACAAAATTTCTACCAAGGTGTCGGCAGTTCATTGAATGTAATTAAAAGTGATTTAAAGGTGCTCGAAAATAATAAATCGTTGTATGATCAAGACTATAAGAAAAATTCCAAAATTTTGGAGGAACAAAAATGAGTGAAATTTATATATATGGGCCAATGGTTTTATCTATAATTGCTTTGGTGATATCCACTTTTCAAATTGGGTATACAGTTGGTAAAAATAAAAATAGTGGCAAAAACTCGAAAGATAACTAATAAATCAGACTGAAAATGACCTAGAAATTAGTAACGTATAGTGTCAACATAGTTTGTAAGGTGTCTCACATAAATACTCCTATTACCGTATTTAACTTCTTTCTCATCGCAAGAAGTGAGGCACCGTACATAAAATATGTTAGTGACAAAGGTAACTTTGTGTGCTAGCATTTAACGTGTGGTAACCCAAGCATTCTATACTCTCCTGAAAAAAGTATTGATAATATCATAAAGTGATATGGGTCACCAAGAAAGCATCTTAACGGATGCTTTTTAATTGGCAAAATTTAGTAGTAATCGCTTTCAGAAGATGCTATTATTAATGAGGTGCCTTATATTGGAAGCAATATTCGTGATGTGTTCTTCTATGATTATTGTTGGGGTAAGGCATCGTACATAAAGGAGAGATAATTATGATTGCATTACATATTTTCTTTGGATTAATGATATTAGTTGGTGTTATTATGACCTCAGTGTCATTTCAAGGAGATACTGACAAGTTGACTAAACTTCAAAAGTTTTCGTTGATTTTCACAACTTCAGCGATTGGATTGACCGTAGTAGCTGTCACAGCAGTATCTGGGGCGATTTACATTGCTTTAGTTATGTTCGTAGCGTTAGCTCTGTATGAGTATTATGCATTTCTGCATAAAGCTGCCCAGAAATAAATTGAATATTTTAAAAGCTCAACCACGTGAATAGGTTGGGCTTTTTGTTTGGAGTTAAACATGAATGAAGCAGAGAAAAAACTACGCAAGAGACGTAGACATATCAAACAGGCGACTGATGTTAATCGTAAGCACGCTGACATGATGAAAACAGAGAGCATTGCACGACATGAGCGCTCGCGTATTCAGGTTAGGTCGGAAGTGATGGAGAACAGACAGATTGACTACAAGAGCCACATGAAGTGGTTGAGTTAGTTGCCGAGTGGCGCGTTTAGGAGAAAAATTATGATTAACACATTATTGATTATTGCGATTGTTTTTGGGTTGCTTTGGCTGTTTGCACTTGTGTTCTTAATTATCTTTGTAATTAGATATATGATGAAAATGAATGATCGGCGCAAGAAGTTTGAAAAAGATTTCGACAAGGAATTTGATAAAATTTCTAAACGATTCGATAATTTCTAATCCAACCCTCGTCTCTCTAGTAGTATAATTACTGCTATTGGAGGATTGATATGTTTGATATATTTAATAAATTTACAATCGATAACTGGTTAGTGCTTTTGTCAATAGGGGTACCAGTAATCATTGCTACAATAAGCTTTATTATAAATTTATATGCGAAATTTGTTGATGAACGAGAAAAAAATAGACCCATAATATTCATTTCCTTACACAAGCATCATGAAAACGGATTTTTTAATACCGAGCTAAAAATTAAAAATTATGGTAGTAGTATAGGATGGATAAAAAATATTGAAATAACACCATTGTTTGAATCTGAAACAGGTCGTCAGACATTAGATCCAAATGGATTTACTAAATTCAAAAATTTTCCATTAGCGCCTAATCAAGAGATAATATCCCTGATAGCAGTTGGTGAAGATGCAACTATAAAATACGTAACGGATAGAAAATTTACAATAACGTACGAAGCGAATTTTGGAACAAAGCATTTTAGTAAAAAAATGTATATAGATAGCTATTCAATTGATGAGAAAAATTATCCAACGACTTATAGTGATGGGCACTACACAGAAGAGTATCGACTTAAAAAATTAAATGAAACTATAACTGATCAAAATAGAATTATTGCAAAAGCAGTTGACAAAGTTATATCTAAATAAGTTAATCAATAAGCGCATGAGCGCTTTTTATTTTGCAGTGAATGAGGAGGACGTTATGCAACTGTTTTCAAGAAGAACTATAATGTAGTTATAAAGCGAGGTATGAGTATATGAAGTTTGGAATGAGAACACCATCAATCAAAAAGTCTATCAGTGCTAGAACAACCGGACGTGCTAAGCGAGCAGTTAAGTCAGCCATTAATCCTGCGTATGGCAAGAAAGGAACTGGCTTCATAACCAATCCAAGCAAGTCAGTAAAGAATAGCGTTTATCACAAGACAACGAAAAGCGTTTGGAGTTTGTTCAAGTAATATAAGCTCAACTCATTAAATTGAGTTGGGCTTTTTGTATACATAAATTTAAGGAGTGAGCATGGCTAGAGTAAAGATATGCCGTAAACCTGACTGTCATAACACCATACCTTATGCACAAGACAATCCATACTGTGAGATACACAAGGCTATGTATCGACCTAAGCCAGAGTTCAAACCTAAGTCATCTTATGAACGTAAGCGACAGCAACGTGAGTACAACGCTAACAAGCGTGACAAGGAAGCTAATGAGTTCTACCACAACAAGACGTGGAAGCATCTATCAGCAGGACTAAAGCAACAAGTAATGTTCACGTGTGAGTGTTGTGGACGTACAAGCACAACCAAAGGTTATTTAGTTGTAGATCATATCATCCCCAGAAAGATAGATAAGCGCAGGCAGCTGGATAAAGATAATCTATGGGTGATATGCAAGAGGTGTCACTGGTACAAGGGTATGCTTGAGGAAGATGTCTATACTGACGGCTTATTCCTAGAGAACATAGACACTAGCAAGTCATGGGGTAAGGATGAGGTAAGACAATGGATATTGGATTCAATCAAACGTCATGACGAAAGGAAAGATGATTGATGTTGTGTAACATTTGATAATGAACTTACTTATCATCATTAGTTATTGGTTGTTAATCATTCAAGCTATTGTTCATCAACGAAAGGAATAGATATGAAGAACAGAACGAACAACAAAGCTGATCAACTAACAAATGAATTGATTAGATTGAAATTGTTGAATAAGAATAAGAAAAAGAGAACGAAAATAATTCCGTTTGGAGATAATTCCATCAGTCGTCTTCCGGTTTATCACTTGACGAGCAAAAGATTTGATTCTTCTCTTTAATTAGTAGCTTAACAATATAATCGTACGGCTTTTACATATTAACTTAGCAGTATATTTGATTATTATTCGGGTACAAATAAAAAATACCCCCGGGTGGGGGCAAACGGAGGGAGCGTCACAAGGTGGCGTCCTCGTTTTTTGCAAATGCAGAAATCAAAAATTTTTGAATGGGCTATTTTAGAATTTAAAACGTTGTTATATCAACGTTTAACGTGTTATTAATATGCATTTAGTATACCACAAACTTTTGACGAAAGGGGGTGTTTGTTTGGTAAATAAACGCAATTCTGGACGTAAAAGGACTACTGGCACTGACGAAACAGTCAGAGCAGACCAACGAGAACGTAATTTAGAGTTTCAGGAGAAACAAAATGAACTTAACGAACTACAAGACACCCCTCCTTATCATTTAAAAGGAAGTGGTATAACAATTTGGAAAAAAATAGTTCCTGAGTTACGGAAACTGGGTACCATAAAACAAATTGATACAGTTAATCTTGAAGCTTTTTGTTCATCATACAGCACGTATATAATTGCAGAAAAAGAAGTATCAGAAAACGGTATATTTGCCTATAATTTTGATGATGAAGGCAATAAAATAACAGATTTCAGTAAGAAGAATCCTGCATATTCAATAATGAATGATAGTATCAAGACTTTAAAATCATTAGCTGTTGACTTAGGATTATCATTTGATGCAAGGTCTGGTCAACTGGTTCCAAGTGACATTGGTGTTAAGGAAAACAAGCAAGATAATTTAAGGTTGGTGAAGTTCGGTGCAGACATTTAATTTAGTAGGTGTAACAGACGTTAAAGGTGCTGTTAAATCAGAAAAAAGACGATATAAACGTTATTTAGATAAATATAATGATCCAGCTACTCAATATGCTTTTGATGTTTTGTTCACTGATAAGTATATAGCTGGTCGAGATGCGCAACTAGCTTGTTTTAGGCATATGCAAGACTTGGGTAGACAACGTGACAACGATTTTCCATATCACTATGACACCGCATATGTAACTATGATTGAGAATTTTACAAGGATACTACCTAACCCTGATAATTTTAAGGTCACTTTGAAGCCGTATAATTGGCAGTCGTTTATATTAGACAGTTTATTGGGTTGGCGTACGGAAGAAAATGGTACAAGATTTACCACATCTAACATAAGCGTTGCTCGTAGACAGGGCAAAACGTTTATTGCATCCATGTTGGTTAACTTTTATTACTTTATGGTCGCTGCGGAAGCAACGTCACAAGATTTTCTGGTTGCTAGTTATGATAGTGAACACGCCACTAAGTTATTTAACGATGTTTCTATTCAGGCCAAGAAGCTATTAAAAATGCCAGAGTTTTCTGCTTGGGCTAAAGAAAATGATGTTGATGCACAAACACAACAAGTAATAGGGCGTATCAGCAAGAACACCATTCGTAAAGGAACATCAGAAGGTGGCGGATTTGATTCATTTCACAACGTTATTGCTGTTTATGATGAAATTGGTAATCTTAAACCTGATAAAAACGAAACATTGCGACAAATAACATCTGGTCAAAACGGTATAAAAAATCGTATGTTTGTCAAGATATCAACTGCCTACCCTAATGCAAAGGTTAAATTCAAAAAAGACCAAGATTTGATGCGCAAGATTATTGAACAAGATGATTCACGTGAAGCAGACAATACGTTTCAAATTATTTATGCTCAAGATAGTGAAAATGAAGTGTTTGAAGAAAGTACTTGGAGCAAATCAAACCCTAACTTAAACGAGATGGACGAGGGCAAATATAAGTCTGAAATCAATAGTTTGATTAAGGATAGAGATGATGCTGATAGAAGTGGTGAACTTGCCACGTTTGTTAATAAATCATTGAACATCTGGAGTCGTAAGTTCCAAAATAGTTATTTGTCTCTTGAAAACATTCAGAAAAATATCATTGATGACTTTGATATTTATGGTCGTGATGTTTATATCGGCTTTGATGGTAGTCAAAGTAACGATAATACCTCATTAGGTTTTATATTCCCTTATCGTGAAGTGAAAAGTTATAAATATTTTTGTAAACAATTCAGTTTTATTCCTTTTGCACAAGCTAAAACGATTGAAGCTAAGGAAAAACAAGATGGTTTAAATTATCGCGAGCTTGAAAAACAAGGGCTGTGTGAAATAACTAGAAGTCCAGAAGGAACTATCGATAAAGACCAAGTTTATCATCGGTTAGAAAAGTTCGTTGCTGACAACGACTTGAAAGTAAAGATGATAGCGCTTGACCCCAACTTATCTGATTGGCTGTTAAAACGTATCGAAAACTACCACGATGAATGGCCTGTATCTACCGTTCGACCAACTTCACAGGTGCTGTCTAATCCAACTAAAGATTTGCAAGCGCAATTTATTAACGGCAATGCTGCTATTTTGAATGACCCACTTTTGATTGATGGATTTACAAATGCTGTGTTGATTGAAGACAGAGGTGGAGCTGTTAAGATTGACCGTTTGAATAGAACAAGTGATCACATCGATACATCAGATGCATTGGTTAACGCACATACTGGAGCACAGTTCTATTTTGAAGATTTTAAAGGGGATGATTATAATCCGTTTAATGATTTGAGCCGTGATGAGAAGAAAGATTACTTTAAGAGGATGTTTGGATGATAGTAAAAATTATAAAAAGTATATCTAATTTTTTTGATAACTGGCTAGCGGCAATTCTGTTTATTATAGGAATAGCATTGATTGATATCGGTGCTTTTTATTTTAATGTAATTATTGGTTTTACCGTTTCAGGACTGCTGTTTGTAGCCATGGCGATAATTCTCAATATGGAAAGGAGGGAATAAATGAATGGGTTTAATGACTTCGAGAAATCGACAACATAAAATCATTGACACAACTTATCCTAGTACGCATGGATATGATCCAGTTATTTCACAAATAGCGGGTCTTCCTGTTGGATATATAAGTGGCGCAAACGCACTAAAAAACAGTGACATATTCAGTGTAGTTAATCGAATAGCAAGCGATATTGCTAGTGCTAAGTTTAAAACTGAAAACACGTATGTTAGTGAGCGACTTAATCAGCCTTCAAAGCTGATTGGTCGTTTTTCATTTTGGCAGGGTGTCATTATTCAATTGTTATTGAGTGGTAACGCTTATGTACCGTTGGATTTGGATTATTTAGAACAAATACCGCCATCTTCGATTATTAGTATTGATATTGACAATGCGAATCAAGGTGCAGTTTATACGTTGGCTGAATACAACAACCACCCTCAACGCAAATTAACACAAGACAAGATACTTCACTTTAGGTTAATGCCTGACGCAACCTATCAATATCTTGTGGGGATGTCACCGTTAGAAAGTTTGACTAAAGAGCTGACCGTTTCAACAGCAAGTACAGACCAAAGCTTGAACTTGATTAAAAATCGTATCACGCCAACTTCTGTTTTACAGATTAGTAACGCACTGCTGGAACAGGGTGATGCTGATGCAGCACGTGATGCATTTGAAAAAGCTAATAACGGCTCAAATAATGGCCGACTGATGGTTTTGGATTCCAATTCTACGTTCAGTCAATTTGAGATGAAAGCTGATGTATTCAAAGCGTTAAACAATAACGCAGAGTATTCTGCTAATCAGATTAGTAAGGCGTTTGGTGTACCTGTAGACATGTTAGGGGGTGGTAATAGTACAGAAAGTCAGCACAGCAACAGCACACAAATCAAGAACTTGTACTACGAGAACTTAATTAGTTATGTAGCCCCAGAAATTGATGAAATTGCTTTGAAAATGAATGCAGAAGATTTAACACTTGATATGCAATATGTTGACGACGCTACCCGTGTTAGCCAAATCAACGACATGGTTAAAGTTGGCACTTTGGGTCAAGCGCAGGCTGAATTCATGCTGAAGCAATATGGTGTGTTGCCTAATAATTTACCTGTCTATGTTCCATCGACGCAGGGGAAAGGAGAAAGTGAATGAAGTTAGATATTAAAGGCATGATCACTAATGATGATGATGCAGAAATATATCGTGATTGGTTAGGCATGACTGTTACCTCACCAACTGATATTTTAGGCAACTTACCTACTGATGGTTCTGATTTAGAAATTGGAATTAATTCAGGAGGCGGAGAAGTTGATGCTGCGAATGAAATTTACACAGCGTTACGAAATTACCCTGGTAAAGTTATTACGCAAATTGAAAGTTCAGCTTATAGTGCTGCATCGATTATTGCAATGGCTGGTGATACTGTTCAAATTTCGCCAGTTGCTCAACTAATGATACATAATGCGTCAACTTATGCAGGTGGTAACCACAATGACTTGGATAAAACATCTAACGCGCTAAAATCCACCGACAAGGCCATAGCTAAGGCGTATTCTGTAAAAACAGGGCGTCCAGTCGATGAGTTCCTTGCCTTGATGGATAAAGAGACGTGGATTAATGCTGACGATGCATTAGAACTTGGATTAGTTGATGAAGTAATGACTTTTGAAAAAGAGCCAGTCACTAATTCTGTTAATAATGTACTACCTCGCAAAATTATCAATCGTATCAAAGATTTGGTTGGTGAAAATCAAAAATTGAAAACTAACGCAACTGATAGTCAACCAAGTGAACACGACAAGCTCGTGCAAGCTAAGTTGGCTATTTTACGTAAATAGGAGAAAAATATGACTAAAGAACAACTACAAGCGGCATTCCGTGACGCTAGCACCAAGGCATCTGATTTGAATGCTAAATTGAACAACATGGTTCAAGATGATTCTGCTTCAGTAGAAGATATTAAGAAGGCTCAAGATGACTTGACGGACGCTAAGACACGCCGTGATATTTTGAACTCTCAACTCAAGAGCTTTGAAGACGTCGAACCAGAGCCTAAAAAGCCTGGTAAAAAGACTAATATTTTGGACAATAAGGCCGCTGAACTTGCTGCAAAAAAGCAAGGCATTAATGATTTCATTCATTCTCGCGGTGCAAAGATTTCAGATGCAGTTGCTTCACAAGTTACTTCGTCAGAAGTTGGTGTATTGATTCCAGAAGAAATTATTTATGATCCATCTGCTGAAGTTAACTCAGTTGTTGACTTATCAACTTTGGTTAACAAGACACCAGTTACTACTCCAAGTGGTAAGTATCCTATTTTGCAACGTGCAACCGATCGTTTCAATTCTGTTAAGGAATTAGCAGAAAACCCTGCTTTAGCTGAACCTACTTTCAAGGAAGTAGACTGGTCTGTCGATACTTATCGTGGTGCAATTCCTCTTTCAGAAGAATCAATTGCTGACACACAAGTCGATTTGACAGCATTGGTTGGTCAATCAATCGGTGAAAAGAAGGTTAACACTTATAACGCCTTGATTGCACCAGTTTTGCAAGCATTTACTGCTAAGTCAACTACGAGTGATACATTAGCTGACCAAGTAAAGCACATTTTGAATGTTGATTTAGATCCAGCTTATGCACGTGTTATTATTGCTAGCCAATCATTCTACAATGCCGTTGACACATTGAAAGATAAGAACGGACGTTACTTACTTCAAGAATCAACTGCATCATTAGCACAAGCATCCGGAAAGACGTTGCTGGGAGTACCGGTTTATGTGATTGGTGATGAACTATTTGGTAACGCTGGTGACCAAAAAGCATTTATCGGTGACACAAAGCGTGGTGTTCTATTCCCTAACCGTCAAGAAATTACTTTGGCTTGGGAAGACAGCAAAATTTATGGCCGTTACCTAGGTGCTGCTTTCCGATTTGGAGTTAAGCAAGCTGATGACAAAGCCGGTTACTTTATTACTAACACAGCTACTCCTGTATCTGTCAGTGGCGAATAAGGAGTAATTCATGGCAGATGAAACAAATTCACCTCGTGCGCCTTCAACATCAACAGGTGTCACGGTTGGTGATATGCAAGACTATTTAGCAATTGATGGTGATGATGGTGTTTTACAGGAATTGATTGATTATGCCGAAGAAGACGCTCGTGGTTCAATTGACAGCACTATCGATATTGAAATATATCGAAAGATACCAATATTTAATCAAGCAGTTAGGACATTGGTTGATTTCAATTACTACAATCGTGGTGCTTTATCTGGTCAGCAAATTGCTTATCCTAAGTCTTATCAGTACATGCTGAACAAAATCAGATGGAAGGTGGGTCAGACAAATGGTTAGTGGAAAATTAAAACCAAGCAACTTTATTGGAAAGGTTGAGTTCGGAACTGTTAAATCTGTTTTAAACAAAAACACAGGACAAAAAGTACCTAGTTTCGTTTCTTCTACTAGCCAAATGCGATATGCACCCCGTAGTCGCTCGATTACGCAATCTGATTCTATTTTTGGAACAAGTATACAGGAAACTAAAATAATTGCTGTACGGCACAACGAGAGCCTTACAGAGAATTTAAAAGTTCGCTTTGTAAAAACGGGTAAGGTTCACGACATCAAATATATTTCATCTGATGAAAGTAATACACCGGTTTCGTTTGACTACATCACCATTACTAAAGAACCACTGGGGGCATTTGATGGAACTTGATGATGCTTTAGATCAATGGCTACGTAATGTGAATAAACTAGTTCCTAACGTTAAGCAGAGACAAAAAATTACGTTAGTTGGAGCGGAAGTCTACAAAACAAGGCTCCATGATATTACTAAGGCCAAACATTATGATGAAAATCATAAGGACACTAGTCAAGTAACTCACTTAGCTGATTCAATTGAAGTTTCCGGAACAAACATTGATTACATTCGTGACGGTACCTCGTTAGTTGGTTTCACCAAAAAAGGTATAAACCACGGTCGTATCGCAAGATTATTGAACGATGGCACAAAATTTATTCCAGGTGATCACTTTGTTGAAGACGCTAGGCGTAGTTCTCGACAAGCTGTGTTAGCGGCTCAATATGCTGAATATCAACGACTTTTGAAAGGTGGTAATTGATGATACTACCCATTTTTGAAGTTCAAGAACTCATAGAAGCAATGAGTTTTGCTGATGTTGTTTTTGTAACAAGTATCGATGAAGAATATCTCGAGAATGTCACCTCAACAGTAGTTCTTGTGACCGAAACGGTTAACGACTTGGATAAGAGAGCCAACAACCGTTTTAGAAACATGAATTATGGTGTTGAAGTACAGATATTTTACGGAATTAACTTCACCAAGCCAATTCTTGACACAGAAATATCATTGGCAAGGCTATTAGAAAAAAACGATTGGCAAACAACCCAATCTAAATCACATACCAATGACCCGAAGACTAATCAAGTCACTAAGGTCTTTTATTTTGAAAAAAATTATATTTTGGAGGATTAATTCATGGCAACACAAGGTATTGTTACCTCATATTTCGGATTAATTGACAATGCAACAGGTCAATTAATAAAAGGCGCTGATGGTTTGAGCGACACAGGCATCTATGAAGCAGACGGCCATCAAGATGCTACTGCTGAAGGTGCTACTCAAATTCAAATTCAGAACTTGGGTACTGCACCAACCTTGCAATACTCAAACAATAAGGCCAAACGTTCAACTAAGGCTCGTTCATATCCAACAGCCGAATTTACAATGCTTGATCTAGGATTTGAAGCTAAGCAAAAGCTGCTTGGTAAAATCCAAACAACAAGCAAAGGCTTTGTTGATGGTGAAAAAGAAGCGCACGTAGCGGCGATCGCTGTGACACAAACATTGGATAAGCAACATAAAATATATTATGCCTTTGCTAACGGGACAATGATCGAAGGAAACAAGACGTTGGGTACAAACACTAACAACGAAACTGATTCAAACGACGTTATGACTTTAACGACAATGAATCCCGTTGTTGATACTCAATTCGGGGGTGAGCCATACCAAGTTGCATCTGATTTGGTAGATGGATTTACACTTGATGCGTTAATGGCAGAAACCTTCCCTGGCTATTCAAAACCAACTGATGGCACAACAGGTCAATAATTAGTATTTTTTAACTCGCTTTTGAAATAAACAGTACATGAAAATGGGCGGGTTACATTTTTAGTTACTCATAGTTACCTTTAAACCTTGTAATAATATATATATATATTTATATAGTATTTTATGTAACTTTGTAACTTTTTGCTATTCGGGCTATGCCTGTCAAGGGATACAGAAGTTACATTTTTTTCGTAAAGTTACACAATTTTTGTAACTTTTTTGTAAGTTCTCATTTTTTAATTTGAAAAAATGTAACTTTGTCACTAAAAAAATACGTCGTTTTGTAACTAAATTTAGGGTAATTTTACCCGTACATATCAAAATAAAAGGAGCCTAGATCATGGCAGTTAATACAGAAAAAATTAAGTTGAATAAGTTCGGAATTCGCAAGACGGTATCTATAAAAAAGACATTTGGTTTGCGAGAAGAAGCGATTGAAAACAGCATAAAACTCGGTGAACTTGCTGATACTGAGGGTATGGAGTTTATTGATATCCAGAAAAATGAGTTGAAATCTAGCAAAATTAAGATGGACGTAATCAAGTCAATTTTTGGTATTTCTGACGAAGAAATGGACGAACTAACCCATAGTGTATCATCTAAACAATTTTCAGATGCTTATGAATATGTAGAACTGATGATGATGGGCGTTAGCGAAGAAGAATACGAAAATCTTGTTAAGCTTGCTTCTGAAAGTCAAGAAGAGGTAAATGAAGAAGACCCAAAAGAAGATTTGGTCGAATAAGAAGGGAAGTATTCGACAAGAAGAACCAACTTGAAGAGGCGCGTTATTTAAAAAAACAACTTTTTAAAGAATACGGTATTTTGCCAAGTGATTTAGATAATCAGGAATATTTTTCATTCATGAATATGCTTAATGCAAAAGAGCCTGATAAACGTGCTGGTGATCCATTAGCTATTGCTAAACAAATGGGGTTGAATATACCGGGGGAAGGAGAGTAGATGGTTGAACGAATTCAGGCGGAGATGGCCACGTCTATTGCTTTAGACACTTTAAAAGCGACTAATAGTTTACGTGGTTTGAACGATGCTGTTACTTCTGTTAAAAACGCTTGGAAAGCTCAAGAGGCAGCGGCTAAATCATCGGGCGATTACTTAAAAGCATCGCAAGAGCGATACAACGGTCTGAGCCGAGAAATGGAAGCTCAGAAAAACAAAATAACTGAATTGCAACAACGTCAAAAGGGCTTAGACACCTCTACAAAAGAAGGTGCTGAGTCCTTTTTAAAATACGAAAGAAACATCCAACAGGCTAATCAAAAATTAGCTAGCTTAGAGTCTCAGCAACAACGTGCCAAGTCTTCAATGGAGTATCAAACCAGTGGATTAGCAAAGTTGCAACAAGAATATAAGCAGATGAATCAAGTTTCTGATTCGTATGTCAACCGTTTGAAAGCAGAGCATAATACTAGAGCAGCTAATATTACTAGCGCTAATAATATGAAAGCCTCGCTATCAAACCTCTCCCAACAGTATGTTAAGCAATCAGAAGAGCTGAAAAGAATTGAGCATGCAAGTGGTTCAGCTAGTGATGCATACAAAAGGCAAGCTGTTCGAGTGAATGAAACGGCAACAAATGTTGCTAACATGAAAAACGAGTTGAAATTAACTCAAGCAGAAGTTAACCGTGCCAATCCTTACGGGTTAAGCAAGTACGCAAGCGGAGCCAATGGTGCTTACCGTGCTGCTGAAAAGATGGGTAATGGGTTCCATACTGCAGGCCAGAAAATCAAAGACATGGCATACAGTAGTAGTATTGCTATTGTCGGTATTGGTGCTGTTTCAATTAAGGGCGCTCAGCTTGCTACAAACTTACAAGATACATTTGTAAAAGTAAATAACATAGCCACTACGGGTGGTGAAAAGCAAGCTGAGGTAACAAAAAATCTATCACAGATGCAAAAAGACGGCGCCAAATATTCTGTGCAATATGGTAAGTCACAACAGGCTATTGCTGAAGGGTACTTGGAGTTAGAAAAAAGAGGATACACATCAACGGCTGCATTAAAAGCCATGAAGTCTGAACTGCAAGCATCAGTAGCTTCTGGTGATGATTTCAATGATGTCCTTACTGTTACATCTCAGGTTGTTGATGCATACGGCATGCGTACTAATAACGCTGCTAAGATGACTAAAAATACCAAAGAAGTTGTTAACCAGTTAGCCTATGCTGCTGATATGACAGCCACTGACTTTCATGACCTTGGAAAAGGAATGGAATATGTAGGTGATTCTTCTCATGCTGCAGGATTTAAATTATCTGAGACAGCATCAGCCATGGGTATTCTTTCTAACCATGGTCTTGAAGCTGATAAAGCTGGTACTGGTTTACGTAAAGTTATTAATTCTATTACAGGTGCACTATCTGATCAAGAGGCGGCACAAAAAGGTTCGGCTTCATCAATTGATTCGTTAAATGAAAAAATAGCAGACCATCAGAAAAAAATAGCTGATTATCAAGCAGCTGAAAAAGCTGGCACAAAGAGTTCTAAATCAGCTGCATCTGCCATTAAAACGCAGCAAGAAGCCATTGAAAAATTGAACGGCAAGATACAAGCGATTAAGTCTGGCGGAACTAATGACATGCTTAGTAAGTTGGGTATTAGTCGTAGTCAATTAGTTGATTCAAACGGCAACCTACGTGATTTGACAACTATCATGGGCATTATTAACGAAAAAACCAAGAATATGGGTACTGCTCAAAAGAACTCAGTATTCAATAGTTTATTCGGTACTACTGGTCAAAATGCTGGTGTAATTTTAGCTCAAAACAACAAAGAACTAGGTGAGCTAAATGAAAAAGTTAAAAAATCCGCAGACGGGCAAGGATATGTAGCTGATTTAGCCAAAAAGAACATGAAGTCTGTTAAAGCTGAATTGCAACAATTTAGCCAAGCTGGTCAAGCCGTTATGATCATGATTGGTAAACAAATGTTGCCAGTCATATCAGAAGCCGCTGTAAAAATGGCTAAAGCCTTTAATTCCAAAGAAGGTCAAGACGGACTAAAGAAAATTGCTGAGGGAGTAGCTTGGGTAGGCGATAAGTTAGTTGGTTTAGTTGAGTATATTGGCACACATACTGGTCAAATTAAAGCATTTGCAGAAGTGTTTGCTGGTATATGGGCTTTTAAAAAGATAAGTGACACAATAGGTTGGATTAAAACAGCTATTGGTACTTATAAAGAACTGAATGGTGTCTTAAAAACAACCGCAGCATTAAATACAGCTGCTAATGCTACTGGTTCAGTAGGTGGTAAAGCAGGCGCTGCAACCACGATGGTTGAAACTGCAGCAACTACAAGAGCAGCTGGAGCAGGAGGCGGATTAGCAACTCTATCTACTGGAGCTAAAGTCGCTAGTGTTGCCAGCAAAGTTGTTTCAGGATTAGGTATAGCGCTAACTGCTGCTGATGTAGGTGGAAGTATCGCTACTGCAATCAGTTCTAAAAAGTCTAGTGATAAAATCAGTGCTGCATCTAAAGGAGCCGGAGCTGTTATAGGTGGTGGTATTGGAGCAATACTAGGAAGTGTTATTCCTGGTGCAGGTACACTAGCTGGAGGAGCGATTGGTTCTGCTATTGGTGATTCGTTAGGAAGTACTAAGACAGCTCAATCGATTACTAAAAAGCTTAACAAAGCATTAAAAAAAGCTTTTTCAGATAATAAGATAACTATCAAAGCACCGAAAGTTGATGCAAAAGACGCTTATTCAGATTTGAATAAAGCTTCTAAAAAATATTATTCTGAAAAGCAAAAGCAAGATTTACAGGATATTAAGCTGCTAAAGAAAAACGGTTATCTTACTGAACAAGAATATCAAGATAGATTAAAAACTATCAAAGAAGAAGGCAAAAAGGCTAATAGTGTTGAAAAACTAAGTCAATCTGATAGAACAGCATTGACAAAGTATTATTCACAGCAACGTCAAAAGCTTGAAACTTCATATAATAAAACTAAGCAAAAAGACAGCAATAAATGGGATAGCATAATTGCTAAAGATGCTGCTAAGTATGGAGAAAATTCTTTACAAGTTCAAAAGGACTATAAAAAGAAAGAGCAAGCACTTGCTAAGGACGATCAGGCCAAGAAAAAGGCTGTTAATAAACTGACTGTCAAAAATGCAACTGAAACAACTGTTGAAGAAGCTAAACTGCATACAACTTTGACCGGGAAAATTAAGTTATCTAACAACGAGCAAGTAAAGTTGATGGATAAGTTGACCAAGGATAAAGGACGGTTAACTAATAAGCAGTTACAGGATATTACTTCTAAGTCACGAGAAGAATATAACAACGTCAAAAAGTATGCTGATAAAAAGCTAGATGCTGCGCAAAAAGCTGCTGATGAACAACTCAAAAAGGTTACTAAAGCCGCTGACAAACAACGTGATAACGTTGTTAACGCTGCTAAAAATCAGTACAAAGATGCTAAAAAGGCAGCCGACAAGCAACGCGATGACACAATAAAAGCTTCCGAAAATCAGTTCAAGGGCAATAGTCAATGGGCTAAAGACCAACGTAAAAGCGTTAGAGATTCGGCTAATAAGCAGCACGACGATACTGTTAATGCTGCAAAAGATCAGAGAAATAAAACAGTTGATTCAGCTAATAAGCAACATGACGATATTGTTGGTAAGGCAACTAGTCAAAGAAACAAAACATCCAATGCTGCAACACAACAGCGAAATGAAGTTGTTGATAAGGCATATAAACAAAAAGATAGTGTCCTTGATGCAGCTGGTAAACAAGGAAACGGCGTAGTTAATAAGGCTGTTCTCCAAGCTAATGGTTCTATGGAAGCCGCTTCAAAGCAAGCCAAAGGAACGCACAGCATTTGGAAAGGATTAGGCGATTTCTTTAATGGCTTAGTCAAAGGATTTGGTATTAAAAGCGTTGATGTTAAAAGTGGTGGTGATTTTGGATATAAGCCTGCTACGATGCAAGCATTCGCTACTGGTTCTCGAGGTGTATCCGGTGGAAAAGCGCTTGTCGGTGAAGCGGGAATTGAAGCAAGGTATTCCCCTTACTCGGGTAAAGTTGATTTTCTAGGTACCAATGGTGCTCAGGTTGTTAACCTTAACCCTGGTGACAAGGTTTTGAATGCCAGTGATACAGCTAAGCTATTCCAAGGCGGTTTAGGTAAAACATTGCCGGGATACGCTAAGGGTACATCTTCAATTGAATCATTTTTATCTTCAATGACTAAAGGGGCTTCTGATATTTGGGATGATGTTTCCGACGCAACAAGTGAGGCTATTGAAAAGTTAACCAATCCCGTTAAAACATTAACTGATATGGCGTCTAAGATTTTTGATGTCAATAAACTAGAAGTCGGTGATACAGGTCACAATTCATCTAGTGGAATGGTTAAAACGAGTATCGAAGATGGTTTTGGTAAGATGCTATCAAAACTCAAGTCTGGATTTGAATCAAGTGGAAACGCAGGCGGAGGCAAAGGTGCACCAAGTGGTGCAGGGGTTACAAGATGGCGTTCACAGGTTGTAGATGCCTTAAAGGCTAATGGACTTTCAACAAGTTCTTTAATGGTCGATAAGGTGTTACGTCAGATTCAAACTGAATCAGGTGGTAACGAAAAGGCTGTACAGGGTAACATTGGTGACGTTAACAACGCATCAGGTGACCTAGCCAAGGGTCTTATGCAAGTCATTAGTGCTACATTTAATGCCTATAAGTTCCCAGGACACAGCAATCCATTTAATGGTTATGATTCTTTGCTAGCTGGTTTAGCTTATGCGAAAAATCGTTATGGATCTAATTTATCATTCTTAGGTCAAGGACATGGCTACGCAAACGGCACTATCACCAACACGCCACATATAGCAAATATTGCAGAGGGTGGAATGACAGAGGCGGTAATTCCTTGGGATTTGTCTAAAAAATCTCGAGCAATGGAATTGTTGGGTGAAACAGTCACTCATTTTGCACAAAATACTAGTTCTAATACGACTGTTGCTGAAAGTTCAAATAGCAATCTATCAAATATGATTGAGGCTACTAATAAAACTCTAAATAGTGTTGTTGAGTTATTGGCGGGCATCTTAGGTCAAACTACAGAGGCTAACCAGTCAGTAGATGATATTGCTATGAATAAGTTTTCTAAAGCTGTGATTGCTAGAGCGGTTAGATCAGCTAATTAAACTAAAAACTCGCCATTAAATACACAATACTTCGGGGCGGGTTTTAGAAAGGAGTACATATGAGCATGTTTGTGCTAAATAACGCACGTGGTGAAAGCGTTGATTTGAATTCTGAAAATTTATTCGGTAATACACCAACAGGATTGGGAACAGTGTTTACAAACACTTATAGTCAATATGAAAGTTATTTTAAAGCAACTAAAATAAATATTCAGCAAGGACAGATGCAATTAAATATATTGTTTGGGGATGTTGAAAGTCGAAGTTATCAGACGTTTAGTCAGTTTTCCACATTCTTATCTTTTCAACCATTGACATTGCTGTATAAAACCGGTGTTGATACTTGGCATCGCGATGCAAGATTAACTAGTTTAACTAAGACAGAAATAGGCGGAACGACAGTATTACAAACCGATAAATTATTTGAGCAGTTTACAGTAGAGTTCATTAACCCTTGGTATAACAACAAACAAGGTAGATATAAGACATATAACATTGATACAGGTCTAGCCATTTATGGCTCAGGCTTTTTTAATGAACAAGGTAATTTTAATCAGAACTTGATACTACAATCCTCAGGTGAAAACGCATCAGCTGATTCAAGACCTAATTTATCAGGTGTAACCAATAATAATATCAACTCAACCATTGCATATGACAGTGATGCTATTACATTGAATTACACGGGTACAGGTTCCACAGAGTGGTACTACGGACTAGCAGAAGCATGGGCTAATATGAGTGATTCAGTCCTTAGTTTTGATAAGACGTATACAATTTCAGTCGATGTAAAAGGAACTGTACCAGGCGTTGCATTCAGGGTAAGTAATACATTCTCACCTACCACAAAGATTAGTAATGACACATGGACTAGAGCGGTTTATACGTTTACATTGCCTAATCTATCAGGTGATAACTTAAATAAGTTTTACATTCGCTTAAATGCAATGGCAACCACTAATGCATCAGGATTCGTAAAAGGTCAAACACTTAGATTCAGGCATTTTAAATTAGAAGAAGGCAACACAGCCACAGCTTACACAAGTGCCCCAGAGGACGGTGTAACAGATTCAAATATGAAGTACGGTTTTGGATTTATGGGCGTTGCTTATGATGATGAAAACAGGAATAAGCCTTATGTAGATGAGGCGCAAGTAGACATAACAAGTATTGAATAAAGGAGGTTAAAAACTTGGCATACCAACCAACAAACTGGGAACATGGCGACACAATCACAGGTGGAAAATTAAATAAGATTGAACAAGAACTAACACATGTGGCTGATAATGCTACTTATGGCTTTGGTGGTGCTCAATTATCAAGTGATGGCTTAACCCCTCTAAGTTACATCAATGCTGGTGACCCTATGCCATCTAACCCACAAAAGGGTGATACGGTATTCCTTAAAGATGGTAATGACTTCCTGATTTACTCATACAATGGTGAAGATTGGGTACTAAAGGTAGACCCAAATCTAAGCAATCGTATTGAAGAGACTATCAAGACAGCTTCTGATAACACAGATAAAGCTATTGCTGATAATAATACCCAGATTAACGGAACAATCAATCAGGTGGCTAAAGAACAAGCTGATTTAGCTGTTAAAGATGGTGATTTCAACAATAAAGCACAAGCAATGGCTGATAAAGCCTTAAGTGATGCTAAAGCTAACACTGCTACAGTAGCTAAAAGCACATTAGATACAGCTAATCAGAACATAGCAGATGCTAAGAAGTCTGTTAGTGATGATCTATCTAAGGAAGCAACAGATAGAGCATCAGCAGTAAGCGCTCTAGACACAAAAGCACAGGGTTATGCAGATACAGCTAAGAAAAACGCTATAGACGTAGCTACTAGTGCAGATAGTGTTATTAGTAAGAAAATTGACGACACAGCTTCTAGTATTACAAGCACAGTCAGTCAAAACAAAAAGGATGCAGACGGTAAAATTAGTACCGCTCAATCAACAGCTACACAAGCCTTAAATGGTTTAAATAGCAAGGTTGACACGTCCACATATAACGCTAAAACAGGGCAATTAAGCACTGATGTTACTAATGTTACTCAAACAGCTAACCAAGCTAAAACAGATATAGCATCAATCAAGCAAACAGACACCACACAAGATGCACGTATGACAACTATTGAAGCTGATGCCAGTGGAACTAAAACTACTGTAAGTAATTTGCAAACAGTTCAAGGTCAACAATCAGGTTCAATTAGTGCATTACAACAACGTGCAGATGGATTCGATGCAACTGTTACCAAGGTTAATAGCCTAGCAGTAGGTGGTAGAAACTACTTAACAGGCACAGTTAATACAAACTCTACAGTAGGGGCTAATGCTAATAATCAATCAAAAGCTCTATATAAAATAACATTATCATCTCTAGATGCTTTGTATAAAGAGTTTAAGAAGACTAGCGACTATTTCACATTAATATTTGATTGGACGTACACAGGAACTAACCCATCAGGTCAATTTATACCTCAATGGAACATAGCACCTTGGGGAATTGGCGGAAAGTACACTGTTATATCAAGTAACAATACCAGTGGCACTGTTATATTAACTGCAAGTATCAATAGCAATTGGAGTGGTGTTACTGCAACACCTTACATGGGTATTAGGTTTGACAATGTACCAACAACTGGTACTGTAACTATCTCTAATATGAGATTGATGTCTGGTAATATGTCATATCCTTGGACTATAGCACCTGAGGACGTAGACAGTGCAACTGCTAAAGCTCAATTAACAGCAGACCAAGCAACAACTGCATTAAATGCCTATAAAAATAACGCAGATGGACGTATAACTAAGGCACAATCTGATATTACACAGACAGCCAAGGATGTAACTACTAAGGTTAGTCAATCAGATTACGATAAGAAAACTGGTGATTTAAGTACATCAGTATCTAAGGCACAACAAACTGCTGATAGTGCTGTAACAACTATAGGAAACTATAAGACTAACAATGATAATCGTGTTAAAGCTACAGAAACATCTATAGCACAGAACACTAAAGATATTACTTTAAGAGCAACTAACACTGATTTAGATTCAGCTAAAAAAGATTATAATGCTCAAATTGCACAGGTTAATGTAAATGCTAATGCAATTACCAACCAAGTATCTAGCATTCAAACTAAGATAAATTCTATGGGTCAAGTTAATCAGTTGGCTAACACAGAGTTTAATCCAGATTATTCAGGATGGTACACAAAATACCCCAACCCTACAGCTAAAGATGTTGTTTCAACTCAGTTTACTAATGTTGGAACAGATGGATTCGGGTCAAACATGGTTAGCCACAAGGGCAATGGTTCCTGGATAGCATCTAGCGGTGTCCCCGTTACACCTGGTATGAAATTAAGTTTTTCAGCTAGGTTTTTTGCACCTAAGGCAATCACAAGTGGTGGCACACCCATAGCCTTATATATCATGGCTTATGATGCAAATGGCAATAGGACACTATCAAACGGATATAACGTACCAGTTCCAGGGTTAAGTGTTTCATCTAATACCTATAAGCTACAGAATGTGACTATTCCTGATAAGTCAGTGGTAACCTATGCAATATTTGCATGGAATGTTACTGATGAGGTTTATATATCACAGCCTATGTTAGTCTTTGGTTCTACAGTTGGTGATTATGTTCCAGGAGCGTATAACAGCAATGACAAGGTAGCCTTACAGCAAATAGCCTTAGACGGAATCACGGACACAGTATCCAAACAAGGTACTAATATTGATTCAGTCACTAAGAGAGTAACCACAGCTGAGGGTACATTAAGTACAGCAACAAACAACATCAGTGGTTTACAGAGTTCTGTTACTCAAACTTCTAACCAAATTAAGACAGAAATAACTGATAGGACTAAGGGTGATTCAAACACATTACAGAGTTCCAAGGACTTTACAACAAGTTCAATCACAAGTTATGACAAGGGTGTTCAAACACAACTAACTCAAACAAGTGATGCAATTCTAGCTAAAGTAGGAGCAACTAACCTATTCCCTAACTCAGAGTTTGCTCAAAACTTTGGATATGCAGGAAGTGGCACAGTTGTTGTATCAGGTAGTGTAAAAAACAATATTGATAATAAGTACAGTGGTACGGTATCAGTTACATCAACCTCAGCAGGCTACCAAGGTTATTGGACTAACAAAATACCCGTTTATGGTGGTAAGAAGTATAGCGCTTCTGTATTAGTTCATTACACTAATAATAGCCTCAGCAAGGGCTTGGCAATGCTAGATATTTGGTTTTATGACAAGGATAACAAAAGAATATCATCAGCCACTAGGTCAACAGGTCAAGTAAGTAGCCCTTATTGGGTAAAGCTATCTAATGAAGGATTTACAGCCCCTATTAATGCAGTAAGTGTACAAGTATCGTTACTTGTTAACAATGCAGGTGCAGGTCAGGTGGCTACATTTTCACAACCGCTGGTAACGGCTACTGAAAAGCTACAGGAATATACACCTAATGATGACATGTCAGCCCAGTTATCACTGTTTAAGGATAACTGGAGCATTGGTATTACTGATAACATCAGCAAAATTACCAGTGGCATTGTTGGTAATGCATCTCAAATGAGCCTTATTAGCAAGAATGTGACGATTGATGCACCAAACACTCAGATTAAGGGTACAGCGTGGATTAACTCAGCCATGATTGCAAACGGTGCTATAGGTAGTGCACAGATTGGCGATGCAACAATTACCAGCGCTAAGATTGCTACCCTAGACGTTGCTAAGTTGACTGGTAATGTTTCTAATTTCATTCAGTCAAACTGGAATGGGTTATATCAGTCAGTGAGGATTAGCCCAATAGGCATGACTATTAGTACCTCACAAGGTAGCACAGCTCAATTTAATCAGGATGGGTTGGTGTTAGATGGTTCTTTAGGTACCACTAATGTTCTAAATGGGCAGATCGAATTGATTAGTAGCAAAAATGAATATCTGGGTACATTCCAGCATGAAACCATGCCAGACCATGACAACGTAGATTATCTAATGATTAAGCTTGCTGGATGGCATACAGGTAAGTCTACAGACCCAGATTATGACTTAAATTCAGACGGAACTAACACCATTAGAGGTGGCGATGGTATTGGGTTCGGTGTAACTAACAGCGTAGGCACCTACGACATGAAAATGTCGTGGGATTCTAGCCTTGTAGCTGGCTACAAGGGACGTAAAGCAGGGTGGCATGTTGAAGACATCATGACGTGGCACCAACCAACTTACTTTGAGGGTGGTTTTGACGTAGCGCAACAATTTAGTTCTACAGATAGAAGAGCATTGCATATCCAAGGAGCAACATTATCGAACGGTCATAAATGGTTTGGATTTTTTGACACACCATCAAAAGCGGGCTTTGGCACAGATGATACCAATGACGTGCTATTTTACGTGAAGGGTAAGAGTTACAGCCTCTATACCGTGTTGAGTAAATTAAATATGCTATAAGAAAGGCAAAAAATGCAACCAAGACAGGAAGACATAATTAACAACTTATTGCAACAATTGACCAATCTAACTTATGTTAATGCACAGTTGCAGTCAGTTGTAACGCAATATCAAGCAAAAGCAGAACAAGTAGAAGAGGAAAGTAAATAATGACAATTAATAAAAGCGTATCAATCACAGCAATATCACAAACAGCAGACGGTCAAGCAATTGCTTACTTTAGTGCCAATGTATCTGATAGTGGCACATCAAGCAACATGACAATTCAAAACCAGGATTTATACGAAGCTAATAAAAAGCAAGTTCGTGCAGATAAGGCAGACTTTGATAACGCTGTATATGATGTGGAAGATGAACAAGCATCAAAGCCAACAACAGAAGGCTAAATAAAAGGGATTTATTCCCGTACATATCCAATAAAACAGGAGGTAATGCATGACTACAAAATATGGATTTGTTTTTATTGAAAGCAATGTAACAGGGCGCGAAAAAGCTATCACGCTAGACAACAATAGTGAATATTATGGCGTTCAATCAGGTAGCCCATCTTTAGTAACTATCACAGGTAGATGTAATGTCTACCCAGAATGGCAGATTATCCAAGATGGTGCAGTAGTTGGTAAGGCTAAATTTAGCTTATATCTAGCTGATAACCAGAGATTAATAGTCTCTAGCTATCCCGAAGACCAATATGCCCGTGTTTATAACACAGACGGTAGTTTCAGTGATGTTAGTCAATTGGCTGATTTTTCAGTTAACAATTATCTAAAAGTGCCAGAGGGAACTAGCGCGCTACTGGCTTACTTAGATGAAAATGCTCAACTAGATGTGACTTTCAAAGAAGAGAGGATGATAGTATGAGCTTGGCACTTGATATTACAGTATTTGATAGTGCTAAATTAGTTATAAAAGGTACCTATAAGTTATTCAGCTATGATATACAGATGGATGCATTGAGTAATGTTACTAGTACATTCACTATTGATAAGAACACCAAAATTACAACAGGTGATTATGTAGCTGTTAGACCTAATAACAGCACCACATTGTTATACTACGGGCAAATAATCACAGTTGATGTAGCTGATTCTAGTAACCTTATGACATTATCAGCTAACTATATATGGAACTTACTCAATGGTGACATTATTGTAGGTAGCAAGAGCAGTAATAGCTATGAAGCTCATATATTAAAGCTAATAAACAACTATATTAACTCTAATGTAGGTACTAACATACTCAATAAGGGGCTTACTAACTCAACTAACACAGCATTTCAGGTAACCTCATCTGATGGAATCAGTACAAGCAACTTTATTGATTATTTAGTAAGAGGATTCAAGCTACATAATACAGTGTTTGAAGTAACAGGAATAGGTCAAGGTACATCAGAAAATGGTGTACCTTTTTATTACCCAAAAATTGACTTTCATCAGGTAAAAGACACATGGAATTTTAAAAATGATGTTTACGATTTCAATAATTGGGTAGTCAGTGATTCCAGGAATCTACGAAATTACAATAATGAGTTGTGGATTGTAGATCAGGCAGGCACTAACATGGAAAATCCTACTGTATTAGCACGTTATTGGCTCACAGAAGACGGTTCAGTTATAAAAAACCTTACAGATAATGTGGCAAAGCCTACACAAGTTCAGATATATTTATTTGACAAGACAGCGACTGATAATCCTACTTATGACTCAATAGCACAAAGTAATCTATCAGCTAATGCTTACTCTCATAGTATTCAATTTAGCGCACAGTTAGGAAATAACTTCCTACCCCTAGAAAAAGTAAAGCTAGGGCTACAATCAAATATTTACTACGACAACACACAATATAAGTCAGTGCTTACGGCTTATTCAATCGACAGTAGCTCAGAAGTGGTTAACCTAACTTTTGGAAACCTACGCTTTGGACGAAATGACTTATTCAGCACAACGAATTAGGAGGAATAGTAATGGCCATAACAATGTATACCAGTGATCGTGCTTTTGTCACACCACGAGAAGTGGCATCAGCACAATCAGCTCTAGGCGGGGACACTTCAGGAGTTCTAAAAAGAGGTAATCAATTAAAAATAACAGTTAATGGTCTAACGGCAACCATTGACACAGGGCAAGTAATTATTTTAGGTCGATTAGTCGAAGTGACAAGTCCTACACAAATAACTTTGCCAGCTAATTCAAATGGAAACTTGGCAATTGTTGTAGACCTTTCAAAAGCCAACACTGTGCAAGGACAAGCAGGACAACCCAACTATTACCCAACAATCAACCAAGTATATTTAAGCGCTGTTACAGGTGATTTAGTACAGGAAGACATTAACAATGGTGGTTTTATTTATGAATTACCACTAGCAACATTCAGTACTACAGCAACAGCAGGAACAGTAACACAACATAACCCAATGCTTAACGATAGTGGATGGATGAACTTAGACATAGCATCAACAGGTGCTAAATTGTGGTCTGATAATGGGGCACCTTGCTACGCTCAATATCGTGTAAGAGATAACGTTATGTTCCTTAGATGGCGTGGCGTAGATGTTTCTAAAGCAAATAATGGTAACCAAATTGGACGTGTTCCATGGAGCCTACGCCCAGATGTCGAAATTGCTCAGGCTTCTAGTGACATTGGTGCAACCTCAATTTATCCCGTTATTAGTTATGTGAATGACACAACTACATTATGGGTAAGGGTTGTAGATAATCATTGTGGTAATTTGGTTGGTTCTATGAGCTATCCGTTGCCAGTAGGTCGCTAAAGAAAGGAGGTGAATGAATGCAAATGCCACATGATTTGTTGAGTTGGCTAAGTGTGGGGTCTATTCTTCTGGGTGGTTTGTGGTGGGTATTGAAGAATACCATTGTGAACTCAATTAATGGATTGAGAACAGATATCGCTAGCTTAAAAGATGAGCTAAAAATATCTAACAGTATCACTGACAACCATGAGATACGGCTTACTAAATTGGAAACGTGGAAACACGATAAATGGGAGGTTTGAAAATTGAATAAATTAAAACGATGGGTATTCGCTTCAATTGGAGCGGTTGCCTTTTTTGGTGCAATGATCACGGGTGTTTCAGCCAATACTAATGGTATTGATGTTGCCAGTTATCAAGGTGACACAGCAAGTTATTTCAATTCGTTTAAGCAAGTTGGCGATAACTTTACCATGGTTAAGTTAGGTGGACGAGGTGGTGGTGAGGGTGCTCATTATAGTAACCCGAAAGCCTACGCACAAATTCACAACGCTGATGCAGTCGGTATGCAAACAGGCGGTTACTTCTGGGCACAAGTAGGTGACTCAGTCAGTGAAGCTACTTATTCAGCTCAATTAGCTGTTCAAGATGCACAAAATGCAGGGTTGGCTAAAGGTTCATATATTGCTATGGATTACGAAGCAGGAGCTGGTGCAAACAAGGCCAATAACACAACGGCTATTCTAGCGTTCATGGATCAGATTTACGCCTCTGGGTATAAGCCTATGTTTTATAGCTACACTAGCTATGTGAACTCACACGTTGATTTAAGTCGTATTAACGCTCGTTATCCTAACGCTTTGTGGTTAGCTTGGTACTTAACTACAGCACATCAAGCAACACCACCTATGCAATATTTCCCTAACTATTCCAACGTGAAGATTTGGCAATACGCTGATAATCACTACGGAGTTGACGGGAACGTGATGGTCGTCGGTTCATTGGATAACAACAAGCCAGCCGAACAGGTTGCATCTAAGCCAAGTCAATCAACCAACACGCCAAGTACACCAGCTAAGACGCAATACGCTACATTCAGCGGTGTGTATGTCGCTGATTACTGGGTAGGTTATAACAACAAGATGTACGGTGTCAACATTGATATGAGTATTCCAGTGATTGATTACAATAACTACTTGCCTATTAGTGCAATGACATTAACTGATAAATACGGTAACAAGTTGCGTAATCAATATATTCAAGGCAATAACGGACGTATGGAGTACTTCACTTTGAACGGTAAGTACAAGGTTATCAGTCAAACAGCAACAACGGTTAATGTTGAAATCGGCGGTGAACCAGTTTCTATGATGAAGGCGTTTGCTACAATTCACTAAAAAGGAGAACACATGGATACGAATACAATCACTAAATTAATTACAACAATCGCTATTGCAGCTATTCCAATTATTGGTGCATATGTCAGCAAGGTGATTTTAGGAAACAAACAGGTGGTTAACCTCATTCAAGTATTATATCCTTTAGCTAAAGATGCCGTAGTGGCTATGCAGAAATTAGGAGTCACTGAGTTTCTGGAAGGTGAAGCCAAGAAGTCTGGCGCAGTTAAAATTGTTACTCAAGCTTTGACTGCTTTAGGTTTTTCTGATGCAGACGAAACGTTAATTAAAAACGCAGTCGAAAAAGAATATGCTCTATTGATTAATGAGTTAGATCAAACTTACCCTCAAATTACAGAGGAACAAGTTAAGGCACAAGAACAAGTCGCTCAACAACAAAGTGAATTAGCTAAAGCTGATGAACTAGCAAAAGCACAACAAGCATTAGCAGACGCACAAGCGAAGGTTAATTCCTTACAAAATTAAACAAACAAAAACACCCAACTGGATTATTTCTGGTTGGGCGGTTTTTGTTTTAAATATTCATTATTAAACGTATATTGATGAATATTACTTTAATAGTGAATATTTAATGATAAATATAACACCTGTGTTATACAATATAAGTATATTAAAGGAGAGATTTATATGACAGTTCAAATTATTTTTGGAGAAGGAATCGAAACTTCTCCCGACACGAATGGTGTAGGAGGGGGGAACGCAAATGCCCTAATTAATCCGACACTGGCTTTTGCGCTCCCATTCGTGCCAAGCGGAATGAGTTTTGCAGCTTCGGTATTAACAAAGGGTATTAACCTAGATGAGCCACACAAGTTACAATTTGTTATTCGCGAAAAACAAAATGGTAAAGAAGTATCAACTATTGATGGGAACGCTCCAATACAACCGTCAAACCCTTTAGATACATTTAATTTTAATTTGAATTTCAGAAATGTACCATTTAAGTCTGAAGGTGAACATGAGTTAGTGTTTTCAATAGATGGGACAGAAAAGGGAAAACAGTCATTTTGGATTGTTCATGTCCCACAATAAGGTAAACGTCGGATATGGTAATTACTTTTCAAAATAATTCAAATATTCCTACTCTTGATTTGGAAAACACAGACAGTGACGATACACATAAATTAAGTGGAGGTGTACTTCCTGTTTTGGCAGCAGTTATAATGAGCACATCGCCAGTTGTTAAAAACGCTTATTTGTCTTTGAATACAACTAGTAGATTTCAAACTAGTCAAAAAACTGCTTATACAGATCGGCAAAAAACACACAATGTAAAAAATGTTACGCTATCTAATGAAACGGTTAAGGGAGGTGTTTTAGAAATGTCAGACAATAGCTATCTAACTGATAGAGATATGGCAAACTTGAAAGATTTGATTGATGCGTCAGCAAAAATCACCTCCGCTAAGCTTACGGCAGTCGAATCGAAATTAGATACAGTTTCACAAAAAATAGATACAAGTGAGTCTAATTTAAAAGTATACATTAAGGATGAGATTAAAGACAATTCCGAAGGCGCTAAAAAAGATAAAAAAGATCACAAGACGCTATTAGTAGCTCTGCTTGCTATAGCTTCGCCAATTATTTGGGAAGTAATTCAACATGTTTTAGGTTGGAAATAAAGATATTAAAAATTAAAAATGCGGTTGGTGTAGAAACTAGCCGCATTTTTATTTGCAATAAAGAACAAGTGTTCGTATAATGTCATAGAGGTGACATTATGAATTACGATGACAAACTAATCGAAGAAATCAAGAAGCGATTTACGAAAAAGAAGAATACGCTGTATTGGGTGCGTATTGTGTATCAAAGATACTCCAAGCAGTTAAACGTGTTCTTTGAATATGCCAAAATAGGCACGGCCACACATTCAGAACAAATAGGTAGGTACGTTGAATCTGAAAAGGATCGCATGCCTGAATTAGCGAAACATATCAAGAAAGAAACAAACGTAAATGTAGAACTTGGCGATTTTTGATGGATTTAATATTAGTTATTGCTTTCGGTGAATTTATTGGTTAAAATAATCATGTAATTATATTAAAAGTAATTACGCGGCCCGATAGCATTCCGAGAAGCTTTACCCCTATCGGGTCTTTTTATTACAAAATATTTAAAAACACTTTTTAAAATTAGTAGTGTATAATTATTTTTAAGCCTAACAGACTTTCTTCGCTCTATAAGTATAATTACCTGAGTTATTTTTGTTCGCTTATTCATCTGTTAGGCTTTTTACTTGCAAAAATGCATGTCAATATAGTAGAATTGTTTTACGCCTAGCTGGCAGTCAAACTCCATGATAATATCCTCCCAAGGTGATTATCAATTTATTGCGCATCCTGCTAGGTTTTTATATAGATGAAACTCGTTAAAAAACCGGCTAGAAATTAATCTAGTCGGTTTTTTATTTGTAGTAAATTTGTAGCAAATGTAGTAAATTTTAAGTGAAAAATAATGAATAATAGTGAATTTTTAGAAAATAAGTAAAACAAAAACCGCTAATCAACTTCTTGTAAATGTTGATACATAGCGGTTTTATTTAAACCAAAATTAGCATTGGCATAATCATTGGTTTGCGAGCTGTTTCTTTGAATAAGATTTAGGGGTGCTGGTACATAAGGTTTTTAGATACCCTTGTAGTAAAACTGTAGTAAATATCGAAAATTATAGTGAATTAAGAAGCGTGATGGTGTGTGAAATTTCCTTATTTCGCTTCACTTGTAAGAGGTGTAAATACGTTTTTTGAGTGATAGAAATATCTTTGTGACCCAATCTTTCACTTATATATTCTACAGCAACGCCTTGAGAAATTAACATAGAAGCATGACTATGTCTTAGTCCATGAAAAGTTATTCTTTTGGGGATGTCTAATCGTGTTAATATTCTCTGCAGTTCACGATTAACGCTAGATTGCTGACGATTCAATAATCTTTCATCGTTGTCTTTGGATAATGTAAGTAAATAATCTGTTAGCCATTCTGGAACATCTACAGTTCTGATTGAACTAGGAGTTTTAGGCTCTTTTACAATATTCAAACGTTCTTCATAAGATTTGCTGATATTGATTATTCCATTACCGATGTCATTAGGGGTAAGGGCTAATACCTCTCCCAATCGAGCACCTGATAAAGAAGCTACTAACATAATATCATGAGTTGGCTCATGGTTTTCTTTTAGATATTCTATAAAACGTTTAAAGTCAGTGTATTCTAAGAACTTTAGTGAGCTATCTTTGGCATTAGTACCATGCGGTTTTGCTCTTTCAAAAGGATTGACCCTTATTATTCCATCAGCTACGGCATCCTTTAATATGCCACTTAAATGTCCTTTGACTTTTTGGCTAGTAGCAAGAGAATGAGAGAGCCCATATTCGTTTAAAAATTTTTGGGCATCATGACGGGTTACTTGATCTAATGATGTATTTTCAAAGTATTCGCTAACAGCTTTCAAAGTCATTTCATAACCAACATGAGTTGAACGTGACACGTCTGTTTTATATGTATCAATCCAGTCACTTATATAGGAAGAAAGGAGTTGTGACGGTTTAAAATCAATGTCACCATCAATCTTAGATCCTTCCGTTTTTATAGCCCATTGATTTGCTTCGGTTTTTGTTTTGAAACCTGATTTAGTTTTCTTTTTATATCCGCCTTGATAAGGGACGGATACACTAACGGTAAATGTTTTACCTCTTTTATATATTGAAGCCATACAAAAATCTCCCTTAAAAAGAAGGCTTATATCTGTTATAATCTAATAGAACGCCCCGTGCGTTTGTAGTATACTTTTAGCACACCCAGTGAACTTTTGCAGGTTGGGGTGTGCTTTTTTATTTTGCATTATTTTAGAGACTTCATTGTCTATTATGTACGCCCACAAGGGCATTTATTACTCGCCATAGTCATCACTAGCTTTTCCTTGATCGTCAATTATTTTGGCGTAAATAGCCGGTACTGTTATTTTTCCACCCATAGTCGACTTATAAGATAGTGTACCAACGCTTTCTCCCGAAACCGTGATCAAATCATCTTCAAGCACTCGAGAACCATTAAGAACATCAGGATCGAATCCAACCATGATGATATTATCATAATTACCGTCAACCGCTAATCTAATATCTGTTTCACTGTCATTTTCAACTACTTGAATTACTTTTCCAGTAAATTGCATTTTTTTGCCTTTGTAATCGTTTGGCGTTCTTGCTATTTGATCATAAGTAATTCCGGTTTGATAACTAGTAACATCATTGTTTTCTGAGTAACTTGATGAGGAATCACTAGTTGAGGAATATTCACTTTCACTCGATGCCTCTGAACTCGAACTAGATTCTTTTAAATTATTATAGTAATCAGCCTGTGAACTGTTTAAAGTTAGCTTAGTGATTTTTATGTTATCTATAATACTTGATTTCATGTGGTCACTAATCTTTGATTCTGTATCGTATTTTTCAAGCTTGCCTTTTAATCCGGTTACAGCAAATAAATAAGATTTAATTGAGGAATCTGCTTCGTATGTGCTTTTGTAATGCAGGGTTAAAGGATCAACATACATGGTAAATTTTCCATTTTTAACAGTAGCCCAAGAAGTTAATGATGTAGCGGTTGCTGCATTTACACCAAAATCTTCATCATCTGTTGAATCACCATAAGTAGCAAATAATTTTGCCCCGTCCGGTGCGCTTGTTGTTCCGCTTATCTTCCAGTCTGACATTTCATCTACTGTAGTACTAGTTATTTTTACTTTATAAATCGTCTGGCCTTCGGCTGTTGATACTTTTGGCTTATCCTTATTTAATGTTGTGATAATAACGATTATTAGTAAAATAACTAATGTCGCAGCTGAACCTAAAATCCATATTCTTTTATGATTTGTCGCTTCTGTTTTCTCCATATTCCCATTCTCTCTTGAGCGGTTTAATGTGGTTGCTTAGCACATAATGTTATTCCACTATTGTGACTTCTCTAAATGTCTTTATTACATCTTTTTCCAACCATGAGGGTATGCGATAGTAGTCCATAAAATTAATGGGATTACTAGGTACTTTTATTTTCATTAACATTTTAATTGCATTTCGGTGCGCCAATAATTCTTCACCACGTTTTCCGTATTCACTGAATTGGTAAACTGCTTGCGCATCGTGATCACCATATAATATATGACTAATTTCATGAGCTAAACGGTAGCAATAGTCAACGTTTACTTGAAAATTCATATTCATTATGATTGCCTTGTTTTTTATTAAAGCAGTATCAGGGACGTGGCTTAATAAATCATCGGCTAATATCAAAACAGTACCGCTATTTTTAGCTTTTAATTCAAGCGCATTTACTATGTCTGGATAAACGTAATCATAGCGAAATATTTTGTTCATTTATTCTCCTTTTCACGTAAGGAAATTATATAGCGAGCATAATCACGCAGCTTTTCTTTTTCAGATTCTTCAATTTCCATACCGTCAAAAGCTAGTATTGTCTCATCGTCTAAAATATCTACTTTTTTCTTTTGGCTTGAGCTTGTATCTTCGTCAATCCCCAACAAATACTCTGTTGAAACACTAAGGGTGTCAGCTATTGCTTTAATAGCGGGGCCACTTGGTTCAACACCTTGATTATATCTGTATATTGCATTTTCACTCAACCCAGAAGCAATAGCTACTTGTTTCAGATTCATACCTCTAGTTTTTGAAACTTTTTTTATTCTTTCAAACGTTGTCATATCAGCATCCTTTGATAATGACGAAAATAAAATTACACAAAAACACACAAAAGTATTGCATTAAATAACACTGTGTGTAATAATAAGTTCATCAAGTAATTGAGCAACAAAAAACGAACACTTGTAAATCTAACTTGGCGGTCTGATTACTAGGTGGTACACAATTTGTGGCTTATTTCGTATGCACTTATTTTACACATTGTGTAAATAATTGTCAATAACTTGATGAATAAATTACACAGGAGGTTACAAATGACAGAACTAGAAAGTGCTTCATCCAAAGTGAAAATAAAATTCAAAGTATCTTTATTGGAAAGAGGAATGAAGCAAGTCGAATTAGCAGAATTGCTTGGTGTATCGCCAGCACAAGTTAGTAGAGCGTTGGCGGGAAATTCAACACCAAAGGATATTGAAATTCAAAAACGTGCAGCGAAAATTCTTGGGCTGAAAGATATTTAGAAAGGAAGCGGAAGCATGGCGTATAACGCAGGCAAAACAAAAACAGCCCAGGTAATTGATAGCAGAGATATTGGGAACGTAGAAATACGTCTCAAATACGCTAAACACGAACTTGAACCGCCAGATGATTACACAGTAATTATTGTACCGAAGTATCAATAAGATAATATTCAAAAGCCTGAATTGCAACAGTTAAGACTTCTCCAGTTAAGTTAGAAGGCAATTCATCAACAGATGTAACTTTGTTGAAAGTATCAATAGCATTTTCGCTGATCATGTCATTTGCTAAATCACCTATTGGTCTATCAACATCTTTAAATTCAGCTAACCAATCTCCAAATTTTATCATTGTGTTTCTCCTTTCATGTCATTAACTAAAGGATAGCACAAAACAAACATTAGAAAGGAAGTGATCGGATGGTAACGCAGCTACTTACAAAACTAGATGAAATCATAAAGTTTTTCCACAAGAGTCAATTACCAGAAATCATGGATAAAACAGAGTTGGCTCAGTTTCTAGGAGTTAGCATAAACAACGTTAATAAATATATCTATTCAGATGGATTTCCTTATATCGAACAACCAAATATGAAAGATGGTTATCCGAAAAAGGCAGTTCAGGAATGGATAGATTCACACACAAAGTTTTACGGGAGGTAAACAACATGGAAGAAATTATCAAGATTAATCACAACAATCAAGGCGAAGCGCAAGTAAGTGCCCGTGAATTGTATCAGGCATTGGAAGTTAAGAAACGCTTCAGTGCATGGTTTGAAACAAACGCCAAGCAACTAATTGAAAATGAAGATTTTACCAGCGTACTTTCAGGTACGGAGGTCCAAAACAATGGTGGTACACAATTACGTCAATTGCAAGATTATTCATTAACGGTCGATGCTGCTAAGCAAATTGCGCTGATGTCTGGAACTGAAAAAGGCAAGCAAGTTCGTATGTACTTCATTCAAGTTGAAAAAGCATGGAACAGCCCAGACCAGATTATGGCGCGCGCATTAACTATTGCACAGATGAAATTAGATCATAAGGATAACTTGATTGCTGAAATGAAACCCAAAGCATTGTTCGCTGATGCAGTGAGCGCAAGTCAAACAAGTATCTTGGTTGGCGAACTAGCTAAGTTGTTGAAACAGAACGGCATTGATACAGGCGCTAATCGATTGTTTACATGGTTGCGTGAAAATGGCTATCTAATACGCCGTAAGGGAACAGACTACAACATGCCAACTCAAAAGAGTATGGAAATGGGATTGTTTGAAATCAAGGAACATAACCACATTAACTCAAATGGGGTAAACGTAACAACTAAGACACCAAAGGCAACTGGTAAGGGACAGCAATACTTTATTAATAAGTTTTTGCAAGCAGCATAGGAGAGGTAATGGAAGCTGATCATAAAACTGGAACAAGCAACAAAATATTTTGTTCTTGGGTTAACCCCGACAGTCCACAAGAAGGCGATTTATGGATACCGGAAAGTTATCACTTGTACAAATTCACTAATGGCGCTTGGATAACGTTAGTTAGTCCTAGCCGTGTACCAAATGACGATTTGTTGGTTTTGCCACAAAAGACTTCAGGAACTCACTCAACAGTTCTTCCGCTACGTCTGGGTATCCTAGCTTCCTTGATAATACTGATGCTTCTTTTAATGATTCTATGATAATTAAATCGAAAGATTCAGAGGCGAGCATGGCGTAGTGCTCATAGTCTTTATAATCTTCACCTTCTTGATAAAAGAAATCATCGCTTGACATTAAAAATTGGTGCAATTTAGATCCGATTGTTTTGGGGACATATGCAATATTATTTCTAACCAAATCACGTAGTCTGTTATCAACTTTTACTCGTCCTTTGAATTGAAAACTTCCTTGTTTAGAAGCACCAACAGCTATGCCGTAGGAAATAGCAGAAAGTTGGTAATGAGTGAGTAAGCCCATTAACGGAGCATAGTAATTTTTATAGGCTTCCTCTTGGTTTTCAAGTTGATGTTTCTTGGATACAGAAAAGTAATAAGCACAGGCAGCAGCTAAAAAAGGTGTAAAGAAGGCTACAAGAATGGTAATCATCTGAATTTTCATATTTATCTTTCTTTCATTGGAGTTGAGCAATTTAACTAGTAATTAAATGATAGCACCACACAAACAATAAAACATTATAAAGGAGGTGTAAACATGAGCATAGTATTTGGAATCATCGTCATAGCAGTAGGAGTGAGCTACTTCATATATGACGAACATAAATTCGATATAGCCGAAGCAGAAATACTCCGTCAGTCGTTAATTGAGGACGGATACACCTACGCACAGGCGACACGAATTGTTAACAACCTTAGTGAAGATAAACCACTGAAAAGAGCAAGTGATGTTTATAGGCAAAAGAAAAGCGCCTAACTGTTGGAGCAGTTAAAGCGCTAGATATAAATTATTGGAATGAAATTTATATCTCGATTATAGCAAGAAACGAGGTAAATGCAAATGGTAGTGACATTACCCGAACCATATCAACCACGAAATGATTTTGAGCATGATTATTTTGAGGGAAAAGAAGCCGTTCCGTTTCACGAGAAATGTTTGTATGTTTATGCATTAAATAATACAGATGAAGCTGACTTTATGTGGATGACTTATGAAGAATTGCAAAAAGAATGCTACTTCGTTTATGTGGTCAAAGTCGGAACGAAAGAAGTTGTTTGTGCCGGTGAAGCACTTGGTACGTGTTTGGAAAAGAACTGCCTAAACGGTGTGTACAAAGGAATATTAACGCCTTATAGCACGTATGGTGAAGAAGCAATTAAAGAATTGGAGTGGAAGTAACTATGGCAAATGAAGTAGCACAAGTTCAAAAAATTATTAACAGTGACAAGATGCAAAAGCATTTTGAGGAAATATTGAAAGACAATGCGGCTGGTTTCTTAAGTGGATTGTCAACAGTAGTGGCATTGAACCCAGACTTAGCAAAAACAAATATGAATGATCTAACAAACGCTGCAATGCGAGCCGCCATTCTTGATTTGTCCGTCTTACCAGACCTTGGTGAAGCCTACGTCATTCCATATGGAAAGCGAGCAAAGGTAGATGGTAAGTGGGTAACCAAGGATGTTAAAGCTCAGTTCCAACTAGGCTATCGAGGAATTATCAAACTTGTACAGAATACCGGTCGTGTTGGTCGTTTGGGTGGAAGCGTTGTTTATGAAGCGAACAAGCCACATTACAACTATGTATTTGATGAATTCACAATGGAAAATGAAAACTACGATCCATATGTAGATGGTGAAAGTCCAGTAGCTGGATACTTGGCATTTTATTACTTAGATGGTGAACGCATTGTCAAGTATTGGCCAATCCAACGAGTGATTAACCACGCTTTGAAGTATAGTCAAACCTATAAGGGGCCAGACCATAAAGACAAATACGGTAAAACACCACAGACACCATGGTACACAGATTTTGATGCAATGGCGATTAAAACCGTGATGAAAGACTTGCTTAAGTTTGCTCCTAAGACAACTAAGGTTGCGCAAGCTATTGCAGAAGACGATAAGAACGAACGTGAAGCACGTGATGTTACTCCGGAAACAGAAGAAATCACTACTGACGATCAAAACGTTGAACCAGAAATTATTGATAATCAACCAGAAGAAAAAAGCGATAATCCGTTTTCTGGAGTTGATACAGGTGATGCGCCTAATCCTTTTGCTGAAAAGAATGATACTTCGGAGGACGTGAAATGAATGAGCCAAAAACAGTAATGCCGTTGATTAGTTTTGAAAACGGTGTGGCACAAAACTGGAACGATTTGCGAGCAACGTTGAACGGTGTTGAAGTGACCACGATTAGTAGCAAGGTAGATGCTCAAAGTATGGCTGCTTTGAAGAAAGACATGAAGCAAGTATCTGACTTAATCAAGAAATCAGTGAAGCAAAATGTTAAGGAATATGAACAAGAATTAACTGAGCGCAATGGCGGTTTATTCGCCATTAAAGATACCGCTGATTCAATCATTGAGGATATCACGGAAGAACAAAATACGTGGAATGTTGGCCGTCTAAAGCAATTACAACCAGTGTTGCAAAAAGAAATTGATGAACGTAATGAATCGTATCAACTTAAAACACCACTAACTATTAAGGCAGATTGGTTAAAGATTAGCAATTTCACCGCCACTGGTAAACCAACCGGAGCACTAACGAAGTTGCTGAATTTAGAATTTGTTCAGGCTAAAGCATTGGAGTCTGAACCGCCCAAGTTGACAGAAGTTCAGGAAGTAAAAAAAGCGATTAAATATGAGTTCTCGAAAGTTTGGGACGATATTCAAGATGACGGTATATACACCGGTAAAGACTTCAAACAGATGCTTTCTGAAATCGCCAAACAATTAAATTAAGGTCGTTATGACCCGATCATCGTCACTAAACTGATTAGCCAGTGAAAAGAGTTTAAGTCGCTCGATTCGTTGATGTTCATTCGTATGATGGCGATGTGGCGTAACCACACGAAAGGGTGTGAAGCCCAAAGGAGAAACATGGCACAAAGAAGAATGTTTAGTAAAAAAGTTACCGACACAGATACTTTTCTTGATATGCCGTTGTCAACACAGGCGCTATATTTTCACTTAAACATGCATGCAGATGATGACGGATTTATAGATAATACCAAAACAATTCAAAGAATGATTGGGTCTAGCGATGACGATAGAAAGTTGTTAATCGCAAAACAGTTTTTACTCCCTTTTGAAAACGGAGTAGTAGTGATAAAAGATTGGCGTGTTCACAATTATATTCGTAAGGATACCTACAACAAAACCATGTATCCCAACGAATTAGAGCAACTTCAGATTAACAAATCAGGTCAATATGAACGCCAAGATTTAGTCACGTATACAGAACGTCCACGAGACGTAGACGAAACGTTGACGCAGGTAAGGTTAGGTAAGGTTAGGTTAGGTAAGGATAGAAAAGATATATTGTCCGGTTCCAAAGAACCCGACCAACTCCCTTACAAAGAAGTTGTTAATTATTTGAACGAAAAGACTGGAAGTAAATATCGAAGTAGTGGAACTAAAACTAAAAAGTTAATCAAAGCAAGATTTAACGAAGGATTTAGTTTAGATGATTTTAGAACCGTGATTGATGTTAAAAGCAAGCAATGGTTAACAGATCAAAAAATGAAACAATATCTAAGACCTGAAACATTGTTTGGAACTAAGTTTGAAAGTTACTTGAATGAAAACCAGGTAACTGGCAAACCAGCAATGAGGAACGGAGGCTATGGAACAAGATGAATAGCCTCAAGGAGATGTTGGAAAACGATGAACGCTTTGCCAAGAACAAGGTTAGCGATGAAGAATTGCAAGCATGGCGTGAAAAAGTAGAACGTGAAGACCAGGAACGAGTTCGTCAAGCACTGTTTAATAACAGGGCACGTATCTACAAGCGAGATAGCGTGTGGGGAACTAGCGGTGAGCAGACGTTCACATTTCAGAAGTGGAACCCAAAAGTGCAACCAAATCAAAAGTTAGCACATGATATTTGGAAGAAGTCCGCAGATATCACTAAGAGAATGTTTGATAGTAATTTCAACGTTCTGTTCTACGGTGAAGCTGGTACTGGTAAAACAGCCATGGTGTTAGCAATCATTGATGCACTGAAACAGCACTCGGATAAGTTGAGCATGTTTGTCAGCGTTATGGACTTACGAGAATTGATTATGTATGACTTCAATGACAATGAGGCAGCTATCAAGATAAAGAACATTGAGCGATCAATGCGTGAAGTTGATGTGTTGATACTTGATGACTTTGGTTCTGAAGCTGGTGGTATGAAAAACGAAGGCAGTGCCACTGAAAGATTACAGCAGTTCTGGTTTCGAGTTGCTGAAGCAAGGCAAGTGAGAGATAAAGACGGCAACAAGCGTTACAGCACTATCGTGACTACAAATAACGATAGGGGCGATCTGGAACGCATGTACAACAAGAAGATTGTTAGCCGACTGATTACAAAAAAAGCAGAGAACACGGTTGTGTTTGACGGATTGGACGATGTCAGAGAATGAGTTATCAAATGATTTGTACAGAAAACGACAGAGTAATTATGCGAGACCCAAGAGTGTTCACGAAGTTTGATGATGTGGAGTATGCATTAGCAAAGCGCATGTGCGTTGACAGTGAACCTTGGCATTGGGGCATAGAAATAGTGTAGGAGTGCTTAGTGACTGAATTATTTGGACAAGTGAATAAGCTAGATCCAAACAAAGGGTTAGTCACATTGCAAATGAGCGATGAAGATTTGCGCACTTTGCAGAAGTATCACGCAACTAATCAGCAACAAGTTCTATCGGTGGTAGCTAGTGATGATAATGAACCAACGCCAAAACAGCGTAGATTTGCGTTTGCGTTACTCAATGACATTTGGTTGTCACAAGTAGGTGGAGTATGGTTAGAGACCGCAGAAAGCACGAGAAGGCACTTTTACGGCGCGTACGAGTATTACCACGGTTTAGACTTTGGCGAATTTAGCCTGAGTGCAGTCAAGGGCAACAAGTCGGATACGAACGAATTTATCAACATGTTATTAGATTATGCAGTTTTGCATAACATCAGCTTGAGTGTGAAGCCGTTGAATGAACTGGAGCCACAGGAAATAGCGCACTGGGAATATCAGTGTCTGATGAACAAGTGTTGCGTGATATGTGGCAAGAGACCGAGTGACCTGCACCATTTAGATGGCTCACGTGTTGGAATGGGCGGCGATAGACGTGATGTAAACCATTTAGGGCGGAGGGCTGTTCAACTTTGCAGAACCCACCACCAAATGTTTCACACTGATGAAAATAAGTTCATGAGTAAGTTTCACTTAAACGGAATTGTGATAAATGATGAAATAGCACAAACTCACAGATTAAAAACAGGAGATTAAACATGGCATTAGCAAGAAATGAACAAGAGACGATAGTTATTTTCGACGTTGAAGTAGGTAATTGGCACATTGATACTACCTACCCACCACATATCAGAAAATACGCAGAGCAGATGGGCGAAATTGAAGAACAAACAGAAGATAGACTATCTGGTTGGGTTAGCGATGACTACTCAAGCTCGTTTATGGTTAAAAAACGCAGAAAATTAAGTGAAGAAGAAAAAAAGAAACTAGCCGATAGACTGCAAGAAGCTAGATTATCTTAATTCAAACAGCGCAGCAATAAGAAATAGACGTCAAACGCTGTTTAGGTATAAATACACCAAACCACATTTAAAACGTCAAATATGACTGTTTCTGTGGACGTGAGAGCGAATGAGAGGTATAGAGATGGCAACAAGTAAAAGGCTAAGTCCATTTGAAGAAGCAAGGCAAGCGTTTTTAACTCCAGATGGCAAACCACGAGGTGTGGTTGATGGACGATATGCATTAGAAATTCTTGAAAAATTAAAGCGTAGACAAAATGGAAAATAAAATCGTCTTCAATATCGAGCAGTATCGAGATAAAACTTTAAATAAGTATATAAATGCAGAAAGAACAAATAGATATGCAGGTTCGGGATTGAAAAAGAAGGGAACTTTATATGCTAAAAGAATAGTTGAACAAGCTATGGTTGATGGTATTATATTTAATTGGCCTTGTAAATTGAAATTTGACTGGTACTTAGCAGACGGACGAATTGACCCTGATAATTGGGATTTCATAAAAAAATTCATATTTGATGGTATGCAAAAGGCAAACGTTCGAGGGGTAAAGTTTTTAGGGAACGACAATATCAAACACATCAAAGGATATGATCATGATTTTTATATCGACAAAGATAACCCACGATTGGAGATATACGAACTGGAGAAATAATAATGACGAACTATGCAGCTGAATTTTGTGACAAGGAAAGAAAATTCGGGTTTGACATGGCTGTCGAGTGGATGCAGTCAAAATTAAAAATAGAACTAGGCGGTGAAAATTCAAGTCACTGGAGCAATAAACAAACGGAAACATTAATTTCTATGCTTGATGAAGGTAAAGAATTCAGGGGAATTTCGAACGCGATTGGTAAAACCACTGTTCAAATATATGCCAAGCGCAGAAAGTTAATTGAAAAAGGGATCGTGAAAGCGCCAGAAGAAACCCCGTCAGAAGCCAAGCAAAAACGAGTAGCGAAGTTTAAACAGTTGACGAAAGCTGGCGTTACGGACGTTCATGAAATCGCTAAACAAGCTGGCTGCAATGAATCATCGATATATGGTTATGCCAAAGAAATGGGTTATGAAATTAATAAAGGTAAGGTAATTTTATGAGAAAACTACAAATCACAGGACTAACAATATGTGTCTTGCTAATGTTAATTAGCGTTATCGCTGGATTGTTCATGGTTATCAATTTTGAATTAGCGTTGACATACGTAATTATTTTTGGTCTTGATGCAGCTATGTTTTATGTATTTATGAGGAAGGGTGATTAATGAACGAATGGCACAAGAAATTCACAGTCATTGAAATGCTTTATAAGTGTAGATAGGCTAGTATTAATACTTGTATGAAAATACCAAATACCGAAATAATTTTGGTACCGTGACTATGGATAAGAAATCCAATTATTAAAGTAATTGATAAGAAAAAAATCATTGAATATATCAAAATGTAAAGTATAAGTTGTGTCATATATATTAAATTGACCTTTTATTTTTTGGTAATTATATCATTAAAAGGAGCAAAGCGTGGCAGATAGAATAGACAGATACCTAAGTGACTATTATTCAGGTGTAATCGACATGCAGATTAAGCTACGTAAAATCGAATTACAGACACCTGAAACAGTAGATGAAAATATAGGCGGTGGTACTGCTCAAAACAAAGAAAACCGAGTTCTGGATAATCAGCTAATCATTGAAGAAAGTGATTATGCGTTACAGTCCTTTATTCGTGACAAGTGGTGCATGTCTAACTTTTTGAAGATACTAACGGAGGAAGAGAGAGCCATGCTATCCTTGCGATATGATCGTAGACGCAAGCGTAGTTGGAATCAGGTAGCTAGAATACTTTCTAAATCAGAGAGCCAGTGCCACAGAGATTTGCAGAATATTAAGCAGATATATCGAAAGTCGGTATTTGCTTATCAGCCAGTGGATAACTCAGAGCGGCAAAAACATGCGAGTTTCTAGACAGTTCTTGACTTAAAAACAGTGCAATAATGGTATTGTTAATAATTAAGAAGTCAATGATGTGGTATCATCTTTCTTGTAAAAGGAGAGATGATTTATGAGCAAGAAAGAAATTACTTTGTCGCAAGTTGTAACTTGGTTTTTGACAATAATTGCTGTTGTTATATCTGCTTTTAGTGGTATATATCAATGGAATCAAAGTAAAAGGTACAGCGACAATACAAACAAAATTCTGATTAATTCAGCAAAATTAGCTGAATATGATTTGGATCTGATGATTTATAAAATTGACAATGGCGGAGATGAAACACTTGATTATGGTCAATTTAGATTTCAACTTGATAGTCTTCAACAAAACTTTGAAACTATTGAAGCCATAAATCCAACAAGTTTGTCTAAAAATCAAGCTATGAATTATCAAGTTTATCGTCAAAATCTTAACGCTGTGATTTACAAGGCGACATCATATGTGAATGCGTTGAGGGTTAACCAAACGGAAACTCCAAAAGACACAGACAAGCTTCACGTAGATTTGGGAGCAAGACAAAATTTCTACCAAGGTGTCGGCAGTTCATTGAATGTAATTAAAAGTGATTTAAAGGTGCTCGAAAATAATAAATCGTTGTATGATCAAGACTATAAGAAAAATTCCAAAATTTTGGAGGAACAAAAATGAGTGAAATTTATATATATGGGCCAATGGTTTTATCTATAATTGCTTTGGTGATATCCACTTTTCAAATTGGGTATACAGTTGGTAAAAATAAAAATAGTGGCAAAAACTCGAAAGATAACTAATAAATCAGACTGAAAATGACCTAGAAATTAGTAACGTATAGTGTCAACATAGTTTGTAAGGTGTCTCACATAAATACTCCTATTACCGTATTTAACTTCTTTCTCATCGCAAGAAGTGAGGCACCGTACATAAAATATGTTAGTGACAAAGGTAACTTTGTGTGCTAGCATTTAACGTGTGGTAACCCAAGCATTCTATACTCTCCTGAAAAAAGTATTGATAATATCATAAAGTGATATGGGTCACCAAGAAAGCATCTTAACGGATGCTTTTTAATTGGCAAAATTTAGTAGTAATCGCTTTCAGAAGATGCTATTATTAATGAGGTGCCTTATATTGGAAGCAATATTCGTGATGTGTTCTTCTATGATTATTGTTGGGGTAAGGCATCGTACATAAAGGAGAGATAATTATGATTGCATTACATATTTTCTTTGGATTAATGATATTAGTTGGTGTTATTATGACCTCAGTGTCATTTCAAGGAGATACTGACAAGTTGACTAAACTTCAAAAGTTTTCGTTGATTTTCACAACTTCAGCGATTGGATTGACCGTAGTAGCTGTCACAGCAGTATCTGGGGCGATTTACATTGCTTTAGTTATGTTCGTAGCGTTAGCTCTGTATGAGTATTATGCATTTCTGCATAAAGCTGCCCAGAAATAAATTGAATATTTTAAAAGCTCAACCACGTGAATAGGTTGGGCTTTTTGTTTGGAGTTAAACATGAATGAAGCAGAGAAAAAACTACGCAAGAGACGTAGACATATCAAACAGGCGACTGATGTTAATCGTAAGCACGCTGACATGATGAAAACAGAGAGCATTGCACGACATGAGCGCTCGCGTATTCAGGTTAGGTCGGAAGTGATGGAGAACAGACAGATTGACTACAAGAGCCACATGAAGTGGTTGAGTTAGTTGCCGAGTGGCGCGTTTAGGAGAAAAATTATGATTAACACATTATTGATTATTGCGATTGTTTTTGGGTTGCTTTGGCTGTTTGCACTTGTGTTCTTAATTATCTTTGTAATTAGATATATGATGAAAATGAATGATCGGCGCAAGAAGTTTGAAAAAGATTTCGACAAGGAATTTGATAAAATTTCTAAACGATTCGATAATTTCTAATCCAACCCTCGTCTCTCTAGTAGTATAATTACTGCTATTGGAGGATTGATATGTTTGATATATTTAATAAATTTACAATCGATAACTGGTTAGTGCTTTTGTCAATAGGGGTACCAGTAATCATTGCTACAATAAGCTTTATTATAAATTTATATGCGAAATTTGTTGATGAACGAGAAAAAAATAGACCCATAATATTCATTTCCTTACACAAGCATCATGAAAACGGATTTTTTAATACCGAGCTAAAAATTAAAAATTATGGTAGTAGTATAGGATGGATAAAAAATATTGAAATAACACCATTGTTTGAATCTGAAACAGGTCGTCAGACATTAGATCCAAATGGATTTACTAAATTCAAAAATTTTCCATTAGCGCCTAATCAAGAGATAATATCCCTGATAGCAGTTGGTGAAGATGCAACTATAAAATACGTAACGGATAGAAAATTTACAATAACGTACGAAGCGAATTTTGGAACAAAGCATTTTAGTAAAAAAATGTATATAGATAGCTATTCAATTGATGAGAAAAATTATCCAACGACTTATAGTGATGGGCACTACACAGAAGAGTATCGACTTAAAAAATTAAATGAAACTATAACTGATCAAAATAGAATTATTGCAAAAGCAGTTGACAAAGTTATATCTAAATAAGTTAATCAATAAGCGCATGAGCGCTTTTTATTTTGCAGTGAATGAGGAGGACGTTATGCAACTGTTTTCAAGAAGAACTATAATGTAGTTATAAAGCGAGGTATGAGTATATGAAGTTTGGAATGAGAACACCATCAATCAAAAAGTCTATCAGTGCTAGAACAACCGGACGTGCTAAGCGAGCAGTTAAGTCAGCCATTAATCCTGCGTATGGCAAGAAAGGAACTGGCTTCATAACCAATCCAAGCAAGTCAGTAAAGAATAGCGTTTATCACAAGACAACGAAAAGCGTTTGGAGTTTGTTCAAGTAATATAAGCTCAACTCATTAAATTGAGTTGGGCTTTTTGTATACATAAATTTAAGGAGTGAGCATGGCTAGAGTAAAGATATGCCGTAAACCTGACTGTCATAACACCATACCTTATGCACAAGACAATCCATACTGTGAGATACACAAGGCTATGTATCGACCTAAGCCAGAGTTCAAACCTAAGTCATCTTATGAACGTAAGCGACAGCAACGTGAGTACAACGCTAACAAGCGTGACAAGGAAGCTAATGAGTTCTACCACAACAAGACGTGGAAGCATCTATCAGCAGGACTAAAGCAACAAGTAATGTTCACGTGTGAGTGTTGTGGACGTACAAGCACAACCAAAGGTTATTTAGTTGTAGATCATATCATCCCCAGAAAGATAGATAAGCGCAGGCAGCTGGATAAAGATAATCTATGGGTGATATGCAAGAGGTGTCACTGGTACAAGGGTATGCTTGAGGAAGATGTCTATACTGACGGCTTATTCCTAGAGAACATAGACACTAGCAAGTCATGGGGTAAGGATGAGGTAAGACAATGGATATTGGATTCAATCAAACGTCATGACGAAAGGAAAGATGATTGATGTTGTGTAACATTTGATAATGAACTTACTTATCATCATTAGTTATTGGTTGTTAATCATTCAAGCTATTGTTCATCAACGAAAGGAATAGATATGAAGAACAGAACGAACAACAAAGCTGATCAACTAACAAATGAATTGATTAGATTGAAATTGTTGAATAAGAATAAGAAAAAGAGAACGAAAATAATTCCGTTTGGAGATAATTCCATCAGTCGTCTTCCGGTTTATCACTTGACGAGCAAAAGATTTGATTCTTCTCTTTAATTAGTAGCTTAACAATATAATCGTACGGCTTTTACATATTAACTTAGCAGTATATTTGATTATTATTCGGGTACAAATAAAAAATACCCCCGGGTGGGGGCAAACGGAGGGAGCGTCACAAGGTGGCGTCCTCGTTTTTTGCAAATGCAGAAATCAAAAATTTTTGAATGGGCTATTTTAGAATTTAAAACGTTGTTATATCAACGTTTAACGTGTTATTAATATGCATTTAGTATACCACAAACTTTTGACGAAAGGGGGTGTTTGTTTGGTAAATAAACGCAATTCTGGACGTAAAAGGACTACTGGCACTGACGAAACAGTCAGAGCAGACCAACGAGAACGTAATTTAGAGTTTCAGGAGAAACAAAATGAACTTAACGAACTACAAGACACCCCTCCTTATCATTTAAAAGGAAGTGGTATAACAATTTGGAAAAAAATAGTTCCTGAGTTACGGAAACTGGGTACCATAAAACAAATTGATACAGTTAATCTTGAAGCTTTTTGTTCATCATACAGCACGTATATAATTGCAGAAAAAGAAGTATCAGAAAACGGTATATTTGCCTATAATTTTGATGATGAAGGCAATAAAATAACAGATTTCAGTAAGAAGAATCCTGCATATTCAATAATGAATGATAGTATCAAGACTTTAAAATCATTAGCTGTTGACTTAGGATTATCATTTGATGCAAGGTCTGGTCAACTGGTTCCAAGTGACATTGGTGTTAAGGAAAACAAGCAAGATAATTTAAGGTTGGTGAAGTTCGGTGCAGACATTTAATTTAGTAGGTGTAACAGACGTTAAAGGTGCTGTTAAATCAGAAAAAAGACGATATAAACGTTATTTAGATAAATATAATGATCCAGCTACTCAATATGCTTTTGATGTTTTGTTCACTGATAAGTATATAGCTGGTCGAGATGCGCAACTAGCTTGTTTTAGGCATATGCAAGACTTGGGTAGACAACGTGACAACGATTTTCCATATCACTATGACACCGCATATGTAACTATGATTGAGAATTTTACAAGGATACTACCTAACCCTGATAATTTTAAGGTCACTTTGAAGCCGTATAATTGGCAGTCGTTTATATTAGACAGTTTATTGGGTTGGCGTACGGAAGAAAATGGTACAAGATTTACCACATCTAACATAAGCGTTGCTCGTAGACAGGGCAAAACGTTTATTGCATCCATGTTGGTTAACTTTTATTACTTTATGGTCGCTGCGGAAGCAACGTCACAAGATTTTCTGGTTGCTAGTTATGATAGTGAACACGCCACTAAGTTATTTAACGATGTTTCTATTCAGGCCAAGAAGCTATTAAAAATGCCAGAGTTTTCTGCTTGGGCTAAAGAAAATGATGTTGATGCACAAACACAACAAGTAATAGGGCGTATCAGCAAGAACACCATTCGTAAAGGAACATCAGAAGGTGGCGGATTTGATTCATTTCACAACGTTATTGCTGTTTATGATGAAATTGGTAATCTTAAACCTGATAAAAACGAAACATTGCGACAAATAACATCTGGTCAAAACGGTATAAAAAATCGTATGTTTGTCAAGATATCAACTGCCTACCCTAATGCAAAGGTTAAATTCAAAAAAGACCAAGATTTGATGCGCAAGATTATTGAACAAGATGATTCACGTGAAGCAGACAATACGTTTCAAATTATTTATGCTCAAGATAGTGAAAATGAAGTGTTTGAAGAAAGTACTTGGAGCAAATCAAACCCTAACTTAAACGAGATGGACGAGGGCAAATATAAGTCTGAAATCAATAGTTTGATTAAGGATAGAGATGATGCTGATAGAAGTGGTGAACTTGCCACGTTTGTTAATAAATCATTGAACATCTGGAGTCGTAAGTTCCAAAATAGTTATTTGTCTCTTGAAAACATTCAGAAAAATATCATTGATGACTTTGATATTTATGGTCGTGATGTTTATATCGGCTTTGATGGTAGTCAAAGTAACGATAATACCTCATTAGGTTTTATATTCCCTTATCGTGAAGTGAAAAGTTATAAATATTTTTGTAAACAATTCAGTTTTATTCCTTTTGCACAAGCTAAAACGATTGAAGCTAAGGAAAAACAAGATGGTTTAAATTATCGCGAGCTTGAAAAACAAGGGCTGTGTGAAATAACTAGAAGTCCAGAAGGAACTATCGATAAAGACCAAGTTTATCATCGGTTAGAAAAGTTCGTTGCTGACAACGACTTGAAAGTAAAGATGATAGCGCTTGACCCCAACTTATCTGATTGGCTGTTAAAACGTATCGAAAACTACCACGATGAATGGCCTGTATCTACCGTTCGACCAACTTCACAGGTGCTGTCTAATCCAACTAAAGATTTGCAAGCGCAATTTATTAACGGCAATGCTGCTATTTTGAATGACCCACTTTTGATTGATGGATTTACAAATGCTGTGTTGATTGAAGACAGAGGTGGAGCTGTTAAGATTGACCGTTTGAATAGAACAAGTGATCACATCGATACATCAGATGCATTGGTTAACGCACATACTGGAGCACAGTTCTATTTTGAAGATTTTAAAGGGGATGATTATAATCCGTTTAATGATTTGAGCCGTGATGAGAAGAAAGATTACTTTAAGAGGATGTTTGGATGATAGTAAAAATTATAAAAAGTATATCTAATTTTTTTGATAACTGGCTAGCGGCAATTCTGTTTATTATAGGAATAGCATTGATTGATATCGGTGCTTTTTATTTTAATGTAATTATTGGTTTTACCGTTTCAGGACTGCTGTTTGTAGCCATGGCGATAATTCTCAATATGGAAAGGAGGGAATAAATGAATGGGTTTAATGACTTCGAGAAATCGACAACATAAAATCATTGACACAACTTATCCTAGTACGCATGGATATGATCCAGTTATTTCACAAATAGCGGGTCTTCCTGTTGGATATATAAGTGGCGCAAACGCACTAAAAAACAGTGACATATTCAGTGTAGTTAATCGAATAGCAAGCGATATTGCTAGTGCTAAGTTTAAAACTGAAAACACGTATGTTAGTGAGCGACTTAATCAGCCTTCAAAGCTGATTGGTCGTTTTTCATTTTGGCAGGGTGTCATTATTCAATTGTTATTGAGTGGTAACGCTTATGTACCGTTGGATTTGGATTATTTAGAACAAATACCGCCATCTTCGATTATTAGTATTGATATTGACAATGCGAATCAAGGTGCAGTTTATACGTTGGCTGAATACAACAACCACCCTCAACGCAAATTAACACAAGACAAGATACTTCACTTTAGGTTAATGCCTGACGCAACCTATCAATATCTTGTGGGGATGTCACCGTTAGAAAGTTTGACTAAAGAGCTGACCGTTTCAACAGCAAGTACAGACCAAAGCTTGAACTTGATTAAAAATCGTATCACGCCAACTTCTGTTTTACAGATTAGTAACGCACTGCTGGAACAGGGTGATGCTGATGCAGCACGTGATGCATTTGAAAAAGCTAATAACGGCTCAAATAATGGCCGACTGATGGTTTTGGATTCCAATTCTACGTTCAGTCAATTTGAGATGAAAGCTGATGTATTCAAAGCGTTAAACAATAACGCAGAGTATTCTGCTAATCAGATTAGTAAGGCGTTTGGTGTACCTGTAGACATGTTAGGGGGTGGTAATAGTACAGAAAGTCAGCACAGCAACAGCACACAAATCAAGAACTTGTACTACGAGAACTTAATTAGTTATGTAGCCCCAGAAATTGATGAAATTGCTTTGAAAATGAATGCAGAAGATTTAACACTTGATATGCAATATGTTGACGACGCTACCCGTGTTAGCCAAATCAACGACATGGTTAAAGTTGGCACTTTGGGTCAAGCGCAGGCTGAATTCATGCTGAAGCAATATGGTGTGTTGCCTAATAATTTACCTGTCTATGTTCCATCGACGCAGGGGAAAGGAGAAAGTGAATGAAGTTAGATATTAAAGGCATGATCACTAATGATGATGATGCAGAAATATATCGTGATTGGTTAGGCATGACTGTTACCTCACCAACTGATATTTTAGGCAACTTACCTACTGATGGTTCTGATTTAGAAATTGGAATTAATTCAGGAGGCGGAGAAGTTGATGCTGCGAATGAAATTTACACAGCGTTACGAAATTACCCTGGTAAAGTTATTACGCAAATTGAAAGTTCAGCTTATAGTGCTGCATCGATTATTGCAATGGCTGGTGATACTGTTCAAATTTCGCCAGTTGCTCAACTAATGATACATAATGCGTCAACTTATGCAGGTGGTAACCACAATGACTTGGATAAAACATCTAACGCGCTAAAATCCACCGACAAGGCCATAGCTAAGGCGTATTCTGTAAAAACAGGGCGTCCAGTCGATGAGTTCCTTGCCTTGATGGATAAAGAGACGTGGATTAATGCTGACGATGCATTAGAACTTGGATTAGTTGATGAAGTAATGACTTTTGAAAAAGAGCCAGTCACTAATTCTGTTAATAATGTACTACCTCGCAAAATTATCAATCGTATCAAAGATTTGGTTGGTGAAAATCAAAAATTGAAAACTAACGCAACTGATAGTCAACCAAGTGAACACGACAAGCTCGTGCAAGCTAAGTTGGCTATTTTACGTAAATAGGAGAAAAATATGACTAAAGAACAACTACAAGCGGCATTCCGTGACGCTAGCACCAAGGCATCTGATTTGAATGCTAAATTGAACAACATGGTTCAAGATGATTCTGCTTCAGTAGAAGATATTAAGAAGGCTCAAGATGACTTGACGGACGCTAAGACACGCCGTGATATTTTGAACTCTCAACTCAAGAGCTTTGAAGACGTCGAACCAGAGCCTAAAAAGCCTGGTAAAAAGACTAATATTTTGGACAATAAGGCCGCTGAACTTGCTGCAAAAAAGCAAGGCATTAATGATTTCATTCATTCTCGCGGTGCAAAGATTTCAGATGCAGTTGCTTCACAAGTTACTTCGTCAGAAGTTGGTGTATTGATTCCAGAAGAAATTATTTATGATCCATCTGCTGAAGTTAACTCAGTTGTTGACTTATCAACTTTGGTTAACAAGACACCAGTTACTACTCCAAGTGGTAAGTATCCTATTTTGCAACGTGCAACCGATCGTTTCAATTCTGTTAAGGAATTAGCAGAAAACCCTGCTTTAGCTGAACCTACTTTCAAGGAAGTAGACTGGTCTGTCGATACTTATCGTGGTGCAATTCCTCTTTCAGAAGAATCAATTGCTGACACACAAGTCGATTTGACAGCATTGGTTGGTCAATCAATCGGTGAAAAGAAGGTTAACACTTATAACGCCTTGATTGCACCAGTTTTGCAAGCATTTACTGCTAAGTCAACTACGAGTGATACATTAGCTGACCAAGTAAAGCACATTTTGAATGTTGATTTAGATCCAGCTTATGCACGTGTTATTATTGCTAGCCAATCATTCTACAATGCCGTTGACACATTGAAAGATAAGAACGGACGTTACTTACTTCAAGAATCAACTGCATCATTAGCACAAGCATCCGGAAAGACGTTGCTGGGAGTACCGGTTTATGTGATTGGTGATGAACTATTTGGTAACGCTGGTGACCAAAAAGCATTTATCGGTGACACAAAGCGTGGTGTTCTATTCCCTAACCGTCAAGAAATTACTTTGGCTTGGGAAGACAGCAAAATTTATGGCCGTTACCTAGGTGCTGCTTTCCGATTTGGAGTTAAGCAAGCTGATGACAAAGCCGGTTACTTTATTACTAACACAGCTACTCCTGTATCTGTCAGTGGCGAATAAGGAGTAATTCATGGCAGATGAAACAAATTCACCTCGTGCGCCTTCAACATCAACAGGTGTCACGGTTGGTGATATGCAAGACTATTTAGCAATTGATGGTGATGATGGTGTTTTACAGGAATTGATTGATTATGCCGAAGAAGACGCTCGTGGTTCAATTGACAGCACTATCGATATTGAAATATATCGAAAGATACCAATATTTAATCAAGCAGTTAGGACATTGGTTGATTTCAATTACTACAATCGTGGTGCTTTATCTGGTCAGCAAATTGCTTATCCTAAGTCTTATCAGTACATGCTGAACAAAATCAGATGGAAGGTGGGTCAGACAAATGGTTAGTGGAAAATTAAAACCAAGCAACTTTATTGGAAAGGTTGAGTTCGGAACTGTTAAATCTGTTTTAAACAAAAACACAGGACAAAAAGTACCTAGTTTCGTTTCTTCTACTAGCCAAATGCGATATGCACCCCGTAGTCGCTCGATTACGCAATCTGATTCTATTTTTGGAACAAGTATACAGGAAACTAAAATAATTGCTGTACGGCACAACGAGAGCCTTACAGAGAATTTAAAAGTTCGCTTTGTAAAAACGGGTAAGGTTCACGACATCAAATATATTTCATCTGATGAAAGTAATACACCGGTTTCGTTTGACTACATCACCATTACTAAAGAACCACTGGGGGCATTTGATGGAACTTGATGATGCTTTAGATCAATGGCTACGTAATGTGAATAAACTAGTTCCTAACGTTAAGCAGAGACAAAAAATTACGTTAGTTGGAGCGGAAGTCTACAAAACAAGGCTCCATGATATTACTAAGGCCAAACATTATGATGAAAATCATAAGGACACTAGTCAAGTAACTCACTTAGCTGATTCAATTGAAGTTTCCGGAACAAACATTGATTACATTCGTGACGGTACCTCGTTAGTTGGTTTCACCAAAAAAGGTATAAACCACGGTCGTATCGCAAGATTATTGAACGATGGCACAAAATTTATTCCAGGTGATCACTTTGTTGAAGACGCTAGGCGTAGTTCTCGACAAGCTGTGTTAGCGGCTCAATATGCTGAATATCAACGACTTTTGAAAGGTGGTAATTGATGATACTACCCATTTTTGAAGTTCAAGAACTCATAGAAGCAATGAGTTTTGCTGATGTTGTTTTTGTAACAAGTATCGATGAAGAATATCTCGAGAATGTCACCTCAACAGTAGTTCTTGTGACCGAAACGGTTAACGACTTGGATAAGAGAGCCAACAACCGTTTTAGAAACATGAATTATGGTGTTGAAGTACAGATATTTTACGGAATTAACTTCACCAAGCCAATTCTTGACACAGAAATATCATTGGCAAGGCTATTAGAAAAAAACGATTGGCAAACAACCCAATCTAAATCACATACCAATGACCCGAAGACTAATCAAGTCACTAAGGTCTTTTATTTTGAAAAAAATTATATTTTGGAGGATTAATTCATGGCAACACAAGGTATTGTTACCTCATATTTCGGATTAATTGACAATGCAACAGGTCAATTAATAAAAGGCGCTGATGGTTTGAGCGACACAGGCATCTATGAAGCAGACGGCCATCAAGATGCTACTGCTGAAGGTGCTACTCAAATTCAAATTCAGAACTTGGGTACTGCACCAACCTTGCAATACTCAAACAATAAGGCCAAACGTTCAACTAAGGCTCGTTCATATCCAACAGCCGAATTTACAATGCTTGATCTAGGATTTGAAGCTAAGCAAAAGCTGCTTGGTAAAATCCAAACAACAAGCAAAGGCTTTGTTGATGGTGAAAAAGAAGCGCACGTAGCGGCGATCGCTGTGACACAAACATTGGATAAGCAACATAAAATATATTATGCCTTTGCTAACGGGACAATGATCGAAGGAAACAAGACGTTGGGTACAAACACTAACAACGAAACTGATTCAAACGACGTTATGACTTTAACGACAATGAATCCCGTTGTTGATACTCAATTCGGGGGTGAGCCATACCAAGTTGCATCTGATTTGGTAGATGGATTTACACTTGATGCGTTAATGGCAGAAACCTTCCCTGGCTATTCAAAACCAACTGATGGCACAACAGGTCAATAATTAGTATTTTTTAACTCGCTTTTGAAATAAACAGTACATGAAAATGGGCGGGTTACATTTTTAGTTACTCATAGTTACCTTTAAACCTTGTAATAATATATATATATATTTATATAGTATTTTATGTAACTTTGTAACTTTTTGCTATTCGGGCTATGCCTGTCAAGGGATACAGAAGTTACATTTTTTTCGTAAAGTTACACAATTTTTGTAACTTTTTTGTAAGTTCTCATTTTTTAATTTGAAAAAATGTAACTTTGTCACTAAAAAAATACGTCGTTTTGTAACTAAATTTAGGGTAATTTTACCCGTACATATCAAAATAAAAGGAGCCTAGATCATGGCAGTTAATACAGAAAAAATTAAGTTGAATAAGTTCGGAATTCGCAAGACGGTATCTATAAAAAAGACATTTGGTTTGCGAGAAGAAGCGATTGAAAACAGCATAAAACTCGGTGAACTTGCTGATACTGAGGGTATGGAGTTTATTGATATCCAGAAAAATGAGTTGAAATCTAGCAAAATTAAGATGGACGTAATCAAGTCAATTTTTGGTATTTCTGACGAAGAAATGGACGAACTAACCCATAGTGTATCATCTAAACAATTTTCAGATGCTTATGAATATGTAGAACTGATGATGATGGGCGTTAGCGAAGAAGAATACGAAAATCTTGTTAAGCTTGCTTCTGAAAGTCAAGAAGAGGTAAATGAAGAAGACCCAAAAGAAGATTTGGTCGAATAAGAAGGGAAGTATTCGACAAGAAGAACCAACTTGAAGAGGCGCGTTATTTAAAAAAACAACTTTTTAAAGAATACGGTATTTTGCCAAGTGATTTAGATAATCAGGAATATTTTTCATTCATGAATATGCTTAATGCAAAAGAGCCTGATAAACGTGCTGGTGATCCATTAGCTATTGCTAAACAAATGGGGTTGAATATACCGGGGGAAGGAGAGTAGATGGTTGAACGAATTCAGGCGGAGATGGCCACGTCTATTGCTTTAGACACTTTAAAAGCGACTAATAGTTTACGTGGTTTGAACGATGCTGTTACTTCTGTTAAAAACGCTTGGAAAGCTCAAGAGGCAGCGGCTAAATCATCGGGCGATTACTTAAAAGCATCGCAAGAGCGATACAACGGTCTGAGCCGAGAAATGGAAGCTCAGAAAAACAAAATAACTGAATTGCAACAACGTCAAAAGGGCTTAGACACCTCTACAAAAGAAGGTGCTGAGTCCTTTTTAAAATACGAAAGAAACATCCAACAGGCTAATCAAAAATTAGCTAGCTTAGAGTCTCAGCAACAACGTGCCAAGTCTTCAATGGAGTATCAAACCAGTGGATTAGCAAAGTTGCAACAAGAATATAAGCAGATGAATCAAGTTTCTGATTCGTATGTCAACCGTTTGAAAGCAGAGCATAATACTAGAGCAGCTAATATTACTAGCGCTAATAATATGAAAGCCTCGCTATCAAACCTCTCCCAACAGTATGTTAAGCAATCAGAAGAGCTGAAAAGAATTGAGCATGCAAGTGGTTCAGCTAGTGATGCATACAAAAGGCAAGCTGTTCGAGTGAATGAAACGGCAACAAATGTTGCTAACATGAAAAACGAGTTGAAATTAACTCAAGCAGAAGTTAACCGTGCCAATCCTTACGGGTTAAGCAAGTACGCAAGCGGAGCCAATGGTGCTTACCGTGCTGCTGAAAAGATGGGTAATGGGTTCCATACTGCAGGCCAGAAAATCAAAGACATGGCATACAGTAGTAGTATTGCTATTGTCGGTATTGGTGCTGTTTCAATTAAGGGCGCTCAGCTTGCTACAAACTTACAAGATACATTTGTAAAAGTAAATAACATAGCCACTACGGGTGGTGAAAAGCAAGCTGAGGTAACAAAAAATCTATCACAGATGCAAAAAGACGGCGCCAAATATTCTGTGCAATATGGTAAGTCACAACAGGCTATTGCTGAAGGGTACTTGGAGTTAGAAAAAAGAGGATACACATCAACGGCTGCATTAAAAGCCATGAAGTCTGAACTGCAAGCATCAGTAGCTTCTGGTGATGATTTCAATGATGTCCTTACTGTTACATCTCAGGTTGTTGATGCATACGGCATGCGTACTAATAACGCTGCTAAGATGACTAAAAATACCAAAGAAGTTGTTAACCAGTTAGCCTATGCTGCTGATATGACAGCCACTGACTTTCATGACCTTGGAAAAGGAATGGAATATGTAGGTGATTCTTCTCATGCTGCAGGATTTAAATTATCTGAGACAGCATCAGCCATGGGTATTCTTTCTAACCATGGTCTTGAAGCTGATAAAGCTGGTACTGGTTTACGTAAAGTTATTAATTCTATTACAGGTGCACTATCTGATCAAGAGGCGGCACAAAAAGGTTCGGCTTCATCAATTGATTCGTTAAATGAAAAAATAGCAGACCATCAGAAAAAAATAGCTGATTATCAAGCAGCTGAAAAAGCTGGCACAAAGAGTTCTAAATCAGCTGCATCTGCCATTAAAACGCAGCAAGAAGCCATTGAAAAATTGAACGGCAAGATACAAGCGATTAAGTCTGGCGGAACTAATGACATGCTTAGTAAGTTGGGTATTAGTCGTAGTCAATTAGTTGATTCAAACGGCAACCTACGTGATTTGACAACTATCATGGGCATTATTAACGAAAAAACCAAGAATATGGGTACTGCTCAAAAGAACTCAGTATTCAATAGTTTATTCGGTACTACTGGTCAAAATGCTGGTGTAATTTTAGCTCAAAACAACAAAGAACTAGGTGAGCTAAATGAAAAAGTTAAAAAATCCGCAGACGGGCAAGGATATGTAGCTGATTTAGCCAAAAAGAACATGAAGTCTGTTAAAGCTGAATTGCAACAATTTAGCCAAGCTGGTCAAGCCGTTATGATCATGATTGGTAAACAAATGTTGCCAGTCATATCAGAAGCCGCTGTAAAAATGGCTAAAGCCTTTAATTCCAAAGAAGGTCAAGACGGACTAAAGAAAATTGCTGAGGGAGTAGCTTGGGTAGGCGATAAGTTAGTTGGTTTAGTTGAGTATATTGGCACACATACTGGTCAAATTAAAGCATTTGCAGAAGTGTTTGCTGGTATATGGGCTTTTAAAAAGATAAGTGACACAATAGGTTGGATTAAAACAGCTATTGGTACTTATAAAGAACTGAATGGTGTCTTAAAAACAACCGCAGCATTAAATACAGCTGCTAATGCTACTGGTTCAGTAGGTGGTAAAGCAGGCGCTGCAACCACGATGGTTGAAACTGCAGCAACTACAAGAGCAGCTGGAGCAGGAGGCGGATTAGCAACTCTATCTACTGGAGCTAAAGTCGCTAGTGTTGCCAGCAAAGTTGTTTCAGGATTAGGTATAGCGCTAACTGCTGCTGATGTAGGTGGAAGTATCGCTACTGCAATCAGTTCTAAAAAGTCTAGTGATAAAATCAGTGCTGCATCTAAAGGAGCCGGAGCTGTTATAGGTGGTGGTATTGGAGCAATACTAGGAAGTGTTATTCCTGGTGCAGGTACACTAGCTGGAGGAGCGATTGGTTCTGCTATTGGTGATTCGTTAGGAAGTACTAAGACAGCTCAATCGATTACTAAAAAGCTTAACAAAGCATTAAAAAAAGCTTTTTCAGATAATAAGATAACTATCAAAGCACCGAAAGTTGATGCAAAAGACGCTTATTCAGATTTGAATAAAGCTTCTAAAAAATATTATTCTGAAAAGCAAAAGCAAGATTTACAGGATATTAAGCTGCTAAAGAAAAACGGTTATCTTACTGAACAAGAATATCAAGATAGATTAAAAACTATCAAAGAAGAAGGCAAAAAGGCTAATAGTGTTGAAAAACTAAGTCAATCTGATAGAACAGCATTGACAAAGTATTATTCACAGCAACGTCAAAAGCTTGAAACTTCATATAATAAAACTAAGCAAAAAGACAGCAATAAATGGGATAGCATAATTGCTAAAGATGCTGCTAAGTATGGAGAAAATTCTTTACAAGTTCAAAAGGACTATAAAAAGAAAGAGCAAGCACTTGCTAAGGACGATCAGGCCAAGAAAAAGGCTGTTAATAAACTGACTGTCAAAAATGCAACTGAAACAACTGTTGAAGAAGCTAAACTGCATACAACTTTGACCGGGAAAATTAAGTTATCTAACAACGAGCAAGTAAAGTTGATGGATAAGTTGACCAAGGATAAAGGACGGTTAACTAATAAGCAGTTACAGGATATTACTTCTAAGTCACGAGAAGAATATAACAACGTCAAAAAGTATGCTGATAAAAAGCTAGATGCTGCGCAAAAAGCTGCTGATGAACAACTCAAAAAGGTTACTAAAGCCGCTGACAAACAACGTGATAACGTTGTTAACGCTGCTAAAAATCAGTACAAAGATGCTAAAAAGGCAGCCGACAAGCAACGCGATGACACAATAAAAGCTTCCGAAAATCAGTTCAAGGGCAATAGTCAATGGGCTAAAGACCAACGTAAAAGCGTTAGAGATTCGGCTAATAAGCAGCACGACGATACTGTTAATGCTGCAAAAGATCAGAGAAATAAAACAGTTGATTCAGCTAATAAGCAACATGACGATATTGTTGGTAAGGCAACTAGTCAAAGAAACAAAACATCCAATGCTGCAACACAACAGCGAAATGAAGTTGTTGATAAGGCATATAAACAAAAAGATAGTGTCCTTGATGCAGCTGGTAAACAAGGAAACGGCGTAGTTAATAAGGCTGTTCTCCAAGCTAATGGTTCTATGGAAGCCGCTTCAAAGCAAGCCAAAGGAACGCACAGCATTTGGAAAGGATTAGGCGATTTCTTTAATGGCTTAGTCAAAGGATTTGGTATTAAAAGCGTTGATGTTAAAAGTGGTGGTGATTTTGGATATAAGCCTGCTACGATGCAAGCATTCGCTACTGGTTCTCGAGGTGTATCCGGTGGAAAAGCGCTTGTCGGTGAAGCGGGAATTGAAGCAAGGTATTCCCCTTACTCGGGTAAAGTTGATTTTCTAGGTACCAATGGTGCTCAGGTTGTTAACCTTAACCCTGGTGACAAGGTTTTGAATGCCAGTGATACAGCTAAGCTATTCCAAGGCGGTTTAGGTAAAACATTGCCGGGATACGCTAAGGGTACATCTTCAATTGAATCATTTTTATCTTCAATGACTAAAGGGGCTTCTGATATTTGGGATGATGTTTCCGACGCAACAAGTGAGGCTATTGAAAAGTTAACCAATCCCGTTAAAACATTAACTGATATGGCGTCTAAGATTTTTGATGTCAATAAACTAGAAGTCGGTGATACAGGTCACAATTCATCTAGTGGAATGGTTAAAACGAGTATCGAAGATGGTTTTGGTAAGATGCTATCAAAACTCAAGTCTGGATTTGAATCAAGTGGAAACGCAGGCGGAGGCAAAGGTGCACCAAGTGGTGCAGGGGTTACAAGATGGCGTTCACAGGTTGTAGATGCCTTAAAGGCTAATGGACTTTCAACAAGTTCTTTAATGGTCGATAAGGTGTTACGTCAGATTCAAACTGAATCAGGTGGTAACGAAAAGGCTGTACAGGGTAACATTGGTGACGTTAACAACGCATCAGGTGACCTAGCCAAGGGTCTTATGCAAGTCATTAGTGCTACATTTAATGCCTATAAGTTCCCAGGACACAGCAATCCATTTAATGGTTATGATTCTTTGCTAGCTGGTTTAGCTTATGCGAAAAATCGTTATGGATCTAATTTATCATTCTTAGGTCAAGGACATGGCTACGCAAACGGCACTATCACCAACACGCCACATATAGCAAATATTGCAGAGGGTGGAATGACAGAGGCGGTAATTCCTTGGGATTTGTCTAAAAAATCTCGAGCAATGGAATTGTTGGGTGAAACAGTCACTCATTTTGCACAAAATACTAGTTCTAATACGACTGTTGCTGAAAGTTCAAATAGCAATCTATCAAATATGATTGAGGCTACTAATAAAACTCTAAATAGTGTTGTTGAGTTATTGGCGGGCATCTTAGGTCAAACTACAGAGGCTAACCAGTCAGTAGATGATATTGCTATGAATAAGTTTTCTAAAGCTGTGATTGCTAGAGCGGTTAGATCAGCTAATTAAACTAAAAACTCGCCATTAAATACACAATACTTCGGGGCGGGTTTTAGAAAGGAGTACATATGAGCATGTTTGTGCTAAATAACGCACGTGGTGAAAGCGTTGATTTGAATTCTGAAAATTTATTCGGTAATACACCAACAGGATTGGGAACAGTGTTTACAAACACTTATAGTCAATATGAAAGTTATTTTAAAGCAACTAAAATAAATATTCAGCAAGGACAGATGCAATTAAATATATTGTTTGGGGATGTTGAAAGTCGAAGTTATCAGACGTTTAGTCAGTTTTCCACATTCTTATCTTTTCAACCATTGACATTGCTGTATAAAACCGGTGTTGATACTTGGCATCGCGATGCAAGATTAACTAGTTTAACTAAGACAGAAATAGGCGGAACGACAGTATTACAAACCGATAAATTATTTGAGCAGTTTACAGTAGAGTTCATTAACCCTTGGTATAACAACAAACAAGGTAGATATAAGACATATAACATTGATACAGGTCTAGCCATTTATGGCTCAGGCTTTTTTAATGAACAAGGTAATTTTAATCAGAACTTGATACTACAATCCTCAGGTGAAAACGCATCAGCTGATTCAAGACCTAATTTATCAGGTGTAACCAATAATAATATCAACTCAACCATTGCATATGACAGTGATGCTATTACATTGAATTACACGGGTACAGGTTCCACAGAGTGGTACTACGGACTAGCAGAAGCATGGGCTAATATGAGTGATTCAGTCCTTAGTTTTGATAAGACGTATACAATTTCAGTCGATGTAAAAGGAACTGTACCAGGCGTTGCATTCAGGGTAAGTAATACATTCTCACCTACCACAAAGATTAGTAATGACACATGGACTAGAGCGGTTTATACGTTTACATTGCCTAATCTATCAGGTGATAACTTAAATAAGTTTTACATTCGCTTAAATGCAATGGCAACCACTAATGCATCAGGATTCGTAAAAGGTCAAACACTTAGATTCAGGCATTTTAAATTAGAAGAAGGCAACACAGCCACAGCTTACACAAGTGCCCCAGAGGACGGTGTAACAGATTCAAATATGAAGTACGGTTTTGGATTTATGGGCGTTGCTTATGATGATGAAAACAGGAATAAGCCTTATGTAGATGAGGCGCAAGTAGACATAACAAGTATTGAATAAAGGAGGTTAAAAACTTGGCATACCAACCAACAAACTGGGAACATGGCGACACAATCACAGGTGGAAAATTAAATAAGATTGAACAAGAACTAACACATGTGGCTGATAATGCTACTTATGGCTTTGGTGGTGCTCAATTATCAAGTGATGGCTTAACCCCTCTAAGTTACATCAATGCTGGTGACCCTATGCCATCTAACCCACAAAAGGGTGATACGGTATTCCTTAAAGATGGTAATGACTTCCTGATTTACTCATACAATGGTGAAGATTGGGTACTAAAGGTAGACCCAAATCTAAGCAATCGTATTGAAGAGACTATCAAGACAGCTTCTGATAACACAGATAAAGCTATTGCTGATAATAATACCCAGATTAACGGAACAATCAATCAGGTGGCTAAAGAACAAGCTGATTTAGCTGTTAAAGATGGTGATTTCAACAATAAAGCACAAGCAATGGCTGATAAAGCCTTAAGTGATGCTAAAGCTAACACTGCTACAGTAGCTAAAAGCACATTAGATACAGCTAATCAGAACATAGCAGATGCTAAGAAGTCTGTTAGTGATGATCTATCTAAGGAAGCAACAGATAGAGCATCAGCAGTAAGCGCTCTAGACACAAAAGCACAGGGTTATGCAGATACAGCTAAGAAAAACGCTATAGACGTAGCTACTAGTGCAGATAGTGTTATTAGTAAGAAAATTGACGACACAGCTTCTAGTATTACAAGCACAGTCAGTCAAAACAAAAAGGATGCAGACGGTAAAATTAGTACCGCTCAATCAACAGCTACACAAGCCTTAAATGGTTTAAATAGCAAGGTTGACACGTCCACATATAACGCTAAAACAGGGCAATTAAGCACTGATGTTACTAATGTTACTCAAACAGCTAACCAAGCTAAAACAGATATAGCATCAATCAAGCAAACAGACACCACACAAGATGCACGTATGACAACTATTGAAGCTGATGCCAGTGGAACTAAAACTACTGTAAGTAATTTGCAAACAGTTCAAGGTCAACAATCAGGTTCAATTAGTGCATTACAACAACGTGCAGATGGATTCGATGCAACTGTTACCAAGGTTAATAGCCTAGCAGTAGGTGGTAGAAACTACTTAACAGGCACAGTTAATACAAACTCTACAGTAGGGGCTAATGCTAATAATCAATCAAAAGCTCTATATAAAATAACATTATCATCTCTAGATGCTTTGTATAAAGAGTTTAAGAAGACTAGCGACTATTTCACATTAATATTTGATTGGACGTACACAGGAACTAACCCATCAGGTCAATTTATACCTCAATGGAACATAGCACCTTGGGGAATTGGCGGAAAGTACACTGTTATATCAAGTAACAATACCAGTGGCACTGTTATATTAACTGCAAGTATCAATAGCAATTGGAGTGGTGTTACTGCAACACCTTACATGGGTATTAGGTTTGACAATGTACCAACAACTGGTACTGTAACTATCTCTAATATGAGATTGATGTCTGGTAATATGTCATATCCTTGGACTATAGCACCTGAGGACGTAGACAGTGCAACTGCTAAAGCTCAATTAACAGCAGACCAAGCAACAACTGCATTAAATGCCTATAAAAATAACGCAGATGGACGTATAACTAAGGCACAATCTGATATTACACAGACAGCCAAGGATGTAACTACTAAGGTTAGTCAATCAGATTACGATAAGAAAACTGGTGATTTAAGTACATCAGTATCTAAGGCACAACAAACTGCTGATAGTGCTGTAACAACTATAGGAAACTATAAGACTAACAATGATAATCGTGTTAAAGCTACAGAAACATCTATAGCACAGAACACTAAAGATATTACTTTAAGAGCAACTAACACTGATTTAGATTCAGCTAAAAAAGATTATAATGCTCAAATTGCACAGGTTAATGTAAATGCTAATGCAATTACCAACCAAGTATCTAGCATTCAAACTAAGATAAATTCTATGGGTCAAGTTAATCAGTTGGCTAACACAGAGTTTAATCCAGATTATTCAGGATGGTACACAAAATACCCCAACCCTACAGCTAAAGATGTTGTTTCAACTCAGTTTACTAATGTTGGAACAGATGGATTCGGGTCAAACATGGTTAGCCACAAGGGCAATGGTTCCTGGATAGCATCTAGCGGTGTCCCCGTTACACCTGGTATGAAATTAAGTTTTTCAGCTAGGTTTTTTGCACCTAAGGCAATCACAAGTGGTGGCACACCCATAGCCTTATATATCATGGCTTATGATGCAAATGGCAATAGGACACTATCAAACGGATATAACGTACCAGTTCCAGGGTTAAGTGTTTCATCTAATACCTATAAGCTACAGAATGTGACTATTCCTGATAAGTCAGTGGTAACCTATGCAATATTTGCATGGAATGTTACTGATGAGGTTTATATATCACAGCCTATGTTAGTCTTTGGTTCTACAGTTGGTGATTATGTTCCAGGAGCGTATAACAGCAATGACAAGGTAGCCTTACAGCAAATAGCCTTAGACGGAATCACGGACACAGTATCCAAACAAGGTACTAATATTGATTCAGTCACTAAGAGAGTAACCACAGCTGAGGGTACATTAAGTACAGCAACAAACAACATCAGTGGTTTACAGAGTTCTGTTACTCAAACTTCTAACCAAATTAAGACAGAAATAACTGATAGGACTAAGGGTGATTCAAACACATTACAGAGTTCCAAGGACTTTACAACAAGTTCAATCACAAGTTATGACAAGGGTGTTCAAACACAACTAACTCAAACAAGTGATGCAATTCTAGCTAAAGTAGGAGCAACTAACCTATTCCCTAACTCAGAGTTTGCTCAAAACTTTGGATATGCAGGAAGTGGCACAGTTGTTGTATCAGGTAGTGTAAAAAACAATATTGATAATAAGTACAGTGGTACGGTATCAGTTACATCAACCTCAGCAGGCTACCAAGGTTATTGGACTAACAAAATACCCGTTTATGGTGGTAAGAAGTATAGCGCTTCTGTATTAGTTCATTACACTAATAATAGCCTCAGCAAGGGCTTGGCAATGCTAGATATTTGGTTTTATGACAAGGATAACAAAAGAATATCATCAGCCACTAGGTCAACAGGTCAAGTAAGTAGCCCTTATTGGGTAAAGCTATCTAATGAAGGATTTACAGCCCCTATTAATGCAGTAAGTGTACAAGTATCGTTACTTGTTAACAATGCAGGTGCAGGTCAGGTGGCTACATTTTCACAACCGCTGGTAACGGCTACTGAAAAGCTACAGGAATATACACCTAATGATGACATGTCAGCCCAGTTATCACTGTTTAAGGATAACTGGAGCATTGGTATTACTGATAACATCAGCAAAATTACCAGTGGCATTGTTGGTAATGCATCTCAAATGAGCCTTATTAGCAAGAATGTGACGATTGATGCACCAAACACTCAGATTAAGGGTACAGCGTGGATTAACTCAGCCATGATTGCAAACGGTGCTATAGGTAGTGCACAGATTGGCGATGCAACAATTACCAGCGCTAAGATTGCTACCCTAGACGTTGCTAAGTTGACTGGTAATGTTTCTAATTTCATTCAGTCAAACTGGAATGGGTTATATCAGTCAGTGAGGATTAGCCCAATAGGCATGACTATTAGTACCTCACAAGGTAGCACAGCTCAATTTAATCAGGATGGGTTGGTGTTAGATGGTTCTTTAGGTACCACTAATGTTCTAAATGGGCAGATCGAATTGATTAGTAGCAAAAATGAATATCTGGGTACATTCCAGCATGAAACCATGCCAGACCATGACAACGTAGATTATCTAATGATTAAGCTTGCTGGATGGCATACAGGTAAGTCTACAGACCCAGATTATGACTTAAATTCAGACGGAACTAACACCATTAGAGGTGGCGATGGTATTGGGTTCGGTGTAACTAACAGCGTAGGCACCTACGACATGAAAATGTCGTGGGATTCTAGCCTTGTAGCTGGCTACAAGGGACGTAAAGCAGGGTGGCATGTTGAAGACATCATGACGTGGCACCAACCAACTTACTTTGAGGGTGGTTTTGACGTAGCGCAACAATTTAGTTCTACAGATAGAAGAGCATTGCATATCCAAGGAGCAACATTATCGAACGGTCATAAATGGTTTGGATTTTTTGACACACCATCAAAAGCGGGCTTTGGCACAGATGATACCAATGACGTGCTATTTTACGTGAAGGGTAAGAGTTACAGCCTCTATACCGTGTTGAGTAAATTAAATATGCTATAAGAAAGGCAAAAAATGCAACCAAGACAGGAAGACATAATTAACAACTTATTGCAACAATTGACCAATCTAACTTATGTTAATGCACAGTTGCAGTCAGTTGTAACGCAATATCAAGCAAAAGCAGAACAAGTAGAAGAGGAAAGTAAATAATGACAATTAATAAAAGCGTATCAATCACAGCAATATCACAAACAGCAGACGGTCAAGCAATTGCTTACTTTAGTGCCAATGTATCTGATAGTGGCACATCAAGCAACATGACAATTCAAAACCAGGATTTATACGAAGCTAATAAAAAGCAAGTTCGTGCAGATAAGGCAGACTTTGATAACGCTGTATATGATGTGGAAGATGAACAAGCATCAAAGCCAACAACAGAAGGCTAAATAAAAGGGATTTATTCCCGTACATATCCAATAAAACAGGAGGTAATGCATGACTACAAAATATGGATTTGTTTTTATTGAAAGCAATGTAACAGGGCGCGAAAAAGCTATCACGCTAGACAACAATAGTGAATATTATGGCGTTCAATCAGGTAGCCCATCTTTAGTAACTATCACAGGTAGATGTAATGTCTACCCAGAATGGCAGATTATCCAAGATGGTGCAGTAGTTGGTAAGGCTAAATTTAGCTTATATCTAGCTGATAACCAGAGATTAATAGTCTCTAGCTATCCCGAAGACCAATATGCCCGTGTTTATAACACAGACGGTAGTTTCAGTGATGTTAGTCAATTGGCTGATTTTTCAGTTAACAATTATCTAAAAGTGCCAGAGGGAACTAGCGCGCTACTGGCTTACTTAGATGAAAATGCTCAACTAGATGTGACTTTCAAAGAAGAGAGGATGATAGTATGAGCTTGGCACTTGATATTACAGTATTTGATAGTGCTAAATTAGTTATAAAAGGTACCTATAAGTTATTCAGCTATGATATACAGATGGATGCATTGAGTAATGTTACTAGTACATTCACTATTGATAAGAACACCAAAATTACAACAGGTGATTATGTAGCTGTTAGACCTAATAACAGCACCACATTGTTATACTACGGGCAAATAATCACAGTTGATGTAGCTGATTCTAGTAACCTTATGACATTATCAGCTAACTATATATGGAACTTACTCAATGGTGACATTATTGTAGGTAGCAAGAGCAGTAATAGCTATGAAGCTCATATATTAAAGCTAATAAACAACTATATTAACTCTAATGTAGGTACTAACATACTCAATAAGGGGCTTACTAACTCAACTAACACAGCATTTCAGGTAACCTCATCTGATGGAATCAGTACAAGCAACTTTATTGATTATTTAGTAAGAGGATTCAAGCTACATAATACAGTGTTTGAAGTAACAGGAATAGGTCAAGGTACATCAGAAAATGGTGTACCTTTTTATTACCCAAAAATTGACTTTCATCAGGTAAAAGACACATGGAATTTTAAAAATGATGTTTACGATTTCAATAATTGGGTAGTCAGTGATTCCAGGAATCTACGAAATTACAATAATGAGTTGTGGATTGTAGATCAGGCAGGCACTAACATGGAAAATCCTACTGTATTAGCACGTTATTGGCTCACAGAAGACGGTTCAGTTATAAAAAACCTTACAGATAATGTGGCAAAGCCTACACAAGTTCAGATATATTTATTTGACAAGACAGCGACTGATAATCCTACTTATGACTCAATAGCACAAAGTAATCTATCAGCTAATGCTTACTCTCATAGTATTCAATTTAGCGCACAGTTAGGAAATAACTTCCTACCCCTAGAAAAAGTAAAGCTAGGGCTACAATCAAATATTTACTACGACAACACACAATATAAGTCAGTGCTTACGGCTTATTCAATCGACAGTAGCTCAGAAGTGGTTAACCTAACTTTTGGAAACCTACGCTTTGGACGAAATGACTTATTCAGCACAACGAATTAGGAGGAATAGTAATGGCCATAACAATGTATACCAGTGATCGTGCTTTTGTCACACCACGAGAAGTGGCATCAGCACAATCAGCTCTAGGCGGGGACACTTCAGGAGTTCTAAAAAGAGGTAATCAATTAAAAATAACAGTTAATGGTCTAACGGCAACCATTGACACAGGGCAAGTAATTATTTTAGGTCGATTAGTCGAAGTGACAAGTCCTACACAAATAACTTTGCCAGCTAATTCAAATGGAAACTTGGCAATTGTTGTAGACCTTTCAAAAGCCAACACTGTGCAAGGACAAGCAGGACAACCCAACTATTACCCAACAATCAACCAAGTATATTTAAGCGCTGTTACAGGTGATTTAGTACAGGAAGACATTAACAATGGTGGTTTTATTTATGAATTACCACTAGCAACATTCAGTACTACAGCAACAGCAGGAACAGTAACACAACATAACCCAATGCTTAACGATAGTGGATGGATGAACTTAGACATAGCATCAACAGGTGCTAAATTGTGGTCTGATAATGGGGCACCTTGCTACGCTCAATATCGTGTAAGAGATAACGTTATGTTCCTTAGATGGCGTGGCGTAGATGTTTCTAAAGCAAATAATGGTAACCAAATTGGACGTGTTCCATGGAGCCTACGCCCAGATGTCGAAATTGCTCAGGCTTCTAGTGACATTGGTGCAACCTCAATTTATCCCGTTATTAGTTATGTGAATGACACAACTACATTATGGGTAAGGGTTGTAGATAATCATTGTGGTAATTTGGTTGGTTCTATGAGCTATCCGTTGCCAGTAGGTCGCTAAAGAAAGGAGGTGAATGAATGCAAATGCCACATGATTTGTTGAGTTGGCTAAGTGTGGGGTCTATTCTTCTGGGTGGTTTGTGGTGGGTATTGAAGAATACCATTGTGAACTCAATTAATGGATTGAGAACAGATATCGCTAGCTTAAAAGATGAGCTAAAAATATCTAACAGTATCACTGACAACCATGAGATACGGCTTACTAAATTGGAAACGTGGAAACACGATAAATGGGAGGTTTGAAAATTGAATAAATTAAAACGATGGGTATTCGCTTCAATTGGAGCGGTTGCCTTTTTTGGTGCAATGATCACGGGTGTTTCAGCCAATACTAATGGTATTGATGTTGCCAGTTATCAAGGTGACACAGCAAGTTATTTCAATTCGTTTAAGCAAGTTGGCGATAACTTTACCATGGTTAAGTTAGGTGGACGAGGTGGTGGTGAGGGTGCTCATTATAGTAACCCGAAAGCCTACGCACAAATTCACAACGCTGATGCAGTCGGTATGCAAACAGGCGGTTACTTCTGGGCACAAGTAGGTGACTCAGTCAGTGAAGCTACTTATTCAGCTCAATTAGCTGTTCAAGATGCACAAAATGCAGGGTTGGCTAAAGGTTCATATATTGCTATGGATTACGAAGCAGGAGCTGGTGCAAACAAGGCCAATAACACAACGGCTATTCTAGCGTTCATGGATCAGATTTACGCCTCTGGGTATAAGCCTATGTTTTATAGCTACACTAGCTATGTGAACTCACACGTTGATTTAAGTCGTATTAACGCTCGTTATCCTAACGCTTTGTGGTTAGCTTGGTACTTAACTACAGCACATCAAGCAACACCACCTATGCAATATTTCCCTAACTATTCCAACGTGAAGATTTGGCAATACGCTGATAATCACTACGGAGTTGACGGGAACGTGATGGTCGTCGGTTCATTGGATAACAACAAGCCAGCCGAACAGGTTGCATCTAAGCCAAGTCAATCAACCAACACGCCAAGTACACCAGCTAAGACGCAATACGCTACATTCAGCGGTGTGTATGTCGCTGATTACTGGGTAGGTTATAACAACAAGATGTACGGTGTCAACATTGATATGAGTATTCCAGTGATTGATTACAATAACTACTTGCCTATTAGTGCAATGACATTAACTGATAAATACGGTAACAAGTTGCGTAATCAATATATTCAAGGCAATAACGGACGTATGGAGTACTTCACTTTGAACGGTAAGTACAAGGTTATCAGTCAAACAGCAACAACGGTTAATGTTGAAATCGGCGGTGAACCAGTTTCTATGATGAAGGCGTTTGCTACAATTCACTAAAAAGGAGAACACATGGATACGAATACAATCACTAAATTAATTACAACAATCGCTATTGCAGCTATTCCAATTATTGGTGCATATGTCAGCAAGGTGATTTTAGGAAACAAACAGGTGGTTAACCTCATTCAAGTATTATATCCTTTAGCTAAAGATGCCGTAGTGGCTATGCAGAAATTAGGAGTCACTGAGTTTCTGGAAGGTGAAGCCAAGAAGTCTGGCGCAGTTAAAATTGTTACTCAAGCTTTGACTGCTTTAGGTTTTTCTGATGCAGACGAAACGTTAATTAAAAACGCAGTCGAAAAAGAATATGCTCTATTGATTAATGAGTTAGATCAAACTTACCCTCAAATTACAGAGGAACAAGTTAAGGCACAAGAACAAGTCGCTCAACAACAAAGTGAATTAGCTAAAGCTGATGAACTAGCAAAAGCACAACAAGCATTAGCAGACGCACAAGCGAAGGTTAATTCCTTACAAAATTAAACAAACAAAAACACCCAACTGGATTATTTCTGGTTGGGCGGTTTTTGTTTTAAATATTCATTATTAAACGTATATTGATGAATATTACTTTAATAGTGAATATTTAATGATAAATATAACACCTGTGTTATACAATATAAGTATATTAAAGGAGAGATTTATATGACAGTTCAAATTATTTTTGGAGAAGGAATCGAAACTTCTCCCGACACGAATGGTGTAGGAGGGGGGAACGCAAATGCCCTAATTAATCCGACACTGGCTTTTGCGCTCCCATTCGTGCCAAGCGGAATGAGTTTTGCAGCTTCGGTATTAACAAAGGGTATTAACCTAGATGAGCCACACAAGTTACAATTTGTTATTCGCGAAAAACAAAATGGTAAAGAAGTATCAACTATTGATGGGAACGCTCCAATACAACCGTCAAACCCTTTAGATACATTTAATTTTAATTTGAATTTCAGAAATGTACCATTTAAGTCTGAAGGTGAACATGAGTTAGTGTTTTCAATAGATGGGACAGAAAAGGGAAAACAGTCATTTTGGATTGTTCATGTCCCACAATAAGGTAAACGTCGGATATGGTAATTACTTTTCAAAATAATTCAAATATTCCTACTCTTGATTTGGAAAACACAGACAGTGACGATACACATAAATTAAGTGGAGGTGTACTTCCTGTTTTGGCAGCAGTTATAATGAGCACATCGCCAGTTGTTAAAAACGCTTATTTGTCTTTGAATACAACTAGTAGATTTCAAACTAGTCAAAAAACTGCTTATACAGATCGGCAAAAAACACACAATGTAAAAAATGTTACGCTATCTAATGAAACGGTTAAGGGAGGTGTTTTAGAAATGTCAGACAATAGCTATCTAACTGATAGAGATATGGCAAACTTGAAAGATTTGATTGATGCGTCAGCAAAAATCACCTCCGCTAAGCTTACGGCAGTCGAATCGAAATTAGATACAGTTTCACAAAAAATAGATACAAGTGAGTCTAATTTAAAAGTATACATTAAGGATGAGATTAAAGACAATTCCGAAGGCGCTAAAAAAGATAAAAAAGATCACAAGACGCTATTAGTAGCTCTGCTTGCTATAGCTTCGCCAATTATTTGGGAAGTAATTCAACATGTTTTAGGTTGGAAATAAAGATATTAAAAATTAAAAATGCGGTTGGTGTAGAAACTAGCCGCATTTTTATTTGCAATAAAGAACAAGTGTTCGTATAATGTCATAGAGGTGACATTATGAATTACGATGACAAACTAATCGAAGAAATCAAGAAGCGATTTACGAAAAAGAAGAATACGCTGTATTGGGTGCGTATTGTGTATCAAAGATACTCCAAGCAGTTAAACGTGTTCTTTGAATATGCCAAAATAGGCACGGCCACACATTCAGAACAAATAGGTAGGTACGTTGAATCTGAAAAGGATCGCATGCCTGAATTAGCGAAACATATCAAGAAAGAAACAAACGTAAATGTAGAACTTGGCGATTTTTGATGGATTTAATATTAGTTATTGCTTTCGGTGAATTTATTGGTTAAAATAATCATGTAATTATATTAAAAGTAATTACGCGGCCCGATAGCATTCCGAGAAGCTTTACCCCTATCGGGTCTTTTTATTACAAAATATTTAAAAACACTTTTTAAAATTAGTAGTGTATAATTATTTTTAAGCCTAACAGACTTTCTTCGCTCTATAAGTATAATTACCTGAGTTATTTTTGTTCGCTTATTCATCTGTTAGGCTTTTTACTTGCAAAAATGCATGTCAATATAGTAGAATTGTTTTACGCCTAGCTGGCAGTCAAACTCCATGATAATATCCTCCCAAGGTGATTATCAATTTATTGCGCATCCTGCTAGGTTTTTATATAGATGAAACTCGTTAAAAAACCGGCTAGAAATTAATCTAGTCGGTTTTTTATTTGTAGTAAATTTGTAGCAAATGTAGTAAATTTTAAGTGAAAAATAATGAATAATAGTGAATTTTTAGAAAATAAGTAAAACAAAAACCGCTAATCAACTTCTTGTAAATGTTGATACATAGCGGTTTTATTTAAACCAAAATTAGCATTGGCATAATCATTGGTTTGCGAGCTGTTTCTTTGAATAGGAAACGAGACAAGTCATCAATAACAGCTTGACGAATATCTGACTCGCTATTGTTTGAACTATTCATAACGCGGCGCATTGTGCTGAAAATGACACGTCGACCTTCATTAATCAAATCGCCAGATTCACGCATATAGACAAAACCACGTGATAAAATATCTGGTCCAGATAAAATCTCTTTCTTTTTCAAATCGATTGTTGCAGTAACAACAACTAAGCCATCTTGTGACAGCTTTTGACGATCATGTAACACAACTGAACCGATATCACCGATTCCTGATCCGTCAATGTATGTGTCATCGCCAGGGAAATGTCCAGCAACGCGTGCATTTTCACCATCCAGAGCCAAGACATCACCATTTTCTAAAATGAAAGTATGGTCTTCTGGTACTTCTAGCTCATGTGCTAATGAAGCGTGGACTTTTAACATACGATATTCACCGTGAACAGGCATGAAAAATTTAGGCTTCAACAAAGCAATCATTAACTTTTCTTCTTCTTGACCACCGTGACCAGAAGTGTGGATGTTATTAACTTTACCGTAGATGACATTAGCGCCACCTTCTTGTAATTTATTAATAACAGCGTTTACAGATGCTGTATTACCTGGAATTGGTGAAGAGGAGAAAATAACATTGTCTTTTGGCTTCAAACGAATTTGCTTATGTGTTCCTTCAGCAATTCGTGCCAGGGCAGCCATCGGTTCACCTTGAGAACCAGTTGATAGAATAAGTAATTCATCGTCAGGAATATGTTTGATTTCTGATTGTTCGACCAGCATATCATCAGGGATATTTAGATATCCCAAGGCACGACCATTAGTAACAGCTGATTCCATTGAACGGCCAAATACCGCAATTTTACGCCCATGTGCAATAGCTGCATCTGTAGCCATGCGAACACGGTTCATATTAGAAGCAAACGTTGCAAATATAATACGTCCATGTTGAATTTTATCAAATATATGGTTAACAGATTTTGCTACCCATGCTTCTGACTTCGTCCATTCAGGGCGTTCAGCATTGGTTGAATCACTCATCATGAGTAATACACCATTTTCGCCAATACGTGCCATTGACCAAAGGTTAGGTGGCTGCTTAGTAGTTGGTGTCAGATCAAACTTAAAATCACCAGTTTCTACAATAGTCCCAACTGGTGTGTGTACAGCTACACCAAATACGTCAGGTATAGAGTGAGTGGTACGGAAAAACTCGACACTTAACTGATCAAATTCCAGTACTGAGCCATCAGTAATTTCATGAAGTTCGACGCGATTAAGCATCTGTTTTTCTTCGAGTTTGTTCTTAATTAATGCCATTGCTAATGGGCCAGCGTAAACTGGAACATTAACAGCTTGCAAAAAGTAGGCGATTGCACCGATATGGTCTTCGTGTCCGTGGGTGATAACCAGTGCTTTAACGCGATCGATATTATCAACTAAATAAGTATAGTCAGGAATAACGTAATCAATACCGAGCAATTCGTCTTCTGGGAACTTAATGCCCGCGTCGACGACGATAATTTCATTTTGGTACTCGATACCGTACGTGTTCTTACCAATCTCGCCTAAACCGCCTAGCGCATAAACTGCGACTTCGTTAGGTTTGATATCTACAGAATATGTCATTAGAATGTTGTAACTTCGAAGTTAGGATTGGCCTTTTCATAAGTTACAGCCTTATCAGATAATTCTTCGATAAACTCCACATTGTATTCTGTGTTTTCTTCAATAATTTCACGTGCTTGTGGCAAACTTTCGGCCTCAATGTACATTGAAATTGTTGTTTCACGCTTTGGATTGCGTTCAGGGTGTTCTTGGTAGTAAATTTTATAAATCATAAATGCCTCCATTAAATATAGTATAGTAATTTGTCACGAACAAAACCTTATTTTCTAGTTTACCACATAAACTAAGATTTCAACCACTTGCTTGATTAATAAACCAATAATTGATAAATTATTATTAGGGATAAACATATGAAAATATCATCTATTGGCGTTTTTATGGGATCACAATCAGGTAATGACCCACAGTACATAGAGGCAGCAGAAGAACTTGGTAAAAGAATTGCTCTGAAAAAAATCAAGTTGGTTTTTGGCGCAGGGAAGGATGGCTTAATGGGTGCCACCGCCCGAAGTGCCATGGAAGCCGGTGGTTCAGTTCTAGGGATTTCACCTCGTAATCTTGCTGAGGAGGCATTTGAGGCTTCAGAAATTACGCAGTTAATAGAAGTGAACACGATGACAGATCGTAAGCAACTATTAATGGATAATTCTGATGTTTTTATTGTGCTACCAGGTGGTTTTGGAACCTTAGAGGAGATAGCACAAGTTATCAGTTGGTCAAAAATTCATTTACACGATAAACCGTTGGCACTTTTTAACGTTAACGGTTTCTATGATAAATTTTGGGCATGGTTAAATGAAGTTTACGAAGATGGTTTTGTAAGTGAGCATGATATGAGATGTATTCAAATGTTTGATTCAATTGATGCAATGTTCGAGTATTTAGAAAATTTTGAAGGTTGATGTATGCAAAACTCAGAATTATTGAATGAATCTATTAATGTATATATGTCGGCATTAAAGAATCTTGAAAAACTAATTTCGCAACCAACGAGCGAATATGGTGCTTCTTTTGAGCAGTGGCTTATTATGGCCGCTGTTGCGGATAGTGATGAGCCACTAACGATGACCAAAATAGCTAAAGATCGTGGTGTAACCAAAGGAGCTGTTGCTCGCCAATTAAAACCATTATTTGATTGTGGCTACTTAAAACATATGCCTGATGAAAAAGACCATCGCCGTGTGCTACTAGTTTTGACGTCAGAAGGGAAGGCTGTTGAAAAACAGATGACGATGAAAGTGCAACAGCGTTTTCATAAATGGTTGGATATTTTTGGTGTAGAAGAAGGCAAATCCTTTCTTAAAACACTGAAACGCTTCCAAAACTTAATTGTCCAACCGGAGTTAAACAAAAAAAACATTGAACCTAATCAGGATTTGTGATAGAATATTAACTTGTTTGAAGTCTGCATAAATTACGGATTTCTGTTATAATAAACTATATTATCGGATAAAGAGGATACTAATCATGGCAATCGGCATGAATGACTTAAAGACAGGTTTGACTATTGAATACTCAAACTCAATTTGGCGTGTTTTGGATTTCCAACACGTTAAGCCTGGTAAAGGTGGTGCGTTTGTTCGTTCAAAATTGAAGAATTTACGAACTGGTGCGGTTAATGAAGTTACTTTCCGTCCTGGAGATAAGTTTGAACAAGCTGATATCACAACACGACCAATGTCTTACCTATATGCTGAAAATGATGGCCGTGTATTTATGGATGTTGAAAGTTATGATCAAATCAACATTCCTGATGAATATTTAAAAAATGCTTTGAAGTTTTTGCTTGAAGGTATGGAAGTTAAAATTACCATGTTTGGTAATGAAGTGCTTGGTGCAGAACTACCATCAACTGTTCAAATGAAGGTGACAGAAACGCAACCAGGTATCAAAGGTGCAACAGCAACTGGTTCAGGAAAGCCAGCAACGGTTGAAACTGGTGCTACTATTACTGTACCTGACTTTGTTAATGAGGGTGAAACCATTATTATTAACACTGAAGATGGTTCGTACAAAGGTCGCGCCTAATTAAGGTAAATGCACGATTGTTGCCTAGTTACAAGTAACATTTGAGCGGTAGTGAACGTGTTTATCATAAAAAGTTCCCCCGCGGAACTTTTTATTTTAGAAACTATTTTCGAGGAGCAAATATGGCCAAAGAAATTAAATACAATAAAGCAACTACTAAGAATTTGTTATTAATCACTGAGAGTGAAGTACCTGGAACCACGCAGGTAACGCCAGAAGTGATTGAAGTCATTGCACAAATCGCGGCACAAGAAGTGTCTGGTGTTTACTCAATGAGAGGTAAATTATCAGACCGATTTGCCAGTGTGTTTGGATCAACTGCCCGCGGAAAGGGCGTTGAATTACGGCAAACAATTGATGGCTTAGTGATTGAAGCGTATGTTTTCTTGCAATATGGTGTTCCAGTACCAAAAATAGCTTTAAACATTCAAAATGCAATTAAGTCTCAAGTTTCGTCAATGACAGATTTAGAGGTAGCGCGTGTTAATGTGCACGTTAGCGGAATTATACCGGAAAAACCGGATCATACGATTGATCCTGATAATTTATTTGGTGAGAATGAGGTAGCTAATTAATGGCAAACTTAACGCGACATGAGTCACGACAAGCTGCATTTCAAGTTCTTTTTGCATTAGAAAAAGATCCACAAAGTAATAAAATTGATGATTTATACGAAATTGTGCTTAATGGCAAACAATTTGATGACTATTTGCCACGATTAGTTAATGGTGTTTTAGGTTCCAAGGCAGATTTGGATGAAAAAATTTCATCACATTTAGCTGAAGGTTGGGCGATTAACCGCATCAACAAAGCTGATTTAGTTATTTTACGGTTAGCAATTTACGAATTAACTGCTGTCGAAGCAACCCCATACAAAGTTGCCATCGATGAAGCTATTGAATTAGCAAAAACTTTTGCTGATGAAGATGATCGTAAGTTTGTTAACGGTGTTTTAAAACATTTTGCACGTGATGAAAAAACCGCTTAAGTAGCGGTTTTTTCATTTTAAACGTGTGTATTATTAGTAATGTACTTATCATGATATACTAAACAAAGAATAATTTATTACTGGAGACTAAAATGGCGATATATGATCCAACGAAAACACCAACAGATAGTTATGATACCCATACGCATTTGAACGATGACCAATTATTTCATGACGTGCCAGCGTATATTGGACGAGCTAATGAGTTTCGTGTAATGGAAATGAATGTGGTGGGATACAATGCACAAAGTAATGAACGTGCATTAGAAATTTCAAATAACCATGATAATATTTATGCAGTTCTTGGTTTTCAACCTGAGGATACAAAGGATTTTGATGATCAGGCGTTTATCACATTGGAAAAGCAACTACAACAGCCAAAGGTTGTTGGGGTCGGTGAGACGGGGTTGGATTATTATTGGGAAACAACAGCTCACGATGTCCAAATTGCAGCATTTAAAAAGCATCTTGAGTTAGCTAAAAAATTTGATTTACCCGTCATTATTCATAATCGTGATGCTTTTGAAGATGTTTATAAAATACTAAAAGATTCAGGTGTGAAAAAGGGTGTGATGCACAGTTTTTCTGGCACACCAGAGCAGGCTAAGGCATTTATTGATTTAGGAATGCACATTTCTTTTAGTGGTGTTGTAAGTTTTAAAAAAGCCGAAGAAGTTCGTGAGGCAGCAAAAACAATTCCTCTAGATCGTCTCTTGGTTGAGACGGACGCTCCTTATTTGGCACCTACACCTTATCGTGGTAAAACGAATGAGCCGGCGTTAGTTAAGTTTGTCATCGATAGCCTGGCTGAAACATTAGAGATGTCAGCTAAAGACTTATCAGATGTGACACGCGGCAATGCACATCGTTTATTTTTAAATCATGAATGAGTTGCCTAAAATTAACGAAATGATTGTTGTTGAAGGACGATCAGATACGCAAAATCTTGCGCGTGCAGTTATTGCGGATACTATTGAAACTGGTGGTAGTGCGGTTAATGAAGATGCGATTGAGCGAGCTAAATTAGCAGCTAAAACGCGAGGAATAATTATTTTAACTGACCCAGACTTTAATGGTCAGCGTATTCGTCATATGGTTACAGAAGCAGTACCCACAGCTAAACAAGCCTACTTGACGCAGGCAGAAGCACGTGCAACAAAAGATAATCCGCATAAATCATTGGGGGTTGAACACGCAACGCCAGATACGTTGCGAAATGCATTGGCCAACGTTATTACACCAGTGCACGCAATTGGAATAACTTCAGATATTGATCGTTCATTTCTTCTAGATTTAGGACTACTAAGTGGGCCAGAAGCGCGTGTTAAGCGGGCATTTGTTGGTGAACAGTTGCATATTGGTTATGCAAACGGAAAACAATTGTTGAAACGATTGCAAGCATTTGGTATTCGACGTGCGCAAGTGAAAGATGTACTTAAAGGAAAATATTAAAATGGCACAGACAATTGACATAGCCAATCCAACGAGAACACAGGCTATTTTAAATGAATATGGCTTACGAGCTAAGAAAAAATTTGGTCAAAACTTTTTGACAGATTTAAATGTACTACATAATATTGTCGAAGCAGCCGAAATTACTGCAGAGGATTATGTTATTGAAATCGGTCCAGGAATTGGTGCTTTAACTGAGCAGTTAGCTCGCTCAGCTAAAAAGGTGTTAGCTTTTGAAATTGATTCGCAAATGGTTGAAGTTTTAGCTGACACTTTAAAGCCTTATGATAATGTTAAGGTAATCGAAAATGATGTGTTAAAGGTTGATTTGGCAAAAGTCATTAGCGAAGAGTTCGGTGACAACGCTCATGTAAAAATTGTCGCCAATTTACCATATTATATTACCACACCTATTCTCATTCAGCTTCTCCGGTCTAATATCAATTGGAATAATATCGTAGTTATGATGCAACGCGAGGTAGCTGACCGATTAAATGCGGCAGTCGGAACGAAAAGTTATGGCGTACTAACGTTAACCATCCAATACTTTGCACAAGCAACATTAGCAATTAAAGTACCAGCGAGTTCCTTTAACCCATCACCTAATGTTGATAGTGCAGTGGTTAAATTAACCCCACTAAAACCAACAACTGTTGTTGAAAACGTTGGTAAACTCTTTGGTGTGATCAAAGGAAGTTTTTCACACCGCCGCAAAAGTTTATGGAATAATATGTTACAAACATATGGTAAAGATGCAGGAACAAAAGAACAATTAACAGTTGCTTTGAAATCAGCACAAATTGATCCAGCAATCCGTGCTGAACGACTGAATTTGGAACAATTTACGCAATTATATTTGGCATTACGTGATCAAAATTTAACACAATAAACGAATAATTATTCGACAATATGTTTTAATATTCGCAGAAAATTGCAAACATTCCTTATTTATGGTATAATTGAATTAGCTTTTACACGAAAGGTGGTATAAAAATGCCAAGTAGTTTGCAAGATATTAAAACAAAGATTGACGCTCATGTGGGTCAAGAAGTGACGATTATTGCCCAAGCTGGACGAAAGAAGATCACGGAGCGCTCAGGAATTCTTCGTTCAACGTTTCCTTCATTGTTCGTTGTCGAATTAGATGAGGATGCTAATTTTGAACATGCTTCATATAGTTATACAGATATTTTAACAAAGAATATTGACATTACATTCGCTGATGAGTTGCCCGCTTAAGGGCTTTTTTTATAGCGATTACAGATACCACTTTAGAAACGAATGACATGAATAAACAATCCGTTTATGCAATTTTAACGATTATGTTAATCCCTATTGGGATTCTTTTAGTGTGTGCTAAAATGGTTGGCGACACAACTGAAGCACAGGATACTGCTGTGAAAATTACGACAGATAATCCAGCCTATCAACAAATTGCAAAAGCTATTGCCGGCAAAAAAGGGCGTGTCAGCCTCATGTCGGGCAATCTCAAAACAGCACAACAGAAAACAAAATTTAAAAAGTCTGAACTACTTTTGACAGATGATCACACGAGTGCGCTGTTAACAGAAGCTCAAAAGTTACATAGTAGCCCTAAGTTAGTAATTGCGAGTGACTATATTCATACAGACTCGTCAACACAGAAGTATTATTTAAGCCCAAATTCAACAGTAGTAATGGCACAACAAATCGTGAATTATTTGAGTGACATGGATCCAAGAAATCGTGATACTTATGTCGAAAACAATAAGCAATTTGTGGAAAAAACAAGCGACTTGACGACGCTTTACACAACCCTAAAAAAAATAAAAGATATTCGGTATGTCGCTACGAACAACTCACAGCATTTGCTTATGACACAATTGGGATACGCTGCTGAAATAGATGATGTATCTAAATTAACGGATAAGCAAATGTCAGATCTTGAGAGTAAATTAGCTGATAAAAAAATTCAGTTTATTTTTACAACGTCACAGGACACAACTGAAAATAAACAAAAACTTGTGACTATGGCAAAAAAAGATGACATCCCTGTCGTCACGTTTAGTCAATTTACGCCTGACAGCACGAAAATTTGGACTTGGCAATTAACGCAACTCAAAAAAATTCAAAAGGCATTAGATAAATGAATACAATCATTAGCACGAAAGATTTCATGGTTCGGTATGGGGAAAAAGTTATTTTATCGCATATCAACATTGAGGTATTAGCTGGACAGTTTCTGGCTGTTTTAGGAGAAAATGGTGCCGGTAAAACAAGTTTCATTAAAGCACTCACTGGACAAAATAAACAAACAGAAGGTACATTAACGGTAGCGACGAATCGTATTGGATATGTCCCACAATTCAGAGATATTTCTCGTGATTATCCTTTAAGTATAGCTGAATTTGTCGGACTGAATTTTAATCATGGTAGCCGCTTATGGCTTACTAAAGAGGAAAAACAGTTAATAACTCAAGCTTTAAAGCGTATGGACTTAAATCAAATGCGTGATCAACGATTGGGACTAGCATCGGGAGGACAAAAACAGCGCGCATTTGTAGCTCAAGCCTTAGTAAAAAATCCAGATTTGTTAATTCTAGATGAGTCTACTGCTAGTTTGGATCATGAACACAAAGTGCAATTATTGGAAAATGTCCGTACCTTACAGCAAACCACAAATATGACAGTGCTATTTATTACACATGAAATCAAGCTGGTCACTGATTTTGCGGATGGCTATCTCTCTTTTGAAAATGGTAAAGTACAACAAGGGAATGCTACCCAGCTGCAAACACTGACGATGGATATGACGTCTAGGCACAAAGAAGATGAGGTGCGCCATGTTTAGTTATGATTTTATGCAAAATGCTTTCATAGCAGGTACGATTGTCAGCATTGTTGCCGGGGTTATCGGTACATTTGTTGTGGCGCGAAATTATGCGTTTTTAACGCACTCTTTGAGTGAAATAGGTTTTGCCGGTGCAGCTTTTGGTTTGTGGATTGGTTGGCCGGCTTTATTAGGTATGATGATTGCAACTTCTGTTGCTTCAGTAGCTATTGGCGCCTTGGAATCAACGTATACGAAACATGATAATGTCACAAGTGCTGTATCTGCGTTGGCTATTGGTTTGGGAATATTATTTTTAGCACTAGGTCATACATCATCTAATGCTGCTACTGGCATTCTATTTGGTTCAGTTCTTGGAATTAGCCACCGTGACTTATACTTGCTCATAATTTTAGCCTTAATTGTATTAGTTACGCTACTATTCAATTACCGCTCCTTGCGTCAATTAGCATTTGACGAAGCAGGTATTTTTCTTCAAACATGGAAACAAAAATCAGTTCGCTATACCTTTTTAATCATGATTGCATTATCGATTAGTATTTCATCACAATTGGTAGGATCCTTACTTATTTTTGTGTTGGTAACATTACCCGCGGCGAGCGCAAAATATTATGCTAAAACGACGTTGCAGCTTATGGGGATGGCCATTGTCTTCGCTTTGTTCGGTACGTGGATTGGCTTGACAATCGCTTATTTAACAAATTTACCAACAAGTTTTTTTATAGCTATTATAGAAGTAATAATTTATCTTGTTTCAATATGGCAATTCAAACGAAATGCCTAGTTTCCGAACAATTAGAAAATAAAAATGGTATAATTAGTCGTAAATATTAATAAAAGTTTAGGAGGAAACGGACTAAAATAACTTTTTTGGTCCGTCACACATCATGAAAACACGTCGTTCTGACCGGTTAGTCGATATGGCGCGCTATATGCTTGAGCGCCCACGCAAGTTGATATCTTTATCTTATTTTTCCAAAAGGTATGAATCGGCTAAGTCATCAATTTCTGAGGATCTATCAATACTCAAGCGTACATTCCAAGAACGTGGTACAGGTTTATTGGAGACGGTACCTGGTGCTGCTGGTGGGGCACGTTTTATTCCTTATATGACTGAGTCCGAAGCAGCAGAATTTATTGACGATATTTGCCGGTTAGTAAATGATGAGACGCGCGTATTGCCTGGGGGTTATGTCTATCTATCTGATTTGTTAGGTCGTCCTGATATTTTACGACAAGCTGGGCGTTTAATTGCAACACAATACATACGTGATGATATTGATGCTGTCATGACTGCAGCGACTAAAGGTGTTCCGTTGGCACAAGCTGTTGCTGATCAGTTAAATGTACCATTTGTAATTGTTCGCGATGATGCGAAAGTTACCGAAGGTCCGACTGTATCTGTTAATTATTTGACTGGATCATCAAAGCGTGTCGAAAAAATGGAATTGTCTCGTCGTTCACTGCGCACAGGTTCACGTGTGTTGGTCGTAGATGACTTTATGAAAGCTGGCGGAACAATTCAAGGAATGCAAACCTTGGTTGGTGAATTTGATGGTACGGTGGTTGGTACTGCAGTATTTGCTGAAGGCCGTTCAACAACCAGATTACTTGATCACTTCACATCATTGTTGCATGTCGACACAAACTTGAAAAATGGTGATCCAATTTTGGTTACGCCGGGTAATTACTTGAACGAAATATTTAAACATGAGGCTTAATTAAACATGAGCAATATAAACGTATTAATATTGGCAGCAGGAAATGGCTCAAGAATGAAGTCAACAACTCCAAAAGTATTGCATAGTGTGGCTGGGCAAACGATGATTGACTGGGTACTAGATGCTGTCGAACCACTTAAGACGGATAAGTTAATCACTGTTATTGGAGTTGGTGCTGAACGTGTCCAAGAACATGTCGGTAATCGTAGTTCATTTGTACTGCAATCTCAACAACTTGGTACTGGTCATGCTGTGCGTCAAGCTGAGGCAGAACTTAAAGACAGCGATGGTGTCACCCTAATTATGTCTGGTGACACGCCAATGTTTCGTTCAGAAACCTTACAAGGTTTCATTGCAGAGCATGAACGTTCAAATAATGCTGTGACTGTACTAACTGCCATTGCCAATGATCCTACTGGGTACGGCCGCATTGTCCGCGGAGAAGATGAGACAGTTCAGAAAATTATTGAACAAAAAGATGCTAGTATTACAGAACGTCGTATTAAAGAAATTAATACTGGCGTATATGTATTCAATAACCGTTTATTATTTGAATCACTAGCAAAAGTACAAAATAATAATGCGCAAGGCGAATACTATTTACCTGACACGCTTAACATTTTGCGACGCTCAGGAGAACAGATTGGTGCGCACACACTCCAAGACTTTACAGAGTCATTAGGAGTTAATGATCGAGTAGCATTGGCAACAGCTAACCGCGTCATGCACGAAAGAATTAATCATCAATTAATGGTTGATGGCGTTGAACTGTTAGATCCAGCGAATACATATATTGATTCAACGGTTAAAATTGGGCCCGATACCTTAATTGAGGGTGGCGTAACTATTTTAGGCAAGACGACCATCGGCGTAAATAATACTATTACACAAGGATCACGAATCGTAAATAGTGTGCTTGGTGACAATAATGTGATTACATCATCGCACATTGAAGATGCTATCCTGCAAAATGGTACCACAGTGGGTCCATATGCACATTTGCGACCGGCTGCTCATTTAGAAGATAATGTTCATGTTGGTAATTTCGTCGAAGTCAAGAATGCTAAATTGGGTAAAGACACCAAATCAGGACATCTCACTTACATAGGTAATGCCACTATTGGTCAAGATGTTAATATTGGAGCAGGTACGATATTTGTTAATTACGATGGGGTGAATAAGTTTAATTCAACTGTCGGAGATCGCGCGTTTATTGGCTCAAATACCAAAATCGTTGCACCGGTTAACATTGCTCAAGAATCAATTACTGCTGCTGGGTCAACAATTACAAATGACATACCAGAACATGCAATGGGGATTGCTCGTACACGTCAGACAAATAAAGAAGATTTCTGGCATCACATGCCACATAAATTTTAAATAAAAAAGAGTTCATTTGAGCTCTTTTTATTTTGGTATTTGTTGTTAATTATGTTTATAATAGAAAGAAACTTTGAGAAAAATTATTATTACGAAAATAAAAGGGGATTTTTGATGCAAATTACAGGTGAACGTGCATTAGTCAATATCGAAAATGAAACATTCTATACAAAGAGAATAGACGTAGCTGATGACGAAACAATTCCGCTTGATGCGCTTTTTTCAGAAATTGATTCACATATTGAAAATGAAAACTTTATACATATTGAGTTGCAGATTAATGGCGGAGTAGAGTCCACGGGGACGACATTAAGTGTTGAAACCAATGTCATTAATTTACCCTTGCGCTATCAAAACCAATTACGAAAACTGGTTTGGCAAGAAAAAGACGCATTAGATGTCAATCTGTATATGACTGCTGAAAATGAATTTGAGAGTCAGTCCCATTTGAAAATATCATTAGCAAGCTCTGTTGCCACATACGTAGATGATTCTGAGAGTGTGAAGGCTAAAATTTCCACATGGTTTAATGAACAACTTGAACATATTGTTAATGAACAAAAACAAGCGGAAAAGGAAGATGTGGGTGTCGAAGAATAAGCAACTGCCCTTAGTCTGCCTCAATATAACCAGTTACATGTAAGAGTTTATTATCGTCTAGACAGGTAAAGTTTAATATGTGTTTTGAAACCGTGGTTTTGACATTATTTAGTTCCCCTAAGTCGTAGGTGTCGATAGTATATTGAGCTAGTTTAGCGTTATCATTTAAATCAGACATAGGCACAATTAAATCCTCTAAGGCTGTTTTAGTGGGGTTAGCAATGCGGTCAATGTAGTTTTTTTCAAGCTTTGTTAATTTTATCATGGTTATAATTATAACGATTTTGCTCGTGTGTGTAAACGAAACTACTTGTTTGGTTATACTGAAATAAATAGAATATTTTTTGACTATTTTATAATTTATTGATATAATTGATGTATGCGATGAGTCGAAGCGCTTGAAAAATTAGCGCTGATTGCGGCCTACTGTGTTTAATCACAAGTCTCGTATAGATGTAGGTGATGAGTGTTGTTGTGGAACTCGCTCATCTCACTTGACTAACAGTGCTTGCACTGTAGTGACGCGACTTTGCTATTGATGTGACAATCAATAGCCGCCAGCCAGAGCGAATCTGGCACGCCAAACTAACAACTAACTTAGGTTAGTTGTTTTTTTATGCAGATTTTAATGTATAATTGTAGTAGAATTTACATGTTATTGAATTAAGTAGGCTTAAAGGAAAAATGGAAAAAGAACGAAATCAATATTTAACGGTCAGTGCATTAACTGCTTATTTAAAAAGAAAATTTGATGCTGATCCGTATTTAGCCAAAGTCTATGTTACCGGTGAAATTTCTAATATGGGTCGTCGTCGCGGGCCACATTTATATTTTTCTATTAAGGATAGTGAAAGCAATGCTGTGATTAATGCATCAATGTTTGGCTATGAACGGCGTATTAAATTTCAGCCCGAAGAGGGGATGAAGATTAATGCGATTGGGCGGGTGGAAATATATGAACCACGGGGCTCATATTCCATTATTTTGGAATCAATGACTCCCGACGGCGTTGGTGAACTATTTTTAGCTTATGAACAACTAAAACGTAAACTACAGGCCGAAGGATTGTTTGATTTGCCAAAAAAACAAGTACCACTATTTCCTAAAAAAATAGCGGTAGTTACTTCACCAACTGGGGCAGTTATTGAAGATATTGCTCGTACGGTGCAACGACGTTTTCCAAGTGCTCAGGTTATTTTATTTCCAGCAGTAGTGCAGGGCGAAAAGGCAGCGCCAGCAATTATTCGGCAGCTCCAACGCATTGATAATATGGATTTTGACACGTTAATTGTTGGACGTGGCGGCGGTTCCATTGAAGATTTGTGGGCTTTTAATGATGAAAATTTGGCGCGAACTGTTGCTAGTATGAAGACACCGGTGATTAGTTCAGTTGGACATGAGACAGATAATACCTTAGTAGATTTTGTTTCTGATCGACGTGCAGCTACGCCAACGGCCGCAGCTGAACTAGCGACACCGGTAACATTACAACAATTGACCACCCGTTTGCAAGAATTACATTTACGGCAAATAGTACGGATTAAACAGATGATTGACATGAGGCAACAACGATTAAATCGAGTTGCAACGCATGTTATTTTTCAGCAACCGGATCGGTTATACACGGGGTATAATCAACGAATAGATCAGTTATCGCATGCATTGCAACAGCTAACAAAACAAAAAGTAATTAATGAAGAACACAAATTAGCGGCAATATTGCAACGACAGCAGCAGTTACAACGTAGTTTATTGCAACCTGTACAAGAAAGATTACAATTATTAAGTACTAAATTAGACTTAGTAAGCCCTTTGAAAATATTATCCAGTGGTTATGCAATTGTTGAGCATGACAATAAAGTAGTTCGTAGCATAACAAATATTACGATTAATGATGAAATTGACATGCGCTTTTCTGATGGGCATGCCACGGCAAAAATAACAGGAGTACAGCATGAGTGAACAACCCACATTTGAAGATAAGTTACAACAATTAGAAAGTATCGTGAGTCAGCTAGAAAAGGGTGATCGTCCCTTGGAAACCGCTTTGGCTGATTTTCAAACCGGTGTTGGTTTGGTCAAAGATTTACAAAAGACATTGAAGGATGCTGAAGATACATTGGCAAAGGTTATAGATAATGACGATGAATTATCAGATTTGGAATTAACTAATGATTGATTTAAAAAGTTTCCAAAAAGAATGGCTTCCAAAAATTAATCAACAATTGGAAAATGATTTATCAATGGCTTCCCCAGATGCTGATTTAGTTGCTATGATGAAGTATGCAGTTTTGAATGGTGGCAAAAGGCTCCGACCATTGCTGACGTTAGCAGTTGTTACAAGTTTTGGAGAATCTATCACACCAAGTATATTGAAAGTAGCAACGGCAATTGAATGGGTTCATTCATATTCCCTTGTTCATGATGATTTGCCGGCAATGGATAATGATATGTTTCGACGTGGCAAACCCAGCGTTCATGCATTATATGGTGAAGCCAATGCTATTTTAGTCGGCGATGCGTTATTAACTGGTGCCTTTGGAGTCATAGCGACTGCCAATAGTTCATGCAGTGTTGAGGATTGTCTTCCAACTGAAGAGCTATTATTAATTACTCAAAACTTAGTTCGCGAAGCAGGTGGATCAGGAATGGTTTTAGGGCAACTCCATGATATGGATAATCACACTGAAGAACAAAATGCTAGTACAAATTGGTTGTTAAATGATGTTTATAGCATGAAGACTGCAGCATTGATAAGATATACAACAACGTTGGGCGCAATATTGACCCATCAAAATGTCAATGTTGAGGATAATCATTTTGATCCGAAGAAGGCAATGTATGATTTTGGTGAAAAATTCGGATTGGCCTTTCAAATTCAAGATGATTTAGATGATTATCAGCAAGATCAATTAGAAGATGTGAACTCATTGCCACATATAGTGGGTGTTAAAGAGGCACAAAGTGTGCTTGACCAATACCTCTTCTCAACACAAGAAATATTAGCTAATACTGTTGAACAAGATCAACAATTTGATCGACGTTTGCTGGATGATTTTGTTAGTTTAATTGGAGATAAAAAATGAGCATTGAAAAAGAACGTGTTGATGTATTGCTGGTCCAACAAGGATTGTTTCAGTCACGTGAGCAAGCAAAACGTGCTGTGATGGCTGGTCAGATTCTTGGCAATAACGAAGAACGTTTAGATAAAGCGGGTGAAAAAATTCCCGTGACAACGGAACTACATTTCAAAGGTGAACAGCTAAAATATGTTTCCCGTGGGGGATTGAAGTTAGAAAAAGCATTGAATGATTTTGATATTACCGTTGAAAATAAAACGGTGTTAGACATTGGTTCTTCCACGGGCGGTTTTACTGATGTTTCACTTCAAAATGGTGCCAAACTTGTTTATGCACTAGATGTGGGTACCAATCAACTAGCTTGGAAGTTACGAAACGATAATCGTGTGAAAGTTATGGAAAATACAAACTTTCGCTATTCAAAATTAGCTGATTTTAAATACGGACAACCAGAATTTGCTACAATTGATGTTTCATTTATTTCTTTGGGACTTATTTTACCAGCACTAGCCAACATTATTACTATGAGTGGTAATGTTGTGGCCTTAATTAAACCACAGTTTGAAGCTGGACGTGAAAATGTTGGTAAGAACGGTATTATCAAAGATACAGCTGTTCATAAACAAGTTTTACAAAAAGTAACACAAATGATGGTTACTGATGGTTTTAGCATTACGGACTTAACCTACTCGCCAATTAAAGGGGGACAAGGTAATATTGAGTTCTTAGCAGTACTGAAACGATCAAATCAAGCCGAAATCAGCGAACATATTAATATTGACAGGTTACTTGAACGCACTTATGAGCAACTCAATCATAAGGAGAATGATCATGAATAAAAAAGATCGCCAAAAAGCCTTGTTGTCGCTCATTAAAGAGCATCCAGTGGGTCGTCAGGAAGATATTGTTGCGTATTTTGAAAAGATTGGCGAAAAGGTTACCCAAGCTACAATATCGCGTGATATTAATGAGTTGGGATTAATTAAAGTTCCAAATTCCCACGATGGCTTTTTGTATCATTTACCAAAATCCGATGACAGGCCATATTTACAGCGATTACGTCGAGCGCTACAGCAATCATTTTTGAGTTTGCGTGCGCAGCGTGGAATGATTATGATCAAAGTTCAACCTGGAAATGGTCAATTGGTATCAAACCTGATTGAGCAAGTGCAGCTACCGGAAATATTTGCGACCATAAGCGATGATGGTTCGGTTCTCGTATTATTAAAAGATGGTATTCCTACGGCAAAAGTGATTAACATTATTCAAAAGTTACTTGAAAAATAACAACGTATAGCATGTACTACGTTGATGGAGTTACTTATGTTAGAAAATCTAATTATAGAAAATTTTGCGATTATTGAAAAAGTGGATCTTCAGTTTGAAGAAGGTATGAGTGTTTTAACCGGTGAAACAGGTGCTGGGAAATCAATTATTATTGATGCACTTTTTATGTTAACTGGTGGTCGTGCGAACTCTGAAATGGTTCGTCATGGCAGTAAAAAAGCTGTTCTACAGGCAGTTTTCAGTGTTCCGGATAATCAAAAGCTAAGAGATCTAATTGCTCGAAGTGGTGTAGCAGGCGATGATAATGAACTTATTATTTATCGTGAATTAAACCAAAATGGGCGGAGTATTATTCGAATCAATGGTGTTCTTGTCAATTTGAAAACTTTAGCGGCTATTGGTCGTTACTTAGTTGATATCCAAGGACAAAATGATGCACAGCAATTACTGAATCCAGAGGAACATTTACCGTTATTGGATGCTTTTGGTGATGAAAAAATTACGCAATTTCGAAATGATTACCAAGAACTTTTTCAAAAATTTCGTTCTATCACCACTCGCATTAGAAATATTCAAACGTCACAACAAGAAATCACACAACGTTTAGATCTTTTAAAATTCCAACAAGAAGAACTGCAGGAAGCCAATTTACAGCCAAATGAAGAAAATGATTTATTAGATGCACGTGACAAGTTACGTAATTTCAAAAAAATTGCTGATCGACTTCAGTTAACGCAGACAACACTAAGCGGCGAGCAAGGCGGAGCCATAGACTCCCTCGCTGAAGCAGTTCATCAACTACAAGATATTGCAGAATATGATGATCAATATGCTGAGCTAGCAAAAACGATTTCCGAAGCTTACTACACGGCCCAAGATGTTGGCCGTGATGTTGACGAACAATTGAGTGAATTAACATACGATGAGGCAGAACTAATTCGTATTGATGACCGGCTTCAGCTAATTCACTCATTAGAACGCAAGTATGGTACATCGGTTGCAGATGTTTTAGATTTTCAAGCCAAAATCGAAAAAGAGCTTTCGCTTATAGATGATGATGAATATGATGTTGAACGACTACAGGTCAAACAAAATGACATGCGCCAGTTATTAAGAAAAAAAGCGATTAAATTACGTGAGGCCCGACAAAAAGTAGCCCGAAATTTGGAAAAGAACGTTAATCAGCAATTGAACGATTTATTAATGAATGGGGCCGAGTTTGCTGTACACTTTGATCCAGTTGAAGGCTATATCTCCTCGGGAATTGATAAAGTTGAATTTTATGTCCAAACTAACGTTGGAGAAGGAATGGCGCCCTTGGTCAAGATCGCATCAGGTGGAGAAGCTGCTCGCCTGATGTTAGCACTGAAAACTACATTTGCTAAGCAGCAGCACATCATTTCAATTGTTTTTGATGAAGCGGATACAGGTGTTTCCGGTCGTGTGGCTCAGGCAATAGCAAAAAAAATGCTCACAATTTCAACCGATTCACAAGTTTTAGCAATTACGCATTTACCACAAGTTGCAGCTGCCGCAACTCATCATTATTTGATCTCAAAGTTAACTGAAAATGATCGTACACTCACTCAAGTAGCACCATTGGATGAAGATGGTCGAGTTCACGCAATTGCTATGATGTTATCTGGTGACAATATTACTGAAACTGCTCTTGCAAATGCTCGTGATTTACGTCAAGAATTTTAAATTAACAAAATAAAAAAGACGCGCAATTTAAGCGACGTCTTTTTTTGTGTTTCTAATGCGCAATGATCATTAAGAATGCAATGAACATAATCGCTAATACATACATCAGAGGATGTACTTTCTTAATACGACCAGTTGCAATCATTGTGATTGGATATAAGATGAAACCAAGCGCGATACCATCTGATATAGAATAGGTTAGGGGCATACCAATAACAATCAAAAATGCTGGTGCTGCGATAGCCAAATCTTCCCAATCAATTAAGCGTAAGTTTTTGGCCATTAAGACGCCAACTACTACTAACGCTGGTGCTGTCACCTGTGAAGTAACAACAGATAAAAGTGGTGAGAAGAGCAGAGCAAACAAGAAAAATATTCCAGTGAACACGGAAGTTAATCCTGAGCGACCACCAACTGCAATACCAGATGACGATTCAACATAAGCAGAAGTAGGTGAAGTACCAATAACGGCACCTACTGTCATACCAACCGCATCAGCCATTAAGGCACGGCCAGCACGTGGCATTTCATTGTTTTTCATGAAGCCAGCTTGTGTGGCCAAGCCAATCATTGTACCAGCTGTGTCAAAAAAAGTAACAATCAAGAAGGTAATAACAACTGTGACTAGTTGCAGAGAATTAATATCACCAACATGCATAACGCCAGCACCAAATGTAGGTGCAAGTGAGGGAGCAGGTGAAATAATGGCAGATGGTAATTTGATTAGACCGGTTAGAATACCAGCAAGTGATGTTAAAATCATACCAATGAATATGGCAGCCGGTGTTTTACGACTCATCAATATGAAAGTAACAATAATTCCAAAAATTGATAATAGTGATGTAGGTGATGACAGATGTCCCAAAGATACCATGGTGTCTTTGTTAGCTACAATCAGCCCCGCATCATGCAATCCGATAAAAGCAATGAATAGCCCGATTCCCGAAGCAATAGCGAGTTTTAGATTTTGTGGGATAATATTGATGATTTTCTCACGAATTTTGAAAAACGTTAAAACTAAGAAAATCAATGCGGCTACAAACACACCAGCCATAGCAGTTTCCCATTTTACGCCCATGCCAATAACAACAGAATAAGCGAAGAAAGCATTCACACCAAGCCCTGGGGCAATAGCAATAGGGTAGAGTGCAACGACACCCATGAAGATAGTTGCGACAGCTGAAGCAATTGCTGTCGCTGTGAAAACAGCGCCTTTGTCCATACCTGCTGCACCCAAAACAGTAGGGTTAACAAATAAGATGTAAGCCATCGACGCAAAAGTAGTTAAACCAGCAATAAACTCGGTCCGAACACTTGTGTTGAGTTCGTCAAGTTTGAAATAATGTGCAATCGTAGACATGATTGCCTCCCAAATATTTAGTTACGAATAACGTACAATTTAATTTTAGCAGTCATTTACTAATAATTAAATTAAAAATGAGAAAATAAAAGATTTTTTCGCGAATAATAGGGAAAAACAGCAAGTGAAAGCGCTTGATAAACGAACGAAACATTATAAATGTTCGGAATTCAATGAAATATGCTGTTCTTTTAGCATTTTAACGGTTTTGAGATAAGCTGGAATCATGACCAGAACAGAACCTGTCCAAGCTAACATATTGGCCAAGCTGGCACCGAAAAATCCGAAAGGTCCAACTAAAGTAATTGCTGCTACTGTCCGCATAACTAATTCAGCAATACCAGCAAAGGTAGGGGTTCTAGAGTCATTAAGTCCTTGCAAAACATATCGTATGATAAACAAAGCGGATAGTATATAGTAGAAGGCACCGTTAGCCCAGAAGTACTGTTGTGCTAATGATAATACGCGATGTTGATCAGCACCGACAAACATAGACACAGCAACATGACCAAACATAATTTCTAAAATACCCATAAACAGGCCAAACCCCATGCTCATAAATAGCGCATGTCTTACCCCGATTAAAATGCGTTGATATTGTTTGGCACCATAGTTTTGCGCAGCGAAGGTTGCCATTGTTATACCAAATGACATCATAGGTAGTGTAGCCACTTGATCAATACGTTGCGCAGCCGTGGTTGCTGCAACTGCGTCTGTTCCTAATGTATTCAATGCACCTTGTAGAACTAATGAACCAATCGCTATAATTGAACTTTGAAAGCCCATAGGTAGGCCGGCGTGTAAATGAGTGCGAATGTCTTTTGCGTCCCATTTTAAATCGTCACGATCAACACGAAGCTGGGGGACAAATCTATAAATGTGCCAAAAGCTTAGAATAGCAGAGACTAATTGTGCAATAACAGTTGCAATAGCTGCTCCAGCAACACCAAAACCAAGGCCTAAAATCAACCATAATTCGAGGCCAATGTTAACAAACATACCAACAACCAAATAAATTAATGGTGAGCGAGAATCACCCACTGCACGAAGGGCATTAGCGGTGACATTGTACCCCATCGTAGCAAAAATACCACCTAAGATGATACTAATAAATGTGAATGCTTGATTCAAAATGTCTGGTGGGGTTTGCATGATTTTAAGTAGTGGATAGATTAGGATAAAACTCACCACGGTAACGATTACAGTGACTATTGCTGATACGATAATTGTTGATGCCATACTTTTGCGCACACCAGCAATATCACGAGCACCATAACGTTGCGCTGTAATAATTGATAATCCAGAAGTGAATCCTTGTACGAATCCTATAACTAAAAACATGATTGAACCAGTTGCTCCAACAGCAGCAAGAGATTTCACACCAAGTGTTTGCCCAACAATCAGCGTATCGGAAAAATTATATAATTGTTGGAAAAGATTTCCAATTACGAGTGGAATTGTAAAAAATAAAATTTGCTTTGCGGGAGTTCCCTGAGTTAAATCACGCATAATCTCTCCAATATAGATAAAAATGTCTTGAACATATATTCTAAACGAATAGTGGTTATTTGACTAGGGTTTTGTTCTAAAATTTATAAGAAAGACATCTGTTTGTAAAAGGCTGGATACACTAGGTTTTTACTAAGATTTTTTTCATGTCTTTTGAATTAAATTCGGAGATAAAATAAATTATCTTCGAGCTGACATCGTCGATAATTGATGTTTCGAATAATGATATAATCATACTAATATTAAAAAATGATCATTTGTGAGCAATCCAATATTTGCTTACGTAGCTTTAAAATGATTGAAACGATATAATAGGAAGAGTATAAAAAAGGAGTTGCATATGGCTGCTAAACTTGTGTTAGTTCGCCACGGAGAGTCAACAGCAAACCGTGACAATGAATTTACCGGATGGACTGACGTTCCACTGACCTTAAAAGGGGTTAGACAAGCGAACCGTGTTGGTGAAGTTTTGAAGCGACATGGCTTGCAATTCGATGTATCATTTACTTCTTTTTTAAAGCGCGCAATCATAACTGACAATATTATATTAGAAGAAATTGAGCAGTTGTGGTTACCACTCCATAAGGCTTGGCAACTCAATGAGCGGCACTATGGTGCATTACGTGGCTTGAATAAAGATTATGCTCGTCAACAATATGGCGCAAATAAAGTTGCCTTATGGCGACGTAGTTATACGGCTACGCCACCACTACTAGAACACGTTATCCCAGATAGACGTTACCCGGAAGGCTCAGAACCACGTGGTGAGAGCTTGAAAATGGCCAGTGATCGGCTTGTTCCTTATTGGCATTCAGAAATCTTACCTCAGATACAGCAGGGTAAAAATGTTTTAATCGTCGCACATGGTAGCTCCTTACGTGCTTTAGTCAAATATATAGAACATATTAGCGATGAAGACATAGATGGTCTTGAGATTGACAATGGCGAACCTATTTTGTACGAGTATGAAGAAGGATTTAGTGAGAGGATTTATTTAGAATGAATGATAGAACATGGGCTCGTGTGAAAAAGTATACGGAGCTACAAGGCACTTCTGGTCAAGAACACGCTATTCGTCAATCTTTCCGTTCTGATTTGGAACCATTGGTTGATACAATCCACCAAGAGGGACTTGGTGGTGTTTACGGTGTTAAAGAAGGACAAGGTCCACGTGTAATGTTTGCAGCGCATATGGATGAAGTTGGATTTATTGTGAAAGATATTCTGCCTAGTGGTGCACTTAAAGTGGCCGCCCTTGGTGGATGGAATCCAGCAGTAATTAGTTCGCAGAGATTTACTTTGTTCACAAGTAAAGGTAAGTATCCTATTGTTTCAAGTTCTGTGTCACCACACTTATTACGCGGCAGCGCTCACGGCCCACAGATGCCAACCGTAGAGGATATTTTATTTGATGGCGGATTTTTGAACAAAGATGAAGCGTGGTCATTTGGTGTCCGTCCTGGGGACTTTATTGTGCCACAAGTATCAACCGTTATGACAGCAAATAAAAGGCGCGTAATATCTAAATCATGGGATAATCGATTTGGACTTGTGACAATATTAGACGCTTTGGAAGAACTAGAAAATGTTCAGACACCCAATACCTTGATAATGGGCGCCAATGTTCAAGAAGAAGTTGGGCTACGCGGTGCACATGGCGCCGTCAATTTACTGAAACCAGATATTTTTTTCGCAGTTGATTCTAGTGCTGCAGATGATACTTCAGGACAGAATGGACACCAAGGAATCCTAGATCAAGGAACGTTATTACGTGTTTTTGATCCAACTGTTGTTATGCCACTGCGCTTAAAAGAATTTTTGTTATCTGTGGCTGAAGATAACCATATTCCTTATCAGTACTTTGTTTCCAAGGGTGGAACTGATGCAGCAGCAGCTCAAACTGAGTTAACTGGTGTACCAGCCGTTGCATTAGGTGTTGCTTCTCGTTACATACACACCCACCAAACAGTTTGGTCAATTAAGGATTTTGAAGCATCTAAAGCATTTGTTGTGGCCATTGCCAAAAATTTAGATGATGCAAATCTTAAAACTATTATGGGCGATTAATGTTTAAAAAAATCAGAAAATTAGATTATTGGATTGCGGTACCATTTGCCATACTCAGTGCGTTGGGTGTGGTAATGGTTTTTTCGGCGAGCTTAACGAATTCAGCAATGCTAAACTTTTACAAACAACTTCTTTTTGTTTTTATTGGTTGGATTGGTGCGTTTACTTTATTTCATTTTAATATTAACAATTGGCGCAATGAAAAATGGATAAAGGTGATGATGTTTGGTATAATTGGGCTTTTAATTATTGCCAGAATAATGCCAGCAGTTAATGGTGCTCACGGTTGGATTCCACTGGGGATTATTACTTTGCAGCCGGCTGAGTTTTTAAAATTAGTTTTGATATTATACTTTGCTGATTTTTTTGCTAAACATCCATGGCAACCACACGTTAAATTACCACAACAGCCAATTAGCCAACTTAATGCTTGGTTTTTACCTTTTTCATCTCTATTTTTATTATTTATTATGCCAGATAATGGTAATATGATTATTGCCGCCATCATTATGCTAACCATTGTACTTGCAGCTGGGGTGTCTAAAAAGATTACCGTTGCCTGGTTTGCTATCGCTGGCATTGGCTTTGGACTTTTACAGCCAATCATTAATTTGATCGATAAAGTATTTCATCTGACCGGTAGTACGCATTATGGTATTTTAAGATTAATTAATTTTGTTAATCCTTGGGCTGACCCAGATCAAAGCCGTCAACTACTATACGGTTATTACGCCATAGCTCATGGTGGCATGTTTGGTGTTGGTTTAGGAAATTCTCTCATAAAGCCATATCTACCTGAATCAAATACGGATTTTATTATGGCAGTAATGACAGAGGAACTAGGGGCAGTAGTGACTGTAATTGTGTTAATTTTACTATTAATAATCATTACGCGCCTTATTATTTTGGGCATTAGACAAAAACGTCAATATCAACGATTAGTCATGTATGGTGTAGCTACCTTATTATTTATCCAAGCTTTTGTTAATTTAGGTGGCGTTATTGGTGTGTTACCAATAACGGGTGTTGTTTTTCCATTTATTTCTGGTGGTGGATCATCATATATAGCCTTTAGCGCTGCCATTGGTCTAACGTTGAATATTGCTGCGCAACAGAAGAAAAAACCAGTCATTCATCCAAATGATACAGTGGCTAGAAAGGATTATCGATGACATTTCAAATACAACCACGCCGTGCAATTTATATCTATATCAATAATATAAGGCATGCACAACAGCTTAAAAAGTTTGGTCAAATCACGTACATATCTCGCAAGATGATGTTTGTGGGTTTATATGTGAATGATGAAAATGTTGAACAATTAGTTGAAAAAATTAAGCAATACAAGTTTGTAAAAAAAGTCGTCATGTCGCCACGTCCGGAAATTAATCCTGATTTAGACAATTTGCATGATGATATTTTCTTTGAAAATTATGATGAAGGAGGAAATACAAACTAAGAGTTTGTATATCGTATAATCATGCGGGTAGTATCAGGAAGATTTCGAGGAACACGCCTTGAAGCAGTCAATGGCGACAAAACACGTCCAACGACGGATAAAGTGAAAGAAGCCATGTTTAGCATGTTAATGCCGTATTTAGACGGCGGGGATGTACTTGATTTATATGCAGGTACAGGAGGCCTGAGCATTGAAGCTGTTTCAAGAGGTATGATGCATGCTACGTTAGTAGATCGCCAATTCCAAGCAATTAAGGTCATTCAAGAGAATATTGAGAAGACACACCATGCTGATGAGTTTACGGTCCTAAAGTCGCCAGCGCAACAAGCTTTGCTTAATTTTGTAGCCAATTCAAAAAAATTTGATTTGATTTTTTTGGATCCACCATATGCTAAAGAAACCATTGCTGCAGATATGTCGTTTATGGCAGAAAATGGGTTATTAAACTCGGGTGCTATTATATTGGCTGAAAGCAACGATGAGGCAAATTTACCGAATGAAAGTGATGATTTCTCAATCATTCAACAGAAACATTATGGTATAACCGTAGTGACGATATATCAATATGAGGGCTAAATTATGAGTATAGCAGTATTTCCTGGTAGTTTTGATCCGTTAACCAACGGTCATTTAGACATTATTAAACGTGCTAGTGGTATATTTGAAAAAGTAATCGTAGGTGTTGGTAATAATACAAGCAAAGCGGCACTGTTCACACCACAAGAAAAAATGACATTAATTAGTACTGTCGTTAAAGATTTGCCAAATGTTGAGGTAGCAATCATGAAGGGACTAACAGTTCAATTCATGAACGAAGTTGGTGCTAAGTATATCGTTCGAGGGCTTCGAAATGGTAAAGATTTCGAGTATGAACGTGATATTGCCGGAATGAACAGTGCTCTGGCAGATGTTGAGACCGTTTTACTACTTGCAAAACCGGAAAATCAAAATATTTCCAGTTCCATGGTCAAAGAAATTGGTAGTATGGGTGCTGATAATATGGTAAAGTTTGTCCCAAAGGCCATAGTTGAAGCATTAAAGGAGCGACTGAATGCGCAAAAAAAGTAAAATAGTTCTTGCTGTTGCATCCCTTTTAGTAATAGTTGGTATCGTAGTTGGCGTTTGGCCGTTGAACGGTTACATTGAGTCACCTGGTGAAGCAGACGACTTAGCACAGTTTGTTAAAATTGATGGTAAAAAGGATACATCAAAGGGACAATACAGAATTACATCCGTTTATTTGTCCCAAGCGAATGGATTTAAGTATTTACAAACTAAAATTAATCCACACCTGTCGTATGCAACTGCAAAGGAAGTTACTGGTGGACAAAGTTCAGCTACATTTAGTAAAGTACAAGATTTTTATATGCAAAGTGCAATTGCCAACGCTGAGCAGGTCGCCTTTAAAAAAGCGAATAAACCTATTACGACAAAATATCGTGGTATCTACGTACTGAGTGTCTCTTCTAAATCCCATTTCAAAAAGAGTATCAAAGTAGGAGATACCATCACTGCAATCGACGGTCATCACTACGAAAACTCAGATAGCTTTATTAAGTATTTAGCCAATAAATCCAAGGGAACGAAAGTCACTGTCGACTACACCCGGGGTGGTAAAAACGGCCAAGCAACTGGTGATACAATTAAGCTCGCTGGGACCAAGACGGCAGAATACCCAAATGGCCGTGCTGGAATAGGTATCGTGCTGACGGATAATGTGGCCGTTACAACAACGCCAAAAGTTAGTGTCAATGCCGGCCAAATTGGTGGACCTTCAGGCGGCTTAATGTTTACCATACAGATTTATGATCAATTGACTGGTGATTTGTTAGCTAAAGGACGTAATATTTCTGGTACTGGTACAATGAGTGCTGATGGCTATGTGGGTGAGATTGGTGGTATTGATAAGAAGATTATGGCTGCTAAGGCAGCCGGATCAACAGTATTCTTTGCGCCATATGTAAAGCCAAGCAAAGAGTTACTCAAGTATGAAGAGCAACATAAAACTAACTACATGCTAGCTCGAGATACGGCCAAAAAATATGCACCTAAATTAAAAGTTATTCCTGTGCAAACATTTGATGATGTCATCAATTATTTGCAAACAGGGAAAGTAATTAAGACAACTGACAGTGTGAAATAAAGCTTATCTGCTATGGTAAGCTTTTTTATTTTGAAATTCGTACTATGAAAGTAGAGGGATTGAAATGTCAGACATGTTAGAAATTGTAAAAGAAAAATACTATGAGTATAAAATTTGGATATTCATCATTTTATTTATTCTCGCTGCTATTACTTATTGTGCATATTCTCATCAGACCAAAGAAGTACCGCAGACATCATTATCTTCTTCAATAGCAAGTACAAGTGATGTAAAGAAATCTGAATCTGACGACAAAAATAGCTCAATCGTAATGGTTGATGTTAAGGGCGCTGTCAAAAAGCCTGGGGTCTACAATATTACTAGTTTTGCACGTGTACAAACAGCCATTGCACAGGCTGGTGGAACCCTAGAAGAAGCAGATATGCAGCAAGTTAATTTAGCCCAAAAATTGACGGACGGACAAATTGTGTACGTTCCTATGAGAGGAGAGACATCTTCTGCTCCAGTAAACAACGGTAGTACGTCAGCAGTGACTACGACAGATAATGAAGTTATTAATTTGAATACCGCTACGGTAGTGGAATTACAAACATTAGATGGAATTGGTGTCAAGAAAGCGGAACAAATCATTGCATATCGTGAAGAACACGGTGGATTTAAATCTATTGAGGAAATTAAACAGGTTTCCGGTATCGGTGAAAAAAGATTTGAAGCTTTGAAAGATAAAGTGACTGTTTAATATGGCGCGGATTTTAATGTTTGCTAGTTTGTTGATAGCAAGTTTAACTGGCATTATCTATTATTCATGTGCAGTTACTTGGTTCCTTTTTACTTTTATGGTCGTATTGTGTTCTTGGCAACGGCAAATTGATTTTTTGTTCAAAATCTTACTGCTGACACTACCTTTTATGGTTTATTTTATTTACAATTCGCATTGTTTACAGCAACAAGTCAATCAAAAAAATGATAAGCAACATCATGTAAGAGGTATCATTTTTCCAGATGATATTCAAATTGATGGAGCAAATCTCAAGGCAACGGCTCAGTTAGATAACCATGAGAAAGTCAAATTGTATTGGCTTTTTCCAGATGAAAAGATAAAAAACATGTGGCTTGAAAACAATAAAGTCATTTGTTTTCAAGCAGAAGCTGAATTAACGCGTATACCTGGGCCAACTAATTTCAATCAATTTGACTCTCAAAAATTTTATTTAACAAAGTCAATCACACATCAAATCAATATCAAATCATGGTATACGGAGGTAGCCAAACCGTCAACTTTACTACAAAAAATTAGATATCAACTCCATGAATGGCATAGCGTCGGTATCCATAATGCCGAGCGGCTTCCTTCTCCGCTTAGTGCATATGCAGAGGCTTTAATTCTTGGAACGACACCTCAGTCCTTATATGAAGATAATCCAGGAGTACAAACGTTAGGGTTAATTCACTTATTCAGCGTGTCAGGATTTCACGTGACTTTCTTAATGACATTACTGATGCAAATATCAAGAAGGATCTGGTTGCCAAAAGAATATACTATATTGGTGTTGAGTATAATACTGATTGCATATTTTATATTTGCGGGAGAACCCGATGTATTAATTCGTTCTATCATTTCAGGAGAATTAATATTGTTAAAGGATTTAACAAATAAGAAGATAAAAGCTCAGGTTATCTGGTCGTTGAGTCTGTTGTTTAGTTTAGCTATGGTGCCGCAAATTTTATTGACGCTAGGAGGACAACTGTCATTTGCCTTAACCTTTTGCTTGACATTTGCACAGAAACTAACATTTTGGCAAACTAACATTTTGATGAGCTTAGTTAGTTTTCCGCTTATTATTCAACAACAATATACATGGCACATTCTGCAAACATTTATCAATTTTGCTGCAATTCCTATTTTTGGTACAGTAATTGTTCCTTTGGTTATGATAGGTTTTTTTGGTCAATATATTCCATTTTTAACATATATAACAAACCTAATCATCCGGTATTTTGCTTATATGGTAGATTTATGTGGAACGTTACCAGGAAATTTTGTGGTTGGTAAAATACCTAACGCACTAGCTGCAATACTTTTGTTTTTGGCTTTAGGGATGTTTGCGCGTGAAGCCAAAATTAAGCATATCTCGAGAATATCGTGGCTTGTTTCCTTTAGTGTAGCCATGATTTTCGTACATCTCCCATATCATGGCGAATTTGCAACTTTTGATATAGGACAAGGGGATGCAGCAGTGATTCGTGAACCGTACAATAAAACAATTACGTTAATAGATACTGGAGGAAAAGTAACGTTTGGCGAACAGCCAGCATGGCAAAAACAGAAGTACTTCCGTACCAATGGCGAGACGGTAATTGTTAATTATTTACATAGCCGGGGGATTAGTAAGATTGATAACTTGGTCTTATCACATCATGATCAAGACCATATCGGTAATGCTAAAGTCATATTAACAAAAATGAATGTTAAAAATGTTATTATTCCAGCTGGAATGATGCAACAATCGTCGTTTAAAACCGAAATTAAACCATATCTTAGGTCAGCACAAGTAACAGAAGTTACCAATAATATTCAAGTATCGAAACTACCGCTTCAAATAGTTCATCCGTTTAAAAATGGTCAAGCAAAAAATGAGGATTGTATCGCGTTATTTGGCCATATTGGAGGGAAAAATATTTTCACTGCTGGTGATTTAGACCAATCTGGAGAAAAACAGATTGCAAATTTCTTGCCAGACATGCATGTTGACATCTTAAAGTTTGGTCACCATGGTTCAAAAACATCGACAAATCCTGAAGTTATCAATAAATGGCATCCTGAAATTGGCATAATATCTGCCGGACGAAACAATCGCTATAACCATCCAAATAAAGAAACGCTTGAAACAGCTCAGAATAATAAAATGACTGTCTTTAATACACAAATAAATGGTATGATGTGTTATGAATATTCAGGATTAAACGGACATTTTAAGGTAAAAATACCCCATGAACCTAAAACAACTACAACAGCAAATTGAAAATAATGCCATGGCAAACTTTTATATCGTGACAGGAGAAGAAGAAACATTGCTAAGCCACGCAAAATCAATGTTTAAGGGATTAGTTGATCAAGAGGATCGTGACATGAATTATTCCCAGATTGATTTAACCGAACAGACATTGGATGTAGTAATTAATGATGCTATGTCCGTGCCTTTTTTCGGTGATCGTCGTGTTGTTGTGGTCAAAAATCCACAATTTTTGACTGCTACAGGAAAAGTTGGGGATCGTGATCAAGAATTATTATTAAAATTATTTGATCAGCCAGTATTACAAAATATTGTTGTTTTTTTTGCCAATGACTTAAAATTAGACAAGCGTAAAAAATTAGCAAAAGTCCTTCTGAAAACGGCTGAAAATATTTCTTTACCAGCTCTTAACGAGCGCCAGGCGCAACAGGCTATCGTTCAACAACTAGATCAGCGCTCGTATGCCATAGAACCAGAAGCACTTCATGAATTAATGCAGCGTACTAATGCCCAGTACACAGATATGAAAAACGAATTGCCTAAACTAATAACCTATGCGGAACAGACAAAAAAAATAACACTAGACGTAGTATCGGCATTAGTTCCCAAGACACTGACAGCTAATGCGTTTGATTTGGTAGACGCAGTTATTAAACGACGACCTCAAGAAGCACTAACCCTTTATCATGATCTTTTACAGAATGGCGAAGCCCCGTTGCGATTAAATGCTGTTTTAACTAATCAATTTAGATTACTTTTGCAGGTTGCAGGGTTGTCTGGGAATGACCAAGACATTGGGGCGCAACTCAAGGTTCATCCTTATCGAGTAAAATTAGCCAAAGAAGCATTAAGGTCTTATCCACCACAGTTTGTACGAACAGGGTACCTAGGTATGATTGATATCGAAACACAATTGAAATCCACATCTCAAGATCCAGAACTTTTATTTGAGCGGTTTATTTTAAAAAATTTTCAGTAATATTTTTTATTGAATAAGAACACTTGTTCCTGTGATAAAATTATAGTATGCCAGAATTTCTTATCGCAGCAGACAATAGAAGAATTATTCACGTTGATCTAGATGCCTTTTATGCCCAAATTGAAATGCGTGATCATCCTGAGTTGCGTAATCTGCCATTGATCATTTCGCGTGATCCTATTGAGTCAAACGGACGTGGTGTTGTTGCGACTGCTAATTATGCCGCCAGAAAATTAGGAGTGCATTCAGCAATGAGCGCTGCCGAGGCCAAAAGATTAGCGCCAGATGCATTTTTCATGCGACCTGATTTTCAGAAATATAAGATGATATCTCAGCAAATTCATCATATTTTTCATCAGTATACTGATAAAATTGAACCTATTGCATTTGATGAGGCATACTTAGATTTAACAGATAGCGTACTCACGGGAGCGACATTAGCGGCAAAAATTCGTCACCAAATTCTAAAAGAAACGCAGTTAACCAGTTCAATTGGTGTTTCGTACAATAAATTGTTGGCGAAGTTAGCATCAGAATTCAATAAGCCAAATGGCGTTACTGTAATAACAAAAGATAATGCATTAGATTTCTTGGCAAGATTACCAATTTCCTCTTTTCGAGGAGTTGGGAAAAAAACACAAGAAAAATTTGCAGTGCTGGGTGTTGAGAATGGCGCACAATTGCGCATGATACCTCAAGAAACGTTACGAGCTCAATTTGGAAAAATGGGTGAACATTTGTTTTGGCAGGCTAGAGGTGTTCATTTTGGCGAAGTTCAATGGCATCGTCAAAGACAATCCGTAGGGAAAGAAGAAACCTTTGATCAATTTGTACAAACAAGAGATGAAGTTAATCTAGAATTCAAAAAATTGGCTGTGGAAATTGTTGAAATCATGAAAAATAAGAAATTAGTAGGACGTACGCTAAATATAAAAATTCGTGACAGCGAATTTAATACTATCACACGTTCTGTAACTCAAAGTGTGCCTTTCAAATTAGAAGCTGGGAGTATAGTATCTGTAGCGCAGACAATATTTGATGAGAATATGAATACGGCTTTTTCTATTCGTTTATTGGGAATATCACTTAGTAACCTACAGTCTAGCGGATTTGAGGAAATAACGCTGTTTTAATGTTACAATAATAGAAAATAATAATTAGAAAGTATAAACATGTCAGTAATCGAAGAACAAATATTAGAACAGATCAAGCGTTACGATACAATAATTATTCATCGGCATCAACGACCTGACCCAGACGCTTTTGGTTCACAGTTGGGTTTGAAAGAAATATTAAAAGCAAGTTTTCCAGAAAAAAAGATATATGCTGTGGGCAAAGAAGTTCAAGGATTAGCATGGATGAATGAAGATGACAATTTCATGGATGTTATACCCGATGCTGCTTACAATAAGGCTCTTGTTATTGTAACTGATACAGCCAATGCACCGCGTGTAGATGACCAACGCTGGCCAGATGGTTTAGAAGTTATTAAAATAGATCATCATCCAAATGATGAACCATACGGGGATTGGCAATGGGTTAAAGATGGTCACTCCGCTACAAGTACAATGATTTTTGAGTTTTATGAAAAACTTAAGGGTCAAGGATTGGTGATGACCAAAAAAGCAGCGCGCCTATTATATATTGGTATTATTGGAGACACGGGTCGATTTATGTATAGTATCGATTCAGAAACGTTCCGTGTGGTGTCAGAACTGTTTAAGTATGATTTTGATTACCAAGAAATTCATCATGCGATGGCAACCATTTCGGAAAACGCAGCCAAATTGTCAGGCTATGTTTTGCAAAACTTAAGCATACTACCCTCGGGATTTGCTTATGTTATTTTAACTAAAGAATTGTTAAAGCAATTTGACTTGAAAGATGCCGGGACAGCTTTTGTTGTACCATTACCATCAAAGATAGATTGTGTGAAATCATGGGCTATTTTTGAAGAACAAGACGAAGGAAACTATCGTGTCAGACTGCGCTCACGAACAATTGCAATTAATAAGATTGCAAACCAATTTGAGGGTGGCGGTCATCCAATGGCTTCAGGAGCTTGGGCGCAAGATCAAGGTGATATAGATCGCTTAATCAATATAGTTGATAGTGCTCTTAGCGAGAAGCAAGACGCAGAAAAGGAAGATTGATGGCTGAAAAAGCAAACCAATTTGGACAATTTAATTTAAAAAAGGAAGTTATTGACGCATTAAGTGCTATTGGTTTTTATGAACCAACTGCTGTGCAAGCAAAATTAATTCCTGATGTTTTACAAGGACGAGATGTGGTCGGACAATCGCAAACTGGTTCAGGAAAGACGCACACATTTTTGATTCCAATCTTGAATCAATTAGAGCAGGATAAAAAATACGTACAAGCAGTAATTACGACACCGTCACGTGAATTGGCAGCGCAAATCACCAAGGCGATGAAAGAATTTTCTAATCAGCTAAACACTGATATTTCCATTTCTGAGTTTGTGGGTGGAACAGACAAGCAACGACAAATTAAACAATTGGAAAATCACCAACCACAAATTGTCATTGGGACACCGGGTCGGATTAAAGATTTAGTAGAGTCTGGATCATTGAAGTTACATGCAGTTCATACGCTTGTTGTAGATGAAGCTGATATGACGTTAGATATGGGATTTTTAAATGAAGTCGATTATATTGCAGGTGCAATGCCTGAGGGTCTTCAGACATTGGTGTTCAGTGCGACAATGCCAGAAAAGTTGAAGCCATTCTTGAAAAAATATTTAGATAACCCACATTTTGAAGCTATACCAGTGTCAACGGTCATTGCCGATACAATTGACAATTGGTTATTAGCTACTAAGTCAAAAGATAAGAATGACATTATTTATCAAGTATTAACTATTGGTAATCCATACTTAGCATTGGTTTTCGCTAATACCAAAGAGCGTGCGAAGGAAATTTCGAGTTTTTTGCGTGGACATGGTTTGAAAGTGGCCGAAATACATGGCGATATTGAACCACGTGAACGTCGACGTGTTATGAAAGCGATCCAAAACTTAGAATACCAATATGTCGTGGCAACAGACCTAGCTGCACGTGGTATTGATATTGAAGGTGTTTCGCATGTCATTAATGATGATATACCTGCCGAATTAGAATTCTTTGTTCACCGTGTGGGTCGGACGGGCCGTAATGGTTTGCCTGGATTAGCCATTACGTTGTATGGTCCAGATGAAGAAAATGAAGTTGCTGAATTAGAAGCCTTGGGTATCACTTTTAAGGCTAAGCAAATTAAGGGTAATGAAATTATTGACGTTAAGGATCGAAGGGCTCGTGTTCAGCGAGTAGCCACAACCAAAAAATTGGATTCAACTATGGTTGGTATGGTTAAAAAGAAAAAGAAAAATGTCAAGCCAGGTTACAAAAGACGCATTAAAAATGCAATTCAGCGTAAAAATCAAATGGATCGTCGAATATCTCAACGACAAGAAATGAGAGCAACACGCAAAGCAAACAAACAACGTGGAGAACATTAAAAAAAGGACTTGGAAATTTTTCCAAGTCCTTTTAGTATTCAAGGAAGTAGGTTAATTACTTAACGTACTTAGCTAAACGTGACTTTTCACGTGAAGCTTTGTTCTTCTTGATCAAACCTTTTGAGTAGGCGTGATCAATAGCTGAAGAAGCAGCCTTGTATAATTCTGCTAAGTTGTCTGTACCAGCAGCTGCAGCTTTTTCAAACTTTTTTACAGCTGTACGGTAAGCGCTGAGTTGTGGTTCGTTACGGTCGTGTTGCTTCTTAGTAAGACGAACACGTTGAATTGCTGATTCAATAACAGGCATATGTCTTTTCTCCTTAAATTTGATACGAGGTTTTCAAGTAATCCTAAGATTAACGACGCAAACCTAAGCGTTGGATCAATTCACGATAACGTTGAATATCAGTATTGCGGAGGTAACGTAATAAGTTACGACGGCTACCAATCTTCTTCATTAATCCACGTTGTGAGTGGAAATCATGCTTGTGAGCTGCCATGTGTGTGTTCAACTCGTTAATATCAGCAGTTAAAACTGCGATTTGTACTTCAGCTGAACCTGTATCGCCTTCGTGGCGGGCGTATGCCTTGATGATTTCGTTCTTACGTTCTTGTGTAAGTGCCATATTTATATCCACCTTTCTAAAATGTCGCCAGAGACTGCGTAAAGCGATGGTGAGCCGCTCAACAAAGTTACTGGTCGTGTTGTTTGTACAACATTCTTAATTATACAGGAATACCATTGAAATGCAAGGCGAGAGATTGACAAATATGTGATAAAATGGACTAGTATATAAACACTGAAAGGAAGTGTGCCTACAGAAATGTATGCACCCGCGGATATTTATGGCCGAAACAACAATCACACGTGACGAAGTTGCCCATGTTGCAGGGTTAGCCAAATTAGCTTTTAACGATGCTGATCTTGACCAATTTACAACACAATTGGGTGATATCTTGAATATTTTTGATACGTTGAGCGAGGTAAATACTGATGATGTTATCCCAACATACTCAGTAACGGAAAATGTTAATCATTTGCGTGAAGATGTCGCAAATAACTGGAATCAAAAACAAGAACTTCTTAATAATGCACCACTTGAAGCTGCAGATTTAATTAAGGTTCCTGCAATTTTGAATGGTGAGGGGGAATAACATGACAATTAATTATTTTGAGCATGATTTAACTTCTTTGCACAATCAGTTGGTAAACAAAGAAGTAAGTGCGGTAGATTTGACACGTGCATCGCTTGATAACATTTCTAAAACTGATGATAAATTAAATGCATTTATTAGCACAAACCCAGACGAAGCTATAGCACAAGCTCAAAAAATTGATGAAAAATCTGATTTTTCGAATGTCTTGACAGGTCTCCCTTTGGGATTGAAAGATAATATGGCAACCAAGGGCATTCAAACAACGGGTGCTTCGCATATTTTGGAAGGTTTTAAGCCAATCTATAATGCGACAGTGGTGGAAAAATTGCAAAACCTAGGGGCGGTTTCTGTTGGAAAGACTAACATGGATGAATTTGCCATGGGTGGTTCAACAGAAACCTCATACTATAAACAAACATCAAATGCGTGGGATCATAGTAAGGTGCCAGGTGGATCATCAGGTGGATCAGCTGCAGCAGTTGCCGCTGGACAAGTGCCATTTGCATTAGGGTCTGATACCGGTGGTTCAATTCGCCAGCCAGCTGCCTTTAATGGAATTGTTGGTTTAAAGCCTACGTATGGTCGTGTTTCACGTTGGGGCTTGTTTGCCATGGCTTCTTCACTTGATCAAATCGGGCCTTTCACAAGAACTGTGAAGGATAACGCAACAGTACTAAATGCTATTGCTGGTTTCGACGAGAAAGACTCAACTTCATCGCAGCGTGAAGTGCCTGATTTCACTGCAAAGTTAAGCGGTGATGTTAAGGGCTTAAAGATCGCTGTGCCAAAAGAATACTTTGGTGAAGGTATTGATCCAAAAGTTGCCAAGCAAGTCAAGGCTGCTATTGCACAATTAGAAGCATTGGGAGCAACTGTTGACGAAGTAAGTCTTCCACACACTAAATACGGTGTAGCTGCATACTATATTATCATGTCATCAGAAGCATCATCTAACTTACAACGTTATGATGGTGTGAGATATGGTTTCCGTGCCGATGACGTTAAAAACTTGGAAGATTTATATGTCAAAACACGTTCAGAAGGTTTTGGTGACGAAGTCAAGCGTCGTATCATGTTAGGAACGTTCTCATTGTCAGCTGGTGCGTATGATGCTTTCTTTAAGAAGGCCGCTAAAATTCGTACATTGTTGATTGAGGACTTTAATAAGGTTTTTGAAGACTATGATGTAATTGTTGGACCTACTGCGCCAACAGCTGCATATGGTCTTGGTGAAGAGGTTGATGACCCTACAGCAATGTACCTGGCAGATGTTTTGACTATCCCAGTAAACTTAGCTGGTCTACCTGGTTTGTCAGTCAACGCTGGATTTGTTGATGGATTGCCTGTGGGCTTGCAAATTATTGGTAAGCCATTTGACGAACAGACTGTTTATCAAACAGGATATGCTTACGAACAAGCCAGCCGTTTGTTTGAACAACATCCTGACGTTGCGAAAGAATATTAAAGAGGAGGGGCACACATGGGAACTGGAAATTTTGAAACAACGATTGGACTTGAAGTCCACGTTGAAATGCAAACAAACTCAAAGCTGTTGTCACCTTCACCGGTTCACTATGGTGACAAGCCAAATACTAATACAAACGTAATTGACTTTGGTTATCCTGGTGTTTTGCCGGTAGCAAACAAAGGCGCATTGGAATATGGTATGCGTGTTGCGCTGGCATTACACGCACAAATTTCGCCATTGATTCGTTGGGACCGTAAAAACTATTTTTACCCTGATAACCCCAAGGCTTATCAAACAACGCAATCACAAACACCAATTGGTACTAACGGTTACTTAGATGTGACATTGGCCGATGGAACGGTAAAGCGTGTCCGCATTGCAGAAATGCACGTTGAAGAAGATGCGGGTAAAAATACACACGGATCTGATGGTTATTCTTATGTTGATTTAAACCGTCAAGGGACACCATTGATTGAAATTGTTTCAGAACCTGATCTTGCCTCACCAGATGAGGCTTATGCTTACTTAGAGCAGTTGCGCCAAGTTATTTTATTTACAGGTGTTTCTGAAGCTAAGATGCAAGAAGGTCAAATGCGTGCAGATGTCAATGTATCACTCAGACCATTTGGATCAGATCAGTATGGAACAAAAGTTGAAATGAAGAATATTAACTCATTCAACTACGTTCGTAACGCATTGATTTTTGAAGAAAAGCGACAGGCAGAGGTTTTGCGTTCTGGTGGTGTAATTCAACAAGAAACTCGACGCTATGATGAACCAACTAAATCGACAATCTTAATGCGTGTAAAAGAGGGAGCAGACGACTATCGTTACTTCCCAGAACCTGATTTATCTCCGGTGGTCATTGATCAAAAATGGATTGATGAAGTTGCTGCAGACTTACCAAAATCATCGAGTGAACGTCAAGAAGCCTATGTAAATGACTTGGGAATTGAACCTTATGATGCAGAAGTTTTGACACAGACGCTTGCTATGTCTGATTTTTATGATGCGACTGTAGCTTCAGGAGCTGATCCAAAACGCGCTGCTAACTATCTAATTGGTGATGTGAATGCTTATATGAATAAGAATCAAGTCGAGCTGCAAGACACGCGTTTGACTCCTGAGCATTTAGCAGGCATGATTAAGTTGATTGAAGACGGAACAATCTCTACAAAGCAAGCCAAGCAAGTCTTTGAAGCGATTATGATTGGTGAAGAGCCAGAAGCCTTTGCTAAGAAGCATGGTCTGGTTCAATTAAGTGATCCAGATTTGTTGTTAGGCTGGATTACTGAAGTATTGGACAATAATCCGCAATCTATTGAAGACTTCAATGGCGGTAAAGATCGTGCTACTGGCTATCTTATTGGGCAACTTATGAAAATGTCCAAAGGACAAGCAAATCCAAGTGTTTTGAATAAGCTGTTGTTGTCAGAGTTAAAAAAACGATAAACTTTGAAAATGTAAACTAGTCAATAAGCGAGATTTTTCTCGCGTACATATTGTAAGCTGAAAGGAAAAGTGTTTGCCGGCATGAAACGAGCAAGAATTATCTATAATCCAACTTCGGGTCGAGAGGCTATTAAACGCGAGATGCTTGATATCCTCGCAGTTTATGAAAAAGCTGGGTATGAAACTTCGGCTTTTGCCACTACACCAGAACCACTGAGTGCGGCGAAAGAAGCAAGGCGTGCTGCTGAGGCTGGTTTTGATCTTATTGTCGCAGCAGGTGGAGATGGAACAATTAACGAGGTTGTTAATGGATTATCTCCCTTAACAAAGCGCCCGATGATGGCAGTCATACCGGCGGGTACAACCAATGATTATGCACGTGCATTAAAATTACCTCGCGATGAGCCATTAGAAGCAGCAAAAGTAATTTTGCAAAATGAAACCATTAAAATGGACATAGGCAAAATTGAAAAAGATAACGAAATTAAGTATTTTATGAATATTGCCGCTCTAGGAACTATTAGCGAGGTGACGTATGCGGTGCCTTCGTTGATGAAATCATTATATGGCTATTTGGCCTATTTAGTTAAGGGGGCAGAGCTGATTACTCGAGTTAAAGCAGTTAATGCCAAGGTTATATTTGATGATGGTGAGTATTCAGGAAAAACTTCGATGATCTTTTTGGCACTGACTAATTCTGTCGGTGGCTTTGAGTCCATCGTCCCAGATGCAAAGTTAGACGATGGTCGTTTTACGCTCTTAATCATTAAAGAAGCTAACTTGGCACAGATGCTACAGATGGTGGCGCAGATGATTAATGGCGGTAAGCATATTGATAATCCTAAGTTAATCTACAAGAAAACCAACAAAGTAGAGATCTTGCCACTAGATAATGACCAAATGAAAGTGAATTTAGATGGCGAATATGGTGGTGATGCGCCAATGAAATTTACTGATTTACAACAACATATTGAATTTGTAGCCAATCGTTCAGGCATGTCAGAAAATTCTGTAAGTGTTGCTAAACGTAAATTTGTTGAAGAAGCCGAAAAACTAGATACAAAGTAACATCAGTAAGGCGCTAATTATGGTGCCTTATTCTCATTTTAAAGTGCGTGTCAAAAGGCGCAAGAAAGAAGCAAATCATTATGGCGAAAGCTAATCGAGTATATAAAACCGAAGCACCAGTAGCTAAAAATCAGGAAATTGAAGCAACCGTGATTGATATTACATATCAAGGCATGGGTGTTGTTAAGGTTGATAATTTTCCGATATTTGTAGTTGATGCTATTCCGGGAGAAATTGTCCGCGTGAGTGTCACAAAAGTACTAAAAAGCTACGCATTTGGGCGTGTAACAAGACGTATTCAGGAATCCGAAAATCGCGTTCAAAATGCCAACAAAATAGCAATTACCACAGGCATTGCACCGCTAGCCAATTTGAAATATGAGGCACAACTGGCGTTTAAACAGCATCAAATTGAAGAATTATTTAAAAAGGTTAATGTAGATGTTGATGTGGCGCCGACTATTGGTATGGAAAATCCAACAGGGTACCGTAATAAGGCACAAGTACCTGTGCAAATGATAAATGGTAAATTAGAAACAGGTTTTTATCGTCGTGGGTCACATCGTTTAGTGCCAATTGAAGATTTTTATATCCAAGATCCCAAGGTTGATGAAGCAGTTCGTATTACGCGAGACATTTTACGTGAATTAGGTGTTTCCGCGTATGAAGAAGAAACTAAAAAAGGCGTTATTCGTCATATTATGGCACGACGGGGCTATTATTCACATGAATTAATGGTTGTTATCATCACGAATACTAAAAAGCTGCCTAATAGCGACTTAATTGCCGAAAAACTCAGTGCAAAACTACCTGAATTAAAGAGTGTTATCCACAATATCAATAATCACGATACCAATGTGATTATGGGACAATGGAATGAAACGATTTGGGGTGAAGACGATATTCACGATCAATTAATGGGTAAAGACTTTGTTATTGGGCCAAACTCTTTCTATCAGGTCAATCCTCAAACCACTTCGACCTTGTATGCGCTCGCAGCTGAAAAGGCTAATTTGAAACCGACTGACGTTGTTGTTGACGCGTATTCTGGTATCGGAACAATTACGTTATCTGTTGCGGATAAAGTGAAAAAAATATATGGTGTTGATGTTGTTGAAGGAGCAATTGAAGATGCTGAAAAAAACGCCAAAAATAATCAAATTACAAATGCCGAATTTGTATTGGCTGACGCACCAGAGCAAATGGCAAAATGGGCGGATGAAGGATTAAAGCCAAATGTTGTCTTTGTTGATCCACCACGCAAAGGGTTAACACAAGAATTGATTGATGCAGTTAAAGCAATGAATCCTGAAAAATTTGTATATATAAGTTGTAACCCAGCAACACTTGCGCGTGATGCTGTTCAAATTTTGGCTGCAGGATTTGAAATCGAAGGTGCAGTTCAGCCACTGGATCAATTCCCACAAACAACTCACGTTGAAAGCATTACAGTTTTCAAAAAAGCTGAAAATTAATAATTTAGATCCAAACAATATGCGGTACGCATCACTATGAGATTGTCCTTTCATAGCAGATGTGCGCTGCATTTTTCAGTGTGTCACAGAAATGTTTATTTGATATGTTAAAATGTAGTGTATAGAAAGAGGTATTCAACATGGCTAAAGTTGCTGAAACACCGATGATGGTGCAATATCATGAGATTAAAAGTCAATATCCTGACGCATTCGTGTTTTATCGTTTGGGTGATTTTTATGAGTTATTTGAAGATGATGCAGTGCTTGGCGCAAAATTGTTGGAGCTAACATTAACAGCACGTAATAAAAATTCTGAAAATCCGGTACCAATGGCTGGCATTCCACACCATGCTGCTCAGAATTATATTGATATTTTAGTTGATCAAGGACACAAAGTCGCTATAGTGGAGCAAATGGAAGATCCTGCCACTGCAAAGGGAATGGTGAAGCGTGACGTGGTGCAACTCATTACCCCGGGGACAAAGCTTAATAGTGGCATGGGCAATGATAAGCAAAATAATTATTTGGCTGCGGTGTTACCACGAGATAATCGTTATTTTTTGAGTTACATTGATTTATCAACGGGTGAATTAAAAACCACAACACTAAAGCGTTTTAGCGATGTAATTGATGAGCTCAGTTCACTTGAAGTTAAAGAAATTGTGTTATTAAAAGATGATGAAACAACAGAACTAGGGATAGCTAATAAGCTTGCTGAACGGGGATTGGTAATTTCTACTCAATCTGACGTAAATGTTAATGCTACAGTTAGTTTTTTGACACAGCCTTTGGTACATGAAAATGAAGCACAAGTAACCACTATTTTATTAAACTATATATTTGACACCCAGCGCCGTAATTTGGATCATATTATTCCGGCTCAAAATTATGAACGCTTGGCTTATTTGAAATTCAACCAAGATACACGGACTAATTTAGATCTTGTAAAAAACGCAAGGACAAAAAAGAAAGCAGGTTCCTTACTTGGTCTAATTGATGAAACTAAAACCGCTATGGGAGGTCGGTTACTAAAACAATGGTTGCTGCGTCCACTTCGGGATCCAGAAGACATCAATGAACGTTTAGATATGATTGAAGCATTTCAAAATGAATTTTTTGTACGTGGCGCGCTACAAGATCATTTGAAATCAGTATATGATTTGGAACGTTTAGCAGCTCGTGCTGCTATGGGCACGATGAACGCCCGAGAATTAGTACAATTAAAGCGATCATTATCTGCAATTCCAGGTATGAAGTCCGTTCTGTCCTCAAGCCAAGGTATTTTAAATCATGCTAGTCAACGACTAGAAGATATGAGTGATTTAGCTGGATTGATTGATGAAGCAATTGTTGATGACCCTCCGATTAGCATCCGTGAGGGCGATATCATCAATGATGGATTTGATTCAAAAATCGATGAATATCGTAACGTTTTGAGTCAAAATCAGAAATGGCTGGCACAATTAGAATCCGATGAGCGTGCTGCAACTGGCATTAATTCATTGAAAGTTAAGTACAATAAAAACTTTGGATTTTTCATTGAAGTATCTCGTGCAAATGTTAGTAAGTTAGAAGAAGGGCGCTATGAACGTAAGCAGACCCTGACTAATGCTGAAAGGTTTGTTACGCCTGAACTGAAGGAGCACGAGCGTTTAATTAACGAAGCGCAACTCAAAAGAACCGAGCGTGAATACGAATTGTTCATTACGATTCGTGAGCGTGTTAAAGCAAATATTTCTCGTTTACAAAAGTTGGCACGACAGGTAGCGCAATTAGACGTTCTAGCAAGCTTAGCAGATGTTGCTGACAATAATCGCTTTGTTCGTCCCACATTTACTGACGATAATATAATTAATATTAAGCAGGGACGCCATCCAGTGGTTGAAGCAATATTAGAAGCCGGTGAGTTTGTTGCTAATGATGTGAATTTGGATCAAAATACGGCAATGCAATTGATCACGGGGCCTAATATGGCTGGAAAATCAACCTATATGCGGGAGTTAGCGTTGATTGTTATTTTGGGTCAAATGGGCAGTTTTGTTCCGGCCGAAAGTGCCGTATTACCAATATTTGATCAAATATTTACCCGTATTGGCGCCAATGATGATATGGCAATGGGTCAATCGACATTTATGGTCGAAATGGCGGAAGCCAACCTAGCATTGCAAGAAGCCAGCGCGCACTCATTAATATTATTTGATGAATTAGGTCGAGGCACGGCAACTTATGATGGTATGGCATTAGCTCAAGCCATCATTGAATATTTAGATGCTCATGTACATGCTAAAACATTATTTTCAACCCATTATCATGAGTTAACGGCATTGGCAGACAAACATGAAAATATTAAAAATGTTCATGTGGGCGCTGTTGAAGATGAATCGGGTGAGTTACACTTCTTGCATCAGATTCAACAAGGACCAGCTGACAAATCGTATGGCATTCACGTTGCTGCACTAGCCGGATTGCCTGACGAATTAATTGCAAATGCAACAACAATTTTATCAGGATTAGAAAATCAAGAAGCATTAGTACCTGAACCAAAAGCTTCAGGGTTGTCTGAGCAAGTGGCATTGTTCAATGTTTCGGATGTTGATCCTAAAACAGAAACATTATTTCAAAAATTAGATAGCATCAACATATCAAAAATGACACCGCTAGAAGCATTAAATGTATTGGCAGAATTACAAAAATTGAGGAAGTAAGACAGTGCGCATACATGAATTATCAAATTTATTAGCTAACCAAATTGCCGCTGGTGAGGTCATTGAGCGTCCAGCCAGTGTTGTAAAAGAATTAGTTGAAAATGCTATTGATGCAGGGGCAACACAAATTGATGTCATCGTAGAAGAAGCCGGTGAGTCATTAATTCGTGTTGTCGATAATGGTGAAGGAATTAACCCAGAAGATGTACCGTTAGCTTTTACTAGGCATGCTACTAGTAAAATTAGCAATCGACATGATTTGTTTAATATTATGTCTCTTGGATTCCGTGGAGAAGCTTTGCCGTCGATAGCAGCTATTTCTGATGTAACCCTGAATACCACTACTCAAGAAGCGCCAAGTGGGATCATGTATCATATCAAAGGTGGCAAGCAAGTTTCTGCAACGCCAGCCAACGGACGGCGAGGAACGGTGGTTTCTGTTAGAGATCTATTTTACAATACCCCAGCTAGATTAAAATACTTGAAACGGCCGCAAACAGAGTTGTCTCGTATCGCTGATATTATGAATCGTATTGCGTTGTCATATACGAATGTTGCCTTCACTGTAACTGCTGATGGACGTAATATTTTACAAACAAATGGGGATGGTAATCAGCAACGTGTTATCGCTGCGATATATGGACGTGACGTTGCGCAAAAAATGCGTGCAATTACTGGCGAAGATGATGATTTTAATATTACAGGGTTTGTGTCATTACCAGAACTCACGCGAGGTTCGCGGGATTACTTAACGATATTGGTTAATGGCCGTTTTATTAAAAATTTTTCCGTATCAAATGCAGTTATTCGTGGATATGGGTCAAAGCTGATGGTTGGTCGTTTTCCAATGGGTGTCATCAACATCAATACAGATCCTTTATTAGTTGATGTTAACGTACATCCGCAAAAAGCTGAAATTCGATTATCAAAAGAAGCCGAACTATCAGCATTAATTATTGATACTATTAAATCTTGCTTTGCTGATGAAAATTTAATTCCAGATGCTTATGAAAATCTATATGGACAGGCTCAGACTAACAAAATTGAGCCACCAGCACCAAAGCAAGTAGCACCATGGGCTAAGCCAGATATGGAACAGACTATTGCAATCAATACAGGTATGGATAGCAATGAAGTGGTCATCAATCAAGAGGCAGATTTGATGAACCATGCAGTTAATGAGTTTACTCAAAAATATGCTCACGAACCTAACTTACCAATATTTGATGATGAAATAACTGTGCAAGTTTCTGAAGATATATCCAGCTATAATAAGCCAGATATACCAACCCAAGAAGAATTAGACATTTCACCAAAGAAACCGAGCGGATTTCCCAGCCTAGAATACATTGGACAAATGCATGGTACGTTTTTGTTTGCTCAAAGTAGCGAAGGATTCTATTTGATTGACCAACATGCTGCACAAGAACGTGTGAAGTATGAATATTATCGAAAAGAAATTGGTCAGGTTGGCACGGATAAGCAACGAATGTTAGTGCCAATCACCATTAACTATTCTGTAGCTGATATGTTGAAGATTGCCGATAAGGAAGCCGAATTAGAGGCTATTGGCTTGACGCTAGAACCATTCGGGCCAACAACAGTAATTGTCCGTGAACATCCAACATGGTTTGAAAAGGGCCAAGAGACTGAAACGATTAAAGAAATGGTTGATTGGATATTACGAGACGGTAATTTGACAGTTGCCGAATTTCGTGAACGGACAGCAATTATGATGAGCTGTAAACGCTCAGTCCGTGCCAACATGCATTTAAGCGACTTACAAGCTCGGACGTTGCTCGAATCACTTGCCTCGACTGAGAACCCTTATAATTGTCCTCATGGTCGTCCAGTGGTGACGTCATTTACACTAACTGAAATGGAAAAAATGTTTAAACGCATTCAAGATTCACATGAGGCATGGGAGGAATATGATAACCATCCATATTAACCATTTGTAACACATTAGTTTTTCTAGTTACTTCATATTTTTTGGGATAGATTTGTTATCACATTATTATTTAATAAAGTAAAAATGGATTAATTTTTCACTTGCGTAACTCAAAATTATTCGATAAAATATGATTTCAAACAATTGATGGGAGAAATTGTAATGGCATTGAATACAAAATTAAATCAGACAAAAAATAATGTTAAAAAAATACTAAAATTATTAAAGACAATAGTAAGCAAGTTGTTAAAAATTCAATTGAAGACTTCAAACATGATAGTGTTCCTATGGAACATAAGAAGTAACCTCTTAATGCTCTTTACATAAAATCTGGTGATGATCTTGCCTCGAATATTTATTCACAGCACATGGCTTTGGAAAAAAAATGATTTGTGCGAGGCATATGCTTTTACAAGCGCTTACAGTTGCGTTATACTTACCACACAACATCGAATATCATTCAAGGAGGACGCTCATGTCATTTGAAGAAAAGTTTGATAATGCTAAAGATAAAATTGCTGGTAAGGCAAAAGAACTTGAAGGAAAAATTACCGGTGATAAAGCACGTGAAGTCGAAGGTAAGACCCAAAATGTTAAGGGCGAAGCCAAAGATGATGTACAAAAGGTTCGAGATGTTGCCCATGACGATGTCGATGCCGTAAAAGATGCTTTGAAAAATAAAAAAGATAATCCAGAAAAATAATAAGTTTACAATTGCATATCAAAAAGGCTGGCTAGGGAATTCCGATCGGCCTTTTTTGTATGATATAATTAGACTTACGGATACAACTGTCTTTTCTACAGGGTAGTTTGAAGAGAAAAATAAAAGGAAAATAATAGAGAAAAATAGTTGACATTTGGACAATATATTTTCTATTTACTAGGTTCTACAATAATGGCTTTTAATAATAATGATATAATTATTCGTTTACGTTACGCACTCAACATAAAAGATGCTGATATGATCAAAATTTTTAAATTTGGTGGCGTAACAATAGATGAAGATCAATTACACAATCTATTGACAAAACAAGCAGAAGATACGAAACGTGATGAGAAGGTCGCTACAAAAATACTTGAATCATTTATGAATGGCTTGATTATTTCACAACGTGGTGAAAAAATTGGTCCCGATTTAAAGCCTGTTCCACCAACATTTGATATGGTCAACGAGGCAGCGATAAATAATGTTGTTATCAAAAAATTGAAAATTGCGATGGCCTATACTAGTGATGATTTAATTGGTTTCTTAAAAACGGCAGGTATTCAAATTTCTAATAGTGAGTTAAGTGCAATATTACGTCGACCGGATCATCGAAATTATAAACCGGCTGGTGATCGCTATCTTCGTAATATTTTAAAAGGGATGGCCATGGAGTACCGTCCTGAGGATGTCAAACGCACAGCAAGAAAGTAGTATTGTGAACGTTTTCATATATGTGTACAATTAAGTTAGAGACTTAATTATAAGGAGGAAATATATGGTAGAACGTACTTTTATGATGATTAAACCGGATGGCGTTTCGCGTGGCAAAATTGGTGAGATTATTCAGCGAATTGAGCATAAAGGCTATGCGATTAAAGCGATGAAAATGGTACAACCTACTCCTGAATTACTAGCAAAGCATTATGCTGAACATGTGGGCAAATCATTTTATCCTTCGTTAGTGCAGTATATGACTTCGGGCCCGATTATTGCGATGATTGGAGAAGGAACCAACATTGTATCGGGCTGGCGAACAATTATGGGAACGACCAATCCAACACTAGCTGCACCGGGAACTATTCGTGGTGATTTAGGTCGTGAATGGGAAGGGGAAGCTGTTATGAATATTGTTCATGGTTCGGACAGTGTTGAAGCGGCCGAATATGAAATCAAATTATGGTTTGCGTAACGCAGTGTAAGATGAATGATGTTTTTAATAGTTAAAGTGAATTGATTAAGCACTCACGGGAATTGATTTAAATCCACTTGGGCGCTTTTTTATTTTGTTTTTTCAATAATATATTAGCGATTTAACATAATTTTAAAGAATTACCTAAAGTTTGGTAAAATAGTACATATGGACTTGGAGACAAAATTTAATGCAATTAGAAAATATTGAAATACTAGAGAATCATTCACTAGCACCATATGCTTATACGCAAGCTGGTGGATTGGTTGATTATTTAGCCATCCCCAAAAGTATTCATGAATTGAAAGTACTGGTGAACTGGGCTAAAGAGTTAGGCATGCCTGTGCAAGTTTTTGGTCGGCTATCCAATTTAATCGTTCGCAATGGTGGTCTACGGGGACTATCCATCTTACTACATGATTTACGGGACGTCGTTGTGGATCAAAATAAAATCGTAGCATCAGCTGGTGCTGATTTAATTTGGGTAACTGAGCAAGCGTTTGAACATGGGCTGAGTGGTTTAGAGTGGGGCGCAGGAATTCCAGGGTCAGTTGGCGGAGCTGTATTCATGAATGCAGGCGCTTATGGGGGGCAAGTTGATATGGTTGTGTCATCTGTCACTGCTTTAATGCCAGATGGCACTCTGCAAAATTTTGAAAAAAAGGCATTGGAATTTGGTTACCGAAAATCTGTTTTCCAGAGCAACGGTGGCATTATAATTAGTGCGACTTTTGAATTACAACCAGATAGTTGCACTGCTATCAGGACACGAATGGATGAAAATAATTTTAAACGTGCTAATAAACAACCACTAAATTATCCATCGAATGGCTCCGTTTTTAAGCGGCCAGAAGGTTACTTTGCAGGTAAATTGATTATGGATTCTAAATTACAAGGTGTCCGCCGCGGCGGTGTTGAAGTTTCCAAAAAGCATGCGGGATTCATGGTCAATATCGCACATGGCACCGGTAATGACTATGAGGATTTAATTCATTATGTACAAAAAACAGTGTATGAAAAATTTGGTGTGCATTTAGAAACAGAAGTCAGAATAATGGGAGAGCGTTAAGGAATGGCAATATTAGAATTAATTGTAATATTAATTGTTGCGGTAACCATCTCTAACATTGTGTCGCATTTTATACCTGAGATACCTATCAGTTTATTTCAGATTGCGATTGGTCTCTTTCTAGCACTGGTATGTGGTATTTACGTTGAAGTTGATTCAGAGTGGTTTATGCTATTGTTTATAGCACCATTATTGTTTAACGATGCATGGCGTTTTCCAAAACATGAACTTTGGGAATTACGTGGGCCGATTTTAGGTAATTCAATTATTTTGGTTATCTTAACAACGTTAGTCGGTGGATTTTTAATGCACCTATTAATGCCTCAACTACCAAAATCAGTGGCTTTGGCCCTAGCGGCCGTGATATCACCAACTGATCCGGTGGCTGTGCAAGCCATTGCTCGGCGTGTGAAGCTTCCGGAAAATGTGATGCATATTGTTTCAGGAGAAAGTTTAATCAACGACGCGAGTGGGTTGGTTAGTTTTAATACGGCGATTAAAGCCACCATCGCAGGTACTTTTCTAATTGGTGAAGCCATTGGAAACTTCTTTTGGATGACTATTGTCGGATTAGCTGTTGGGCTAATTCTTGGTAGTTTTGTTAGCTGGCTACGTGACTCTTTTGATCGTGTTGGCTTGAATGATGTGGTTTTCCATACGGTTGTGACTTTGTTAATGCCATTCGTTATTTATTGGGTTGCTGAGGACATTTTTCACTCCTCTGGTGTAATTGCAGTTGTGGCTGGTGGCGTTTTATCGAAAATTTTGAGCGATCAGCATATGAATGCGCGTTCACCTGAAATAAATGTGGTCACAGTACGTACTTGGGAAGTATTTGTTTATTTGCTAAATGGCACAATTTTTATCTTACTAGGTATTGAACTTCCTGCTGCCATGAAAGATATTGTGCGTAGTACGCAGGTTCATACGGGTATGGCCATCTTTTATGGTGTTGCCGTTTGGTTTATCATATTTACTATTCGTACATTTTGGGCTTACGGCACGCAAATTACATATCATTTAAAACATAAGGAACGCGCCATTTCTTTTAGAATGGCAATCATATCGGGCCTTACTGGTGTTCGTGGTGCGGTTACAATGGCCGCTGTTCTAACTGTTCCATCGACTATTGCAGACGGATCGGCTTTTCCACAACGTAATTTACTCGTTTTTGTGGCGGCAGTAGTGGTGATTATTAGTCTGTTGGTGGCCACAATTATGTTGCCAATTGTTACCAAACAACGAACCACACATGATTTTACACAACCAGAAGTGGGCGAAGTTGAAACATCAAGTACCCATGAATCTAAAGTTGATTTAACCGAGGCACAAGCGAGAATATTTTCCATTCGAATTGGTGTACAAGTTCTCCGTGAGCAACAAAATGATCATAATAGAATTATTGTCTATGAATTAATTGGTAGAAAACAACAAATTATTGACCAGATTTATCGACAGTTAAACAAAAGTAATGATCATAAAGTTAATATTGAAGATGATCGAGAATTGCGACGCGTCGCATTAGAAGCGCAACGAAATTGCTTACGTCAACTGCTAGCCGATGAAAAAATATCTATACTAACTTATTCTTCTCAAAATCGACGTTTAGATCGTCTAGAGAATATGATTGATTCTGATAAACACTATCATTTATCTACCCAGTGGATTATTATATTGTGGCGGCGTACGCTAAGAAGTATTCGGATTTGGATTTCGGATGAGTCAACTGACCAATTTCGTGAAGAAAGTTCAATGGCCACTAAAGAAATGGCCAAGGAAGCCATTCAGTCTTTGTCTGAATATATGGAAAAGTATACAGGTGATACTGTTTCACATCGAATGGAACGCCAAGCGGCTTATAATTTGATTATATTTTATCGTAATCAGATTGAAAAAGAACGTCACCCTGATACACCAGAACAACGTGAACTAGATGATAGATATCGAATGGAATTGGAAATCAAAGCATTAAATGTGGAACGTGAAACGATTCAACAACTTTATGAACAAGGGCGTATTTCAAGACAAGCAGGCGTGAACATACGTCAGTTTATCAATTATGCCGAAACAGCTGCTCTAGCAGGAAGGGATGAGGAATAGCTAAGTATGAATATTCTACTATATTTTACATTTAATAACCTAATGCATGTCATTGACATCGCTATTATATGGTTTATTTTGTATAAGCTCATTCAATTTGTCGAAGGAACCCGCGCTTTGCAGATATTGTTTGGAGTAGGCTTCGTTATTTTGGTTAAGGTAGTGAGTTGGTACCTTGGTTTAGTAACCCTATCATGGATTATGGATCAAATAATTACATGGGCTCCAATAGCAGTGGTAGTTATTTTCCAACAAGAGATTCGACGAGGATTAGAAAGCTTGGGACGACGTTTGGTTATTCGACGTGCTCGTGTGGATAATTCTAAAGAACATCAACTCATTAAGAGTCTAGATGATGCTTTGCAGTACATGTCTAAACGGCGAATAGGTGCCTTAATTACGATAAAACGTGATGGTAGTTTAGATGAATATATCAAAACTGGCATAAAGTTAGATGCCTACATTACCGGTCAGTTATTAATTAATACGTTTATTCCTAACACACCTTTACATGATGGTGCCGTGATTATTGATGATGATCGCATTGCTGTTGCTGCAGCATATTTACCATTATCAGAAAGTACGCGAATACCAAAGGAACTGGGAACACGTCATCGGGCTGCTGTTGGTATTAGTGAAGCAAGTGATGCAATTACAGTGGTTGTTTCTGAAGAAACAGGGGAAATATCGATCACTCAAGGGGGGGATTTACTTCGCAATATGGACCAAGAGTCTTACATGAACTTTTTTGAACATCAATTTTTGGTGCAAATTGACGAAGAAAATGACAAACACTGGTGGCAAAAGATTGGAGGACGTTCAAAATGAAAAAAATAGGACAGTCTAAAATCGTTAATTTGGTGGTTTCCTTAGTTATCGCCATTTTACTTGCCGCTTATGTTTCTAGTACGAAACAAGGTACTGCTACTAACAATGGAGGGTCAACAAATTTTTCAACGTTGATTCCAGAAAAAAGGGCTACCCTAAAGGTACCTTTAAATTTACAAGTTGATTCAGATAAATATGTTGTTATCGGCGCCCCGTCAACAGTTAAGGTTGGTATTGAGGGATCGGGACCACTGGTGACAGCTGCACAGAGTCATAATGACATTCAAGCTAGCGTAGATTTACGTAGCTTAGGTGTTGGTAAGCACAATGTTAAGGTGGCTTTACGAGGCGTTAACTCTTCCCTAACATCTACGGTAACGCCACAAACAGTCACGGTGACAATTTCCCAAAAGAAATCGGCAAAACTGCCGGTGCAGGTTAGTTTCGATAAAAGTAAGATTACGACCGGATACACGGTTGGAGATACAACATCAGATCCAAAAAATGTCACGATTTCAGGACCTAAGGCTAACGTCGAAGCTGTGAGTTATGTAGATGCCAAAGTGTCACTTGATAGTGGTGTTAAACAGTCTGTCTCACAATCTGTCAAACTTGTTGCACGAGATAAAGATGGTAATGCAGTTGAGGTTAATATCAGTGATCCAACGGCGAATGTCACGTTAGATGTAGAACCTGAAGACAGTAAAAAAATGAATTTGAGCGCAACAATAAACAATGGTGACAGTGATGACTATACGATTACATTTGATCCAAAAACGGTGACGGCATATGGTTCTTCTGATATACTTAAATCGGTGGACACTATTAATATACCAGTGGATGTTGGAAATATTAGCAATAAAACAACGCGTACTATAGAGATTCCTACACAAACAGGGATTGTTGAATATAGTGTTTCAAAAGTAAAAGTAACTATTACACCGTCAAACACCAGCTCAACAAGTAGCAGTTCGACGGGGAGCACGAGCAGCAGCTCTAGTTCATCATCTTCATCATCCTCTGAATCAACAAGCAGTACAAGTAGTAGTACTCAAAGTAGTGCAAGCACAACATCAGAAACTAAAGGACAGTAAAATATGTCAGAATTTAATCTTAAATATTTCGGAACCGATGGTGTAAGAGGTGTTGCAAATAAAACACTTACACCTGAGCTTGCTTTTCGTCTTGGTCGTACAGGTGGTGCAATATTAACCAGGCATGCCAACGATGAAAACAAGAAACCAGTTGTTATTGTAGGTCGTGATACTCGAATTTCAGGCGAAATGTTACAACAAGCCATTATTGCAGGATTTTTATCAGTTGGTATTGATGTGCTGCGGTTAGGCGTTATTACTACGCCAGCTGTAGCTTTTCTGGTTCAAAATTTAGAGGCAGACGCTGGTGTGCAGATTACAGCTTCACATAATCCGGCAGCTGACAATGGCATAAAATTCTTTGGAAATGATGGTTTCAAATTATCTGACCAATTAGAATATGAAATTGAACAATTATTAGATGAATCAGAAGATACACTACCTCGTCCCAGTGCTGATGGATTAGGTGTCGTTAATAATTATCCGGAAGGCGTTCAAAAGTACCTAGAATTTCTTCAAAAAACAATTCCAACAGACCTTAATGGTATGCGAATTGCTCTTGATGGTGCTAATGGCGCTACCAGCGGTTTATTAGCACGATTGTTTGCGGATTTGGGAACAGATTTCGTAACATTAGGAACAGAACCAAATGGGCTAAATATTAATGATGGCGTTGGATCTACTAATCCAGCGGCGCTTGCTGAACTTGTAAAAGAAAATGATGTACAAGCAGGTCTAGCATTTGATGGTGATGGGGATCGATTAATTGCTGTTGATGAAAATGGTGAGATTGTTGATGGTGATAAAATTATGTTTATCACTGGAAAATTCTTAAATGAACAAGGGCGTTTAAAGCACAATGCAGTTGTCTCAACGGTAATGAGTAATATTGGTTTCTATAAGGCGTTGGCAGAAAATGATATGACTAGTATCAAAACAGCAGTCGGTGACCGCTATGTTATGGAAGAAATGATTAAATCGGACCATAATCTTGGTGGCGAACAGTCTGGTCACATTATTTTTCGTGATTGGGCAACAACTGGAGATGGCTTACTAACGGCTCTACAATTGTTATATGTAATGAAAGAGACGGGAAAGAAGCTATCTGAACTGGCAGCTCCTGTTCATATTTATCCACAAAAATTAGTGAATATAACTGTCGCTGATAAAGAAGAAATTCAGCATGATCCTGATGTTATTGCCAAAATTGCTGAGGTTGAAGCGCAGATGGCAGGGGACGGTCGAGTATTAGTCCGCCCTTCAGGAACAGAACCTTTACTACGTGTCATGGTGGAAGCACCAACGCAAGAGTTAGTGGAAAAGTATACTGAATCCATCGCAAATGTTGTTCGTGAAAAATCTGGACTATAAAGCATACGATTACTACTATGATCTTTAGATTGAGTGGCTATAACTTTTCGAAAAGTATGGCCACTTTTTTGATATAATATACTATAGACTACGCTTTAAAAGGAAAATAACGTGTCACAAGACAGTTTTAAATCATACATTTTAAAAAAATTTAATATCTCATTTAATGACGAAAGCTTATTAACAGAAGCTTTAACGCAACGTAACTATTTGAATGAACATCCGGACGAAAAAGGTCGCGACTACCAGCGTCTGGAGTTTCTAGGTGACTCTGTCATGCAAATGATTGTTGCTGAGTATTTGTTTAAGCGCTATCCTGACTGGCATGAAGGTCAATTGACCGAAATGCGTATTGCAATGGTTCAAACAAGATCATTTGCGCATTTCTCACGCATGGTTCATTTAAACGAAGGTATTCGTTTAGGAAAAGGTGAAGAGATGAGCGGGGCGCGGGATCGCGACTCATTGCTTGAAGATATTTGGGAAGCTTTTATTGGTGCATTGTATCTAGATCAAGGGGCAGATGTCGTTAGACAATTCTTAAATCAAACATTATTTGCAGCAATTGATACAGACTTTTTTGATCGTTTTATTGATTTTAAAAGCCGATTACAAGAGCGATTACAGACCAAAGGGTCTGTGGATATTGATTATCAGACCGAAAAAGAGGAACAATTATCAGATAATACCCAATTATTTGAAGCGAGTGTCTCCGCTAATGACAAAGAATTAGCGCGTGGTACTGGTAAATCCATCAAAGATGCTGAAAAAGCAGCTGCCAGAGCAGCACTAAAAATACTGGAAGATAATGTCAACTTATGAAACTAAAATCACTTGAAATTAGCGGATTTAAATCATTTGCTGATAAGACAATGATTGAACTAATGCCGGGGATGACCGGTATTATTGGACCTAACGGTTCAGGAAAATCAAACATCATTGAAGCGATTCAATGGGTGATGGGTGAACAATCTGCCAAAGATTTGCGTGGGACAAAGATGTCCGACGTTATTTTTGGTGGTACCGATAAACGTGGTGCGTTGAATCGCGCTGAAGTGTCAATCACTTTTGATAATTCTGATCACTATGTACAATCTGATTTTAATGAAATTCGAATTACGCGAAAGTTGTATCGATCAGGTGAAAGTTCCTATTTAATTAATGGTGTTGAGAGCCGGTTGAGAGATATTCATGAATTGTTTATGGATACTGGTTTGGGACGTGAAAGTTTTTCAATAATATCCCAAGGACGAGTTGAAAGTATTTTTAATGCAAAACCTGAAGATCGACGCGGCATTATTGAAGAAGTCGCCGGCGTGTATAAATACAAGCAAAATAAAGAAAAGGCGCAAAAAGAATTAACCCAGACAAGTGATAATTTATCACGTGTGGCGGATATTATTCATGAGATTGAAAGTCGAATTGATCCATTAGCGGAGCAGGCGGCAGAAGCAACAGATTATTTAGCTCAAAAAGAACGTTTTGATACGTTAGATAAGGCGCGATTGGCATGGTCAATTCATGATCTCAATGGTCAAATATTATCAACGACTAAACAAGTAGAAACACATGACAAACGTGTTAACCAGACGAAGCTAGCACTAGATGTTGTCAATAAAAAATTATTAGACAAACGTCAAGAACGTGTTAGTGCACAATTGTCACGAGATAGCTTACAGGCTACAATTCTAGAGTGTACTCAAAAACGTGAACGTTTGATTGGCGCTAAAAATTTAGGAGCACAGCAAATTTCAACGCTAAATAGAGATGTTGAAAGTGCTAAAAAACAAGAGTTTGATTTACAAAATCGTGTTCGGAAATTAGATGAACAAATTAGCCAAGTAGAAAAACAACAAGATGGGTTACAAAAACAATACCAACAATTAAAAATTAGTCTTGGACAATTTGATACAAGTGTACAAGTTGAGTTACAACGTGAAATACAAAGCAAAATTGAAGTAAATCGACATCATTATATTCAAACAATGCAGGATATAGCTACACTGCACAACACGCAAAAAAATGACGAAAAGCTATTACAGCAGCTAGAAAGTCGTCAAAAAGTGTTGTCAGCACGTCTTGATAATGAAAACGAAGAGTTAACAGCTATTCAAAAAACGTTTAACAAAAAAGTACCAAATAGTGATCATAATGATGTAAACATTACAGAACTTGAAAAAAATGTAGCAGATTTAAAGAAAGACATTGGTAATGCAGCAAAAATATATAAGTCCACAGAGCAAAATTGGTACAAGGTATTAGATGAATTAAACAAGGCACGTAGTCATCGCGATGCACTCAATTCATTAGACGAGTATGCTGGCTTTTATCAAGGTGTTCGCGCGCTGATGCAGCCACAAACTTTAGAAAAATTTAGTGGTATTAAAGGGGTTATTGCTGAATTAATGACCGTTCCCAGTCGTTATGCTTTGGCAATTGAAACCGTATTAGGTGGTGTGTTACAACAGGTTGTAGTAGATAATACATCAACGGCCAAGCAGGTTATTTCTTATTTAACAAAAAACCGGGCGGGACGTGTTACAATTTTACCAATGGATACCATCAAATCACGTCACTTAAGCGGTCTGGAAGCAGTACAACACATGGATGGTTTTATAGGAGTTGCCGCGGATTTGATTGATATGCCTGAGGAAATGTCTGCTATTAAAGCCAACATATTAGGGACAACCGTTTTGGCGGAAAATTTAAATCAAGCAACTGAAATTGCCAAACGTGGACATTTTCGTTTTCGCGTGGTAAGTCTAAGTGGCCAAGTTGTTAATGCTGGTGGTTCTATGACAGGTGGCGCAACCCAAAAACGTGGCGCAACCTTATTGAGTCGTCAATCTGATATTGCTGAATTAAGTGAACTTGCAGATGAATTATCTGTTCAAGCAAGAACATTAGAAGAAACACTGCAGTTGAAACGTTCAACTGGTGAACAGTTACAAGAAAAACTACTTTTGGCACAAGAATCATTGCGAGCAGCTCAAAATGATACTAAAAAAATTGATTATGAGTTATCGCGGCAACAGGATGCTGTTAAGCAACAAAAAAGAGCTGTGCAAGCTATTCAATATGAATTGAAAGAAGTAAGCGAACAACAACTAGAACTGAAAAATCGCATAGCAGAGTTTAGTACTAAAATCAAAAATATTGAACAACAAAAATTGGATCAAGAACAGCTGACTGCCAAATTAGCTCATGACTTAGAGACAGCTTCAATAAAATCACAATCAACAAATGAAGAAAAAGCCACGTTGCAAACTCAGTTTGCAACAGTTGGTGCTCAGCTTGACAGTATTAATGGCCAGTTGAGTTTATTACAGAATCAACGTAATGAACTACAGAGAGAGCATAGTACTGTAGAAGAAAACTTAAAAAATCTGCAAAAACAATTGGCTATAGCGCAAGGTAATGTAGCTAACCAAAGTATAATTGATGATATGTCGCATCAACTTGATGCCACACAAGAAAAGTATGACAATATTAATACACAAATCGTGGCTTTGACGAACAGCATCACGGATTTGGAAGAGCAATTTGCAACGCAACAGGAGACTTTGAGAACGCTTATTGGATCACAAAGTCAGTCTGCAGCGCACTTGGCTCGTTTGCAGACACAGATAGAAAATCTGCAAACGCAATTACTGACGCAGTACGATGTTGGCGATGTGGAAGCTTTGTACCAAAAAGTTGCTGACATGGATTTTCAAAATATTACCGAACAGTTGCGCTTAGTTAAACGTAGTTTAGATGAAATTGGCAATGTTAACATTGGAGCTATTGAAGAGTATGAGTCTGTAAAAACACGATTTGAATTTTTGACAAAACAACGCGATGATTTGAACTCAGCTAAAGAGACACTGCTACAAACAATTGATGAAATGGATACGGAAGTACAAGTTCGTTTTAAAAAGACTTTTGATGCAGTTGCGACACATTTTTCAGATATTTATGCCAAAATGTTTGGTGGCGGTCGTGCAGAAATTAGCTTAACAGACCCAGCCCATTTATTAACAACCGGCATTGATATAACAGCGCAACCCCCTGGTAAAAAATTCCAGCAAATGAGTTTGTTGTCTGGTGGTGAAAAAGCATTGACTGCGATTACGCTGTTATTCGCTATTTTGCACGTTCGCCCTGTTCCTTTTGTTGTGCTTGATGAAGCCGAAGCTGCGTTGGATGAAGCAAATGTGGCGCGTTTTGCTAGATATTTACGTGAATTTGCTGGTGATACACAATTTATCGTTATTACGCACCGTAAGGGGACGATGGTGAATGCTAATTTGTTATATGGTGTGACGATGCAAGAAGCTGGCGTGTCAAAAATGGTCGCAGTTGATTTAGATCGAATGGAAGAAGCAGTTTCATAATTGTATAATTTGTTTAAGAAACAGCTATATGCTCAGAAGCGTGTATTACTTGGATTAGGAGAAAAATAAATGGGATTATTTGATATTTTTCGTAAAAAGAAAAATGAAACGGTTGAGCAGGAGTCTGCGTCAGAATCCACTGAAATTTTGAGTGAATCTGAATCTAATAGTGATGCTTCTGAGGATGAGCAAAGTACTGCTGTATCTGAAAATACGTCAGCCGTGACGCAACCGATGATGGAACAAGTTGGTTTAGTTAACGAAGATGAAGCCAAGATTTGGCAAGAGGCGCTTGACAAACAAAAAATCAGTACCCCACAATTAACAGAAACAGAAACAGAAACAGAAACAGAAACAGAAACAGAAACAGAAACAGAAACAGAAACAGAAACAGAAACAGAAACAGAAACAGAAACAGAAACAGAAACAGAAACAGAAACAGAAACAGAAACAGAAACAGAAACAGAAACAGAAACAGAAACAGAAACAGAAACAGAAACAGAAACAGAAACAGAAACAGAAACAGAAACAACTGAGCAACAAATTTACGATGCAGGATTGAAAAAGTCACGTACTGGCTTTGCAGATAGATTTAACCGATTTTTGGCTAATTTCCGTTCGGTGGATGAAAATTTCTTCGAAGACTTGGAAGAAACTTTAGTTGGTGCGGATGTTGGCTTTGATATGGCTATAAAGATTAGTGACGAACTTCGAGAAGAAGTGAAATTAAAAAATGCGAAGCGTAAAGAAGACGTTCGCGATGTCATCATTAAAAAAATGGTTGATTTGTATGAGGCTGATGGTATAAATGAAGATGCCACAATGAATTTTGCACCCAAAGGACAAACAACAGTTATTCTATTTGTGGGAGTGAATGGTGTTGGTAAAACAACAACGATTGGTAAATTGGCAAGCAAGTATCAAAAAGCAGGTAAGTCTGTTTTGTTAGCCGCAGCGGACACATTTCGTGCTGGTGCTACCAAACAATTGCAAGAATGGGGTGAACGTGCGCATGTACCCGTTGTTGCTGGTAAAGAAAAAGCGGATCCTGCTTCTGTTGTCTTTGCAGCAGTTGAAAAAGCTCGCGATGAAAATTATGATGTTTTATTTGTTGACACGGCAGGTCGATTGCAAAATAATGTTAATTTAATGCAAGAACTAGAAAAAATGAAACGCATTATTCAGCGTGAAATTCCTGAAGCACCGCACGAAGTTTTGTTGGTTCTTGATGCAACAACCGGTCAGAATGCATTGCAACAGGCAAAATTGTTCAAAAATTCATCCGATGTCAGTGGTATTGTGTTGACAAAAATGGATGGTACAGCTAAGGGCGGTATTGTTTTTGCCATTCGTAATGAAATGCACTTACCGGTTAAATGGATTGGTTTTGGTGAAAAAGCTAGTGACTTGCGTGAATTCAAGCCTGAAGAATTCGTTTATGGGCTATTCAAGGAATTGGTTGAATCATGAATTTAGCAAAGAAGACTCATATCAACGAACTATTTGGTTTCTATGAAAAATTGTTGACGGATAAGCAACAAGCTTATTTACGTTACTATTTTGAAGATGATTACTCTATTGTTGAAATCGCTGAAGCGGAGATTGTTAGTCGCCAAGCAGTATCAGATAATATCAATCGAGCTATTGAACAACTTGAAAAATACGAAAACATCCTTCATTTGCAAGTCGATTTTGCAAAGCGACAGGCATTAGAAAAGGATGTTGAACAATATATCGAGACACATTATCCAGATGATAATGTGTTAAAATTATTGGTACAGAAGCTTTTAACGACGGAAATTGATAACTAGAAGGGAAATGTGCACAAAATAGTGTGTACAGTTTAATAACCTATGGCATTTGAAAATCTAACAGAACGCCTATCAAAGGCAATTAAAAATCTGACAGGACGTGGCCGTGTTAGTGAAGAGGATTTGCGCGCAACAATGCGGGAAATCCGGTTGGCCTTATTAGAGGCCGATGTTAATTATGACACAGTGAAAAAATTTGTGGCCAATGTGCGCGAAAAAGCAAGTGGCACTGATATCATGGAGGGTTTGAATCCAGCACAACAAATTGTTAAGATTGTCAACGATGAATTGACTGCAACAATGGGTGAAGAAGCGGTGCCGTTAAATAAGTCACCAAAAATACCAACAATCATTATGATGGCTGGTTTGCAAGGTGCTGGTAAAACTACAACTGTTGCCAAACTGGCCTACAAACTCAAAAATGAAAATAATGCCCGACCATTATTAATCGCTGCAGATATTTATCGTCCTGCTGCGATTGATCAATTAGAAATACTTGGTCGTGACTTAGATATTCCAGTTTTTGCAATGGGCACAGATGTCAACCCACGTGATATTGTTCGAGCTGGATTAGAGAAGGCTGCTGAGAATAAAAATGATTATGTATTCATCGATACAGCTGGACGTCTTCAAATTGATGAAGAATTGATGCAAGAATTAAAAGATATTGCAGAAATTGCTGATCCTGATGAAATATTATTGACAGTTGATGCCATGACTGGGCAGAACGCGGCGGAAACGGCCAAAGGTTTCTCTGCTTCACTTGATTTAACGGGTGTTGTTTTAACAAAGTTAGATGGTGATACGCGTGGCGGTGCGGCATTGTCCATTCGAGATGTCACTGGAAAACCAATTAAATTTGTTGGTCAAGGTGAAAAGCCTACTGATTTAGATGTGTTCTATCCTGATCGTATGGCTTCGCGTATTTTGGGCATGGGCGATGTCTTAACGTTGATTGAAAAAGCACAACGTGATTTTGACGAAGAAGAGCAAACTAAACAGCTCGAAAAAATGCGTCAAAATACCTTTGACTTTAATGACTTTGTTGCACAATTAAAACAAGTACAGAGCATGGGGCCAATGGAAGATTTGTTAAAGATGATTCCGGGAATGGCAAATAATCCAGCTTTAGCTAATGTTAATCTTGATGCTAAACAATTCGCTCATTTAGAAGCAATAGTTAGCTCAATGACACCTGAAGAACGAGAAAATCCTGATTTAATCAACCCTTCTCGTCGTCGTCGTTTGGCGGCTGGGGCTGGTCGGCCAATTGTTGAGGTTAATCGTATGATCAAGCAATTTGATCAAATGCGTAAAATGATGAATCAAGCAACTAATGGAAACTTTGGTGGCATTGATAAAATGATGAGTGGTTCTGGCATGGATATGTCCTCAATGATGGGTGGCATGAATGGTGGAATGCCCAAAGGAAACTTAGGACAGAAAATGCAAAACTTTGCTGTAAAACAAGCTGCACGTCGGCTGCAAAAGGCTAAAAAGAAACGTGGACGTAAGTAATGAAAAGTATGGAACGTATTTTACCAGTTTTTGTATTTGTCGTGTTACTTGGATCAAATTTACTTAATATTTCTCATTTTTCATTTGTATCAGTTTTCTTTGCTGTTTTTTGGCCACTGGTGGCAGGCGTTTTTGTCTTCGGACTCATAAAATTATTGTGGTGGTGGGTTCAACGATAATATACTTTTATTTTCAATATATCTAATGTTTGTTCGTATTAGACCGTTTATGTATAAAGGAATCGATAATGACACTTAAACTTATAGCATCAGATCTAGACGCAACTTTTTTACGAGATGATAAAACAATTAATGAAGCACTCTTTCGAGAAGTGTTGCAAAAAATGAAAGCACAAAACATGCAGTTCATTGTAGCGACTGGTAATCATTTGCAAAAAGTTTTAGAGTACTTCAAAAACTTTGAAGGTGAGTATCAAATCATCGCCAATAATGGTGCTGAGGTGATGTTAGATGGTGAAGTGCAAAATGTCAAATTTTTGCCCAAGGAAGCATTGAAAACTATTTTTTCTGTAACTGAAAAATATCTCGATGATGTTGCGGTGGGATTGGCGTTTAATGGACAATCAACTACATACATGTTAAAATCACAGGCAGCAATTGGTGACACCTTCAAAATTTCCTCAGAATATTTTGAAAACTTAACATTAGTTGACAGCATTGAAGATGTAGTCGAACCGCTTTTGAAGTCAACAATTGTTTTATCTCATAATGAAGTAGCTTATATGAATGATCTCAAATCCATTTTAGGTAAAGTTGTCCATGTCACTACTTCGGGGTACGGTGCGATTGATATTGTTAATGCTGATGTAAACAAAGCCAATGCACTAAAGTATATTGCTGATGCATTGCATGTTGATGCGAAAGATATTATGGCATTTGGCGATGGATTGAATGACATGGAGATGTTGGAATATGTCGGGCATCCGGTTGCGATGACTAATAGTGACCCGGAATTATTTAAACATGATTTCGATATTTCTGTAGCCGATAATCAGCATGATGGCGTCTTAAAAACAATATTAGAAAACGTTTAACACACTTGGCGTGTGTTTTTTTGTTATAGTAGAAAATAAGGTGATTATAATGATAAAAAAAGACGGACATACTCATACACAGTTTTCTCATCACGGCAGCACAGAGCAGCTTGATATGTATATTGAACGAGCTATTGATTTGGGATTTACGGAATATGTTGTTACAGAGCACGCACCGTTGCCACAACAATTTTTAGAAGAATTTGTTGGTCCTGACGATGCACGTGATAATTCTGCTATGGCAATTGATGAGTTAACATTTTATAAATCTGAAGTTGAGCGAGTGAAAGAAAAGTTTAAAGATAAAATAAACATCAAATCTGGTTTTGAAGTAGACTATCTAAAAGCATATGAAACTGACATACGTTCATTTTTACAGAGAGAATCTAATTGGATTGATGAAATTGTTTTATCTGTGCATTTTTTACCTAACAATGAGGGGAATGTTGCACCTATTGATTACGAGCCAGATACATTGTCAGCATATTTTAGTGACGAGTGTCGTAATCCTCAAATATTATTTAAACGTTATTATGACGCAGTTATTCAAAGTGTAAACTTTGATACTGGGCTAAAAGTGCCTGTGCGAATTGGACATATTACGCTCATTCGAAAATACCAAAAACTATTGCATTTGCCAAATTTTGACGAATCTGTCAAGCAACGGATTACTGAATTGTTAGCAATTATTAAGCAAAAAAATTATCAGTTAGATTTTAATGCGGCTGGTTTTAGTAAGCCATACAATGGTGAAAGTTACCCTACATTTGATATTGCTGAGCAAGCAAAAAAAATAGGTATTGAGCTGGTTTATGGTTCCGATGCGCACGAAGTGAACGCTCTAGGATTATATTATGATGAAATGAAAGAATTGATTGTAGATAAAAAATAGGGGATTAGTAGACATAAGTGTGTTAGAAAACTATAGAATTTTTGATGATAAAACGAAAAAACAAAAACTTGATAAATAGTGGAGAGCAACTATGACTGAGCATCACGAGCAACTGGGAGTTATTAAAGATTTTTATTTTGTGATGCAGCCAGTTGTTAAAATTTCTGATAAACAAAAAGATAAGATTGCGTTTTACGAAATATTATTACGTTCTAAGAAAACAAGGCAATTTCCTGGAGAAATATTTTTCGACTTAATCAAAAGTCAATCAGGAAATCAAATTGTGCTTTCTTTTTTTGAAAAACAATTAAAGGAAATATTACAAGAAAATCCTTGTACTAAACTTTCAATTAATTTTGAAATAATACAATTTAAATCACCACAAACACATGAATTCTTCGAAAGAATGCATACTTGGGCACCCAATATTATTGTTGAACTGACAGAAAGATCCTATGCAACTAATGGCAGCAATTATTTACTGGATGCTGTCAAAAAAATCAAAAAAATGGGCTATAGAATTTTTGTTGATGATATTGGTACAGGTCGGAATACCTTGTCACACGTACAGGACAATGTCAATTTAGTTGATGGTATTAAGTTTGCTTGGCCACATTTTAAAGAGGATTCTTGCCAAATTAGTATTTCATTTTTGAAAGAATGGGATAATTTAGCCAAAAAAAATAATTTGGCCTTTGTTTTCGAAGGTGTTGAAAATGTTGATACTCAAATATTACTACAAAAAATGGGTATCATTTATCAGCAAGGTTGGTTTTTTGGTAAACCTAGAGAGGATATGATCGAGGCACAAAAATGTTAACCTATTTGTTTAGTTATCTATTGTTGATGTTGGTTATAATGAATTTAGCTATTTCTACGTTAATTAGTATGCAATTTTTAATGTATAGCAATTCCGGTAGTCGTTATGAACAATGGATAAAACCAATAATATATGTTGCTATGCTTTATACATCAATGTCAATTTCTTATCATTTTATTGGTGTTGTAGCACATGAATATTTACTCGCACTTTTAATTTTTTACTTGGTTGATAAAAAGCAAGCCATTCTTTTGGTTATTATTACACCCTTTGTAAGAATGTTATACATGCTATTTGTGGATGGTCACTTAACAACTGTTAATGTTTTGGCTTCACTAGTAGTAGCTGGAATGGCTATATTTTATATGAAAGTATTTGATAAATATGTTTCTAATCAAACACTCTCAATGATTCTTTCTGAAATATTTATTGTGGCCACTAGTCTTTTTTTTGCTCCCTTCATTCCCCATGTTGTGATATATAGTATCTTCAATCAACCAATGAATTGGATAATTCGTGCCACTGTAGCTATTATCACGATTTTAATAACTCGAAAAGTGTATTTTCAAGTTACTAATTTGCAAAATAAGAATATTCAACTGCAGAAAGAAGTTATTTTCGATAAATTAACAGGTTTTTTTAATTATAAAAAATTTGAACAAGATATCTTGTTAGGTCCTGACAAACAGACAAATACTGGTATTGCAGTTATTGATCTGGATTATTTTAAAAATGTTAATGATACCTACGGACATGAAGCTGGAAATAAAGTTTTACAGGAATTTTCTTTATTTTTGAGAGAGCGCCTAGCCTACAAACTAAATTCAAAAGATTTAGGAATTTATCGCTATGGCGGTGAGGAATTCGTTTGGATGTTTGATCCCAATAATTTTTCTGATATCGGAAAGTTCTTAAAAAGTATGCAACTTGAGCTGAGTAAACTGCCTCTAGGAGATCAAAATCACTTGATGAGTTTCTCGGCTGGTGTAAGTTTTTCAAAAAATTATAAGTTTAATTTAAAGATGACTTTTGATATTGCTGACGACCTAGTTTATCAGTCTAAGAATACAGGAAGAGGCAAGATAGTTATTGAAGGATAAAATGATATGAGAATGCATATTTTATTATATAAAAATAAGTATTGACATATATAATAATTGATGTAAAATGAAAATAACTTAATAATAAATTTAGCTGAAGTTGAAAAAGTAGTTAATTACCGTGTTGTACAGGAAGTGCTCAAGCTAACGCATTGAGATGAGCGCCAGCATAATTAATGAAAACACACCAACGAGCTGAATGGTTAAAAAGCCATTCCGGAAATTCCCGATACCGAATAAGCCTGCGTTAGTAGGTTATTGAGCTTTTTTACGTAAGTAAAATTGAAATCAAGGTGGGAACACGTGAAGACGTCCTTGCAAACTAAAATATTAGTTTGTGAGGGCGTCTTTTTATTATATGGCATCTAGGAGATGAACATGAACGATAAAGTATTAGCGGCCGGTTCGCGAGACGAATTTGGTGAAAAATTACAACAAAAACAGAAAATTTCACAGATGATAACTACAATCTTAAATGATGCTGATTTTACACCGATTAATACACCATTAATCGAGCGCGAGAGTACATTTGATAAATATCAAAACAAGAATGTTTTTCGTTTGTTTGATCAGGTTGGAGAAAATTTAGTTTTACGTCCAGATCTGACCTTGCCGATTGCGCGTTTTTTATCAGCCAATCGACAACAAAATAGTATGTCTAGACTTTATTATATAGGGGATGTCTTTAGGCGAACCGACAGCTTGTCGGGTGATTACAATCAAGAAACGCAGGCCGGCATTGAGCTGATTGGTGATCAAAGTTTTGAAGCGGAAATTCAAGCACTAGACACGATGCTTAAATTTGCGCAAGAGTTTGGGATTGTGGATGTACAAGTGGTTTTGAGTGATGCCCGTTTTATTGATGTGGTTTTAGAAAATTTGCAATTAGATCAAGACTTGCGACAACGTATGAAGCAAGCTATTGAGCAAAAAAATGTATCGGTCTTTGAGGAACTTCGGGCCACTATTCCTGATTTCCCGGAAGGGTTGGCTGGCTGGCCCTTAGCATTTGGTGAAGATGGCGAAACAGTGATGTGGCAACTGCAAGAAATACCGGCAGTTAATGATATTATCAATGATTGGCTGAAATTAGCAGAATATACGCACAAACATTATCCAGCAGTTGCAGTTACGGTTGATTTGGCAGCGGCTTCACCGCAACCATATTATACGGGCACAATTATACGTGGTTTTGTTCCAAGTTTAGGTCGTTATTTATTTAGCGGCGGTCGTTATGATCGTTTGTTAGAAAACTTCCAGAATAAATCATTACCGGCGGTTGGTATGGGATTAAATATTGAAACAATTTTAGCTGACTGGCGACGTAAGCCTGAGGAAATGAAACCACAAGAACCTATTGTGATGGTACTTGGCAAGGGACGTGTTGAAAAAGATGCACGACCATTATTGAAAGCGGCTGGTATTGATACTTCGTTATTAGAAAATCCAGCACGTAAATTAATATTTGATAGTGCTGACGGAAAATATCGCTTTATTTTGGTAAAACCGAGTGATGTCGTTAAATATCTTGATCGTGGCATTGGTGATGTCGGTATTGTTGGCTCTGACACGATAGCTGAGCAGGTACAAAATCATTACGATGTGCTTAATTTGCAGACAGGCAAAGCAGAATTCGTTGTCGCTGCGCCAGAAGGTTTTAATCTTGATACGCCAACGCGAAAGCGAATTGCCACGAAATATCCCAAAATTGCGACCGAGTACTTTAGTAATCGTGGGGAAGATGTCGAATTAATTAAGTTAGAAGGTTCTGTTGAACTTGGACCACTCACTGGTCTATCGGATGCTATCATTGATATCACACAAACAGGAAACACACTGCGCGAAAATCATCTGCAGGTTTATGATGCGGTTGGCCCAGTAGCTACCCACATGCTCGTTCGTGCTGGCGCCTTACTGCGTTTTCAATTAGAGCTTACGAAAGTAATCAATAACCTTGTTAATATTTTGAAAGAAGAAGAACAATGAATATTATTAAAAATGAATCACTGGAAGCAATTAAAGCTCGTATTCGTCAGCAAACAGAGAAGACGGTTGATCCGCAAGTAGAGGCTCGTGTAACTGATATTATTAAAAATGTTCGCGCAAACGGCGATGAAGCTTTGAAAGAATATGGAGAAAAATTTGATGGTGTCACTTTAGATAACTTAAAGGTGACCGATAGTCAGATTGAAGAAGCCTTTAATCAGGTTAATCCAGCCGTCATTAAAGCACTAGAAAAAGCTGCAGATAACATTCGAAGCTTTCACAAATTAGAGATTGGTGAATCCTTTGAAGATAATCCCAGTAATGGTGTGATTCGTGGAACAAAGGTGACACCACTATCAGCTGTTGGCATTTACGTACCCGGAGGTACTGCAGCTTATCCTTCGTCTGTTTTGATGAATGCTATTCCTGCTAAAATTGCTGGTGTTGAAAATATTATTATGGTTACACCACCGCAAAAAAATGGTTTAAACCAAGCTGTCTTAGCTGCCGCTAAAATAGCAGGGGTGGATCGCATTTATCAAGTTGGAGGGGCTCAAGCAATTGCCGCTTTAGCATATGGAACTGAATCTATTCCACAGGTAGATAAAATTACTGGACCGGGTAATGCCTATGTAGCGACGGCTAAGCGTGACGTATATGGTCAAGTAGATATTGATATGATCGCAGGACCATCAGAAATCGGGATTTTAGCTGATGATTCAGCAAGTGCAAAGGATATAGCAGCAGACTTACTCTCACAAGCAGAACACGACGTTAATGCACGTGCAATTTTGATCACTAATTCTGAAAAATTAGCAACAGCAGTTTCAAAGGAGGTCGAAGACCAGCTTAAAGTCTTGCCTCGTGAAGTTATTGCGCGTCAAGCAATTGAAAACAATGGTTTCATATATTTGGTTGATACGATTGATTTAATGATTGATCTGATGAACGCTGTAGCACCGGAACACTTGGAAATACAATTAGAAAATGCGTATGATTATATTTCTAAAATTAAAAATGCTGGGTCAGTGTTCTTAGGGAAGTATGCTTCTGAACCACTTGGTGATTATTTAGCCGGTCCAAACCACATTTTGCCAACAGGTGGTACAGCACGATTTAGTTCACCGCTAGGTGTTTGGGATTTCCAAAAGCGCATTCAGTATTTACAATATTCTGCTGAAGCATTATTGGCTGATTCGGCTGACGTCACAGTATTAGCACGTGAAGAAGGATTAGAAGCGCACGCCCGAGCAATTGAAAGTCGAGAAAAATAATATGTCCAGAACTGCAACAATAAAGAGAGATACTTTTGAAACACAAATTGAATTGACTTTAGATCTTGATGAACAAACACCGATTAAAGTTGACACCGGCATTGGTTATATCGATCATATGTTAACTTTGTTTGCTAAACATGGCCGCTTTGGTTTACAAGTTGATGTGAAGGGTGACTTACAAGTTGATAGTCATCATACGACTGAAGATATTGGTATTGTGCTAGGAGAAGCATTTACCCAAGCTTTGGGTGATAAAGTTGGTATTGAACGTTACGGTGCCCAATTTGTCCCTATGGACGAAACACTAACCCGCGCAGTGATTGATTTATCAGGGCGTTCCTACCTAGTTTTGCATGCCGAACTTACTACACCAACATTGGGCACTTTTGAGACAGAGGTTGTCGAAGATTTTTGGCAAGGTTTTGCTGATCAAGCAAGAGCCAATGTTCATATTGAAGTCCTATATGGTCGAAATACACATCATAAAATTGAAAGTATGTTCAAAGCTGTTGGTCGTGCAATGCGCCAAGCAGTTACTATCAATCCGGAAATTAAAGGGGTTAATTCCACCAAGGGGCGAATTTAAAATATTAGATGATTTTGTGCAGTTAAATCGTATAATACAAAGGAGAAATATATGGCGATTATTATCGTAGACTATGGCGCGGGTAATATTAGAAATGTCATGAAAGCAATTGAATATACAGGATTAAATGCCAAAGTTTCTCAAGATCCTGCCGAGATTGCTGTCGCTGATGGCCTGGTAGTGCCAGGAGTTGGCGCTTTTGCCTCAGCCATGGATAAACTTCGAGAACGTAATTTGGTTGAACCAATAAAACAGTTTTCAAATAGCGGTAAACCATTGTTGGGTGTTTGCTTAGGGATGCAGTTACTTTTTGACTCATCAACTGAATTTGGTGAAACGACAGGTCTTGGGCTAATTCCCGGGCAAGTGGTTGAATTACCTAAACAAGAGAATTATAAAGTACCGCAAATGGGCTGGAATCAGAACAAAGTGAGCCAAATCAACCAAATCACTCGAACAATGAATGATAAATATACTTACTTTGTACATAGCTATTATGCGGTAACGGATTCAAAATATATTGCGGCAACTGTTAATTATGGAAAAGTTGATGTACCAAGTGTTGTGGTTAACAAAAATGTGATTGGTGCCCAATTTCATCCAGAAAAATCTGGACAAGATGGATTAGAGATTTGGCAAAACTTTAAGGAAATGGTAGAAAACGTATGATTTTTCCAGCAATTGATTTATTAAATGGTCAATCAGTTCGCCTTTATCAAGGGGATTATGAAAAAGAAACCACAATTAACCCAGATCCATTGAAACAGGCAAAGCAAATTGAAAGCGCAGGTTTAAAGCATTTACACCTGGTTGATTTAGATGGTGCCAAGGAAGGAAAACCAGTTAATCTAAATGTTATTCAATCTTTGCGAGAACAAACAAACTTGTTTATTGAACTTGGTGGCGGTATCCGGACTCTTGAACAGGTTAACCAATACTTAAATATAGGCATTAATCGTGTGATTATTGGATCAGCAGCTTTGACTCATCCGGAACTTGTGCGAACAGCGGTTGCAAAGTATGGCTCCGATAAAATTGTTGTTGGTGTTGACGGCCGTGATGAAAAAGTTGCCACACAAGGTTGGCTTGAAAATTCTGATACGAGTTTTGATGATATTGTTGAAGCTATGTTATCAGTAGGTGTTTCGAATTTTGTTGTCACCGATATCGCCAGAGATGGGACCCTATCAGGTCCTAACATTGAGCTATTATCACGTTTACAAAATAAATTTCCTAAAAGCAATATTATAGCTAGTGGGGGTATTGCCAATATTAAAAACGTTACAGATTTACAAGCAAGCGGTATTCACGATATTATTGTTGGCCGAGCACTTTATGATGGAGATGTGACACTAGCTCAATTAAAGGAGGTGGATGGATGACTTTAGCCAAACGAATTGTTCCAGCATTGGACATTAAGAATGGTAGAGTAGTTAAAGGGGTTAATTTTGTCAATTTACGTGAAGTAGGTGATCCCGTTGAATCAGCGAAAGCCTATCAGGCTGCTGGCGCTGATGAACTAGTGTTTTTAGACATTACAGCAACTTTGGAAGAGCGAGATACCATCATGTCAGTCGTTGATGCTGTTTCCAGGGAAGTATTCATCCCCTTGACTGTTGGCGGCGGTATTCGAACGACAGAAGACATGGGTCGTTTAATTAAAGCGGGAGCTGATAAAATATTTGTCAACTCTGAAGCAGTAAAGAACCCAGCGCTAATTACGGACGGGGCTAAAATATTTGGCTCGCAAGCTATCGTCGGCGCAATTGATGCTAAATGGGATGAGTCGGCTGGTATTTATCGGGTCTACGTTTCTGGCGGATCTAAGCCTACAAGTCTTGATGCTATTGAATGGGCCTCTGAATTAGTCGCTCTTGGGGCTGGCGAATTGCTAGTAACGAGTATGGATGCCGATGGAACAAAAAAAGGGTACGATATTCAACTCTATGATCAACTAGCAGATGCTGTGAATGTACCAGTAGTAGCCTCGGGTGGTGCTGGTTCAACACAAGATTTCGTTAATTTATTTGAGAAAACTAAAATTGACGCAGCACTAGCTGCTTCAGTATTTCATTTTGGTGAAATTAAAATACCAAATTTGAAACGAACACTGAAAGATGATGGTGTGGAGATACGCATATGATTGGAACTGAACCGGATTTCAACAAGCAAAGTCAAAATGGTTTGATCCCTGCTGTCATTGTCGACGCGGAAACAAAGGCATTTTTGATGCTAGGCTATATGAACAAAGAAAGTTATTCATTAACCAAAAATACTGGGCAAACTTGGTTTTGGTCTCGTGAACGACAAGAATTGTGGCATAAAGGGGAGACTTCGGGTAACATACAACAGGTCGTTAGCATGACATTAGATTGTGATTTAGATACTCTGCTAATTCATGTGAATCCTGCAGGGCCGGCCTGTCATACTAATGCTTACTCATGTTTTTTTAACACGATAAAAGGTGAAGGTTTAGCAGATGCTAATCAAGCAACCATTGCAAATAAATGGACTGATGGTTATTTTCCAAAAGAGTAAATGCCACACTAAAAGGAGAAATGATGCCACAACAAACAATTGAAGAACTTTATGAACAAGCACTTGAGCGCAAACAAAATCCCCAAACAGGATCCTATACTGATTATCTATATCAAAAAGGATTAGATAAAATTCTAAAAAAAGTGGGAGAAGAAAGCACGGAAGTAATTCTCGGCGCCAAAAATAATAATGAAGAGCTAATTTATGAAACTTCAGATTTATTGTTTCATTTAATGGTCTTATTAGTTGAAAAGGGTGTCAGTTTAGATGATATTAAAGATGAATTAGGGTCACGCTTAGGAAAAAAATCATTATTGCATGAACGCGCTGATTGGCGAGGAGATAAGAAAAATGAAAAAGACAGTTAAAGCTTTAGCAGCTTATCAAGCAGAATTACCGGTAGAAACTGTAAAAGCAAAGTATGGATTGCAACATTTAGCCCGCTTATCAGCCAATGAATCTGTGTATGGTCCATCACCCAAAGTTGCTCAAGCTGTACGTGCTGTTTCCGATAATATTTTAGGTTATTATCCAGATGGACAAGCGACAGAACTACGTGAAGCGGTAGCTAAGTTAAATCATGTTGACCCACAACATTTGGTGTTTGGTGCTGGCGCAGATGAATTGATTGAGCTGTTGACTCGTGTTGTGTTGGAACCAGGATCAAATATTATTATTCCCAATCCGACATTTGGTGAATATGCGATGCATGCACAAATCGAACAGTCTACAACAAAAAAAATACCCGTTAATGTTGATAACGGGCATGTTGATTTTGATGCGATTTTAGATGCTATTGATGATAAAACTGCTATGGTATGGATAGCTAACCCCAACAATCCAACAGGGGTATTCGAAACAACCAGCTCCATTAAGCGCTTTTTGGACAAGCTGCCAGCAAATATTACGTTAGTAGTGGACGAAGCCTACTATGATTTTGTAGATGAACCTGATGCTACCGTGGCACCTTTGGTAGCTGAGTACACAAACTTGGTTGTGCTACGTACCTTATCAAAGGCATACGGTCTAGCTAATTTACGTGTTGGATATGGCATTATGCAAGATCCCCTTTATAGTGCGATGCAAGCAGTTCGTTTACCGTATAATTTATCAACCTATCAGATTGTTGGTGGCACGGCTGCTGTATTAGATCAAGAGTACTTGCAGAAAAATGTCCAACGTTTTCAAGTAGAGCGCCAAAAGTTCCAAGATTTTTTGACTAAAAATAAGTTTAAGTTTTATGAATCACAGGCTAATTTTATTTGGATAAAGGTTGGCGAAACGAAAAAAGTTGGTCAAAAATTATTAGAACAAGGTTTCCAAGTCAACGATCGACTTAATCCTGAGTGGATTCGTATTGCGTTAGGTACACCAGAAGACAATGCTGAATTAAAATTAGCTTTTTTGAAAGCTACAAACAAATAAATTCACGGATACACAAAAATGTTGCGTCATTAAATAACGACGCAACATTTTTGTGTTATTAAATTTCACTTCTTTACATCAATAGCCTTACAAAGTGTTTGCCTGATTTAATACATCTTTGAAGCGCCAGTCTTCTTGGTGGTAGGCTTGTTCCCAGAACTGCCATTCTAATTCACAACTTTTAAGAAAAAACTGTGTGGCCTGTTGGCGTTGTTGAGTTGTTGCATTTTCTGCCAAGCGATCTATCCATTCAAAGATTTTGTCAGATAGTGAAACTTCCGAATCATCATCTGTATTATCATAAAAATCAATCCAGCTTTTGAATGGGTTATCATTTGTGTTCGCTTTCTCCTGAACTTGTTTTTTTGCAATTTCATTATAGGTCCAAGGGCAAGCCTGAAAAGCAGCTAGAATATTTAATAAGGAGCCGGTGTCAGCCGCACGATACATATGTGATTCGTATAGATATGCTTTAGGTGTTGGCGTGGCGTGTTGCAATGTTTCATATTCGACGCCGGCAACGTCACAAAAAACATGATGGGGATGAATTTCGCTATTTAAAATGAAATCAATTGAATCAGCAAAAAATTTCATTTCATTACGATCAGTTAATTTTGTAATGGCATTGGCATAAATTTTGATAAATTCACTAAGATATTGGAAATCTTGTTCAACGTAAAAAATCAAAGCTTCTCGGGGGACGTAACCGTCCGCAATGCCACGAACAAATGCGTGATCATGAATGGCTGTCATAATTGGTGCAGCTTGGGTGCGCAATTCTTCTGAAAACATAATTTCTCCTAAAATCTTTACATGTCCAACAAAAAAACTCTCTCTTGACTAGGCAAAAAAGAGTATCTTTTGTAAAAAGAATACCACTTTCCTACGCTAGTATTGACTAGATCAGGTTCGAAGGGATTGATAAGTAATATCATCTCAGCCAAGAAGGCACCCCTAGTGGACAGCATATATTTTTTTTAATGAGATTAGCATAGCATTGAAAAATTAAAATTGCAAATGGTTTTATGGTGTAGCTAATGGGCTAGAAAATTTCTTTGCATTTAAAATTAGAATGGGTTATACTAATTCACGAAGTTAATATTTTATCTGGGGTACCGTAAGGTTGAGATAATACCCATTGAACCTGTCAGGTTAATACCTGCGAAGGAAGAATAAGTTAGATTAAGATGTCTTTTTGATGCCATCAATCACTAAATTCTTTTGTGGTTGGTGGCTTTTTGTATAGACACTTATACTATAAAAGGTATTTTATCGAAACATACAACCTCGAAACAAGAGGAGAGATGTTTATGGAACAAGTAGAAACAGTAACAGCGGGATCAAAAGGGAAATGGTCTTTGCGAGAAGTCATTTTAATGGCGTTGATTGGTATTGCCTTTGGTGTGATTTATTTTATTATGGATCCAGTGTACACAGCACTTGATGCAGTCTTAGTTCCGCTTGGGTTGCACCAATACACCATTGCAATCACTATTGGGCCATGGATGATGGCAGCCCCATTGGCTAGTTATTTATTGAAACGTGTTGGTGCGGGATTAATAGGTGAATTGCTTGGCGCCACTGGAGAAGCCTTGTTGGGCGGCTATTGGGGTGTTGCAACACTAATTTCTGGATTTATTCAAGGTATCGGATCAGAGCTTGGTTTTACTTTGACAGGATATAAAAGCTGGAAAATGGGTTTGATTTTGTCAACATTTACTGGAACATGCGTGACATTCATCTGGTCATTGTTCCACGATGGATATCTACAATTTGATTTTGGTATGCTAGTTGGGTTGTTTATTGTTCGCTGGATTTCAATTGCATTTTTTGCCGGTCTATTAGTTTACTGGATTGTCAACTTGCTAGAGAAGTCTAAATTATTAAAAACAAACCGATAAGGTCAATAAAAGTATGACGGAATTAAAGGCCAATCATTTAGATATTAAATTTGACGATGAAATTATCTTAGAAGATATTTCACTGGAGATTAGACCAGAACAATTTATATTATTAGTTGGTTCATCTGGATGTGGTAAATCAACTTTGATGACTGCCTTAGCTGGGTTATATCCTAAATATGGCGGCGAATTGTCACAGGAAGTGTCTTTGAACCATCAGTCAATTGCTCAAATCAAAGCGAACCATCGCGCTAAAAAAGTTGCCATGCTATTTCAGCATCCAGATCAACAATTTGCCATGGATCGCGTAGAAGCTGAATTGATTTTTTCATTAGAAAATTTATCTTTAACTACCGAGGAAATTGATAAGAGAATTAATTCTGCTTTATCAGAGGTAGGAATTGAATCACTGCGACACCGAGAACTTTCATACTTGTCAGGTGGAGAATTGCAAAAGGTTGCTTTAGCTGAAACATTAGCGATGGGTGCAGAAATTATTTTATTGGATGAACCTTTTGCGGCCGTTGATCCAGAGCATCGACATGAGTTACAAGTATTGTTAAAAAAATTAGTTGATCAAGGGCATGGCATTTTAGTTTCAGATCATGACACAAGTGGATACGAAAATCTGATAACAGATTTATATCGTATTGAAAATCGACATATAGCATGTATTGATTCTACAGCTTGGTCTCCTTTTTTTAAACAAGATGTAAATGATAGTATTGTTACTAATGATGAATTTAATGAGTCTGTGTTTAGCATGGCACATGTGACGGTAAACAACGGTAAACAATCCATATTGAAGAATAGCAGTTTTGAGTGGGCAAAAGATAAAATCACCTTAATTACTGGACCCAATGGTATTGGAAAATCAAGCTTACTGCTTACTTTTGCAAGATTACACGATTATGAGGGCTCGTTGTTGTATCAAAGGAAGCTACTCGATAAACTTCGTAAAAAAATATATGCTAGGAAAGTTGGTTTAGTATTTCAAAATGCAGCTGACCAATTTTTAAACATTACCGTTTCTGAAGAAGTTGAGCAGGCTAGAGCCCATAGCCATCGCGCTGATTATTGGACAACTGAGAAGGTTGACCAGTGCATGCAAAAGTTAAATTTAATAGGTCTTGAAAAGCATAGTGTTTACGAATTGTCAGGTGGCCAACAAAAAAAGCTACAAATACTGATTATGTTAATTATTGCACCCGACACCTTGCTGTTAGATGAGCCATTATCTGGATTGGATACGAATTCTATTCAACATGTCATGCAAATCATTAAACAGTCGTCAAATGACCTTGAACAAAGTATTATCATGATTTCACACCAAACACACGGCATTATTCAATATATTGATTATCATGTTCGCTTTGATCAAAATGGTTTGAAATATGAAAGTGTAGTTAATTCATGAATGAAACACAAAAATTACTATTAGTATTGCTTATTTCGATAGAAATTGCGTTCACAAAATCAGTTTATCTCAATCTGTTTTTAATTGTTGTTAGTATTTTGATTTTAATAGTGACTAAAAGCCATTTGAAAACTTTTGCTCGATTATTGATTGTATCAATTTTGCCGGCAGTCGGATCATTCACCTCATTTTATTTTTTTGGTACAGGAGACGAATCACAACGATTACATTTTGCACTAGTAATGACCACACGTGTAGGTGCTTATGTATTCATGGGTGCGGCATTTATGTCGACTATGGTTTTGTACGAATTATTACGTTCTCTTGAACAAAATGTCAAAATGTCCGCAACCTTTGTATATGGCATTCTGGGTGCATTGAGTTTTATTCCCAAAATTATAAATTCAGTTAAAACGATTCGGGCAGTGGGGCTGATGCGAGGTGAGGTCTTGAGTTTTTGGTCGCCTAAACTTTATTTTAAAGCCATTAGTCAAGCATTAATATGGTCAAATAATTTAGCGATGGCTATGACCTCTCATGGCTTTGAAGAAGGTGAAAGCCGTAGCTACCACCGATTATTTCCAACAAAAGTTTCTGGGTGGTTAATCATTGGCGTCGTTATACTACTCATTCAGTACTGTTTATTTGTTATTAAGCTTTGGTAAACAAATGTGTTAGACTATGATTATGAAATTAAAACAAGCAGATTTACTTTTTGTAAAAAATGGACATAGCGATCTGGATGAGGGTATTGCAGAATCAACGGGAAATTTTGTTCATGTTGCGATATTAGCCGACGAAGAAAATGTCATTCATGCAACAGCTGATTCAGGCGTTTGTTTACAATCGCTTCAGCTTTTTTTAGAGAAAAATAAAAGTGCTGATGTTTACCGCACAAATGTTAAAAATACGAAGCGAATTATTATTAACGCTAAAAAGCATTTGGGTAAACCCTATAACTTTTCTTTTCAGCCAGGTACGAACAGCTTCTATTGTTCACAGTTTGTAGTGACAGCCTTTGAGGACTTTGTCAAATTTAGTGAACAACCAATGTTTTTTGGAGACAGACGAAAACAAATTTCTGACTTTTGGGCTGCTTACTATAAGGAACTAAACGAGCCGGTGCCAGTTAATGTTTTGGGAACAAATCCTAATGACATGTCTCACGATCCGCAGTTACATTATGTTGGAAAAATTGACTTATAATTTAAATTAGTAAATACTAAAAAAGCCACAATATATAATGATATTGTGGCTTTTTTAAGTGTTTATAGGGGAACATAACAATCAAATTTTAGAGTTAATAGAACCAAGTGTCATAAATAGTGATTGGTTCGTGACGCTTTTGTTGCGTTGTCAGATACATCTCTTCTATTCGTTCGGCATCGGTGTTTGCAACATCTTTGCCTTCCAAATAATCGTCAATGACATCGTATCTAACACCCAGCGCAACTTCATCAGGCAACTGTGGGCGTTCATCCTCAAGATCTGCAGTAGGTACTTTGTCGTATAGATGCTTTGGGGCGTGTAATGCTTCGAGAAGCTGCCTTCCTTGTCGTTTATTTAGACGCCACAAAGGGTTAATGTCTGTGCCGCCGTCACCATACTTGGTGAAGAAACCAGCTACAGCTTCAGCTGCATGATCAGTTCCGATAACGGCACTATTATGCTCGCGAGCAACAGCATACTGGGCAATCATACGTACTTTTGGTTTAATTGAACCGCGACTCATGTCATCAACGGTTAATCCACCAAGACGCAGTGAACCTACCAGAGCATCGGTTGCATCTTTGATATTTGTTGTTACTGTTAAATCAGGTTTGATAAAATTGAGTGCATCTTGGGCATCGTTTTCATCTTGTTGTTCACCGTATGGCTGCCTAATCGCAACAAATTCGAACTTTTGATTCGTTTCTGCTCGTAGTTCAGCAATAGCAAGTTGGCCAATTTTACCAGCAAGTGTGGAGTCTTGACCACCACTTACTGCAATAGCTAAACCGGTGTAAGCACTGTGAGTGAGATATTGTTTCAGAAAATTCACAGAGCGCTTGATTTCAATGTTTGGGTCAATAACGGGCTGAACGTGCAGATCAGCAATTATTTTAGATTGTAAAGGTCTCATTTGGTCATCTCCTGTATATTGTTTCGAATGTCATGAATTAAATTCATTTTAGCATCATATAGCTTTTGAGATAAGTCAACAGGATAGGTTTCAGGATTCAGTATACGTTTGTATTCATCCCATAGATCGTTTAATGAATGTTTGGCGTAGCTTTTAATTGTAGTAATATCAGGCAAATCATAAATTAGGTCACCCTCAACAAAAATATCATGTAGCATCGGTTGTGCATCGAAATTTTTAATGTTCTTAGAAATAACAGGATGATTGGGATCAAACATGTGCAAAGTTTCCAATTGGCTAGGATTTTCATCATCGAAAGTCAAATAATCACCTTCAGATTTGCCATCTTTACTATCTGTTATTCGCCAAACTTGCTTTTTTCCAGGGGTTGAGATTTTTTCAACGTTGTTTGACAATTTAATTGTGTCATCGCCGTCGATACTAACCATCTTGTATACCGCACCTAAGGCAGGTTGATCATATGCTGTGATTAATTTTGTGCCAATTCCCCAGACATCAATTTTTGCACCCTGAATTTTAAGATTTAAAATGGTGTTTTCGTCTAAATCATTTGATGCATAAATTTTGGCATTCGTGAATCCTGCTTCATCTAACATGATACGAACTTTTTTAGAAAGGTATGCCATGTCACCTGAATCAATTCGAACCCCTTGAAAATTAATCTTATCTCCAAACTCACGGGCTACTTTGATAGCGTTTGGAACACCAGATTTTAGTGTGTCAAATGTATCTACTAGAAAAACAACATTTTTATGTGTTGCTGCGTAGGCATGAAAAGCATCATAATCGTTGTGGTAAGCTTGAACAAGCGCATGAGCATGTGTGCCAGAAATAGGAATATTGAATAGTTTTCCTGCACGAACATTAGATGTAGCATCAAAGCCACCAATAAAAGCAGCACGGGTACCCCAAAGCGCAGCGTCCAATTCCTGAGCACGACGTGTACCAAACTCTAATAGGGGGTCACCATTTGTTACACTAGCAATACGAGCTGCTTTAGTAGCAATCAATGTCTGAAAGTTGATAATATTGAGCAGTAAGGTTTCCAATAATTGAGCATCGACCAGAGGTCCTTCAACTTGCAAAAGCGGTTCATTGTTGAACATCACTTCACCCTCATAAGCCGAACGTATTGTTGCAGTCAAATGCCAGTTTTTAAGGTACGTTAAAAATTCAGTGTCGTATAGGTCTAATGATTGTAAATAATCAATATCGTCATCAGTAAATTTCAGTTGATTTAATATTTTGACAATTCGTTCTAAACCACTGAAAATAACATAGCCATTATTGAAAGGCATTTTACGGAAATAAGCCTCAAAAACAACGGGTTTTTGATCAATACCTTGTTTCCAGTAAGTATAAATCATATTAATTTGGTACGCATCCGTATGGAGCACCAGTGAGTCATCAGAATACATGTTCAAGTCCTTTCCTTCCATTATAACAATATTTTTTAGTTGTTACTTAAATTAATAAGTATTAATTATATGTCAATTTGATTGTAGTTAGATACTCAAATATTTAATTCTTGTAATAATTTTACGAGATGATTAAATTTTATAATGGCTTAATTCTTCTAGGGCTATTAAACAGTGGATTTTTGAATTAAATTCGAAAATAGGACATTTTTTGTCCTATTCTTATTGAAAAAATAGTTGTAGTATTTAAGTTATAGCAATTTAAAAAATAGCACTGGAGGAAATAGTTTAGTAATGAACAATACGATTAAACTTATGAAGTTACCTGATTTAACAGTAATCAAGCATAGTGGTGAGGGGACACAATTCTATGCCTATAAAATTAATTTTATTTTAGAAAAACTCAATTTATCAGAAAATATTATCAACGATATCAATCGTGATTTATATCAAATGTTGGCGAACCAAGCGAGTATCACAGCAATAGAAATTCGTAATTTATTGGTTTCCTTACTTAAAAAATATGAACAGCTGGATGCTGTGGATGCTTACAATTCATACTACGTAGCTGATCAACAAAAATTTTCCGATGCTTCAAATGTTCAAAAACGCATAGAGAAACTTTTTGCACAAGATGAGAGTGTCGTTCATGAAAATGCCAATAAGGATAGTCGCGTATTCAATACACAACGTGATTTGGAAGCGGGAGCAGCAAGTCGTGCATTAGGATTACAAATGCTGCCACCTTTGGTAGCCAAAGCACATTTACGTGGAGATATCCATTGGCACGATTTGGATTATTCACCAGTCACACCAGCTACCAATTGTTGTTTGATTGATTTTGAAAACTTGCTAACAAACGGCTATAAAATTGGAAATGCGTGGGTAGATTCACCACATTCTATTCAAACTGCCACTGCGCAGATGGCCCAAATCATTGCTAATGTTGCATCTTCACAATATGGTGGTTGTTCAGCTAATCGGATTGATCAGTTACTTGCGCCTTACGCACAAATGAACTATGACAAGCACCTTGTTGACGCCAAAAAATGGATTGATGCTGACCGACAAGAAGAGTATGCCAAAGAGAAGACTTGCAAGGACATTTACGATGCGATGCAAGGACTGGAGTATGAAATCAATACGTTGTACTCGTCGCAAGGGCAAACACCATTTACAACTGTTAATTTTGGATTGGGAACAAGCTGGTTAGAGCGCGAAATCCAGAAAGCTATTTTACAGATTCGTATCAAGGGACTAGGGAAAGAGCGGCGCACGGCCATTTTCCCAAAATTAATTTTTACTTTGAAAAAAGGGCTGAATTTTAGTCAAGAAGATCCAAACTATGATATTAAGCAATTAGCTTTGGAATGTTCAACCAAACGTATGTATCCTGATTTATTAATGTACGACAAAATTGTTGAATTGACAGGTAGTTTCAAAACACCGATGGGTTGTCGTTCATTCTTACAAGGCTGGGAAGATGAAACAGGCGTTGAAGTTAATTCTGGACGTATGAATTTGGGTGTTGTTTCAGTTAACTTGCCACGTATTTCCCTGTTTGCTAAGGGTGATATGAATCTGTTCTGGAAGATTTTTGATGAGAAAATGGCGCTATGTCATGATGCGCTAGCTTACCGGATTGAACGTACCAAAGAAGCTGTACCAGAAAATGCACCATTACTGTATATGTATGGTGCTTTTGGCAAAAGATTGAAGGCCACCGATAGTGTTGATGAAGTGTTTAAGAACGGCCGCGCTACGATTTCATTAGGATATGTGGGCGTTTATGAAACATGCATTGCATTCTTTGGACCAGACTGGGAAAAGAATCCTGAAGCACATCAATTTGCTGAAGCAGTTGTTAAAAGAATGCATGATTATTGTCAAGAATGGGCAGCAGAGAGTGGTTATCACTATAGTTTGTATTCGACACCAGCCGAATCTTTGACCGATACATTTTGCCATCTTGACCAAGAAAAATTTGGGGCTGTTCCTGATATTACTGATAAGCAGTACTATACCAATAGCTTCCACTACGATGTTAGAAAGCATCCAACACCATTTGAAAAAATAGCATTTGAAGAGACGTTCCCCAAATATGCGTCGGGTGGTTTTATCCACTATTGTGAATATCCTAACTTAAAACAAAATCCTCAAGCATTAGAAGCTGTATGGAATTGGGCCTACGATCACGTTGGCTATTTAGGAACCAACACGTGCATCGACAAGTGTTTCAAGTGTGGCTTTGCGGGTGAATTCAAATCAACAGCGCGTGGCTTTATGTGTCCTGAGTGTGGTAACCATGATCCTGAATTGTGTGATGTGGTCAAAAGAACGTGTGGCTATCTAGGAAATCCTCAGCAACGACCAATGGTTCATGGCCGACATGTTGAAATAATTTCACGTCAAAAGAATTTAACTAAGGAGATGATTGAAAATGTCGCGACCTTTGCGAAAACCAAACAATCCGATGCCCAAAGAATGGACCGCGCAAAAGTATAGTCAAAATTATGTAGCTGACTATAAAGCCTTCAATTTTGTTGATGGCGAGGGGGTTCGTTGCAGTCTATATGTGAGTGGTTGTCTGTTTTTATGTCCCGGCTGCTACAATGTTGCCGCGCAAAACTTTCATTTTGGACAGCCCTATACACAAGAACTAGAAGACCAAATTATTGAAGATTTGAGTCAGGACTATGTCCAAGGGCTGACGCTGTTAGGTGGGGAACCATTCTTAAATACAGATGTATGTCTACAGCTCTGCCGTCGGATTCGGAAAGAATTTGGCCATTCGAAAGATATTTGGTCGTGGACTGGTTATACATGGGAAGAGCTGGAACAAGAGACCTATGATAAGATGCGGCTATTATCCTTACTAGATATTCTGGTGGATGGTCGTTTCTTGGAAGAAGAAAAAGATTTAACATTACAGTTTAGAGGTAGCGCTAATCAAAGAATTATTGATGTACCTAAATCGTTGGCACAAAATGAAGTTGTCATTTGGGATAAGTTAGTGCGATGATTTATTAATAGTAATTTTTGGAAAATGTGTACACTCGTTTTTATAAAACGAGTGTACACATTTTTTTATTGATTAATATTTACAAATGAAGTTCTTCATCAAAAAAATGTTGGCGAAAATGATTAGGAGTTATTCCGGTTATTTCTTTGAAAGTTTTGACAAAATAGCTTGCGGTTGAAAAAGATAGTAAATTTGAAATCTCCAGTAATGTGAGATTCGAAGCAATCAACAATTCTTTTGCCGTATCTATTTTGGTTTGCCTAATGAATTGAGTGATCGTTATTTTATACTCTTTTTTGAACGCTGGATTCAATGTCTTTTTCGAAGCATTCAGTGCGGTAGCAATGTCATCGAGTGTAATGTTTTCGCTAATATGCTCTTTTATATATTGTTTAATTCTTTGGTGGAGTGGTAAAAAATTGTGAACCCTATGGTTTTGTACAATTTTAAAATAATGCCAAGTAATTTCTCTAATAACTTGAAAAAAATTCAGGAACTGAGGAGATAGTTCAATTTCTTGAACAAGCTCATTATGCAATTGAAATGCTGACTCGACAGGGTACCCCCACTGGATAATCGCTCGGTTTAAAATTGAGACATAGGAAATAAGCGTATCTTTTTCGCCTCTAATCATGTTGTTGGAGGCAAAACGTTCACCAATTATTTTTAAACGTGACAACTTTTCAAGTGCTGAGATTAAACTGGATTTACGTGAATAAACAATTGATTTGATAATATCAGTTTCTGCATTAAAAAAAGTTTTTGGATCAAAGGATTCGCTGCTTTCTTTTTTGATGTGGAGTTTATCTGAAAACTTTGTAATGTGGACTTCTTCTTCTGGCGCATCGTTAGAATTATATAAAGTATAGATGATTTGAGAAATGGATTTTAGATTTGAAAGGGAATGTAACATCATTAACTCACTACTCGTTGATAGTGGATCGTCGTATTTAAAAGAGAAGCAAACGATGCTTTCTTCATTGACATGGCAAGTTAAAATATGACCAGAATTATAGTCTAGAGATTGATAAATGTGATTTGTGAGCAGCTCAATATTATCAATTAATAAATTCACAACATTTTTATTGGAATTATCAGTAGATTCATCTAAGTAATTTACTTGTTTTGTGGCAATGTCAATCAAAATAACATCAGCATTTAAAATGTTTGCTAACTTTTTAATATCTTTCATTACTTCTCCCGGAAATTACATTTAATCACTAAACGTGTTATTAACATTTGTTCTCTCTTTATAAAATATGTTTATTCATAATTGTATAAAAACTATTGAGTAATAAATATAACATCAGGAAGCAAAATATCTTTTTTTGATATAAACTACCTTTTTTTATCATGAAATTGCAAAAGGATTCATACATAATATGAAGTACTTGTGATCATATAGCTTAATTTCGAGAGAATAATCACATGTAATTTGTAGAGAAAGGTGGATAAAAATAGAGAAGTACATCACATAGTTACAGATTCTGTAATTGGTGAAAGTCATAATATATTTTAGCCTGTACTAAACTTTTATCAAAAAGAGTTTGTATTTTTAAAATTGCGGTTCTCAATACAAACTAGCAATTTTAACACTTTGTGAGAGAAGTGATGATTTTTAAAACAAGAACGCTGAAGAGTTCTTAGAAGGGAGAAATATGAAAAATAACATTCACAAGATTGTGAACGGCTTATTTCTGCGTGTCTTTGGAATTTTGTTGATATTGTCAACATTAGTAGCAAATGCGCTGATGATTCCACTAACTACAGTATCTGCTGCGAGTGATATTACGCCACAGTATACGAGTAATAGTACAGGCGTATTTCCCACTAATTCGTGGACTATTCCAGGTCAAAATACGGTAATAAATCATCAAGGTGGAGATGCTAGTAATGGCTGGGACAAGAATAGCAGTTGGAATGGGGATTCATCTGATACATCAAAATCATATTTGAAATTTGGTACTGACACTAGTAACCCAGATTACCAAATTCGTAAGTATGCTAAAGAAACGTCCACACCTGGGTTATACGATGTCTACTTGAATGCTAAAGGCAATAAATTAAAAGTTTACAAGCCGATTGACATTGTGTTAGTGGTTGATATGTCTGGATCAATGAATCCAGAAAGTAATGGTGGTACAGATAGAATAACAGCGGTTAAAAATGGTATTAGCGATTTTTTCAAACAAATAAAGAATTCTGGGTTTGCTCAATATGTTAATGTTGGCTTAGTTGGATTTTCCAGTCCTGATAAATTTGGTATGAATGCACAAGGTTATGTTACTGGGCCAATTAGCCGAAGTGATAATCAGGATAATATAAATGATATTTTAAATAATAAGCTGAACAAAGCTAATTTTAAGGGTGGTACGTTCACACAATTAGGGTTACATCAAGCTCAGAATATGCTTTCCGGTCAAAGCAGTGACAATAAGAAAATGTTAATCTTGATGACTGACGGAGTTCCTTCTTATTCAAACAAAGTTTTATCTGCTGTTTCTTCTAATGGTATGACTCTTGGTACGTCATTTGATTACAAAAATTATAACGCCCCAGGGGTTACTTCAGCATTTAATAATAATAAGTATAGATGGGATAGTTACACACAAAAATACATATCTGATGGCGTAAATTTTTATTATAACGTAGATGGACTGCCAATTAAAGATACATGGTCAGGAACATTAGGAGAAGCAGCTATCTCAAAAAAAATAGGTACAGAAATTCATGCTTTAGGAATTCAGCTAGCTGATGATTATTATCAAGGAAATAATGTTTATCTTAGTAAGAGTGAGATTCGAGCACGGATGAATCTTCTTGTTTCCCCGTCTCACTATCAAGACGCAAATGATGCAGTAGGGGTACAAAAATATCTTTATGATCAGGCACAAACAGTCCTAAGTCAATTCAACACGGTCAACCAAGGCAGTATTTCAGATCCGTTAGGTTCTCAATTTATTTACGGAGATGACACGCCGACGGTTAAGAGTGTAGGAAGTAGTGTTGTTCAGAATTTACCAACAGTTACCAAATCAAACGGAAGTATCTCTGTAAGTAATATTAATCTGGGGAAAGATCAAGAAATTCAAATACATTATCAGGTGCATTTAAATACTGAATCAGATAATTTTAAACCGGATTACTGGTATCAGATGAATGGCAAAACAACATTTACACCGACAAAGGATAGTAACGCTGTAGAATTTGGTGTTCCTTCTGCGAAAGCACCTGGAACGGTGCTAAAGGTTATCAAACAATGGCAAGAGTTGACAGATTCATCGAAGCGACCAGATAGTATTAATTTTGAAGTAACGCGAACTACGAACAACCAATCAAACGATTGGCGGGCAACTGGTACTTTGAGTAAATCGGATAATTGGTCTAAAACTTTCAAACAGTTGAATAGAAATAATCAATCGGTTTCGTTACCAGCTTATGATAACAAAGGTGGAACGTTCAATTATCAGGTGCTAAACGAAAGTACGGATGGTTACGTTTCAAGCATTACTAACAAAATAAATGAGTCAACGATAACAAATACACAATATGGTTTGATTATTGATAAGTATGCAAGTAACTCGAAAAATAAACTCACTGGTGCTGAATTTATTGTTAAATCAACGGATGGCAAGCAGTCCTATACATTAAAAGATAATCAGTTACAGCAACTGACACCAGGGGATTACACCATTCAAGAAACTAAGAGTCCATCTGGGTATCAACTTGATTCTACGGTTTATCCAATAACACTATCGCAAGATGGAAAATGGTCAAGTAGCGGTCAAGGTATTAATGTGAAATCACCAACCACGGATGGCAACGGCTATAAAGATGGTTTTTCTATTGCTACTGACAAATCAAACAATACTGATAAGAATAATGTTGTTAGATTTGTCAAAAATGATACTTTCAAGAAGTTTGATCTGACAGTTAATAAAGTTGACAAAACAACTGGAAATGCGTTAAAAGGTGCTAAATTCACATTAACTGACTCTGATGGCAAAACATCAGTTTACAAAGAAACCGATCCAACGTCGACTTTCACTTTTGAAAATCTTTCATCAGGAACATATACTTTGAAAGAATCAAAAGCTCCTGATGGATACATTGCTAGTAAAGATGTCACAATAATAATTTCTGATGATGGCAGTATTAAGGTAACTAACAATAATGGTGATTGGAAATCAACTTTACAAAATGATGCAGGTAACAATCAGATTAGCCTAACGGTCAACAATTCAAATAAAACTGTTTTTCCATCTACAGGTGGCACTGGTATTGTGCGCTACATGTTGATAGCTGGTGCCTTTATATTAATTGCCTTGGGTGCTAGCGGTTATTATATTTTCCGAATAAAGAGGGGTAACCGATCATGATTAAAAAAATGATTGTGTTTATCATTACCTGTATTTCATTTGGGTTGCTTAGCTTGCAACAAGACAATTTAAAGGTTTTAGCCGATACTGATAACCAATTTACGATAGAATTGCATCATCAGTTGAGTGTGTATGAATCAAATCCAGTATCCTATACTCCTGGCAGTAACGTAACATTTCAATTGTATGATTTGACGGCTGATTACCAGAAGCATGAAGATGATGAAAATTACTTTGCAGATTTGAAATCTCAAAATCAGGGTATTCAAAACTATATTCAAGACAATCATATTCGTTTGATGGATACTAAAACCACTGATGACAATGGACAGGCAACATTTCATGTTTCAAAAGAATATGGAAAAGCTTATCTTATTGTGCAACAAAAAAGTAGCCAACTTGAAAGTGATGGTTTGTCCTATGAGCAGGTTAGTGACCCAGTCGCATTTTCGCTAAGAAATCAAGATATGGATAAAAATAAGCTTGAAATTGAGACCAAATCTGCTATTGTGACACGCATACCATATTTTTTTAAATATGGAAAAACGCTTGATCATAAAGAATTACCATTAGCAGGTGTCAAATTTGTGTTGTATAAAACAGTTGACAACCAAAAAAAATACCTGACTGATGACAATAGTTGGAAAACCACTGATGACCCATTACATGAGAAAAAAGTAAAAAAAATCGTATCTGATGATACCGGTTTAGTTGCTTTGAATAATAGTAAGCTACCCACGGGTCAATATTATTTTCAAGAGGTTCAAACATTAAAGAACTTTGAAATATCTTCTCAGGCAAAACACATTAGTGTTAATATCCCAGCAGTCACTAGCTTAGCTAATGTACCGCCAATTACTGTTAATGGCGAGCCGTTGTCTAAAATAGCTGCGGGTGTGATACCTAATGACGTGTATCAAAATGCAAGTCCGAGAGTTTTGAATTACCAAAAAAAGCAACCCACTAAGAAACCACCGTTTAGCTTGCCATTCTTACCAGAAACAGGAATAGCAATTGGTTCAATTTCTTTAGTCGGTTTGTTGATTATTTTATTGGTAATATTGATAAAAATTTATAAGAAGAAATTACAATTAAAAAGGAGTTTTAAAAATGAAAAGTAAATCATGGTCACAAATGGCTAATGCGATTTTACTCGTACTTCCTCTTTTAGTATCAGCCTTGTTTGGTATTACTAATGTATCTGCGGACACAACAGATAGTGTTAATGTTACATTGCATAAAAGGGTCTTTGATGAAGGACAAGTACCGGATAGTAAGACCAATACAGGTGAAGTAGATAATAATTTTGGTGGAACGCCATTAGCAGGTGTTACTTTTACAGCTTATGATGTAACTGACCATTATTTGAACTTACGTTCTAGTGGTGACACTGCTGAAAAAGCATCCCAAGAGGTTCAATCTGATGCCGCTGATGCTGCACCAAGTTACGCCACAAAAGTTGCAGAAGGTGTAACAGCTGGAGCCGATGGCACAGTAACTTTTTCAAATTTGAAGTCTAAGGACGGCGATAAAGACAAGGTTTACTTGTTTGTTGAAACAAATTCACCAACAAATATTACACAAAAAGCTGCTCCAATTGTGTTAGCTTTACCTGTTTATAAGTCAGGGTCAGACTCAGAAATTAATTCTGATGTTCACGTTTATCCCAAGAACGAACAAACTGATGCTATTACAAAAGATTTAAGTGACGAAAGTAAAAAAGATTTGATTGTGACATTGCCTGATGGATCAAAGGTTTATAATGCCACTTATGGTCAAAAATTTGGTTATCAATTGCAAATAGCAGTACCATGGAACATTGCGGATAAAGATACATTTAATGTAGTTGATACGCCCAACTTAGGTATTGATGATGATGCTACTACGGTAAAGGTTGCAGGATTAACTGAAGGAACTGACTATACAGTTTCAGCAACTGATGCAACTGACAAAAATGGTAAAGGTTTTAAAATAACATTTAATCCAACTGCAGCTGCTGTTAAGGCTGCTGCCGGTAAAAAGTTAACAGTTACTTATGATGCTACCTTGACTAATGCTGCTGTTCCTGACAAAGCATTGAACAACACTGCGACTGTTAAAATTGGTAATGATCCAGAATCATCAGTAACAGGACCTGAAATTTACACTGGTGGTGTGAAATTTGTTAAGCAAGACAAGCAAAGTGCTGCAAAGCTTGCTGGTGCAGAGTTCCAGTTGGTTAAGTTAAATGCTAATGGTGACAAAGTTGCCTACGCAACGCAAGCAACTGATGGTTCATACACATGGGCATCAAATAATGACTCAGCGACAACATATACATCAAATGATCAAGGATCAGTTGAATTAAAGGGTCTTGAATATTCAAACAAGTTGGCTGATGGTCAAAGCTATGCACTTGTTGAAACAAAGTCTCCAGCTGGTTATGCGCTTTTGACAGCTCCTGTTAAGTTTACAGTTACTAAAGGAAGCTATGCTGACAATCAAACAATCACTGTGACAAACATTAAGAAGGGTATCTTACCATCAACTGGTGGTTCTGGTATCTACTTGTTCTTGATTGCAGGTGCACTTTTGATGAGTGGCGCATATGTTTGGAATAAGCGTAATAAAAAGAACCAAAATATTTAATCATATTTGAAAACTAAAGTGCAAACCATGTTCGTGGTAAGCACTTTTTTTATAAAAATGAATACTATGTTCATAATTCTTTGGAATAATGGTTTTCATTGATATTATGAGCCGTGGTTTCAAAGGATAACTAGAACGATGGCAGAACAAAAACAAAATAACGCTAATATTTTTCTGAAACTGTTCATTGCATTAATGTTTTTCATTGGCTTTTTGGTGTTCATGTATCCTTTTATTGCTAATGGCGTGAATAACTATGTGGCCCAAAAAGAATTAAATGCTGTGAATCAACTAAATCAAAGCAATCAGAAAGCCAGTGCCAAGAAACTCGAAAAATTAATCAAAAAAAACAAACAAAAGTCAAAAAAAAATCAACAACTTGGTATATCACCTGTCAAGAATATCTTGGGGCAAACGTTGGAAAATGTACCCAAGGAGAGTAGAGAGTACTATCAAAAGCACTCGTTAGGCAGTATATTCATTCCTAAAATATCTCTGAGTTTACCGGTGTTTGATACAACGACTGACAGCCTTTTGTATAAAGGAATTACATTATTACCTGGCAGTTCTTATCCTGTTGGCGGCAAAAGTACGCATACCGTTTTGATGGGGCACAGTGGTTTGCCTAATCAAGAATTATTTACTCATCTGCACGAATTAAAAAAAGGCGATAAGTTTTTTTTGAAAGTGTATGGGAAACGTTTAGCTTATCAAGTTATTCGAATCAAAGTGGTTTTACCAACAGATCTAAGTGATATCACAATACAAAATAACCAAGATTTGGCAACGTTGGTCACATGTACACCCTATATGGTGAACACACATCGATTGTTGGTTACTGGGAAAAGGGTGCCGTTGGATAAAAGTTCATTTGATAAACAAGAAAAAAAGGCAGTATCATATCAAGGAAAATATTTGTTTTGTCTGACAGCACTGATTTTTATTTTTATGGCTTTAATTTTTTATATCATCAAACGTGAGCTTATTGAATTATTGTCACATAAAAGAAATTATCAGTTATCATTTTTTGTTTATAATAATGGACGTCTCATTTCTGGTTATAAATTCACTGTAGTAGATTATTTTGGTAAAAGAATATTAAATGACCAAGGTGAGTTATGTGAGTCTACGAGTGACTCAAGAGGCTATGTATCGTTTGGTGAAATTAATGGTGGCAGGTATAAAATAGTTCCGATGAATCCAAACATGAACCTCAAACCTTTTAAAGCGATAGTTAAACATTTAAAGGATAAAAAATTCTATATAAAAAAAGTAGTTAAAAATGGTTACCAAATTCAAACAGAAGGTGATGCAACAAATGACTAAGCAAACCAGTAAAAAAAAGAATAAACAAAATATATTTTTAAATATTATTTTTCTTATAGGATTTTTAGTAGCGTTGTATCCTTTTTATGTCGGTGCATTGAATCATTTTATTGACCAGCAACGAATCAAGACAATTCAAAAGGAAACTAATCAAGATATATCAGCAAAAGAAGCACGTATGCAACAGAAAAATGCACAGTTAAGAAAAGATGGCATTCAACCAGGGACTGATCCATTTTCTGGTTCCACTTACAAAGAGCATGTTGTATTGAAAGAGCATTTAATTGGCACAATCAGTATTTCTAAAATTAATGTGCATATTCCGCTTTTTGATACGACAAATGAAGAAACACTTAACTATGGCGCAACCGTCTTACAAGGAACATCTTTTCCACTGGGTGGGAAAGGCACGCATAGTGTTATTTCGGCGCACCGTGGCTTGGCTTCACGAATGTTATTTACGAACTTAAATCATGTTAAGAAAAACGATACTTTTGTATTAACGGTATTTCATAAAAAATTAGCCTATAAAGTTTTTAAAATTGAAGTTGTCAAACCTGAAGATTACCAAGGGCTGCAAGTTGAACCTGATAAAGACTTGGTAACGCTAATAACCTGCACACCTTATATGGTCAATTCACATCGTTTGTTGGTGACAGGATATCGAGTTCCTTATAATAAAAATATGGCAAAAAATATTGAAAATGCTGATAAGTTTAACAATATCAAGCAAGCTCTTATTATTGTTGGCATCATTTTATTAATTGCATTGCAATTTCTTTTCTTGTATAAACGCATCATACGTATCAAATTAGCTAAGAAAAAGTTTGATTTATCATTTTATCGTTTAGATGCTGATGGTAATCCCGTTTCATCTGTTGCCTTTCAATTGTTTTCTAAGAATAAAAAAGTTGCTTTAAAAAGAGATGGAGAATCATTAATTCGCCATTCAAATGATGAAGGGCTTGTTACATTTGATGATATTCCAGGCAGACTCTACTATGTTAAAGAGGCTACAACTAACAAAAATAGCGGGGTTATTGCTGGTGTAAAAAAGCTAAAGGATAAGAATATGACCTTTTATCCAACTAAAAAGTCAAAACCTTTTTTCCATTCGGATAACAATAAACTGTGGATTATTAGATAATGTATGAACTCAAAAAAGTAAATATATTTCGATTTAATCTTACCAATTCTCTCGTGCTATAATAAAACAATGAAAGAATTTTTAACAAACAATTTTGAGCAAACACAAAGTTTAGCTAGTAGAATAGCATCATTTGTTTATCCTGGTTTAGTGATCACGCTGAATGGTGATTTAGGAGCGGGGAAAACAACCTTTACCCAGGGATTTTCACGCGCTTTAGGGGTGAAGTCAAGGGTTAAGAGCCCAACATTTAATATTATGAATACTTATACAGCACGTGATTTTCCCATTTATCATTTTGATGCTTATCGATTGGAAATGACAGGTGCTGCTAATCAAGGATTCGAGGATTTTATCGGTACGGATGGTGTAACGCTTATTGAGTGGCCGCAATATATGAATGATTTGTTGCCAAATAATCGATTGGACATCACATTTACTCGAGGTGAGGATGATAACGAACGAACAATAAGTATCGCAGGTGTTGGTTCAGTTATTGAAATTGAGGAAAAACTATGACATTCGATATGAGCCAGCCGATTGCGTTCAGCTTAGAAGAAGCCAGCTTAACTAGAGCTGCTGAATGGCAACAATTAATTCAAGAATTAATGACGGAAACAGATACTTTTTTGATTGCAAGTATGCGTGATGGGGATGAAATACCTGTAAAAAACGATGCGCCGGCGATTACTTTGTTGTTGATTGCTGAACAAGGTGAACAATCATTACCGGTAGGAATAGGATCTATCGAAAATGAAGAAATCGGTGTGGCTATTTTGAAACAATTTCACGGTGCTGGTCTTGGTCAGGATTTAATGCGGTCACTTCTGGACTGGGCTAAACTTAACGGGTTATCAAAGGTATGGTTAGATGTACAAATTGATAATGACATCGCCGTGCATATTTATCAGAAATACGGGTTCTTAAGTGTTGATGAAAAAGAGCACTTTACCTTACCAAATGGTCGTGATACAGAGTTACAAAGAATGATCTTGGAGTTATAACTATGAATTTTGTAGCAATGGATTTTGAAACAGCAAACCGCGAAAAGCATTCGGCAGTTTCTATAGCCTTAGCAATTGTGCGTGATAATCAAGTAGTTGATAAATTTTATTCATTAATCAAGCCGGAAACAACGTTTAGCTCGTACAACACAGCTATTCATGGTCTCCATCGACAAGATGTAGCTGACGCGCCAAAGTTTCCCGAAGTTTGGCAAACAATTTCACCTTTTTTCACAGAAAATAAATTAGTGGTGGCCCACAACGCATCATTTGATAATAGTATCTTGAAAGGAACATTGCAGTATTACGATATTGATGAACCGCATTATTTGTTGTTGGATACGGTTCAAACCAGTCGTAAATTATTTCCAAATTTCGAAAATCATAAGTTAAACACTGTTGCTGGTAATTTAGGGATTACATTGGATCATCACCATAACGCGCTTGATGATGCAGTAGCCGCAGCCAATATCTTAATTTATGAATCTAATCATTTTGGAGCAGAAGTACTTAAGCCATATGTTAAAAATAAATAAATAAAAAGCCGTGCAATTTATGCATGGCTTTTTATTTATACATTAATTTCGAGAAGAATCGGTGCGTGATCCTGACGTGCACCCGTATCTATAACACAGGATTCTGTGACGTTTTCAGCGATTCGATCACTAACCAAGTAGTAATCAATTCGCCACCCGGAATTATTGATTTTACTTGTTTTACTAATTTGTGCCCACCAAGTATAAACACTTGGTGTGTCTGGATTTAATGATCGAAAAGTGTCTGTAAATCCAGCATCCAATAGTGCTGAAAACTTTTCCCGTTCCTGGTCAGTAAATCCAGCAGAATGACGATTTGGTTTTGGGTTTTTTAAATCAATTTCTTGGTGCGCGACGTTCATATCACCACTAAAAATAACTGGTTTGGTAGCGTCTAGGCGCTTGATATATTCACGATATTTATCATCCCACTCACCACGTTCAGGTAGACGTATCAACGAGCTTCCGGAATTAGGTGTATAAACAGTTGATAGGAAAAAAGTTGGAAATTCTAAGGTGATGATGCGTCCCTCTAAATCCATGGGACCTGGCGCACCAATAGTAGGATATTCCACCTGAATAGGTTCCACTTTGGAAAGCACCATCGTGCCAGAGTAGCCAGAGCGCGCAGTACTAGAATTTACATACAAATGATACTCTGGAAAAAGTTCTGCAATGGCTGTCGCTTGTTTTTTAGTTAAGCCTGTTGATTTCAATTTTGTTTCTTGGATGGCAAAAACGTCAGGGCGTATGGTCGCAATTTCGTTTAATGTGCTCCAAGTCATTTCACCACGGACACTTTTGTGTTCAACTGCAGCATTGATGGAATCAATATTCCATGAGATAAATTTCAAATTTTCGTCCCCCTGAGAGTTATATAAATATTTTAACATACTGTTTGTTTTCACGTATTAGCGAGCATATCGATGCATAAATTCAGGTATTGAGGCACTGATTTCTGTGGGTAGTGTGATGTAGCGGGTTTCAGCTAGTTCGTCAGCAATAGCAGAATGAGCATAGACTGCCGCTAAAATTGCCTCGGAAAACGACAACATAAACTGTGCCGTAAATCCGGCAATCATTCCGGCGAGTGTGTCACCCATCCCCCCTGTGGCCTGATAAGGTCCACCAACTGGTATTTCAAAAGCGCAGTCATTGGTATAAATTTGAGTATGATGTTGTTTTAAAACTAAAATCGGTTCAACATTCATCCTTTGTTGCGCTAGCATATTAAACGCTTCAAAGGCTTGTTCATTGATTGTCACACCACTTAGACGTTGCCACTCCATCTGATGTGGTGTTAAAACGAGTCGCGATTTTGGCCACTTTAGTTTATGTGCAGCAACTAGAGTTAAGGCAGAACCGTCAACGATGAGTATTTGACGTGGCAAAATAGCATAGAAGGTATGTTGTACTAAATCAATACGATTGCCTAAACCTGATCCGATTAAAACAACGTCTGATTTTTTAATATACTCGGTCAGATCCTCATTAAAATCAACAACCATTGCTTCTGGTAGGTGACTATGTAAAGCGGTAAAGTTTGATGGATCTGTGGCTACGGTTACTAGTCCGGCACCAGAATTAACTGCAGCCAATGCATTCATAATCACTGCACCACCAAATTGTGCCGTGCCGCCAATGATTAAAACACGGCCATAGGTTCCTTTGTGTGAGTCCTTGGCTCTTTTTTTAATAACTCGGTATAAAATATCTTCAGTTAATGTTTTCATAGTTTAATCCTTAACATTATTCTACACGAAAGTTTTGTTTAATGCACAAAGAAGGTGATAGGAGTGCTCATCTAGCGTGACTTTTTATGTGACTCATTATGTAGATAGTGTACAATATGTTTATGGAAAAAAATAGTTTTATTCTCTCTGATGAGGAAAAATTGTCAACTGAACAAGCACATTTGATTCAAGATGTGGTTGACTTTGCAAATCAGGGTTTGAAGCAAGAAAAAAAGAAAGTATTTATTATTGAAGGGGGCGCTGGTTCTGGGAAAAGTGTTGTACTATTTGAAATATTTAAACAACTTCAACATGCTGTTTTAAATAATGAGTCATCAGCACTTTATCAAAATAATAATTATTTACTGGTCAATCACGCTGAAATTTGGAAAATATATCGTGATTTAGCAGGGAAAACTGAAGAATTAAAAAAGAAACAGTTCCTAAAACCCACAACTTTTATTCATCAAATGGATAAAGAGCAGCGTCATGCAGATGTGGTATTAATTGATGAAGCACATTTACTATTAACTGAACCTGATCGCTACAATAAATTTAATCAAACCAACCAACTGGTCGAGATTATCAAACGTGCTCAAGTTATCATTTTAGTTTTTGATAGCCATCAAGTCTTAAAATTCAAAAGTATGTGGACTAATCAAAGGTTGGAACAAATCGTTTCACAGTACGCACCAACGCGTTATCAATTAAGTAATCAGTATCGTATGCTAGGTAATAACGAGCATGTTGTTCAATGGATTGACAATCTAACGCAAAATAAAGAAATTTCAACATTAGGCCTCGTTGACGGATTTGATTTTCAGATTTTTTCCAATGCTAATGATCTCTACAGAATGATTCAACAAAAAAATAAGCGGGTAGGAATGTCACGTTTGTTAGCAACAACGGATTATCCGTATACCGTTAATCGCGGTATCTGGTATGTGACGGTTGATGATTTCAAATTACCTTGGGATCAGTTAGACACAGGTACAGCACCATGGGCATTGAGACCGGACACAATTAATGAAGTAGGATCAGTGTACACAATTCAAGGTTTTGATTTGAACTATGCTGGTGTGATTATTGGACCCAGTATCACATTTGATGAAGATAAAAATAAAATCGTGGTTCATACCGAAAAATATGAGGATAACGCCGCTTTTCGACAAACAAAGGGTCATTCATTTAGTGAGCAAGAGAAAGAAGCTATTATGCTGAACGCGCTAAATGTGCTATTAAAGCGTGGCCGACAAGGGTTATATATTTGTGCTGCGGACCATGCATTGCGTAGAAAGCTAGCCACGATTATTAAAAAATAGTGGTTATAGCGCTATATAGTATATGGATACTTTGATTATTTAATCCTTGTTCCTGACATGAATATTAGAAAAAAATGCCATAACAGGGTATAATAACCCTATGAGTTACTAGAAAGGTTAAAAAAATATGACAGTTGATTGGAAACAAGAAACAGAGAAACGTAAAGCAGCCTATATCGAAGATTTAAAAGCCTTATTGGCTGTTGAATCTGTTCGTGACGATTCACAAGCAACGCCTGATGCACCTTTAGGTCCTGGACCAACAGCTGCCTTAGTTAAGATGTTGGCTATTGCTGAGCGAGATGGTTTCACTACCAAAAATATTGATAACATTGTGGGCTATATTGAAATTGGTCCCAAAGATGCTGATGAATATGTCGCTATTTTGTCTCATGTTGATGTGATGCCTGCAGGCGAGGGTTGGGATACCGAACCATTTGAACCTGTTGTAACGGATGATAAGATTATCGCCCGTGGTGCTTCAGACGATAAGGGGCCAGGAATGTCAGCCTACTATGCTTTCAAAATTTTGTCTGATTTGAATGTGCCATTGAAGCGTCGGGTTCGTCTGATTTTTGGAACTGATGAAGAAAATGATTGGACGGGGATGACTCGTTACTTTGAAGTTGAGCCAGAGCCTGTATTTGGCTTCTCACCTGATGCTGAATACCCAATCATTAATGGTGAAAAGGGTAACGTTCAAGTAATCATTAAAGGTGAAGCCACTAATGGTGGCACTGTTAAGCTTGTTGATTTTGAGTCTGGATTACGGACAAATATGGTCCCAGGTATTGCTCGTGCAACGGTAAAATCATCTCATTCAGAAAAAATTGTGACAGAATTCCAAGAGTTTTTGGTAGAAAATCCAAAGGTATCTGGTTCAACTGAAACTGATGGTGAGATCATCAAATTTGTCTTAAACGGTAAGCAAGTTCATGGGGCAATGCCAGAAACAGGAGAAAATGCTGGGACTTACTTAGCAAACTTCCTTCAAGACTTTGATTTTGGTGGTACAGCTAAGTCATTCTTAACGTATTTGGGAACACCAGCACACAATGATACTGTTGGCGAAAAATTCGGTGTTAAGTATACTGATGATGTGATGGGACCTTTGTCTATGAATGTCGGTATCCAGAAATTTGTTGATGGTGGTGAGGTCTTTATCAACTTTAATTTCCGTTATCCAAAGGGAATCACACCGGAAGAAATTGAAGCGGGTCTTGCTTCTCAATTGAATGGATGGGATGTGAAACCAACTATCGGTGGACATGCTCAAGTGCCTCATTATGTTGCACCTAGTGACCCAATTGTGGAAACACTACTTCGTGTTTATCATGATCAAACAGGATTGCCAGCACACGATCAAGTCATTGGTGGTGGAACATACGGTCGCTTAATGAAACGCGGTGTCGCTTATGGCGCATTATTCCCAGACTCACCAGACACAATGCACCAAGTTAATGAATTTGCTCTGCTTGATGATTTGTATCGTTCAATTTCGATATACGCGCAAGCAATTGCCGAAATTACTAATTTGGACTAAACAGCTCTTTAGGGCTGTTTTTTATTTTTGTTTAATTGATTTAAATTTAATGTTGAAACGCTAAAATAGTAAACAATCAAACAAAGGAGAAACGACTATGACACTATTAATTATTGTAGCTGTAGGTTTAATTGGTTTTTCATTGAAAAAAGTTTTACGTGTCGGACAACCACAGCCAGTTCGTGTGAAAAATGATCGCTAAATAAATTAACATCCTCTTATATTCGATATAATAAGTGTATGTTATCATGTGCCTTATTTTGAGTTAAACAAGTATCGATGTATGGTGATGAATGAAGTAAATATTAATAAAAACATAATAATGATAATAGTATTAGCATTATTATGTTTTTTTATGAGCTTAATGTTAGAATGGTTTTTATTATTAATCCAAGGAGTACAGTAGTTCTATGTCGATTCAAAATTTTCTGGTGGAATTAAAAAAAAGTAAATGGGTAGATTTGTCTCATGAATTTGGACCAAACTCACCCCATTTCCCCAAATTTAATGCGGCCTCTGCAAAAACGATCTTTACTAACGAAAAGGATGGCTTTTTGGTTAAAGAATTTAGTTTCGTGGGTCAGTACGCCACGCATATTGACCCGCCAATTCATTTTGGTGCTAAAAGTGGCGAATGGGTTACTGACATTCCGTTGAAAGATTTAATAGCCCCATTAGTTGTCATTGATAAATCCGACGTTGTCAAGAAAAATCCGGATTATTCACTAACAGTTGCTGATATTAAAGAATGGGAAAATGAAAACGGCTTAATACCAGAAGGTGCTTTTGTTGCTTTTAGAACTGATTGGTCAAAACGCTGGCCAAATCAAAAGTTAATGGATAATTTAGATAGTGATGGTCAAAAGCACTATCCTGGATGGTCAGCTGAGGCCATTGAATATATTTATGAAACGCGTCATGCAGTAGCTAATGGTCACGAAACTTATGACACGGATACAGCTGTAAATCAACCAACAAAAGGTTTTATAGCTGAAGAACTAGTTTTGAGGTCAGGACATTATCAAGTTGAAATGCTAACACATTTGGATGAAGTTCCGGCTACCGGAGCAATTATTTCTGTTATGACACCCAAGTTTGAGAAAGCGCCAGGTTTTCCAACTCGCGTAATTGCCTACTTACCATAATTTGTTGTAGGGTGCACAGCTATAATAATGGAAACGCCATAAAATGCTATTTCTAAAAAGTATGTCAATTTGTTTTATTTGAAGCGATAAAAATAGATAAAATGGTTGTGATATTCTTGAATTTAGTCTAAAATTATATAGTATTGAAAACTCGGAGGAAATAACATGTCTAAGTGGACACCAGCTGCGGATGAAAAAAACCAAGGCACATTAGAATTTGAAATCGCGCGTGCGCAAGTTGAAGAAGGTTTGGAACAAGCTTTCCAACGTAACAAGAACGAAGTTAGTATTCCTGGATTCCGTAAGGGTAAGGTAACTAAGCAACTCTTCTTCCAAAAGTTTGGTGAAGAAGCTTTGTACCAACAAGCAATGGACATTGTTTTGCCTGCTGCCTATGAAGCCGCAATTGATGAAGCTGGTATCACACCAGTTGGTCGTCCAAACATCGAACCCGTTTCAATGAATAAGGGTGAAGCTTGGACTTTAAAGGCTGTTGTCAAGACTGCCCCTGCTATTAAGTTGGGTGAATACTTGAACCTTGAAGTTGAAGCACAAGACGAAGAAGTTGCTGATGCTGATGTAGATGCTGAAATCAAGCGTTTGCAAGATGGCCAAGCAGAATTAGTTTTGCAAGAAGAATCAGTTAAGGCTGAAAACGGCGATACTGTTGTGATTGATTTTGACGGTTCAGTTGATGGCGTTAAGTTTGATGGCGGACAAGGCAAGGACTTCTCTCTAGCTTTGGGATCAGGTCAATTTATTCCTGGCTTTGAAGAACAATTAGTTGGTCACACAGCTGGTGAAGATGTCAATGTTAACGTAACATTCCCTGAAGACTATCAAGCTGCTGATTTGGCGGGCAAGGAAGCTTTGTTCGAAGTAACAATTCACGAATTGAAGCGCAAGGAATTGCCTGAATTAGATGATGAATTTGCCAAGGATGTTGATGAAGAAGTTGAAACATTAGCTGAATTGAAGGAAAAGACATCTAAGAAGTTAGCTGATGAGAAGGCACAAGCTGCTAAAGCTGCTTTTGAAGACGCTGTTATTTCTAAGGCAGTTGATAATGCCTCAGTTGATGGCGATGAAATTCCAGCAGAAATGATCGATGAAGATGTACATCGTCAAATCGACCAATACTTGGGACAACTTCAACAACAAGGTATTTCACGTGAAATGTTCTTCCAAATTTCAGGTCAAACTGAAGATGATTTGCATAAGCAATTCGAAGAAGGTGCTGAAACACGTGTAAAGACTGGCTTGGTATTAGAAGCAATCGTTGCAGCTGAAAAGATCGATCCTTCAGCAGAACAAGTTTCTGAAGAAGTTGCTAGCTTGGCTGCGCAATACAACATGGAAGAAGATAAAGTGCGTGCCGCTATCTCTGAATCAATGTTGAAGCATGATATTGCTATGCGCGAAGCTATTAAGAAAGTTACTGACTCTGCTAAAGCAGTTTAAATAAAATAAAAAAGCCGACAGGCTTTTTTATTTTGGTTTGAATTAATTTATAAACACACATACTATCATAATTTACTATTTCGTGCGTAGGAATAAACTGGTAGAATGGAGGAAGTAACTAAAAGTTTAGGATAATAATCATGGCGAATACACCAAATTTTGAAGAAGAAATACACTGCAGTTTTTGTGGAAAATCTGCAAGTGAAGTAAAAAAGATTGTTGCCGGGCCAAATGATGTTTACATTTGTAATGAGTGTGTTGCTTTGGCTGAAGGCATTATTGAAGAAGAATTGACTGTAGATCGTGCAGCAGAAGTGTTGTCACTGCCAACACCACACGAGATTGTTAATGAGTTAAATGATTATGTTATTGGACAAGAAGATGCTAAGAAGACTCTGGCGGTAGCTGTATATAATCACTATAAACGTATTAATGAAAACGTGGCGCCAACATTAGATGTTGAGCTACAAAAATCAAACATTGCTTTGATGGGGCCAACTGGTTCGGGTAAAACTTATTTAGCACAAAGCTTGGCACGTATTCTGAACGTACCATTCGCAATTGCTGATGCAACTACATTGACTGAAGCGGGTTATGTTGGTGAAGACGTTGAAAATATTATTTTGAAATTACTACAAGCAGCTGATTTTGATGTTGCAGCTGCTGAGCGTGGTATTATTTACGTTGATGAAATTGACAAAATTGCTAAAAAATCAGAGAACGTCTCCATCACACGTGATGTTTCTGGTGAAGGAGTTCAGCAGGCACTATTAAAAATGCTTGAAGGGACAACTGCCAGCGTGCCACCTCAAGGAGGCCGTAAGCATCCACAGCAAGAGTTGATTCAAGTGAATACGACCAACATTTTGTTTATCGTTGGTGGTGCGTTTGCTGGGATTGACACAATCATTAAGGAACGACTGGGCGAACGAGTTATTGGTTTTGGTTCAGATGCAAATGAAAACGCTGAGGCTTTGAATGACGACAATATTTTGCATCATGTGCAACCAGAAGATATGACCAAGTTTGGGTTAATTCCAGAATTTATTGGTCGTCTGCCTATTGTAACTGTGTTAGACGAGTTGACTATTTCTGATTTAACAAGAATTTTGACAGAGCCTAAAAATGCTTTAATTAAGCAATACACTGCTCTTTTGGGTCTAGATGATGTTGAACTTGAATTTCAACCGGATGCATTGGATGCAATGGCTAGTGTTGCGATTAAGCGACACACTGGCGCTCGAGGATTACGCTCAATCATTGAAAATGTGATGAAGGATGTCATGTTCGATATTCCCAGTCGTGATGATGTTGCTAAAGTTATTATTACCAAAGCCAGCGTGGAACAGGGTGAACAGCCAGAACTGCAATTAAAAAAGGTGAGTGAATAAATGGATGTACACAATGTCGAAATGGTGATGAGTGCTGTATCAGCGTCTCAGTATCCAACAGACGGAAAACCTGAAATAGCTTTGGTTGGCCGTTCAAATGTCGGTAAATCTTCTTTAACAAACACACTAATCCAACGAAAAAATTTTGCTCGCACATCTTCACAACCAGGTAAGACACAAACGTTAAACTTTTATGATGTTGAAGATAAATTATATTTCGTTGATGTTCCTGGATATGGATATGCTAAAGTTTCAAAGGCCCAGCGTGAAGCTTTCGGTGTAATGATTGAAGAATACATCACTAGTCGTAAACAGCTACGTGGTGTTATTAGTTTAGTAGATGCACGCCATGAGCCTAGTGAAGACGATATCTCAATGTACGAATGGCTACATTACTATAATATTCCAATTTTAGTTGTAGCAACTAAGTCAGATAAAATTTCGCGTGGTAAGTTTAATAAAGCTGAGTCAGTCATTAAAAAAGCATTAGGCTTTGATGATGAAGACAGTGATTTCCAATTTTTCTCATCGGAAACAAAATATGGTAAAGATGAAGTGTGGCATTGGATTGAACAACATATTTAAAATGTTGGCAGAAATGCCGACATTTTTTTATTTTCGCCGCTAAGTTCTATTGGTTGACGTATCTTAAAACCAGCGTAAAATTAAAAAATAAAAAGAGGATTTTATGACAAAATATAACGATGAAGAATTGCGTGCTCGTTTGACACCGGAAGAATACGAGGTGACTCAACATGCGGCAACAGAACGCCCGTTCACTGGTAAGTATGACCAATGGTGGGAGGATGGTATTTTCGTTGATGTTGTCAGTGGTGAACCATTGTTTAGTTCAACGGATAAGTACGATTCCGGCTGTGGTTGGCCATCATTTACAAAAGGAATCGATGACGACGAGCATTTACAAGAAAATACAGATCGTTCATTAGGAATGACAAGGACAGAAATTACTTCAAAAGAAGCGGCATCTCATTTGGGTCATGTGTTTAATGATGGATTGCCTGATCGTGGTGGCTTAAGATATTGTATCAATTCAGCTAGCTTACGGTTCATTCCAAAAAAAGATTTAGAAAAAGATGGCTACGGCAAATATTTGAAATTGTTTAAAGATTAGATTAATAGCTGGTTTTTGGACGGCAAAATCTCCCTAAACTAATCGGTTTTTTAGGCTATTTACTGATATAATGAAATAAATAATTATTAGGGAGAATCTATAATGGTTGAGGAACCAGTCTGGCATCGTTTTTGGCGCTACTTTAACCCCGTGAACATTTTCAAAGAATTGTTATTTGGCTGGAAATGGGCTGAAGGTGTATTGTTTTTAGTACTGATTTTACTGCAATTACTAGTTTGGACACTGGGTGTTGTTCACAATAGCACGCTCGATTGGTTTGGCTTGGCAACCGGGATGATGAACATTATCACTGTTGTATTGGTCGCCAAGGGTCGTATAACAAATTATTTTTGGGGCCTGATTTATTCTGTTATGTACATGCCACTGGCCTTTCAGTCACAGTTGTTTGGTGAGGTTGCTTTAAGTGCATTTTGGGTTGTTATGCAATTTGTTGGTGTTGCAGCTTGGCTTGGCTTTATGAAACGCGATAATTTATCAGAAAAAGACAGTCAAGATGTGGTAGCGACTAAATATATGACCTTCAAACAATGGCTTCTAGTTATCCCAGTATTCCTAGTTATATTAGTGATTGTTGGTATGATTTTACATCAGGCTGGGTCAAGACAACCGTACATGGATGGATTGACAACAACCATATCAATGGGGGCTCAAATTCTGCAAACCGCAAAGTTTGCGGAATCATGGTATGCTTGGCTACTCTTTGATATAGTCGAAATTGTTTTGTGGGGACGTGCTTGGACGGGACATGCGGATCCTAGTGCGTTTGCTATGTTAGGTATGAACCTCGCCTTATCTGTCAATGCTATATACGGTATTATTCAGTGGCGAAAGTTAACCAAAAAAGAATGAACATGCGCAATGTTCAAATTTTAATAGGATATAATTAATAAAGTCATGAGAACAATTGCAGGGAACTTATTCACAGATGATCTTCAAGGTGACAAAATTGGCGTTTTCTTTGGTACGTTAGCACCAATGCACGTAGGGCACCAAGCAGAAATTTATAAAGCGGCTGCCTTAAATGATGGTGTCGTTGTTATTGCTTCTGGTTACACAAACGATAGAGGGTACCAAATCGGATTATCCGTTGAGAAACGTTTTCGCTATTTGAGAGAAGCATTTAGTGACGAAACAGATATTAAAGTTGATTACATCAATGAAGACAATATCCCAATGATGCCTGATGGTTGGGATGAGTGGACACGAATAATTGTTGAAACGGTTAAGCGTAATATTGTTAATAAAGATGCAACGATTACATTTTATACCGGTGAGAAAGATTACAAAAATCAATTAGAAACAAGATTACCGAAGAACGGTCAGTTCAAAGTGAGCTTGATGGATCGCACTGTATTAAAAATATCAGCAACAGATATTCGAAAAGATCCTATTGGAAACTGGGATTACATTAACCGTGTTTTTCGACGCCATTTTGCTAAAAAAGTCACGGTGATGGGATCAGCTTCAACAGGAAAATCCACATTAGTGCGTCGTTTGGCTCGAACAAGTAATTCACCATTTTCAGAAGAGTATGCTCGTGAGTATCAAGAAAAATCGAATGTTAGCGATGAAGAGTTAGTCGTTAAAGACTACATCCGTTTAATTCAAGGGCAATATGATGCGAACTCAAGAGAAATTAATTCTCCAGCTAACAATGGTCTAACGATTTTTGATACTGATGCAATGGTGACCAAAGTATATGCAGATATGTGGTTAAACGATGTGGATAATGCGCAGCTGAAGCCATTGTTTGATAATACAATTGGTGAGGAGTTGATTGACTTAATTCTACTTATTCCACCGGTGACTCCTTATGTTGATGACGGCTTCCGAAATATGACAACTTCAGATAATGATTCGCGTTGGGCTTTCCACCGCCATTTGTTAGAAGTGATTGAAGAATATGGATTTACGGACAAACTAGTAATTCTTGATGCAAAAGGCGATAGTGATGATCCTTATGGATATTATGCACGTTACTTACAAGCACTAGATGCTATTCAAACTAGAACAGGATTTAATATTAAGCATATTTAGAGAAAAACTGGTTTTATACCGGTTTTTTTTGAAAGGTAAAAATGATAAAATTACGACAATTCAAAACAGAAGATTTAGCGTTATTTTGGGAAACAGCTTATAGTGATCCGCAAGCTGAGTGGACTAAATGGAACGGACCATATTTTAAAGATGTGTTACCTAAAAAAGACGATTTTATCAATAATATTGGCCCTGAAAGATTCGTGAATAATATGAATCGGCGGGTTATTTTATACGACGGTCAAATTATTGGTGATGTGAGTGCATATTTTGAGGATGGACAATTAAAATCTTGGCTTGAAGTAGGAATTGTTATTTATCAACAAGCAACATGGCAACAAGGAATTGGCACCCGTGCATTAGGTATGTGGTTGGAAATATTATTTGAGCAATATGACAGTTTACCACATATTGGTTTAACCACTTGGTCTGGTAATGAGGCTATGATGCGTGTAAGCGAGAAACTGGGTTTAAAATTAGAAGGACAAATCCGACAAGTGAGATGGTGGCAAGGTCAGTATTGGGATAGCATGAAATATGGCATTTTGCGAAATGAAATGACGCCTATAAGCCCCTCTGGTAAAATAGAGTTATGACGAAACAATACGCACAAATCATTGTTGATGTGCCAACAATGCAAACTGATCAGCCTTATACCTATGCCGTTCCGGAGAATATGATAGATTCGCTATTGTTGGGCATGCGTGTGACGGTGCCTTTTGGTCGCCGGAATGTGATGGGATTTGTTGTTGGTTTAATCGCTTCAACTGACTTACCAGTGGAACAAGTGCGCCCAATTCAGCAAATATTAGATTTAACACCGGTATTAAATACAGAACTACTAAATCTATCTGATTACTTAGCCAGTGAAACATTTGCTTTTCGAATTACAATTTTACAAACGATGCTGCCAAATGTGTTTAAAGCAAACTACGAGCGTACTTTAAGGATTATTGACGAAGTGGATGACGATGTACGTGATCGTTTATTTAAAGGGCTTGATGAGATAGCTTTTAAAACAGGCGACTTTACTGAGCAAGATATGGCAACTTTGCTTAAGCTACGTCGTCAACATAAAATTGATGTAGAAGTGGCAGTGCATGACAAGGCGAAGATAAAGACACAATTAGCTTATCAGTTCAGTGATGATGTTGAATTTTTGGAGGATGAGTTAAGAGGATTACGATCTTCAGCAAAGAAACAAGAAACGTTGTTGCAGTTCATACTCGGTCATTTGGCTGAAACATGGGTGAAAAAGGACCTGCAGGATGTTATCGATATCAGTGACGCCGTCTTAAACCAAGCTGCAACTAAAAAATGGTTAATGAAAACAAAAGTGGAGCTTCTTCGCGATCCATTTCATGCTGAAGTTAAACAAACAGCGTTACTTGAGTTAAATGCGCAGCAACAAGAGGCCTATGAACGTATTTCTGGTACATTTGATGCGCAAAGGTTTCAACCATTTTTACTTGAAGGTATTACTGGCTCAGGTAAAACTGAAGTTTACTTACAGGTGGCACAACATGTTTTTGAGCAGGGAAAAACGGTTCTTTTTTTGGTGCCTGAAATTGCCCTCACGCCACAAATGGTTAGAAGGGTCAAAGGCCGTTTTGGTGCCCAGACAGCAGTTTTACATTCGGGATTAAGTGATGGTGAACGCTACGATGAGTGGCGTAGAATTGAGCGCGGTGATGTGAAAATTGTTGTTGGTGCACGTTCTGCTGTGTTTGCCCCACTGACAAATATTGGTTTAATTATTGTTGATGAAGAACATGAAACAACCTATAAACAGTCTGATAATCCGCGGTATGATGCCAGAAATATCGCACTCTGGCGTGGCCAATACTATCAAATACCGGTTATTTTGGGCTCAGCGACACCTTCTTTGGAGAGTCGTGCGCGAGCACAACGCGGTGTTTATGAACTATTAACACTGACACAGCGCGCAGGAGGCGCAAAACTACCGAGCGTTAATGTGATTGATATGAAAGAAACGCTGTCACGAGGACCAGAGACCAATTTTTCGGAAGAATTACGTATCAAATTAGCCGACCGTTTGGCGAAAGGTGAACAAAGTGTGTTGATGCTCAATCGCCGAGGATTTTCAAGTTTCGTGATGTGTCGAGACTGTGGTTATGTTCCATGTGATCCTAATTGTAATTTAGCTATGACACTGCACATGGACACACATACACTGAAGTGCCACTACTGTGGTCATGAAGAAAAAATACCCACTATCTGTGCGCAATGTGGTTCTAAACGTATACGTTATTATGGGACTGGTACAGAAAAGGTTGAAGCTGAGTTACAAGAATTATTTCCTGATGCGCGGGTGATTCGTATGGATCAAGATACGACACGCAAAAAGGGTAGTATGGATAAGATGCTTCAAAAATTCGGTAATCATGAGGCAGATATTTTATTAGGCACGCAAATGATTGCTAAAGGACTCGACTTTCCTGATGTTACTTTAGTCGGTGTTTTGAATGCAGATACCTCTTTGGGATTGCCGGATTTCCATGCCAGTGAACGTACATTTCAATTGCTGACCCAAGTTAGTGGGCGAGCTGGACGGGCTAAAAAACCTGGTGAGGTGTTGGTGCAAACGTTCAATCCACAGCATTATGCAATTACTTATGCTCAAAATCATGATTATGAAGGTTTTTACAGACAAGAGATGGCCGTCCGGCATGCTGGAAATTACGCACCGTACTACTACACGGTTCAGATACAAGCCAGCCATTCAGATGAAAATCAAGCCGCCATTCAAATGCTGAAAGTTGCGCGCTGGCTACGTTCGCATGCTAAGAAAGATGTGATTATTTTAGGACCTTCGCCAAAGCCAATTGCTAAAATGCGCAAGCGCTATTACTTTCAAATTATCCTAAAGTTTAAAAAACGTAATGAAATGGACACGTTGCTACAGGAACTACAAAATCGCGCACAAAAGGCTAAAGGTGATTTGCAGCTAAGCATTGATCGTGATCCTGTCTCATTTATGTGATGTGTTATAATAAATACTGATAACTGTCCGAGATTGCTCGGACATTTTTGTGTTATCGTGCGAATAAAAAATAAAACACCCTAACACAGCTGTTTGAGAGGTATAAAATGACATATTCAGTAGTATTAATGGGCACTCCAAGTTTTGCAGTACCGATATTAGAAGCGCTTCTTGAAAATAATGATTATGATGTGAAGGCTGTTGTGACACAACCCGATCGCCCACAGGGACGCAAGCATACTTTAACACCAAGTCCTGTTAAAGTTGCAGCACTGGCGCACGACGTGCCTGTTTTACAACCAGAAAAAATAAGTGGTTCTCCTGAGATGCAACAAGTCATTGATATTAATCCTGATTTCATCGTGACCGCAGCATTTGGACAATTTTTACCTACAAAATTATTAGACGCGGCCAAAATTGCTGCAGTTAACACGCATGCTTCATTATTACCAAAATATCGAGGTGGTGCACCAGTTCATTATGCCATTATGAATGGCGATAAAGAAACCGGTGTTTCAATTATGTACATGGTCAAAAAAATGGATGCCGGTGATGTTATTGATACGATAAAAGTTCCAATTACGAGCACCGATAATGTTGGCACGATGTTTGACAAATTAAGTATTGCTGGACGTGATTTGCTATTAAAGACACTCCCTAAAATCGCTACCGGTAATATTGACCCAGTAGTACAAAATGAAGAAGAAGTTACTTTTTCACCAAATATACCGCACGACATGCAGAATCTTAATTTTGCGACAGAAACAGCCCAAGAACTAGACTGGCATATACGTGGTTTATATCCAACTCATCCAGCTTTTGTGCAGGTTTTGGATCAACGCGTGAAAATCACTGATGTGACACCCTTGCCTGAATTAACAGCGCAAGAACCGGGCACCATTGTTGAGAAAAGCAAAAAACAATTAAAAGTGGCCTCCGCAAATGGTACGGTTGTTCAAATCAACCGACTACAGCCGGCAGGTAAATCAGAAATGGCGATTAGTGCCTATTTAAATGGCGCTGGAAAAGATCTTGAAGTAGGTCAGAAATGGGCAACAATTAATGAGCGATAAACGAGTTTACAGTGACAATCCACGTGTTTTAGCAGTTCAAACACTAGCCAAAATAAAAAATGGTGCATATTCTAATCTACAATTAAATCAAGTGATCAAGCAACATAAGCTGGGTGAAGCAGATACTCGTTTATTAACAACTTTGGTTTACGGTGTCATTCAGCATCGCTTAACTTTTGAGTATTGGCTTGAACCTTTCGTAGGTAGCAAAAAAATTGATCCATGGGTTCGGGAGCTGCTATATACAGCTATTTTCCAAATGGAATACCTAGATAAGATACCACAGCATGCCATCTTTAATGAATCAATTGAAGTAGCTAAAATACTAGGGCATGTTGGAACAGGAAAATTTGTTACTGCCATCTTGCATAACATTAGTCGTAAAGGCCTTCGTAGTGTTGCCGACATTGGTGATGACATACAACACCTTTCTATTGAAGCAAGTTTGCCGGTTTGGTTGGTTGAAGAGTTGATTAAGCAAAATGGGGATGAACGAGCACGCCAAATCATTGCTACAATCAATGATGCACCTAAGCAATCCATTCGTGTTAATACGTTACTAGCTACTGATCAAGCAGTGGTTACTGCGCTAGAATCAGAAAATCTCACTATTACAGCATCTAGCGTTGCTGCACATGCGTTTTTAGTCAGCGGTGGGCATGTGGCCAGTTCTAAAGCATACCATGATGGTTGGTTAACTTTGCAGGATGAAAGTGCGATGCTACCAGTAGAAAGTTTACATTTGACGCCTGAGGTTAAAAGTATTTTAGATGCAGCGGCGGCACCTGGTGGAAAAACCACGCAACTTGCACAATACAGCGCTCCAGATGCTGTGATTACGGCCTTAGATGTTCATGAGCATAAAATTAAGTTAATTAACAACAATGCTGAGAGATTACACGTAGCCGATAAAATTCATGCACGTGTCCTAGATGCAAGAAAAGTTCCTGAACAAATTGACAAAAAATTTGATCGAATTTTAGTTGATGCACCATGTTCAGGATTTGGTTTATTGCGTCGAAAGCCTGAAATTAGATATGATAAAACCTTGGAAGATGTCGAAAGTTTAGCTCGTTTACAAACACAAATTTTGGATTCAGTTAGCCAAAACCTTGCAAAAAATGGTATCATGGTTTACAGTACTTGTACAATCTTGCGTCAAGAAAATGACGATGTTGTAACAAATTTTTTGGAAGACCATCCAAATTTTGAATTAATTCCAACGGAAACAACGTATAAATTAAAATTAGATCATGGCGAAAAAGCCTTACATGTGTATCCCAATGATTACCATACAGATGGCTTTTTCGTTGCTACATTGAGGAAAAATGATTAATGGCAATTGCCTATCGTACGGATCCTGGATCCAAGCGCCACGACAATGAAGATTATGTAGGTTCTTTTATAAATAAAGTTGGACGGACAATGGTGATCGTTGCTGACGGCGTTACTTCGAATGAAGGCGGTGAGGTTGCCAGTGCAATGACTGTTGAGCACTTCGGACATGCTTGGGAAAGCAATGATTTGGAGACAATTGTTCCTACAATTGCGTGGTTAAAAAAACAAGCTAAAATTGAAAATGATGCTATTATAAAGGCCGGGCAACGCTTTCAAGAGCTGTCACAGATGGCAACGACCGTTGTTTTGGCTGTATTGTTTGACGAAAAAGTTGTGATTGCTAATTTAGGCGATTCCAAAGCCTTTTTGTTGCATAATAATCAATTAACCCAACTGTCCAATGACCATATTTTAAAAAATGAAATCGTTCGTAGAGGGGCTATGGCCAGTGCAGATGCTAGTAACATGGTACACGCTAATAGTGTGACACGATTTTTAGGTGTTGATGAACACGCAGATATTGAAATTTCTCAACACGATTTTGTGGCAGATGATATTTTATTTCTAACATCTGATGGTATTACAAAAGTATTAGACTACAAGACAATTAAGCAAATAATGCGCTACGAAGAACCACTTGATATTAAAGTTTTTGATATGATTCAGCAAGCAAATGAAAAAGGCGCACCAGATAACGTGACGGCGGTACTCGTCACACATGAAAAGGATTAGAGATGTTACCAGATACACTAGTTGACAATCGATACCGTATTATAAAATCGCTTGGCGATGGCGGTATGGCCAATGTTTATTTGGCGCATGATGAATTTCTTAATCGTGATGTAACGTTTAAAATGATGCGTCTTGATATGAAAAATGATGTAGATTTGGCAAAACGCTTTCAACGTGAGGCCTTATCAGTAACAGAACTGATTAATGACAATATTGTCCAAGTATACGACGTTGGTGAGTACCAAGGTTCACAATATATTGTCATGGAATATGTTGATGGTACAAATCTTAAATCATACATTGGTGAACATTTTCCAATTGCATATCAACAAGTTGTTGATATTATGATGCAAATATTAAACGCCGTGCAGGCTGCACATAATTCAGGTATTATTCATCGTGATTTAAAACCACAAAATATTTTAATTGACAGAAATGATCAAGTGAAGATTACCGATTTCGGTATTGCAATTGCTAAGTCAGAGCAAGATTTGACGCAGACGCATACCGTGATTGGTTCAGTTCATTATTTGTCACCAGAACAAACCCGTGGGGGCATGGCATCAGCAAAGTCTGATATCTATGCACTTGGTGTTATGTTATATGAAATGCTAACGAAGCAAGTGCCGTATGAAGGAGATACGCCGGTCGCAGTAGCACTAAAACATGCAACTGCTGATATGCCTTCAGTACGTGATTTTGATCCAAGAATTCCCCAAGCACTAGAAAATGTTATTTTAAAAGCCACAGCTAAGAACCCACAGGATCGTTATTTAGATGTCTCAGTTATGGCTGAAGATTTAAAAACAGTTCTATCGCCACGTCGTTCAAATGAACAACGATTTGCGCCAACTGCGGATATTGAAAACGAAACGCGCATTATTCCGATGGAACAAATTCAAGACCAGCTCAAGAATGGTGTTTCCTCTGTTAATGTTTTACCGGAGGAAGTTCCTGAGGAACCATCAGTAAAAGATCTGATCATTGAGTATGGTAAAAAAGGTTACGCTGTTAAAAGTATCGCAAAAATTGTTGATCGGACACCTAATTATGTTAGAAGTGTGCTTCGGGGCAATGGCATCAAGTATCGTGAAAATAAATTACCTAAAATTTTGGCTTTTGCAGTGCTTTTTATTGTTGCTATTATTGCTATTTTTGCGTTTATTCATATTCAGGCTAGTCAAATCACTGTGCCGAGCTTATCCAACTTAACAAGAGCCAAGGCTGAAAAGAAAATACAAGAAGCTGGATTGAATGTTGGTAGTGTGACTTCGACAACTTCGACAACCATCAAAAAGGGCAGTGTTGTGCGTTCAACCCCTAAAGAAGGAACTGACGTAAAAAAAGGGGACAGTATCAACTTGGTTATTTCCTCTGGTAAGGCAAAAGTGCGTTTTGGAGATTATGTTGGATCGGATTATGATGTAACAGCAGCACAATTGCGCTCGCAAGGATACGAAATTCAAAAAGAACAACAAGCGTCAGATAGTGTAGCTGCAGGCATAATTATAGCTCAATCTATTAATGCCAATGGGAAGGTAGACCCTACAGCCACAAAGGTGACTTTCACTGTCTCAACAGGACCGGTTAAGATTACTGTCCCTGACTTCACTAAAAGTAGCACACAAAGCGATGTTCAAAATTGGGCATCACAAAATGATGTCACTGTTAATTTTAATACGACTTACTCCAATTCTGTTAAGAAGGACCATGTTATTAGTCAATCAATCCGTGGCGGATCAAAGATTACAAAAGATAACACCTTATTAATTACGATTTCACAGGGACCAGAACAATCGAGCTCAAGTAGTAGTAGTTCATCGTCTTCTAGTTCTAGCAGTAGTTCCTCAAGCAGTTCAACAAGTAGTGAGGATTCTAGTACTACATCATCGGACAGTTCCACATCTGAGAGCTCTTCGAGTCAATAACAACGTGTCTAAAAGTCGATATTATCGGCTTTTTTTGTTATGATTAATGGTATGAAAACAGGACGAATTATTAGATCGCTCAGCGGTTATTACGATATACAGTTACCCAGTGGTGACATTCAAAGAACGCGAGCTCGCGGTGAATTTCGGAAATCTAAGCAAAAACCGCTAGTTGGCGATTTTGTTGATTTTGAGAGTGAAAATGACGAGGGCTTTATTTGGGCAATCCATGAACGGGAGAACTTTTTAGTTCGCCCGCCAATAGCAAATATTGATATTGCCGTTATTGTGACAGCTGTCAAGGAACCTGATTTTGCACCAAATTTGTTAGACCGTCAGTTGGTGGCACTTGAAGCTGCAAACGTAAGACCGTTGATATATTTTTCTAAAATGGATTTGCTGGAAAAATCTGAACATGAGAAAATAAATCACGTCGCTAATTATTATCAAAGTATTGGTTATGATGTTATTTTTTCAGATTCAAAAAGCGCTTTTGAAGCGCTTAAAATGATGTTAAAAGACCATGTTTCAGTTTTTATGGGGCAAACGGGAGCTGGAAAATCAACATTACTGAATCATCTATCGCCACAACTCGGGCTTGAAACGGGTGAAGTTTCTAAAGCGTTGAGTCGAGGAAAACACACAACACGACAGGTAACGTTGATTGAGGTAGATGAGGCTTTGATTGCTGACACGCCAGGATTTTCTTCATATGAAGTGTTTGATTTTCCTGTTGAAGAATTAGATGATTATTTTCCAGAGTTTGTTGAAAAACGTCAAGATTGTCGTTTCCGTGGATGTTTACATCTGAATGAACCAGGATGTGCCATTAAAGAGGCTGTAGCGGTTGGCACAATCACACAGTCAAGGTATAATAGTTATAAGGCGTTTTATGAGTTGATTAAAGCGCAAAAACCAAAATATAAAACAGACAATTAAAAAGAGGTATATCATGTCAGGAATCATTGCACCATCAATTTTGAGCGCAGATTACACAAATTTGGAACGTGACGTCAAGCTTGTTGAAGCTGCTGGTGCAGAGTATTTGCACATCGATGTTATGGATGGTACTTTTGTGCCCGCTATATCTTATGGTCCAAATTGGGTCAAGCAATTGCGCCCGGAAACTGATTTAGTGTTAGACGTTCACTTAATGATTCAAAATCCAGAACGCTTTGTTGAAGAATTTGCGGATGCTGGTGCAGACATCATTGGTGTTCATGTTGAAGCAACACCACATATTCACCGTGCTTTACAAATGATTAAGAACAAAGGTGTCAAAGCAGAAGTTGTTATCAATCCAGGAACGCCAGTATCCGCAATTGAAGCAGTACTGGATATGGTTGATCAAGTACTAGTTATGACTGTAAACCCAGGATTTGGCGGACAAAAGTTCTTGCCATCAACGCTGCAAAAAATTGAACAACTACAAACATTCCGTGAGGAGCGTGGCTTTGACTTCGATATTGAAATTGATGGTGGCGTGAATAACGAGACGATTAAATCAGCATATGATGCTGGTGCAAACGTTTTTGTGGCTGGATCGTATGTGTACGATAAAGTAGATCCTGCTGCAAAAATTGGTATTTTGAAAGATTTAATTAAATAATGCAGATTAATATCTTAGCCGGTGGGCCAACGGAATTATGGCCCAAAAATCTATTTCAGGAACAAGGGATGTGGATTGGCGCTGATAGAGGTGCTTGGTATCTATACCAAAAAAATATACCAATGATCATGGCGGTTGGTGATTTTGATTCTCTAACAGATTTTGAATTAACCACAATTCAAAATCATTTAGCCGCGCAAAAAATTATTCATGTCAAGGCCGAAAAAGATGAAACGGACACAGAATTGGCCTTGATGTACGCTCAAGAAAAAGATCCCGATACTATTAAAATATTTGGTGCTACTGGTGCACGAATTGATCACATGTTGAGTAATTTGTGGTTAATGGCTGATGAAAAGTTTGAAAGTATTGTTGAAAAAACGAATTTTATTGATAATACAAACATCGTGAGCTATGTTACACCTGGCTTAAGTGAGATTGCAAAGTATCCTAACTCAAAGTATTTAGGATTTATGCCGCTCAATGATGTTGAGAACTTCAAAATAATAGATGCCAAGTACCCATTGACACTAACAAAAAATAAGTATAAAATGTGGTCATCGAATGAATTTATATCAGATTCAGTTCACGTGTCCTTTGATACAGGAATCATAATGATTACGCAGTCTGTAGATGGAGAAAAACAACATGGCAGTTAAAACAGTAGAAGATGCAACTTTTAATCAAGAAACAAACACGGGCGTTAGCATAACAGATTTTTGGGCAACTTGGTGTGGTCCATGTCGCATGCAATCACCTGTTCTGGATGTGCTATCTGATGAAGTCGACGATGTGAAGTTTGTTAAAATGGATGTGGATGCTAACCCTGAAACTCCTGCTGCATTCGGTATTCGTGCTATTCCAACGCTTTTGATTAAAAAAGATGGAGAAGTTGTGGAACGCTTAACGGGATTCCATAATAAAGAACAATTAGCAAAGATTTTAGCTAAATATACAAATTAACTTGTCAAAGGGTTGAATTTCTGGTAAAATTTAATATTGTTGTAGAAAGAGCTTTTAAAAAATAAACAGCTCGAAGAAGGAGGGTTAAACATGGCAAAAGATGCTATTACTGGTGCGCGTACACGCTTTGGTAACCAACGTTCACACGCGTTGAACTCAAGTCGTCGTAGCTGGAAGCCAAACTTGCAAAAAGTTACGGTTAAAATTAATGGTGCTGCACCAAAGAAAGTTTACTTGACAGCACGTACTTTGAAGGCTGGATTGAAGAACGGTTCTATCGAACGCGTTTAAGCTAGTATTTCGTTAGCTTGCTGACGTCGTAAGACCACCATGGGGTGGTCTTTTTTATTAATAGATAGAACACCTCTCAATGCAACTTAATTTATGTATGGTAAAATATACTTAGTAAACTCTTTGTGAGGAGGAAATGCATTTATTGTTATACTTTAGGGTGTTGATAAAAGACATCTCAATATAACGATAAATGTTCTTAAATTTTATGGCAATTATAATTAAAACAAATAATGGCGATATTAGCCTTGAAAATGATGTTATTGCTACAATTGTTGGTGGATCTGCAATTGAAAATCCTGGTGTTGTTGGGATGGCATCTAAAGCAACTTTTCGCGATGGCGTTAATCAGATTCTGAATCGGGAAAACTATGCTAAAGGCGTTGTAGTTCATCAAAAAGATAGTGGTGTTGCAGTTGATGTCTACTTAGTTGCACAGTACGGTACTAAATTGTCCGAGATTTCAAAATCAGTTCAAGGTAAAGTAAAGTATAATCTTGACGCATTTTTGGGTATTCATGTTTCTGAGGTTAACGTGATTGTTCAGGGTGTTCGCGTCAGTGACTAGGAGAGATTATGTCAGTTAATTCACTAACAAAGATTACCAATGTTGAATTTGGTAAGATGATTAATGCTGCAGCGGCTGTACTTGCTGCTAATGCAGATAAAATTAATAAATTAAACGTATTTCCGGTTCCTGATGGCGATACAGGAACGAACATGAGCCTTTCAATGGCGAGTGGTGCGCAGTATGAGCGTGACTCACTAGAAACAGAAATTGGTGCCTTGGCCAAAGCTACTTCCAAGGGTTTACTGATGGGAGCACGTGGTAACTCAGGCGTGATATTATCACAAATTTTTCGTGGATTTTCCAATAGTATGGCTGGAAAAGAAACACTATCGGCACGTGATCTAGCTGATGCATTAATGAGTGGTGCACAAGTGGCATATAAGTCAGTGATGAAACCTACTGAAGGAACAATCTTGACGGTTATTCGTGAGGCGGCAGCTAAAGCAAACAAGGTGGCTGATCAAACAGACGACATTGTTGAACTGATGGCTGCTGTTCAGGAAGCAGCACAAGTAGCTCTGGATTCAACGCCTGAATTGTTACCAGTCTTAAAAGAAGTGGGTGTTGTTGATTCTGGCGGACAAGGACTTGTTTTCGTATTGCAAGCTTTCTATCAAGTGATCAGTGGTGATTTTAATGAAGAAGATATTAAAGCACCTGATAATGCTGAGCTTGATCAAATGGTCAAGGAACTTCATGCGGGGGCGCAAGCTAGTAGCAGTTTAGATCCAGCAGATATTAAATATGGTTACTGTACTGAAATTATGGTTCAGATTGGTAAAGGCACAACATATGATCATGATTTTGATTACCAAAAGTTTTACGATTATTTAGCAGAATTAGGTGACTCTTTATTAGTTATCAACGATGATGAAATTGTTAAAGTACACGTGCATACTGAGAAGCCTGGTAAGGTAATCAGTTGGGGAACACATTTTGGTTCACTAGTTAAAGTTAAAGTCGACAATATGCGCGATCAACAGCAAACAGTTATTGATGCACAACGTGCAGAAGAAGCACGTGTTGAAAAAATAGCTGTAATGCAGGTCCCAGTATCTGACACAGCAGTAATTGCCATTGCTGCTGGGGATGGTATTGCTGAACTTTTCAAAAGTTTAGGCGTTCATACTGTGATTTCTGGTGGACAGACAATGAATCCATCAACTGCTGATATTGTTAAGGTTATTGAAGATAGTGGCGCAAAAAGGGCTATTATTTTACCGAACAACAGCAATATTTTCATGGCAGCAGAACAGGCAGTTACATTAGCGGAAATTCCAGTAGAAGTTGTTAAAACACGTACAATTCAACAAGGATTAACAGCGATGATGGGCTATAACCCTGATGCTGATTTGGAACAAAATGCTGCAGAAATGTCAGAAATGATGGCTGATGTAAAGTCGGCGCAAGTCACACAGGCAGTTCGCGAAACTAAATTTAATGGCCATGAAATTCATCATGGTGATTGGATGGGGATTATCGATGGTGACATTGAAGTCGTAGCTCACAATGTTGAATCAGCTGCGCAAGAAGCTATTCAAAAAATGATTGATGATGATTCTGAAATTGTGACAATTATTTTTGGTGAGGGAACAAAAGCTAAAGTTGCACAAAAGTTAAAAGCATTTGTGGAAGAATTAGATGACGGTCTAGAAGTCGAAGTTCACGATGGTGGACAACCATTGTATCCATTCTTCATATCAGTTGAATAATAAAAAAGACGTAAATTCAGTACTACACTGAATTTACGTCTTTTTTATTATAGCCAGCCTAATGCGCTAATAGCTGCGTATATTACTGATCCAGCCATTAAGATAACCATAAACCATGACATAATTAACGTCATTTTTTCGAGACGTGTCCGTGGTTTTTTATCAATTTTTGGCACCTTGTGCTGGTTTAACTTTGATTCTATTTCGGCTTGTAATTTTGTGTTAACCGGTCGATGGTTTTGTTCGTCAGTCATTGATATCACCTCTAATATATTACTTTCTAGTCTAACATATCTTCTAAAATAATTGAAATTTCTACGCGAATTCGTTAAAGTTAGATACGAGGTAATTAACATGCAATGGTGGATTTGGCCACTCGGTGGTTTTATTTTTTGGACAGTTGTCATTATATTTAAGAAATGGACAGCTTTAAAACAAGCATCTATTAAAACATTAGACATTATTACGATTCCTAACTGGATTGTATTGCACCAAACAATGGGTTATCTATTTGGTATTAGCTTTGTTCCTTGGTTTTTACTTGTATGGTTGGTCGTTGGGATCTTTTTAGCTTGGTTTTTATTGCAAAATAACTGGCGATGGCAAACATTTTGGCGAAGGTACTGGCAATGGAGTGGTTTATTGGCCGCAATAATTGTCATTTTGATAACAATTATTGGGTTATTCCTCCATTAAACCCCACATTTTTGAAGCGCAGTTATCCTTGATAACTGCGCTTTTTGTGTGCTGAAAATTTACTAGTTTGTGACAAAACAATAATTTGGGTGGAGTGAAGTGGGGAAATGTGGTAAATTAATAGTATAGAAATTTTAATGGAGGTGGCTCTATGTTCATGGGTGAATATTCACATACGCTTGATACAAAGAGTCGCTTAATTATTCCGGCAAAATTTCGTAATCAACTCGGTGATCAATTCATTATTACAAAATGGATGGAGAAATCACTTCGCGCTATGCCGATGGCAGTTTGGGAAAAATTGCAAGAGCAGTTAAATCAATTACCATTAGGCAAGAAAGATGCACGTGCTTTTAGACGTTTTGTTATGGCTGGTGCATTAGAAGCCGAGTTTGATAAGCAGGGACGAATTGTTGTTCCTAATAATTTAAGAGAATACGCGTCACTAGAAAAAAGTGTTGTAGTTACCGGTGTTGGTGATTCATTTGAAATATGGAGTGCAGAGAATTGGTCAGCATATACGGCTGAAACTGCGGATGATTTTGATAATATTGCTGAAGGTTTGGTAGACTTCGACCTTTAAACGAATTAATAATACAAGTTTTAAGAAAGAGGGCTGCTATGCCATTTGAACATGTAACAGTACTCTTACATGAGGCTATTGCTCTATTAGATATTAAACCAGAAGGAACTTATGTCGATGCTACATTAGGTGGCGGTGGACACACTGGAGAAATCTTAAAGCAACTCACAACCGGTACACTTTATAGTTTTGACCAAGATGATACAGCTATCCAATATAACGCTGAACAATACGCAGATGAAATCGCTGCTGGTAAATTAGTTATAATTCATAAAAATTTTCGGACATTAACCTCCGCATTAGCGGATTATGGTGTGACAGCAGTTGATGGTATTGTTTACGATTTGGGTGTTAGTTCTGTGCAATTTGATGATGGTCAGCGAGGGTTCAGTTATAAATATGATGCTGAACTTGATATGCGCATGGATCAACGCCAAGCATTAACAGCTAAAACAATTGTTAATGAGTGGCCGTTTAATGAATTGATGCGTGTTTTGAGCCGTTATGGAGAAGATCGCTTCCCTAAGCAAATTGCTCGAAAGATTGAGCAGCACCGTGAAAACGCACCAATTAATACGACTTTTGAATTGGTAGACATCATTAAAGAAGCAATTCCAGCACCCGCCCGTCGAAAGGGTGGACATCCTGCAAAACGCTCATTTCAAGCATTTCGTATTGCTGTCAATGACGAATTAGGTGCCTTAGAAGATTCATTAACTCAAGCACTTGAGTTATTAGCAACTGACGGCAAAATTAGTGTGATTACTTTTCAGTCATTAGAAGATCGCTTAGTAAAACAAATGTTTCGTGAAAAATCTTCGGCACCAGAATTACCTGCTGGTTTGCCAGTGCTACCGGGGCAATTTGAAGCTGATTATGAGTTATTAACGCGCAAACCAATTTCACCAAGCACAGAAGAGATGGCTATCAATCATCGTGCAGAGTCGGCGAAACTACGTGGCATAAGAAGAAAATAGACTAGATGCTGTGGTCTTACATAAGATTAGCAATGATAAATAAATTGGAGAATATTACATGGCACAAAATGCATATCAATATACACCTTTAGCACAGCAAGCACCTTTAACAGCATCTCAGCCGCGTACTCATAGTCGTACTAAATATAAAGCAGCCGCTTGGACAAAAAAAGAGCGAATAATGGTAGCTATTGTTGCCACTGTTGTTTTGGCATTGATGGTTGGCGTTGTTTATACAAGCATGCAAACGACCAAAACAACAGCTAGTGTAAACACGGTTCAAACCAAGATTGATGAAACTAAGCAAAATAATGACGATTTACGTACACAGGTGCAAACAGCCATGAGTAAAAAAAATCTAGATAAGGTTGCAAAAAAATATGGCATGACACTGTCTGACAACAGTGTGCGCAATATTAATCAATAATTATGAAAAACAAAGTGAGACGGATACCACACAAAAAAATCACGAAAAACGCCAAGACCTTTGGCGTTCTGATGCTTATCGCAACGACCATCGTGATTTTAGGACTTGGTGTGCGTCTTTTTATTATCGCGGGTAATAAATCGGTAGATGGTCATAATCTTACAAAAGCCACACGTGAAGCCTTTATGGGAAAACAAAATATTATTGCCTCTCGTGGCAAAATATTTGATTCGGACGGGCAGGTGTTGGCAGAAAATACCACAGTCTATAATATGTACGCAATATTGAATAAAAATCAGAAAGATACTGATGGTAAGCCATTGTATGTAACGGACAAAGCTAAAGTCGCTCGTGAGTTAAGCAAGGTAATCAATCTAAAAGAAAAAGAAATCTATAAACGCTTGTCCAGTAAACAATTTCAAGTTGAATTTGGTACCGCGGGTAAAAACTTGACGATTGCGCAACATAATAAAATTGAGAAAATGAAGCTTTCAGGTATCTCATTTACTTCACATCAGGCTCGAACATATCCTAATGATCAGATGGCTTCGCATCTGATTGGAAATGTGAACATGGTTGAAGGTAGTAGTGGTCAGTCAACTATATCTGGCATAATGGGTATTGAAGCATCAGAAAACAAATTGCTATCAGGTAAAAACGGTATCAAGAGTTATCAGGGGCAAAAAACTGATAGCAGTAAAAGTGTTAAAAATGGAGATGACGTTTATCTCACGTTAGATTCTTCGCTACAGACAACGTTGGAAACACGAATGGACACATTTGTGAAAGCCACTAAACCAACAGCAGCAGTTGCTGTGTTAATGGAAGCTAAAACAGGTCGTATTGTCGCAGCAACGCAACGACCTAATTTTAATCCTAATGATAAATCAGATACTCCAACAGTTTGGTCCAATTTGTTAGATCAAGGAGCCTTTGAGCCAGGATCTACCATGAAAGGCATAACATTAGCCGCAGCTATTGATACTGGTAAGTGGCAGCCTAACGCAACCTTCCAGTCAGGAACTTATCTGATTGACGGAAAGGAAGTGACAGATTCTTTTGGTGATGATCAAGGACAAATGACATATCGAGAGGGCTTCTGGCGTTCATCGAACGTCGCATTTGCAAAAACAGAGCAAAAAATTGGTGCACAGACGTGGAAAAATTATTTAGAAAAATTCAAGTTTTTGCAGTCAACCCAGTCAGGGCTAAATGGCGAAGAAGCAGGGTCAATCTCGTTTTCATATGCGATTGATCAAGCAAACACAGCGTTTGGTCAAGCAATCCGTGTTACACCCTTGCAAATGATACAAGCTTATTCAGCAATTGCCAATAATGGTAAAGAAATTAGACCGTACTTTATTGATAAAATTGTCAATTCGTCTACTGGAGAAATAGTTAAACAAGGTAAAACAACGACAGTTGGACATCCCATCAAAGCTAGTACGGCAAAGCAAGTCAGAAAATATATGATAGATGTTGTTAATAAGTCGGATGGAACTGCTAAGGAATTTGATCTTAGTGATTACGGTTATCAGATTGCTGCTAAAACAGGTACAGCTCAAATCAGTGAGAATGGTCAATATTCACAGACTTATAAAGATGCCATCCATTCGGTGATGGTTCTAGCGCCGGAAAAAAATCCAAAATATATATTCTACATGGCTGTCAAGCAACCCTCAAAATTGCCTGACGGTGATATTCAACCAACAATGAGTAAACTATTTAAGCCTTTAATGCTCCAGGCTTTAAATGATAGTGATAGTGCGGTAAAATCAAAGACAACTAAACAAACAGTACCTAATGTAGTTGGGCAATCTATTTCAAGTGCAAAATCTACAATGACAAAGGCTGGATTTAGAGTTGCAGTTGTGGGATCAAAAGGTAAAATTACTAGTCAGTCATTGCTAGCTAATCAAAAGTCATTGACAAACCAATTAGTAATTTTGACTGCAAAAGGAAACACATATATGCCAAATATGATTGGTTGGAGTTTAGTTGATGCGCAAACATTTGCTAATAAAATAGGCTTCAAACTAACGTGGAAAGGTTCTGGATTTATTTCGGGCCAAAGTATAGCTGAAAACCAACTTATTGTAAAAAGTAGTGTTGTGTCAATTGCTTTAAAAGAGAAGGAGTAATGGGAGAAAATGACAGAGTATTTTTGGGCATTCACCCGTGCGTTTATTGTTACTGTAATATTCATGCCTGCGGTGATCAAATTTTTAAAACAATCTAAAGAACAGGCCGTAATTCGGAAACTTGGGCCTGACCATCAATCTAAAGCAGGTACACCAAGTATGGGTGGGGCATTGTTTATTGCAGCTGCATCGCTAAGCGCACTGATTGGTAGTGTCGCTTATTCGGGTAAAATTGGATTTGTAATGGTGCTTATACCCATCTTGGCAGTTGTTGCTTACGCAATTATTGGTGGCATTGATGATGCGTTGAAAATGATTCATCATGCGGATGATGGTTTCCGCTTCATACCAAAACTTTTGGCGCAAACGTTATGTGCGGTTGTCATCATGATTATTATGTGGATTATGCAAATACCACTCATATTAAATATACCGTTTATTGGTGTTTTTAATTTAGGAATCTTTTACTTCATTTTCCTGTGGTTTTGGCTGGTGGGTTGGTCAAATGCGACTAACTTAACAGATGGCTTAGATGGTCTACTAACGGGGACAAGTCTTATTGTCTATCTCGTATATACGTGGATTGCTTTAGGAGTTCATAACCATATAATTGTGATTTTTAACGCCTCAATTATCGGTGCGTTGGTTGGCTTTTTGTTATTTAACAAACCAAAAGCAAAAATTTTTATGGGCGATACCGGATCTTTAGCTTTGGGTGCTGGGCTGGCAATCGAATCAATTGTACTTGGCATTCCTTTTTCACTTTTATGGTTTGGGTTGATTTTTGTTATCGAGACCCTATCAGTAGTTATTCAAACAATTGGCTATCATTTCTGGAAAAAGCGAATTTTTCCCATGGCGCCAATACATCACTCATTTGAAAAGTTTGGCTGGAATGAATGGCAAATTGATGCCTTGTTCTGGATTGTAACTGCAATCATAGGAATTATTGGTATTTTGTATATGAGTTAAAGCGGACATTAACCGCGTACATATAATAGAAATCAGGTTAGTTATGCAAGCAACAGATTTTAAAAACAAAAAAGTAATGGTATTTGGTTGGGCACGTTCAGGAAAAGCAGCAGCACAACTATTAACAAAATTAGGTAGCAAAGTTACAGTGGTCAATGGCGGCGAATTTGATGCGCAAGATGCTACTTATCGATCGTTATTGGCTGCTGATGTAACATTGATTGGCACGGACAATGCCGAAACGCTTGATAGCACATATGATTACCTGATTAAAAATCCTGGTATTAATTATGACCATCCTTTAGTGCAAAAAGCTGAAAAACTTAATATTCCTATATTGACAGAAGTTGAGATTGCCTTGAGCACTTTCAATGGTCGCTTGATAGCAGTAACTGGCTCGAACGGAAAAACAACAACTACATCATTAATTCGTGATATGTTGAAGGCTGACGGCCAAAATGTAATAACTGCGGGAAATATCGGTGTTCCAGTTAGTGAAGTGGTTTTTGATTTAACTCGAGAAGATACTTTATTATTGGAGTTATCTAGCTTCCAATTATTAGGACTACCTGATATCCAACCAGACATCGCGTTGGTTACTAATATTTTTTCAAATCATTTAGATTACCATAAAACGCGCGCCAACTATGTTGCTGCTAAATTCCGCATTACGCGCCATCAAAATGCTAATCAATACTTGGTTTTAAATGCTGATGGGCAAGATACAGAAAAGTTTAAAAATGAAACTGAGGCTCAAGTTTTAGAATTTTCTAGAACAAACCAGCATTTTCCAGTTGCATTTTCGAATGGTAATTTGACATTAACAGATGAAATTGTGATGCCTACTAAGGATATTAAGTTAGTAGGACCACATAATCAGGAAAATATTTTAGCTGCTGTAACAGTAGCTAATTTAGCCGGTGTGTCTAAACCAGCTATTCGAGAAGTTTTAAAAACGTTTAGTGGTGTAGCACATCGACTGCAATATCTGTTCACAGCCGGTGATGTTAAATACTATAACGATTCTAAAGCAACAGATATTGAAGCCACTCAAACCGCTTTGGATAGTTTTGATTGTCCAACGATATGGATTGGAGGCGGTTTAGAGCGTGGCGATGATTTGAAACGTTTGCTACCAAATCTAAAAAATGTGAAGGCAGTTATTGCTGTTGGAGAAACGCAACAAAAAATTGTAACACTTGCACGTGAGGCTGGAAAACCAGTGATTGCTGTGACTGATGTCGAACATGCTGCGCCAGTAGCTGTTCAATTAGCTTCACCAGGAGATGTAGTGTTGCTTTCTCCGGCACAGGCAAGTTGGGATCAATATAGTAGCTTTGAAGAGCGCGGTGATAATTTTGTTGCATCACTGAAAGAAACATTGAATTCATGAGAGGACTAAAATGAAAATAATTCTATCGGGTGGTGGTACTGGTGGTCACATTTACCCAGCATTGGCACTAGCTGAAGTCATTCGTAAACATGAGCCGGATACGGAATTTTTGTATGTTGGTTCAGAACGTGGTGTGGAATCAAACATTGTGCCGGCCACAGGCATGCCTTTTGAAAAATTAACTGTTCAAGGCTTTAAAAGATCTTTTTCATTAGAAAATATCAAGACAGTATCATTATTCTTAAAAGCGGTTAAAGAGGCTAAAAAGATTATTAAGGATTTTGATCCTGATGTTGTAGTTGGAACAGGTGGATATGTCAGTGGCGCTGTTGTCTATGCTGCCCAAAGGCTGCACATCCCAACTGTTATACATGAGCAAAATTCAGTGGCAGGCGTTACAAATAAGTTTTTGTCACGTGGTGCAACTAAGATAGGTGTCGCTTTTGATGCTGCGCTGTCACAATTTCCTAAAGACAAAGTATTTGTTGTAGGAAACCCGCGGGCCCAACAGGTGGCATCTATTAAGTCTAATTTTTCATGGCAACAAATTGGATTGAGCGATGAAAAGCCATCATTATTGATATTTGGAGGCTCTCAAGGGGCACCGCCAATCAATTTAGCTGTCATTGATGCTATGCAAGAGTTTAATAAAAGAAATTATCAAGTCGTTATTGTGACTGGTCCAAAGCGATATGAAAATGTTTTAGATCGGCTGACTACACAGCCAGCAGATAATGTTCGAATTTTACCTTACATTGAAAACATGCCAGAGGTATTGGCAAAAACGTCGGCTATTGTATCTCGAGCTGGTGCAACATCTATTGCTGAAATCACGGCACTGGGCATTCCATCAATTCTAGTGCCAAGCCCCTATGTTACTGGTGACCATCAAACAAAAAATGCACAAAGCCTAGTTGATGCAGGCGCTGCATTGATGATTACTGAACCAGCTTTGTCAGGGAAAGCATTATTGCTAGCAGCGGATTCGCTGTTATTAAATGAATCTGTTAGCAAAACAATGACAGAACAAGCTAAAAATGTTGGCATCAGAGATGCTGGAGATCGTTTATACGCGTTAATATTGGATGCAATTGGTGAATAATGGAGAAAATTAAATCACAATTTATGAAGCGACGACCGTTACAACTTTGGATTAGTTTGACGGCTTTTGTTGTTTTAATTGTCGGTTTAATTTTGAGTTTACAACCATGGCGTACGATTAGTTCAGTTAACATTGATTCGAATATGTTAACCAAACAACAAGTTCAAAAATATGTTGGCATTAACGATAAAACACCACGCTGGCGTGTACTTGGACAAACGACCTTCATCGCGCATCGATTAATAAAAAAAGATGCCAAAGTTTATTCTGCTGATATTGATTTGGATAGTAATGTCGTTTCAATCAAAGTTGTTGAAAATATTAGTGCAGGATTTGTGAAAAAAGATGGTCAATGGTATGCACTTAACCGTCAAGGGAAATCAAAAAAAGTTGATAATCCTAACGGAAATGCACCAATTTATAGTAACTTCAAAAATAACGCGCAACTGACTAACACGGCTAAAACTTTCTCACAGTTTGAATTATCATTAAGGCAGAACATAAGTCAAATCATATATTCACCAACCAAGGACAACAATAATCGTTTGAAGATTATTATGACGGATGGAAATACAGTTTTGGCTACGCTGAAGACATTTGGGAAAAAAATGATTTATTATCCTGGTATTGCAGCTCAAATGCAAACCAAGGGAATAATTGATTTACAATATGGTGCATATTCCTACGGATATGGTTCTAAATAGAACGGCAAATGAGTGGTAAAACACCTCATTTGTATGGTACCATTAGTACTAGGTATATTTTAAAAAAATAATTTATAAAGGGGCACGACGCATGAATAATTCAGGCGTGACGGTTGGATTAGACATCGGAACTACTTCAATCAAGGTTGTCATTACACAAATGACTGGTAATCAGTTCAATGTAATTGGTGCAGGAAATGCCCCATCTCGGGGCTTGAGACGTGGTGTCATCGTTGACATTGATGCGACTGCAAGTGCAATTCGTGAAGCGATTGACCAAGCACAAGAAAAAGCAAATATTCAAATCAGTGAAGTCGTAGCTGGTGTTCCAGCTAATCAAATTAAAATTATTAATGTCGACGGTTTAGTGTCGATTGCTAATCAGAATAAAAGAATTACATATCAAGATGTACAAAATGTTGCAACACAGGCCTTGTCGCGTGGATTGCCAGCTGACCATGATGTAATAGAATTGGTCGCTGAGGAATTTGTAGTTGATGGTTTTGATGGCATCAAAGATCCACATGAAATGATTGGTGTTCGGTTAGAGATGCATGGCATTGCTTATGTTGGGCCGGAAAAAGTTTTAGATAACACACGGATGGCTATTCAAAAAGCAGGATTAACTTTACGAGAATTTGTATTAGCACCATTAGCCATGGGATCTATCATTTTAAATGATGGGCAGCAAGATTTTGGAACTGTTCTTATAGATCTTGGTGGCGGCCAAACTAGTACTTCAGTTATCCATGATCGAAAACTCAAATTTACCTTCGTCGATATAGAAGGTGGAGATAATGTTACTAAAGATATATCAACTGTGTTAGGGACATCATATATTAACGCTGAGAAAATCAAGCGAGACTATGGATATGCAGATCCTTCGCAGACTGTGTCATCTAACGAATTTCCAGTAGAGGTTATCGGCGAAGAATTTACTAAGCAATTTGACGAACAGTATCTTTCAGAGATTATCGCTGCACGTTTAGAACAGATGTATACGCGACTATTTGAGCAATTAAAGCAAATTGGTGCGTTGAATCTACCAGGTGGTTTTGTTCTAACTGGTGGCAACGCTGCCTTACCGAAAATGGTAGACTTTGCAAAGCGAGTTTTGGGTGATAATGTCCGCTTGTTTGTACCAGATCAAATTGGTTTGCGGCATCCAGCCTATTCGCGTTCGCTATCCTATGCGATGTTTGCTTCTCGTGAAAGTATGACACAACAGGTGATTAAGCAAACTATTATGCAACGTCATGCAGTTGAACAACAAACTTCCATGTTACCAGAAGAGTATGGGGATGAAGTTGTGCAACAACCTGTAGAAAGTTTTCAGTATGATGGTGAAATTGTAAATGACCCGCAACAAGGCTGGTTTGGCAAAATGCGTCAAAAACTCAGCAATTTATTTAATGAAGAATAATCGAACATTTAAGGAGACGACTCATGGATTTTTCAATTGATGACGCGCAACAAGCAGGCGCAATCATTAAGGTTATCGGTGTTGGAGGCGGTGGTTCCAATGCTGTTAATCATATGATAGAAGAAGGTGTTAGCGGTGTCGAATTTATCGTTGCCAACACTGATGTACAAGCACTAGACAAATCAAAAGCAGACACAAAAATTCAAATTGGTCCTAAATTGACCGGTGGATTAGGTGCCGGTTCTAATCCTGAAAGAGGAACCAAGGCCGCTGAAGAATCATCAGAGGCAATTGCTTCTGCCATGACAGGGGCTGATATGGTAGTTATTACAGCTGGAATGGGTGGCGGAACTGGTAATGGCGCTGCTCCAGTTGTAGCACGTATTGCCAAGGAGCAAGGCGCTCTAACCGTTGCTGTGGTTACTCGTCCATTTAAGTGGGAAGGTCCAAAGCGTGGTCGTTATGCTGCCGAAGGTCTTCAAGCACTCTCAGAATCTGTCGATTCTTTGATTGTTATTACAAACGAACGTTTGAAAGATCGTATTGATTTGCGCACGCCATTGTCAGAAGCTTTTAAGGTAGTTGATGAAGTCGTGGCACAAGGTGTTCGTGGTATTTCAGAATTGATTACAAACCCAGGCTTTATTAACTTGGATTTTGCTGACGTTAAAACGGTTATGCAAGATGCCGGACCTGCTTTGATGGGTGTTGGACAAGCCAGTGGTGAAACGCGTGCAGCTGATGCAACTAAGCAAGCTATTTCTTCTCCATTGTTGGAAGTTGATATGGCAGGAGCTGAAGATGTTTTGTTAAACATCACAGGTGGTTTGGACATGTCATTGTTTGAGGCGCAAACAGCCTCAGAAGTGATTAGCCAAGAAGCCGGTCACGATGTCAATGTTATTTTTGGTACTTCAATTGATGAAAACTTGGAAGATTCAATTCGAGTTACAGTGATTGCTACTGGTTTACAAAATGTGACTGAAAAACCTAAAATGACTGAAAACACTGCTGCCTCAGCTGCAAATGTTTTTGGTTCTAACGTTAATACAAGTAGCACAACAAATACCAATGAAGCGCCAATAAACAATTCTGTATTTGAAAAGCCAGCACCTTCAAATGCTGCGCCTAAGCCTACAATGGCACAAAATGATCCATTTGCAGACTGGAACATTACGAATGATACAAAAGATGTATTCTCTGAGGAAAAACGTTTTGACGATGTTCAAAAGCAATCTTTTGATGTGTTTAATACGCCAACTTCAAGTGCATCTGTTGATTTGTCAAATGATGATGATAATGATCAGCCACCATTTTTCAAGAAGCGTTAAGGAGAACTTATGGCATTAGGTGATACAATTAAGCGTCTTTTCAGCAATGAAGAAGACGACTATTACGAAGAAGATGGGTATGAACAAAGTCAGCAGCAAGAGCAGCAGACAACACAACAAACTTCTTCACAACCACGATTTGTTAGACAAACTACCCAGTCACAAACTCCTGCAGGATTGAACAGCGCTAACAGTAAAATTGCTTTATTTGAGCCTAAAGTTTATTCAGATTCTCGTTCAATTGCGTCACAGATACTTGGCGGTGAGGCTGCAATCGTTAATTTTACTCAAATTGATGAAGCTCAAGCCAAGCGCATTTTAGATTTCCTAGGCGGTACAATATACGCTGTTAATGGGGAAATTGAACGCATCGGACAATCAATTTTTTTGGTAACGCCGAATACATTTGAGATTTCTGGCACATTGACGGATAACCTTGAACCAAACAGCCGGTACTAGTACACATGATAATAGAAATTATTAGATGGGTTTTTAACCTGATTCAATATTATGAATATGCCATTGTCATTTATATCTTAATGTCTTGGCTTCCTGGCGCACGTGAATCTGGCTTGGGGCGGTTCCTTGGAAAAATTGTTGAACCTTACTTAAGTATGTTTCGTTTTATTCCGCCTATAGCAATGATTGATTTTTCACCAATTGTCGCCATAATTGCTTTGAATTTTGCTCGTAGTGGTTTATTACACTTGGTTAATTTGTTTCTATGACAAACAAGCTAGCAACAATTAGTCAACATTTTCGTTTAAATGAACAACCATTTGTAAAGCAAGTTGATGATTGGATTCAACAATCTAGAAATGAATATCGTAGTATTTTAACACGATTTCTCAATCCACGGGAACAGTACATTTTAAATGTTTTAGTGAATCATGCTGCTGATTTAACTGTTTACTTTAATGGTGGTGTTCAAGGTGCGGAAAGCCAGCGTGCTATTCTTATACCCAAGGAATATCCTCAAGATGATTTGGAATTTGAGATATCATTGCTTGAAATAAAATATCCTACTAAATTTGATGACCTGCATCACTCAACTATTTTAGGCTCAATGATGTACAGTGGAATTAGTAGAAATGTTATCGGTGATATTTTATATGATCATACACACAGTCGATGGCAAATCATCATTGATTCAAAGATGCAACATTACATGCAACAGATGGTTACCAAAATCGGTCATGTTCAAGTGTCTCTAATAGAATGTGATCTTAATAACGTACTACCCCATATAAATGACTGGGAAGAAAATTTCTTGTTGTTATCTTCTTTACGACTTGATACGGTAATTTCAGCTGGATTTGACCTATCGCGTTCTGGTGCTAAAAAGCTAATTGAAGAAAATCAAGTGCGCGTGAATTGGAGCGAAATAGCTAAACCGGATGTAGAATTAGCAATCGGTGATGTTATTTCAGTCAGAAAGCATGGTCGAGTTCAGATTAAATTGCTTGACGGAATAAGTAAAAAAGGCAAGATTAAATCCATTGTCAATATTATCCGGAGATAGTGAGCAAGTATGAAATAACTGTAGTTGTGAACGCACAAAACATATTAAAGGAGAAAAATTATGGCATTAACACCTGATGAAATTTTGAATCATGAATTTACAAAAAAGGGCAGCAAAGCTTACATTGCAACAGATGTCGACGCATTTCTGGACCAGATTAACGGTGATTATGAAGCCCTGATTGCAGAACGTGATGAATTAAAGCATCAAAATGAACTAGCTCAAGTAAAGATTGAAGAGCTAGAATCAAAACGTGATCAAGTGAATCAATCAATCTTTGTTGCCCAAGAAGCAGCTGATCGCTTGAAGCAAGATGCTGATGTCGAAGTGAAAAAGCAGTTGACTCATGCACAAGAATCAGCGACGAAAATTATTAATGATGCTCGAGCAAAGGCAGATGCTGATGCTGTTCGTTTAGCCCAAGAAAATGCTGATCTAACGAACGAGCAAAATCAATTACGTACTGAAGTGGAAGATTTTAAAAATTCATTCTTGCAATTATTGGAATCTCAGCGTAAACTATTAGAAAGCGATGAGTTAGCAGAAGCAGTTCATCGTTTACCAATGGGGCAAGTAACTGCTCATCGTATTGGCGAAATCGCTAAGGCTGAGCCAGTAGCTATTCCTGAACCTGATGAAGAACAGAAGGATCCAGATTCAAGCGAGGAGCAAGGCCCTGTGGTAGTGTTTCCGGGATCAGAACAAAACGAAGACGATAAATAATTATAAAAAGCGTAACACAGCAAGGTTGGCATTCATACGTGCAGCGAGTCATGGTGGTTAGAGATGATCGTCCCTGATGTTGACCAGATCAGTTACTATTTTGTTTAGCTGAATATCAATATTTAGTAAGCTAAGCCGGTGAGGATCGTTAAACCCCAGTTGAGGGCAGCATTTTTATGCTGCTAAACGTTGGGTGGTACCACGCTATTGCGTCCCTATGCTTTCGAGCATAGGGACTTTTTATATTTATTATGGTTTAAATAAATTTGTTTAAAATGGCTAAAAAATGATAAAAAGGAGAATTTATCAATGAAATATAAAGATACATTAAATCTTGGAAAAACAGGATTTCCAATGCGTGGTTCGCTACCTAAAACTGAACCTGAGCGTCAAGCAAAATGGTATGCACAGGATTTATACCAAAAAAGATTGTCCCAAAATCAATTGAAACCACATTTTAATTTGCACGATGGGCCACCATATGCGAACGGAAATATTCACATTGGTCATGCTTTGAATAAGATTACTAAAGATATTATTGTTCGCTATAAGAATATGGCAGGTTTCTATGCTCCGTATGTTCCAGGCTGGGATACACATGGTCTACCTATTGAGCAACAATTGACAAAGCTGGGGCACGATCGCAAAAGTATGCCAAAGCATGAGTGGCGTAATTTGGCGAAAGATTTTGCTCTGAAGCAGGTTGATACACAACGTGCTGACTTTAAGCGACTCGGTGTGTTAGGTGATTGGGATAATCCATACATAACTTTACAACCTGAATTTGAATCAGCACAAGTTCGAGTTTTCGGTACTATGGTTTCCAAAGGATATATCTTTAAAGGCGCAAAGCCAGTTTATTGGTCATGGTCTTCTGAATCTGCATTGGCTGAAGCTGAAATTGAATATCATGATATTGATTCAACGTCTTTGTTTTATGCAAACAAAGTTAAAGATGGTCATGGTCTCTTGGATGAGGATACGTACTTTGTAGTTTGGACGACGACACCCTTTACAGTGACGGCTTCTCGTGGAATTACCTTAGGTCCTGATTTTGAATATTCGGTGGTGAAACCAGTTGGGGAAGACCGTAAATTCGTTGTAGCCACAGACTTACTTGAAACAGTGGCGCCTAAGTTTGGCTGGGAATCATGGGAAACGGTCGCTACTTACAAGGGACAAGAACTTGATAAGATTACTGCATACCATCCATGGGATAGTGAGCAAGAAGAGCTAGTTATGAATGCTGATCACGTTACCCTAGATTCTGGAACTGGATTGGTCCATACTGCTCCTGGTTTTGGTGAAGATGATTATAATGTAGGTAAAAAATATGGTTTGCCTGCTGATGTCACTGTTGATGCCAAAGGATTTATGACGGCTAATGCTGGTCCTGATTTTGAAGGCAAGTTTTACGATGATGTTGTTGGTACGGTGATTAATAAGTTAACCGATGCGCGCTTGTTCTTGGCAAAAGAGAAAATCACGCATTCATATCCATTTGACTGGCGTACAAAAAAGCCTATCATTTGGCGAGCCGTGCCACAATGGTTTGCATCTGTTGAAAAATTCCGTAGTGAAATTTTATCAGAATTAGATAAAGTTGCTTATTTCCCAGAATGGGGAAAGGTGCGTCTGCACAATATGATTCGTGATCGTGGTGATTGGGTCATCTCACGCCAACGTGTTTGGGGTGTGCCATTACCAATCTTTTATGCAGAAGATGGGACAGCTATCTTAGATGAAACTGTCATTAGCCATGTTGCCGATTTATTTGCAGAACATGGTTCCAATTATTGGTTCGAACATGAAGCTAAGGATTTGTTGCCTGAAGGCTATACTAATGAACATTCTCCAAATGGTGAATTTACCAAGGAAGAAGACATCATGGATGTGTGGTTTGATTCTGGTTCTTCCTGGAATGGCGTATTGAATACACGTCCACAATTGGACTATCCAGCTGATATGTATTTGGAAGGATCTGATCAATATCGTGGTTGGTTTAATTCTTCATTAATCACTTCAGTTGCTGTCAATGGTGTAGCACCATACAAGGCTATCTTGTCACAAGGATTTACCCTTGATGGTAAAGGTAACAAGATGTCAAAGTCACTGGGTAATACGATTTCTCCTATTGAAGTGGCCAACAAGCTTGGTGTTGAAATTTTACGTTTGTGGACAATTTCTGTTGATACATCGCAAGACATGCCTGTATCAAATGAAATTTTGAAACAAGTTTCAGAAAATTATCGTAAGTTGCGTAATACATTGCGTTTCTTGATGGCCAATACAGCTGATTTTGAGCCAACAAAAGATGCAATTGCTTACAGTGATTTATCTGCACATGATCAGTATTTCTATGCTTTAGAAAATGAGTTCGTTGCAGATATTCGTAAAGACTATGATAATTATCAATTAAATGATATTTTCAAGCGTGTTATTAATTTTGTCAACGTTGACTTATCAGCCTTTTATTTGGATATTGCTAAAGACGTCGTCTATGTTGAAGCCCCAACAAGTCATGCCCGACGCTCTATGCAAACCGTATTTTATAAAACGTTAACTGATCTTGTACGATTACTATTGCCAGTATTACCACATACTGCTGAAGAAGTATGGGAGTATTTGCCACATGAAACAGCTGAATTTGCTTACTTGACAGATATGCCTGAGGTAGAGGATTTGGGTGACACGACAGCACTGTTTGATCACTGGGCAGTGTTTATGAAGTTACGCGATGCAGTTAACAAAATATTAGAAGAAGCGCGTGAAGCAGATTTGATTGGTAAAAATGCTGAAGCAGCTTTGACAATGTATTTGACGACTGAGCAACAAAACTGGTTAGCAAAATTGCATGCCGATGTTCGTTTGCTTCTAATGGTATCGCAATTGCATGTTCAAGATGTTCAAGACGCTGAGAATGCTAAAGATTATGATGGTTGGCAGTTGGCTGTTGCTCATGCAACAGGCGGTGTTTCTCCACGAGATCGTATGTTCCATGAGGACTTAGGTGCTGATCCAGCTTTCCCAGAATTATCAAAACATGAAGCTGAAATCATACGCGAGTTTTATCCAGAAGCTGTAACAGAGGGCTTGGAGTAAATTAAAAACATTACACTTTTATTATGTGTAATGTTTTTTTGTTTGGCAATTATTTGTTTAGTGAAGGTTAGTTTTTAGTAATTAGTTTGTTATTTAGTTGTAATTTTGATAAAATAATGGGTAAAGTGTTTATAGGAGTAGGGCTTATGGGCGAAAATGATCAACTTAAAATTTGGCAAGATGAACTAGTAAAAATTATTAACGATTTAAACACACCACACACACTTGGTGGCATTACGAACCCAGCAAATCGTAAACATGATTCAATGTTGGCGCGTCGAGCACTAGATAATTTAATTATTTTGAGTGAAGAAATTAATACGGCGCGTCATAGTAATGATGAATAGTAACTCTGAAACAATGCCCTTCTGATTTTAAATGTATATGTCAAGGTATGCTACTTGACATATATATTGGTATATGGCATAATTATATAGTAAATTAAAAGTGTAAAAAGCACAAAAGAAATTTGGAGGACTACCACAATGGCAGTTAAAATTCGTTTGAAGCGCATGGGTGCAAAGAAGCGTCCATTCTACCGTGTCGTTATTGCTGATTCACGTTCACCACGTGATGGCCGTTTTATCGAAACAGTTGGTACATATAACCCAATCTCACAACCAGCAGAAATCAAGTTGGATGAAGAAAAGATTTTGTCATGGTTGGGTAATGGTGCACAACCATCTGACACAGTTCGTAACTTGTTGAGCAATGCAGGTATTTTGGCAAAGTACAACGAATCAAAGTCAGGCAAGAAGCCAGCTAAGAAAGCAACAACTAAGGAAGCTTCAGCTAAGAAGCCTACAGATAAGAATACTGTTGCAGAAATCAAAGCATATTTGGATGCCCAAGGCACTGCATATACTTCATCTGCTAAGAAGGCTGATTTATTAGCACTTGTTTAATATAACTGACGAAACAGTCGCTTCTATAATTGGAAGCGACTGTTTTTATTTATCGAATATCGTGTGTCGATAATAACATCATTAATAAGGGAGAATTAATATGTTACTAAGTTTTGTAAATGTTACACTGGTATTTTTGATTGGAACATTGCTTGTTAATATCATTGCGGTGGCGTTGAATCGCAGAGTAAAATGGTTCATTTTGAGCACCTTGATTGAATTTATTTTGGCCTATGTTGTGCTGTATATTCAGTTGCCGCCAAAGAATATGACAACACTGATCAATGTCAATATTTTATTTGCATTTGTTGCAGCAATTATTAATTTAATTGGCTATGCTGGATTAGCTTCTTTTGATAAAATTCGTGATTGGGGAAGCAAAAATTATGCCAAAGATGTGAGTGACCGTACAAAAACTTATTTCTTTCGTCGCTATATTTTTGTTGCAGTAGCACCACTTGTTTTGTGGATAGCAGTAGGTGCTGTGTCTTTTGTCACAAAGCTAACCAGTATTAACAATGTTTATAGTTCAATACCAGCTAAAACTAAAGGGTCTTCGGAGTTGTTGACATCCGCTAAGGATATGCCAATTGCGCTGGCACCTGATACTGCCAAAAGGAAAATGCAACAAAAATTTAGCGTCATTCCTAATTCAAACATGTATGAATTGGACGGGATTACTGCTCAAGTAGTTAATGGTAAATATGTTTATGTGGCTACAGTAGAGTTTAATGGTTTTTTCAAATGGTTAAAGAATAAATCAGTTCCAGGATATTTCATTATTAGTGCAACTGATGTTAACGCACAACCAAAATTTGTTAAGGAACGATTAAAATACAGTCCATCGGCGTATCTAAATAATGATGCGGCTCGTAAAATATATGCGTCAGCACCAACTTATGCCAGCATGGGCAATATGAATTTAGAAATTGATGAGAATGGTACACCATATTATATTCAAACACTATACCGTGAATATGGTGTTTCAGGACGAATGAAGTTCAATGAATTTAAAACAGCTGTGTTGAATGCGCAAACTGGTGAAGTTAAAATTTACGCGGCGAATAAGGCACCAAAATTTATTGATGCACCTATTACAAGTTCCGCAGCAAATAAAATGAATGAATTTTATGGTCGATATCAAAAGGGTTGGTGGAACCAAACATCTTTTGGCGCAAAACGTGATGTGAAAATTCCAACCGATAATGGTGTTTATGCTTCGGGTCAAATCACACCATTAATTGATTCAAAGGGGAACTTATTGTACTTCACTGATTTTACGTCTGGTAATAATAATCAGGATTCTGCTCTTGGTTATTCATTAATTAATGCTCGAACGGGTGAATTAACTTATTATCGTGACACCCATTCAGGACTAATGGACTCAGATGGTGCGATCAGCATTGCAGATAAAATATATCCCGAGAAAAAGTGGGTAGCACAAATGCCAATTCTATATAATATTGATGGCACACCAACATGGGTTGTTTCATTATTAGATAGTAAGGGAATCTTTAAAAAGTACGTATATATTAATGCTATTGATAACGACATTGTCGTCGATGGTGATAATGCCCAAGAGGCACTTGATGATTATCGTAATGATTTAGCTTCAAATAGTACAAACAATCACTCAACGAACAAAAAGTATGATAAAACCATTAGCGGTAGCGTAACACGTGTTGCATTAATTAATGATGGTAAAAATACGATTGTTAATTTTATGGTCGAAGGACAGTCCGCTGTCTTTAAGATTGACGCAGATAATGCGCCTAAGGCTGTATTCTTAAAAGAAGGCGATAAAGTCAGTTTCAAAGCAAATATGTTAGATGATGCGAAGATTGCGACAATCGAGAAAATAACGATTGATGGGTTAAAGTAAATAGTCATAGGAATTAGAAAAGCGTACGAACAATCGTGCGCTTTTTCTGTTAAAATAACATTAATAGTAAATGGAAAGAGGTGTGACATGGCTTTTTTAGAAGTTAATTATTATTCAAAAGTTCTTGGTATGGATCGTGTGATGAATGTTATTCTACCCGAATTATCAGATCATAACCCAACTTGGACAACAGAAACTTTAAAGGATATTCCTGTATTGTACCTTCTCCATGGTATGTCAGGTGATCATGCAATTTGGCAACGTCGGACATCAATTGAACGTTTAGTAAGGCAAACACCTGTGGCAATTGTAATGCCGTCTACTGACTTAGCTTGGTATACTAACACAACCTATGGATTGAACTATTTTGATGCATTGGCACGTGAGCTACCTGAAAAAGTAGCTAGCTTATTTCCACAAATATCAACTAAAAGAGAAAAAAATTTCGTAGCCGGACTGTCAATGGGTGGTTACGGTGCGTTTAAGTTGGCCTTGGGAACAAATCAATTCAGTTATGCCGCCTCTCTTTCCGGAGCATTAGTAGGCAATCCGAGACAAGAAGACTTTTTAAACATGGAAAAGCTTTCATATTGGCAAGGAATTTTTGGCGATTTTGATGATTTTGCTGGTTCTAAAAATGATATTTTAGCTCTCGCCAAGACGTGTCACAAGCGACCAAAACTATATGCATGGATAGGAGAACAAGATTTTTTGAAGCCCATTAATGATGTTGCTATATCAACTTTGCAGCAATTGAATTATGATATTACATACGAAACAGCACCTGGCACACACGAATGGTATTATTGGAACAAACAAATTGAACGCGTGTTAGAATGGCTACCAATTAACTATGTTCAGGAAGAGAGATTGAGTTAATGTCACTCAATGTTGTAATGGGTAATGGTCAACATGACTTAAGATCCGAAATGTTGACAATGATTCAACAGCAATTTCGTCAAAATGAGTTGCTGACAGTTTTTTATATTGTCCCTAATCATGTGAAATTCGATAGTGAGGTCAATGTACTGCAGCGCTTTTCAATAATGAATGGTAACGACGACAGTGAGTTGTATGCGCAAAGTCGTCTGCAAGTCTACTCATTAACCCGTTTAGCTTGGGCATTAATGAAAAACACACCAGATCGGCAACCAGATATCGTCGAACCGACGGGATTATTTATGATTGTTTCAAATATTTTACGTGAACAATCAGATATTTTACCAGTGTTCTCACGGATGCAAACAAAAAATGGCTTTGTGTCTGCATTGGTTGCCCAGCTGGTCGAGTTACGCGCTAGTAATGTCACGCCAGAAAATTTATTAGAAATTCTTGAGAAGTCTGCAGATAATATATTTCTGAGACAAACACTTAATGCCAAGTTACATGATTTGGCGATCGTGGCTGATGATTTTAATGCTCGCATGGGTGAGAATCAAATTACAGGACAGGAAACATTGATTGCCTTTGCAAAACAGTTGGCTGATCTTAAACTATCTAACGTTGCATTTTATTTTGATGGGTTTAATGGGTTTACAAGTGCAGAAATGATGGTAGTCAATCAATTAATTACTACTTACCCAGTGACAATGGGTATCCTCGGTGACCCTGAAAAAATGGGTCAACAACGAGAAGGTGATGTGTTCTTTAAACCAATGACAACGGTTGAACAATTATCCATAACAGCACGTACTGCACAGCAAGAAGTGGCTATTACTGCTGCTACAAAAATGAGACCACTATCAAGGACCGCGCAACAGGTTTTAGGCGCTTGGGCGTGCCTGGGTGAGTACCGCAATTTTACTGGCTCACGAGATGAGGTACACTTGAATGTTTTTGCGGCCGAAAATCCAATTACTGAAATTAAAGAAGTAGCACGACGTATTAGGCGTTCACTAGTTGATGATCCAACATTACATTTACGTGATATTATTATTTTGTCACGAGATTTAACACCGTATCAAGCACATATAGAAGCAGTCATGTCGCAATTTGAATTACCATATTTTTTGGATATGGATGTGAATATGATGAATCATCCCTTGGTAGAGCTAATATTGAACTTGTTAGCACCTAATAAATTTCAGTATCAGACGATGTTGGCGATTTTAAAGACAGGATTGTTACGACCAACTTTTGAAAATAAAATTGTTTCACACGACGAGTTTTTTGATATCGTTTCGCACATGGATAACTATTTATATGCTTATCGACCATATGAATCAAGGTGGCGTGATTTTTCACGACCATTTAAACTTTTTCAAGTGACGCGAGATGACGATGATACAGAAATTTCAGAAGACGAAAAAGTTAACAACCGCTTGGAATATCTACGCCACTTTATTGTCGAAGCTTTTGATGAGTTGGATGACGGATTTGCAATGGCTAAAAATTTGCGTCAGTCGGTGACGCATCTCGTGTTATGGTTACAAAAATATCATGTAACCGATGCTCTTTTAGAACAGCGTGATGATTTTATTGCACAAGGAAATTTATCTCGTTCACAGCAGAGTGAAGAAGTTTGGCAAATGCTGACAAAAACTTTAGACGAGATGGTTGAAATTGATGGCGAGCGTAGTGTATCACTCACTGATATAGTGACCACGTTGCAAGCTGGTTTGTCTGGCGCAAAATTTTCTGGTATACCGAATAATTTGGACCAATTAATGATTTCAGAAGCAGGAATTGTTCAAAATACGCAGTATAAACAACTTTATTTTATTGGTGGCACACGTCAGAATTTGCCAGCACAAGTAAAAAATGCAGCGCTGATCAATGATGCTGAGCGATCAATTGTGCAACCTGCTTTGCAGTCAGGAACTAATCCGCGTTATTTGCAAAACACTGCACAACAGCAGATGGCAGAAGAAAACCTTCTTTTTTATGGAAGTTTGATGAGCTCCATCGGGTCAATAACACTTTCTTACCCAATTTTGGAACCAAGTGGACAACTAGCAGAAATGTCACCGTTTTTCAAACGATTAGTAGATACATTTAATAGTGAAGTAGAGGTAATCGGTAGTATACCAAGTAGCGCGGCATCGCTATTAAAGCAATATGTTGGGACAGCAAGAGCAACTTTGTCTGATTTGGTTAAAATTTTACCTGTTTACGGCCAGACAGCAGCTTTTAAAGCCGTCCAAAATGTTATTTCCAATACAATGCAAGATAGACTTGAACGTGTGTTATCAGCACCAAATTATCAAAATAATACTACAAAATTAAAGCCAGAATTTATCTCGGCTTTGTTTGGTGAACGACTAAACGTCTCTATATCACAGTTGGAAAGTTATTATAGTAATCCATTTGCTTATTTTCTCCAGTACGGTTTGAAGTTGCAAGAGCGCGCAACGAACGAACTGAATGTGGCTCAAACTGGTACGCTTTATCATGCGGTTTTTGAAAATGTGCTCCATGAATTAATTGTAAAAAATAAAAGTTTACGCGATATCACTGGGGATGAATTACGTGCTTTAGTGCGACAACATATGCAGAGTCAATTAGCGTTACCAGCGTTTGAAATATTAAATGACTCTGGCAAAATGCGGGCAACTACAAACTATTTGACACGTGTCTGTGAAACGCTAGTACTGAATTTACAAGCTGCGGCACGAGAAAATACGAGCAAACCAGAAGCAGTTGAGCAACTATTTGGTTTTTCAAAGGAGTCATTACCACCACTTTCTTTTGCACGTATGCAAGTGCGTGGTAAACTTGATCGTTTTGATAAGCAAGATGTAAATGGCGAATTCGGTACAATCATTGATTATAAATCAAATGGCAAAACCTTTAACTGGGGTCAAGCTTACGATGGTTTGCAAATGCAATTGTTAACTTATTGGGACGCTGCCCAACAAAGCGCAGAAAAGCTTGGTGTCGCGGCTATTGGAGGTGCTTTTTTTGCCAAAATATCTCCAGAAAAAACCAAAATAACGGATAAAACAGATCTTAATGCGCTATTTACTGGCAAATTAATACCAGAAACTTTTAAGTATCGTGGTCTTTTTATTTCTGAGCCAGCGTATGTTTCTGCGCTGACAACTTTAGAACCACAAGAAAAATCAGCTCACTATCCAGTAGTATTACTGAAAAACGGTGCGTTAGGAAAGATTGGTGTAGACGCAGTTGATCCAGATGAGTTTGCTTTATTACTACAGCGTAATCGTGAAAATATTATTACTGCGGGAGATCTCATTTTGTCTGGGTATTTTCCAATTATGCCAGTTGAAGGTGGATTGACTTATTCTCCTTATCTTGATATTATCCGTTTTGATCGTGCTTTGGGTGATGCCTATAAAGTGCAGTCGCCAGCTGATAAAAACACAATCATTAAATTATTGAAAGGTGGTCAAGATTAATGGCAACCAAATTCACAAAAAATCAGCAACGTGCAATTGAAGAAAAGGGTCATAATATTCTAGTTGCTGCATCAGCCGGGTCGGGAAAGACGACTGTTTTAATTGAGCGTCTCATTCAAAAAATTTTAAGTGGTGTGAGTGTCGAAAAATTTTTAATTGTAACTTTCACAAACGCTGCTGCAAAAGAAATGCGGGAACGTTTAGAGGTCGCTATTGAAAAACGTTTAAAGGTAGCTGATGAAAGTCAAAAACGCTTTTTACAAGAGCAACTCTTGATATTACCAGCAGCGAACATTTCAACCATAGATGCGTATGCTTTACGAATTATTGAAATGTATTACCACGTCATTGGGTTAGACCCACAGTTTCGATTATTGTCAGATACGGCTGAACGTAAATTATTGCAACAAGATGTTTTAGCTGATGTTTTAGCTGATTTTTATGATGAAAATAACATTCATCATGAGCAGTTTTTAACATTAGTAAATAATTTTGGTAATCCAAATCAAGATGACCAGTTACAGAAAATCATTTTAAGGTTATCAGATTTTGCAGAAGCCCGCGCTGACGGAAATGAATGGTTAGAGAAGCTACGTGAACCTTATGAAGTGACGGGGGAACCACTGACAGCAACAGCGTTATATGTACGCAGTATTCGGCCAATTATCCTAGAAATTATTAAGGATCTGATTAAAAAAGTTGAAGAAGTACAACTTATTATTACAGGAATTGATGAACTCAAAAAAACACAAGATGCTTTTCTTGAGTTCCAAGATTATTTATTATTAATCCAAGACAAAGCGATGGTTGGACCTTGGGATGAACTTCGGGAAGCTATTTTAGACACACCAAGTGGTAAGATTAATTCTCAAACAAAAGCGATCAAAGAAGATCCGGATTTGTCAGCCACGCTTGAAGTGGCTCGACAGATTAAAGGGCAGGTTGTTGGCGTCAAATCGCAAATGAATTCATTGATAACATCTTATTTTGCACTCGATGAAAAGTCATGGCAACTAGTGCAAAAAGAATCTTATAAGCTAATTGATACGCTAATTCTCGTAACGCAAGCATTCCGAGAATCATTTAGAAGGACCAAGCGCGAAGAAAAATTACTTGATTTCCCCGATTTAGGAACTTTGGCGTTAGCAATACTATCAGATGATGTTACCAAACAAACAATCCAAGGGCAATTTGATGAAATTTTAGTTGATGAATATCAAGACATCAACCAATTACAAGAAACTCTGTTAACTAGTGTCTCGAACGGGCATAATATGTATATGGTTGGGGATGTGAAGCAAAGTATTTATGGCTTTCGTCAAGCAGAACCATCTCTGTTCACAAACAAGTATAAACAATTTGCGAAAAAAGAAAGCGATGATATTCGTATTGATTTAGCGGATAATTTTAGATCGCAAAACAACGTCACCAATATTACGAATTTGATTTTTACGCAAATAATGGATGAAACACTTGGAGATATTGCCTACGCGGGTGAGGCAAAACTAGTTCCGAAAGCCGCTTATCCAGATGATGTACCTGCTGTATTTCATATGGACATTATTGTCGAAGACGCTGAAGAAGATTTGGAAACCGATACGGAAGTATTTGAGAAAAGGCAGGCCCAATATGCTTTGCTAGCCGAAAGAATACTGAAGCTACGTGAAACTTCAATATTCGATCGTAAAGCTGATCCAGCCGGTCTTCGCCCAGTGCAGTACAGTGATATTGCCATTTTGACACGAGCTAAGTCGGGCTATATTGACCTTGTGTCAACCTTACGTGCGGCGGGAATTCCCGTTCAAGTTGAAGGTGTCGGTAATTATTTTCAGACGATGGAAGTGTATCTGATGCTCGATATATTGCGCGTCATAGATAATCCACATCAGGATATTCCATTAGCCGCGGTGCTACGTTCCCCAGTTTTTAACTTTGATGAGAATGAGTTGGCGGCAATTCGTATTGCAGATAAAATGCATGATTACTGGACAGCGTTGCAAGCTTACGCGCAACAAGATCAAAAAGCGCAAAATTTCCTCAATTTAATTGAAAAGTGGCATGCAATTGCGACACAAAACGATTTAGTAGCATTAATCTGGGCTATCTATGATGATACGGCGTGGCTTGATTACGTTGCTGGTATGCCGGGAGGTGCACAAAGACAAGCAAATTTGCATGCGTTATACGAATATGCGCGTACCTATCAAAATAATACGCATAGCGGTTTGTTCCGTTTTATTAGATATATTGAACAGTTGCAGTCTGGTGACAGCGATTTAGGCGAAGCAGCACAAGAAACGGATGCTCAAGCTGTAAGGATTATGACCATCCATGCATCAAAAGGATTAGAATTTCCAATTGTATTTTTACCAGAATTTGATAAATCATTTAATACCCAGGATTTAAAGGGCGGCCTATTGATTCAAAAAAATGAAGGTGTAGGGTTAGAGTATATTCAACCAGATGCTTTGGTTATGATACCTACATTACAAAAGCTTGTAGTGCAGCAGGCGTTAAAGCGACAGAGTTGGTCTGAAGAAATGCGCCTCTTATACGTTGCCCTGACGAGAGCTGAACAGCAATTGTATATCGTTGGTTCGGTTAAAGTCAAGGGAGAAGCAGGGAACCAATCATTAAAATCTTTGTGGCAGCAATCCAAGAACGCCAATGGGCAGTTTTTACCAGAATTTTTGCGCTTACAAGCCGATTCATATCTAAAATGGACTATTATGAGTTTAGCTCGTACAAAAAATAAAGTACTAGAGGATTGGCTTGGTGATGGTCAATTACCAAGGTTGGTGGGATCTGAAACACCATTAACAGGAAAGGTGGCTGTTACACTCACGAATCAAAACGAAATTCATGCACCAATAGCGAGTGCTGAAGGGAGTGAATTAGTTGAGGATGGAACCTATTCGCCGATGGATTTTGATCGAGCTAAAACAATTTTGAACTATCAATATGCTAACTTACAAGCAACACAAACAGCGGCGTATCAATCTGTGAGTGAAATCAAACAAATCTTTGAGGACCCGGATCTTGCTCAAATGCAGACGGCCGTTATTACTGAAAATGGACAGTTACAACCTGCTAATGTTTTGAAGGTTGACGAGTTACCTTTACCAGATTTCATGAATGATGGTTCGCAAAAACCATCAAGCTCTGCGGTAGGAACGGCAACACATTTGATCTTACAGTTGATTGATTTTACCAAAATTAATACAGTACAGAGCATAGAAAAATTACGTGACGAATTGGTTGAAAATAAAAGAATTTTGCCTAGCGTGGCACCACTAATTGAAATTGATGAGATTCTTGCATTTTTGCAATCCGACTTTGCCAAACAAATCATTGCTCACCAGAAGACGTTGCACAGGGAAGCTACTTTTGCTATGATTATGCCAGCCAATGATATTTATGACACACTAGAGGATTCTGCACCAGTGTTAATTCATGGTATTATTGATGGGTATTTTGTTGATGAAGCATCACGAACAGTCACGTTGTTTGATTATAAAACTGATTTTGTTCGGAATATTCAAATAGATGAAGACTTGGCTAAATTGCAGGCACGATACAAGGGACAGCTTCATTTGTATCAACAAGCACTTCAACGGGAATATGTTGGTTATCAGGTTGGTGATCCACAATTAATTGCTTTGAATGTCGGTCGAGTAATTAGTGTAAAATAGACAATAAATATTACTTATTGGGTTTTACACAAAAATGTCATGGTGAAGTAATGATAAAATATGAAACAATCTCTTTTTTAAACGGTAAACTAACATTATTTAAAAAGAATGATCAAATTGTGTGCATTAGTCTAGCTGATGATGGTGTTAGCGAATTTTTAAATGACTTTCCAGAATATGAATTAGAACAGCAAGTATTGCCAGAAACAAGTCTTTTTCGAGCGTATGCTGCTGGTGAAAAGATTGATTTCTCGCGGATTAAGATTGGGTACCTTAAGTCCACTGCCTTTCAAAGAGAGGTATGGCAGGCCCTAAATACCTGTCATGAATTATTAACGTACGAGCAGTTCGCAAAAAAGATTAATCATACCACTGCTGTTCGCGCTGTAGCGACAGCGATTGGTAAAAATCCTATTCCAATTATTAATGCCTGTCATCATATCTTACCTAAGAGTGGTGGTGTGGGTAAGTATAGATACGGTACTGACATTAAAAGAAAATTATTAGTATTAGAAAACCTATTAGAGAAGTGAGAAACAGTGCGTCAGTGAGATTTTATGACGCACTTTTTTTGTATTTCCGTTTGTAAAACCTGATACAATAGACTTATGACTAATACAGAAAATTATTTTAAAGTTGGCACAATCGTAAACACACATGGTATTCGTGGTGAAGTGAAAATCATGGCGATTACTGATTTTGCTCAAGATCGCTTCAAAAAGGGAGCAGATCTATTTATTGATACAAAACAGGGACGTATCCCTGTCAAAGTGCAGTCATCACGACTACATAAAAACATGTGGTTGGTTTTATTTGTTGGCGTAACCAACATTAATGAAATTGAAAAATATAAAGGTGATGATGTTTATATTGAAGGTACAGCTCGTCCAGAATTAGAAGACGATCAGTACTATTACGATGAAATTATCGATAGCACTGTGGTTGATTTGGATGGTAACAAAATCGGTGTTGTCAAGGAAATTATGGAAACAGGAGCGAATGATGTTTGGATAGTTCAACGTGACGGTCAATCAGATGCCTTGATTCCTATGATTGATGATGTTGTTAAATCAGTTGATGTTGACGCCAAATTAATTACAATTGACGCTTTAGAAGGGTTATTAGATTAATGAGAATAGATGTTTTAAGCTTATTTCCCGACATGTTTGCACCAATGCGCCAATCAATTATTGGCAAAGCGATTGATAAAGGGGCGTTAGACTTTCAAGTGACTGATTTTCGAAATTTCACCGAAAATAAGCATAATAACGTAGATGATTATCCATTTGGTGGCGGCGCTGGCATGTTATTAACACCACAACCAATATTTGATGCGATGGCCTCTGTTGAAAAGCAAGCTGGTGGCAAAGGACGTGTGATCCTGTTGGATCCAGCTGGTAGACAGTTCAACCACGAAGTTGCCCAAGAATTAGCTACTTATGACCATTTAACTTTTGTTGCTGGTCATTACGAAGGGTATGATGAGCGCATTCGAGAATTAGTCGATGATGAAATTTCACTAGGTGACTATGTTTTGACAGGTGGAGAACTCGGCGCGATGGTTATTATCGATGCCACAGTACGTTTTCTGCCCGAAATTTTAGGTAATGCAGCAAGTGCTGAGGGAGATTCTTTTGAAGATGGTTTGTTAGAATTTCCGCAGTACACACGACCAGCTGATTTTCGGGGACGAATGGTTCCGGAAGTCTTGACTAGTGGTAATCACGCCAAAATTGCTGAGTGGCGATTAAAGGAGTCATTGCGCCGTACTTATTTACGCCGACCTGATTTATTAGAAAAGCGGCAGTTAACGCAACAAGAGCGGGACTTGCTGGATAATATAAAGAGTGAAGAACAGTAAAAAGTTTTGTGAGAAAAAGTAACAGAACTAGCAAACAGATATGGAGGAAATGCGTTTAGCTATTTCAGGTATTGTGAATAAATACCTGATTACTCACGCTTCTAAAATTATGAAAATAGCAATAGCAGGGTTTGGTGCTTTAGGCGCTCGAGTTGGTGTGATGTTACAACAAGCTGGCCATGAAGTTACAGGAATTGATGGCTGGGCTGCACATATCGCTGCCATAAGCACAGATGGGTTAACAGTGCATCAAGATGATGGGGCAACAAAAAAATATTATATTCCTGTTATGACAGCTAAAGAAATTGATGGTAAGTTTGACCTTATTATTTTGTTAACGAAGACCCCTCAATTAGATATGATGTTAACAGATATCAAGCACATTATTACTAAGAATACCAAGCTGTTGGTTCTTTCTAATGGTCTTGGTAATATTGAGGTCATGGAAAAGCATGTTAATCGCAATCAAATTTTGGCTGGTGTGACTTTGTGGACATCAGAATTAATTAATCCTGGTGAAATTCGCGTGACGGGAACTGGGTCCATCAAATTACAGGCAATCGGTGAGGCTAACGCTAAACCAATTGTATCGGCTCTGAATAAGGCTGGTCTCAATGTGACATTATCTCAAAATGTCATTGAAGCAATTTGGCATAAAGCGGGAATTAACTCTGTCCTTAACCCGTTAACAGTTTTGTTAGATGCAAATATTGCAGAGTTCGGTATGGCTGGAAATGGTATGGATTTATCACTAAATATTCTGGATGAAATAAAAAAAATTGGTGAGTTAGAAGGAATTAACGTTGATGTAAACGCGATCATGAAGGATTTAGCCTTACTCATACGACCTGAAAATGCTGGAAATCATTACCCATCAATGTATCAAGATATTAAAGCTGGTAAACATACAGAAATCGATTTTTTAAACGGTTACTTCGCTAAATTAGGATCTGAACATGATGTAGCTATGCCATTTAATGCTCTGGTAACAAGATTAATTCACGCTAAAGAAGATATTGAGCGAACAAAGTTAGCTAAAAAACAGGAAACTTTTGAAATTTAATCTTAATTAAAGTAAAATGAGTGTAACTGCTTTTACTTTTAATTTGTAAGGAGAAATAACATGGCAATAGAAACTGCAATATTTGCTGGTGGCTGCTTTTGGTGCATGGTTCAACCATTTGATTCTTTGGATGGCATAGAAAAGGTTCGTTCAGGCTATACTGGTGGTCATGTTGAAAATCCAACTTATGAGCAAGTACTAACACATACTACAGGACACACAGAAGCTGTTAAAATTTGGTTTGATTCCGAAAAAATAAGTTATCGTGAACTAGTCGAAATATATTGGGAACAGACTGATCCAACTGATGCAATGGGTCAATTCCAAGACCGCGGTGATAACTACCGTCCAGTGATTTTTGTAAATAGTCCTGAACAACGTGAGATTGCTGAAGAATCTAGAGCCGCATTAGCAGCTTCAAATCGTTTTGATGAACCCATCGTGACGAAAATTGAAGACGCCAAACCATTTTATGAAGCAGAAGAGTATCACCAGGATTTTTACAAGAAGGATCCAGAACGAGAAGCACTAGAAATGGCACAACGCTTGCAATTTAAAGCTGATAAGTGGAATTGAATTTAACCAATATATTTTAAGTTAAATTCAATTTAAATGATATGAAAGTGAGCGGAAACGCTCATTTTTTGTTATAATTGACTAGTTATGAACGTTATTAAGAAAGCGCTCAGTAGGTAAAATGAATGCAACTTCAATTTCTCGGGACTGGCTCTGGCCAACCATCTAAATTTAGAAATGTTACAAGTATTGCGCTTCGCCTTTTAGACGAACGCAATGCTGTGTGGCTTTTTGATGTTGGTGAAGCAACGCAACATCAAATTTTAAAAACCACTTTGCGACCACGTAAAGTTGAAAAAATATTTATTACACATTTGCATGGTGATCATATATTTGGATTGCCGGGATTCTTAAGCTCACGTTCCTTTCAAGGTGCTGATAAAAATGAGCCCTTAACTATATATGGGCCTAAGGGTGTTAAAGAATTTGTTCAAACGGCACTACGAATTTCCGAAACACGTCTATCGTATCCAATTGAGTATGTTGACTTAACTGAAGGTGTCATCTTTGAAGATCATACTTTTCAAGTTGTTGCCGCACCAATGCGTCATCGTATTGAGACCTGGGGATTTCGTGTGATAGAGAAAGATCATCCAGGCGAACTATTAGTTGATAAACTAAAGCAGGAAAATATTCCTTCTGGACCAGTATATGGACAACTCAAAGCAGGAAAAACAGTTACACTACCAGATGGGCGTATCGTTAATGGTCATGATTTCATTGGTAAAGCCCAAAAAGGTCGTATAGTAACTTTCATTTTAGACACTCGTCCTAATGATAATGTAGAGTGGTTAGCAAAAAATGCCGATGTTCTGGTGCATGAGAGTACCTATGGTTCAAGCGAAGAAGAGGCGAAAATGGCCAAAGCCCATGCCCATTCAACAAGTGCAAATGCTGCAAGTGTGGCTCGTCGGGCACATGTAAACAAATTAGTATTGACACATCTTTCAGCTCGCTATATTGGGCCGATGGTTAAAGAATTAATACACGATGTCCGTCGCAACTTTGCTAACACGTATGTGGCACGCGACTTTGACATTATTGATATTCCTTTTAAGAAAGATAGTAATGAATCAAAATAATTGGAACATTCTGCCACAACCAAGTGAAAAGGTTGTTCGGCAGTTAAGCGCACAACTAAATATTAGTCAATTTATGTCAACAATTGTGGCTCAAAGGGGTTATACAGATTCAGAAGCAGCTTTTAAATATCTACAACCAAGTGTAGAACAATTGCATGATCCCATGTTACTTCATGATATGGATAGAACCATTGAGCGTCTACAGGACGCAGCTTTTGGTGGTGAAAAGATTGTTGTGTACGGTGATTATGATATGGATGGTGTCACTAGTACAGCAATTATGGTTGAAGCCTTAGAAGTATTGGGGGCAGATGTAACACCTTACATACCTAATCGCTTTTCAGATGGCTATGGGCCAAATATTGATACGTATAAAAAACTTATTGCTGATGGTGCACAATTGATTGTGACAGTAGATAACGGTGTTAGTGGTCAAGAAGCTGTTGAATATGCGATGAGTCAAGGTATTGATGTCATTATTACTGATCATCACGAAATGCCTGCCACATTGCCAAACGCTTATGCCGTTATTCACCCAAGACATCCAAAAGGCCAGTATCCATTTGGTGATTTATCTGGCGCTGGTGTTGCTTTCAAAGTTGCCCAAGCATTATTAAATGAAGGGCAACCAGTTGAGGATCAAACAGAGCTACCAACTGAGTTGTTGGATCTCGTTGCGTTAGGTGAAATTTCTGATATGGTGTCTTTGACTGACGAAAACAGGGTTCTAGTTTCATGGGGATTGAAACAAATTAATGTTTCGCCACGTCCGGGTCTAACCGCAGTTTTGAAAAATGCGGGTAAGAAAGATAATGAACCAGTTATTTCAGAAACCGTTTCATTTAAGATTGCCCCTCGCTTAAATGCTGTTGGTCGATTAGGGGATGCTAGCTTATCTCTACAACTTTTGTTAAGTCAAGATCCAGAAGAATCAACTGCCATTGCTTCTGAAGTTGAGGCCATTAATGCGCAACGTCAAGAAATTGTTGAAGAGGTATTTGGGTCTGCAAAACAAATGGCTTTGTCAGACGAGTACAAAAATGATCAAGTCTTGGTTATTGCTGGTCAAGATTGGCATCAAGGAATTTTGGGTATTGTGGCTAGTCGATTGGTGGAACTATTACAAAAACCAACAATTGTTTTAAGTTTAACGGATGGTGTTTATAAAGGATCTGGTCGGACTTTTGGTGATTTTGACCTCTATCAATTTATGAATACCTTTCACGATTTGTATGATACGTTTGGTGGGCATGCCAGTGCACTAGGACTAGCTATTTCCCCAGAGCAACTAGATGTATTAAAAGAGCAAGTTCGTTTGAACTCAGCTAAATTACAAATTCATGCCAAGCCGATTAGTATTAATACGACACTGTCGGTTAATGAAATCAGCACTGAAACGTATGAAGAACTACGCCTGCTTGAACCTTTCGGTACTGGAAATCAGCAACCAGTGTTTGGATTGCAGCAACCAAAAATTAATAAAGTAACAACCATGGGAAACTTAAAGCAACATATTAAGTTAGCTTTAGAAAATAATGTTGAAGCAGTTGGCTTTAACCATCCAGATTGGGTGCCTATGGTTGCTAATCCAGTAGGGATATCATTTGCTGCGACTCTGGGTATTAATTATTTCCGTGGGCGCAAAACGATACAGCTTCTACTAACTGCTATTAATACATCAGAGGCAACTGATGAAAATGCTGCTCATAAAAAGTTTTTTGCTCAAGTATATAAATTCATTTACGCACATCAGGATCTAAATTTTGCGCAGAACTTGGATAAAATAGCGAAACAGTTAAATATCAATAAGAACGATTTGAATATTATGATTCAAGTATTTATTGAATTAGGATTCGTGCATGTTACCAATGGATTTGTTACAATTATTTCGGGAGCAGCACAAAAACCCTTAACCACGTCAATAACATACCAAAAGTATTTGGCAAATCGTTAAAAAGAAAGTATGAGCGATAGCTCTGAGATTTAGAATGACAGTAGATTTACATGATTTTGTTGCAACAGTTGAAGATTACCCCGAACCAGGTGTTAGTTTTCGTGATATTTCACCATTGATGGGTGATGGTGTGGCCTATAAGCAAGCAGTAGATGCTATTGCTGATTTTGCTAAACATTTAAACGTTGATTTAATTGCTGGTCCTGAATCACGTGGATTTATTGTAGGTTCTCCGCTGGCGTATGCGATGAATATCGGCTTTGTTCCAGCTCGTAAAGGTGGCAAACTACCTCGTGAAGCTGTATCAGCATCATACACATTAGAGTATGGTGGTGTTAATGAGTTAGAAATTCATAAAGATGCTATTAAGCCAGGACAACGTGTGCTGATTGTTGATGATTTACTAGCGACAGGTGGCACTATTAATGCTACACGTGAAATTATTGAAAAACTTGGTGGCATCGTTGCTGGTGTAGCTTTTATTATAGAATTAGAAAGCTTGCAAGGCCGTGAAAAAATTATGAAAGCTGGTGAAGTGCCATTCCTAGCTTTAATGGAATATTAAGTTTTTTTAAGCTTAGTGTAATTGGCAGTATGCCGTAAAATACTTAGAACAATAATATACATTATATTGAGGTGCTACTGATGAACAATAGTAACATTAAAGAGTGGTTTATACGCTTTTTCAAAGGGATATTCATTGCTCTAGGGTTTATTCTTCCTGGTGTATCCGGTGGCGTATTAGCAGCAATTCTTGGCTTGTACGAACGAATGCTGAACTTCATGGCGCATTTGAGGCAGAATTTTAAGAAAGATTTTTGGTTTTTTCTACCAGTGGGTTTGGGTGGTATCGCTGGTATTATTTTATTAAGCCGACCATTAGAATTTTTGCTTGTTGAATATAAAGCAATTATTTTGTGGGGGTTTGCTGGTGCCATTGTTGGTACTTTACCAGCTCTGACAAAGGAAAGTGGCAAGCATGGGCGGAGCCCGAGCGATTGGATATTATTCATCGTCACAATAGTTGCTGGTGGATTATTCCTATATAATATGACGGCCATCTTTGGGACGATGCCAATTAATTTCTTTTCTTGGATGTTGGCGGGGGCACTAATCGCGTTAGGCGTTATTGTCCCGGGATTAAGTCCATCAAACCTGTTGCTATACCTAGGATTATTTGACCCAATGTTAGCCGGATTTAAACGTGCTGATATAAGTGTATTTTTGCCAATAGCACTTGGTGGTATGTTGACATTAATCCTTTTTTCAAAATTAATGAACTATCTTTTACATCACTATTATGCTAAGGTATACCATTTCATTTTAGGTATTGTTGTGGTGTCAACGCTTTTAATTGTTATTCCACCAGTCGCTGATTATAGTGGCTTTAACATAATGAGCGGATTTATAAGTTTTATCTTATTCATCCTCGGTGTATGGGCTGGTCACTGGATGAGCGGCTTAGAAGAAAAGTACAAATAAAAAACGATCATGTGATAATTTCTATCGCCAGATCGTTTTTTTATTGTACTAACCAAACTTGATCACTAATAAAATCAAATGGTTGATGATGTTGATTTAATTTTTTGGGGCGTGCTAGTTTTGCATTCTGCCAAAATAATTGTGAATTGGTTGCGCCATTTTTTTCACCAATGACAATAAAATCACCATTAAAGTGTTGCGCACGTAGGCCTTGTAGAACTTGCCAGTCCGTTTCATCTGTATCAGGTGCCCAGCTTAGAATAACCACATCATAGGACATTGCTTTTATAGCTTCCAATGCATCTAAACAGATAACTTCTGTCCATAAATCAGGATGCTGTATATCTTGACCGTGCCAGTCGAAGTTATCTGTTGCGATGACGTTATTGCCAAAAAGGCGCAATTGGCTAGAAATAACGCCATTTCCTGACATGATTTCTAAAACTCGTCGGCCATCAATAAATTGATTTAAATCCGATAACCAAAGCTTATTTGGCAAATGCCAGACGCCAAAAGACTTAATAATTGTTTGTCGAAATTCAGAAAGTAAATCATCAAGAGGCATCAGTCGTAAATCGGATAGAATATCTTGACTAGAAAAACTAAGTTGAGGTAGGGGGTTTTCGGGTAAAGTATGCTGAGCAAGGGACTGTAATGCCTTACGAGCTGCATTTATTTTAACCAACGTATCTGGGCTGTCAGAAAATTGCTGAGCATATTGCGCTAGTTTAATCTTCATCGTCATTTGTTACATCACGTCGATGGTTTACCTTGGTACCGTCCTTACTAATATGTATGTTGAAATGTTTACCATTTCTAACAAACTCAAATTCGTTATCTTTGATATTTTTTCTGAAACGCCAAAATGCAACTAAGCCAATAATGCCAGCAACAGCAGCTATAATTAAGGCAACGAAGAGTGCAATGCCAATAACGCTAAGTACGACCGGAACTGCTACGCCAATAATTGTTAAAATGACAGGAATCAAAATTAACAGCCCAATAATCGCTGTAACCACGGCCCCAATAAATTGAAATATCTGTTTCATAATATTTTTCCTCCTTGTTTATTATACTATAGTTTTGGAGAGTTTTATTAGATTTATAAAAAAGTATTGACATATAAATGTTATTAGGGTATATTATTACTCATAGAAACAAGCGAGTAATTCGCTCAAAAAATGGAGACGCATCATGGCTAAAAATGTACAAGCACATCAAAATAACGCACTCCTCCTCAACCTCCTTCTCATTTGAGTCTAGTAGGTTGTTATTTGAGCAATAATCAGCTACTAGACTTTACTAAAAGAGTCAGAGTAGCTGGTTAGGTAGGAAACGTCCTAACGAGCAATCGTTGGGACGTTTTATTTTTCTCAACGATTGTTAGTAGCTCATATTGGAATTAAGTTATTAAACAGGAGAAATAACATGGCACAAAACGCAATTACACCACAACATAAAATTGATACAGATCAAATTAAAGAAAAAGTAGCTCAAGAAAAAGAGTCAGTTCGTGACACTGTTTATAAAGTCAGTGCAGCTGTCTCAAACGCCATTTTGGTTACCTTGGGTATGGGATTGTTGCTGCAGACGATTGCAGGGTTCATCCACTGGGCACCAATGGTCCAAATGGGTGCAATCACTAAAATTATGTTACCAGCAGCATTTGGCGCCGCGATTGCATCACAAATGAAAACGAATACAATGGTTATGTTTAGTGCGATGGCTGCCTCAGCGGTTGGTGCTAACGCTGTTTTCTTCACAGATAAAGCCGTGGAGGGTGTGACAGCAACCGGATACGCTGGTGCACAAGCCGCTGGTTCAGCCATAATGACCACTGGACAACCAATTTCAGCTGTTATGGCTGGTGTGATTGCCGTATTGTTTGGTAAGTGGTTGAGTGGTAAGACACCATTAGATATGGTCATTGTACCGGCGGCGACCACAATTGTTGGCACGGTGTCAGGGTACTACTTGGCAGCTGTTACGACACCGGCATTGGTCGCAATCGGAAAGTTTATTGCTTCGAGTGTTGCAGTTAACCCAATTATTGGTACAGCCATTGTTGCAATGGCCTTTGGTGCAATGACCATGACACCAGCCTCCGCAGCAGCTTTAGCTGTGGCAATTGGTGCAACAGGTGTAACTTCACCAGAGGCTGCAGGAGCAATCTTAATTGGTACAACGGCTGTATTCGTTGGCTTCCCTGCAATGTCATTTCATGAAAATAAAATTGGCGCAACAATTGCTCAAGGTATTGTTACACCAAAAATTCAATTTCCAAATTTGACTGAAAATCCTGCCTTGATTATTCCACCAATGATTGGCGCAGCAATTGCTGCACCAATCGCAACAATCGCGTTTAATGTTACTGCACCTTTCTCAATGGCTGGTATTGGATTTAATTCATTTATCGTTCCGTTGGCATTGGCTGGTTCAAATCCTGCTGCATTTGCTGCTTACATGATTATCGGTGTAGGTGTTCCCGTGATTGTTTCATTTGTTGGTTATCGTTTCATGCGTAAAATGGGTTGGGCAAAGCCACAACAATTGCACTTGGAGATGATTTAATATAAAAAAGCATGAGTCGCTAATTGAGACATCATGCTTTTTTATTTTGTGTATGTTGAGCGATAGGATAAGTTATTTGGCCCTTTGAGCCAGTTAAAGTGTTTTAATGGATTTGATTTTACGCCCCAAATATCGAGTAACGCTGCAATTGCAATATGAACAGGAGCCTGAGCATCAAATGTGACATTCAATTGATTATATAGACCATCTGGTCGATTTTCCGGTTTCACACTAAGCAATTTTTTGGTATTGTGGTATATGAAGTATCGATTTGCAATGAAATTACCAGATATTAACCAGCTTAAATGTCGAACATAAACAAAGTCACTAATATGGCCTAGTGTAAAACTAATTGACCCGACGATATGCCCACGGTAGTTGAGGGTAAATCTTGGTATAATACCATAAGATGTTTGGCGGATGCGCACCAAAACGCGACCGGACATGTCTTGAACTTGAATTTCGTCAGATTTTTTACCAGAACGGCCAGACACTAAATATGACGCTTTAAAATCTTGGTCGAAAACAATGTTGACGCCATCATTAATACTATGTCGTTGACGTAAGTGATATTTTGTCATTTGCAAACCTCGTATTCAATTACAAGTTTATCACGAAAGAAGAAGAAAATGCCATTATCACATACAACTTGGGCACCAGCTGTTAAGGCCAAGTTAAATCCTGAGTATTTAAAACAAGTCGCGCAGTTTATTCAATCAACTTACCGGGAAGATGCTCATATTTTTCCACAGCAAAAAAATATATTTGCTGCTCTTGAGAAAACACCTTTGCCTGAGACGAAAGTGGTCATCATGGGGCAAGATCCATATCACAATATTGGTCAGGCCCAAGGATTGAGCTTCTCAGTTCCTGAAAACGTGCCAGCACCACCTTCCTTACAGAATATTTTAAAAGAGCTTTCGACAGATGTTGGGCCTCGTCAATCACATGATTTAACCAGCTGGTCCACACAAGGTGTATTGCTACTAAATGCTGTCTTAACAGTTCCAGAAGGGCAGGCTAATGCGCACCAAGGGAAAATTTGGGAGCCGTTGACGGACAGTTTGATCCAAATTGCTTCTGAAGATGATGCACCGAAAGTTTTTATTTTGTGGGGAAAGTTTGCCCAATCGAAACGTCAATTTATTGATGAGTCGAAGCATCTCGTCTTAATGAGTGCCCATCCAAGCCCACTATCAGCTTACCGTGGCTTTTTTGGAAGTCAACCGTTCTCAAAAGCAAATCACTTTTTAGTTGCTAAGGGGCGACAACCTATTGATTGGCTTAAATGAGTGAATAAATTCACAAATATTGCTAAATACACAGACTTTTGTGTAGTTGTCTGTTACAATTAAATTGTAAATAATTAATTCGTAGCAGCGAATTTGGAGGAATTTATGGAACTTTTTGAGCAATTAAAAAATAAAATTACCGGTCAAAATAAGACAATTGTATTTCCGGAAGGTGAAGATCCCCGTATCCAGGGCGCAGCTATCAGATTAGCAGCTGATAATTTGATCGAGCCAATATTATTGGGGGATGCACAGGAAATTTCAAAAACTGCCCAAGCCCATAACTTTGATTTGTCGAACATAGAGACGATTGATCCTGCTTCATATGATGAGAATGAATTGGCAAAATTAAATGCGACACTTGTCGAAAGGCGCAAAGGGAAAACAGACGCTGAGACAGCTGCCAAATGGCTACAAAATGTTAACTATTTTGGGACAATGCTGGTTTATACTGGCAAAGCTGACGGCATGGTGTCAGGCGCAGTACATCCAACTGGTGATACAGTTCGTCCTGCGTTGCAGATCATTAAAACGGCGCCTGGCTCATCACGTATCTCTGGTGCATTCATTATGCAAAAAGGCGAAGAGCGTTATGTATTTGCGGACGCTGCCATTAACATTGACATTGATTCGGACACGATGGCTGAAATTGCAATACAATCAGCCCACACAGCTCAAGTGTTTGATATTGAACCAAAAGTTGTGATGCTTTCATTTTCAACTAAGGGCTCCGCGAAATCACCCTTGGTCGATAAGGTGGCAACTGCCACTGCATTGGCTAAGAAGTTAGCACCTGAACTGGCGGACTCAATTGATGGAGAGTTACAGTTTGATGCTGCGTTTGTTGAATCTGTTGCTGCCGCAAAGGCGCCTGATTCAAAAGTCGCAGGTAAAGCGAACACATTTATTTTCCCAAGTCTAGAAGCAGGTAATATTGGCTATAAAATTGCACAACGCTTGGGTGGGTTTGAAGCGATTGGACCTATTTTACAAGGCTTAGCAAAGCCTGTTTCTGATTTATCGCGAGGAGCCAATGAAGAGGATGTTTATAAAGTAGCTATTATTACTGCTGCGCAAGCATTATAAGTATATAAAAAAAGACCTAACTGAAAAGTTAAGTCTTTTTTTATGCGGATAACAGGAATCGAACCTGCACGGTGTTGCCACCATACCGACCTGAACGGTACGCGTCTGCCAGTTCCGCCATATCCGCGGTTCAACTTTTTTATTATACCTGAAAAAGTAAGGGTTGACAAATTTTTCTGGTATAGTACTATTAAATTATTCAAAGAAGCAGGGATGTATTATGAACAAATTATTCTTCAATCAAACATCATCCTCCACTCGACCACTCATGTGATCGGGATTCTTTGCGTACAGATAACGTAGAAATGACGGACAACATGGGTGTGTATACTTGTGTTGTCTTTTTGTATATTGAAAGGGATTTTTAATGACAAACTATAATTTTTCTGCTGGTCCAGGTGTTCTACCAACGCCAGTTCTCACTAAGATTAAAAATGAATTCATCAAAAATGAATTCACGCATATGTCCATCATAGAAATCTCGCATCGCTCCACGCAATTTGAAGAAATCATTAACAGCGCTGAAGAACGTTTGCGTGATTTGATGAATATATCAGATGATTATGGTGTTGCATTTATTCAGGGTGGGGGATCCACGCAATTTGAAATGTTACCACTTAACTTTGCCAATAATAAGAATAGAATTGCTGTTTTAGATTCAGGTAACTTTGCCTCAAAGGCAGCGCAGGCAGCAGTTACTATTGGTAAACAAGCAACAATTTTGGACAGCTCCAAAGTGGATCATTATCATCATTTACCTATGTTATCTACAGATTTCAACGCCGATGAGTATGATTACCTACATCTAACGACCAATAACACAATCGAGGGTGCTACCTACCATCAATCGATTTTGCCTAAAACCGTTGGTCGATTAACAGCAGATATGAGTTCAAATATTTTGGCAGAGCCATATGATGTCAATGATTTTGATGCTATTTTTGCGGGGGCGCAAAAGAACCTTGGGCCAGCTGGTGTTACGGTTGCTATCGTCAAAAAAGATTGGTTAAAAGAACAAAATATTGAAAATGTAGGTTCAATGTTGCGTTATCAAAACTACTTGGACAAGCATTCAATGTATAATACACCGCCAGTATTTTCGATTTACGCTCTGAACTTAGTGCTTGAGTGGGTACAAGAGCAGGGAGGCGTTGACAGTATGTATGCGCAAAATATTGAGAAGTCTTCAAAATTGTATGATTACCTAGATAACTCTACATTTTATCATGCATTGGTTGATGAATCGGCACGTTCACTGACAAACGTTGTCTTTACTACAGCAGACTTAGAACGAGATCAAGCAATAGCCAAAGACGCAACTAAAGAAGGTTTATTTAATTTAAGTGGTCATCGGTCGGTTGGTGGTTTCCGTGCTTCATTATACAATGCACAACCTATTGAAGCAGTTGATGCCTTAATTACATTTTTGAAGAAAGCAGAAAATAATTACAAATGACAAATATTAAAACTTATAATGCTATTAGTTCTAAAGGACTGGACTATTTGAAAGACCATCACTACGACATTAACGGTAATGATGCGCCAAAAGGCATCTTGTTACGTTCACAAAATTTACACGATGAACCAATCGATGATAATGTTCGTGCCATTGTTCGTGCTGGTGCTGGCTTTAATAATATTCCTGTTGAGGAATTATCAAAACGTGGTATTGCTATTTTTAATACGCCTGGTGGGAATGCAAATGCCGTGAAAGAACTAACAATTGCATCACTAGTTTTGGCAGCACGACCAGTAGTTGGTGCTATACAATTTGCTAATGATACACGGGGCGGGGATGTGTCTTTGCGCACAGAGTCAAATAAAGGTGGTTACCGTGGCACAGAACTAGCAGGAAAGAAACTGGGTGTTATTGGGTTAGGAAACGTTGGATCAAAAGTTGCTAACACCGCCTTAGCTCTTGATATGGACGTTATTGGTTATGATCCTGGGTTGAATGCCAATACAGCTTGGCGTGTCGATCGTCATATTGTTCATGCAAGAAGTGTTGAGGAAGTATTAGAGCAAGCCGACTATGTGACTGTTCATATTCCATTAGAAGAGAAAAATCGTTATTTCATTGATGCGGATAAATTGCATCTGATGAAGCCAACGGCTGCGTTACTCAACTTGTCAAGAGGCGGCATTGTTGATGATGAAGCTGCAAAGGAAGCGTTGGATAGTGATCAGTTACGTGTCTATATCACTGATTTTGCTGACAGTGTTTTGTTTGATAATCCTAAGGTTATTATTACGCCGCATATTGGTGGATCAACTATTGAAGCAGAGGACACGAGTGCTTTGATGGCTGCACGTCAACTAGATGAGTATTTAACAACAGGAAATATTGTAAATTCAGTTAATTATCCAGATATTAATGAACCATTCACGACTAAGTATCGCGTTGGTATTATTCACGAAAACGTGCCGAATATGTTGGGACAAATTTCAAAGTTCTTTGGTGATCATAATATCAACATTGAACAGTTAAGTAATCGTGCTGTTGGAAATTATGCCTATACAATGGTGGCAATTAACGACTTTACTGAAGAACAACAAGAGTTGGTAAAAACGGCTTTGGATGAAATTCCACACGTTATCTTAACTCGTCGTTATGTTAACCCAAGAATATAAAGAAGGAAAAACCAAAATGACTAAAGAATTACAAGAATCAGCAATCACAACGCTCGCACGTCGAGGTGTGACTACCAATGATATCGCCGAAGGCACACGTACATTTTTGAGTGGCAAATACAAAGATACCATTAATGAAGAAGTATTGGCCAAATCTATTGCACATGTTCTTTACAAAGATGAAGTAGCTGATATTATTTTGACTGCGATATACCTTGATGAGCAAGCAGAAGTTATGCCCGATGACCAACCCTTAAAAGCACGCTTGCAACGCGATGCCAATGGTCATAATGTTGATGAAATTTTGGCAATTGCAATTACGCAACAATTTTCTGCGGCTGCAACAGTGCATTATGGTTTGTTAGATGACCTAAAGCCAGGGTTAATTGGAGAAATTAACGACAAGACCGATAGCATTAATGTTTACTTAGACGATATTTTGGCAGCATTGATTGCCAGTTCAGCAATGTCATATTTGGAGCTTTTGGGCGGTAATCAATATTAATGATTTAAACTGTGCTTACTGGAAATTGTAGTTATTTTTTGTTAAAATAGAAGCGTTATTCATTAATTTCAAGGAGATGACACAATGTCAGGACATAGTAAATGGCATAACATTCAAGGTCGTAAAAACGCCCAAGATGCTAAGCGTGGTAAAATTTTTCAAAAGATAGCGCACGACTTATATGTTGCTGCAAAGGCCGGCGGTGCAGATCCAGATATGAACGCGTCATTGCGATTAGTTGTTGAAAAAGCTAAGGCCGCTAACATGCCTAAGGAAAACATACAACGTGCGTTAGATAAGGCTTCTGGCGCAAATGGCGCTAAGTTTGAAGAAGTCACTTACGAAGGGTATGGTACTGCTGGGGTAGCTGTTCTCGTCGAAGCGTCTACAGATAATATTAACCGCACGGTATCAAGTGTTCGTAACTCATTCAAGCACGCTGGCGGTGCATTGGGAACTTCAGGATCAGTGGCATTTCAGTTTGATCGCAGGGGTTATCTTGCTATTGATCGTAGTGCGTTTCCCGATCTAGACGAAGACACAGTGCTAGAGGCTGCGTTGGAAGCAGGTGCGGAGGACGTGCAAACTTCTGATGATGTTTTTGAAATCTATACAGAGCCAGCTGATTTCCAAGCTGTTGAATCGGCTTTGACAGAAGCTGGATATGTTTTTGAAGACGCAGAAGTGACAATGATCGCTCAAAATCCAATGGACATTTCAGAAGAAGATCGTGAGAAGTTGGATAAGTTAGTCGATGAATTAGAAGATAATGAAGACGTTTTGGCAGTTTACACAACCGCTGATTAGGTAGGTAAAATACATCAATGGATGTATTTTTTTTTACAATTACTTTCAAAAAGGACAATAATTGTCTTTCATATTTAGCTGAAAGAGCAATAAACTAAGACATACACTATAAATGTTAGAAATAATTAGTAATATTCTCAAAATATAATTTATAATTATGGTAAAATGGATAAGTAAAAAGCGATTAACGTATTTAATGTTCGTTTTTTACTAAAAAAGCAACATTGATAGAGGGACACTCACGGATAGGTGCAAACAGATTAACTATTTTTTGTAATAGTTAGTTTTCTCCGACAAGCCTATCCCGTCTGAAAGCAGCTATTAGTGTTATAGGAGAAAAAATATATGTCTGGTGTAATTGTTGTTGGTTCGCAATGGGGTGATGAAGGAAAAGGAAAGATCGTTGACTTTTTCGCGGAACATGCGGACGCAGTAGTGCGTTATCAAGGTGGTAATAACGCAGGACACACAATTTGGCATGGTGATACAAAATTTGAGTTATCAGCATTGCCATCAGGAATTGTCACAAAGGGACAACTTGCTATTTTGGGTAACGGTGTGGTTATTAATCCAGAAGCATTGTTAGCAGAAATAAAAGAAGTTGAATCTCAGGGTGTTACAGTTGAAAATTTGATTATTTCAAATCGTGCGCATGTGATTATGCCTTATCATATCGCATTAGACAAAGCATCTGAAACAGCATCAAATAATCGTATTGGTACAACAAAAAAGGGTATCGGCCCAGCTTATACAGATAAAATTTCACGTGTTGGTATTCGTGTTGCTGATTTAATTGACCCTGAAATTTTTGGTAAGTTATTAAAAGAGTACTTACCATTCAAGAATGCGCAATTAACCAAGTTATATGGTGAAGAAGCGCTTGACTATAATGAAATATATGATAAATATGTTGAATATGGTCGTCAATTGGCACCGTATGTCACTGATACATCTTACTTACTTGGTCAACAAATGAAAGAAAACAAACGTGTAGTTTTCGAAGGAGCCCAAGGGGTCATGTTAGATGTAGACCACGGCACATACCCATTTGTTACTAGTTCAAATCCAACTGCTGGTGGCGTTATGAATGGCGCGGGTGTAGGGCCAAAGCAAATTCAAGATGTTGTGGGCGTTATTAAAGCTTATACATCACGCGTTGGCTCAGGACCATTCCCCACAGAATTGTTTAATGATACAGCGGACCATATTCGTGAAATTGGTCATGAATACGGTGTTGTGACAAAGCGCCCACGCCGAATTGGTTGGTTAGATGCTGTTGCATTGCGTCATGCAGTGCAAGTATCTGGCTTAACGAAACTAGCTATTAATTCATTAGATGTTTTATCTGGGTTAAAAGAAGTTAAAATTGCAACATCATATACTTATAAAGGTGAAGAAATTCATCATTTCCCAGCATCAGATACTTGGTTCCAAGGACTAGATGTTAATTTTGAGACATTGCCTGGTTGGGATGAAGATATTACTGATGTCACGAAGTTTGACGAATTACCAATTAATGCACAAAACTATTTGAAAAGAATTTCTGAATTATTGGAAGTTGATCTATTAAGTTTCGCTGTTGGCCCTAAGCCAGAACAGACACATTTATTGCGCCCAGTTTGGGAATAAACAGTACAATTAATAAAGCAAATAAGATGAATAAATTCGTCTTATCTGCTTTTTTTATTAAATATACAATAAAATAGCATATATTCACTTTTATACTGTATATAAACGAAATATTATTGCATATTTAATCAAACGGGGTTAATATATAATCATCGAATAGCTAAAGAAAAAATGATGAGGGCAAAATTATGACAGACACATTAGTATTAGCATACTCCGGCGGTTTAGATACTTCAGTAGCCATTCCTTGGTTAAAGGATAAAGGGTACGATGTTATCGCAGTTGTTTTGGACGTTGGGCAACATGGCAAGAATTTAAATGAAATTCAAGCAAAAGCCTTAAAAGTTGGTGCCAAACAATCAATCGTTATCGATGCAAAAGCTGAATTTGCAGATAAATATGTTGCACCAGTTATTAAAGCTAACATGATGTATGAAGGCGAATATCCAATGGTATCAGCCTTGTCTCGTCCATTAATCATCAAAAAGTTAGTTGATATCGCACATGAAAATGATGCCGTTGCGATTGCGCATGGCTCAACGGGTCATGGTAACGATCAAGTACGTTTCGAGGCCGCAATTCATGCATTGGACCCTGACATGAAGATTGAAGCACCCATTCGTGATTTCCAGTGGTCACGTGAAGAAGAGATTCAATATGCACAAGAACATGATGTTCCGGTACCTATTGATTTAGATTCACCATACTCAATTGATGAGAACTTATGGGGACGTGCCAATGAAGCTGGCATCTTAGAAAACCCATGGAACCAAGCGCCAGAAGATGCATTTGCATTAACAACTGCCATTGAAGATGCACCAGATACACCAGAATTTATCGATGTTACTTTCGAAGCTGGTGTGCCAGTTGCGCTTAATGGTGAAGTATTGTCATTAGAAAAGCTCATTGTGACGGTTAATGAGATTGCTGGAAAGCATGGTATTGGCCGTATCGATCATATTGAAAATCGTTTGGTTGGCATTAAGTCACGTGAGATTTATGAAGCACCAGCTGCAGCTGTACTGATGACAGCACATAAGGATTTGGAAGATTTGACACTAGAGCGTGATGTTGCTCATTTCAAGCCAATTGTGGAACAACAGCTAGCTAATTTGGTTTATGAAGCGAAGTGGGTATCACCATTGTTTGATAGTTTAATGGCCTTTATTGATAGCACACAACAAAATGTCAATGGTGTGGTTAAGATGAAGTTGTTTAAGGGTAATGCCACTGCGGTTGCCCGTCAATCTGAACACAACTCACTATACGATGAAGATTTGGCAACATATACATCATCATCATCATTTGATCAAGCATCTGCGGTAGGCTTTATCAAATTGTGGACACTAAGTAATACGGTTTATGAACAAGTCAACCATGTCCATTCACAAGCGAAAAAGAACACAGTGAAATAAAAAATACGAGCCTAGCTCGTGTACATAGATAGCAATAAAGGGAGTAATGAATAATATGAGTGATAAATTATGGGGTGGTCGTTTTACTGCTAAAGCTGCAGAATGGGTAGATGAATTTGGTGCTTCAATTCACTTTGATCAAAAAATGGCAGCTGAAGATATTGAAGGTTCGATAGCACATGCGAAAATGCTTGGCAAACAAGGCATTATAAGTCCGGAAGAATCAGCAAAAATCGTTGCTGGTTTGAAAATCATCAATGAAGAACTCATTGCTGGAAAAATTGAGTTTGACGTTAAAAACGAAGATATTCATATGAATATCGAATCATTATTGACCGAGAAAATAGGTCCGGTGGCAGGAAAATTGCATACTGCTCGTTCCCGTAATGACCAAGTGGCCACTGATTTTCATTTATGGGTCAAGCATCGTTTGCCCCACGTTCTAGAATCTCTAACCGAATTGCAAGAGGAGTTGTTAACTTTGGCGACAACTCATGCAGGAACCATCATGTCTGGGTATACGCATTTGCAACATGCGCAGCCAATAACTTATGGTCACTATCTTCTTGCTTACTTTGAAATGTTTCAACGTGACTATGAACGTTTCGAATTTAACCAAAAGCATACAGACATTTTGCCGTTAGGAGCAGCGGCATTAGCCGGGACAACTTTCCCGATTGACCGTGAATTTGTTGCTTCAGAACTGGGATTTGACAGTATTTATCACAACTCATTAGATGCCGTGTCAGATCGTGATTTTGCTTTAGAATTCTTGTCAAACGCCGCTATATTAATGATGCACCTTTCCAGAATGGCAGAAGAGTTAATTTTGTGGTCAACTTACGAATTTAATTACATTGAACTATCAGATGATTTTTCAACCGGCTCGTCAATTATGCCACAAAAAAAGAATGCTGATTTTGCTGAATTAGTTCGTGGAAAAACAGGAAGAAGCTATGGCGCATTAATGGGTCTGTTGACAACGATGAAGTCATTGCCACTAGCCTACAACAAAGATATGCAAGAGGATAAAGAGCAGGTCTTTGATATTATGGATACGGTTCTAGCCTCTGTTAAGGTGTTTACGGGTATGCTAAGTGGCTTGACGGTTCATAAAGAGCGTATGCTGGCCACAACACAAGATGATTTTTCGAATGCGACTGAACTAGCGGATTACTTGGCCACTAAAGGTGTACCATTCCGTGAAGCCCATGCAATTGTGGGTCAATTAGTCTTGACAGGTATTCAATCAAAAATGCCATTACAAAAAATGTCTCTGTCTGATTTGCAAGCCGTAGCCCCACAAATAGAAGAAGACATTTACGACAAACTACAATCTGAAACAGCAGTTAACCGACGCACTTCGTTAGGCGGTACGGCTGTTGAAAATGTTAAAAAAGAAATTGTAAGAAATAAAAAAGTTTTGGAGGCAAGGTAATGCATTCACATTTTCAAGGAAAATCTTTTCTTAAAGAAATTGATTTTACAAAAAAAGAGCTAGAAACATTCATCGATTTGGCTGCGCACTTCAAGTATTTAAAGCAAAATAATATACCGCATAAATACCTTGAGGGCAAAAATATTGCCTTGTTGTTTGAAAAAACTTCAACGCGTACGCGTTCTTCTTTTACCGTTGCTGCAAATGACTTAGGCGCTCATCCGGAGTTTCTAGGTAAAAATGATATTCAATTTGGCAAGAAAGAGTCCCTGGAAGACACGGCAAAGGTTTTTGGGAGCATGTACGATGCAATCGAATATCGCGGATTTTCGCAAGCTACAGTGGAAGGATTGGCCACTTACAGTGGCGTGCCAGTCTGGAATGGGCTGACAGATGATTGGCATCCAACACAAATGTTAGCTGATTTTCTTACCATTAAGGAACAACTAGGTCACATAGCGGGTATTACCTTAGCCTATATGGGTGATGGTCGAAATAACGTTGCTAATTCTCTGTTGGTAACAGGGGCAATATTAGGTGTTAATGTGCATATTGTATCACCAAAAAGTTTGCAACCAAGTGAAGAAATTCTAAATATAGCCAACCAAAAAGCTGCTGAATCAGGTGCAAAATTGCTTGTTACAGATGACATTGATGATGGCGTAAATGATGTTGACGTCTTGTACACGGATGTGTGGGCTTCGATGGGTGAAGAAGATACGTTTGAAGAAAGAATAAAGTTATTATCACCTTATCAAATTAACGCAACATTAGTCGAAAAAACAAACAACGAACAGGTAATTGTGTTACATGATTTACCAGCATTTCATGATTTGAATACTAAAATGGCGCAAGATATTTATGACAAGTTTGGTATTAAAGAGATGGAAATCACTGATGAGGTCTTTCATGCTTCATATGCGCATCAATTTGAGCAAGCAGAAAACCGGCTACATACAATTAAAGCTGTCATGGCAGCAACTTTAGGAAATATGTTTATTCCGGAGCTGAATTAAAAATAGCAACAAGAAAAAGGAGCCTAAATAATTAGGATCCTTTTTCTTGTTGCTTTGAATTTCTAATGAAATAACAGAAAGAGGTCACTTAAGTGGTTGCCAGCGCCAATCTTCTACTTCGGGCAAGTCCGTTCCCTTTGACCTAGTATACGCAACGTGTAGGTCGAGCTTATCGGTCATTTCTTGCACGAGGGCTGCTTGCTTGGTGCGAATATTTTCTGGCAAGAGATTAATAGCAGCTTTAACTAAATTAAATCGATCAATTTTGTTAAGAACACGCATATCAAATGGTGTTGTAATGTCACCAACTTCTCGGTAACCATGAACTGCTAAGTGGTGATTGTGTCGTTTGAAGAAAATAGATTCAATCATTGGTTCATAGCCATGGAATGCAAATAATACTGGTGTGTCAGTAGTGAAGTAAGCATCAAATTCATCATCACTTAAGCCATAGCTGGCATCGGCCCGTAGTTTAAATAGATCCAATACATTGATGTAACGTATTTTTAATGATAGTATGTGTTCGTGCAAAATTTGTATTGCTGCTAAACTTTCTGTCGTTGGTTCAGAACCAGCTGAAGCAATAATAATATCAGGTTTTTCACCTTTGTCAGTACTTGCCCAATCAATGACACGTAATCCTTGCGTAACAAGCTGTTTGGCCTCAGTAGGTGAGAACCACTGTAAGCGGGGATGTTTGCTGGCCACAATATAATTAATCTGTTGCGTTGCTTGCGCAGCATGTTCAAATGTTGCGACCAAGCTATTAGCATCCGCTGGGAAGAACTCGCGAATGAAGTCTGGTTGCTTTTCATACAACATTGTTGTTACACCAGGATCTTGGTGTGAGTAACCATTATGGTCTTGTTGGAAAACAGTTGAATCAGCAATAATATTTAATGCCGGCACGTCCTTACGCCATGAAACGTCATGAGAATGATTCAGCCACTTAAAATGTTGCACAATCATGTCATCAACTTCACGAATAAAGACCTCATAACTGGCAAAGAATCCATGACGACCGGTTAGCGTATAAGCTTCAAGCATCCCCTCATCATAATGCTCTGATAACATAGAATCAATAATACGGCCTTCAGGTGCCATGAATTGATCATTAGGTTCTTTGATTGGTAATAGCCATTGGCGATTAGTTGTTTCAAAAATGTCTTGGAAACGATTAGAAGCTGTTTCATCTGGGCCAAAGCCACGGAAGTTAGTAGGATTAAGTTTGATGATATCACGCAAATAGTCGCCTAACAAAATAGCATCTTGAGCTAAGTTATTGCCTGGCTGATTATTTTCTACCAAATAATTGTCAATGTCAGGTAAAATCAAAGGTTTGATAATACCAGCATTGGTGACCGAATTATTGGCCATACGTAGCTCTTTTTTCGGTAATACTTCTTGGATAGCTTGTGTTAACTGACCGTTTTCATCAAATAATTCATCTGGTTTGTAAGATTGTAACCAATCAACAAGTTGTGGTATATATTCAGGATGATTTTGGTCAGCAGGAATTGGAATTTGGTGTGCACGAAATGAATTTTCAATTGGCTTGTCATCCCAAGTTTTTGGCCCTGTCCAGCCTTTAGGTGAACGTAAAACAATCATTGGCCAAAGTGGTCGTGTAATCTCTTCATTTGTCTGCTGAACGGCTTTTTCTCTAATGTCTTTAATCTCAGTAAATACTGTGTCCATGGTTTTTGCCATTTCTTCATGAACTTGCATAATCGGTTTGTCAAAAGAACTTACAAAGTAAGGGTGCCATCCCAGACTGTGGAAATACTCGGTTAGTGTTTCATCAGATTCTCGAGAGAGAACTGTGGGATTCGCAATCTTGAAGCCATTTAAATTCAAAATTGGTAATACAGTACCATCATTTTTAGGATTCAAAAATTTATTAACATGCCATGAAGTGGCTAGGGGTGCCGTTTCTGCCTCACCATCGCCAACAACAACCGCAGCAATGAGGTCTGGATTATCCAATACAGCACCAGCACCGTGCAAGATAGAATAGCCTAAAGCACCACCTTCATGAATCGATCCAGGTACTTTAGGATCAGCATGTGAAGCAACGCCACCGGGGAAAGAGAAACGCTTAAACATTTTCTGCATACCCGCTTCATCCTGTGTGATTTCTGGAAATGCTTCGGTATAACTACCATCAAGATAAGCATTTGAAATCATTACTTGTCCGCCATGGCCAGGCCCCTCAATGTAAAACATATTCAAATTAAATTTATTAATAGCACGATTTAAATGGGCATAAATAAAGTTTTGACTAGGAATCGTGCCCCAGTGCCCGATTGGGTGAATTTTAACTTGTTCTGCCGTTAACTTTTCCTTAAGCAATGGGTTATCTAACAAATAGAGTTGTCCAACTGACAAATAATTGGTAGCTCGCCAGTAGGCATCTAAATTGTTCAGGTAATCTGTTGAATCGATATTCATTTGATACTTCCTCCAATTTGTGACAATGCATACACAAGGTGCATGCTAAGATTGCGTAAAAAATATTGCAAGATATAAAATTAACTTTGCAAAGTATAGTGAAAAGTTCAGAAATAAATTGATAATTAATCTGAACCTGGCGAACACCAATTCATTATCAAGCCGTGTTTTTACATATTCATCGTAAAGGTTGTTTTTTAAAAAGTCAATACCAATACATTAATTGGTACGACCCAATTAATGTATTGGTATTGACTTTTATGGTTATAATCGCGTCATAACGGGAATTAACGTCTTAAAATGACTATTTGGTAAAATAATTTGTTTGCATACTTCTGAACAAGTGTGTTACACTCGATTTTGTTATTAGTCGATTAATTAACATACTAGGGGTGCTTTTAAAAAAGCTGAGAGAGAAGAGATAATCTTTGAACCCTTTGAACCTGATCTGTAGCAAGCAGCGTAGGAAAGTATGAATATATGATTTTTTTGCAATCATATAAACAGCCATACTATATCTAAGAGCGTTTGCAATATAACTGTTATTATTGCAAACGCTCTTTTTCTATGTGTTGAAAATTTAGGAGGCAATTTTGTGAATCAACGTGTTTTTTTGGCGGCACCTTTCAAACAACTTTTGAATCAAAACAATCGAGTCAATACGGAAACTACACAGGCACTGCAGCAAGTAATGCAAGTGTTAGAAGATAAAGGAATGTTTGTGGATAATGCGCACAAACGAGAGAATTGGGGATTAGAAATGATGACCCCCACTCAATGTACAGATGCTGATTTTAATTCCATAAAAAATTGTGATGTTTTAATGGCTTTTCCGGGTAGCCCAGCATCACCAGGTACCCATATTGAAATTGGCTGGGCGTCAGCATTTCATAAAAAGATTATTTTGCTTTTAAAGAATGATGTTGACTATGCATATTTGATACGTGGTCTTGGTGTAATTGGGGACGTAGAGTATATCTATTACGAAAATATGAATAGTTGCCTTTCACAAATAAGTAATGTGATAGACAATTATCTACAACACAATAAAGTATTGTCAAAGTAGCGTTGAATGAGGGAGTTGAGTTAAATGACAACATATGAAACCTTTGATGATGCCTATATAGCCGAACTAAATGAAATATATCATCATGCAGAATTTTTCAATGAGCCCAGAGGATTTAGTAGTCGGGAAAAATTAGGTGTTAATTTTAAAATTGAAAATCCCGTACAGAGAATTGTATATAGCCAAACGAGAAAAACAAATATTATCTTTAATTTTGCGGAGGCATTGTGGTATCTAACAGGAAACAATAGCTTGTCTTACATCAGCTATTACAATAAACGAATGCCTGATTATTCAATGGACGGGCAAATACTAACCGGTACGGCATACGGCAAAAAGCTGTTTCATTTTGGGGAACAAAACCTAAATCAATGGCAGAACGTTAAACAAGAACTGCTAAATGATGCTGATTCGAAACGAGCGGTAATCCAAATATTTGATGCGCACGAATTAACAATTAATCAAAATTTAGATGTATCTTGCACATTGGGATTGCAGTTCTTAATTAGAAATAACCAACTTAATATGGTGGCTTACATGCGAGCAAATGATGCGTTTCGAGGCATAGTAAGTGATATTTTTTCATTCACCTTTATCCAAGAATTTATGGCACGAGAGTTGAATCTTAAAGTTGGAAAATATTACCATAGCGTGGGCACAATGCATATTTATGAACCTGATAATCAGTGGGTGACGCATGTGCTCAATGAATCAAATGAGCAAACATTTATCTCTCCTAAAATGCCGCAAGGAAATAATTGGGCGATGGTACATGAGCTAATGCATTATGAAGAAAAATTAAGAAAAAAAGAATTAACAATGAATTGGGTGGACATTCAACAGACTGAGTTATCGTCGTATTGGCAACAAATATTGGCCTTATCTAGTATTTACCAAATGATTTATTATCACGAGGAAGTGGACCAGGTGTTATTTGACCATCTTTTGCCAGTATATCAACATCTTTTGCTGAATAGATGGCCAACAAAAATGAGTAGAGGGATGGTGTCCAATGACAGAAAATTTATTTAAGGATGAAGTTGTGGCTAATCAGTTTAACGACTATAATGACGTATTAGAATAGGTTTTGGGATATAATTTTGTTTTGTCGATTTTTAAATCGACTCAAGCAAAGAAAATATTAGACTATGGATGTGGCCCTGGAAAAGTTTCGCTGCGTTTAGCAAACCAACTATCAGCCGATATAGTTGCGGTTGACGAGTCTGCTAAAATGATTGAAATTGCGAAAAGAGAGCGTAAGCATCAGCAAATTGATTATAAAATTGTTAAAAAAGATAATTTAGATTTTATCTCTGATAATTCAGTAGATGGTGCGATTGCGTGCTATGTTTTTATTAACAATCAGTCTGAACAACGAATTTTAAAGATTATGAGGGAAATTTATCGAACATTACGACCAAACAGTCACTTCATCATTTTAGATACTAATCCAAATACCACGGGTGTACCATTTTCAACTTTTCAAAATGGTGAACCGGGGAAATCTTATAGTTATGGTGAAGAACGTGTTGAAAAGTTGAATCTGGACTCGCAAGAAAAACTTATTTTGCATGATTTTAACTGGCCAAATCGTATGTATGAAACGAATTTAAAGCGAGCAGGATTTAGTGAAATTACAGTTCGGTATCCAAAGTTAGAAGATTTTTCAGCAGAACAAATCCAACAAATAGAACAAGAGTATCACTATAAGAGTTGGTTAAATGAAAAAACACAAGCACCATTTATTTTATACCAAGCTATAAAAAAGTAGATTTTTCGAGGAACAAAAAAAGACCAAAGCATTTGTTTTGGTCTTTTTATTATTTTATTTTCAGTTTTGAAACTAAACTAGCATCGGGCGTAACATATAGTGTTTGCTGTCCTTCAAAAATAACAAAACCTGGCTTTGAACCATTTGGTTTGCGCAGTTTTCCGGCAGGTAAATAATCAACGGGGACATTGGCAGATTCACGCGCCTTGCTGAAGTAAGCAGCGAGCTTTGCGGCCTCAATAAGCGTTGTATCTGAAGGATTAGAATCATGAATAATAACGTGTGATCCTGGTATTTTTTGGACGTGCAACCAAATATCTCGACGATCAGCTTGTTTTAATGAAAGTCTTTCGTTTTGTAAGTTGTTTTTACCAACTTCAATCAAAGTACCATCGGAACTTTCGAATTTATCAGGTTTTGATACCTTTGGTTTTTGTTTATTTTTCTTATTGGCGCGAATGTATCCCTCAGCGGTTAATTCGAGGCGGATATCTTCTACGTCCTTTGGAGATGCAACATCTAATTGTGCGACAATATTATTAAAATAATCAATTTCTGCGTCGGTCAACGCAATTTGCTCATTAACAAAATCTACGGCCGTACGTAATTTACGGTATCTGTTGAAATATTTTTCAGCATTTTTCAGACCGTTTAGTTTAGGATCTAAGGGGATTTCTAGTAAATTATTATTATCATAATAATTTTCAATAGATACGATTTTCATTCCTTTTTGAACGAGGTGAGGGTAGGTAATTAACAAATCGCCTTTGACTTTTAACTCATCAGCATTTTCAGCGTCTTCAAGTGTTTTTAATAATTTTTTTCGCTTAGCCGTATTTTTTTTCAATTCGTTTTTAACAACCCGAACGAGGGTACCGGCTTGTTGGTTGACACGTTCTCTTTCAGCTTTTCCGATGTAATAGGCGTCAAGCATGGTGCCTAACGTTGGAAATTCTTCTTGTGACACGCTGTCTTGCAACCAGTCAAAGGCAGAGTAGCTAAGAGAACCATCTTTTGAAGTGAAAAGTGTGGGGGCGAGATGGTCAAAATGAGCCAACCATTCACGGGCATGTGCTAATTGATCACCTGCCTGATTAATTGCTCGAGCCAATGCTTCCGCGGATTCTCTTCCGAATCCCTGATACGTTTTTTGAATGTATTTAGGCCATTCTTCGAGAGGTGTATCTAGGATCATTTGAGCTAAACCATCTTGCCCTGCAGTAAACGGATTCTTCAAATTCTGGGCAGGAGGCAAAACATAAGTTGCACCAGGAATCAAAGAACGGACACGATTTTGGTCGGCAGGAACATGTTTAATTAGTTCCAGGATACGGGCATCACTTTCACGAACTAAAAATAGGTTTGAGTGGCGTCCCATCATCTCTAAGGTTAAGCGGATTTCTTGCATGTCCCCTAATTCATTACGTGCATTAACGTAAAAATTAATGATACGATCATTTTCAACTTGCTCAATTTTTTGTAATTTAGCGCCTTCTAAATAGCGTCGTAAAAACATTACGAAGTTTGGTGCAGTTTGCGGGTTTTCGTAGGGAATACGTGTGATTTGGGCACGTGCGTAGCTGGGATGAGCACTCAGTAGGAGCGGATAATTCTGCCCATTATTACGGACCACGAGTACAATTTCATTTGGATAAGGTTGGTGCACCTTGGTGATGCGGCCACCTGTAATTAAATCATTTAGTTCATGCACAATCGCGTGCGTAAATAGTCCATCTAAGGGCATTCTGTGTACTTCCTTTTATCATTTGTTGCAGCCGAGAAAATATTTATATCATAGTTACAAACGTTTTATTTGTTTAATTTATCATTCTTTAATTGTATCACGTAATAATAGCGGAGTTGGCTCACTTCTAATATTCGTATGCATAAAAAAACAAACTACTTAACCTGGAGTAGTTTGTTTTTTTTTGATTTAAATCAATGGACAGGCAAGGGGCTGCTTGTCTCGATGGCGGAAACGATTTCTTCCAGTGATTGGCTACCAAAAATAACATTATCGCTATTATTAATAATCATTGCGGGTACACTCATGATATGATGTGACTCGCGTAGTTCAGGGAATAATTGCAAGTCAATCATTTCGGCAGTTACATTATCATTAATTGCGGCAATGTGTTGGCAAGCAGCCACAACATCTGGACAAAAATGACAAGTTAATGACACACCAATATTCAGATCTGTTTTTGGTAAACGCTGTATACGTTGGACAAGCTCTGTATCAATTGTTTGACCTGGCCCAGCAATATTATAGAGCGCTAGAACTAGAGAATTTAACTCATGTCCGGTAGGAATACCACTAAATTGAATTCCAGTATCTTCATCATTGTCAGTAAGCAATCTAAAGTTTGGCATGTGGTGAACATGATATTTGCTTTCTAGTTCAGTACTAGTAGGTTCCATTTTAAATTTCAGATGGCTACTTAGTTGGCTAAACTCTTCCAAAAATGAGGAAAGTTCATGACTTTTTGATGAGTCGTCTGTCAATTGATGCAGGGTAACATCTTGCGTAAGTTTATCAAAAATAGGTTGTAAGGCTTGTATAATTTCTTTTGCGAACCACTGTCCAGTGTGAGTGGGAAGGGCAGAATGATCAGTTGCATCAATAGTACTTGTAGGTCCTTTAGTAACGTCGGTTTTTGGAGCGGACACTGCGGAACGGTTAACCGGAATATTAAGCCTATGCTTTTGTTCTGACACAAATAGCTCTGCACTAGTAGCGGCATTGGCACCATCAGATGCCGCCGTGACGATTTGTCTAAGTGGCTTAGAAATGACATCCCCAGCAGCAAACACCCCCGGAATATTCGTTTGACCTTGGAAATCAGTCACAATATATTTGTGCTCATCCAACATAATATCATGTTGGAACATTTTTGTTTGCGGATCTGTGCCTACGTAAACAAAAATACCAAATGTATTATCACCATCAGCAACATGGTAAGTAGTTTGCTCATTTGTTTTGTTGTTAATAAAGGTTGCATCAGTTAAGTAGTTTTGACCAGCCACCGTTTGAATTTCTGTGTTTGGCCAAATGGTGATATTGGGGTTGAGGCGTGCACGATCAGCAGTTAGTGGCGGGCAAGTAAAGTCATTAGATCGCATCACAATGGTGACATGACGTGCAAATCTTGTGAGGTAATCAGCTTCTTCAGCAGCAGCATAGCCGCCACCGATGACGAATACTTCTAATCCACTAAATAATTCACCATCACAAGTTGAGCAATAGGCCACACCACGGCCTCGAAAATCTTGCTCACCTTGGAAACCAACTTGATGAGGTTCAGCACCTGTAGCAATGATGATGCTACGTGCATGGTAAGTATCTTTTTTACCAGTAACTGTTTTTATGACCTCATCACTAAAATTGTAATTAGTCACGGTATCAAAAACGAATTGAACACCAAAACTTTTTGCCTGTTGCTGCATTCTATTGACTAATGCTGTACCATCAATTGTTTCAACAGCAGGATAATTTGCAACAGTTGAGGTTGTTGTGACTTGCCCACCAATTTGGTCACCCTCAATAATTAAGGTATCCATTGTTGAACGGCCAGCGTAAATACCGGCTGATAAACCAGCAGGTCCGCCACCTATAATAATTGTGTCATAAATGTGTGGTTCAGTCATTTCGTAACCTCTAAATTTTACCAACTAAGTCTAAGCTCGGAGCAATTGTGTCTTCACCAGGGTGCCAATTGGCAGGGCATACACGGTCACCATGTTCAGCAACGAATTGTGCAGCTTCAAGTGTACGTAAGATTTCTTCAGCATTACGGCCAATACCCATGTTGTTGATGGTATATGACTGAATTTTTCCTTCAGGATCAACAATGAAAGTTGCACGGAAAGCCAAGCCTGCATCTTCGTCTAAAACATTAAAGAAACGAGCCAATTTACCAGCTGGATCAGCCAACATAGGATACTTTACTTTAGCAATTGTATCCGTAGCTTCTGCCCAAGCCTTGTGAACAAACTCGCTGTCTTCAGATACAGAATAAATTTCAGCATTAATATTTTGGAAGTCAGCGTAGTGATCAGCTAAGTCACCCAATTCAGTAGGGCAAACAAATGAGAAGTCGGCAGGATAGAAGAAATAAACACCCCATTTACCTAAGGTATCTTTCTTGGTTACTTCTGTGAAATCACCATCGTGATATGCATTCACTTTGAAATCTGTTATTTCTGAATCAATAAAATTTGTAGTCATAATTTCTCCTTTTCTTTGTTAGAACAATTCTAATCTGTTTTTATTATACAACGTTCTGAATTCAAAAATCAAGAATCATTTTAAATTAAATTCTTGAATGTGACGAACATAGCATTCATTCTAAAATAAAAAGCAATATTTGTGGCGTATTTTACATAAAAATCACATAATGTTATAATGAAAACATTGTATTTACATATGAAAGGAACCCAATGAATTACGACAATTACGTCCCGAAAGAGTCAAGAAAAGAAGTTAGTCAAGAGAGAATTAGATTTCTGAAACTGTTAAGTAAGGTAGCGGTAGTATTTTGTTGTTTGATGTATATTTCTTATATTCCACAGATTACAGCTAATCTATCCGGAAATCCTGTATCGGTACTTCAACCATTGTGTGCCACGGTCAATGCAACTTTGTGGGTGACTTATGGCTGGCTAAAGACCTATAAGGATTGGCCTGTTATTCTAGCTAATATACCAGGTGTAATTTTCGGTGTTGTTACGGTAGTAACGGTCTATGTTCATTAAAAATCAAGTTATAGATAATAAAAAGCGTTCGGCTAAATGATTTGGTCGAACGCTTTTTCAGCAGTTATTTTATTTTTATATTTCGTTTCAATAGGGCGCTTTCCTTGCCATTTAAAATATTTTCAACTTCTATAGCAAAGGTTTTGCGACTTACAGGACGATAACGCTGTAAAAATTTTAATCCAGGAATGCGTTGCAGGGTTACAAGAATAATAGCGGGAATATAAGAATAAATTCTTGATTTATCATAGACAATACCAGGATAAACATTATAAGCTCTGTCGTTTAATAGGGCTTTAGCCGAGTGCTCTACGGTTAATTTGGCCCGCAAATAGGCATTTAAAAAGAAGGGTGTCGCATTGGCGGATACAAACAAAAACTTAGTTTGGTGCGTTGTCGCAAGAACATCCAAGAGTCTTTGCGCGGGCTGAACGCTACTGTTTTGGTAATTAATATGTTTGAAAGGGTTGGGTAGCAATATTCCTACAGCATCGACAACCCAATCCGCTTCTCTGAGCAAATCTTGCCATTCTCCAGGCTTATTTAAATCAGCAGCGTGGTAAGTGACTTGGTCAGTTGCTTCAGTGGGAATGAATTGGTGCCGTGATAAACTATGCAATTCAAAGTCCTTGTTGTTCAAAGCTGATAAGATGCCCTGACCAACAAAACCTGTCCCACCAACAACAATTATTTTTTTGTTATCCATCATAGCTCTCCCTGATTTTAAAATCGTATCGTGCTAAAAATTAAACAATTTGTGTGCCATGGACCTCATTAACGCCTAAAATATTAGCTATGGCTTCAGCATTCATTTTTGTTACACCGCCACCAGGTAAAATTGTTAAATTTGCTGGGGCGCTGTTGACTAGTGTTTGCAAATGGGGCAGTGACTGCATGATTGGTACTGACAGTGGACCACCATGAGTTAGTATCCGCTTGACACCATGGTCAGATAGCCAATTCATCGCATTTTGTTGTTTATGGTTTGCGATTTGATCAAATGCCATATGCATGACAACTTGTAAATGCAATTTATGAGCGCAACCAATTAAAATAGACATACTATCAAAGTCTAGTTCATCGGCGGAGACAGCACCAAAAGTGACTATCTCACCGCCAACATCAGCAATTATTTGCATGGTATCCAACATTTGTTCGACTTCACTACTACTATATTCAAAATCACCACCACGTGGGCGAACCATGGTAACAACAGGTAACTCATTAGCAATTGCTAATGTATCAATAATTTTTTTAGTATCAGGTGTAATGCCACCTAAATCAAGTCGTGAATTTAATTCAATACGATTGGCCCCACGTGATATCATTTCACGAGCGCGCTGCACGGAATCAACCGCGGCTTCTTTTATTTTAATCATAGGTAATTAGTTTTTGCCTTTAAACAAAAAAACCCGTTCATTATGAACGAGTGTCATTGTTACTTTTTATCAATAACTTGCTTGCCGTTGTAAACACCAGAAGGTGAAACGCGGTGTGAAACGCGATATTCACCCGTTGTTTGATCCAAAACAATGTTAGGAACGTTCAAGCCGATGTGACCGCGACGATTACGCTTGTGAGACTTTGAATTCTTGTTTGATGGGGTAGCCATAAGAGCACCTCCTTTCGTTTCAATTTATCAACTAGTCAAGTTTACCGAAGTTTTAAATATTTGTCAAGGGCTACGGCTTATTAATGTCAAGGAAATTTACTTGACATGGGATTGGATAATTTCTTGAGTATATACCTTATGGTGGAACCATGAAGATTGAAAGACACCGATCAAGTCATTACCGACATATAGCATATAGGTTAAAAATAAGACCCAGTTTGCATCGCCATGGACAGCAGTCAACCCCCATAATAGTACTTGAGCAACGCCCTGAATAAGCCACATGGCAAAAGCTTCTGAAAAACGGAAAGTTGTTAACAGGGCGCCAACGAGACCAGTTGCCAAGACAGCTGAATCAGCAACTGGTCTTGGTGTGTGCAAAACTTGTGTTTCAAATAGATAAGCTGCAATGAAAGCGACGATTGCTGAGCCGATAAGCACAGGGTACCAAAAAGATTTACCATGCTTTTCACCACGAGCATCGGTTTCGTGTATGAACCGAATCCGCTTTTCAACATCAATTGCCCAGCCAGGCATGATTAAAACGGGAATATCAAGTAATACAATATATACGGCTTGTAATACCGCATCGGCGGGGTTATTGGCTTGGAGTGCCATCGCGATATAAATTAAAGCAGAAAGTAAACCGAAAACGCCATTTAAGGGCCGTGCATTGGTGATGGCCAATGTTGTTGTAAATCCTAGGATTGCGGCGACAAATGTCCACCATGTCATATGATTAATGGGAGAACCGGCAAAGAATGAGCTATAGGTAATGACGAGGTAACCAAAAATTAATAGAATGTATGAGGTCTTTGTCCAGCCAGACATTTGATGAACGTACCACTTGAATGAAAATAAATCTTTAAATGTAATTTTTTTTGAAGACATAGCGTAACACTTGCAGTGATAGGTATCCGTTGGATAGCACTGCACCTTTCTGATTGAGATTAAAAATGCGTTATATTGGGGTTTGTTTGATAAAACAACTACCAATCAGAATGAATAAATACGATGTTGCTTTCAATAACTCGTTTATTATTTTGAATCATTTTTTCTCCTTTTTCTATTTAATTTGAGTGTACAACACAAAATTTAACTTGTGTTGAAATTTCAAACTAAAAGACAATAGTCGTCCATGTTACAATAATAGTAAGTGATTGTTAGTCAACAATTTCGTATAAAATAGTTTATAAATTGTTTGTAGAGGTTGGGTATATATGAAGAAACAAGACATAACAAGTGTTTTAGCGATACATGTCATTGTATTATTATTTTTTGGGTTTGTTTTACTAACACCAACGCATTTCACTTTCCTGAATTGGAACATTTTTTTGGCGTTGTTGCCACTAGATTTTGCCATTATTGTAAATATTAGTAAACGCCGATCCATACAAATTATTTTCAGCTTGTTATGGCTATTATTTTATCCAAATACGATGTATATGATTACCGATTTTATTCATCTGCAATATATTGGTATCGGACTCACTGTTCGTATGCAATACTTCAATTACGCGGTGTTAGCAACAGGGGTCTTTATGGGCGTTGTTTTGGGGATGTTAAGTATCGAACTGATTTTAAAGCATTATTTCCATAGAAGGCATGAACTATTACAATTGGTTCTGATATTTGGCTTGTCATTGATTGCCAGTGTTGGTATTTATCTTGGCCGTTTTTTACGTTTGAATTCTTGGGATGTTTTTACACAAACACATCGCGTGGCAAGGTTGGTCGTGTCATCAACTAGTATGCATATGCTGGCGTTTGTTACACTATTTGCTGGCGTACAGTTTGCCATTCTGGTCATTAGTCACTTTGGTATTAGCCTTATCCACAATGTAGTTGACAACAATGAGGAAACAGAGTAAACTAATAGATGTTGAACAAGTAGAAGCACCCGCTTCTCGCCAAGTGACTATGTTGCTTGGCAGATACAGTTGTACGAAAGTACTGCAAGTGTGGAAGTGGGTAAAGATTAAGTTCTTGGCCCACTTTTCTTCTTGATTCACAAAATAAATTTGGAGGTGCCTGACAATAGCACGTCAACCACGACAAGTTGATTTAGTCAACGAAAATATCCGCGCCCCACGTGTTTTGCTTATCCACGATGGTAAGCAAGAAGAAATGTCAACACGTGACGCACAACAGTTAGCGAATGATGCAGACATGGACTTGGTATTGGTGCAAGCTAATGCAGAAGTTCCAGTTGCCAAGATCATGGATTGGGGTAAAGCGAAGTTCGAAGCTCAAAAGAAGCAAAAAGAACAACGTAAAAACCAAAAAATTGTTCAAGTTAAAGAAGTTCGCATGTCACCAGTGATTGATTCTGGCGATTTCGAAACACGTAAGAAAGCAGCAATTAAGTTCCTGTCACAAGGGAACAAGGTTAAGCTTAATTTGCGTTTCCGTGGTCGTATGATTACTCACCAAGACATTGGTCGTGAGGTCTTAGACCGCATGGCTGAAGAACTTAATGACATCGCCAAGGTTGAACAACGTGCCAAAATGGACGGCCGCCAAATGTTTTTGGTCTTGGCACCACGCGATGCCAAGTAAGTTAGTGTTTAGTAGCTTGCTATAGTAAGCATAAACAAAAATCGTAAAGTAGGAGAATTGGTCACATGCCAAAGATGAAGACACACCGCGCATCAGCAAAGCGCTTTAAGAAGACAGCCAATGGTGGCTTGAAGTCAGCTTCAGCTTATACTTCACACCGTTTCCACGGTAAGACAAAGAAGCAACGTCGTCAATTGCGTGGTACACGCATGATGGATTCAACGACTGTAAAGACATACGCTAAGATGTTGAGCACGCTCTAATTTCAAGGTACGTCTAATTATTTAATTTCTAGGAGGAAATACCCATGCGAGTTAAGGGTGGTACAGTGTCACGCGCACGTCGTAAAAAGTTTGTTAAGTTGGCCAAGGGTTACCGTGGACAACGTCGTATTAATTATAAGGTTGCTAAGCAACAAGTTTACAAGTCTTACTTGTACGCTTACCGTGATCGTAAGAACACAAAGCGTAACTTCCGTAAGTTGTGGATTGCTCGTATCAACGCAGCAGCACGCATGAACGGTTTGTCATACTCAAAGTTGATGCACGGTTTGACATTGGCAGGTGTTGAATTGAACCGTAAGATGTTGGCTGAAATCGCTGTTTCTGACTTTGACACATTCACAAAGTTAGCTGATCAAGCCAAAGCAGCATTGTCATCTGACAACGTCTTGGTTCAAGCACGTACAGCGGCTACAACTGACACAACTGTTTCAGTTGAACGTTAATCATTAAACTAAAAACGCTTATAGCGTTTTTTATTTTGATTAAAAGTTGACAAAGTAGATAAAAATTGTTTTAATAATATTATCAAGTAAATGAGAAAATAACATGACATACCAATCAGCCACAACTGAACAAATTATTATCAGCATTATTATCATTAGATAGTGATAAGTGCTGAATTTTTTTAGTGCCTATCACAACATAACGTGATAGGTAGCTGATTGATATTGTTTAAGAGACGAGCTACTAGATTCATAGTAACTCGTCTTTTTTATTTTCTTAATAAAACAGAGGAGAAAATGACAATGTTGCCATTAAAAGTATAGCTTGTTTAGCTATAGAAAATAAAACATGAAATATAGGAGAGTAATAATGGTTGAGAAAAAATTGACATGGAAACAATTAGTTTTAGTGGCATCACTCATATTTGGGATGTTTTTTGGGGCGGGAAATTTGATTTTTCCAATCCAATTAGGACAATTATCAGGTGGCAATTGGTTACCGGCGACAATCGGTTTCTTGATTACCGGAACGGTTGTGCCGTTTTTGGCGATGATGGCGGTGAGCTTAACAAACAGTCAAAGCGTTTATGATATTGCTAAACCAGTAGCACCTTGGTTTGGTACGGTTTTCTTGGTAGCTATTCATTTGACGATTGGCCCATTTTTTGGGACACCACGTACAGCAGCGACAGCTTTTTCAATGGGAATTGCACCCTTTGTACCACTTAAATATCAAGGTGTGGTGATGTTTGTATTTTCCGCTGTGTTCTTTGGCTTAGCTTACTTCCTAACTGTCAAGGAATCGGGGTTATTGAAATGGGTCGGAAAATATCTTAATCCACTTTTCCTAGGCTTATTACTGGTGGTGCTTGTTTTGTCATTGGTTTTGCCAATGGGGAATACACATCAAGCAGTATCTGCTGCTTATCAAAGTAATGCAGCATTCCAAGGAATTCTGGACGGTTACAATACGATGGATGGTATTGCGCTGTTAGCTTTGGCGGTATCAGTTGTGTACGCGGTCAGAGGATTAGGCTTTCAAAAGCAACAAGTATCTAAGGTATTGGCAAAAGCTGGTTTGTTAAGCATCCTAGCTGAAGCGGTATTATATGCGGTATTGGTTTTGGTTGGTACTACTAGCTTAGGTTTGTTCAAAGCTTCTGATAATGGTGGTGCTGCCTTTGCTCAAATTGTTAGCCACTATATGGGCAACTTTGGTACGGCGTTGACAGGGGTAATCGTTACACTAGCTGTCTTTACGACAGCAATGGGGTTGTTTGTATCATTTGCGCAAGACTTGCACCGTGTATTTCCAAAAGTGAGTTACTTATGGTGGCTACGCGTTATTGCATTTGGATCATTCGTTACAGCTAATGCTGGATTGACGAACATTGTTGCTTGGTCAGTGCCTGTGTTGATGCTGCTTTATCCATTTGCCTTAGTCTTAATCTTATTATCGCTTTTTAGTAAGTATTTCAAAAAATCTCCAGTTGTTTATCGCTTTGTGGTTGCTTCTGTTACTGTGCCAGCTTTCCTTGATGCATTAGCTAGTTCACCATTGGCTACAACCAGCCACGTCCAAAGCTTAGTTAATGGTTATCACCACTTTGTACCGTTTGCGGCCCTTGGATTTGGTTGGGTTGTGCCGGCAGTTGTTGGTGCGGTTCTTGGTGTGGGTGGTTATTTGTTAACCAATAGCAAGCGCGTTACAGCACTGGATTAAAATTAATTTGTTTTTAGTATCAGTTTAAATTATGAGAAAATTAGCCTTGACGTCAATTTTTTTGGTATACTTTTATATAGCAAAATGAATTGGAAGGAAAGGTGTTCACGGCTTCACTAAAAATTAGGGAAGTGGTGTGCATTCGAAAATATCATGGGAAAATTTGTTGTAATGGATCATCCTTTGATCCAACATAAACTTACAATGATTCGTAATAAGAATGTTGGGACCAAAGATTTTCGTGCATTAGTTGATGAAATTGCGATGCTAATGACGTATGAAGCAAGTCGTGATCTTCAATTGGAAGACGTTGAAGTGGAGACACCAGTTACTAAGACGATCAAAAAGCAACTTGCTGGTAAAAAGCTTGCTGTTGTGCCAATCTTACGTGCCGGACTAGGCATGGTTGATGGTATCGTGCAACTAATTCCAGCGGCTAAAATTGGGCATATTGGTATGTATCGTGATGAAGAAACGCTTGAACCAGTTGAGTATTTCATCAAGTTACCAGAAGATATTGACCAACGTGATGTCTTGTTAGTGGATCCAATGTTGGCTACTGGTGGCTCAGCAAAAGATGCCATTTCAGCATTGAAGAAGCGTGGTGCAAAGCATATTAAGTTGATTACACTTGTTTCAGCACCGGAAGGTGTTAAGGCAGTGCAAGAAGCCCATCCAGATGTTGACCTTTATACGGGTTCTCTTGATGAAGGCTTAAACGAACATGGTTACATCGTGCCAGGACTTGGCGATGCCGGTGATCGTTTGTTTGGTACAATGTAAATCAATATCATCGTAGTCTGTCTGTAAAGGCAGGCTTTTTTATTGGTTTCGTGACGGAACTTAAGCAAATGGCAAGCTATTATGATACAATAAACAGCGATTATGTAACAAAGCTAAAAGGAGCATTTAATTATGAAACGACGATCTCAGATTCGTCCTAAAAAGCATCATAGAGTGCGCAATACTATTCTGACAATTATCGGACTATTGTTTGTTGTCGGACTTGGTCTAGGCGCCTATGCATATACTAAAGTTAACCACACAATTACAAAGATGCAAAAGACATCAACAACGACAAAGTCTGCTGATAAAATTACGAATAGTAAAAAGCCAGTTTCATATCTTCTTTTAGGAACTGATACAGGTGAGCTTGGTCGTTCGTATAAAGGGCGTACGGATACTATGATTGTTATGACAATCAATCCTAAAACCAAAACAACTACAATGACATCAATCCCGCGTGATACATTGGTAACAGTTAGCGGACAACAAATGAAAATCAATGCTGCCTATGCTTATGGATCAGCTGCTTCAGCAACACAGGCTGTTGAAGACTTGCTTGATATTGACATCAATGGTGGTTATATATTGATTAACATGGGTGGCTTAGTTAAAATGGTCGATGCAGTTGGCGGTGTTGACGTGACATCACCACTCACATTCACAACTGAAGGTGATGACACGCAAGCTGACTCTAAGAACCAGTATTCATTCGTAGCGGGTAAAACGTATCATATGGATGGCGAGGAAGCCTTAGCCTTTGCACGTATGCGACACGAAGACCCTAATGGTGATTATGGTCGTCAAATGCGTCAACAATTGGTCATCAAAGCCATTTTGAAGAATTCAGCCCAAGTTGGTACCGTGTTCAATGATTCATTCTTGACCACCGTCTCTAACAATGTGCAAACTGATGTTTCAACCAAGTCCATGAAAAACTTGGCGTTGAGCTATCGTGCTGCATTTGCTACGGTTAAGCAGGATCAGTTAAAGGGTACCACGCAAAGTATTTCTGGATTGGGGTCAACAGAAGTCATGAGCCAAACAGAAATTGATCGTGTTCATAAGGCAATTACAACCCAAATGACACAATAAAAGTTAAGTAAATTTTAGGATTGTCCTTGAAAACTCTTCGTAGTTTTCGGGGACTTTTTATTTGGTAACATTATATGTATAATGAAATAGATATTGAAAATGAAAGAAGTAACTAATGATACAGTTAAAATCACCTAGAGAAATTGAAGCTATGCGACAATCTGGTGCTATCATCGCTGGTATGCACCATATGTTGCGTGATCTCATTGAACCAGGTATTGATACATGGGAAATTGAAACAAAGTCACGGGAGTATATCGAAAGCCATGGTGGCGTGCCTCTGCAGATTGGTTTTGAAGGATTCAAGTATGCTACGACTATCAGCATAAATGATGAGGTGGCGCATGGTTTGCCACGCAAGGGACTAAAGCTGAAGAACGGCGATTTGGTGAAGGTTGACACAGTGGTTGGCTTGAATGGCGCCGTATCTGATTCAGCATGGTCTTATGCTGTTGGCGAGGTGACACCAGAAGTCCAAAAACTGATGGATGTGACCAAAAAAGCGATGTATTTGGGTATTGATCAAGCGATTATTGGGAATCGTGTTGGTGATATTGGAAATGCCATTGAGCAGTACACTGAAGTTGAACACCATTACGGGGATGTGCGTGAATATATCGGGCACGGTGTTGGACCAACAATGCATGAAGAGCCAAATGTACCGCACTATGGTAAACCAGGTCACGGTGTGCGTTTGCGTGAGGGGATGGTCATTACCATCGAGCCAATGATTAACTTAGGTGGCTGGAAGGTTGAGACTGACCATACAGAAGCCGATGGCTGGACAGTACGAACAGCAGACGGTTCATGGTCGGCACAATACGAACATACATTAGCAATTACAAAAGATGGTCCGAAGATTTTGACAAGTCAGGATCCGGAGTATGATAAACGTTACTCATAATTGTCATTTTTATGTAATGTTTTGTATGCTACAGTTTAATAATGGGGACAGGGGATTTTGCTCTTTTTGCGAGCAGTCCCTTTTTATTATGGGAGAAAAATATGCTGATAGATTTACATAGTCACTTATTACCAAACATAGATGATGGGTCCAAGTCTCTGCGAGCTTCTATACGTATGGCCAAGGAAGCTGTAGATAGTGGGATTAAAGCTGCGTTAATGACGCCTCATCATATGAATGGCCATTACGTGAACCATAAAGATGATGTCATCAGACTAACATCAGAATTCCAAAAACATCTAGATAATAATGACATTGGACTCCAAGTATTTCCTTCGCAGGAGGTACGTATCAATGGTGGCTTATTGCAGGCTTTGGATGATGATGATATTTTGTTTGCTGATGAAAGTAACCGCTATCTTCTACTGGAGTTTCCAGATGATGATGTTCCTACATATAGTAAAGATATGATTTTCCAAGTCATGCAACGTGGTATTACTGTAGAAATTGCTCATCCTGAGCGAAATACTAAAATAATGTCTACACCAAGTATTTTGTTTGATTTGATTGAAGCGGGCGCGGTGGCGCAGGTGACAGCAAGTTCCTATGTAGGTACCTTTGGTAAAAAAGTTGAGAAGTTTGCCGAAGAAATTATTAAGCATAACTTGGCTCATGTTTTTGTTTCTGATGCGCATGACTTACCAAATCGTGATTACGAGATGGTTGAGGCCATGGCAAAATTAGAGAAACAAATGGGACGGGACTATCAAGAATTGTTTGAGACTAATGCTGAAGCAATACTTGATGGTGATAATGTCACGAGCTTGGTTCCAGAACCAATCGTTAAACGTAAGTTTTTTAGTAAATTTTAGAGAATAGAGAGATTAATGAACTATGAATAATGTTCTTGAACTACGTCAATTATGGCAGATTATTCGAAAACACTTCTTTTCAATTGTTGTGATGGCAATCATTGGTGCAGCTGCTGGGTATGGCATTGCTAAGTTTGTCATTGCACCTACCTATAGTGCATCAACAAGTATGTTGGTTAACCGATCTGCTGATGACACGAGTACCGCAACTGCTAACTTGTCTGATCAACAGGCCGACGTGCAGCTGATTAATACATATAAGAATTTGATTATTTCTAGCAATGTTCTAGGAACTGTATCAAAAGAATTAAAAAATCCAGCACCAGTTGTTGTACAAGAAGCCCAAGATGCTGAGTACAAAACGCTTGCTGATGGTACACAACGTCTAGTAACGCCAGCAAAAAAGAGAATTACAAAACCTTCAACGAAGACAAAATACAATTTAACCGTTGAAGAGTTAAAAGATATGATTTCAATTAGTAATCAACAAAATTCGCAAGTCTTTTCAATTAATGTTAAAGCCAAAGATTCTAAACTAGCTGCCGATGTGGCCAATGAAGTTGCCGATGCGTTTAAAGATAAAATTGGTGGTTTTATGAAAATTAATAACGTCTCGATTGTCGATGCAGCGAAAGCCAATAAACAACCGGTCGCACCAAATGTTAAGCTATTTACTTTGGCTGGTTTTGTAGTACTTGGTGGATTAACATTCTTGTATATGCTTGTTAAAGAATTATCTGATACCACCATTAAGTCACCGGATGAAATTTCAGAAGCATTTGGCATGACGAACCTTGGTATTATTGGTCATGTTAAGCCAATTAAGCACTTCAGTATGTCACCAAAGGTAGAGATTGCTAAACCAGAGAATAGTAAAACACCACGGTCACGTTTGAGCCGTTTGGATCGCGATTAAAGAGATTAGGAGAGCAGAATGAGTTTTTTTAATAAAGGACGAGCTGTTGGTAAAGATGGTCTGTCCGTTGAGACAATGACCAAAGGCGCTCGCTTAATTACCGCAGCAGAACCAAAAAATCCTGTGTCAGAACAATTCCGTACCTTGCGTACGAATATCGAATTCGCCTCAGTAGCGAAGGGTGAAATCAAAACGTTATTAATTTCTTCGGCATTACCTTCAGAAGGTAAGTCAACCGTGACCGCTAACCTAGCTGTTGCCTACGCGCAACAAGGGAAGAAAGTGTTACTAGTTGATTCTGACCTGCGCCGTCCTACAGTGGCTGTGACATTTGGATTGAATAAAAATGCTAGTGGGCTAACGAATTATCTTGGTGATTCTGAAAAAGAGGTTGGGTCAATTATTCATCGCACGGCAATGGATAACCTCAACGTCATGCCGTCAGGACCAATACCACCTAACCCAGCGGAGCTCCTGGGATCAGGTCGTATGACGAACTTAATTACCCAGTTGAAAACACACTACGATATGATTATCTTTGATGTACCGCCATTCTTGATGGTTACGGATGCACAAGTGTTGATGTCGAAAATGGATGGTGTGGCCATTGTTGTTAATGGTGGTAAAACGACTAAAGGTGCGTTACAACGAACACACGAAATTTTGAAAATTGCTGAAGCACCAGTACTTGGATTTATTTATAACGATCAGAGTCGTAAAAAGAAGGGCAGTGCTGGTTACGGCTATGGTTACGGCTACGGTTATGGAGAAACCAAGGCTTAAGCAATAATCGTATATTGGGAGATGGGAGAGAACTATTGGTTTATAGAAAAGTTGTTAAACGATTGCTTGATTTGTTGCTAGCAATCCCCATGTTAATCATTTTATTGATTCCATTAATCATTATTGGAATTATTATTAAGTTGACTTCGGAAGGCCCCGTTCTATTTATTCAAGAACGTTACGGTAGGAATTCGAAGCCTTTTGCGTTGTATAAATTCCGTTCAATGACAAACAAGGCACCGGTAAAAGCGAATTCAGAGTTTGAAGACATTGCAAGCTATGTGACGTCTTTTGGCATGTTTATCCGCAAAACATCGATTGATGAGCTCCCACAATTATGGAACATTATTAAAGGTGATATGAGCTTCATCGGGCCTCGTCCGCTGGCTAAAACTGATGAAAAGGTGCTGTCTTTGCGAAAACAAAACGGTGCCGATCAAGTATTTCCCGGTATTTCAGGATTAGCACAAGTTAACGGGCGAAATAATCTTTCTGATGAGGACAAAGCATCTTATGATGCTAAATACGCAGCACGCTTGAACTTTAGAATAGACATGTTGTTGACTGTGGAAACGTTTGTATCTGTATTGAAACACGATGGTGTTTTTAAGGAAACAGTTATTGATGACGACTGTAACAAAAAGAATATTCTGAGAGACGAGAAGGAACATATCTAGTATAAATAAAAACAGACAATAAATTTCGTTATTATCATTTTAGGCTATTATTATTTTGAAAATAACATTGAAATCAGATGTTATCTTTTAATGAAAAGAGTTTATATTTGATAAATTACAATATAGTTAGTGTGGTTCAATATACCATATTTGCTCTTATCATGAATTCACGAAAATATTCTAGGTGAATTGTTAATTTAGAGAGTAAAACTAAAGATCAGAGAAAGTAGGAATTTCCTACAGAGAACATTATAGAAGGAAATTCCTAAAAATGATAAAAAATATTAGCAATATAAAAAAAAGTATAGATGATCATCCATGGCCAGATGAAAAGCAATATTTGAAGCGTTGCGAATCATTTACGGCACTGGTTCCAGTATATATAAATGATTGTTTACCTGATTTTAAAATTGCTATTAAAAGTGTTGTTTTAAATACTGTAACCCCTAACGAGATTCTGATTTTACAAGATGGACCTGTTAGAGAAGACATGTCTCAATTTATTGAATTTTTGCTAGCTCAGTTTCCAAATGTTGTTAAAACGTATGCAAGAAAAGAAAACCGTGGTTTGGGATTTACTGCAGCACATGGTGTTGAAATTGCAAATAATGAGTTAATTGCCAGGATAGATGCTGATGATATTTCTGATGTTAAAAGGTTTGAAAAGCAGTTAAGGGTTTTCAAAAAAAATAATAAATTAGATATTATTGGTAGCAATGTTGCCGAGTTTGATGAATTGTATAATATTTATAGTTATAGAACTGTTCCAAGTAATACTAATGATATCTATAAATTTTCAAAAATGAGATCTCCTTTTAACCATCCGAGTGTGATGTTCAAAAAAGAAGCGGTTATAAAGTCTGGGAACTATCAAGAAATTGACTTCATGGAGGATTATGATTTGTGGATGCGAATGATCAGTTCTGGGATAATCGCAGAGAATATCAATGAAGATTTAGTTTATATGCGAGCTTCCAACTCAATGTACAGTCGACGAGGAGGAATGAAATACATTCGGGCTTACGTTAGTTTTCGCTATTCGCTTCTAAAAAAAGGTTTGATTTCTATAAATGAATTTGGACTATCAACAACCGGAATTATTTTCACGTCTTTAGTACCTGTGTCGCTTAGAAAGTTTATTTACGGTTTAATATTAAGAAGGAAGTAAAAAAATGGATTTAACATTTCCAATTGATTTTGTTGTGCTGTGGGTTGATGATACTGATGAAAAATGGCAACAGGAGAAACAACAGTATAGAGAACTAGAAAATGATGATAAGTCTATTTCTAGATTTAGGGATACTGGTCTTTTTAAATATTGGTTTCGCTCAGTAGAAAAGTATGCGCCATGGGTTCATCATATTTTTTTAGTGACGAATGGTCAAGTGCCGGATTTTTTGAATACGGAGCATGAAAAAATTACTCTAGTTAACCATAAAACAATTATGCCAGTTGACGCTTTACCAACCTTTAATTCTAGTGCAATTGAACTGACAATCAATAATATCCCTAATTTAAGTGAACATTTTGTAGAGTTTAATGATGATATGTTTTTAAATCGTCCAGTTAAGCCAACAGATTTTTTTAATGTTAATGGAGTACCAAAAGACACTGCTGGACTTAACCAAATAATGCCAGTTGAAAATTTCGATCACGTTACAGCTAATAACATTTCGATTATTAACCAAACTTTTAATAAATCAGAGGTCTTAAAAAAAGAATGGCGTTTGTTTTTTAACATTAGGAACGGTCCACTAAATATATATACTGCATTGTTGTATTTCTTTCCTAGGTTTTCACGCTTTTATGACTTACATGTTGCCTATTCTTTTAAAAAAAGTTTATTTAACGAGTTCGTTACTAAAAATGAGAACAAGGTTTTTCAGACAATACATACGAAATTTCGAGCAACTACTGATATATCTGTCTGGGGAGTCAGATATTACCAAATTGCTACTGGGAATATTTCACCACGTAAATATAATTTTGGTAAGTTTTATACCTTCGCCGATTATCAAAAAATTGTCAAAGATATTTTGGAACAAAGACACCATATTATCGATATTAATGATACGATTGTCAATAATTACTCGGAAATATTAAACGATATTACGAAAGCCTTTAATAGCAAATTGTCTAAAAAGTCGTCTTATGAAAAATAATAGGAAGGAATCTAACCAATGGGGTATTTTATTGTTCTTGCTATTTCTTGGATTGGTTCTTTAATTAGTAAAGGTAAAGGTATTATCTGTACATTTATTGCTTTTCTTTGGATGGCTTATCTTGGAGGAACAGCTTCACCAACAACTACGACCGATTACATTAGTTATCAATATTATTATAATTTACTGTTAAATGGTTTGCCTGGAAATAGACTAGAGTGGCTTTACACATATTTGTCAAAAGTTGCCATTTACTATGGCTTTGATTACGCGTCATTTCGTTTGTTTCTGATATACGCAACTTTTATTATTCTGTTTATTGCAGTGATTAGGCTAACTGAAAAACCTATTTTATTTTCAGCACTATTTTTAATTTTTCCTTTTTTTAATGAAGTCACGCAAGTTCGTAGCTTTGTAGCATATACTTTAGTATTGTTTGGTCTAACTTTTTTGAAAAAGTTGAGTTTCAAGAACATTTTAATTTTTGAGGTAATTGTTTGGTTAGGAATGGGATTTCATTCATCAGCCTCTGTATTCTTATTTATTCCATTGGTCCAAATTTTTGTTCAAAAAGCTGGTATAACTAAGGCCTCTTACTTATCGACAATCTTGACTTTTAGTTTTGCACTGCTATTAATGATATCTTCGAAAATTGGAACACTTATCAACTTTATGGCAAGGATTTTAGAACTTGTTGGTGGCAGCTTTATTGCAACTACGTTTACTAATTTGATGAATCATTCCAGCAATAGGAAAATATTTTTCGTAATTGCCTTGATTAGCTATGTTTCGTATCAATGGTACTTGGCAAAAGTCGGGAATGAGTGCTCAATAAACAATTCTAGCTTTAGAGTTCCTTATTCTCTCTATGCGTTACTACTTATGGGAGAATTATTGTTACCGCTGCTGTTAATTTCTGATCAACTACAGCGATTTCAAAGAATTGGAATTGAAAGTGGATTGTTGATTGCCAGTACACTTTTTTATGAAAAAGTAAAAACTAAAAAGAGCGGAAGATATCTTTTTATACTGATAGTAGTTGTATTAATTCTTATTAGTATGTTTCTGTATTATGGATTAACAGATATAAATGCAGATTTTCCTAAAAGTATCCCTTATATAGGGCATTTTATTAAAGAGTAGGTGGATAAATTTTATATGGCAAGAGTAGCAATTTTATTGTCACATTACAATGGTGATAAATATGTAAAGGAGCAAATCGATAGTATATTGGGACAACAAATCTCAAATGATATTAGTTTAAGTTTATTCGTAAGAGATGATGGATCAACAAATTCTGATTTATCAATTTTAAAATATTATGAACAGCAAAAACAGTTGACGCTTTTCGCAGAAAAAAATGTTGGGGTTAAGTTATCTTTTTACAAGTTAATGGAGAAAATTGAAGGATTTGATTATTATTTTTTCTCTGATCAAGATGATGTTTGGTTAGAAAATAAAGTTCAATCCATGGTTAATAGACTACAAAAATTTGAAAATATTAATCAGTTCCCTGTTGGTGTGTTCAGTGATTTATTAATTGCTGATAAGTACGCCCAGTCTACTGGCAAACTAATGAAGCATTCGGATTTTTGCTTAATGTCAGAGAATAAAAATTTTGCTAGGGAAAATATTTTAAAGTATTATATGGTTACCGGAGCCTCTTTTGCCTTTAATGAGGCAGCAAGATGTTCAGCCGTAAAAATGGGAAGTGGAATTTTTAAAAATACAAACATGCACGATTCTACGATGGCTTTCATGATTGTATTATCCGGAACTCTTTTATATTTAGATAAACCGTTAGTTTTATACCGACAACATGAGAATAATGTCATAGGTTATCATGAACAAAATAGCATTTTAAAAAAAATACAAACATTACAACGAGTGTTTGATGGTAAATTGTGTAAATTATTCGATGTATACATAATTTCTAAAAAAATAGAAAACATTTCAGATAAGAGGATACAAATTATAAATAGCATCTTCACAAGAAGCAAATTCAATTCAATTTATTATTCATGGAAACTGAAAAAGGATATATTCGGACCTAAAAAAATGGTCTCGTGGGTTTTATTCTTATTTTTCGGAATACGATCAGTAAATAAGTACCAATCAAAATTAGCTGAGGTTAAAAAGCTATGAGATATCAAATCAAAATGTCAAGGTTTCAACGTAGGTATCTTTGTTTTAAGGCAAATGTTATAGGTACACTAAGCAAATTGAAATCCATCACTAATGGCAACACGATAAATATACTGAAACAAATTACTGACAATCGAACTGAATTTCCTAATCAACTTAGTGTTGTTGCAATTATCAAAAATGAAGCAAGTTATATTCAAGAGTGGATCGAATTTCACAAATTGGTTGGTGTTACAAAATTTTATTTGTATAACAATGAATCAGAGGATAATCTAGAAGATAAGTTAGCCCCGTATCTTCTAGATGGAAGTGTTGAATTGCACACGATTATTGGGAAAGGGAAGCAACTAGAAGCGTATGAAAGGGCAATTCAAATAGCGAAAAATGAAACACGGTGGCTAGCTATTTTAGATATAGATGAGTTTTTATTACCATTGGATAATAATCGTATCATTGATATTTTAGATGAAGGAAGAAAATCTGCCATGCTTGTTGGTTGGATGGTATATGGTAGCGGTGGTTTTATCAAGCGACCAGAGGGCCTTGTTACAGAAAATTATCGAAAACATGCAACCGATGACTTTATCGCCGATTACAAGTCAATTGTCAATCCTAGAAAAGTAATCTGCGTTAAAAATCCCCACTTCGTGCAAGTCCTTGGAAAAACCACCGATGAGAACGGAAAAAAAATTTGGCAATATCCATATACTAATTCGCCACAAGCATTGCCTGCCTCAAAAAAAAGAATTCGAATCAATCACTACTATTCAAAATCACTAGAAGAATTTGAAATGAAATCTCGTAGGGGATATGCAGATGGTTCTCTGGGTGATGGTCGCATGGCTAGAAACATGGATGTTTTTAGAGATCATGATCAGAATGCTGTTGAAGATAATTATATAGATGAATATATTCCTAAATTGACGGCAGCATTAAAAGCATTTGATAAGGAATGACTAGATGAAAATATTATTTATTGGCATGACACGAAACATTGGTGGTACCGAAACGTTTATTATGAATACAGCTCGAACCCTTTGGAAAAACAAGAATATAACAACATATTTCTTGAATATTGAAGAATCTAAAATTGCATATGAAGATGAGATTATCGCCAATGGAGGGAGAATAATCAACTATTCCATACACAAGGGATTAAGCGGGCTATTATACAATAAGAAAGAAGCAAATATCTTTTTTAAGGATAATCATTTTGACATTGTTCATATCAATGCAAATATTTTACGAACATCTTTTTGGGCAGAACCTGCAAAAAAAAGGGGAGTTAGTCAAGTTTTTTTTCATGCGCATAATTCTTCATATGGTCCACGCAATTTTTTGAAGAGGACAATTTATTCATTAATCGGTTATTTAGATCGAAGAAATTTAGTTAAGAATAACGTTAAATTGTTGGCAGCAAGTTTCGGAGCTGGTAAGTGGATGTTCCATGAACATCCATTTAGAATTGTCAATAATGGTGTGGATACTAGTCTCTTTAAGTTTGATTATGTGAAAAGAGAAAAGATGAGAAAATCACTCCATATCAATGATAAAACATTTGTCCTCATATCTGTTGCAAGGTTTTCTTATCAGAAAAATCATAATAAAATAATCGACATTTTTAATGAGTTATTGAAAACTAATCCTGATTCAACTTTATTATTAGTAGGCAGCGGTGAATTGTTGGACCAAGTCAAAGAAAAAACAAAAAAACTTAGAATCAGTAAACATGTAATATTTATGGGAAAAAGAGATGATATATCAGCGTTATTATCAATGTCGGACGCAATGATCTTTCCATCTCGATATGAAGGGACACCCTATTCATTGATAGAATCAGAGAGTAGTGGCTTACCAGCTATGGTTTCGAGTGAGGCATTTGATCAATCATCAAACATAACTGGAGATTTAAAATATCTATCGATTGACGCAAGTGATATTAGATGGGCAAAAGGTCTCTTGGATTTTGATTTTAGTGATCAGTTAGGCGTGCGACGTCTAGAAAAGAATAAGTTGGTTGAAAAATCCAATTATTCACTCAAGTACTTTCAATCACAAATTAAAAAAATCTATAATCTTGATAACAGTAAATAAATTAGTTTGTCCACATTAGGGTTAATTAATGTTGTTACTAGGCATCAATTAATGATGATACAGAGGAAAAATAATGAGTACAATACTGAGAAGGCAGATATATGAGGATAGATTAGCTTATTTTTCTGGCAATGAAAAAAAAGCTAGAAGTATGTTTGCTAATTTTGGAAGACCAGGGCTTAAGTATATGTCACTATATAGGAAAGCTGATTTTTTTCAGAATAAAAATAAGCTATTAGCAAAGTATTATTTTTTAAGAAAAAGATTTTATGGCGAAAAATTTGGATTGCAGATTGGTACCAGTCTTAATGGACATATAGGTAATGGATTCAAAATTGTTCACAATGGATTACTTGTTATTCATGGATCAGCGATCATCGGTGACCACGTAACTGTTCATCAAGGCGTTTTTATTGGACAAGGTATTAATTCTCCGGAAGATGTGCCTACGATCGGTAATGATGTGTACATTGCACCCGGTGCAAAAATACTAGGAAATGTGAAGATTTCTGATAACGTAACAATTGGTGCTAATTCAGTGGTAACACACGACATCATTGAGCCAGGTGTAACTGTTGCTGGAGCTCCAGCGGTTATTATTGGCCGAAAAAGTGTAGTGGTTACAAAAAAATCAGTGAAAAAATATGAATAGACAAAAATATGCAATTAGAAACATATTAATAATGCTATCGACTTATATAGTTACTACTATAATTTCTTTCGTGGTACGTGCGATATTTGTTCGACAATTAGGAAGCCAGTATCTAGGATTAAATGGTGTCTTTACAAGTATTTTATCTGTGTTAGCTATTTCAGATTTGGGTATGGAGTCAGTTTTTGCTTTTTTATTATATAAGCCTTTGGCCCAAAATGATAATAATTCAATCAGAAATTTCATTGCGTTGTTTAGAAAAGTATACACTTTTGTGGGGGGGTTCATTTTTATAACGGGATCCTCAATTATTCCTTTTTTGCCGTTGATTATTGGTGAGCAAGGAAATGAACTTAGTCATGTAACTTTAATTTACTTTATTTTGTTAGTCAATTCTGCTAGTAGTTATTTATTCACTTATAATCGAACGATTTTAAATGCAAATCAAAAGAACTATATAATTACTGGCGTAAATTTTCTGTTGGTAACCGGTGTTAATTTACTGCAAATAGTTTTTCTTTATTTATTTGATTCTATGGTCATATATGTGTCTTTGTTCCTTATTTCTACATTAACTACAAACATAATACTTTCTCGGATTGTTTTAAAAGGCTATCCTTTTCTACATAGTCTACCAAAACATCCAAAATTATCGAATGAAGATAAGAAAACATTGTTGCACAATACAGTCGGGGGATTGTCAAACAAGTTAGGCTCTATAATAGTCTTTGCGAGTGATAATATCTTGCTATCAATTTTTGTCAACTTAACAACGGTGGGGTTATATTCGAACTATACAATGATTTTAAATAGTTTGTCTGGGTTAATTCAAAAAGTTTTTGGTACTCTGACAGCAGGAGTTGGTAACTTGTCCGTTCAAGCTCCAGAACGTGCAGCTAAAGTATTTAAGCAACTCAACTTTTATATAACAGGAATAGCATTCTTTTTAGCACCTCAATTATTGACCATGTTGCGCCCGTTGGTTGTTTTTTGGTTAGGAGAGGATTATGTACTTTCGCAATACATAGTTTTACTTATTATTATAAACTTTGTAATCCAAATTTCGAGAGCTCCAGCACTTGTCTATATTGATGCATATGGCTTACAGTGGGTTCAAAAGTGGAAATCTGTTATTGAGTCAATTTTGAACATTGGGTTTTCTTTGGTTGCCTTATCGCTTTTTCATCTAGGGTTAATCGGTATTTTGTTAGGAACGATAGGATCTACAACATTATTTGTGTTATGGTATGAACCCTTAATTGTATTAAATTATTCTCTAAACTTAAAATCTAGAGAAAGATTTCAAGTCCTTTGTCAAATACTAATTGAAAAGCTATGGCTATTAATCCCAACAATAGTAGCTTGGTTAATAATGCATTTTTTCCACGGGAGTGGAATATTATTCTTGCTTCAATTAATGATTGTGAACCTTATTATTTCTATTATATTATTTTATATAATCTTTGGTCGTAGAAGTGAAACTAAGTCCTTGTACTACATGTTTGTAAAAAAATAAAAAATCCTAACTCGGGTACTGCTGCCAGTAATAATTGTCTATGAAGTATTTAATACTATACTTTAACTATATTGAGTATATAATGGGATTGAATTTAGTTATTTTAGTTCTAAGTAATCGTAATTATATCGTATTTTTATGATTAGCGTTATTATGAGTATATATATATTAATTATAGTTTTATCATTCTAGCGGGAAAACTACTTCTAATTAAGAAGTATCTTTAAATTTATAAAATTTTGTGATTTATAAAATGTTAAATAACTAAACTTTATAGTAAACATGTAAGTTTTTAATGCGGGTGTTGGCTCGTGAGTATAGTAATTTAAAGGCTTGGGAGAGACTGAGAATGAATCAAGATGAATTTAAAGTATCAGTTGTGATTGCACACTACAATGCTGGGAATTATATCAGAAAAGCGCTTGACTCTCTGGTCAGACAGACAATGAACCAAAATGATTTTGAGGTGATTATTGTTGATGATAAGAGTACTAAGCCGTTAAATATTATTCAGGAATATGAGAGTCAACTTAAACATTTGCGAATAGTTGTCGAAGAGCAGAATCATGGTTATCCAAGCATTCCAAGAAATCATGGAATAGCAAAAGCACGTGGGACATTCATCATGCTTATGGATCAAGATGACAATTTAGCGGATGACACCTTGTTGGCTTTTGTTGCATTTGCTGGCAATGATTCTGATGTCATTATTGGCAAATACGCTGAAGGCAAAATGTACAACGGCACACAGGTTCCCTTTAAAAACGGCACGAACATTAAAGACGCGAGCATCATAACGGATCATATTCTCAGTACGTTAGCACCCCATAAGATGTATCGAAGGGCTATGTTAAATCAATATGATGTTAGATTCCCTGACAGTACTTACATTCCAGTCGAAGAAGATCAAGTTTTCAACATGAAAGCCTACTCTGTTTCGAGAAAGATCTCTATCTTAGCGGATAAAGATTACTATTATTGGAACCAACGAGAAGACTTTGGTAATCTGGGCAAGAGTTCAAGTTATACCTACAATGAACCTTGGAAATACCTCAATATCTTATCGGAGGTATTCAACATTATTGAGACTTCTCCTAATTGGTCTTTGGCACAACAATCTAAGCTCAAGGCAATGTATATTGGTCGACTATTTAATAGCTCATATACAACTGTGATAGAGATTATTAAGCTTCAGAAAAATGAACAAGAGAGAGAAACGCTAATTGCTGGTTTGAGAAAAATAATCAATGAGCGTATGGATTCACAAAGTATTAGCGAAGTTCGCCAAGCATCACGATGGATGGTTCTGGGAATTAAGTATGGTATGAGCTATGAGGAATTATCGAACTTAGAGACAGAATTGTTTTCAGGCGAGAAACCATTAGCGCAGAATATACAAAGCATTAATGGCGAGACAGTGAAAAAGCTGTCAATCCATGGACGAACATGCGCAATTCCAGTTGACTTTCTAAAGAAAGAAAAGACTCTTGGTTCGAACTAAGTTAATGGACACCATTCTTTGATGTAAAATGCGCGAGCATATATAAGGAGAGAAAAAATGAAAGGTATTATCCTAGCCGGAGGTTCCGGCACAAGACTTTATCCAATTACTAAGGCAACAAGTAAGCAATTGGTGCCAATTTATGACAAGCCAATGATTTATTATCCATTGTCTGTTTTGATGTTAGCTGGTATTAAGGATATTCTGCTAATTTCAACGCCTGAATACGTTGGACGTTTTGAAGAACTATTTGGTAATGGTCATGAAATTGGTCTAAATATCGAATATGCAATTCAAGAAGAGCCTCGCGGTTTGGCTGATGCGTTCATTGTTGGCGCTGACTTTATCGGTGATGACGCTGTGTCTTTGGTGCTAGGTGACAATATTTTCTATGGCGCAGGGCTATCAGAGAAGTTACAAGAAGCAGCTCTGAAAACATCTGGTGCCACAGTGTTCGGTTATCAAGTTAAGGATCCGGAACGATTTGGTGTGGTTGAATTTGACAAGGATGGCAAAGCTTTGTCTATTGTTGAAAAGCCAGAACAGCCAAAGTCCAATTACGCCGTAACCGGTCTTTATTTCTATGACAATGATGTCGTGGAAATCGCTGCCAACGTTAAACCATCAGAGCGTGGTGAAATTGAAATTTCTGATATTAACCAAGCTTACTTGGAGCGTGGCGATTTGGATGTTCAAGTCATGGGACGTGGCTATGCTTGGCTTGATACTGGGACACACGATTCACTTCTCGAAGCTTCTTCCTTCATTGCAACGATTCAAAAACAACAAAACTTAAAAGTTGCTTCATTAGAAGAAATTGCTTACCGTATGGGGTATATTGATATTGCGCAATTAGAAAAGTTGGCACAACCATTGAAAAAGAATGATTACGGTCAATATTTGCTAAGAATTGTTGATGAAGAAGGGGAATAAGGCGTTTACATGACTGAAGAATTTTTTGAGAAAAAATTGGCAGCACAACCAATTGCAGCTATTCCGGGGATGATGGTGTTTGATATTCCCGTGCATGGTGATAATCGTGGTTGGTTTAAGGAAAACTTCCAAAAAGAAAAGATGTTACCCCTTGGTTTTCCAGAATCCTTTTTTAAAGAAGATAAGTTACAAAACAATGTGTCCTTATCACGAAAGGGTGTGCTCCGTGGCCTGCATGCTGAACCATGGGATAAGTACATTTCTGTGGCTGATAATGGTCGTGTGTTGGGCTCTTGGGTTGACCTACGCGAAGGTGATTCATTTGGACATGTCTACCAAACGGTTATTGATGCTAGTAAGGGCATTTATGTACCACGTGGTGTGGCTAATGGATTCCAAGTATTGAGTGAAATGGTATCATACTCATACTTAGTCAATGACTACTGGGCACTAGATTTAAAGCCAAAGTATGCCTTTGTGAATTACGCAGATCCTGCTTTGGGCATTGAATGGTATGGTATCGAAAATGCTGAAGTAAGTGAAGCAGACAAAAATCATCCTTTGCTAAAAGATGTCGTGCCACTAACAAAAGAGCAATTGTAATAGGAGAACATTCATGACTGAATATAAGAATATTTTAGTAACGGGCGGTGCCGGCTTCATCGGGGCGAACTTTGTCCGTTACATTGTCGAAGAACATCCTGATGTTTCTGTGACAGTTTTAGATAAATTAACTTATGCTGGGAACAAGGAAAACTTAGCAGGTTTGCCAGAAGACCGTGTGAAATTAGTGGTTGGCGACATTGCTGATGCACCATTGGTTGATCAATTGGTATCTGAGACCGATGCCGTGATCCACTATGCCGCTGAGAGTCATAACGATAATTCATTAAAAGACCCATCTCCATTTGTGCAGACAAACATTATTGGTACATATACCTTAATTGAAGCAGCACGCAAGTATAACAAGCGTTTTCACCATGTATCAACTGACGAAGTTTATGGCGACTTGCCATTGCGTGAAGATTTGCCAGGACATGGTGAAGGTGCCGGTGATAAGTTCACACCAGAATCACAATACCGTCCTTCAAGCCCTTATTCATCAACAAAGGCAAGTTCTGATTTGTTAGTTCGTGCTTGGGTACGTTCGTTTGGCTTGCAAGCTACTATCTCGAATACATCAAACAACTATGGCCCATACCAACACATTGAAAAGTTCATTCCTCGTCAAGTAACGAATATTATCAGCGGAATTAAGCCAAAGTTGTATGGAAACGGTAAAAACGTCCGTGACTGGATTCATACCTACGACCATGCGACTGCAGTTTGGGCAATTTTGACTAAGGGGAAAATTGGCGAAACGTACTTGGTTGGTGCTGATGGTGAAAAAGACAACATCACAGTATTACGCGCTATTTTGAAAGATATGGGTAAAGCTGAAGATGACTTCGACTTTGTTCAAGATCGTTCAGGCCACGATTTACGTTATGCAATTGATGCCACAAAAATTCGCGAAGAATTGGGTTGGACACCAAAGTACACTGATTTTGAAACTGGCTTAGCCGACACTATCCAGTGGTACAAAGACAACCAATCTTGGTGGCAAGCTGAAAAAGATGAAGTTGAAGCCAAGTACGCACAGAATAATCAATAAAGTTAAAACTCACGCATGTGAGTTTTTTGTCTATGAGGGAGAATTGGAATGAAGTTTTTAATTACAGGTGCTAATGGTCAACTAGGGCAAGAATTACAAAAGTTATTGCGCGAACGTGGACTAGATTTTGTCGCTTTTGATTCAAAACAGCTCGATATTACGAACAGCGCAGCTGTGTTATCAGCGTTTGAACAAGAGCAACCGGATGTTGTTTTGCATGCGGCGGCCTATACAAAAGTTGATCTAGCCGAAGATGACGGGCGCGAGTTAAACTGGCAGGTTAACGTTGATGGGACTAAAAATGTTGCCGATGCTGCTAAATTATACGAGGCAAAGCTGGTAGCCGTTTCAACAGATTATGTTTTTGATGGCACCAACGAGGGCGAATACCTCGAATCAGATGCGGTTAACCCAAAAAATTCCTACGGACGAGCTAAACTAGCCGGTGAATTGGCTGTTACTGAAAGTGGCGCTGATGCCTACATTGTTCGCACAAGTTGGGTATTTGGCGAGTTTGGCAATAACTTCGTTTACACCATGCAACGCTTGGCAGCCACTCATCCCAAGTTGACAGTTGTGAATGATCAACTGGGACGGCCAACTTGGACACGTACTTTGGCTGAGTTTATGCTTCATTTGGTAGAGGTTAAGGCGGCTTATGGTATCTACCATTTGTCTAATGACGACATTGCCACATGGTTTGACTTTGCTCGGGAAATTTTGAAAGATACAGATGTTGATGTTACCCCAGTAACTAGCGCAGAATTTCCACAAAAAGCTTACCGACCAAAGCATTCAGTGATGAGTTTGGAGAAGGCTAAGGCGACAGGATTTGAGATTAGTACTTGGCGCGAGGCGCTGGGGGAGTTTTTGGCAGGGATAAAGTAGTAGTAGTTAAATTCATGCTGATGAGATAAAAATATAGTTTGGAAAGAAGCCTTATCTTATATGGAGTAAGGTTTTTTGTTTGCTATTTTACTTGTGAAAATAATATTTAATAACATACATTTTACAATAAGTCAAGCAAAACGACTCAAAATACGTCGGGTTGAAATTGTTATTCGTTCTAATTTAATATGCAAGTACTTACTTGTATTAAAGCTATTGATACAAAATATTCTAAACAAAAATCGTTAAGATAGTAATTAACTAAAGTATAAATATTATTGTGGATTAATAAACGATTATAAAAAAACATATTTCTGTTGTTTTGATTTCACATTGTAACTGGTACAATGATAAGCGTTTAAGTGTATTAGAAAGGAGGAATTCATGTTAAAAAAAGCACTATTACCTCTATTGGGAATGTTAACTGTAGTGATTGTGAGTGCATGGTATATTAATTTTTCACCTCAACGAACATCAGTATCAACCACATATCAATACAAGAAACCATCAAGTACATATCAATTTCAAAGACTTGCAGAAGACGATACTAGGGTCACTTTGCCAGCAGCAGGTCACTGGCAAGATGATTTTTCAGAATCAAAGAATACGGGATTGGGATTATCTGGTCACTTCAATGTTTTTTCAAAAATAATGGATCTTGACGATCGACCAATAGAAGGTAATTTTGCTACACAAGACATGATTAGAAAAGGTGGTAGTTCAGCTGGTCATAAGGGTATTTCCTATCTTCAAAGAAGCATACAGTCTAATAATGATCAGGCAACATTTAATAACGATACTTTGATTTTAGGCTCGTCTTTTAAATATTTACAGCCAACAGCAACCGATGGACGATCAACAATCAACGGCTTAAAACTAAACCAAACACCAAAAGTGTTACGGCAAGATGCTGATAATGATGAGTATTTGGATATAGATACAGAACTCGCGAGGCTATCATCTGTATCAAAAATAATCGCCAACCACTCCAAAAATAATAATGCCACTGTTGAAAACAAGTGGGGGGGTACGATAACAATTGATGCGAGTCATATTCCATCGGAAGATAATGTCAAGTATTTAACTGTTAAAGCAAGTGATTTTCCTGGCTATTCTTTGTCAATTAAGGGAATATCTGATGTGGAGAAGGTCGTTATTACAATCGATACTTCCGGTGTGAACAATTTTTCAACAGGTAGCATGGCTTTTGATTCGGTTTCGAAAAGCAAAAATATCATGTTTAATTTTTATAATATAGATTCTGAAACTAATTATACAGGTAATGTTGATTGGCAGAGCAATAATAAAGAAACAAGTAATGCCATATTATCGCCTGAAGGCATTGTCACACTGTCTGGTATTGGTACGTTTAATGGTAACATTGTTGCACATAAATACGTAGGAAATAACACTTTTCCAACAAGTAGTACTTTTCCAGATTTGGAACTGCCAATTGATAGAAACAATGATGTGTCACCAAAGTTAATCTCTGCTCCAGATGTAGATTTTGGTTCTCACAAGATGAATAGTGAAACAAGTTTGATTGGTAATTGGAAAGGTAACTGTCAAGTCAGTGGTGAAAAAGGTAAAGAAATAAAAATTAACGTTGAATTGGCTAAACAGTTCACATCAGAAAATGGATCATTCGCTAATGATGTTAGTTGGCAGTTAGTGAAGAGTGATTACAGCTCGGGCAGCTTAACAACGTCTTTACAAGACTTTACAACAACATCGGCACGTATTAATTATTGGCCCTGGCAAGATGATGGGACTGGTAATTTATTGTCTGATTGGAGCTATAACAAAGAAAAGAAACAATATAGTTTCTACGATATACAAATATCTAATTTAGACACAATAACAGAAATAGGTAATTATACTGCAACGCTGAGATGGACATTGGTTGATAGTCCATGAGAGTCTACATGAAACTAAAAAAGATTCTGTTGTGTGTCTTGTCTAGCTACGTAATTGTTAGTTCTATGATTGTTTGTTCGGCCAATGTGTTGGGATCTGAAATTGAATCTCACGCGCAAATAAGTTTTCAAATGCCAGAATATATACCTGTTGAACAACAGTCAACCAATCAAATGTCCACAGCTAAAGGTACATTAGTGAATGCACCAATGGCTCATGGTAAATTTGGCCGTCAGTCTGGTTATGTCTCAACTCGAAAGGAGGTGATACCGGTCATTACACGACTACCAAGTGTAGCTGTAACACATAGGCAATCATTATCATACATATTATGCAGTGTTATCATCATTACGATGGTGATTATTTCAGAGAATAAGAGAACAGAAAAAGGGAAGAATTATGATTAACAAGAAAATTTTAAGTTTAGCAGGATTAGCTAGTTTAGGATTGGCAATAGCACCACTCACTGTGGTACATGCAGATGATGTTTCAACAACATCAAACGCAACAATTACATTTAGTGAAGATGATACTTCAAAGTCAGTGTTAGATCCCACAAATCCAAATGGTGGTCAAAATAGTGTTCAACCCACAGAACAAGATGGAGATACAACTCATTCAAATGGAACAAGCGGACCACTAACAATTGACTTTGCATCTTCACTTAATTTTGGAAATCACAAAATATCAACATTGAAACAAGAGTATTCTGCTTTTGCTCAAAAGTATCGGGATAATAACAATAACAAACAGGAAGGTCCTAACTTTGTTCAAGTGACTGATTCTCGATCAGGATCAGGTCAAGGATGGAGATTAACTGTGTCGCAAGGAAACTTTCAAGCAACAAATCCTGATGATGAGACTAAGCCATATATATTAAAAGGTGCACAGATTCATCTTAAAAATGGAACGTACGTTTCTGGAAATGAGGCAACCTTCAATAACTCATTAACTCAGGATAATGTACATAGTGATGCGATATTGGGAGGTGCAGAACAAGAACTGATGCATGCTGACAAAGGTACCGGTCGTGGTACATCATTATATACGATGGGAACCAAAGAAAATGCTGCTGAGAGTGTTACTTTAGAAGTCCCAGCGGGTGCAGAAAAAGTAAAAGATGTTAATTATTCGGCGACTTTGACATGGAAGTTGTATGATGCGCCAAGTGAATAACTATAATTGAATGCAAAGAGGACATTAACATGATGATTAAAAAAATTCAAGTATTGTTACTGATGGTATTCATGATTATGTTTTCTTTTTTTGTATTTAATAACACAGCAATTGCTGCTGAAATGAATTTTTCAGTAAACACCGTTATTCCTGACAATCAAATTGATAAGTCAAAGACATATTTCAATCTGAAAATGAATTCGGATCAACAGCAAGACGTTACGGTTTCGTTGAAAAATGATACAAAAAAAGATATCACTGTTGAAGTTGGCGTTAATACTGCTAAAACAAATTCCAATGGGGTTGTCGAATATGGTAAATCCAGTATAAAAAAAGACGACTCTTTGAAATATAACATTTCAGATATTGTCAAGGGACCTTCGAGTATTGTAATCCCCGCCAGTTCGTCTAAAAACGTTGTTTTCCATATTACTATGCCTAAAGAATCATTTGATGGTATATTACTTGGTGGTTTGACATTTCAACAAAAATCAAGCGAAGTAAATCAAAATAAAGCAAAAAACGGCACAACGGTCCAAAATGAATACTCATATGCGGTGGCTATCTTATTAAAGGAAACCGATAAAGCAATTAATCCTAATCTTAATTTACTTCAAGTTAAGCCTGGACAAATTAATTATCGCAATGTGGTTAACGCCGAACTTCAAAATGATCAATCGGTCTTGATGTCTAAAGTATCAGTTGATGCTAAAATTTATTCTAAAAATAGTAAGAAACCAGTATATACATCGATTAAAAGTGATATGCAAATTGCGCCAAATAGTCATTTGACTTATCCTATTTCATTAAATGGTACGTCAATGAAGGCTGGTGACTATACGCTGAAAATGAAAGTTACAGCTACAGCTAATAAGCAAGTCAAAAAATGGACATTCACTAAAGATTTCACGATTAAATTAAAACAAGCACGAGATTTAAACAAATCAGATGTTGATGTAAAAGCAAATACTAATAATAGTAATTGGCTGTACATTTTGATAGGTGCTGTATTGTTAATCATAATCATTATTTTGATTGTCGTGATTATTTTACAGCGCAAGAAAAATTCTAATCAGTAACCAAAAAGTAGAAACGTCATTCGTTTCTGCTTTTTTTCAACTTTTAATTAGAATATTTTATTGGTACTATAATAAAAAAGGCACGATACAATTCGGCGACATTTAAGGAAATAGTGAGTGCAATGTTGAAACCAGCTAATTTAAGAAAAATTGCTTCAAATATAGAGTCTGAAAGCATCAAACATTATCTAAATGATTTAGGTGTGCTATCTATTCGTGAAAGAGAACTACAAGGGATTGAGCGATTAGTGCGTCATTTTATTGATGAGCAGGTACCCTTAAATTTTTTTTATATTGGTTACAGTATGCCAAAAATTAGTAAGGAGTTCGATTTATTAGCCTTTGATCAAAGGCATCGTGTAGTTAATATTGAGCTCAAAAGCCAAGCTGATTATGATGAAGAGAAGGTCAGAAAACAGTTAATCAACAATAAATACTATTTGTCACAAGTTGCTAAAGAAATTAAACTATTTACTTATAACTCAGATTCAGACATTATCTACACATTAACTGAACAAGATGAACTAGAGGCAACAGATATATCATCAACGCATTTATTTTTAGCATCAGAATTTTATCGGATACTGGCAACTTTCGATAGTATAGATATGGGCAATTTAGATAGCTTGTTTAAGGTCAATTTATATTTAGTTTCGCCGTTTCGAGAAACACATGCTTTTTTAGAGGAGGACTATCTTCTGAGTCAACAGCAACAAGTACTTCAGAACAATATTTTAACAATCAGTGAGTCAGGTTTCTATGCTGTTAATGTACCATCTGGGAATGGAAAAGCACTGATGCTGTACGATACTGTTAAAAAATTGAGCAAAAATAATACTGTCTTAATTGTGCACGTTGGTAAATTAAATGCTGCTCAATCTAGCTTGAGACGAAATTATGACTGGAAAATCATTCCAATTCGCCAGTTCATGAAGAAGATAAAGTCGAAGAAGTTACAAAACTTTGATTACATTTTTATTGATGAAGCGCAGAATCTATCTATTAAAAATATTAATTCTTTGGTTAACTATTTCGAAATGCGACCCACCAGGTTATTTTTAATTGGTGTTACAAGTTTAAATACCAAAAAAAATATTGATAATGACTACAGCTTTTTGACAATTGGGTAACAGCTGCCGTCAACCTATTGTAAATTAGCAGGCATTATGTCAAAATGAGTACTTAAGGTTAGAACATTGCTAATTGTTTTTTTACTTATGGGAGAGAAGTGTTAATGAAAAAAATATTTGGTATCATTGCCGCTGTCATTGTTGTTATTGTGGGGATAATAGCCTTAGGGCATCAAAATAATGATTCTTCGAAAACATCAAAATCGTCAACAACAGTTAAAGTATCGAAAAGTTCATCGAAGACTTCGAAAAGCAGTTCAGTTGAAAAATCATCTTCATCAAGTTCTTCATCTGTTAGTTCTTCCTCTGAGCAAACGACATCATCTAGTTCATCAGAAAACTCGTCAAGTTCAGAGTCGTCATCTTCAGATAGTTCATCATCCTCTAGTTCTGTAAGTTCTAATACAACGGATAGCCCAACCTATGATCCAAACAAAACCGTTCAAGGCGTTGAAGTGACATCAGAAATGATTGCTGAAACACGTAAGCAACTTATTGCGGCGGGATTACCAGCGGATCAATGGGCACCAAGCGATATCAAGAAAATTATCACTGAAGCTTCTCAACAAAACATGTCAGTTGTTGATTACGCAAAGGCTAATTTTCATAATTAAAAAAATTGCTGACATCGGTCAGTGTACATATGTGGGAGTGTGTAAATGAATAAAATAACTTTTTGGTCGAGCATCGCAGCGGTGAGCATTGCTGCTTCATTAGTAGCTGTTGGTCAGGCTCATGCAGCTGATGGTGTACCTGCTATCACAGCAGGTACTTCTGGCTTACCTAGAATGGATGTTGTGGATGTTTCCTCTAACAATGGAACTATTTCTGTGGCTGATTATAAGAAGATGCAAAATTATGGTGTTAAAGCCGTAATTGTGAAACTTTCAGAAGCCGATTCATATAAAAATCCATATGCTAAATCGCAGATTACTAATGCTAAAGAAGCTGGCCTACAAGTTGGCGCATATCACTATTCATGGTACGCTTCAAAAGCTGACGCGCAAGCTGAAGCAAAGTATTTTACTAATTACGCAGCCTCATTAGAACTACCAAAAGATACGTTGATGGTTGATGATTTGGAAGAATCATACACAAAAAATAGCAGTGTAACTGCCAATGCAACAGCCTTTAACGCGCAAGTTAAAGCTGCTGGATATACAAATACTTCTACTTATACATATGTTTCTTATGTTAATGAAACGAACTTGAATTTTTCATATATAGGTAATAATCGGGTATGGATGGCACAATATCCATACCAGCCAAGCGCTAGTTCTTTATGGAATCAATCGTACGGTATGTGGCAATGGAACAGTAATACTAGTTTTCCTGGTGTAAAAGGAACATTTGATGTTTCGATTGATTATCAAAACTTAATTTCGATTAACGCCAATGGCTACAATAATGGCATTTTCTATCAAAATGGAAAGCCGGCCAGCGGATATATTTACTCACCATCACAATCAACTGCCAATGGTGGTTATAACTGGTTTGAAAATGGCAAACCATACACTGGTTTCCGCTATTACATGGGCACTTATTATTGGTTTATCAATGGTGTACGTCAGAATGCCGGTTGGCGTGAAGCTTGGGGCATGAAGTATTACACTGATAATACTGGTCGTGCCTTACAGGGCATTCAAATTATTGATGGGCAAGCTTATGACTTTGGTACAAATGGCACCTATAATTTGAAGGGGATGGCTAGTGGATACTTGTACTCACCATCTTACTCAACTGCCAACGGTGGCTATAACTGGTTTGAAAACGGGAAACCATACACTGGCTTCCGCTATTATATGGGTACTTACTATTGGTTTGTGAACGGCGTTCGTCAAAATGAGGGTTGGCGACATGCATGGGGTTACACATACTGGACAGATAGCACGGGTCGTGCTGTTCAGGGACATCAAAAAATTGATGGTAAAGACTATTACTTTGGTGATAATGGCACATATTACATGCGCTAATTCATGAGGGCGAAAGCCTTTTTTATTGCGAAAAATTAAAAAAATATTGAGAGTAAAAATATGAAGCGTTATTATTACATGGATATTCTGACAATACTTGCTACGATAGCAGTTGTTTTCCTTCATACCTCAGAATATGCTTTTTCAAATCAAACTGGTGATTCGCACTGGATTATAGCGGTAATACTTCAAGTTACCTTTATTTGGGCAGTGCCAATCTTTTTTATGATGTCTGGTGCCCATTTGCTAGATTATCGCGAACGATATGATACAGTAACTTTTTTCAAAAAAAGAATGACCAAGGTTTTTGTGCCATTTATTTTTTGGTCATTTGTGTGGTATATCTTAAATCCATTTATATTTCATCAACCAACTGATTATCATATTGGTCAATTTATCGATGCGGTCATGCACAATAGTATCCAGCCGATATTTTGGTTCTTTTATTTCGTCATTGGTTTCTATATCAGTGCACCACTGTTAGCTAAAATTACGAATAAAGCTGATAAAACACTAGCCTTATATTTATTAGCAGTGAATATGGTCTTTGTCAATATCTTAAGTTACTACTATGAAGTTCGTTTACAAACAGATAATTTTTTTCTACATGGCATACAAATAGGTGCTGCTGGTGGCGTTGGCTTTTTCGTGGTTGGTTGGTACTTAAAAAATACTGTTTTACACAAATGGCAAAAAAATATGCTATATGTGGCTGCCTTAGCATCAGTAGCCATCATGATTGCGTTGACAATTTACCTCTCCATCAAAAGAGGCAAATTTGCACGCGAAGTCTATGATATTTGGGGATTATTTGGATTTATACTCTCCATCGGCGTATTTGAATTTGCTAAAAGTCATTTGGCGACATATCAACCGAGTCCTAAAGTGCAACTTGCTTTGCAAAAAGTAGCCAGTACATCGCTTGGTGTGTATGTGATTCATGAATTCTTCATTTATTTTGCTGAGAGAAAGTTACATATTGCCGACAGTTCGCTAAAACACATGTTCATTTTGCCGATCATTGTATGGTTAGCATCAACTGCTCTCGTACTAATTATTCATAAAATTCCATTGCTAAATAAAATTGTATAGATTAAATAAAAAAAGACGTATACGGCGTCTTTTTTTATTTATGATATACGCTTAACAAGCGAATGTAATACTATTGAAATGATAAGCGTTTATACTTAACAAAGATATATTATAAGTAGTATAAAGTGGAGAGTTCATATGAGAAAAAAGTTATATAAGGCTGGGAAATTATGGGTAGCCGGAGCTGCGGTTGCAGCTGCAGTCGTGGTAGCACCCAACATTGTTAGTGCGGATACTACGAACAGTACAACTACTGCAGATGCGACTACAACATCTAGCGCAACCGAATCGAGTATTTCCTCTACGGAATCAGATGACAACAAGGTAGATACTAGTAACACTGATGCGGTCACTGTTACAACTAATAGTGATGATAGCAATTCTAACTCAGCGGAGGTATCAAACAGCGATGCTAAGGTTACTAGTAACAATACTGCTCAGAAGGATGAGGCAATAAAAGCTGAAACTACAAATAATCAAGATACAACATCAACTACCGCAGTAGCTGAAACAAAAACAGCAGTTAATACGTCTGAATCAGAAAGTGGCAGTAATAACGAACAGTGGGCTGAAACTGCTACAGATAATGCAAAAGTAAATGATGAGTCTAGTCAGAAGCAATCAACTCCATTTGTAGAAAAACTAGATGATAGTGTTTCAAAAGATTTGAATTCAAAAACAACCGTCGTCACTAAAAATGCTGATGGTACGTCAACAACTAACATGACTTATGCTAATTTAAAGGATGTTGCTGACAATATTGCTAGTTTAAATCCAGACACATCTGTTCCTTATTTTAATGCTGATGCGATTAAAAATTTGCCAGCAATGACAACGGCAGATGCACAGACTGGTCAAATTCAAGACTTGGATGTTTGGGATTCTTGGGCGTTACAAGATGCAAAAACTGGTGCTGTTGCAAATTATCATGGCTATAATATCGTGTTTGCCCTGGCTGGTTATCCTAAAGAAGATAACGATCAACATATTTATATGCTCTACACTAAGTATGGTGATACAGCATTAAATAATTGGAAAAATGCTGGCCCTGTTTTTGGTTTCGATGCGAAATGGAATGAGCAACAATGGTCTGGATCTGCAACGGTCAATGATGATGACAGTATTCAATTGTTCTACACAAAAACAGATCAACCGATGACTGTTCAAAGACTAGCAACAGCAAACTTATCAATGTCTTATGATGATTTAGAATTGAATGTTGCCAAAGTCAATAATGATTACGTTATTTTCGAAGGGGATGGAGAAAATTATCAAACTTTCGAGCAGTGGGATAAAGGCGGTAATTATGCGACAGGCGATAATTTCACACTGCGTGATCCTCATGTTATCGAAGTAAACGGAGAACGCTACTTAGCTTTCGAAGCTAATACCGGTACAAACAATTATCAAAGTGATGATGCCGTAAATGACGATACATATTATGGCGGAACAGAAGAATTTAATCAACAAGCCAAAGTTGATACACTACAGAATCCAGATAAACTGAAACTATCAAAAAAGGCTAATGGTGCAATCGGCCTGATTAAATTGACTAAAGATCAAAATAATCCTACAGTTGCTCAAGTTTACTCACCACTTCTAGCAGCCAATGGTATTACCGATGAAATCGAACGTGCTAATATTGTGCCATTGAACGGGAAATTTTATCTTTTTACAGATACACGTTTGAGTAAGAGTGTTGTGCCAACAGCTGATTTTAATATTAATGTTGGTATGATGGGTTATGTTTCAGATAGCTTATTTGGACCTTATACACCGTTGAATGGTAGCGGTAGTGTGGTTACTGGGACGCAATTATTTACTTCAAGAACTGATACGTATTCATATTATGCAGTACCCGTTGAGGGACGTAGTGATTTATTATTGGTCACTTCATATATGAGTAATCGTAATGAAAAAGCTGGGACAGGAATGAATGCCACGTTTGCACCATCATTTTTGATTCAAATAAGTGCTGATGGTATGAGCACGAAAGTATTGGATACTGTTTTAGCTCAAGGTACATGGATTTATGATGGCAAAAGTGCTAGCGTTGAGGAACTTGTAGGAAATAAAGCAACATCAGAATTAACTGATATGAAAATTGGTTGGGTTGACAATAAGTTTTATGTTGATAATGAATTAGCCAATGGCTATGTCTACGACTATATCAATACTAGTTATTATTTGTTTAAAAATGGTGTTCGCTTAAGTGGTGTGCAAACCTATGCAAATTCATATTATTATTTCGATCCAGTAACATATAAAAGAGTTGATAATGAGATTCATCAAGATAATACTGGGAAGAAATATTACTTCGGTAATGACGGCCGTGTGAAGCAAGGCCAATTTGCTGTGAATGGTGTTGCTTATAACTTTGGTAACGATAAAACCTATTATGAGCGAGGTTTTGCATCAGGTTACTTACAAGATGTAACGGATAACAATCAGTGGTACTGGTTTGAAAGTGGTAAAAAGTACACTGGGTTCCGTTATTATATGGGCACATATTATTTCTTTGAAACAGGACAACGTCAAGAGAGTAAGTGGGAAACAGCTTGGGGTATGAAGTACTACGTTGGTACTGATGGTCGTGCAGTACAAGGCGTTCAAATTATTGATGGACAAGCATATGACTTTGGTACGAATGGAACTTTCAACTTGAAGGGGACAGCGAGTGGCTACTTGTACTCACCATCATTGTCAACAGCGAATGGTGGTTATAACTGGTTTGAGAATGGTAAGCCATATACAGGCTTCCGCTACTACCAAGGGACTTATTACTGGTTTGTGAACGGTGTTCGTCAAAATGCTGGTTGGCGTGAAGCATGGGGCATGAAGTATTATACGGATGCTAGTGGTCGTGCATTGCAAGGTATCCAAATTATTGATGGACAAGCCTATGACTTTGGTACAAATGGTACGTATAATTTGAAGAGCGCAGCGAGTGGCTATTTGTACTCACCAAGCTATTCAAAGGCCAATGGTGGTTATAACTGGTTTGAGAATGGTAAGCCATATACAGGCTTCCGTTATTACATGGGCACATATTACTGGTTCGTGAACGGTGTTCGTCAAAATGCAGGATGGCGTGAAACATGGGGCAAGAAGTATTATACAGATGCCAATGGTCGAGCATTACAAGGTATTCAAAAGATAGATGGTCAGCAATATAATTTTGGAAATGATGGCACATATTACTTACGTTAAAGAAGAGGCGAAAGCCTTTTTTATTTTGTTTTGAGGCATGATCATTCTAATTTAGAAAGTACTGTAATCTATGGCTACACTCTGCACCTTTACTTAACTATAGTAGATTTATTTTAGTAATTCATATAGTTCAATAAAACACATGAATGATTTCATATATTAATATTTTAAAAAATTTATATACAATTAAAACATAAATGTTGATAATAGAATCGATATTGATATTTAAAGACTTATATTAATATTATTATTTTAATGTTTATTTAATTCATTTTTGTTCAACAATGAACTATGTTATACGTTTAACAACTTTTTGTAATATTTTTGAAATGATGAACGTTTATACTTAACGTAGTTGCACGAGATGCAATAATTCTAAATTGGGAGTTCTTATCGATGAGAAAGAAGTTATACAAGGCGGGGAAGATATGGGTAGCTGGAGCAGCAACAGTAGCAGCTATTTCTATGGGAGTGAGTTCTGTTAGTGCAGACACGGTTGGTAATACTACAACAACTGACACAGAAACACTGAGCAAAACAACTGATGTGAATACTGACACAACAGCTCCATCAGATGTTAATAAAGAAACGACAGTCAATTCAACGACTCCTGATGCAACGACAACTGAAGCCAATCAAGAAAAGGCTACAGACAGTACTACTAAGACAGTAGATGCTAACAAAGAAACAACTGATGATAAAGAAACTACGTCAGTTGATGATACTAAGAGTGCAACAACTGACGACAAAGCGAATGTGGCAGCAGTATCAGCAGATGATAGTTCGAAAAAAGTAGCGGACAAAAATGCAGCAACTGACGCTACAACTGATGATAAAAAAGCGACCACGTCAGTTGTGACACTAGACGACAGTGTGTCAAAAGATTTAAACTCTAAAACAACATTAGTTACTAAAAATGATGATGGTACCTCAACTACCAACATGACATATGCTAACTTAAAAGATGTTGCGGATAACATTGCTAATTTGAATTCAGATACGTCTGTACCATATTTCAATGCTGATGCAATTAAGAATTTGCCAGCAATGGCAACGGCAGATGCGCAAAGTGGTGAAGTACAAGATTTGGATGTATGGGATTCTTGGGCACTACAAGACGCAAAAACTGGTGTCACTGCAAATTATCATGGTTACAACATTGTTTTTGCTTTAGCAGGTTCTCCAAAAGAGGATAACGATCAACATATTTACATGCTTTACACTAAGAATGGTGATACAGCAATCAATAATTGGAAGAATGCTGGGCCAGTCTTTGGCTTCAATGCACTGTGGGATAAGCAGCAGTGGTCTGGATCTGCAACGGTCAATGATGATGACAGTATTCAATTATTCTATACAAAAACTGACCAACCACGCACAGTACAACGTTTGTCAACTGCTAACTTGTCAATGGCATATACGGATACTGAAGTTCGTGTAGCAAAAGTTAGTAATGATCATGAACTCTTCACAGGGGATGAGGAGCATTACCAAACTCTGCAACAATGGATCGATGCAGGATACTATGATACGGGAGATAACTTTACCTTACGTGATCCGCACGTGATTGAGGTTGATGGAGAACGTTATCTAACTTTTGAATCCAACACAGGTACTGAGAATTATCAAAGTGATGATGCTGTCGATAACATGGATTACTATGGTGGAACTGATGAATTCAACCAAACAGCAAGAGAAACAACATTGGCAAATGCGGATAAGTTGAAATTCTCAAAGAAGGCCAATGGCGCTATTGGATTGGTGAAGCTTACAGGACAGCAAAATAATCCAACTATTGGACAAATTTATTCACCACTTCTGGCAGCCAACGGTATTACTGATGAAATCGAACGTGCTAACATTGTGCCTTTGAATGGAAAGTACTATCTCTTTACAGATACACGTTTGAGTAAGAGTGTTGTGCCAACAGTTGATCCGGACATTAACGTTGGTATGATGGGCTATGTTTCTGATAGTTTGATGGGTCCTTATACACCATTGAATGGTAGTGGCAGTGTGATAACAGGAACACAATTAGCTGAATCTAGAACAGATACTTATTCATATTATGCAGTTCCTGTTGCAAAACATAATGATTTGTTGTTAATTACATCATACATGAGTAACCGTGCTGAAAAAGCTGGCGTTGGACTTAATTCTACGGTAGCACCATCATTCTTAGTTCAAGTAGGTGCCGATGGTAAAACAACAAAAGTACTAGATACTGTTTTAGCACAAGGAACATGGACTTATAATGGTAAAGGCAGTGTTGCCGAACTAGTTGGCACAAAAGAGACATCAAACATAACTGGTAAAAAGATTGGTTGGATTGATAATAAGTTTTATGTCAATGATCAAGTAGCTAATGGTTACCAATATGATTATACGAATGACGCGAATTATTTGTTTAAAGATGGTGTTCGCCAAAGTGGTGTTCAAGCTTATGACAATACCTATTACTACTTTGACCCAGTAACGTACAAGCGAGTAGAAAATGACATCCGCAAAGCAACTTGGGGATTAGAATATTACTTTGGTAACGACGGTCGTGTGAAGCAAGGCCAATTTGCAGTTAATGGTGTTGCTTATGACTTTGGTAATGACAAAACATACGCTAAGCGTGGTTTTGCATCAGGTTACTTACAAGATGTGACGGATAACAATCAGTGGTACTGGTTTGAAAATGGTTCAAAGTATACTGGCTTCCGTTACTATCAAAATACTTATTACTTCTTCGAGTCAGGACAACGTCAAGAGAGTAAGTGGGAAACAGCCTGGGGGATGAAGTACTACGTTGGTACTGATGGTCGTGCAGTACAAGGCGTTCAAATTATTGATGGACAAGCTTATGACTTTGGTACGAATGGAACCTTCAACTTGAAGGGGACAGCGAGTGGCTACTTGTACTCACCGTCATTGTCAACAGCGAATGGTGGTTATAACTGGTTTGAGAATGGTAAGCCATATACAGGCTTCCGCTACTACCAAGGGACTTATTACTGGTTTGTGAACGGTGTTCGTCAAAATGCTGGTTGGCGTGAAGCATGGGGCATGAAGTATTATACGGATGCTAGTGGTCGTGCATTGCAAGGTATCCAAATTATTGATGGACAAGCCTATGACTTTGGTACAAATGGTACGTATAATTTGAAGAGCGCAGCGAGTGGCTATTTGTACTCACCAAGCTATTCAAAGGCCAATGGTGGTTATAACTGGTTTGAGAATGGTAAGCCATATACAGGCTTCCGTTATTACATGGGCACATATTACTGGTTCGTGAACGGTGTTCGTCAAAATGCAGGATGGCGTGAAGCATGGGGCAAGAAGTATTATACAGATGCCAATGGTCGAGCATTACAAGGTATTCAAAAGATAGATGGTCAGCAATATAATTTTGGAAATGATGGCACTTATTACTTACGTTAAGAAATAATAACATCTATAGAAAATAATAAAATAAATAGCAATCCTGATTTTAAAGCAGGATTGCTATTTTTCATAATTTTACTATATTATTAACAGAGAGGAAACATCATGCAACGACATAGAGTGAGAAAAGTATTATCAATCATAATGGCGGGAATAGTATTGTTTTCGATTGGTTGGTTAATATGTTTGAAAAACAACAGCAAAAATATGACACAACAACAATTACCTCAAAAATGGCATTTAAACGGCTTATCTAAAAATGGGTTATCAAATGATACGCAAACTATTTTAAAAAATGGTCAAAAATATGAACTGTTCTATTTGGTGGACACTGGTAAGGGATTGGAAGCTAATCAACAAAGAACTCGTTGGGCTCGTTCGGTATCTTCGGATTTAACAACATTTAAAGTAGCTGATAACACCGATATCAAACCAGTTTCCCAACAAGAATCAGTTGCCACAGGTTCTATTGTTAAAGACACAGATAATTTATCTGGACACGGTAAAAACTCATTACTGGCTTATGCTACGAAATACATTAATGGTAATCAATGGACCTATATGTGGTATTCGACTAATCAAGGTGAAAATTGGCATGTTGCTCATAATGGCAAGCCAGTAGCAAAACCATATAAAGAAGGAAAAGATTTTCGAGACCCTCATGTGATATATGATTCTGATGCCAAGCAATTTGTCATGACTGTAGCTGAGGCGGATGATAACAATCATATGAAAATTGGATTTTATATTTCCAAAAACGGCACAACCTGGCAATACACAGATAGCTTTTATTCACCACGGGATTTGGGTACTTTAGAAGTTCCTGAAATACATCAAATTTATCAAAAAAATAATAATCAAAAGCAATGGATTTTGTTTTTTGGTGCTAATGGTTTTGCTGATGATTTTCAAAAAAGTACCGGCTCATACTACGTTGTTGGTCAATTGAAAAACGGCCAGTTTGAAGCTGAAACTGATCCAGAACGTGTTGATTTTGGTACTGATTATTATGCTGCACACAATTATCAAGAAAATAATGAACAATTGCTTGGCTTTGGATGGATGGGTAACTGGGATTATATTAATCGCGTTAGTGATGATATAAAGTATAAAGGCAATTATTCGGCGTTTAGAAAAATGTTTTTAAGTTCAGATAATAAATTAAAAACATCAAAAATTATTACTAATGGTCTATTTGACACAAAAAAGAAAACAGCTCTGGTGAGGGCGCACAGTAAAAGTCACATCAAAACCAATAAAGCTGCTTACAAAATTAGTGCCGTTGTGAACGGTAACCAAAAATTGACTATTAGAGCTGGCAATGGAGATAGCAACGTTTCCTTTCATTTTAATAATTTTGACAAAAAAATGACGGTACATCGCCAAAGCAATTATGTTACAAATGATTCTTATAATAAGGACTATAACATCAATTTGTGGGGAGATTGGTCAGAAAAGGTTAATTTTTACGTTGATCAATACAGTATTGAAGTATTCTGGCCAAAGACTGGACAAGTAGCTACGTTTGCTAAGTACAGTAATGATAGTGGTGATAACATTGTATTCGATAATTTAGATAATAAAAGTTCAAGCCTAGTCGTTCAGGAAATGAAGTAAACATAAATCTCATAATTTGATATAATTCTATGAAGGGGCTATTATTAGGCTAACCGTTTATTGGTCATATGACTAAATTAAGGACAACTTAACAACATGCAAGTTGCAAAAAACTATTTATACACTGCGGCATATCAGCTGCTTAACATTATTGCACCATTAATAACAATGCCATATTTAGCGCGAGTTCTTGGTCGAAATGGTGTCGGTGTTGCAAGCTGGACTAATTCGTTTGTAACCTACTTCTTATTGATTGCAAGTCTTGGAATTGTTACATATGGTAGTCGCGAAATTGCCTATGTAAAAGACAATAAGCAAGCAAGACAGCAAAAATTTTGGGAAATCCAAATTATTCACACGATTGCTGGAATCTTTTCCTTAGCGCTATACTTTTTATTTTTGAAGTATGGTGTGCAATTGAATAGTAATATTGAAGATAATCAAATTTATCTAATCCTTCAAACTTGGGTCATTATTTCCGGTATTCTTGACATTTCTTGGTACTTTATGGGCATGGAGGATTTCAAGAAAACTGTCCTACGAAATGCCCTCGTTAAAATTGCAATGACAGTGTTGATATTTGTTTTAGTGAAAACACCAAACGATATCGGCAATTATATTTTGTTACTCGGGCTGTCACAAGTTTTCGGTAACTTGTCAATGTGGTTTTATTTATTCAAAAAGATATCATTACCAAACTGGCATCAACTTGATTTAAAAGAACATGTGAAACCAATATTTATGATGTTTTTACCAACCATTGCGACTCAAGTCTATTTACAGTTGAATAAAACAATGTTGCCGTTCTTTACTAATTCAACAGATTCGGCTGGATTCTATGATAATGCTGATCGAATTATAAAAGTCTCGCTGGCACTGGTTACATCTGTTGGAACTGTAATGCTACCTCGGATGTCTGCCCAGTTTGCCAAAGGGCAATTTGACAAAATGAAGCAGAATATTACACAATCGATGGATTTTGTCTCCGCACTATCAGTTCCAATGGCCTTTGGAATGGCTGCTATTGCCCCTACAGCCATGATTTGGTTTCTGGGTGAGCAGTTTAAAGTAGTTGGTCAAGTCATTGTTCTTCTATCCCCAATTATTATTTTCATTGGCTGGAGTACGGTTATTGGCACGCAGTATTTGGTGCCAACCAAACGTCTGAATGAATTTACACTATCTGTCACTATTGGTGCATTAGCCAATGTGCTACTTAATTTCTGGTTAATTTATGTGGCAGGAGTGAATGGTGCTGCGGTGGCTACAACGATATCAGAGTTCTTGGTGATTGGTTATCAGCTATACGTTACGCGTAAAGACATGAATATCTGGCATCATTTTTCTGAAATGTGGCGTTATATCATTGCGGGATTAGGGATGTATGTTTCGGTTACGATGATTAGTCAATATCTAGAAATCAACATCAAAAGTACATCAATAGAGCTGGTATTAGGTGTCTTTATGTATGTCCTAATTCTCATTATTTTACGAGCACCAATTCTTAAAAAAATACCCTTACTAAATAAAATAGCAAAATGACGCTTTTTTTCTGGTATAATGGTAAAGTTATATCATGCACATATGTGCACGAATGAGGTGGAAAATTGAAACGCAAACTAGGTTATTTAACCGCAAAACGGGGTTTAGATATTAGCGTATCTTTGGCGGCGATGTTTCTATTGTCACCAGTGTTTGCTATTATTGCCTTAATTATTATTAAAGATAAGAAAACAAGTAAAATTATTTATGCACAAGAGCGAGTTGGTCAATATGGAAAACGTTTTAAAATATATAAATTCCAATCCATGGTTGACAATGCTGACAAAATATTAAAACAAGATGCTGATTTATATGCTAAGTTTGTAGCTAGTGGTTATAAGCTACCTACAGCGGAGGATCCTCGAATCACTAAATTTGGAGCATTCTTGCGTAAAACATCTCTAGATGAGTTGCCACAGTTTTGGAATACTTTGAATGGAACGATGAGTATTATCGGGCCAAGACCAGTTGTAGAAGATGAGTTAGTCGAATATGGGAAAGATATTGATAAGTTTTTATCAGTAAAACCTGGTGTATTTGGTTTGTGGCAGGCCAGTGGTCGCAGTAATATTGAGTATCCAGAACGAGCACAGATGGAATTAGATTATGTTGATCGTGCTAATTTGCGATTTGATTTTTATATTTTGTTTAAAACAGTAATTGCAATATTTAAGCGCGATGGTGCATTTTAATTTTTAGGAGAGAAAAAATGAGTTTTTCGTTAATAGATTTAGTTAAACGACTGTTGAAAAATAGTTGGTGGATTCTTATTCTGGGGATTGTTGTGGGAGCATCTCTTTACACATATGCAAAACACTCTGTGCTGACGGCATATACGGCTGAACGATATGTTATTGTTGCAAAAAGCAATACGGGGGTTAAGGATCCAAATTCTCGTGTGCAAGCAGATCAAATGTTAATTAACACTTATAAAAAGGTTGCTAGCGATCCATCAGTTGTTAATCAAGCTAAAAAGCTATCCACAGTGTCTGTTACAAAAAAAGAAATTGTAAGCGCAATTACAGTTTCACAACCAGACCAAACGCTGATGATGCGTTTTAGTGCTTCCGCTGCAACTGCCAAAAAGTCGGTTGCAATCGCTAACGCATATGCTAAAGCATTTTCAATCGAAGGAAGCAAGTTATATCCTGACATGGCCAAGCCATTATTGTTATCGTCAGCGAAAAAGGCTGATGTACTCTCCGGCACAGTTTATAGCCCTAAGAAATTAGCCGTATTTGGGTTTGCCTTTGGTATTACCTTAGGCGCATTTATCATATTGCTTACTGGTATTTTTCAAAACTATAAGCGAATGATGACTAAGACAACAAAGTGAGGCACCGCTGTGGCAGCTTTTTTACTACCAATCACATTTTTCTCAAAAACATATTCATATAGTTTTGCTGAAACAACAATGATGATTGCTTTTCCAGTATTTGCACTGATAATATTGTTGCAGATATATCGCTTTCCATCTCGTATTGCAAAAATTATTCCTAGCGCGCAATCTTTTTTGCTAGCGGGATTTTTTTTGGTTATGCAATTTATCGCGATGTTTTTAAGTTATCAGCATTCTGGTGACTCAATTCAAACAACTGGTATTATTCGTTCAATGATCTTTTTGGCGGGGTGGATTGTCACTGTCTATATGTCTTGGGCATTAATCGTCCTCACGGTCACTAATCATAAAGAGGAACGATTATTTATTAAAAGTGGACTGATTAGTTTACTGATATACATGGGAGTCGTTTTGGTTCCACAGTTGTTGGTGACACTGAATAACTTTTCTATACGTCCGTACGTTAATGCCATTGCACGTCTGTTCGAACGACATTGGATGGGGCGCGATTTCTATGCAGCCGGTAGCTACGCAGTTAACAATTATCGATTGAATGGTTTTGAACCTGAAGCTGCTTTTTTAGCTAACCTATTAGGTGTCGTTTATTTGCCAATCATTTTAGGTATCGCGATAACAAAACAAAATTTTTGGCATTTTAAAAAGCACGTTGCCTTAGAAAAATGGTTTAACTGGGCCTTTATTGGTTCGATTTTAATGTTTTTGGTACTTGCCCGAACAACAACGGGACTGATCACATTAGTGGTAGCTGCCGTACTCTGGTTTTTATGGAGTAAACGTGATGATAAAATTATTTTAATTATTTTTGGTATAATGGCTATTGTTGGTATTGCATTAGGATATTTCTTCGTGCAGCCAATACATGATATTTTTTATAATTTCTTATTCAACAAACAAGGGACTTCTAATCGACTAGGTGGCACCATTGCCTTAGTGCTGACATTCCTATCACACCCACTCTTTGGTGTTGGTTATGGTTTCACAGGGTATTTCATTATGGATTACGTGCCAAAGTCTACGACCTATAATCCAGAGTTTCAGCAAGTGTACAGGCACATTGGTTATCCTGTGCTCAGTGATGGAATTGGTTGGTTTGCGACGTATGGTTTGGTTATCATGATACCAGCATTGTGGATGCTAGCTCGTTTAATCATACGTTCGTTGGTAGTACAACACGAGCTTAAAATACGTCAACCAGAAAATTGGCAATGGCATTTAGGCACTCAGATTAGCTTTATGATTATGATTATTTTAGTCGCTGTATCGTCGTTGTTTGTTATTCAAATTTTCTTATGGCCATATTTGTTGATGTTTTTCTTTTATCGGCAAATGCTAATTAATCAAGAAAAGGAGTTAGCATTGTGACTTTATACATTGCAACACATAAACCGTATATCATGCCAGAAGATAGCGACTATCAACCAATATTTGTGGGTGCGGCCCAACATGATAGTGTACCGGATGGTTATCAATCTGATGCTGTTGGACAAAATATTTCAACTAAAAATCCTAACTTTAATGAGTTAACTGCAATTTATTGGATTCGGCACAACACAGACACACCGGTCGTGGGGCTACTTCATTACCGCCGTTATTTGGGTAAAAAAAAGGGTCACAATTTATCGGCCATCCTAACTGAGTCACAAACTCAGGAATTATTGAAAAAGGCTGATATCATTTTGCCTCAAAAGCGAAATTACTATATTGAAAATCAACGTGATCATTATTTACACGCACACACGGCTGAACCTTATAATATAATGAAGGAAATTATTGCTGCGGATTATCCAGAGTATTTACCTGCTTTTGAGAATATGGAACAGTCGACATCGGCACATCTTTTTAACATGTTTATCATGCCGCGTAGGTATTTCAATGAGTACACAGATTTCATTTTTGAAGTGCTTGGCAAAGTAGAAGCAAAAGTAAATGTGGATAAGCTCGAGGGTCAAGAAAAACGGGTATATGGTTTTCTAAGTGAACGATTAATGGATACTTGGGTTAATACGAAAAAGCTCACTGTAGCAGAGTGCCCAGTAATAGAATTAGAGCGCACAAACTGGTTAGATAAAGGGTATAATTTCCTTAAAAGAAAGTTTTTCCCAAATACAAATAAAAAGGTACATTTCTAATGACAAATCAATTTAATACAAAAAATTATGACTATTTAATCGTTGGTGCAGGGCCATTTGGCATGATTTTTGCACACGAAGCTGCTAAACGCGGGAAGCGCTCACTTGTAGTTGAAAAACGTCCCTATATTGGTGGAAATACGCATACGCACACAGAACATGGTATTACTGTTCATGACTTCGGTGCCCACATATTCCACACTGATAATAAAGAGGTGTGGGACTATATTCGTAAATTTGCGGAATTTAATGGGTATCAAAACCAAGTGGTGGCCAACTATAAAGGTACGCTTTATAATTTGCCATTTAATATGAATACTTTCTATCAGATGTGGGGTACTAAAACACCTGATGAAGCACATGCAAAGATTGAAGAACAAAAGCAAATTGCACTAAAAGATCTTGGGGATCGCCAACCACGTAACTTGGAAGAACAAGCAATCTCATTGATTGGAACAGATATCTATAACAAACTCATTAAAGGTTATACGGAAAAACAATGGGGTCGGAAGGCTACTGAATTACCAGCTTTTATTATTAAACGGTTGCCAGTTAGATTTATTTATGATAACAACTATTTCAATCATCGTTACCAAGGTATTCCTGTAGGCGGTTACACTCAAATTTTTGAAAATATGGTCGCAGAATCCAATGGATTAGTTGATGTTTTGACAGATACAGATTTCTTTGATTACAAGGAAACGTTGCTATCAGAATTTCCACGTGTTTTGTACACGGGCATGATTGATCAATTCTTTGATTATAAGTTTGGTGAATTAGAATACCGTTCCCTGCGTTTTGAGCATGAGGTTATTGATTCAGACAACTATCAAGGTAATGCCGTGATTAATTACACAGATTCCGAAACACCATACACACGTGTAATGGAGTGGAAACATTTGGACGGCCTCGCTGATGAAGGTAAAACAATCATCACAAAGGAATATCCACAGGAATGGGATCGATCAAAAGAAGCCTATTATCCTGTCAATAATGACAAGAATACACAGATATACAAAGCATACGCTACAGAAGCTCGTAAGAGCCATCCAGAAATTATTTTTGGCGGTCGCTTAGGAAAGTATCGTTACTTTGATATGGATCAAGTCTTCAATGACGCATTCAATACTGTACGTCAAGAGTTTGACATTGATCAAGAGTTTAATTTTGCTCACGATCAAGTAAAATAACTCAAGCCCATTAGGGCGTACATAACGTATGAGGGGAATCATAATGGAAAGTACAGTCCAACGACACTTAAAGAAAAATATATTATCACTAGTTGTTCCTGTTCATAATGAAGAGGCAACGATTAATATTTTCTATAATACTATTGAGAAGCTCAAACCTAATTTGACTGCTGATGTCCATTATCATTTTATTGATGATGGCTCGACAGACAGTACACTATCGATCTTACGAGATTTATCTAAAATTAATGATAATGTTCATTATATTAGTTTTTCTCGTAATTTTGGCAAAGAAGCGGGCCTTTATGCTGGGTTACAGCAAGCGGATGGTGACTATGTAGCTGTTATGGATGTTGATTTGCAAGATCCACCTGAACTTTTGCCAGAAATGCTGAGAGAGGTTCAAAACGGTGAATATGATGCTGTTGGAACCCGTAGAGCCAATCGTAATGGCGAGGCAAAAATTCGGTCATGGTTTTCCGAGCAATTTTATACTTGGATGAACAAAATTAGTCAAACGCATCTTGTTGATGGCGCACGAGATTACCGTGTCATGACTCGACAGATGGTAGATGCTATTTTGTCATTAAGTGAAAATCAACGTTTTAGTAAGGGTATCTTTACTTGGGTTGGTTTTAACACGAAATACATACCATTTGAAAATCGTGAGCGTGTTGCGGGGAACACATCATGGTCATTCTGGTCATTAACAAAGTATGCTATTGAAGGCGTAGTTTCATTTTCAACGGTACCTTTAACTGTGATAACGGTGCTAGGACTATTATCATTTGTTTTGTCACTATTGAGTGCTGCCTTTATAGTGATTAGGGCATTGCTTAGCAATAATAGCGTCGCTGGATGGCCATCAATGGTAACCATTGTGCTATTTATTGGTGGCATTCAATTATTGAGTCTGGGCGTTATAGGTCGTTATATGGCTGCTATTTTTTTGGAAACAAAAAAAAGGCCTATCTATATCACAAAAGAAGAAAAGTAAGAGGAAATTTTTGTGATTTTTAAATTATTAAACAATATAATTATTGTTATAGGAGTTGCTTTCTTTTTTTTAGTGTCTTTGATTGCAACTTTTCAACACTCGTCAAACCAGTTGTTTAATCCTCTCACTTTGCTATGTGGATCAGTTCTGTTATTTATACTGCTGGTACTTTTTTTAAATTATTTCCAAATTATTTCTAAAAGACTGCAAAGAATTTTATTTTATTTGTTTGTTGGTCTAATTATTTTTACTCAGTTTACTATAATTTTATCTACGCATAATTCACCTTTCACAGACACTGGATACATTTATATTCAAGCACAAAATTTATCACACAATGTTTCTGATTGGAATTATTATTTCAAAATTTATCCTAATAATGTAAACATTGCTATTTTTTGGAGTTTTATATATCGATTCTTTAATTTTTTTCACATAGTCAATCAGCTCAGAGCTACGTACATTATCCAATTATTGATGTTGGATGGAGCAATCCTTTTTACTAGCTATACTGTAAAAAAGCATATCAATGTTAAACTGGGGAATATATTATTATTCTCGTTACTGTTATATTTACCTTTAACACTATTTACAGAATGGATATATAATGACAGTATTTCATCTACATTAGTGATTTTGTTACTCGGTTTACTTTGTCGTGTTTGGTACAGTCAGTCTAGATTTAAATATTTTTGGTTTTTCTTGGCAGCGTTAGATTTAGCTTTTACTTTCATACTAAGGCAAAATAGTGTTGTGATTATAATTGCTTTATTGATTACTATTGTTTTGATGGGCCAAACACTTCGTCAAAAATTTGTACAAATCAGTATTCTAATAGCGACTGTGATTGTTGTGTATTTCGGGTCGAGCGTTATACAAACAGCTCAACGCTATGAACGCAATAATCAGGTTGTAACACCTGCTACAAGATACATTAACATGGGCTTGAATCCAAATACAAGCGGACAAATTGATGGGAATGATGCTTGGCTGTATGAACAACCTGGACGGACTCCTAAAGAAAAGAATAGGCTATATCTTAGTTCCATCAAACGTCGTCTACTTAACTATTCAGTTGGTTCGTTATCAGAACATTTTCTAAAAAAAGCAACATATATGTACGGTACGGGATTAACCATACAGGATTTCTTTTATTGGTACGCCGGAAATAAAAATAATCTAGAAGAATCAATTTTAGACCGGTTTGGTGTGACCTTAGTTAATGGTTTTCAATTTTTTTACATATTGCTGAGCGTAATGACGTTTGTCTTTCTTTGGCGCCATTTAAAAAATAAGCGTTCGATTCCTCCAGTAGTATTGTTTAGTGTGTTGGGTGTATTAGGTGTTTGTGCTTTCCAAGTTGGTTTGTGGGAAGTTCGAGATCGATATAGCCTATTAGCTGTGCCGTTTACTGTATTTATTTTTTCATATGCGTTAGCTGAACTAGACATTGTAGGATGGATTAGTCGATTCGGTAGTGTATTAAAACAAGACGTAATTAGGTACTTTATTATAAGTACGGGTTTGCTAGTTTTTGGTTACTTATCAAACTATTCGTTGACAACACAGTTAGTTGAAAAAAATAACGTCTCGATTCATCAGCCATATGTCGCATATGCAGGACAAAGCGATGTAAAAATAAAGGCTCATGACAAATTAAAAATAACATTTGATGTTGAAACAACGGGAAATACTGGTATTTTTTATAATTCTGCGTATAGTATTTCTTCAGACAGTAAATCACAGCAAGTAAAAAAATATTTACCGCTTCAGATCTCTTTGATGAATACTACATTGCATAAGTCAATTGAGGTTGACAGCAATGGAAACACAAAAGCCAATACTATGCAGAAGGGAAAGTATGTCTTAACCTTGACTAATCCAACTAACCAAGCGATTTATACACAGGGAATTATTGATATAGGTAAGGCTGATTTCTCTTTTAACAGTTTGTACAGAAGTATTTCGGGGCGCCCTGAGTTGATGCCAGTTATGACAGTTGCTCGATCTAGCCAAAATACTCTTGTATCGAAAAAGCAATATAATGCGATATTTACTTTATTATTTGTTATTTTATGTATCATTACATATATGTTTCGTAAAAAAGATAAGATACTGCCTCTGAATAAAAGCAAAATATAGTACCTGCTTGACTTTGGCAGACAGCATTAAATTTTTACGGTATAATAGATTTTATAACATTGGGGAGAGTGCATAGCACTGTTCCTTTTTTAGAATGGAAAATAAAATGAAGATACGGAATAAAATATTTAAATTTTTACGGCTTAATTTTTTGTTTCTTTGGTTATCAATTATCGCACTTTATATTATTCAAGTGGGAGTAATGATCACCGATCCGGGATATGGCACTGGTGATTGGGGGCGTAGTGCTTGGACAAATGGTATCCAATTTGTCATCAATCAAACGACCTCGGCCGGTATAAACGTATTGATTCTAATGATATTAATGTGGCTTATTACTCTTATTAGTAATCGGATACCGGCAACAATTATCGTAATGGCTGTTCTAACAGCCATCGTAACGGTTGCTGAATACCAATTGATTAACGTTAGACAAGAAGCAATAACCGAGGCAAGTCTACAAGAAGTGACGGCTTTTGGTAATTTGATTGGAATGTTAGATATCAAATTAATAATAGCTTTTGTGGTAGTTCTAATTGTTATGGCGGTGTTACTTTTCATTATTTACCGTCGCAGTAAATGGATTGTCTTTAGATCAATTCGCTGGCGTGCAGTATTAATGATTATTTCTATTTTGGCGTTAGTGCCTTTCTTCCAAATAAACTCTGATCAAAACAAAGAAACCTTTATTAAGCTCGGGGATGATCCTAAAGTATGGGATTCACTTTACGATGCTGTTTCTAATGGTGGAATTGTCGCGTTGCTAAATTCGCGAACGACAGATGCGATGGTACAACCTAAGGGTTATAGTCAGGCCACGATGAAGAAACTTGTAAAAAAATACCAAGGCGAAGCAAAAAGCATCAATGCAACACGACAAAATAAAAACTTTAAAAACCAAACAGTTATTTATACGCTCAGTGAATCTTTAACAAAACCAAGTTATGTGCCAGGATTGACAATTAGTGATAATCCTTTAAAAAAGCTCAATAATATTATGAATACTACAAGTTCTGGCCATATGGTTTCCTCAGGATATGGCGGTGGTACTGCTGGAATTGAATATTCGACCTTGACGGGATTTAATATCACAGCGTATAAGCCAACAATTACGATGCCGTATTCACAATTAACAAGTAGCATTAATGAAAAATCAACGGTCACTGGACAGTTTGATAAAAAAATTGTGGTCCATCCATATGTGGGTTCGTTTTACAATCGACGTGCTGTGTACAAAAATATGGGTATTAATTATTTCTATACAACTGACAGTGACACACCAGTCAAATATACAGCTTCAGTTGGTGGCGGCAATCATGCTAGCGACACTTCAGCATATAAAAATGTGCTTTCTAAAATTAGTAGTGGTAATGACAGCCAATTCATTCAATTATTAACAATGCAAAATCATACACCCTGGACATTTTCCGGACGTGATTACAATGTTATTGAGCCAACTGATTCAAATGCTGATTTGGATACGATAGAATCTTATTTGCAGGGACTTCATTACACGGATAACGCTACACAAGCATTTCTTGATAAATTAAACAAATTAAAGCGGCCGGTTACACTGGTCTGGTATGGGGATCACTGGCCAGGAATATTTAGCTTCGTGAACACATCTACAGATGCTTTATCAGCGCATTCAACACCCTATTTTATTTGGCAAAATGATGCAGCCAAAAAAGCCAATGGTACAGTTGGTGTTTCAGAAAACTATGCAGACCCATCTGATTTCACTGCAATGGTGCTTAAAATGAACAATATGAAGGTCGATCCGTACTGGGCATTGAAGACCGAATTGCTTGAAAAAGTGCCAACAATTAACAACTACAAACGTGATGAGAATGGTAAACTGTCATTTATTGATAAAAACGGAAAAAATATTGATGAAAAATCTTTGACGGCAGAACAACAAAAGCTTGTGAAGGATTTTAAACTCGTGCAATATGATATTACGACAGGTAAAAACTATTTACTAAAAACAAAGTTTTTCCAGAAGGTGAAATAATATGACAAAAAAATATTTAAACGCCTTCTTAACGGTCATCCTTGCTTTAATTGGCGTTGTGTATTTAACAAAAGTTACAGGTGATTTACATGCTTTTCATGGATTAGGTAAGCTGGTGAGTTACTTTTCTTGGCCGTTACTATTGGTGGGCCTTGCGCGATTGGCATCATTGGAAAATCGTAAGCCAGGTGACATCTTTGATTGTTATTTGCTGCTTTCAACCATATTAGCAGTCATTGGATTTTTTATCACATTGCAGGTGATTCCTGTGCGCACACCATTTCAATTTGCTATGGGAAACTGGTGGGATGCTATCTCTGCTGGTGCACTTGGTAATGAGGGGAATTTGAACACGCCCTTAGGGGAAGTCTGGACGAAATACCCAATCGGTTGGTTTTTAATGATGACACCCATTGCGATGAAACTAGCCCATTATATGCATCAAAAAATTTCCGATAAACGCGTACTCATTGTTTCTGCAATAGTTTTGATGATTGCGCCTCAATATATAGGTGAAATTATTGATCTACCATTCAGCTTAAATGCAGCATTACTTGGAACAGGTTTGCTCGTTATTAACGATAGTATTATTGTCAAATCTACTAAAATGCGAGTTATTTGGATTGTGATAGGGAGCATCGTTACGATAATTGCTGCTAAAATGAGTGGTGTGTACTTTAGTTATGGTCGAGCGGAAAATATATTTATTTCTGTTTTTGGTTTGATTGCTGCAATAAAACTCATTGAATTCTTATTAGATTTTGTGACGATTCATGTAGAATGGAATATGTCTAAAAAAATTTTTTTCTATACGACTGTTGGTTTTTTGTTTATACTAACATTAGTGGTAAATTTAACAATATTTTTGAATTAAGGAAAACAATATGTCTCAGAATGTCAGTGCAGTGATTGTCACATTTAATCGTCTTACTCTTCTAAAAGAAGTAATTGAAAGTTTACAGACGCAAGATACCAAGCTTTCACACATTATTGTGGTTGATAATAATAGTAAATCTGATACGCAAGAGTATCTAACCTCACTTGGCAACCAAATCGAATATGTACGTTTACCAGAAAACATTGGTGGCGCCGGCGGTTTTAATAAAGGTGTGCGCTACTTTATGGAGCACACAACCGATGACTTTGTTTGGTTGATGGATGACGACACTGTTGTGCATCCAGATACGTTAACTGAGTTATTGAAGTTTGCTGATAAGCAAGATCAATTCGGTTTCTTGTCTAGTGATGTTCGTTGGACTGATGGGCATCGTGCACTAATGAATCAGCCAGCACCAATGAATCGTTTGAAAGTAATTCCAGAGGATCAAGTGGAACCTGTGCAACTACAAAATGCAACGTTCGTTTCATTATTAGTAAAACGTGAAGTAGTTAAAAAGATTGGGTTGCCTATCACGGAATTCTTTATTTGGGGCGATGATATTGAATATACCGAACGCGCTGGTCGTGTTGCACCTGGATATTTTGTACCAAGCGCAAAGGTGACCCACAAGATGGCAGAAAATGTGGGTAGTAGTCTTCTTAATGATAATGAAAACAGAACACCACGTTACTTTTATTCTTACCGAAATAAAAGATATTATGCAAAAAAACGTGATTTCTATCGTCGTAATCGTGCGTTACTACGTATGTGGGCTGAATATTTCCAAATTAAGTTTTCGAATACAGAACGAAAGCAAGAAAAGCTTGATATCTTTAAAAAGGGATTTCAGGCTGGTAAAACATTCAATCCAATAATTGAATTTGCAGATGATTTAAAGGAAAAATGAAATAGTGCCTAATTGGGGGCTATTTTATTTTTAGGAGAAATTCATGGAAAAAATAAAGTTATTGCTGACTCAGTACCAAGAAGCTATTTTGTATATCGTATTTGGCGGCTTAACAATGTTGGTTAACATCATTGCCTTTTGGTTAGCCTTTCAAGCATGGCATATGAATTCTTCTGTATCTTATCTTTTTGCTTGGTTTTGGTCTATCTTTTTTGCTTATCTTACAAACCGAACTTGGGTGTTTCACTCAACAGCTCACGACCTTAAGACGGTAATCAATGAGATATTTCAGTTCTTGGTAGCAAGAATTGCTACTGCCGTAATTGGCTTTGTTATTTTTTATTTTGGGGTTAACTTGTTAAAGCAAGATGCTCAAATCTGGAATATCATACAAAATATTTTTGTAATCATTTCCAACTTTGCGTTAAGTAAATTAGTTATATTTAAAAAGAAGGCTTAAACGCCTTCTTTTTATTTGTTGTTTTTAGCTGCAGTAATTAAATCTTGTGCAAATTTTTGTAGTGTTGGGATATCGTTTGCTTGTGGGTTTAAATTAATTTTGACACCTGCCGCACCCTTAGTTGCGTTGGTAAGCGAAAATTGCTTTTCGAATTTTGGTACTGCTAAGCAATAATCATCCAAATAGTAGGTATCTCCTGATCCTGCAACACCGTATACGACACTTGCAAGATTTGCATCAGCTAAATCATCATAAAAGTCTAATCCTTCATCTGGCAGTGAGCCCTGATCATATGTATAGGGGACAACCACGGCAATATCGACATCTTCTAATTCATCGACCTCAGTTTGACTAATTTCAGATTTTTTTACCGTAACATCAGCATTTTCAAGCGCTTCAATAATAATATCTGCTACATCTTCATTGTTCCCAGTAAGCGTTGCATAGACAACTTGTGCTTTCATTTTATAGTCCTCTTTATTTTAATTATCAAAAGTAATTATAGCATTTTATTAAACTATTAAAAGCTACGATTTGACGAAACACCTAGAAATATGACGGTTTGTTGACAAATTCATAAAAAAGCTTTACAGTCTGGTTCTGAGGCCTTAATATAGTTTAGGTGACTGTAATTTGAAACTTCACATGCAAATTTTCAACCCCTTAGGAGATTAAAAATGATACATCAATTGTTGGCTGAATTCATGGGCACTGCGCTCATGATTATTTTCGGAGTTGGCGTCCACGCTGATGAAGTGTTGAATCGTACAAAATACCACGGTTCAGGTCATCTGTTTTCGATTACAACTTGGGGATTTGGAATAGCAGTTGTTTTGTTTATCTTCGGGGAAGTTTATATTAACCCTGCAATGGCAATGGCCCAACTTATTTTAGGAAATATTCATTTTGATTATTTCTTAATTGTTAGTTTAGTAGAAGTATTGGGTGGTGTTTTCGGCTCAATTATTGTCTATATTATGTATGCAGATCAATTTAAATTATCTGAAAAAGATATTGATCCAGTAATCGTTCGCAATATTTTTTCAACAGCGCCAGCAATTCGTAACTTACCACGTAATTTTTTTGTTGAAATGTTTGCGACATTCGTATTTTTGACAGGTATATTAGCTATTTCTGCAAAAGCGGGGGATGTTCCTGGTATGGTTCCGCTAGCTGTGGCTTTCTTAGTTTGGGCTGTTGGTATGGGTCTAGGTGGTACTACTGGATTTGCAATGAACCTTGCTCGAGATATGGGGCCTCGTATTGCATATACAATTATTCCTTGGAAAAGACGAGCCTCCAGTGATTTCCAATACGGTATTCTTGTGCCCGGAATAGCGCCATTTGTTGGTGCAATTTTTGCTGCCTTATTTTCAAAGTTTTATTTAGGCCTGTGAACGCTTACAATCCAAACGTTCGCTTAAAATTATAAAAAACACTGTTTCGTTCGGGTAAACCGAACTTTTTTTATTTTTGTGAGAAAATACTAATTTAATTACGAACGCAACCAGTAAAATAACTGGTAAAATAATTGAGTAGAGAAAATTAAATAAAGTTATTCTGGAGATGAATATGCACACAAACGATGAAATGCAAGCATTGCTAGTTGATACTGTCCGACGAAAAGTTGGCTATCCTCTCAGGAAAAAAGTAACGCTTGGGATACTGGGTGGCGTTGCTATTTCTTTGGGATTTTTAGCAGCAATACGTGCAATGGCACCACTAACTGCTCTCCAATCTCCCGTTGTCTCTTTGGTCGGCGCATCTTTATTTCCGGTCGGACTAATTATGATTGTGTTCACTGGACAAGAGTTAGCTACTGGAAATATGTTTGTTCTTGGTTACGGCGCTTTAAATCGTAATTTGGGTTGGTTACGTTATTTTTTTGAAGTAATACTGATAACTTTGCTCAATGGACTTGGTGCGATTTTATTAGCCTATATTTTTGGACACTATTTAGGACTGACTAAGGTGGATATTTATGGCAAACAAGTTGCGACAATGGCAATGTCTAAAGTAACTCCAAGTATGCCGATGATCTTCTTTTCGGCAATCGGTGCGAATTGGTTGGTGGCGATGGGTGTATACTTAGGTATGGTCGCCAAGGATACCATTGGGAAAATAGTAGGTATGTGGTTTCCAGTCATGATCTTTGTGTTGATTGGATTCAATCATGTTATTGCTAACTTTTTCTTGCTGCCAGCTGCTTATTTTAATGGTACGATTACATTGGTACAAATGTTGCATAATCTTGTGCCAGCATTTTTAGGTAACACGTTTGGTGGCTTATTACTCGCTGCTTCACTTTATTTCACAAAGGACAAAAATAATGCTTGAACGATATTCACGAGAACAACTCCGCGACATTTGGTCGCTGAAAAATCAATATCAAACATGGTTAGATGTTGAAATTGCTGTTGACGCTGGTTGGGTCGCCGAAGGCCACATTCCAGCCGAGGATCTTGCAAAAATACGTGCAAATGCAAAATTTGATGTAGATCGAATAGCAGAAATAGAATTATCCACACGACACGATGTAGTTGCATTTACACGTAACGTATCTGAATCTTTGGGTGATGAGCGCAAGTGGATTCATTATGGTCTAACTTCAACGGATGTTGTTGATACAGCACAAGCTTTACGTTTGCGCCAAGCAAATGATATGATAAAAAAAGATTTGCAAGACTGGCGTGAAGCAATTAAAAAATTAGCTGTGCAATATAAAGACACAGTTATGATGGGTCGTACGCACGGGGTGCATGCTGAGCCAACAACTTTTGGTTTGAAAATGGCACGTTTCTATGCTTCAGCAACACGCGCTATAGAACGTTTTGAACGTGTTGCGGCAGAGGTGGAAACTGGGAAACTTTCAGGTGCCGTTGGTACATTTGCAAACGTGCCACCACGTGTTGAAGAAGTTGCTATGAAAGAACTTGGGCTAACCCCTCAACCAGTTGGTTCACAAGTACTACCACGTGATTTACACGCAGATTATATCCAGACAATTGCCTTGATTGGTACTCAAATGGAAGAGCTCGCTACTGAAATTCGTTCCCTACAGCGCTCTGAAATACATGAAGTTGAGGAAGGCTTTGCTAAAGGACAAAAGGGCTCATCGGCCATGCCACATAAGCGAAACCCAATTGGTGATGAAAATATTACTGGATTGGCACGTGTGCTACGTGGTTACGCAGTAACTGCTTTGGAAAACGTTACTTTATGGCATGAGCGTGATATTTCGCATTCATCTGCAGAGCGTATCATACTTGCAGATGCAACCGCGTTACTTGATTACATGTTAAACCGCCATACTGGTATTCTAAATAATTTGGGTGTGTTCCCAGAAACAATGAAAAAGAATATGGACCGTACGTATGGGTTAATATATTCACAGCGTTTACTGTTGAGTTTGATTGATGCAGGATTGTCACGTGAGCAATCATATGACACTGTCCAACCGTTGACAGCCCGTTCGTGGGATGAGCAATTGATGTTCCGCGACCTAGTAGATGCAGACCCAACCATCCAAGCAAACTTAACAAAAGAACAAGTTGACGATGCATTTGATTATCATTATCATTTGCGACATGTTGATGAAATTTTTAAGAGAGTAGGTCTAGCATGAAACCTTTAATCACACACCCAGCTATCAAAGGGGTGTTGGCGACAGAAACAGATATTCAAGCACAGGTTCAGCGTGTGGCTAATGAATTGACTACAAAGTTTGAGGGAAATAAAGAACGACCTATTTTTATTGCCGTATTAAAAGGCGGGGTTATCTTCGCCACCGATCTACTTCGAAAGATGCCACTGGATGTGGATTTCGATTTTGTAGACGTTAAAAGTTATTCAGGCGCAGCATCAACTGGTCAAGTCAAAGTAGTTCATGATGTTAGCATGGATTTAACTGGGCGGGATGTTGTTATTGTTGATGAAATTATTGATTCAGGAAGAACAATGCAGTGGCTGCACAATTATTTTGAATTAAAGGGTGCCTCAAGTGTGACCACAGTGGCATTGGCTGATAAGAAAGAGGCTAGAGTAGTTGATTTTGAAGTTGATTATTTTGGTTTGGAAGTGCCGGATGAATTCCTTGTGGGCTATGGTATGGACTACAATAATTTTTTCAGAAACTTACCAGTAATTGCTATTGTTGACTTTGACAAAGTTGATTTAATAAAATAACAAATTTAAAAGCATCTCATTGAGATGCTTTTTGTTGTGCAATAAAATTTTGTAGGTTAGGGCTGTATATTAGTGGTTTATGTTGCAGTTCCGTGATATTTTGGGCACCAAGTAATGTGAATAGACGTGGCAACGCTACTTGCCATGCATTAATTTCTTCGAGTAATGATTTTTGACCTTTTTCCATTAGTGTTGTGAGCATGAAACCAGCACTAGAAGTTAAAGACGCGCCCAGCATGAGACTAGTTATGACATGATTCACACTTTGAATGCCTCCTGTAGCAATTAAGGGTAAGTTATTTTTAGCCATTTTTGCTTCCAGCAAACTTTCGACAGTTGATAGTCCGTAATGATCTAAATTAACAGCTTCAGAAAGGCGATTACGCCTTTGTTCAATAATAGAAAAATTTGTTCCGTTTGCTCCACCAACATTGATAGCAGCTGGATTTAGATCGGCAATTTGTTTGAAAGTAGACTGACTCATACCAAAGCCGACTTCCTTAATTATCACCGGAACAGGTGACTTTGCGATGATTTCAGCAAGATTGTCTAGCCAATAGAATTTGCGATCACCTTCAGCCATGACAAGTTCTTGGGCGGCATTAACATGAAGTTCAATGGCATTAGCATCAATCATATCAATGGCAGTACGTACATTTGAAATAGGATGGTCGGCCCCTAAATTGGCAAATAGAAAACCATTGGGATTCTTCTTACGAACAATTGTGAATGTATCACGAGTTTCTGGTTCTTTAAGTGCAATCGATTGTGAGCCAACTGCCATAGCAATATTTGACTCAGCAGCTACCTCAGCAAGTTCCATATTGATGCGACCAGTTAAAGCTGATCCGCCTGTCATGGCTTCAATGTAGAAGGGCCATTTAAAGTGGTGTTCAAATAATTTGGTTGAAACATCAACTTCTGACACACTCGTTTCGGGAAAAGTATTGGGTAACCAACGTACATCATCATAAGTTGCACCAATGACAGGCATTGTATTTTGACGCCAGAGTTTGACACCAAGCGATAGATGTTCATCTTTACGATGAGATTGAGCAGATTCAGTCATTTTAACCTCGATTCTGTGGGGCAATTTGGACGTAATGTGGCTCAATTTCAGCTGCAAGCCACTTTTCTGGTAAATCTGTAGGTCCATTAACAACAGCAAAGCCATTATCACCAAATCCAGCACCACTGATTTTTCCTGCGGTATCGCCAAGTGTCTGCAGTAGAATTGCTAGTTTTGGCGTAACGTATTTTTGGGATAATGTGTGCCGTAAGATGGTTTGATTTAATTTTAAACCTTTTGAAAATTGCTTGTAGTCGTTTTTAATAACCGATTGAACGACGTCGTCAGCGACATGTTGACTTTCTTTGAAAAAAGAAGTTGGCAATGTTTTTGAGGCGAGTGCCTTACTTGTATTGGCGCTTTCATGTGTGGTACCTAAAAGGATTTGCCAGTCTTGCGGCCAACTGAGGGGAACGATGTTTAGTTTTTTCCAGGGCACATCTACAATTTCAGGCTGTAGCCAATTTTTATCTGCCGTTTGATATTGAGACAAATCAGGGCTTTGGTATGAAATAGCACCGCCGTATGTTATTGCTGCAACATCACCTAATGAACCATTTTTCTGCACATGCAAGTGTGCGAGCGCAGCAATTTTAAATTGAGTCAGTAACGTTAGGTTGAGTTTGAAATGGTTATTAAAAGCCGATACGATGCCTACAACCACGGCTGCAGACGAACCAAGACCAATTTTACCTGTAGGATGATTCATATTACTTTTGATGTCAATATTTACTTCTTGTAATGTTGCCCTAATTTTTTTCGTGTGAACATAATGTGTCATCAGATTCACAGCCGCGCGAACAAAACGCCAGTCATCAGTTTGCTCTGGCGTTTCTTGGTTGATATTGAAAGTTAGATCATCTGTAATGATATTAGAAGTAATAGTAGAAACTTCACGGGCTGTGGTAATTTCTATTGCTAACCCTGTAGTAATGGCAACAACAAGCGCGGTATTGCCAGGATTAGTAATTGCATACTCACCAGCCAAAAAGAGTTTACCAGGGATTAATATTTTAGTCATAAGAAATTCCAGGCCCGCTTTGAGCAATTTCAAGTTTCAGGGATGGTATGGCATGATTTAGTATGGTCACAATTTTGGGCGCTTCTTGCATTGTTGTGATAATTTTAACGTTTGGCCCTGCATCAATTGTTGCATAGGCCAATATTCCTTGATGGCGCATATCTTGTATCAAAGATAAAATTAATTGTGTTTTGTCTGTAAAATAAGTGAATGGGCTTCTTGTAGCTGTTAAATTTAAAGCATGCATACCCAAGGCATTATCTTCAGCCAAAGCACCAATTTTGTCAATATCTTGATCTAGGATAGCATGTTGCATATCAATGAATTGATTAGCCGACTTTGATAGCCAGCGATCATAATTTGGTGAGGTAATAGCACGTTTCATTCCCTCAGTTGAAGTTATCTTTTTAGGCGCATCACAAACCTCAGCAACAACCAAGGCAATGGGCAATTCAGGCGCGTTAAGGCTCTCGGCAAAAGAAGATGCGTCGTCAATACCTTTATGCCACATGGCGAAGTTACCAAAAAAAGAGCGACTAGCTGAACCAGAACCACGACGGGCTAAGCGGGATAATTCTTCCTTGGGTAGGTCCATTCCTAGTTCGTGTGTAACAGCTCCTGTTAACGCAGCAAAAGCCGAAGCAGAGGAGGCTAATCCAGCACTTGTAGGTACGTGATTTTCAGAAATAACCTGCAGTGGTGTAAAATCACCCAACTGTTGTCGCAGAATATCCAAAAAGCGATGAACACGAGTGGCGTCGACGACTTGGTCATTTAAAATAAAACGATCATGATTGGCAGGTTCCACAGAAGTTGTTGTGTAAAACTTGTCTAGTGTTAATGAAAGTGAGCTAGTTGTCGGTAAATTCAGTTCCGTATTTTTTTTCCCCCAGTATTTTATGAGGGCAATATTTGTATGGGCAGTAGCTTTCATAAGGGTTGAATCCATGTATTCTGTGCGCCAGCTTTATTGAGAGCATTGGCAATTGCGATTGCATCATTATTATTTCTAGCTAAAGCAAACATAGCACCACCAATGCCAGCGCCTGTTAACTTTGCTCCTAAAGCACCAGCATGATTCGCAGCATTAACTAGTTTGTCAAGTTTAGGATGTGAAATACCCAATGATTGTAATTCATGATGGGCTGCTGTAAACATCATACCTAAATGCTCGGGATTATTTTCAGAAATATCAATCCGTATTTTTTCAGCAATTTGTCCGAGATGACTAATTGTTGACCAAGCACGTTCTTGATCATTAATCAAAAATTCTTTGACTATGCTGACAGCGTGAACGGTTTGACCATGGATACCTGTATCGGCTAATACCAACGTACCTGATAAGTTCATTTCGAATTTTTCCATTGTTTTGTTCTTGATAAACCAAATCGGGTTGCTCGAATTAACGGTGGTGGCATCTAAGCCAGAAGGTGATCCATGGGAAATGACTTCTTCAATGTTTGTGAAGTAATTCAGTTCCGTATTACTTAAAGTCGTGTTAAAGTAATCGAAAAATGCTCTTGTAATCGCAGTTGCTAGAGCAGCTGAAGCGCCAAATCCTCGTTCTTGAGGAACATTTGATTCAATAGAGAGAAGGAATGGCACATTAGTCATTTTAAATTTATTGATTAGGCGCAGTAATAGCTGTCGGATACCTTCAACGTTTGCACCAAGTTCACTTAAATCACCATGGAATTCAGCACCATCGATTGTTTGACCACGAAATGCTGGCCTCAATGTAGCAGTGACCGTCATATTTGGTAGGGGAATTGCAATGGCAGGTTCGCCATAAACAACGGCGTGTTCGCCGATTAATATTGCTTTTGCGTGGGATTGACCTACGCCATTCATTTGACTTAACATAAATTTCTCCAGATGTACTCTACTATTGTACCGCACAGTAGTATTTAGTGTAAAATATAAAAGAGAATTGCGTTGTTTAGTGCGCATAATTATTGTGTAGTAAACAGCGCAATTCTCACATAAAAAGTGCTCTAGCACGCACGTTTAGAAAGGTGCTTTATATGAACGCCAACGATACATTCGTGGTTGTCGATCTTGAGACCACAGGACATAGCGTAAAAAAAGGTGGACGAATTATTCAAATTGGTATGACATTTATAAAGAAACGTCAAATCGTTGATCATTTTGAATCTTTTGTCAATCCTGGCCAACTAATTGATCGTCAAATTCAGCAGCTCACGCATATATCACAAAAGGATGTGCAAAACGCACCGTATTTCGAAGAAATTGCACCGTTATTGCAAAATTTACTTCAAAATACAGTGATTATTGCGCACAATGTTAATTTTGATTATCCGTATTTAAATGATGAGTTCGAAAGAACTGGTTTTCCACTCTTAAAATCCGCTGCTATTGACACAGTACAGCTTGCTCAAATATTGTTTCCAACGGCGCCGGGATATCGTTTATTAGATTTAACGACCTACTTAAATATCACGCTCAAAAATGCACATCGTGCCAATGCGGATGCGCATGCCACGGCTTTACTGTTTTTGAAATTTTGGAAAAAACTTGAAGAATTACCGGACATTACATTAAAACAATTGCAACAAGGTGATTGGCCGTTACTACGTCAAACGCAGCAATTTTTAAAGCTTGTTCATTCAAAAAACAAGCAAAATTTTGGTACCGTTGAGCAAGTCGCTGTATTAACCACTACAACAGAACAAACAATTCATTCTTCTAAATCTGTCCAAGTTGATTATCCAGAAACAAGTGACGAAAAGACAAAGTTATTTGGGCAGTGGTTAACGACAAATGTTGCACAGAACAGTTTAATGGATCGTGCCAATCAATTCTTAAATAAACGTACCGATGGCTTGCTGACCATTTTAACCGGTCCGAGAGTTGGAAAAACATTGGCCTATTTAGTTCCAGTTATTCTAAGTGGAAAAACAGCGGTTTTATTGACTAATGATGAGAGTTTACAAGCTCAGCAAGTAGATATTATTACTAATCTTACAAAGCTATTTAGCCGACCAATGCAAAGTGCTATTTTGTACGAGCCATCAGAGTATATAGATGTTGAAAAGTTTGCTCAAACTTTAGAAGAAAAAAGTACATTGCAAATTCAATTTTTTAAAGCTCGTGTTTTGGTTTGGCTAACGCAAACAAAAACTGGTTTACTTCGAGAAATTTCGGTAGGTGTTCAAAATGGTGACTACGTGTCATCAATTCGTGGTGACAGTCATGCACAATTTTTCGAAAAGGCTTATAAAAGTGCGCATCAAGCTAATATCATTATCATGAACTTCAGCACATACTTTGTGCAAAGTCAGAAACTGCGTGAAGAGAAAAAGATTGATAAATGGCCAGTTGTTGTCATGGAAACACCAACGCAATTTGTTGATGATTTACATGATTATTTTCACGTTTCTTTAAATGTCACGCAGTATCAAAACATTTTAAAAGGATTGAATCATCAAGAGATTGCTGGTTTGACGCATAAACAGCGCTTATTTGTTCGGCAGAGTTTAAGTGAAGCATTAAAACTACTAAAACAAATATTGCAATCCGATAATCAACGGGCTAATTTAAAGCGCGTGGAACGGTTTCTACTGATAATATTACATTTGAAGGAATTATTTGAAATTAGTGAAAATAGTATTCCTCATGAGTTCCAAGATGCTCGAGATCAATTGTTGAAGATTAGGCGCTTACAGTTACAAAATGACATTGTGGTGGCAAATGAATTTTCCGAAGTTAACGGACAAACTCAAACTGAAGTCGTATTCGATATTTTGGAACGTGCGATTTATCAAGCAGAATTTGTGTCCAATGTTCATAAATTATTAATTGTGAGTGAGTTTTTACCAACAGAGGTTACGGAATTCTTACGTGATGTACCGGAGCCCTTTACTGTTGAGCGTGAATTTGTTCATAATGATTTACAACCAATTCATGTTGTACAATTGCAACGTTCGTCTCCAATAGTGCATTTACAATCTATTACGCAGCGTAATGTTGGAGAAATACTATTAATCGTCCCCAATGAAGAACGGGTTAATCATTGGTATCAAAAAATAAAATATGCAGTGACAACGAATTATAATATTGTCGCGGAAGGAATTACTGGCTCGTTGGAAAAAATACAACGACAGAGTCAAACCAAACGAAATAATATTATTATTGTTACCCCAAAAATTTTTTCAACCATGTGGCTTAGAGAGCAGGAATTACCTGCAATTGTAATTGTTCCAGAAAGAGAAGTATGGCAACCTGTATCACGTCTAGCTTATGTTTTAACCCAAATGCAACGTCATCAAAATGGTATATTAGTTTCTCAATTGAATGCTATGCAACGTAATCGATTTAAGCAACAAATTGTCGTTGAAAAGATGAACTTGAAAAAAGGTTTAGAACAGCAATATGATCGATTATTGCATGACCTCTAACTCGCAGATCAAAATCACCATATTTTTTGGTATAATATCATGTGTACATGCCATTATGGAGGGTTCAAAAAATGATACAATTTAAAGATGATATTCGAATCCGCCAGCGACATCGCCAAGCGCGCATTCATTGGGCGCACTTCTGGTTCATAGTAATCGGTATTCTGATTATCCTAGCAGCCTTTATTTTGGGGTATTTTTACGTTTCATTAGCTCCAATGCGCCAGGCAGAAAATCGAGTTGAAAAATTAGTACGTGAAAAAACAAGCATTGCAACAGTAACACAAGTATCTGTTAATTATCGAAAGACGACCACTTATGCTGTTCTAGGGCAAACAACGACTGGCACTCAAAAAGTTGCAATTGTTCGCAATAATAAAATAAAAACATATAATCGTTCATCAGGAATGACAGATAGTCAGCTCAAAAAACTGATAACTAACAAATACAAGCCAAAAAAGTTATATTCAGCTAATATTAGTGAATACCAAGGTGTATTAGTTTGGGAGATTAGTTATAAAGGGCAGGACAATAAACTAAATTATTTAACATTAGACTTTAAATCAGGAAAGACGTATCGTGCCATTTCAGGTATGTAAGAGGTAACTATAAAGTGAAGACTTTTTCGAATCGTGTGAATGCTATAACTGCTTCTCCAACGTTAGCTATGAACGGCCTTGCTAAACAAATGCAAGAAGAGGGTATTGATGTCATTAATTTAGGCGTAGGTGAGCCTGATTTTCAAACACCTAAAAATATTTCTGACGCAGCTATTGAAGCGATTCAAGCACAAAAAACAAGTTTTTATACACCAGCCAGTGGTTTACCTGCCTTGAAGCAGGCGATTGTTGAAAATGTCAGTCAGCGATATGAAGCAGCTATTACTACTCAAAATGTTTCCGTAACGACAGGAGCAAAATTATCACTGTATGTATTGATGCAAGTTTTACTAAATCCTGGTGACACAGTTGTTACTGCTGCTCCGGAGTGGGTGAGTTATGTTGAACAAATCAAGCTAGCTGGTGGTGAACTGATAGAGGTTCATTCGGAAAGCTCGTCGATGAAGTTAACCATTTCAGATTTGGACAAAATTAAAGAAACGGTCAAGTTGGTTATTGTCAATTCTCCTACCAATCCAACTGGGCAAGTATATAGTAAACAAGAAATTCAAGATATCCTAGATTGGTCAAATACACATGGGGTCTATGTTATTTTAGACGAAATATATGGTCAACTTGTTTATAATGGTGCTGAGTTTACATCTGGGTTGCAGTTACAACATCTTGAAAATAGTGCTATGATTATTGTGGATGGTGTGTCTAAGGCATACTCAATGACAGGATGGCGTATAGGTTGGACTTTAGCGAGTTCAGAAATTATTTCGGCGATGAATAAGTTATTGGGACACATGACTTCCAATCCAACAGTAGCGGCTCAATATGCAGCAATTGAGGCATTGAATGGGGAGCAAGACACTGTTGAAAACATGCGTCAGGCGTTTGAACAACGGTTAAATACGACTTTTGAGGCAATAAACAAAATTAATGGCGTACACGTTGATGTAAAGCCGCAAGGTGCCTTTTATTTATTTCCACAAGTTGATGAAAAATTAATGAAACTTGTTGGCGTAAGTAATACTGTTGAATTATCAACGAAAATTTTGGAAGAAGCACATGTTGCTTTGCCTGCCGGTGAGGGATTCGGCATGCCAGGATATCTGCGTTTGAGTTATGCTAAAGACCAAGATACCCTTAATGAAGCAGTTTTACGTTTGACGCAATTCTTTAAAAAATATACGAAAGATTAATATAGTGATGACTGAAGAAATACCTAAAATTAAGATTATTGATGCAAAAAACTTTGTTGGAAAGACAGTGACTATTGGGGCTTGGCTCCGTCAAAAGCGTGGTAGTGGCAAAATTGCATTCTTACAATTACGTGATGGCACAGCCTTCTTCCAAGGGGTTGTTGCTAAAGCTGACGTGTCAGAAGAAGTGTTTGAAACTGCTAAAAGTTTGAAGCAAGAAACTAGTATTTATGTTACTGGTGAAATTCATGAAGATGCTCGTTCATCTTTCGGTTATGAAATGGCTGTTTCCGATATTAAAGTAATTGGTGAAAGCCATGACTATCCAATTACACCTAAAGAGCATGGAACTGAATTTCTGTTTGACGAACGTCATTTGTACTTACGGCATCTGAAGCCGTTTGCTACTCTAAAAATTCGTAATACACTTGTTGCAGCAACATACGAGTTCTTTAACAAAGAAGGCTTTACGAAATTAGATGCTCCTGTGCTGACTGGATCTGCCCCAGAAGGAACGACTGAATTATTTGAAACGGATTATTTTGGCGAACCAGCATTCTTGTCGCAAACTGGTCAATTGTATGCTGAAGCTGGTGCAATGGCGTTTGGTAAAGTATTTACATTTGGGCCAACATTTCGCGCAGAAAAATCTAAGACGAGACGTCATTTGACTGAGTTTTGGATGATTGAGCCTGAAATGGCTTTTATGGATCAAGAGGAAAGTTTGAAACTCCAAGAACGTTATATTGCTTTCTTGATCTCAAAGGTACTCGAGAATAATGATCAAGAACTTGACATTCTCAAGCGTGACAAAGACCTACTTCGTTCATATACGCAGTTACCATATCCACGTGTGAGCTATGATGATGCAGTCAAATTATTACAAGATAATGATTTTGATGTGGAGTGGGGTGTTGATTTTGGTTCACCCGAAGAAACGTTCTTGGCTAATCATTTTGCTAAACCCGTGTTTATTGTTAACTTTCCAAAAGCAATTAAGCCATTCTACATGAAGCGCCATAAAACACGAGATGACATTGTTGTTTCAGCTGATTTATTAGCTCCGGAAGGTTACGGAGAAATTATAGGTGGATCAGAACGTGATACGGATTATGACTACCTGAAGAATGAAATTGAAAAACTAGGGTTAAACATGGATGAGTATGCTTGGTACCTTGATTTGCGTAAGTACGGTTCAGTGCCACACTCAGGATTTGGCTTGGGCTTAGAACGTATGGTGACATTTGTAACTGGCGAGGAGCATATTCGTGAAGCCATTCCATTTCCACGAATGACCAACCGTTTACGTCCTTAATTATAGTTTTGTAGCATAGTATTCTTACTCGAATGTGATACACTATTTATATAAGAAAAACGTCCAATTTATTTGGACGTTTTTAAAACCGAGGAAATATGACGTTAGAAAAAAGATTACAACAGTATATTCAAGCTGGTAACACTGGCGTAAGTAATGACTTGTTGTTACATTATCAAGATGTTGGTCTAGATAATGATGATTTAGCATTGTATATGCAGGTGGAGCGTATTCAAGGGCGGGGAGATCAAGCTACACCGGCAGCTATTGCCCAAGTAATGCACACGACCGAAAAAATTGTTATTACGCGTTTGCAGAGTTTGATAAGACGAGATTTGATGCAGGTGGTAGGTGGCAGTATTCAGACTGAAACTTATGATTTTACACCATTATACGAAAAACTATTAGATGGTCAAACTACACAACGGTCGGAAATTGTGTCAGATGGTAAGAGTGCTCGTCGTGAGATTATGCAGACGTTAGAGGCAGAATTTGGGCGTCCGTTATCACCAATGGAAATGCAAACTGTTGGGCATTGGTTTGATCAGGATCACTTTGAGCCAGTGATGATGTTATTGGCCATTCAAGAGGCTGTTGCAAATAATGCCCGTAGTTTGCGTTATATTGAAACAATTTTGGCCAACTGGCAACGTGATAATATTACTACACCACAGGCAGCGCAGGTCTCTAAGCAGCGCAGACGTGGTGTAACATATAACAATATTATTGATTAATTATTTAAAAATAATATTGTATTGATTATCAAGATGAAAACCAAAAATAGGTTGATTATTTTCTGTGAGGAGAATAGTATTTGCCGGTAGTGTACGCAAACGTGCGAATAGTTGTGATAGTGTCATGGCATTAGTCTGATCATTAGCTAGCAATATAATATCCGAATGATTATTTGCATATTTTATTGCTGTCACTGGATTAACAAAGTCCTCAGTTTGTACTAATAATTTTGTATCAAGTGACATATATTGTGTTAAATCTTCTAAATCAGTTAATCTCATACGCTAATTATAAAGGAAAATCATGGAAAAAACATATCATTTAATGGCAACAGCAGCAGCAGGATTGGAATCGCTTGTTGGTAAAGAGCTAGAACGCTTGGGCTATGAACATCAAGTTGAAAATTATCGAGTACGTTTTGATGGTACACAAAAAGATATATTGAATACTAATATTTGGCTTCGTACAGCGGATCGAATTAAAATTATTGTGGGTGAATTTGATGCGACAACATTTGATCAGCTGTTTGAGGGCGTTAAAGCGTTACCATGGGAGGATTATTTGAACTATGATTCAGAATTCCCCGTTGCAGGACGTTCAAAAAAATCTGAGTTATTTAGTGTGCCAGATGTTCAAGCTATTACTAAAAAAGCAATCGTCAATAGATTGCAAGAAGCTTATCATATTCGAACACGTTTGCCTGAAAACGGTTATTTTGCACAACTTGAAGTGATGATTGATAAAGATCACGTTATGGTTACCTTGGATACAACAGGGGAATCCCTATTTAAGCGTGGCTATCGTGTGAATAAGGGTGGTGCACCATTAAAAGAAAACTTTGCAGCGGCACTAGTTTTGCTAACAAATTGGCACCCGGATCGTCCATTTGTTGACCCAACAACTGGTTCTGGAACGATTGCGATTGAGGCAGCATTAATTGGTCGTAATATCGCACCTGGATTAATTCGTGACTTTGATATTGAGAGCATGGACTGGTTTGATAAAAAATTGTCAGACAAAGTGCGTGATGCGGCTGAAGCGCAAGCTGATTATGACCGTACTCTTGATATTGAAGGGTTTGATATTGACGAAAATATGGTTGATATTGCTAGAGAAAACGCCAAACATGCGGGACTTGGTCAGGATATCACTTTCAAGCGTTTAGCTGCCAAAGACTGGACAACTGATAAACTTAACGGTGTACTGGTGACTAATCCGCCTTATGGTGAACGTTTAGGTGAACTCGAAGCCGCCCGTGAGTTATACGAGCAAATGGGTTCTGTCTATCGTAATCTACCAAGTTGGAGTAAGTATATTTTAACTAGTGACTTAGAGTTTGAAAAATCTTACGGTGAAAAAGCGACAAAACGACGCAAACTATATAATGGGGCATTGCGTGTCGATTACTTCCAGTACTGGGGTAAGCGTGTTAGATAAAAAACAAGGGATCAATGATCTCTTGTTTTTTTATTTTCAGGGTGGCTATTTATGCAATATGACCAATGATAAATTTTTTCTTTGTACAATATTTTCGTGAAAAAATAATTCATCATTGATAGAATAAAGCAACAATGAAATGAGGATTCAATATGATTAAGTCAAAGTTAGAACAAGTCGGTATTTTTAATGATAATTTAGATAAAGTAAAGCCTAGCCCAATCCATTCATTCGACGAAAAAGTTAGTGATATTCCCAATATTCTGAAACTAACAATTGGTGAGCCAGATTTTTCAGTTCCCCAGCATATTAAAGAAGCTGCTTTAGCTGCAATTAGTGCAGATGATTCACACTATTCAGTTTCAGCAGGAAAGAAAACACTACGTCAAGCAGCTAGTGACTTTTTAAATGATCGTTATGGGCTTGATTTTGACCCAGCTGAAGAAATCATTACAACAGTTGGTGCCACAGAAGGTCTTTATACATTATTGGCAGCAATTTTGAATCCTGATGATAAGGTTCTGATCCCGACGCCCGCCTACCCAGTGTATGCTGAAATGACACGCATTAATGGCGGACACCCAGTGTTTATTGACGTTTCGGAAGACGAATTCGTATTAACGCCAGATCATTTACGCGAAATCATTGCTACCGAAGATCATATCAAAGCAATTATTATCACCAATCCTTCTAATCCAACTGGCGTGACTTACACAGCAGAACAGTTGAAAGCTTTAGCAGACGTGGTACGAGAAACAGATATTTTAATCATTTCAGACGAAATCTATTCTGAATTGAGCTATGATGCACCTCATGTTTCAATGGCAAGCATTTTACCAGAACAAACAATTGTTGTTAATGGCGTATCAAAGTCCCATGCCATGACGGGCTATCGAATCGGTATTTTGGCGGGTCCTGCGGCATTAATGAAGAAAATTAATATGGTGCATGGTTTTGTCATAATGACACCTTCAAATCCTGCAATGGCAGCGGCTACTGAAGCATTTAAAAGTGCTGAAAGTAAGGACGATACATTATGGATGAAAGAGCAATATAAAAAACGACGTGACTACTTAGTTGAAAAAATGACAAAACTAGGTTTTGAAATGGCAACACCAAGCGGCGCATTTTATATGTTTGCTAAAATACCTGTAGATTTAAATCAAAATGACGTGGAGTTTGCTTATGACCTGGTAGATAGGCAACAATTGGCAGTCGTTCCTGGATCTGGATTTGGACCAGGTGGTGCAGGATATGTACGAATTAGTTATGCGGCATCTCTGGACATGCTAGAGACAGCTATGAATCGTTTGGAAAGTTACTGTGAAGAAAAGAGAACGGTAAAGATTTTATGATTGTCCTATTATAATTTTTATGATAAAATAAATTATTTCTAATTATAAGGACGGGAATATGACATCAGTTTATATGCGACGGGCGCATGAGGAGGATATAAAATCAATTGTATCAATCATCAATAATGCCCGTTATTACCTGAAAGAACAAGGGCTTTCACAGTGGCAATCGGGATATCCTAATCAAGATACGATTGAGGAAGACTTAGTACTGCAAAGAGGATTCGTGTTGGTTGTGGATCATCAAGTTGCGGGATATACAGCAATATTAGCAGGTGAAGACCCGATATATACGCTAATAGAGGACGGTCAATGGCTAAATGATGAAACAGATTACATTGGCATTCATCGCTTTGCTATTCTTGATAAGTACCGGGGGCAAAAACTGGCGCAGCGATTCATGACTGCTATTTTGACATTTTTCTATGAAAACGGTACAAGCGATTTTCGAATTGATACTCATCCAGGTAACTTGCCAATGCAAGCTGTTATCACGGGTAATGGATTTGAGAAGCGTGGCATTGTGCACATTAATGAGGGAGAAGAAATTAATGGTGTTCGATGGGCGTACCAACTTGTATTGTAAACAATTAAAAAACGCGAACTTTAATGGTTCGCGTTTTTTAATGCTTGCAAAGCTAAATTATGAGCTCCGCGATTTTCTTTTTCTGGAACCCAATTGATCAAAACTAGAGGGTATGGTGTTAATTGTAGATTGATTTCATCAACAAGCCCTTGGTAGTGTTTTGCATAAGATTTATGCAAGGCATCAGTTACGATTTTTGAATCACTATATATTTGTACATTTTCATTGCTAGGTAGGTACTTTAATGCCCAAAGAACTGCCAAAAATTCAGCCTCATGATTATTAACAGTCTCTCTCAAGGCTGTTTTTAGCTGTTTTTGTACTTTATCAATAATTAAAACTGCGCCAGCTGACGAACGACCAGTGGATACGTCACGTGCTGCGTCAACATATAGTGTAATCATATAAGTTTCCTTTTAATTGAACGTATATCGAAAGTATAACAAATTTTGTTGAAATATTATATGTTGTCGTCGAATAATACATTGAGGATAATAAGCTATGCATTGTTAGCAGTAACTTTTTACATTCCTTTAATTGAAATCTGGTAAAATATTAGTTGAATACGTTTACAGAAAAGGGCAACACATGATACCAAGACGCGGTTTTTTTCAACCACTGGATTCAACAGGTACAATTAGTTGGTTGTGGTGGGGTATATTTTTTATGGGCAGTATTGTCGTTTGGGATGAAATGAGTTTCAAACTTGAAATCCTACCAATTTTGTTTATTATGGTGATGATTTTATTAGGCGTACTACTAGTCGTTCGTCGACGTGTTTACATCGCTGGGCCTAATCTTTTTTTGGGTCGGGTGTTATTATCAGAGTATGAAAAAATTTCTTTGAAAGATATTGAACATTGGCAGTTGAATGGTCATGTTTTATCATTTGTTCGTGCTGACCGAGAACGAAAATATTATCTTACAAAAAACATTGTGCAACAAATTAAGGATTACATGGATACTGATGGCAAATAAAATATTAATTCATATAACAGATCAAGCTGGGCGTGTTGATGCTGTGTTATCGAAAGAAAATCTGAGTTACTCACGTACCACACTCTCAAATTGGCTAGTGGATGGTACGATTTTAGTTAATAATCATAAAGTAAAACGCTCATATAAAGTTGTCAGTGGAGATACAATATCTATTACTCCACCTGAGACTCAAGAAACAAAGATCGAAGCTGAAAACATTCCGCTTGATATTATTTATGAAGATGATGATATTATTGTTGTAAATAAGCCACAAGGAATGGTCGTGCACCCTGCTGCAGGACATAGTTCTGGTACATTGGTGAACGCATTACTTCATCATTCACCATTGTCAACCATCAATGGTGAATTTCGACCTGGAATAGTACATCGCATTGATCGTGATACCAGCGGCCTACTAATGGTCGCAAAAAACGATAAGGCTCATCGTTCACTATCTGAACAGTTAAAATCTCATAAAAATCAGCGCGTGTATTACGCGCTAGTCCGTGGTGAATTTACGGAAGATTCAGGAACAATTGAAGCTCCGATTGGACGTCATAAAATTGATCGAAAAAAACAAGCAGTTATTGAAGGCGGACGTGAGGCTGTCACGCATTTTCGTGTCTTAAAACGATATGTTGGTTATACGCTGTTAAAAGTGAGTTTAGAAACTGGCAGAACGCACCAAATAAGGGTGCATATGAGTTACATTGGTCATCCAGTTGTTGGGGATCCGGTATACGGCACGGCACAGAAGCTAGATGGTACACAGTTGAATGGGCAATTATTGCATGCTAAGACACTGACTTTAGAGCAACCTACAACAGGCGATGAACTGTCATTTGACAGTCCATTACCAGATTACTTTCAGTTTGCTTTATCAACATTAACACCGATTAATAGAGAGGAAGATGAATATGCCAAATAAAGAAGTTTTAGATAATGCCTCATTACAGCGCGCGTTAACTCGTATTACATACGAGATAATTGAGCGTAATAAGGGCGGTAAAAATTTGGTTCTGGTGGGAATCAAAACACGTGGCGAGTATCTTGCACGCCGTATTGCAGATCGTTTAGAACAATTAGAAGGCGTTCAAATTCCGGTCATGGCCATTGACATCACTAACTTTCGGGATGATAAACCTGATCAGCATAACGATTTAGGTTTGAACTCAGAAGAGCGATTGAACATTTCCGAACAGAATATTGTTTTGATTGACGATGTATTGTTTACAGGACGAACTATTCGAGCAGCATTGGATGCACTGATTCATATTGGTCGTCCTAAAACGATTTCACTAGCTGTTTTGGTGGATCGTGGACACAGAGAATTGCCTATTCGAGCAGACTTTGTTGGAAAAAATATTCCCACCGCACAGAATGAAAAGATTAAAGTCTTTGTGCAAGAAATTGATGGAAAAGATGCAGTTGAAATTGTTCATTAATAACTTTTTGGTGGCTAAGGATCAATTGATATATTTGTGGGGAAGTAGATAACAGATAATCTGTTACTTTAATGCTGTATACAATACTGTCTATTTGTATACAGCAGTTTGGAGAATTATAGCTTATGATTAGACATTTAATCCTAGAAGATGGCACGGTTTTTGAGGGCCTTGGCTTTGGTGCACCTGCCACCACTTTTGGGGAAATCATTTTTCATACGGCCATGACTGGTTATCAAGAAATTATCACAGATCCAATTTACGATGGGCAAATGATTGTCTTTTCGATGCCTGTTATCGGGGCAGCGGGTATTCATGCTGAGGCTTATGAATCAGTGAAACCAATGATAAGAGGAATGATCGTACATGATTTGGCTGAGGTATCAGTTAATCGGCAACGTCGTATGAATTTAGATCGTTTCCTGAAGCAACACAATATTCCTGGATTGTATCAAGTTGATACACGAAAATTGATCAGACATTTGCGAGAAACTGGGCCACAAAAAGCTACAATTGTTGACTACGCTGATGATCACGCAGTAGATCAATTAGTAGCGACAGTTTTAACAAATAAACAAGTCCAAAATACAGCGACCTCTAAGCCATATGCTAATCCCGGGCGTGGTCGTCATATTGTAGTAATAGATTTCGGTTTAAAACATGGTATTCTTCGCATGTTAGGGGATTACGATGCCAATGTTTCCGTTTTACCATATACAACAAGTGTTGATGAAGTATTAACCTTAGATCCAGATGGCATTATCCTATCTACAGGCCCTGGCGATCCGCGCTCACTGCCAGAAAGTGTTCTTACGTTGATCAGAGTATTGCAAACAAAGGCGCCGTTACTGGGTATTGGCTTGGGCCATGAATTATTTGCTTTAGCCAATGATGCAACATTGGTGGCACTCCCATCTGAACATCACGGCATGAACCATCCTATTCAAGAAATTATTTCTAGGCAAATTTTTTATGCAATGCAGGGCCAAGGGTATGCGGTTGACGAAGAATTACTTGACCATAAGAAATTATTTGTTACCTATCGTGATTTAGTAGATGGTGCTGTACAGGGACTGCGTCACCGTGATTATCCAGCTTTTAGTGTACAGTTTTTCCCAGATGCCGCTCCAGGACCATATGAAGCGACAGCGGTATTTGCAGATTTTTTTGAAACGGTAGAAGATTATGTCGAACATCACAGCTAAAAATATTTTATTCATTGGTGCGGGATCAAATGATTTTGGTCTTGAATCGGAGCATGATGCAGCCATTTATCAGGTCATGCCCGAATTAAAGGGACATGGTATTAATGTCTTTTTAATTGACGAAAACCCTTACGCATTGTCTCTAGAAAGTTTAGCGTCTGAAACAATTTGGAAGCCTTTGACAGTTGAAAACGTTAAACAGGTTATTAAGCATAACCATATTGACACGGTGCTACCACTTTTTGGTGGCGTGCGCGCGGTAAGGTTATGGGCAGATGTTGTGCAATCATGGGAGCATGGGGACGGTTTAGTACCTCAAACTCTTGGCTTGAGCATTGATATGTTACTAAGGATTAATAATCTGGCTGATTTTACGAAGTTTATGGCAGAAGCTGGTTTACCAGTTATCACAAGCCATGTTGTCAAAGCGCAAGACGATGCAAACGAATTGTTACGTGAGCTTCAGGTCCCATTAATGATTAGATCTCTGCATCCAAAAAATACTAATACACGTCAGATGGTTGAGCGGTTAGATGAATTTGAAGAAGCAATTGATAACGCCAAAACACAGTCAATGACGCAAGAAATCATTATTTCTAAAGCCATAAATGGTTTGAAAGAAATTGGAATGGAAGTGTTACGAGATTTTCGCGGGAACAAGATGAAAATCGGTGCCAGTGAGGATATGGATCCAATTGGTATTCATACTGCTGATTCATTAAGTGTGTCACCAACATTAACGATTCAAGACCAAATTTTGGAAAAAATGAGGATGTATGCCTTCCAAGTTGCTGATTTATTAGAACTACAAGGTGTAATGCACGTTCAATTTGCCTTTGACGATACGACGGGTGCTATTTATATCATTAAGGTTTCACCCTATATTGATCAAATGTCTAGTCGTATGGCGCTTGTAACTGGATATCCAGTAATGCTAGTAGCCATTAACTTGGCGATGGGTATTGCGTTAGAAGACATTGTGCTTTCACACGATTTTGGTCAAAAAATGGCTATGATGGAACCGATGATGGATCATATCACGGTAAAGTTGCCAATTTTTCCATTCGGTGAGTTAGAGGAATCCAATGTTTCGGTGAATCGACAGCTGAATAGTATACAAAAGTCTGTTGGCTCGACGATTGGGTTTGGGCGTACATTCATTGAGGCTCTCGAAAAAGCCATTCGATCGGCACATTTTAACAATGCCACATTTTCACCAACAAATATGGCACATGTTAGTGATGACGCATTAATCCAGCAGCTAATTCATCCTGAAGATAATCGTGTGTTGCTACTCATTGAAGCCATAAAACGTGGTTACGAAATTGACGAGTTAGCCGAATTAACAAATATTGACGAATTTTACTTTTATCAATTAAGGCATCTATTGCAATTAGAACTTGAGATTGAAAAAGATGTAGACAGTATCGTGTCATTGCGGCGTGGTAAAAGGTATGGCTTATCAGATGGTCTAATTGCTCTTTTTTGGGATACCGATTTTAAAATTATTCGAGCCTTAACAAAGGAACACAACATTGACCCAACTTATAAAGCTTTAGAACCATCGGCCGGTGAGTTTCCAGAGAATGCACGTCAATATTACTCGACTTACGAAGAAGAAAATGAATCTGAACAGGTCAGTGATAATACTGTTCTGGTCATCGGTAGTGGTGCATTTAGACTAGGGGATGCTGCATCTGGTGGTTATGCGACAACCGTTGTGTTATCTGAACTACGACGTCTGCAGTACCATACTGTAATTATGAATAATAACGCTAGTGATGCAACGCTGATGCAAAATTTGGCTGATAAGCAATATTTGGAGCCATTGGAAATTTCAGACGTCATGAAGGTTGTTGAACTCGAAAATCCGATAGCCATAATTGTTCCAGGGAATCGACGTAAGTTAATTAAGGCATTACGCGAACTCAATCAGAACGTGTTGATTTTGCCAAAGGAAAAGCATACACCAAGTGGACCGGAAACAACACAAACTGAATTTGCCTTAAACGTATTTTCTGATGGGCATCAAATTTATCCAATTAACATCACCCAACACATGGTCGGTGAAATGCGAATTGTGCCACAAATTGTTGATTTGCCAAAAGAGCTAACACAAACACATCTGGAAAATCCAGGCGTGTACCAGGTAATATGGTGTCAAAATGGTAATGACTGGGTAGATCATGTTGAAGTCTCAAACATCAGTTATGATACATGGTTACGTCCTATGCCATTTGGACAAGTTGCCTTTATAAGCAAAGTAATGCAGGTTCAGTGGCTACGTATGACAGTTCGATCATTGTTAGATCGGATGACGGAGCAAGATAGAAAGTTATTGGATAATGTTAATAAATTGACACTACAAACAGATGTCCGCTTAGTGGCTTCCAATATTGATTATGAGCTCCACTTGCAACCCACAGAGCCTATTGATGGTACAAGATTTGAATTAGGGGTGGGCATCAAATATTATGAGTAAAGACAAGTATGAAACACATCTGTTTACAGGTATTGTAGTTGAGCAGGATCTGTCAGGAAACTATGTTCCTAAAGATGGCGCGACTTTGCACAGGTGGCGAACTGGAAAACATACAAAAGGAAAGTACAAACATACTGGGCAAGTATTTTTGACAGAAAATAATCAAAGTGTTGCTGTACTATCACAAGAAAAATTATCTTTTAATAAGCGCCATGATTATGTGCCGTTACAAAGATGGACAGAAGCAACTGTTGACTTGAGAAAACTTGAAGCATACAAAAAGGATGAATCATAAAGTTCATCCTTTTTGTATGCTTATTTTCTCAAAGATTTGGTGTTAAAGTTAAACAGGATAGCATTCAATACGATTAACAAAGCACTGAAAATAAAAATACCTCGATAATCAAATACACTGGCTACTAGGGCACCAAACATTGGACCCATGACACTTCCGATTGATTGGAAACTTTGATTATAGCTGAAGATTCGGCCAGTCATTGCTGAGGGTGAGTTTTTAGATAGCAAGGTCTGCACAGCTGGTAACATGGTGGCATCACTAATACCAATAATAAATCGAAATACCATTAGCATGAAGACACTTGTTACAAATGCTGTTGGGACTAATGCAGCGATAGCAATACAAAAACCAATTTTTATCATTCTGTGTGTACCCACGCGGTCACCAATTTTTCCAAACTGTGGAGCTGCAAAAACTGTTGCAATACCAGGCATTGCTGCCACGACACCGGCGAGAAAGGTAGTGTTGTTACTGTTGTTTGTTAACTCACGGACAAACAGACTGATAATGGGATTGATGGAGGTATTGACTGTTTGTACTAACATTGTAGTAATAAATAGTCCAAAAATTAATTGTTTGTTGGGTAGTGCGTGCCAGAGATCAGCTGTTGACGTTGGATTTGAATCAGCAGGGGCTACGTGAGGCTCCTCTTTAACAAAAAACATGGTCAGTATGAATACCAAAAATAAAATGATACCGGTGATATGAAAAGACATACGATATGAAACAACTGAAGCTAAAGTACCACCAAATAGTGGACCAAGTAAATTACCAGCTGTCATACCAGTTACCAAAATGCCAAGTGCGTGACCGGCGTGTTCTTTCGGGGTTTGTGTGGCAATTAAGGCATTTGAATTGGAAATATAGCCGCCCGTAGCACCTTGAAGGGCACGAAGAATGAATAATTGCCAAACATTAGTGACATACCCCATTAAAAATAGGACAATCGCCATACCAAGTGCAGCACGAAGCATCATTAATTTGCGACCTTTTCTATCAGCGAGCTTCCCCCATAAAGGGGACACGATCGCCATAACTAAAAATGACACAGAGAAAATTGCCCCAGAATAAAATGTTAGCTGATTTTTACTAAAATGGCCTAAGGTGTCAATGTACAAAGAAAGAAATGGCATGACTTCACTCAGAGCGATTCCTGTCATAAACACACCAAACCAAAGGACCAATACGTTACGTTTCCAAAGAGATTTTTCTTGATTTTTTGACATGACTAAGCACGTTATCTCCCTATTTTTAAATAATTAAACAAGTAAAGTTTATTATTTAATTTTAGCGCTTATGACCCACTCGTGCACAGATTTAAACGTGGCTTGTGAAAAAATTAAATTTTGCTTATAATGAGAGTACGCATTGTAAAGCGTTAATAAGGTGCAAATCGTTTTGTTAAGTGATTTTGTACTCTCCGGAATCCATGAAGGGAATTGTGTGCGACATCTTTGAAATCAGTGGATCTAGCTTGTTTAAGACAGTAGTGTATCAAACACTGAAACATGGATAAATGGTCACACATTATACGCTAAAATATGGCAAAAACAAAGCATTATACAGGACCGGAAGTCCTCGAGATGGTCGGACAATACATGTCCGAATCAGATACAAAAAATGTTAAAAAGGCCTACGAATGGGCGTCAGAGTTGCACAAGGAGCAGAAACGTAAGTCTGGGGAACCATATATTATTCATCCAATTCAAGTTGCTGGTATTTTGGCAGAACTGAAGATGGATACGGCAACGGTTATTTCAGGCTATCTTCATGATGTTGTTGAGGATACGACGGCTACGTTACAGGATGTTCGAGATAATTTTGGAGAAACAATTGCCCAAATTATTGATGGTGTAACGAAAATTAGTAAAATTCAATATCAAAGTTCACAAGAACAGCTTGCAGAAAACCATCGTAAGTTGCTTTTAGCTATGTCAAAAGATATACGTGTGATTATTGTTAAGTTAGCCGACCGTTTGCACAATATGCGCACTTTAGGCGCTTTACGGGAAGAAAAACAAAAGCGCATTGCAAAAGAAACATTGGAAATCTACGCGCCACTGGCTGACCGCCTTGGTATTAGTACGATTAAGTGGGAACTTGAAGACTTATCCTTAAGTTATATTGATCCCGAGCAATATTATCATATTGCTTCACTGATGAATATGAAGCGCGAAGAACGAATTAGCTACGTACAGGAAGCAGTAGAGCAGATTAATGGTGCGATAAAAGATCTTGAATTAAGTCATGTTGATGTGTATGGTCGTCCAAAGCATATTTACTCAATTTATCGAAAAATGGTGGATAAGCATAAGGCTTTTGAAGAAATTTATGATTTATTGGCTGTTCGTGTATTAACGGATTCGATTCCGGACACTTATGCTGTATTAGGAGCAATACACTCAAAATGGACACCGATTCCTGGCCGTTTTAAAGATTATATTGCATTGCCAAAAGCGAACGGATATCAAAGTTTACATACCACAGTTATTGGTCCTGACGGACGTCCATTGGAAGTGCAAATTCGTACGCATCATATGCATGAAGTGGCTGAATATGGAGTAGCTGCACATTGGGCATATAAAAAAAATCGGGGCTCAAATAAAGAGGCAAATGTCGATGATAACAGTCAGCAAGCCTTAAATGTCATCCAAGGCATATTAGAACTGCAAGAAAATGCCAAAAATGCCGAAGACTTTATGGATGGTGTAACGGGTGATTTGTTTTCTGATCGTGTTTATGCGTTTACACCTCGTGGTGATGTGTTCGAACTGGCTAAAGGTGCCGGACCGTTGGATATGGCGTTTTCAATCCATACAAATATTGGGATTAAAACAACTGGTGCAAAAATAAATGGTCGAATCGTACCACTGGATTATAAAATAAAAACCGGTGATATTATAGAAATTATCACTTCTGCTAATGCTAAACCAAGCCGTGACTGGTTAGAGATTGTTTCGACACGCCGAGCACGAAACAAAATTAAGCAGTATTTTAAGCAGTTGGATAGAGAAGACAACATCGCCGCAGCGCGTGAATTGTTAGCTAAAAACCTAAGAGACAATAATTTCAATCCTGCTGAGATTCTGACGCCAGAAAATATTCAAGAAACCGCAGATAAGATGCACTATCATACGCCAGATGATATGTTGGCAGCAATAGGATTTGGCGATATTGCTGTACCTGGTGTGGCTAATAAATTAACCGAAAAGATACGAGAGGCTAATGAGGAAGCTGCTACAGCAGAATTACAGCGTGAAATGCTGGAGGAGGGCCACGAAATCACTCGTGATGAAACAGCTTTCACCAAACGACAAAAATCAACGGCTGATGATATTGTTATTGCAGGAGTGGATAATTTATTAGTACGTTTAGGTCGATGTTGTACACCAGTTCCAGGAGACGATGTTAAAGGTTATATCACGAAGGGACGTGGTATTTCTGTTCATCGTGTGGGGTGCCCAAATATTCGAGCCGCTCAACTTCAAGGACAACGTCTTGTGGATGTACAGTGGGAAGATGAAAATGGCTCAAAACCTAATTATGATGCTGATTTGACTGTTCATGGTGAAAATCGCGGTGGATTGCTAAACGATGTACTTCGTAGTGTTAATGGACGAACGCGCTATGTTAATTCTGTTAACGGTCATGTGACAAAAAACGGGATGGCGCAAGTTTCTCTATCAATAGGTGTCAAAAATTCAGAACAGCTGACAGCAATTATGGATTCTCTAAACAATCTACCAGCAGTATACGATGTGGAACGCACATTTCATTAAAATATGTCAAAATATGTTGATAAGCCTCAAATAAAACAATTTTGAGGCTTTTTATGATAAAAATTGTGTCAAAACTGGAAGACGTTTGAAAGTTCTTGATACGATATCGTTTTTCACGTATGATGTTAGCAAGTAAATGTATTTTTAGAATGGAGATAGCATGAAAGTTGTATTGCAACGCGTAAGCAAAGCTAGTGTTAAAATTGACGACCAAGTAAAAGGAGCAATTAACAAAGGATATGTATTGTTAGTTGGCGTTGCTGACGGTGACGATCAAGTAGATATAGATTATTTAGTTCGGAAAATACATAATTTACGAATTTTTGAAGATGAAAGTGGCCGTATGAATCGTAGTATCGAAGACGTTTCTGGTGCTATTTTATCTATCTCACAATTTACGTTGTTTGCTGATACTAAAAAAGGAAATCGTCCAAGTTTTACCAAGGCAGGGGCACCAGAATTTGCGACTGTTATGTATGATCAATTCAATGCGACATTAAGGGAAAGTGGATTACAGGTTGAAACTGGAGAATTTGGAGCGGATATGCAAGTTAGCTTAACAAACGATGGACCGGTGACAATTTTATTCGATACAAAAAGCGCTCATTGAGCGCTTTTCTTGTGGTTATAATACCAGCCAAATGGTATAGTACTTTCTGTACCATTTCTGATTCGGGAAATATTTGTACGATGGCGGTAGAAAACAAAAATTGTTAATATGGTAGCAACTATCGTTAGTATCCAATCATGATAGTATAGTGATATTAGGACGGCGCATGAGAAACTAATCATAGAGCTCAGAGATACCATTGAACTAATTGACAATAAAATAACGAAAATACTAATAATGATGATGAAAAATATGGGATTATAGGCAAGTAATACACCAGCTGAAGTAGCAACTGCTTTACCACCTTTAAAGCCAATCCAGATGGAGAACGTGTGCCCCAGTATGGCACCAATACCCACTAACATTGGATTAATGCTACTATGGAACAATAAGGGAAGCAAGCCTGCTGCCGTACCTTTAAGCATATCAAGTGCCAGCACAGTTATGCCAGCTCGGATACCCAAAACACGGAATGAATTGGTAGTACCAATGTTACCTGACCCCTCATCGCGAATATCTTTATGGTAAAAGATTTTACCTACCCAAAATCCTGGGACTAGAGATCCGATCAAGTAAGAGAGTATAAACATTAATATAGTAGTAAACATAAAAAACCCCTTTAATATAAAAGCAAGTACAAGTTTACCATATATTTAAGTAGTATATGGCATAACTTATTGAAAATAAAATATTGACACTTGTCAGAAACAAGATTTTCATCTATGATAAAATAGATTGACATTAGCGCACGAACACTGGTTCGTGTATCGAAGGATAGATTAATATGCCAGAAAAAAATCATTATGATTCAGATTCAATAAAAATTTTAGAAGGACTTGAGGCCGTTCGTAAACGTCCAGGAATGTATATCGGTTCAACAGATGGTCGTGGTTTGCACCACTTGGTCTATGAAATCGTTGACAATGCTGTCGATGAAGCACTTGGTGGCTATGGAAATGAAATTCGCGTTACGATACATGATAATAACGCTATCACCGTACAAGACTTTGGCCGTGGGATGCCAATTGGCATGCATGAGTCTGGTAAGCCCACACCAGAAGTTATTTTAACAGTTTTACATGCCGGCGGAAAGTTTGGGCAGGGTGGCTATGCGACTTCCGGTGGGTTACACGGTGTTGGTTCTTCTGTTGTTAATGCATTGTCGGAGAGCTTAACGGTAACCATTGTTCGCGAAGGCCATAAGTGGCAAGAAGAATTCGTGAATGGTGGTAATCCAGTTGGTACCTTACGAGATTTAGGTAAAACTAAGGAACCAACAGGGACAACGGTTACTTTCAAGCCAGATGCGACAATTTTTAGTGCTACGGTTTATAAATTTGATATTTTAGCAGAACGTTTGCGTGAATCGTCATTCTTAATGAGTGGTGTTAAGTTTACGTTAACCGACGAAAGAGTTGATCCAGTTCGTGTTGAAGAATATCATTATGAAAAAGGTCTTGAAGCGTTTGTTGGTTTTCTGAATGAAGACAAAGAAACTATCGGACCAGTTATGACCTTTGAGGGTGAACAAGAGAGTATTGTTGTTGATGTTGCAGCGCAGTACAATGATGGTTACTCTGAAACACTTCTTTCATTTGTTAACAATGTCCGTACACAGGATGGTGGAACCCACGAAGTCGGTTTCCGAACTGCGTGGACAAAGGCTTTTAATGAATATGCACGAAAAGTGAACTTACTAAAAGATAAAGATAAAAACTTAGAAGGCACGGATGTCCGTGAAGGATTATCAGCTGTTATTTCATTGCGTGTTCCAGAACAGTTTTTGCAGTTTGAAGGACAGACCAAAGATAAACTAGGAACGCCAGAGGCACGTGGTATTGTTGACTCTGTGGTTAATGAAACTCTTGGACGCTTCTTAATGGAAAATGGTGACTTCGGACAAAACTTAATCCGTAAGGCACTTCGCGCGCGCGAAGCTCGAGAAGCAGCTCGTCGCGCCCGCGACGAAAGTCGCACTGGTAAAACTAAAGGGGCGAAAGATCGTCTGCTTTCCGGGAAGTTAGCACCTGCCCAATCTAAAAATGCTGATAAAAATGAGCTCTTTCTAGTCGAGGGTGATTCAGCTGGGGGCTCTGCAAAGCAAGGTCGTGACCGTAAGTTCCAAGCCATTTTGCCGCTACGTGGAAAAGTACTAAACACTGAAAAAGCTAAGTTAGCAGATATTTTAAAAAACGAAGAAATATCAACATTGATTTATGCCATTGGTGGCGGTGTTGGAACTGATTTTAAAGTTGAAGATGCTTCATTTAACAAAATTATCATTATGACAGATGCCGATGATGATGGCGCGCACATTCAAACCCTACTACTAACATTCTTTTATAAGTATATGCGGCCATTAATTGAAGCTGGGCGTGTCTACATAGCCTTACCACCATTATACCGCGTCAAGTACTCTTCCAAGAAAATAGAAGATCAATTTGCTTGGACTAATGATGAGTTAGAATCAATTACCAGTCAGAGTGATGCACGTTATGAATTAACACGGTTCAAGGGACTTGGTGAGATGAATGCGCCATTATTATGGGAAACGACAATGGATCCCGAATCAAGAACATTAATACGTGTTAAAATTGATGACGCTGTGTTAGCTGAAAAACGTGTCACTACATTGATGGGTGATAAAGTTGATCCGCGGCGTGAATGGATTGAAGCCAATGTTCACTTTACATTGGATGAAGCCGGGTCAATTCTAGACACAGTTGATGGGGATGACACAAAGTCTAGTGATGTTTTTGAAAAAGCGCGCAATCAAGAAACTGGTACAAAATTTAAAGAACAAAAAAATGTGCCAGTCATTAAGACTTGGCAGAATGGTGACGACTGATTTCACTTGTTACTAGATAAGAATAGCTAGCTATTCAAAATATGGTTAGGTTATTACTTAATATTTTAAATAAAACTTTTTATGACATTTATCTGTAATTAGTAATTTTATAGATGTTTTAATCAAGGAGAACCGCACTTAGATGGCAGATCGTATAACCGAACTCTCACTTGAAGCAGTGATGGGGGAGCGCTTTGGGCGCTATTCAAAATATATAATTCAAGAACGTGCTTTGCCAGACATTCGAGACGGATTGAAGCCAGTGCAACGGCGTATTTTGTTTGCAATGGATCAGGATGGAAACACTTATGATCATCCATATCGTAAATCAGCAAAATCTGTTGGTAACGTAATGGGTAATTTTCATCCGCACGGTGATTCATCAATTTATGAAGCCATGGTACGTTTATCGCAGGATTGGAAAGTTCGTGAGCCGTTGATAGACATGAATGGTAATAATGGTTCAGTGGACAATGATCCGGCTGCAGCAATGCGTTATACTGAAGCGCGATTGTCTAAAATTGCTGGTGAAATGATGGCGGATTTGGGTCAAGAAACCGTGGACATGGTTTTGAACTTTGATGACACAACTTATGAGCCAACAGTTTTACCTTCTCGTATTCCTAGTCTTTTTATTAACGGCGCAACTGGTATTTCGGCGGGATATGCAACAGAAATTCCGCCCCATAATTTGAAAGAAATCAATGCCGCATTAATCTACTTACTCGATCATCCAGCCGCTACTTTATCGCAATTAATGCGCTATGTAAAAGGCCCTGATTTTCCGACTGGTGGTATTGTTCAGGGACTTGATGGTATAAAAAAAGCGTACAAAACTGGACGTGGTAAAATCGTTGTTCGTGCTAAGACAGAAATATCTGATCTTCGCGCTGGCAAGAAGAAAATTGAAATTACTGAACTGCCTTATGAGGTTGTTAAGTCAAATTTGGTATCAAAAATTGATGCCATTCGATTAAATAAAGAAGTAACCGGCATTTCAGAAGTCCGCGATGAATCCGATCGCGAGGGAATGTCTATTGTTATTGAATTATCTAAAGAAGCAAATGCCAATGGTATTTTGACTTATTTGTTCAAAAAAACTGATTTGCAGATATCTTATAACTTCAATATGGTTGCTATTCATGATCAACGACCAGTACACGTTGGTTTGAAGGCTGGTTTAGAAGCTTTCCTTTCGTTCCGAAAAGAGGTTGTATTAAAGCGATCAGCATATGAATTGGCTAAAGCACAAGCACGGCAACATATTGTTGAAGGCTTAATCCGCATGCTGTCTATATTGGATGAAGTCGTTGCTACCATTCGAGCATCTAAGAATCGTAAAGACGCTACACAAAACTTAATTAATCGTTTTGAGTTTACACAAGCACAAGCTGAAGCCATTGTCACGTTGCAATTGTATCGATTGACCAACACAGATGTGACGCAATTAGAAGAAGAATTTTCCCAGTTGAATGATAAAATTAATTGTTTGAACCAAATTATTCACGAAGAGTCAGCATTGAAAGATGTTATTCGCGAAGAAATTAAGGCAATTACTAAGGCCTATTCTTCACCACGTCGCAGTGTTATTGAAGCAGAAGTTGAGAATTTGGTAATTGATACAGCGGTAACGATTGCTGAAGAAGATGTTCAAGTGTTAGTGTCACGTAATGGTTACTATAAGCGTGCATCTTTGCGTTCCTTTAAAGCTTCGGATAATGAAAATGGTCTGGCAGAAGATGATCTAGTTGTTTTCCAAGGAACCCTAAATACGACAAATCATTTGTTTATGTTTACCAACAAGGGGAATGTTATTTATCGACCGGTTCATGAACTACCTGATACAAAATGGAAAGATACAGGAGAACATTTTTCACAGCAACTATCGAACTGGGATAAAGACGAAGTGGTGATTAAAGCTATCGCTGTTGATAATCTCGAACAAGGTGGCGCATTTACAATAGTTTCAAATGATGGATTTATTAAACAAACTACTTTAGTAGATATTGTTCCCAAAGCTTATAAAAAGAAATCTTCGATGGCTATTAAGCTTAAAAAAGATGTGAGCTACGTTGTTAATGTTGCGTACTTCCAAAATGTTAAGCGCCAAAATGTGCTATTGTTGTCACATAATGGTGTTGGTTTACGATACGCGATAAAAGAGGTGCCAGAAATTGGTTCCCGTACCTCTGGAGTCAAGGCAATGGACTTACGCGATGATGACACGATTAAAGCTGCCTTGTTTATTACCGATGATAAACAAAGTGTTGCTATTGTTGCTGAAAATGGCGCCTTCAAGTATATGCCAGTATCGTTAATTAACCATTCAAAACGTGGTAATAAAGGTGTTCTCATTTTCACACAAAAGAAAACTGTAGCCTATAAAGTTGCCACAGCGACAATATTTGATAGCAATGTGAAAGCACTTTCTATTTTGACAAAGCGTTATCAAATTCAAGAATTACAATTAAGTGATTATCATGAATCACAACGTATTGGCAATGGACAATATGTCGTTGACACTGATAAAAATGGCGAACCGTGGATTATAAAACCGCTAACAATTTCTGAGACAAAATGATTAATTTTTGTTAAAATAAAAATATAAAATGCTAGGAGATAAACTAATGGCTAAGACTTTAGTTTTTGGGCACAAGAACCCAGATACAGATACAATCGCATCAGCAATCGCTGCAAGTTATTTATTGAACCAACAAGGGCAGGATACAGAAGCAGTCGCGCAAGGTGAGCCCAACGCTGAAACGCAATTCGCGTTAGATTATTTTAAAGTTAAGCCGCTTCGTGTAATTTCTGAGGCCGATACAGAAACAGTTGTTTTAGTTGACCATAATGAAGCTGCACAATCAGTTGATAATTTAGCTGACGTTACCGTGGAAAACATTTATGATCATCATAAGTTTGCGTTCACAAATTCTACACCCTTGTATATCACGGCTAAGCCATGGGGCTCTGTAGCAACTATTTTGTACTATGAATTCAAACAAGCAAACATTGTTATTCCTGCAGAAATTGCTGGTCTATTAGCTTCAGCAATTATATCTGACACATTATTGCTCAAGAGTCCAACGACGACATCATACGACCAACCCGCTTTGGAAGCCTTAGCTAAGATTGCAGGACTTGAAGATTATGCTGCCTATGGTTTGAATTTGTTGAAAGCTGGAACAGATTTGTCATCACGCACTGATAAAGAATTAATTGATGGTGATGCCAAATCATTTGAAATGGGCGGGCACCAATTCCGGATTGGTCAAGTCAACACTGTTGATATTGATGAAGTATTATCTCGTCAGGCAGGAATTGAAGCAGCAATTGCAGAGGAAGGTTATGAAGACTTTTTGTTTGTGATTACTGATATCTTGAATTCAAACTCTAAGGGCTTGTACATTGGAGATGCTGCTCAATCAATCGAAGCAGCATTTAATCAAAAACTTGACAATAATGTAATTGATCTACCTGGTGTTGTTTCTAGAAAGAAGCAAGTAGTTCCACCATTAGAAAACCAACTCTAAAAAAATTCATACCAAATTAATTTAATTCGAATTATGAATTTTTGTGGATAAAATGTTGATAAATTTATTCACAGACCTTTACACTGGTAATCGGTTCATGTATAATAGATATTTGTATTGACAAGCAAATAAAAATTTTAAGAAAAACACTAAGGAGCAAGGATTATGCGTATCCACGTCGTTCTAGGAAATGATGAAACTGGTGAGCGTATCTACTTGACGTCTAAAAACCGTCGTAATACGCCTGACCGCCTTGAGTTAAAGAAGTACTCACCAAAACTTCGCAAAGTAGTAACATTTAAGGAGATTAAGTAATGGCAAAGAAGTCAAAGATTGCTAAGGCACAAAAGCGTGAAGCTTTAGTTGCAAAGTACGCTGACAAGCGTGCAGCATTGAAGGCTGCGGGTGACTATATTGGATTGGCAGCTTTGCCAAAGGATTCATCTCCAGTACGCGTTCATAACCGCGATTGGATTGATGGCCGTCCACACGCTTACATGCGTGAATTTGGAATGTCACGTTTGAACTTCCGTCAATTAGCACACAAGGGTCAAATTCCTGGTGTTCGTAAGGCTTCTTGGTAAAAGAAACCAGCAACTTCTTCTAATTGTTTCATTCGAAGGATTAGTATAAAAAAGCCCCAGCTTGCGGGCTTTTTTATGTTGTTGACGTATGTGCACTGTAATTTGCACTATTTTAATAAATAGGGTACAATAAATATAGTTAATTTACATAGCAATTGTAAATGGGCGGGTCACTTGGAAAAGCGGCCGGCTCATTTTTTATGGGATTAGCACGCTTATTGTCAATATAAGATAGTGTTAACGCTATATTAGTAAACGTAATTGACAAAACTATTCATCGAAAGGGGAAAATAAATGGCAAACAAAACCGAACAGACAGTTATTGACTTGATTTCACCAATCATTGAAGCACATAATGATTTACTGTGGGATTTAACGTTTACCAAAGAAGGTGGACAAAAAGTTTTACGGATTTTGCTGGATAAACCTGATCATCAATTTATTACGATGAATGATTTGACACTATTCACGCAAGAAGTTAATGAATTGTTAGATACCGTGGATCCAGATCCAATTCCTGAAGCCTATGTTTTAGATATTTCATCACCAGGCGCTGATCGACCATTAAAGGAATTATGGCATTTTGAGTGGGCTAAAGAGGCCAATGAAAATATTTTAGTATCCTTGTTTGTTGCCAAAGAAGGCCAAAAAAAGTGGCAAGGAAAGATTGCTGATCTAAACAAAGATGGCTTGACGCTGACGACAACTAATGGACGTTTGCCATTAACCTTTGACGAAATAGCTAAAGCAATACTGGATGTCCAGTTTTAAATCGTTAAAAATGGAGAAAATCAAATGAGTAAAGAATTAGTGGAAGCACTTAATGCTCTTGAATCAGAACGAGGAATTGATCGTTTAGTTGTTGTCGAAGCGCTTGAAGACGCATTGAAAGCCGCCTACAAGAAGCAATACAATACCGCTGATAATGTCGAAGCAACATTCGACGATAAAAAGGGCAACATTAGTATTAAACAAGTAAAGCATGTTGTTTTAGATGATGATCTTGAAGATGAAGAAATAGAGATTTCTTTATCCGATGCATTGGCAATCAATCGAGCATATGAAGCAGGAGATGAGATTCGCTTTGATGTTACGCCAAAAGATTTTGGTCGTATGGCGGCACAAGCTGCAAAACAAGTGATTGTGCAAAAAATGCGTGAAGCTGGACGACAAGCTATTTATAACAAGTTTTCTGATTATGAAGATGAAATTATAACAGGTGAAGTTGACCGACAAGATGCACGATTCCTATATGTGAACTTACCTGGCAATCAAGAAGCTGTAATGGCCCCAAACGATCAAATGCCCAATGAGCGGTATCACATGGGAGATCGTATTAAGGTCTTGGTTAACAAAGTTGAAAACAATGCCAAGGGACCACAAGTCTTTGTATCACGAACAGCAGCTGATTTGGTTAAACGATTGTTTGAACAAGAGGTGCCAGAAGTTTATGATGGTACTGTTGAAATCATGTCTATTGCGCGTGAGGCTGGTGATCGCTCAAAAATTGCCGTTTATACGCATGATACTGACTTAGATCCAGTTGGGGCCATGGTTGGTCAACGTGGTGCACGTGTACAAAGCGTTGTTAACGAACTAGCTGGTGAAAATATGGATATTGTGGAGTGGGTTGAAGATGAAGCACAGTATATTGCGAATGCTTTAAACCCTTCAGAAGTAACTGATGTCATTTTTGATCCAGCCAACGACCGTGCGGTAACGGTTATTGTTCCAGATAATCAGTTATCTCTAGCAATCGGGAAAAAGGGTCAAAATGCTCGCTTAGCAGCACGTTTAACGGGATTCAAGATTGACATTAAATCTGAAAGTGAAGCAGCAGCTAGCTTAGACCCAACACCAGCTGCTACAGCTGCTGACGAAAACGAAGAATAATTTGAAAGGAAATATGATCATAAATCAAGTGATTTATAGTCATACTGGTACATATGAAACCTCGTAAAATACCAATGAGAAAAGACATTGTAACGGGTGAAATGTTTCCTAAAAAAGAACTCGTTCGAGTCGTGCGTAGTAAAGAAGGTGACGTGACTTTAGACCCAACAGGGAAAGCCAATGGTCGTGGTGCGTATGTTAGCCTAAATGTAAAAAATGCAGAAATGGCTAAAGAAAAGCGTATCTTTGATAAAGCATTTGGTGTGAAAGTAGCAGATGAATTCTATGATGAACTCATTGCTTACGTTGACCATCAACAAGCACGTCGGGAGTTGTTTGGTGATAAATAAGAATGACCAAATATTGAATTTAGTTGGTTTAGCAATGCGCGCTGGTAAACTAGTACTTGGAACAGAACCTACGTTATCAGCTATTCGTGGGCAAAAGGTTTTTCTAGTTTTCTTTCCCAGTGATGGTGGTAAAAGCCAAGCAAAAAAATTCGCCGATAAATCAAACTTCTATAATATCAAACTAGTACAAGACTATACTAAAAAGCAATTAACGGATGCCATTGGTGTTAACCGAGGTGTTTTCGCCATTGCTGATCAAGGTTTTAGTCGAAAAATTAAACAATTAATTTCAGAAAAGGAGCGGAACTAAATGACAGAAGAAAAGAAATTCTCAGGTTCAAACCGTCCTGCACGAAAACAGGCAGTCCCAGAACGTAAGGAATTGCCCGCATCACAACGCCGTCATGCGGCAAAGTTAGCAGATGGTACAACGCCAGCCCAAGGAGGCTCACGTCCAAGCCGTCCTGCACGTCCTAACAATAACAATCAAAATCGTCCAAATAATGGTGGCCAAAGCCAAAATCGCAATAATCAGAATCGCTCGAATACATCTACTGGTGGCCAAAACCGTTCAAATAACGGTGGAAACCGCAACAATCGTCCTGGATCACGCGTTGCACCTGCTGAAGGGCGTCCAATGATTCGAGAGAAGAAAAATTGGTCAACGAAGCCACGTGAAGGGCAAGTTGATTATTCTGCTAAACCGGATAATAGCTTGAAGCAGTACGTGAATGAAAATGAAAAGAAGCGCCAAGCTTCTGCAGCTGCTAAGCATCCAAAGAAGCCAGCTGCAGCAACTAAGCCAGCTGTAAAGAAAGAAACTAGTGCAACTAAACCAGCTACTGCATCAACAACCACTGGTGCAGGGAAGTTTGGTGGCGCTCTCGCTTCTGGTAATAATTCTGCGCGCAATAACTCACGTAAGCGTAATACTAATGGTACTGGCCAACAAACACCACGCCGTAATGATCGTCCACGCGGTTCTAAAAAGTCACGTCGTATTGCTGCTAAACACCAACCATCAACTCCAGCAACAGTACGTAAAGAACAACCATTACCAGCAGTTTTGGAATATCGTGTTGGTATGAACGTGCAAGATTTGTCAAAGTTGTTGCATCGTGATACAGCAGAAATTATTAAAAAGTTATTCTTACTGGGCATTGTTACAAATCAAAACCAAAGTTTGGATGAAGATACAATCGAAATTTTGGCAGCTGATTATGGTATCGAAGCACAAGCAAAAGAAGAAGAAGACGTTGCAGATATTGACAGATTCTTTGATGATGAAAATATTGATGAGAGCAAGTTAGTTTCTCGTCCACCAGTTGTGACGATCATGGGACACGTTGATCATGGTAAGACAACATTGTTGGATTATCTACGTAATTCTCATGTTACTGAAGGTGAAGCAGGCGGTATCACACAACATATCGGTGCATACCAAACACGTATTAATGATAAATTAATTACATTCTTGGATACGCCAGGACACGCCGCCTTCACAGAGATGCGTGCACGTGGTGCTAACGTAACTGATTTGACAATTCTTGTTGTTGCTGCTGATGACGGTGTTATGCCACAGACAATTGAAGCGATTAATCATGCTAAGGCAGCGGGAACGCCAATCATTGTTGCTGTTAACAAAATTGACAAGCCTGGAGCAAATCCTGACGATGTGATGAATCAGTTAATGGCTTATGACTTAGTTCCTGAAGAGTATGGTGGTGACACAATCTTCGTTAAAATCTCAGCTAAGTTTGGTCAAAATGTTGATGAACTACTGGAAATGATTTTGTTGCAAGCTGAAGTTTTGGAATTGAAAGCAAATCCTAATATGCCAGCACGTGGTTCAGTAATTGAAGCCCGCTTGGATAAGGGACGTGGACCAGTTTCTACTGTTCTTGTACAACAAGGAACAATGCATGTTGGTGATCCAATTGTTGTTGGTAATACCTATGGCCGTGTACGTACAATGACAAACGAACGTGGCGTTGAGCTATCAGAAGCTTTGCCTGCGACACCTATCCAAATTACTGGTTTGAATGGGGTGCCACAAGCTGGTGATCGTTTCATTGTTATGGCTGATGAAAAGACAGCTCGCGCAGCCGGTGAAGAACGTGCAAAGCGAGCACAAGAAGCAGTTCGTAATTCAGGATCAGTTGTTACTTTGGATACATTGTTCAATACAATGGCTGAAAAAGCGATGAAGACGGTGCCAGTTATTGTCAAGGCTGATGTTCAAGGATCTGTCGAAGCACTTTCTGGATCACTGAAAAAGATTGAGGTTGACGGTGTTCGTGTGGATATTATCCATACTGCTGTTGGTGCGATTAACGAATCGGATGTTACTTTGGCTGAAGCATCTGGTGCAATTATTATCGGATTCAACGTTCGTCCTACACCTTTGGCAAAATCACAATCTGATTCTGAAAAGGTTGATATTCGTTTCTATAATGTCATTTATAATGCGATCGACGATGTTGAAGCAGCTATGAAGGGCCAACTTGAACCTGTATACGAAGAAAAGGTTATTGGAAAAGTCGAAGTTAAAGAATTATTCAAATTCTCTAAGGTCGGAACTATTGCCGGTGCCATGGTTGAAGAAGGTAAAATTACTAAGGATTCTAAGGTTCGCGTCATACGTGATAATGTGGTAGTGTTTGACGGTGAAGTTGGCTCATTGCAGCGCGGTAAAGATGCAGTTAACGAAGTGAAGATGGGATTTGAATTCGGATTTACAGTGGCCAAATTTAATGATGTTCACGCTGGGGACGTTGTTGAAGCCTATGTAATGGAAGAAGTTAAACCTAAGTAAGAGACCGATTACGCTGAATGCTTTTTGGTAGGTTGTGTCTTTTAATAGAAAGAAAGAGAAGGCGAAATAGTTATGGCAAATCCACAACGTGCAGGTCGTCTCGCTCAAGAAGTACAACGTGATGTTACTGATTTATTACTTAAGCGTATTAATGATCCGCGAGTAAAAGAGGTTACAGTAACAAGTGTTGAATTGTCTGGTGACTTGCAGATAGCAACAATTTATTATTCCATTTTATCTGATTTGGCCAGTGATGCTAAGAAAACTCAAGCCGGCTTGGAAGCTGCTAGTGGATTGATTCGTAAAGAATTAGGTTCACGATTGACGGTTTACAAAACGCCAGAATTGAAGTTTGTGCGTGATACATCTGTTCAATACGGAAATCATATTGAGGACTTGATTCGCAAGCTGCACACTGAAAATTAATAAATTATCAAATATTGGGCGCTCTCCATTAGGATGAGCGCTTTTTGTGTTAAAATAGTTCTATACAATTAATTTTTAAGAAAATGAGATTTAATATGACTAATCCAACTCAACCCTTCAATTCTATAGTATTGGATATGGCGCCTGACAAACTATTGGATTTTCAATTAAAAGTTCGTGATATTCCAGATATTTTACGATTAACATTTGGTGAACCTGGTTTTGCTGTTGATGAACGTATTAAGCAAGCGACTATTGATGCAATTACAAACGATCGTTCTCACTACGCTGAAAGTCAAGGTGAAACAGATTTGAGAATAGCTGCTGTTGCGTATTTTAATCGTGAGTATCATTTAAATTATAATGGTCCAGAAAATATTATCATCACACAGGGTGTGAGTGAAGCCATAAATGTTATATTTCAAACCCTCCTGAATGATAATGATGGCTTGTTGGTACCAGAACCAGCCTATGGACCTTATTTTTCTTCTCTTGATTTAGCACATGGTGTGCGTTTGTCCATTGATACAACAGCAAACGATTTTAAATTAACACCTGATATGGTCGAAGAAACCATCAAAAATGCGACGGTACCCGTTAAAGCTATTTTGATGAATTACCCAACTAATCCCACGGGAGTAACATACTCACGTGATGAGATCATTGCATTAGCTGAAACATTTACGAAGCATAATTTATGGGTCATTTCTGACGAAATTTATTCCGTCCTAACTTACGATCAAGAACATGTATCATTTGCTGAATACATACCTGAACGCACAATTTACATTAATGGTTTATCCAAATCTCATGCCATGACAGGCTATCGTGTGGGATTTATTTTAGGCCAAGCTGAGACAATTGCGCAATTGCAAAAAACACATGGAACGCTTGTTTTCGCTGTACCTACATTTGTTCAAGATGCGGCTTTGGTTGCTTTACGTGATGTAAACGACACACCAGTAAAGATGCGTGATATTTATCGTCAACGTCGAGACAAAGTGTTATCACAGTTGCAGGCGTTAGGGTTTGATGTGGTTGAGCCAGAAGGGGCATTTTATTTATTTGCTAAATTGCCTGCTGATTTAGGTACTGATGGCGATGTGTTTGCTTTACAGTTAGCAAAAGAAGGTAAAGTGGCGGTTATTCCTGGTTCGGCCTTCAGCGATGCAGCGCAAGCTTACATTCGTATTTCATACGCTGCGTCCGATGAAGACTTGGCAGAAGGAATGAAGCGAATGACAAAATATATTGAAAAGGTACGCGGCTAAAGATGAACTTCTGGAAACGACTTTTTGGTTCAGAAAAAAAATTATCACAATTGAAGAGTACGGGTCAAATCAATGCGACTAGATTAGCGCGTAATAATGATACGCCTGTTTTAGTAGCGCCAGTGACTGGGGATTTACAAAAAATTACCGACAGCCGCGATGAACCCTTTAAAACTAAAAACGGGGTTATGCTAGTGCCGCATGGTGGTAATTTAATGGCACCGGTTTCGGGTATTGTTACTGAGTCCACTAATGATTATTTGACGCTAACAGATATTTCAGAACAGACTGTAACTGTAACTGTCGTGGGCACATCAAATGTCGTTCGGTTGGCTCAATACGGTGTAGGACAACAATTACATGCAGGTGATGTTATTGGAACGACAAATCAGAAGGTGCTATCTGCTGATCATGAAGCACTACGCATTTATGTTGTTTGGGCAAACCAAGACCTACCAAATATTCGGTATGGTTCTGTTTATGCAGGACAAAACGTCTGGCAAGTAGGGGAATTGCAAAATGACAAAGAATCAGATAGTTGATGGTTTGTTAGTTATCAATAAGCCTCGTGGCATGACATCTTTTGATGTTGTTAGTAGAGTACGCCGTATTATTGGTCAAAAAAAAGTTGGCCATGCTGGCACTTTAGATCCGAATGTTGATGGTGTCCTAGTAGTTGCTTTAGGTAAAGCGACAAAGTTGATTGATGAATTGCAAACACGGCCAAAAAGTTATATTGGTGAAATTACATTAGGATTTTCAACAGAAACAGAGGACCTTGATGGTGAAATCGTTGATCAGCTGGATATTGTAACGCCTTTTTCTGACCAGAAAATTGATCAAGCAATACAGCAATTAAATGGCGAAATCACACAAAGGCCACCTATGTACTCTGCTGTAAAAGTTAATGGTAAGCGGCTCTATGAGTATGCTCGAAATGGTGAGACTGTTGAACGTCCAGTTCGTAAAGCGGTAATTCATGACTTCAAACGTACATCCGGTATTAAATTTATAGATGGTAAGCAGGTATTCAAGTTTGAAGCCACAGTTTCCAAGGGCACGTATATTCGCACTTTAGCCGTAGATGCAGGCAAAATAATTGGGATCCCGGCAACAATGACACAATTAACTCGAACGATGGGGAGCGGATTCAAAATTTCTGAAGCACGTGACCTGGATTTTTTGTCCACACTATCGTATGAAGAAGTATTAAAACAAGTAATACCTATTAGAGAAGTATTGAAGTGGCCAACTAAAAATTTGAGTGAAAATGAATGGTTTGCTGTAAAAAATGGTCAGAAAATTTCTAGTTGGCCTGCAAATGACAGCTATTTGCAACTATATTATCAAAACAAACTGAAAGCAGTATATCAATATGACGAGATTGAGCAATTATGGCGCTCTCGTTATGTATTTGATAACCAATGACTATGACAGAATTAATTCGTTTACATTATCCGATATTAGATTTTAAAAAGCCGGTTCAACAGGTCGTTGCAATGGGCTTTTTTGACGGTGTTCATCGCGGGCATCAGGCTGTTTTAGCTCGTGCGAAAGCAGAAGCTGAAAAACAAGGGGTGCCCTTGGCTGTGTTGACCTATGATCCACATCCAATTGTAGCTTTTCAGACGTTGAAAAAACCACTGCGTTATTTAACACCATTAGCCAAAAAGAAGTCCATCATGAGACAGCTAGGTGTTGATCGGGTTTATGTTATGCAATTTACTTCTAAACTTGCTAAATTAGGTGGTCAACAGTTTGTAGATGAGGTGGTCATGCAATTAAACCCTGTTACGGTGGTAGCAGGATTCGACCATTTGTATGGTGCAGCGGGAACGGATAGTGATATGCTACATTTAGCAACATATGCAACTAATCGCTTTGATGTTATTACTGTGTCTGAATTTGATGATTATAATCAGAAAGTTTCTTCTTCAACAATTCGATCTATGTTAGATCAGGGGAACGTAGATGGCGCCGCACAGCAGCTTGGTCGTGTCCATTCGACATCAGGTATAGTCGTCCATGGCGAAGCTAGAGGCCGTGAATTAGGCTTCCCAACTGCCAATATACAAACACCTGAAGAGGAATGGCTGCCTGGTATTGGTATCTATGCTGTAAAAATAAAAGTATATGATACTTGGTATCTAGGAATGGCTAGCATCGGACGCAATGTGACGTTTGGTGATGCTCGTCCAATCACAGTTGAAATTAACATTTTAGATTATCAAGAAGAAATATATGGTGAGTTTGTTCAGATACAATGGTGTCATTATCTGCGTGGTGAAGTGAAATTTGAAAACGTTCAAGCACTGATAGATCAACTTAATGAAGATGCAAGACAAACAAGGCATTATTTTAATACAAAATTATAAAATACAGTTTGTTGGCACTCTTATAAAAAGAGTGCTAAAAAGACTTGCATTATTTCTCAAATAGTGTATTATAATAAGTGTTAGCAGTTAGATATAGTGAGTGCTAAAAGGAGTCGATAATATGGCGCTAACAGAACGACAAAAGTTAATCTTAACCGCCATTATTTATGAGTATACACAGCGTGAGCATGCGGTTGGTTCAAAAAGTCTACAAGAACATCTAGATATTAAAATTAGCTCTGCTACGATTCGTAACGAAATGGCAGCGCTAGAATCTGATGATCTTATAAAAAAATTGCATACTTCTGCTGGTCGTGTACCATCATACGAAGGGTATCGTTATTATTTAGATCACCTGATGATGACACGCAGAGCGACTGATCGCGATGTACAAGCGGTCATTCAATCATTCCGTGGAAACTTCCATGAGATAGATGATTTGCTAGACGAAACAGCTAGGACTTTATCAAATTTAACTGGTTATACTGCGTTAATTTTGAAGCCAAGGCGAATTGATATTAAAGTTTCGGGATTTCGATTGGTTCCATTGGAGGGCCATCAGCTGATTGCAGTATTGGTTACTAATGATGGTAAAGTGACTAGCCAGACATTTAAATTACCAAATGAAATGGCGATTGAATCGTTAGAAAGTATGGTTGCATACATCAATGATCAGATGGTCGGTCGACCGGTTAATGATGTGTTGCGTATGATGCAGTCTGATGAGTTGCCTACGCAAATGAGTCGCATGATTAAAACGCCGGCAGCTTTTTTGCAACTATTTGGCGACGTGTTAGCACGATCGAACGGAGATAACGTCCATATTGGCGGCCGATTGAATGTTCTAGACTTTAGTAAAGAAACAGATATCGCTGATGTGAAGCCTCTGTTGGAATTTTTGAACAATGCTGAGGATGTTAGACAAATTGCTTCGCCAACACGAGATGTTCAAGTTAAAATTGGACGTGAGATTGGCGAGCCATTACTTTCAGAGTTCAGCTTGATTACGCGTGGATTTTTGGTACCAAATCAAGGAAGTGGTATTATTGCTTTACTTGGTCCAATTCCTATGTCATATAGTACCAATACGTTGCTTACAGACGCGTTTGGTGAAGCGTTAAGTCGCAAAATGATTGAATATACATAGCTAGGAGGTCACACTTGTGACAGAAAAAAACGAAGAAGTTGTAGAAGATAAGAACATTTCTGATCAAACTGATGAAAATTTGACCGAAGAAATTGAATCTGAAGCTGATGATTTACAGGTGGAGCCTGATCCGAAACAAGCGGAAATTGATAAGCTAACAGAGCAAGTTAACAACCTCGAAGAAAAATTATTACGTTCACAAGCAGAAATTCAAAATATACAACAGCGCAATGCGCGTGAACTACAAAATGTACGCAAGTATGATGGACAAAAATTAGCCAGTGCAGTATTGCCAGCCGTTGATAATTTGGAAAGAGCCCTTCAAGTTGAAGCTAACGATGAAGTGTCAAAGCAAATTAAAACAGGTGTGGAGATGACGCTTAAGACGTTAAATCAAGCTTTAACAGACAATGGTATTACGTCAACGGGTGAAATTGGTGAATCTTTTGATCCAACTAAGCACCAAGCAATTCAAAGTGTTGAGTCAGATGAAGTTGAATCTGACCAGATTGCACAAGTTTTGCAAAAGGGTTACATATTACAAGACCGCGTAATTCGACCAGCAATGGTTGCAGTGGCGAAATAAGAACGATTTTGCATGGTGATTCAATCGATGAGATACCACACCTTAAAAAGATGAAAATGATTTTAAAGTAAAGGAAGAAAATATTTATGTCAAAAATTATTGGTATTGATTTAGGAACGACAAACTCAGCTGTTGCTGTCCTTGAAGGTGGCGAACCAAAGATCATCACAAATCCAGATGGTGGTCGTACAACACCTTCAGTTGTCTCATTTAAAAATGGCGAAAGTCAAGTGGGTGATGTTGCAAAGCGTCAAGCAATTACAAACCCAGACACGATTATTTCAATCAAGTCTCACATGGGTGAAGCTGGTTATAAAGTTAATGCCAATGGTAAAGACTACACACCACAAGAAATTTCAGCAATGATTTTGCAATATATTAAGGGCTATGCTGAAGATTACTTAGGTGAAAAGGTTGAAAAAGCTGTTATCACAGTTCCTGCCTACTTTAACGACGCACAACGTCAAGCTACTAAGGATGCCGGTAAGATTGCTGGTCTGGAAGTAGAACGTATCATTAACGAACCAACAGCTGCCGCATTGGCTTATGGTTTGGACAAGCTAGATAAGGATGAAAAAATTCTTGTCTATGACTTAGGTGGTGGAACATTCGATGTGTCAATCCTTGAATTAGGAGATGGCGTGTTTGAAGTTTTGTCAACAAACGGTGATACTCATCTTGGTGGTGATGACTTTGATAACAAAGTTATTGACTATTTGGCAGAACAATTTAAGTCAGAAAATGGTGTTGATTTAAAGGATGACAAATTAGCTTTGCAACGTTTGAAGGATGCCGCAGAATCAGCTAAGAAGACTTTGTCATCTGCAAACGAAGCTCAAATTGATTTGCCATTTATTGCTTCAGGTGATAACGGACCATTGCACTTACAGACATCATTGACACGTGCAAAGTTTAACGAATTAACAGCTGATTTGATTAAGAAAGCAGAGCAACCTGTTTTGAGTGCTTTGAAGGATGCCGGATTGTCATTCTCTGACATCGACGAGGTTATCTTGAACGGTGGTTCAACTCGTATTCCAGCCGTACAAGAATCTGTTAAGAAGATGACAGGTAAGGAACCTAACCACTCAATTAACCCTGATGAAGCTGTTGCTTTGGGCGCTGCCGTTCAAGGTGGTGTCATTACTGGTGATGTTAAGGATGTTGTTTTGCTTGATGTTACACCATTGTCATTGGGTATTGAGACAATGGGTGGTGTGTTCACTAAGTTGATTGAACGCAACACAACGATTCCAACTTCAAAGTCACAAGTATTCTCAACTGCAGCTGACAATCAACCAGCTGTTGACATTCATGTTTTGCAAGGTGAACGTTCAATGGCTGCCGACAACAAGACATTGGGTCGATTCCAATTAGCAGATATTCCGGCCGCACCACGTGGTGTACCTCAAATTGAAGTGACATTTGACATTGATCGTAACGGTATTGTTAATGTTTCTGCTAAGGACCTAGGAACACAGAAGGAACAAAAGATTACAATCCAAGCTGCTGGTGGTTTGTCAGACGAAGAAATTGAAAAGATGATGAACGATGCCAAGGCAAACGAAGAGGCTGATGCTAAGAAGAAAGAAGCTGTCGATACACGCAACGAAGCTGATCAATTGATTTTCCAAACTGAAAAGACTTTGGAAGAAGTTGGTGACAAGTTGGGTGACGATGAAAAGAAGCCAACACAAGACGCTTTGGAAGCTTTGAAAAAAGCTAAGGAAGATGCCGCAGCTGATGATGCTGATTTGACAGATTTGAAGGCTAAGTCAGAAGAATTAACTAAGGTAGCTGGTGAATTAGCAATGAAGTTGTATCAACAAGCAGCGCCAAAGGACGGAGCTGAAGGAGACGCAAAGTCTGCTGATGACAACACAGTTGATGGTGATTTTGAAGAAGTTGATCCAAATAAAGACGATAAGAAGTAATTATTAAAACAAACCGCATTCATTGAGTGCGGTTTGTGTACATAAATTAGAAGGAGCGGGCGCGTGAATAACACTGAATATTATGACCGTCTCGGCGTTAGTAAAGACGCCAGTCAAGATGAAATTAAAAAGGCTTATCGTAAGCTATCAAAAAAATACCATCCAGATTTGAATCATGAACCTGGTGCTGAAGAAAAATATAAAGAAGTTCAAGAAGCTTTTGAGACGCTAGGTGATGAACAAAAGCGTGCGCAATATGATCAATTTGGACCTAACGGCGCACAAGGTGGTTTTGGTGGCCAAGGCGGTTTTGGCGGCCAAGGTGGCTTTAGCGACTTCTCCGATTTGGGTGATATATTTAGTCAAATGTTTGGTGGCGGATTTGATCCAAATCGTCCGCGCAAAGGACAAGATTTACAGTACCGCATGAACTTGACTTTTGAAGAGGCCATTTTTGGTAAGGAAACTACGATTAAGTTTAACCGTGGTGATGGTAAGCAACACGAGATTAAGGTTACTGTACCTGCTGGTGTTGAAACTGGGCAGCAAATGCGTTTGAGTGGACAAGGTGAAAGTGGTGTTAATGGTGGACCACAAGGAGACTTGTTCGTTGTCTTCCAAGTATCACCATCAAGAGATGGATTTGAACGTGATGGTGCAGATGTCTACTTAGAACAAAAGATAAGCTTTGTGACAGCTGCGTTGGGTGACGAAATTCAAGTCAAGACGGTTCACGGTGAAGTGAAGTTAAGAATCCCAGCTGGTACTCAAACTGGTAAGCGTTTCCGCTTGAGTGGTAAGGGTGCTCCGCGTTTGCGTGGCAATGGACACGGAGATCAATTTGTTATTGTGACTGTCGAAGTACCGACACGACTTAATAAAGATCAGAAAAAGGCGTTGGAAGCTTTCAAGGAAGCTACCGACGGTACAACTAAGAAAAAGAGTTTCTTCGATAAATTGTAATCAAAAAGCTCCGCAGTGATTATCTGCAGAGCTTTTTAGATTGACCAAATTAATCAATATATTTTGTATCTTCATCAACTTCCCAAGGCGATTGCATATTAATGTGATCATAATATAAGTGCCCATGTAAGTGATCAATTTCATGCTGGAAAACAATGGCAGGATAGTCGCGCAATTTAATTGTTTGCTTATTACCATTTTCATCTTGGTAGCGTACTGTTATTCGATAAGCACGAGGTACGAAGCCAGGCACATCTTCATCAACTGATAGACAACCTTCACCGACGTTTAAGGCACCTCGCTTGACGGACTCTGAAATAATTACAGGGTTGAAAATTGTGCCCTTAAAATAAGGTTCGTCAATTGTGTCTTCTGGGTCAAGTGCAGGTATTAAAATTGATGACATACGCAAAGAGTAGCCTACTTGTGGAGCAGCTAATCCAACACCTGGACGTAGACCGTACTTCTCATTTTGTTTTTCATCTTGAGATACAACTAAATATTCCATCATATCTTTAGCAAGTTGTGCGTGTTCTTCACTCAAAGGGAAAGAAACGGACGCAGCCGTTTTACGTAGTACGGGATCCCCGTCCCGTGTGATTTTATCCATAGTAAATCTGATTGTCATTTTTTTTACCTCACAATCTAGTATATCAAACGTTATAACATGTTAAAATAAAATTATGAATGAAAATTATGTATTACCAATCGATGGTGATTGGACGACCCAAGATATTATTATTGTGACAAATTTTATAAACAGTGTGTTAGGTGTTTATGAAAAAGGATCTTCTCGTGAAGAGGTATTAAAAAACTACGATGCATACAGAAAAATAATGCCTGCCAAAAGCGAGCAGAAAAAATTTGATAAGGATTTTGAACGCCAAACGGGATACAGCATATATAAAACCATAAAATTTGTCCAAAATTCGACGAAAGACAGAGTACGCTTATGAGCACATTAAGCCCATTTGAAATTCAAGAAATTGACCAAACTGTATTAGTGTGGCTTGATGAATTGCAAAAATCTACAATAGCGGCAATGAATCAGCATTTAGATGTAGCTACTAAACACGATGCACGTGATTTAGTTACAAATATTGATAAAAGCAATGAGCAAATAATCAACAAGTACATTCGAAAATTTGATCCAGATGCACAAATTGTGAGTGAAGAGGGATTTGGTGATAAACCAATTAGTATGGCTGGACATGTGTGGTTTGTCGATCCAATTGATGGTACCATGAATTTCTATAAACAGCACGATGACTTTGCTATTATGATAGCACTTTACATTGATAACCAACCTATTTTAGGATGGATTATGGATGTGGTAAATAATATTGTTTATCATGGGGGTCCTCAAATGGGTGTTTTTGCCAATCAATTGCGGTTAGATCCACCAGAAAATGATGAGCTTAATCAAGGAATTGTTTTATTGAGTGGTGCGCGCTTGCTCTATGGGATGTTTGGATATGACGAAATTGCTAAAAGTGCCTTGGGATACCGAGTTATTGGCGCTGCTGGTCCGTCTTTTATCCGTGTCTTACGTGGTCAAGCCGTTGGATATTCTTCAAAAATGATGTCATGGGATTTTGCTGCTGGTCAAGTTTTAGCAAAAACATTAGGATTAATTGTTTCAGATATTGACGGAAAGCAGTTAGATATGTTATCATCTAACATAGTATTAGTTGCTACGAATCGAGCGCATCGCGATATTTTGGCGTTGCATAGAAGCTAGGGAACGAAGTGTCCCTAGCTTTTGTATGTGGCAGCATTTAAATTAAAGGAGTACTAGAAAATTGGCAAATCGCGAAGACATTCGTAACATCGCTATCATTGCCCACGTCGATCACGGGAAGACGACGCTGGTTAACGAACTTTTGAAGCAATCAGACACATTGGATTCACGCAAGGAATTGGGTGATCGTGCAATGGATACTAACGATATTGAAAAAGAACGTGGTATCACTATCTTGTCAAAAAACACAGCCGTTAAGGTTGGGGACAAGCAAATTAACATTTTGGATACACCTGGACACGCGGACTTCGGTGGTGAAGTTGAACGTATCATGGGTATGGTTGATGGCGTTTTGTTGGTCGTTGATGCTTTTGAAGGTACAATGCCACAAACTCGTTTTGTGTTGAAAAAAGCTTTCGAACAACATTTGACACCAATCGTTATCGTTAACAAAGTGGACCGTCCTGGTGCACGTCCTGAAGAAGTTGTTGACGAAGTATTGGATTTGTTTATTGAATTAGGTGCCGATGAAGAAGATTTGGACTTCCCAGTTATCTTTGCTTCAGCGATGAACGGTACATCTTCTTTGTCACCAAATGTTGACGATCAAGAACATACGATGAAGCCAATTTTTGATGCTGTCTTTAATACAATTCCTTCACCAGTTGACAATTCAGATGAACCATTACAATTCCAAGTGGCAATGTTGGACTATAATGATTTCGTTGGTCGTATCGGTATTGGCCGTGTTAAGCGCGGAACAATTAAAATTGGTGACAACGTTGAAGTTTTGAAGTTGGATGGTTCAACACAAAGTTTCCGTGTAACTAAGCTTGCTGGTTTCATCGGGTTAGACCAAGTAGATATCCAAGAAGCTAAAGCTGGTGATTTGATTGCTGTCTCTGGTATGGAAGATATCTCTGTTGGTGAAACAGTTGCAGATCCTGCTCATCCAGATGCATTACCAATTTTACGTATCGACGAACCTACTTTGCAAATGACATTCCGTCAAAATGACAGTCCGTTTGCAGGTAAAGAAGGTAAGTTTGTTACTGCACGTCAAATTGAAGATCGTTTGCGTCGTGAATTGCATACTGATGTGTCATTGCGCGTTGAAGATATTGGACAAGCTGGTGCTTGGTCAGTGTCTGGTCGTGGTGAATTACACTTGTCAATTTTGATTGAAACGATGCGTCGTGAAGGCTTTGAGTTACAAGCTTCTCGTCCACAGGTTATTTACCGTGAAATTGATGGTGTTCAATCAGAACCATATGAATCAGTTCAAATCGATACACCTGATGAATATTCATCAACAGTTATTGATTCATTGAACCAACGTAAGGGTGAGATGGTCAACATGGAGTCTGTTGGTAACGGACAAACACGTTTGACTTATATGGCACCTTCACGTGGCTTAATTGGTTATTCAACTGAATTTATGTCAGCTACACGTGGATATGGTATTTTTAACCATACGTATGCTGAATATCGTCCAGTTGTTCGTAACTGGGAACCAGGACGTCGTAATGGTGCTTTGGTTTCTATTAACCAAGGAACAACTACAAACTATGCAATTATGGGTGTTGAAGATCGTGGACAAATGTTTGTTGGCGCTGGTATTGAAGTTTATGAAGGAATGATTGTTGGAATGAATGCGCGTGACAATGACATCTCAGTCAACGTTACAAAATTGAAGCCACAATCAAACGTTCGTTCATCAAACAAAGACCAAACATCTTCAATTAAGACACCACGCATCATGAATTTGGAAGCTTCTTTGGAATTCTTGAATGATGATGAATATGTTGAAGTAACTCCTGAAAACGTACGTATCCGTAAAGCTATCTTGAACACAGCTGAGCGTGAAAAGTTTGCTAAGCGTCGTAAGGCATCAACAAACTAACATTTATTTTAAATAATCAGGAACCTGCTTGGGTTCTTCGTTATGGAGCTATGGCACAATCCGGTACTGCAACGGACTCGAAATCCGTCGAGCCGCATTTCGCGGTGTGCGGGTTCAAATCCCGCTAGCTCCTTTATTATATGTTATCTCATGTTCTTATATGTACAAAAACGTTGTTATATCAACGTTTTTTTTATTTTGCATAACTTAATACAACGTTAGAAAACAGCACAGTACACAGTAGGAGCCATTTACTGTTTTCGTAACTCAAACTGCAAAAAAATTTATGGAGGGTTTATTCTTAAAATCATTCAATCCGAATAATTTCATCAAAATTTGAAAAAAATACTTGTTTGTGTAAATGATTACGACTCCAATTTTCGAGGACATATCTTTTGTGTTGATAATTTTCAAAAAAATCTGATAACTCGAATTTTTTACTTTTTGATCGTCTTAACATTTCATCCAAAAATGCCCAGTCGGCATTTTGAGTTTGCAAAGAATAATTTTTCCAATCCATGAAATTCTGTCCTTTTTAAATCAGTATCATTTTGACGCTAATAATTAAAGGATATCACAAATATGGTATATGGGGTATGTTATATAAAAACATAGCCAGATTTAAAAAACATTAAATGCTTACAAAGTATTTGATAGACAGCTGCTATTTCTGAAAATCGAACAGTGATAAGTAGCAAATTATGGTGAAAGTTCACTTCAGAAATTATTATAGAAACTTTTGCTTTAAAAACACTATTACTTCTGTTATGATACATAGGAGCGTGTTTCTTATTTTGGAGATGTTAATGAAGGTTATTTCGCTCTTTTTTGGGGAAAGTAGAATAGTATGATAAATAAAGTTAAGTATATAATTGGTAAGCATTTAAACATAAGTGTTTGCTTACTTTTTGCGTTATTCAGTTGTTTGATTATTTTACCTTATTTGCATGGGCCAGCCTATATCCATCAAGAGGGATGGGATGGGCGTTTCCATATGGCTCGTGTCGCAGAAAGTTATTTGAATTTAAGTCATGGTCATTTGGATCAAGCAATTCCCAGTGTGATGACTAAAACTTTTGGATCATTTGGATATCCACAAAATCTTTTTTATCCGTTGATAACTATGCTTCCAGAGGTGCTCTTGCACATAATCTTTGGCAATGCGTACGGTGGTTATTTGGCATTTATTGCTTTAATCTTTTTTTCAACATTTATGTCAATGTACATTTGTACATTAAAAATAACAAAAAGTCGTTTCATTGCTCTATTAAGTAGTGCGCTATATGGATTTAGTCATTTTGCGATTTCTATAACATTGTTTTACCGTAGCTTTGGTGGATCTTTTATTTTTATTTTTATGCCAATTGCTTTTTATGGAATGTATCAGATTGCATTAAAAGATCATAAAAAATGGTGGATAATGTCTTTAGGGGTTGCCGGACTCATTTTATGTGATCTACCTGATGCGGTAGTTGTTGTTTTGATGTTGGTCTTCTCATTCTCAATGACATTTACTGTTAAAGAAGCTAAGAATATCAAATTAGCGCGTATAGTAAAGTTAATTTACGCAGGAATGCTTTCAGCATTACTTTCAGCGTTTTTCTTAGCACCACTTCTACAAAATTTGTTGTTTGTTAAAAATATTTCTGTCAATAAACTATTGTTGTCAAATACTGTTTTACCTACAATGAGTGTATTTTTAACAGACAAGTTGGCTTCGTACAGCTTAGGTTTATCAGGCCTAATCGTTGTATTCTTTGTTATTAATGGCTGGAACAAATTTCATCCCGCATTAAAATACTTATCAGTAGTTTTGCTGATCAATTTAATACTTGTAACTAATATCTTTCCTTGGCCAATTTTTGATAAATATTTAGGGTTCATACAATTCGTTGGCAGATTTCTCTATACTGCGACTTTTATTTCAGCTTTTCTTGGGGCAATTGCCATTGCTAATATTGTTGAAAATAGAAAGAGTCGCTACTTGCTGGTAACGCTATTTTGTTCTATTGGATTGCTCTCAGTCACTAGTCTTAATTTTAGTATTAAGCGAAACCCAAACGGCAATGCTGTTAACATAGTTTCTTGGGATGATTTTCAAAATGCCACACTAAATAATTATGTATATGATTATTTGCCACATAATGCATTCAAAATCAAAGATAAGTTAGAACAACATTCTATTCCGTTGATGAATCCAAAGAAAGAGATACAACAAACACGTTGGACAACAGGATACGACAGCATACATTATCGAATTAATTCAGTACAAAAGTATACTGATGTTGTCTTGCCAAATATCTTTTATCCTGGGTTCACAGTATACGTGAATGGGGAAAAAATGCCTGAAAAATATAATAAAAACAATGCCATCGTTGTTCCTATAGAAAAAGGTATTAGTAAAATTGATGTGAAATATGTAAAGACGCCGGTTCAAATAATTTCATTTTGGATAAGTGTCATTGCATTGTTGACTTTAATTGTATTAAAAAATAAAAAATTGACTAAGCTGTTACCATTGTTTAAAAAACATTGAACTAATTAGATTATTTAACTGCTTTAATTTTGGAGGATAACTATGTCTTGGATCTTTTTGTTGTTTGCGGGTATTTCGGAAATATTATGGTCAACTGCTATGAAGTTAAGTGATGGTTTTTCTAAAGTGGGTTGGGCAACCGTAACAATTTTAGGCTTAATTGCAAGTATGCTTTGCCTATTACAAGCGGTGAAGCATCTCTCGTTTAGTCTTGCCTATCCGATATGGACAGGTATTGGGGCTGTGGGATCGGTTATCGTAGGTGTTGTGCTTTTTCATGATAAATTTTCAAATGCTACATGGTTCTTTGTCGTTCTACTAATCATTGCAATTATTGGAATAAAGATGACAGCAGGAGAATAGTATGTGAAGTTGGTTGTCATTTGTTAAAAGTAAGCATTGATAAAGCGACATGTAGAAAATAAAAAAGCATCCAAGCGATATGCTGGATGCTTTTTTATTATGAAGCTGTTTTTTTCAATTTATAATAGCTATTCAAACTACCAATAATAAATACGAGTATGCCAGTCCAAATAAAAGCAAACACAATGACCTTATGCCAGTTAAAGGCTTCATGCAAAACAAAAATGGCCATAAGCAATTGAATAGTTGGATTAAGATATTGAATAAAACTCAACGTGATAAAGTCAGTATTTTTATTGGCAACAGCGAATAAGAGTAAGGGGATAACCGTTAAGATACCACTCATAATCAATAGAATTGTAATCTTAGGCCCATTTTGTATCATCACATGTGGAGATAAGAACAGATAAACTAAAGCAATAGGTGCAACGAAGAGGGTTTCCAGTGTTAATGAAATTGTAGCTGGCAAGGGTACTTGTTTTTTGATCAAGCCATAGAAACAAAATGTAGCCGCCATTAGTAGTGTATTTAAAGGTAGTGATCCAGTTTGAATAGTTAGGATGACAACGCCAATAATAACAAGTATTAAGGCGACTATTTTGGATCTTGATAGTTTTTCATGTAAGAAAATAACTGCGACAACTACATTCATTAGTGGCATTATATAGTAAGAGAGGCTCGCTTCAGTGGCTTGCTCATGAGTAACCATATCGATATATAAAAACCAGTTAATTGAGATTAGGAAGGCACTTAATATAATCAAACCCATTTTGTGATTTTGGATTAATTCAATAATGACGTGCCAGACTTCTTTCCAACTTTTTTGAAAGGTTAACACCACACTAATGGTTACAAGCGACCAAACAATTCGATAGGCTAAAGTATCCATTGCTGGGACAACACTTAATAGTTCCCAGAACACACCAAGCATGCCCCACAGAAGGTATGCAGAGAGGCCTGAAATAATTCCTAGACGTTTATTTTCCATAGCTATACTCCCAAATTAAATATAACTATTATAATACCACTTGTTGCAAACGATTTATCACGTTTATGTTAAGTATTTGAATTAGTACGGATAATTATAATGAGCTAAAAGGCACAAACTCTTTCGGTTGATCAGAAGGACAGAGTGTTTTTTGCATCCAAAAGTTATCTAGCCATTTTCCAGATTTAAAACCTATTTTTTTAAACAAGCCAACATTCTCATAGCCCATTCGTTCATGGAACTTCCTACTTGTTTCATTCTCTTCAGTAATGCAAGCGATAATATGAACAACATTTTGCTTTTTTAATATATTTTCAATTTCGGAATAGAGCATTTTACCTATTCCGCGACTGCGAGCTTCTTGTGAGACGTATACGCTAATTTCAACGGTCCATTTGTACGCGCCACGACTATTAAACTCATGAGCGTAAGCATAGCCTAAAATCGTGTTATCTTCTTCTATGACGATATAAGGGTATTTCTCAAGCGTATTGGCGATTCGGTCTTCAAAATCCTGGATAGTAGGAACATTGTACTCGAAAGTAGAGGTTGTTCTTTCGACGTAAGGTTTGTAGATATTCAATAATGTTGGTGCGTCTGCTAACTTCACCGTGCGAACATTCATCATATTATTACTCCTAGTTTTGGGATAAAAAAATAATAGGTAACCATTTTAACATGAGATTGCAGGATAATAAATAGTTAAATGTAGTCAATTTGTTCAAGGGAATAGGAGTTATTTTGAGATAAGGTTCGTTTATTGTGAAAAGAGCAAAAATAAAAAAGCGATTGGTTAGAATCGCTTTTATTCTTCATGCTTGGCACCAATTTGGTATATGGCTTCTTCGATATTTAAGTCTTTTTTCATCTGAGTAACAATATTTGCACGCTGAGCAGAGCTTTTATTGATTGCGTTGACAGACATGGTAATGATTGAATCGAATCCGGTATGGAAACGTGAAGCAACACTAGCGTCAATGTTGTATTTACCAGTTTGTGCGGCTTTAACGATTGTGACAATACCATTTTGCCCATATAAGGCATCACGAAGCGTCTGTGCGTCAGAACTACTTAGATCTTTACTGTTTTCGTTAGCAATAATTTTAGCATCTTTTTCAATTGCCACCATTGTGCTGTCTTTTTTGTAATTAAATTTACTTAAATCATCAATCAGTCTTTTTATATTGGTGCGCGATTCTTGTAAATGGGTATAATCAGCTTTTGGCATAGAAACATCTGCGTACTTTGGCTGTTGATTAAAAGTTATAAAGGCGATGAGCAACGCTGCAATCACGACACCCAAGGCAATAAATGCTTTTCTCATGTGGTATTCTCCCAATGTTATCTACTGTTAGTATAAATCAATTTAAGATTAAAAAAAATACTTTCATGAAACGTAATAAAATGTTATTATATTATAGTACGCGCTGGTAGCTCAGCTGGATAGAGCAGCCGGTTTCTACCCGGCAGGTCGAGGGTTCGAATCCCCCTCAGCGCATTTACACCGTTTTATCACGAATGTTGATAGGACGGTTTTTGTTTGCTTAAGTGTTGCTATGTAGGTGTTGGGAAGTGATATTGTAGTTCTTCTTAAACTTTTAAAAATCGTATTTTCGATTTTTGTGCTTTTTGTCTAATGAAACACCACGCAGTGGTTACATCTCTAAACACGTTTTTCCGCTTAAGAGATATCCCCAATAGATAGTCTTCACTTGAAAGTATAGATTATTCCCAGCAATTTTTTTGATAAAAGCATTTAAGAAATTGAAGAAGTGCTCACAATTAAGAATAAGTGATTTACAAAGAACTATTTAAATGTTGTAAGGTTCATTTAAAGAGTTTTTTGTTATACATTCGAGACCCGCTTTACGTTCATCTTTGAGTATAATATTGAAATAGTCAAAAAAGTGCGTGATGTGGTGATCTTTAAATTCTCACAAGATGTCATTGCGGGTTGTGGAAGAGATTCTATAAAAAGTTACCAACTTATAATCCACAAATGTGCACAGGATTAAAACTACTTAATAACTTTTCGGGTCATCCTGTTGGTTTTTTACAGCCTTTAGTTGCAATGATTAACGCTTCTCTTTGGACAGGGTATGGTTGGAGTAAAACATATAAAGATTGGCCAATCATAATTTCTAACGTTCCAGGCATCTTTTTCGGATTAGTAACTGTCATTACAATTTATATTCATTAAAATAAGGCACTACGGTGCTTTTTGTTTTAAAATTAGTTTGGGAGGATTATGAATATGTGATTATTTACTGGTATGATGTTAGTAAATAACACATTGAAGGTGACGATATGAGTGATGAAGCTTCAGTAGAATCATGGTTAATGATTGGTGTATTTATTCCAATTATTTTGGTTCTTATAGCTGCTGTTTTGTTCCATTTTTTGAAAAAAATAGTTTAAATTATGCCATTTTAAAATTAGCACAAAACGCTATTAAAAGTGCTTAATCATGAAAAGACAACACCAAAATAAAAACCATCAATAATGTTGATGGTTTTTGATTATTTATAAGCATTGTAGCCGTCGCTATACCCTTTAATCATATCTGGCATTTCATTAGTAAAAAATACAATGATAACAGCAACTACTAGAATGATAACCCATATTTTTTGGGCTTTGGTGAATGTTTTGAATAAAGGTTTCAAAACCACAAACGATCCGATAGCACTTACAAAGATTAGAAGATGTAATAAAGAAACAATAAAATTTACCATACTTTCCCCCTAGATGTATAGATAAATTATAGCACTAACACGATGAAAAGAAGGTCTTAAATAACATGAAAAAGTCTAAAGAACCCGAGCAAGATTATTTGTCTGGTTTGAAGCATAAAGATACTACTGATAAGTATTGCGCATCTATAAGTCTAGTCTTGGAAATTTCGATACTGGAATTTTGATGATGTTGAAAGCATCAAAATTTATCTAGTGACATGAGAGCAATTGGTATTAAGACAGCTAATAAAACTGAAAGCAGCTGATTATTTCTTTGTATCAACTATTATCGGGAGTTGCATTCTTAGCGTAGTCATTGAGGAAACATGGGTTAAAGTTTTGGTGACAGTTCTTATAAATACCCCCTGGGTTAATTATCACGTTATTTATAAAAAGCAAAAAACGCACAAATGAAATGACACAAAATCAGGGGAACATTATAAAAAATGTTTCCCTGATTTTAATGAACACAACCTTTAAAAATGTTTATAAAATCACAATATAGGGTGTCCAGAAGTTAAATGGCAGTCACGAAAGCGATTAGACCAAATATTATGCCTGGAAAATTAGCTAAGGCGACAGGTATGTCGCGATGATTCTTTTTTAGTGCGTAGATAACCCACAAGGTACAATTGATAGCCGCCACCAGTGGTTGTAAGGGGTTCGCCTTAGAGCCAGCTAGATTATCTGCTATTTGAGGGATATACGAAACATACATTAACACAGCCATGACGGTCGCAATCCAGCTTAGGTACTTTATAAAATTTGTTTCTTTCACGATATTCTTCTCCCTTTTTATTGTACGCTTTAATAATACAACGAAGTGAAGAAAATCACAACTTTTATCATATTGATGAAAAGTGGTCGCAATTTTTACCTTAAAATTTGTAATTTTAGAATATTTGTCATATTAATTTGTACCTTTTTTAGAAATAGTGCTATTATAAACATACGGTGATCTTTTCTATGTTCTATTTTATTTCATAAGATCCTTATTCATTTCATTATTGGGGGATCACCATACATAGACGGGGATGGGGATAATCATGTCTGTTAAATACAATAGTTTAATATAATAAACTATGTAACGAGTGCCTGATTAGGGTACTTTTTTATTGGAAAAGATTAGTGAATATGCTGTCGCTGCCCGTGACATGAAAAGTAATATTTCATTTAATTTCAATATGTTATGATTTACTAAGAGTGAATAATTAGAATATCTGATTGGTTAATAATTACTAACTGAAATTGATGATTGAAGAATATAGCAAATAAAGTGGGAATAACCATAATATTTTAGTCAGGAGTAAATTTATGTCAAATAAAACTGATGCACGTGTTGTACGTACTAAACACATTATTCAAGCTGAAACAATTTTATTACTATCAACTCAGCCAGATTTTTCTATCACAACCCTATTGGCTCGTGCGAATATCACGCGCGGCACATTCTACAAATATTATCGTAACAAAGAACATCTTATATCTGAGATTAATGATTCCTTGATTAATGACCTACTGGAACATACGCAACAAACTTTTAAAATAACCGACATGATCAATACGGTTAGTAAACAAGCGGCTTTTTATAATGCTGTTTTGAACCATGATATTGACAAACCATTTAGTGATGCACTATATAGTAGGCTGCGTACCCAAATGGCAACCCGTACCAGTGAGTTAAACGACGAAGAACGACGGGCGCAACAATATCAATGGGAAGTTATCAATGCTGGCTTTTGGGCCATCATGGCTAAGTGGTTAGCGGATAATATGAACATTTCGCAATCTGACTTGTTTAAAGAATTTACAGAGCTATGGCGAATCAATACCAACACGGTTGCCAGCAACGGATTGAACCTATTCGACTTTAGCAATGGTAATGAACTGATATGATGGTCATCTGAGTTATTCTGGATTATTTGAAGCTCTTTTGAAAATCATTGACTCGATGATCTATTTTTGTTATAATTAAACGGTTGTTAGCATAGCTACAACCACTCAGAACAGGTCAAAGCATGCTCGGGACAAGGGCCCGACCGCCTGTGATGGTGAGTCTAAGTATAAGGAGAAACCAATAATGGCATACGCAATTATTGTAACTGGCGGCAAACAATATAAAGTCGCTGAAGGCGACACAATCTTCGTCGAAAAGTTAGATGCAGAAGCAGGTGAAAAGGTTACTTTTGACCAAGTTGTATTAACTGATTCAAAGATTGGTACACCTTTTGTTGAAGGTGCAAAGGTCGAAGGTACTGTGGAAAAGCAAGGCAAGCAAAAGAAAGTTATTACTTTCAAGTACCGTGCCAAGAAGCATTCACATACTAAGCAAGGCCACCGCCAACCATATACACGCGTGAAGATTGATTCAATCGCGTAATCATTACTTGTAAAGGAGAATAGACTTATGTTGATGAATCAAGAAAACTTGCAGATGTTCGCGCACCACAAAGGTGGCGGATCTTCAGCCAACGGTCGTGACTCAGCTGGTCGTCGTCTAGGAACTAAGGTTGCTGACGGACAAGACTTAACTGCTGGTTCAATCATTTACCGCCAACGTGGTACGCATATTTATCCAGGCGTAAACGTTAAAAAGGGTGGCGATGACACATTGTTTGCTTTGACAGACGGTGTTGTTAAGTTTGAACGTAAAGGTCGCGAAAAGCGTCAAGTATCTGTTTACACACGTGAACAATACAATGAAATTGTTGCTGCTGCAAAGTAAGTAATAATTATTGAGAAGGCTAACGTATTATGCAGATAATATGTTAGTCTTTTTACTTACAAATGATTAACGTTGCAGATGTTATAATTAAATCAGTTATAGGAAAGAGGATTTTTATGTCAAAGTACTATGAGGCGCGTATTGCTAAATTGCAGAAGCTACTGGCCAAGCTTAACTTGGACGGTATGATTGTTTATCAAGGTTTTAATACAAAATATTTAACTGGATTTGAAGGTGGCACAGGTGATGGTATTGTAGTTGTTGGCAAGAAGAATGCTCGCTTAATTACAGATGCTCGTTACGAAGAAGACTACAAAAATAGATTACCTGAGGGTGTTGATTTTAAAGTCACACGTGATTATTACGGTGTTGCCGTAGAAACAGCGCAAGAATTTGGTATCAAGAAGTTGGCTTTCGAAGCAAGCTTACCTTATGACATTTATGATTACTTGGATGAATTATTGCCAGCAGATATTGATTTTGATGCATTGCCAAAAGCTATTGAAGTGTTACGCGAAGTCAAAGACGTACAAGAATTAGAAGCTTTACGTAAGGCGGCTAACGCTTCAGTGAAAGCATTTAAGGACTTGCTACCCTTTATAAAACCAGGTAAGACAGAGCGTGAAGTTGCTAATGAATTGGACAGACTACAAAAAATATATGGTGCACAAAAAGCATCATTTGATACAATTGTTGCCTCTGGATATCGATCAGCATTACCACACGGTGAAGCAACTGACAAAGTGATTGAAAATGGTGAGTTAGTGACCATCGATTTTGGGTATTATGTTGATGGCTATACTTCGGATGTAACACGAACAATTGCTGTGGGCAATGTTAGTGATGAACTGAAGACTATTTATGAAATTGTTAAACAGGCTAATCAAAATGCTATTGATGTTGTTAAACCAGGAATATCGGGTAGCGAAATTGATAAAGTGGCACGTGATTATATTACAGAACATGGCTATGGTCAGCAATTTAATCATGGTGGTGGTCATGGCGTTGGTCTGGACATTCATGAAGGTCCAGCAATTAGCCCACGTTCTAGTGATGAAATGCAAGTTGGGCATTTGCTAACAATTGAACCAGGGATTTATCTAGCTAATCAGGGTGGCGTCCGTATTGAGGATGACGTTATTGTTACGACAGATGGTTTTGAAAATTTGACAGCGGCGTTGCCTAAAGATTTAATAGTTATTGAGGAATAGAATGGCACAAGAACGATTAGACTTTTTAGTATTTTATCGAGGTAATTTGGTTACGGGCTTTGATTACATATACGTAAAACGTCAAGAAGGGCATGCTTTCTGGCAGAGTGATCTCAAGGCGCAGGAAGCAAAAGATATTTTAGATAAGGACTTTATGTTTTATAATCCACATTTAAATGACAAAGGGGAGCCTTTTAATTGGCGTTATCGTGAGGATTGGGTTGATATAACAAAAGTTTGGGATCATTTTTCAGAGGAGGCAATGGCCTATATTACGACTTGGATGAGTGAATACCGTGGCCCATCTTATGATGATCCTAGTAAAAATGATGAATGGGGCGTTCGTTTCAAAGTACCAGGGGAAAAAGAGCAATTTATTTGGGGATTAAATGCTTTTCCTGCAAATTTGGACGATTTTAGTCATTTTTTGTATCGTTTTGGACAATAAAAAGACGTCGGTTGACGTCTTTTTACGTAGATAGGTGTAAAATTAAAATATAAATCATTTCGTGATCGGCTAGAGAGGAAACCAATGGGGACAATTCACTTATTACATACAAATGACATTCATTCGCATTTCGAAAATTGGCCGCGCATATCACGCTATTTATTAGCAGGTCAGGCTAAGTATGATGAGAGCTTTACATTTGATATTGGGGATGCAATCGACAGGTTACATCCATTGACTGAAGCAACTCAGGGGTTGAGCAATGTTTCGTTAATGAATGATGTACATTATGATGGTGTGACTATTGGAAACAACGAGGGGCTTGTTTTCTCACATGACACCATGAATCATTTATATGATAATGCTAACTTTGATGTATTATTGGCTAATTTGAAGGAAATGCCTCATGATACACAACCTAAGTGGGCTAAAAATTATAAAATTTTGACCACTAAAGATAACACGAAAATAGGTGTCATAGGATTAACAGCGCCATACCAACTAACTTATCCGGCACTTGGCTGGGATCCCATTGCTATTGATGAGACGTTAGACAAGTACTTACCAGTTTTGCGTGATCAAGTAGATATTATTTTGTTACTCTCTCATTTAGGTTTGCCAACAGATGAGCATATTGCTCAGAAATATGACGTAGATGTTATTATGGGTGCCCATACGCATCATCTGCTACCGCAAGGTAAAATGGTTAGTGGCACTCTGTTAGCAGCGGCAGGGCGCTATGGCGAAAATGTCGGTGATATCACATTAACTATCAAGGGTCATCGAATTATTCATAAGTCGGCGATAGCAACACCCACTTATGAGTTAGCAGAAAACGATGATGATTATAAAACAGTTCGGGGTTGGATTGCTAAAGGGCGAGAATTACTCGAACAACAGTACGTGTGCACATTGCCTCGTGAGATAACATCAGATGAACAAGTTTATGATGGCTTACGTGCTTTGAAGCAGTATTATAATGTGCCAGTGTCAATGATTTCTACAGGGATGTTTAGTGAAGAGTTACCAAAAGGAAAACTAAGTCGCTATGAACTACTAGAAAGTATGCCACACGCAATTAATCCAATGCTAATTACCATATCTGGAGAAAAGCTGCTCTCCTTATTGCACAGTATTGACGAACAGATAACGAACTTAGCGCAGTATCCTATGAAAGGTAGTGGGTTTCGAGGTAAAATTTTTGGTTATATGCGCTTTGATGGTATTGATCGACAAAAGAATGGTGAAGTTTTGTATAATGGAGAGGCGATCGATAAAGGTAAATTGTATAAAATAGCGACACTCGATCATTACAAGTGGATTTCTTTTTTCCCAGATGTAGCGCAAGCGCCAGCAAAAATAGAATTAAATCTACTTTTGCGTGAACTTATGGCAAACTATTATGCGAATAAATATAAGGATAACTAATGGATCACGACACACTAAAAGAACGTACACTCAAACAACAAGAGGAACGCAAAGGGACTTATAAAGTTAAAAAGCTGGGTAACGAGGTTGAAATTGACCGTTTGACGCTAGAAATAGTTGAAGACTTTAAAGATGCCTTTGATGAAGATAAACTAGCCATACGATACACACCGCTATTAGCTCAGTATGATTATATTGTAGGGGATATTTCTGCTGAACAATTACGCTTGAAGGGCTTTTATAATAATAATAAAGCAGTGAATAATCATGATAAAATTCAATCTTTACAGGATTATTTGTATGAATATGTGAATTTTGGCGCACCATACTTTGTTCTAGAAAATATTAATCCTCGTGTTCCTGAGGTGAACGAGCGTTCCAAAAATAAGAATAAAAGTAAGCATCATCGGCCCGTAACTCATAAAAAAGAATCAAGAGCAAAAGTGGCTGCAGCTAAACAAAAAAACAAGAAATCATTTGTGATTAAGCAAAAATAAGAGCCATTTTAGGCTCTTATTTTTTGATTTATTGATATATAGAAACAAAAAAAGCTACAACCAAAGTTGTAACTTAATTAGTAGCTCGTGAGAGAATCGAACTCTCGATTCTGCCGTGAAAGGGCGGCGTCTTAACCACTTGACCAACGAGCCATGATCAATTTGTTATTTGCTTGAATCAAACAACTATAATAGAATAACAAGAATCTGCAGCGCTGTCAATACTTTTTAAGTACAAAATAAAAAACGTCACTAAGACGTTTTTTTAGTATATTAATCAAGTGGTACGTCAACTGCCCAGCCTTCGGGACCTTCTTGGTCACCATATTGGATGGCTGTCAAACGATCGTAAAGCTTTTGTGTCCAAGGACCAACTTCAGTTTCAGAATAGAATACGTGCTTGTTACCGTTATGTGTAATTGAACCTACAGGAGAAATTACAGCAGCAGTTCCCATTGCACCAGCTTCAGCAAACTGATCAAGATCATTGATTGAAATAGTTGTTTCTTCAGCTTTTAGGCCAAGTTCTTCAGCTACTTGAAGCAATGAATATTTGGTTACAGATGGCAAGATTGAAGGTGACTTTGGTGTTAAGAAGCGACCATCCTTTGTGATACCGAAGAAGTTGGCTGATCCCAACTCTTCAATATTTTCATGCAAACGAGGATCCAAGTAAACAACATCAGAATAACCAGCAGCATGGGCTTCATCACCAGCAAGCATTGAGGCACCATAGTTACCACCAGCCTTGGCTGCACCAGTACCACCGTGAGCAGCACGATCATAATGATTAGTAACGTAGGCTGTTGGTGTTAATCCACCCTTGTAGTAAGCACCAACAGGAGTTGCGTATACTTCAAAGACATAGTTATCTGCTGGATGCACGCCGACAACTGGGCCACCACCAAATTCAAAGGGACGTAGATAAAGTGTTGCGCCAGTTCCGTAAGGTGGGATGAAATCTTGGTTTGCCTTCGTAACTTCTTTTAAAGCACGCACAAAAAGTTCTTCGGGGACGGGAGCCATCATCAAGCGAGCGGCTGAATTTTGTAGACGCTTTGCATTACGGTCAGGACGGAAAATGTTTGCACCACCATCCTTACGGCGATAAACTTTCAACCCCTCGAAAATTGTTTGACCATAATGAAGTCCGGTTGCTGCCTCATTGACTGGAATGTTTGAGTCTGTTTCGAGACCACCTTCGCTCCACTTACCATCTTTATAATAGGCACGAAAACGATAAGGAAGGTCATGGTATTCGAATCCCAAGTTGTCCCAATCAAAATCTTCAGCTTTAGCCTTTCGTTGTTCTGACATAATACGTCCTTCTTTCTTAGAAAAATATGATAAAACTACTATAACGCTTAGAAGGAAATTGTGCAATAGCTAACGATGAATCTTTTTAATGTTAATTATTTAGAAATCTCGTATAATTAAAGGTAGTGCTGAAGCCTATGAATTAGGTCATTGCACAACATCACTAAAATTATTTATCATATCAGTGATAAATCAAGTATTATTGGAGATGAATTAAAATGGCATTATTACTGGCAGTGAAAGCAATAACGCAAGAAAACCGTGAATTTCTTGCACAATATGATATTAGCGTTGTGACACCGGACACGATTACCGATGAGCAATTACCTGAGGTATTGATAAGTTATGCTTGGGATACAGAAATTGGGCATAAAATCCTTGCTAACCCAGAATCAAAATTAAAGTGGATTCAGGCGCAATCGGCTGGTGTTGACTACTTACCCTTGAAAACACTACAGGAGCGTCAAATTACTGTGACAAATGCGAGTGGGTTAAAAGCGGTACCTATAGCTCAAACTGTTTTGGGCTATATTCTCCACTTTGCTCGTGGCTTAAATGTTTATTCTACACGAAAACATTGGGAGCCTTTTACAGATCAGTATTTGATGAGTGAATTACCAGTTTTGGTGTTTGGTACTGGTCGAATTGGACAGCAAATTGCTCACGCTGTAAAATCATTGGGCGGTGTAGTTTTTGGTGTAAATACTACAGGTCGTCCAGTTGAAGGATTCGATGCAACTTATGCAATTTCTGACTATCAAGAAGCACTAGCTAAATCGCAAGTTGTTGTTGACGGGTTACCAGGGACAAAAGAAACCGAAAACTTTTTTGATGAGCATTTTTTCCAACAGTTTAATCAATTGTTTTTGTTTATCAATATTGGGCGTGGCACAACTTTGAATCAGGACGACCTACTTTCAGCAATTGATGATTCTCGTGTCAAATATGCTGCATTAGACGTCACAACACCTGAACCATTACCAATGAATCATCCATTATTTGAGCGGCCACAAATCTTATTGACACAACATACAAGTTGGGGTGAACAAGAAAGTGCTGGTCGTGTTGGTGGATTATTTCGTTTGTTTGAAAAAAATGTTCCTTCATTTATGGCTGATGGTACGTTCGTTCAAAATGTTGTTGATCTAAATAAAGGATATTGATATTCTTTTAAAAAAGCAGTAATACTCTAATTTAGAGTATTACTGCTTTTTTGTTTATATTAATCAAAATGCCGCCAGTCTTTATCTAGTATGGCACGTGCCACAAACAACCCCAGTGGTAAGAACATGATAATTAAAGCAGCCTTGGTCATCCATAGCGCGCCAATACCGATTTGGTTATTACCAATACTATATACTGCACGATAGATATACAAACCAGGCACCATAATGACGATGGAAGGAACAGTTAAGGAAATTCTTGGATAACCATTGTAACGATTGACCATCGATGCGATTAATCCTGCAACCAAAGCGGCAAAAAATGCCGCCGCTGCGGGAGGAATAGTAGTTAAATCGACTAGTTCTAGTCGCAGAGTGTTGGCAATTGCACCAATGCATCCAGCCACAGCAGCCATTTTTTTCGAGCTGTTAAACATGATTGAGAAACCAAATACGCCGCAAAAACTGGCTGGGATACGAAGTAACATCAGTGTGACTGACGATAAGCCAAGTGGCAAAAAATTTGCTGGTCTAAAATGAACCAGCGAAGCGACTAACCAACCAACTAATGTGGCAATTAGCGTGATCATTATGGCATAAGCTAGTCTTTCCAAACCAGAGCGCATGTCTAATTTCGAGATATCTAACATACTAGTAATAAAAGGAAAACCAGGAATAACGAAGAGCATAGCCCCAATATATCCGGCTTCATGCTGAGCTAAAATATGGAAATAAAATTCGAATATTCTAAATGCAAACATATAGGTGATGCATGCTGTGGCAACACTGATAGCGACGCCCACAATGGTGGTTATAGCATGTTTACCTAAAATTGAACGGACATAGTTTCCAATCCCAGCACCAATAAATGAACAGATCATCTCTGGAATACCGCCGCCAAGTAAAAAAATGAACGCACTACATGCCAGAGCAGCAGCAAGTCCAGAGATGATCGGCGTATATTGCTTTGGTCGATTTTGAATGTCGTTAATCGTATGATGAATTTGACCAATAGTTAAAGATGAAAAATCATCTTGGATATTGTTAACGAAATGCTCTAAAATATTTAGCTTGTCGGTATTTACACCTGTATTTGGCAGCGATAATACTTGAGAATAACTTTGATTATTGCTAAAACAAGTATATTCCAATGAAATTAATCCAATATCGGCAGAGCATGTGAGGTCTAGTTTTCTAGCAACCTTATTCATTGCATCTCGCACTCGCCATGCGCCAGTACCGCAAGACAACATGAGAATACCAATTCGACCAACAATTGAGGCGCGTTCCTGGAGACTAGCATTTTTAGCTGGAATATTTTCGCTTTTAATAAAAGTGGCCCAAGGAATCGTCATATGATGGCGTAAAGACAAAGGTATTTTTTTTAACACGTGTGGATTACTATTCTTGTCCATTATTTCCTCCAATGAATCAATGAAATTAATACAACACTCCTAATTCCTTCATTATAGTTGCAGTTGCTGTCGTATTCAAGCTATTCAATAGTGATGAATAAAGGGTTAACAAGTTCTTTGCGTCCCAAAAGTAGATGAACTCCGATAGGTAAGCGTTTACATTTCTGAACATCGATGATAAGATGTGTGTATAATTTGGCAGAAGAATTCTCGAGGATTAAATATGACAAGTATAAAACAAATATTAGCACGCCATGATTGGGAAAATCCAGTGGTAACGAATTGGAATCGATTACCACTACACACGAGTATGAGCTACGCTAATAAACGAAACAAACGAGAAATTAAACAACCACGAAAAAGCCTCAATGGACCTTGGCAGTTTAGTTATTTTGAAAATCTATCAGACATTGACGAAGAATGGCGAAAAAAAGACTTGCCTACGTCAAAAATTATTCATGTTCCTAGTAATTGGCAGTTACAGGGGGACTATGATGTTCCTGTTTATACAAACGTTACTTATCCATTTCCAGTAAATCCACCGTATGTGCCGACTGAGAATCCGGTTGGCGCTTATTCCAAAAAGGTCTTTCTTGATAATAAATGGTTAGCAGATAACACAGAATCACATGTTGTCTTTAATGGTGTTGGGTCTGCATTTTATCTTTGGGTTAACGGAGAATGGGTCGGCTATTCGGAAGACAGTCGCTTACCAGCAGAATTTGACATCACTGAAGAATTGCGAGCTGGTGAAAATCGTATTGCGGTTTTGGTGTTGAAGTGGAGCAAGGGGAGCTATTTTGAAGATCAAGATATGTGGCGAATGTCGGGAATTTTCCGTGATGTTGATCTTATTCGTGTTCCAAAAACAAGATTTCAGGATTTAGCAATTGAGACAAAACTGGATGAAGATCTTGATGACGCAACTGTTGAGGTTAGGGCACAATTAGTTGGAAATTCGGCGGATAACTTGAGTGTGACTGCTGAATTATTTTACCATGGTATGAGCTTGTTCAAAGCAACAGAACAATTTGGTAATCGAGTAATCGACGAACGTGGTACTAATGATGGTCAAGTTAGTTTAGAATTACCAGTAAAAAATCCGGCATTATGGTCAGCTGAAGTACCAAATTTATATGATATAAAAGTTTCTTTGCACGATGGGGAAGAAAACTATCAAATTGAAAATAAGAAAGTTGGTATAAGGAAGGTTCAAATTAAAGATGGTTTACTGACTTTAAATAATCAACCGTTATTAATTCGTGGTGTCAATAAGCATGAATTTAATTCAAAAACAGGATACTATGTTGATGAAAAAACAATGATTGATGATATCCGTATGATGAAGGAGCATAATTTTAATGCAGTAAGGCTTTCTCATTATCCCAACGCTTCACGATGGTACGAGCTGTGTGATCAATATGGATTATATTTAGTAGATGAGGCAAATATCGAGACACATGGTGTCAAGCCAATGAATTACCTTACAAATGACCCTAAATACTTACCCTTGATGATGGAGCGAGTGACACGAATGGTTCAGAGAGACTATAATCATCCATCAATTATTATTTGGTCGTTGGGGAATGAGTCTGGCTATGGACATAATCATGATGCAATGTATCAATGGCTTAAAAATACCGACCCCTCTCGTCCAATTCAGTATGAGGGTGGTGGTGCTGATACACCGGCAACGGACATTATTGCACCGATGTATGCACGTGTTGACCAAGATCAAGTGGAAGAGGTCAACTCAAAATGGGCTATTAAAAAATGGATTGGCTTGCCAAAAGAAAATCGACCACTGATATTGTGTGAATATGCGCATAGCATGGGGAATAGTTTAGGTGGATTTAATAAATATTGGGAGGCTTTTGAAAAATATCCAAGACTTCAGGGTGGCTTCATTTGGGATTGGGTAGATCAGGGCCTGCTCACAAAAAATAACGAAGGCCAATCATATTATGCTTATGGTGGTGATTTTGGTGATTATCCTAATGATCGCCAATTTAGCTTGGATGGGTTACTATTTCCCGATCGCACTCCAAAACCAGCCTTGCTGGAGGCAAAATACTGTCAACAATATTTCGCTTTCCAACTGGAAAAAGATCCAACTGGAAAAGTTAACTATATGACTGTCTCAAATAAGCATTTATTCAAAACAGTCAATGATGCAACCTTAATTTATCAAATTTTGTCAAATGATCAGGTGATTGAGACTAAAAAAATCAAACTTAATTTGGCACCCCAAACTGAAGAGAGAGTCAGTTTGAATTTCTCCGATAACAGCAATGAAGATGTTTATATGAACTGCCAGATTGTTCAAGATAGCACTGATGGCCTTATCCGGTCTGGTACATTACTGGCTTACAAGCAATTTATTTTGAGAAATAAACCGATAATGATTAGTGACGTACGATCATCTGATGATTATGAAGATTTCCTTATAAATGATGCGACAGACTCCTTGTCCATTTCTTTAGATGATGCTATCTGGCAGTTTAATAAGCGTACAGGTTGGTTATCTAATTGGATAAAGAATGGGCAGGAAAAAGTACTGACTCCATTGAAAGATCAATTTAGTAGAGCAGCTTTGGATAATGATATTGGAGTGAGTGAGGTAACAAATATTGATCCAAATGCTTGGTTTGAAAGATGGCAAGCAACAGGGTTCAATCACTTGAATGAAAAGCTTGTGCAATTCAATTGGACAGCATTAAAAGATGAGGTACGAATCACGACACAACATCAATTTTTATCACCGATTGATCAACATATCATGTTTATATCTAGTAAAGAATATCGAATAAATCATGTTGGTGATTTAAAAGTATATGTGGATGTTTGGCGGCAAGTTGCCGATCCACAGCCAGCACGTATTGGATTGAGTGTTCAAATTAACGCAACGACTGACGCAGTGACTTATAGTGGATTGGGACCAATGGAAAACTATCCAGATAGGCGTTCAGCGGCTATTCGTGGCAAATGGGATGCTTCCTTGAAGGAACTTTATACACCGTATGTTTTTCCTAGTGAAAATGGCTTGCGTACTGAAGTGGCGTATCTTAAATTTGATCATCATGTCATTCGGGCACTCGAACAACGTTTTTCATTTAATTTGAGTCAATTTAGTCAAGCGCAATTGTCAGCAGCCACCCATCAACACCTATTAAAACCTGAAGAGGGTGTTTGGTTGAACATTGATGGCTATCATATGGGTGTTGGTGGCGATGATTCTTGGTCTCCAAGCGTGTCGCCAGAGTTTTTATTATCAAACGATCATTATCATTATAGTTTTTCGTGGTCAAATGAAGAAGGAGAAGCAAATGTATAGCGCTAATAAAAATCGTTACGAGAAAATGATATATAACAGAATTGGTAACAGTGGATTACAGATTTCAGCTATTAGTTTGGGCCTTTGGAATAATTTTGGTAGTGTGGATCCCTACGAAAACCAAAAGGAAATTATTCACCAAGCTTTTGATTTAGGTATCACATATTTTGATTTAGCCAATAATTATGGTCCTATACCAGGAAGTGCTGAAGAAAATTTCGGCAAGATTATGGCTACGGATATGAAACCTTATCGAGATGAAATGGTTATTGCAAGCAAGGCTGGTCACGAAATGTGGCCAGGCCCTTATGGTAATTGGAATTCTCGAAAAAGCATCATTGCCAGTGCAGATCAAAGTTTAAGACGCACTGGTTTAGACTATTTTGATATTTTTTATAGTCACCGTCCTGATCCGATGACGCCAGTTGCAGAAACCGCACAAGCTTTAGACCAATTGGTTCGTCAAGGGAAGGCGCTTTATATTGGTATTTCTAAATATTCAAGTCAAGAAACACAAGAGATTATCGATATTTTTAAAGAATTAAAGACGCCATTCATCATTCATCAACCACGTTATAATATGTTTGATCGTAAAGCTGAGCGAGGTTTGTTTACAACATTAGGAGAAAATAAAAAAGGTGCGGTTGGATTTAGCTCCTTAGCGCAAGGATTGTTGTCAGATAAATACTTGAAAGGTATTCCAAATAATTCACGTGCGAACAAAGTAACAATCCCCTTTTTGACAACAGAAAAAGTTGAACCAACAATTAATACGGTGCAAAAGTTGAATCAAATTGCACAAAGGAGAGGTCAAACGCTACCACAAATGGCACTTGCTTGGAATTTACGAATTCCTGAGTTGGCTAGTGTTTTGATTGGTGCTAGTAATCCAAAACAGGTCATAGAAAATGTCAAAGCTTTGGACAATCTATCATTTTCACCAGAGGAGTTGCTTGAAATTGATCGCGCATTGAGCGAATATGCAGCCAATCAAGCGTAATAGTTTCTTTCATTCTGGATTATCCCAATTTATTTAAAAGACAGAACCCAACGTCTCGCCGGCGACGGGTTTTTATTTTTCAATAAATATCACAAAACAACGAAAAAAGGATACAAATTACACTTTATTTGTAAACGCTTACATAGTATTGTTAATACATACCCTGAACTTAATAAAATATAAGGAGTCGAAAGATGTCTGATAAAATGAAGCAACGTTTTTCATACGCTTTTGGTGCATTCGGGCACGATGCGTATTATGTAACGTTATCAACATATTTCATGATTTTTGTTACAAGCACACTATTTGCGGGGAGTGATAAGGCGACTGAGTCCAAGTATATTGGTATTGTTACCTCACTAGTCGTCGGTATTCGCTTAGTAGAAATTATTTTTGATCCGATTATTGGTAGTATTATTGATAATACACGAACCAAATTTGGAAAATTCAAACCTTGGTTAGTGATTGGTGGAGTTGTCTCGGGTATATCCTTACTGGCAATCTTCACAAACTTTTTCGGTTTATCTGTTAGTAACCCAACACTCTACCTCGTACTGTTTACAATTGTTTTTATCATTTTGGATAGTTTCTACTCATTCAAAGATATTGCCTTTTGGTCAATGATTCCGGCGTTATCAACTGACACCGCGGAACGTGGTACTTTAGCAACATTTGCTCGCTTTGGTTCATCATTGGGTGCTAATGGTACAACTGCCTTGGTTGTACCTATTGTGGCATTCTTTACTGTGCTCACGGGTGGTAGTGGTAAAGAGAGTGCAACTGGCTGGTTCTGGTTTGCATTAATTGTTGCGGTTTTGTCAGCTGGTTCAGCAATAGTAACAGCTAAATTTTCAAAAGAAAACGAAACCGTTTTAAGGACACAAGCCAGCGAAAAATACAATATTATTGACGTTTTTAAGGCCATCCTTAAGAATGATCAGTTGCTTTGGTTAGCACTATCTTACATGTTTTACGCAATTGCCAACGTAGCAACCACAGGCGTGCTGCTGTTTTATTTTAAATTTGTTATCGGTCACGTAACAGAGTTTGCGATGGTTGGTGTGATTTCAATGATTACTGGTATAATTGCTGTGCCTTTATTCCCATTCTTGGCCAAAGTAATGACACGTCGTTATGTGTTTGCTAGTGGTATTGCCCTGATGGTACTGGCATATGTCATGTTTACAATAGCCGGTAGTAACTTGTGGATTGTTGGCCTTGGCTTAGTATTCTTTTATTTCCCACAACAACTTATCTTTTTGTCAGTGTTAATGACGATTACAGATTCTGTGGAGTATGGACAATGGAAAAATGGTCAGCGGAACGAGGCCGTAACACTGTCATTACGTCCGTTATTAGATAAATTAGCTGGCGCATTTTCAAATGCTATTGTTGGGTTTGTTGCAATTGCTGCTGGTATGACCGGAAATGCAACATTTAATGATATGACGGCCAGCGGCATCCATACTTATAAATTATATGCATTTTATATTCCTGCAGCATTGATGATTATTTCTTTACTTATTTTCATGTTTAAAGTGACACTAACTGAAAAAAAGCATGCGAAGATAGTTGCAGAACTTGAATTACGCTACAGCAAGAAGTAATTAGTATAATTTGAAAGGTTGACTACTCATGAAAAGAATTAAGGCACTAAACACGAAATTTGCTGAAAAGTTTGGCCCTCACGAAACCCAACAGTATTTTTCGCCAGGTCGGATTAATCTAATTGGTGAGCATACGGACTATAATGGCGGTCACGTTTTTCCGGCTGCAATTACCTATGGGACTTACGGTGTTGCCAGAAAACGAGATGATGATCGTATTTTAGTTTATTCGGTTAATTTTGATGAAAAAGGCGTAGTTCAGTTAGACTATAAGAAGCTTGATTTTGACGAAAATGATGGGTGGACCAACTATGTTAAAGGCGTTATCGTCAAATTAATAGAGCAGGGTTATGTACTCGACACAGGATTTGATCTGTTGGTCGAGGGCAACATTCCCAATGGTGCAGGCCTTTCCTCATCAGCGTCGTTAGAGTTATTAGTGGGTGTTGTTTTAGAGGATTTGTTTGATCTGGATGTTTCTAGGTTATCATTAGTTAAAATTGGTCAAAAAGTTGAAAATGAATACTTTGGTCTCAATACTGGCATTATGGATCAGTTTGCAATTGGTTTTGGTCAAGAACAAAAGGCTATTTTGTTAGACACAAATACTTTGACGTATGAGTTGGTTCCTATTGTTCTTGGTGAATATGCGATTGTTATTATGAATACGAATAAACGTCGTGAATTAGGCGATTCGAAGTACAATGAAAGGCGCGCACAATGTGAAACTGCTTTAAAGTTATTACAAACAGAACTTAATATTAACTCATTAGGTGAATTGACTGATGAAGAATTTGATGACAATGTTGCATTAATTCACGACGAAACACTCGTAAAACGAGCACGTCATGCAGTTTATGAAAATCAGCGCACTTTAAAAGCAAAAAAAGCGTTGTCCGACGGTGATTTGCAAACATTTGGACAACTAATGAATGATTCTCATGCCTCTCTAAAAGCAGATTATGAAGTTACTGGACTTGAATTAGATACGCTAGTGCAGTCCGCACAAAAACAGCCAGGTGTTTTAGGAGCACGAATGACAGGTGCTGGATTCGGTGGTTGTGCAATAGCACTTGTTAAAGAAACAGCCATTTCCAATTTTGAAAACAAAGTCTATGATGACTATATGAATGTGGTCGGCTATGCCCCAGAATTTTACGTGGCACATGTTGGCAATGGCACGACTAAGCTTAATGATTAAGTAGATTGCTGCACAGCACTTAAATGTCCTAAAATATCATTGATCTGTTGCCATTCTAATGAGTGTTGTTCTTGGATATTGTTGAAACTTCTTCGTTTTCGATATGCACTGGGTGTTTCATGGATGAGCTCTGTAAATGAGTGGCCGAAAACAGATGGATTGCTAAAACCAACCTTTTCGGAAATTTGATTAATTGATAACTGGGTTGTTTGAAGTAATTGGCAAGCTTCGTTAATACGAAGGCGTAATAAAAACTTTTTTGGTGAAATACCTACATCTCGTCGAAAGAGTCGCGAGAGGTAAGAACGGTTGATTTTGATAGCATCAGCTATGTCAGTAATAGATGTGTCATAAGTAAAGTTATTATTGATATAGGCCAATGATAATTTAGTGTATTCTGACATGGGGCGTATTGTTGCGTTTTGATGCTCAACGACGTTCCAAGTGTTTTCCTTCATTAGCAACAGGAGTATTTCACTAGCAATTTGATTTAATCGCAATTCGGTTTGTGGCCTATGACTTGTTAACGTTAGTGATTCAACAATTAATTTAAGATAATTTTCAACAGTTGCGCAAGAGAAAGTATCATGGTGATTGCGAAAAGGCGAGAAGTTCTCAATTAATTGCGCTGTTTCAGTACCACCAATGGATATCCATGCATAATGCCACGGATTATTCAAATCAGCTTGGTAAAAAATTGTTTCATCAGGTCGTATAAGGAAAAAGTCACCTGCTTTCAGGGTATATTTATGATTCATGGTAAAGTAAGTTCCTTGGCCTTCTAAGACAAAGTGAAGCAAATAATGTGAACGTTTTAATGGGCCAGAAGCATGACCAGAAAAAGTCTTACTAACGCCAGAAAAATCAAAGAATATACTTGATTCAAGCGTGTGCTCATTAACGATATTAAATAATGATTTTTCCATAATTTAACGACCTTTTTAAAAATAAAATGATAGCGCTTCCAACATTAGTATATCATTTTTTAAAAATATTTATTGATAAGTGATAATACTTGTTATGTGTTATTCAAGTGATTTATTATTGGGTTAGATAAATAGTTTAAACAAAATTTTTAATTAAATGAAAGAGGTAGCATATGAAAGTTACAGAAGAAGTGTTTGGTACATTGCCTGATGGCGAAAAGGTAACCGCGTTCACGTTAGAAAACATTAATCATACTCAAGTAACGGTTATATCGTATGGTGCGATATGGCAGTCTTTTTCTATTGAGCGATCAGGAGAGAAAAAAGAATTGCTTGTTCAATTTGATGATTTAGAGCATTACTTAGACAATCCTTTTCATTTTGGAAATACTATTGGACGTGTGGGTGGTCGACTATCTAAAACTGCATACAATTTATCCGGCACGTCATTCACATTAACACCAAATGAAAATGGGCATGTCTTACATTCAAGTGTAAATGGTTTTGATACGATTAACTGGCAAGGAACAGCACGCAACATGGGTACCGCTGCAGAAGTTGTTTTGTCACATACGTTTGACGATGAATTTCCTGGCCAATTACAGATGAATGTGACTTACACACTTTATGACGACGATAAGTTAACAATTAAGTTTAGTGGTGAATCAACAGAACCAACACTGTATAATCCTATGACACATGTTTATTTTAATCTAGCTGGAAAAGATGCTGATATCACAAATCATGAGTTGCGAGTGGCATCTCACAAACATGTTGAAGTAGATAACGAAACAATTCCTACTGGCCGATTGGTAGAAAATCAGCATTCCAAATTTGACTTCTCACAGCTACGTAAAATTGGGGATGATCAATTTGATGACGCCTGGTTGCTAGATGAGCAGCGTGATGAAGTTGGTGTTATTGTGCAAGAGCCTGTTAGTGGTCGAACACTAACAGTCGATTCAGATCGGAATGGTGTTGTTATTTTTATGACTAATCCAGGAATCAAAGATCACGATGATGATTGGGCAGAAAATGCACCATTCACAGCACTTGCTGTTGAAATGCAAACATTGCCGGACGCCGTGAATCATGAGGGATTTGGGGATATTGTGCTGCCAGCTAATCAGGTGAAGGAATACACGGTGACTTATAAGATAACAGATTAAATATTTCACTTGACTTTATTCAGCCTTACAGCTATGATTATCTATATTAGAACCGATGAATTGGAAAAATTACTGTCTGGACATGAAGAAATTTTGCGGAAGATGCGAGCAAAACAAAGACGTAATTTTGGACACCTTGGAGGTTGCTATTGATCAAGATAGCTCGTGGTTGCGCGTTAAGCAATTAAAGTGACATGAAAATGTTAAAATCTAAGGTGGTACCGTGCATTTGCGCCCTTAACGAGAAATCGTTGAGGGCGTTTTTTTCGGATTTTATATAGCAAGATAAAAAATAATGGAGGAAATACGTTTACAGTTGTTGATTATTTTTGGATAGCGATGAATATGTTAACTAACATGTCGTATACTTCAAAATTCTGATAAAAAACACTAAAAACGATAACAACTATGGCAAAACCAATATTTCAACGTCCCAAAGGAACAGCAGATTTACTGCCTCAAAAAACAGTACAGTGGCAACATGTAGAAGCAATTGCCCGTGTTTTATTTGGTGACTATAATTTCAAAGAAATTCGCACACCGTTATTTGAAAATTTCGAAGTCTTTTCACGCTCAGCTGGTGATACATCTGATGTTGTGACAAAAGAAATGTATGATTTTCATGATAAGGGTGATCGTCATATCGCTTTGCGTCCGGAAGGTACCGCAGGTGTCGTCCGAGCATATGTGGAAAATAAATTATATGGACCGGAATTTGACAAACCATATAAGGCATTTTACATGGGGCCGATGTTCCGTTATGAACGGCCACAGGCTGGTCGTTTCCGTCAATTCCATCAAATAGGTGCAGAGGTATTCGGATCAGATTCGCCCGCATTAGATGCTGAAGTAATTGCGATGGTCATTGATTTTTTCCAAACGCTTGGGTTAAAAAATTTGAAAGTTGCGATTAATACCTTGGGAGATAAGGAGTCCAGGGATGCTTACCGACAAGCTTTAATTGATTATCTGAAACCTCATTTTGATGAACTATCTGCAGATTCACAAGCTCGGTTAGAAAAAAATCCATTACGTGTATTGGACTCTAAAGATCCCCGTGATCAGGTCTTTGTTGCAGATGCACCATCAATCCTGGACTTTTTGTCTGAAAAATCGACTAAACACTGGGAAAAGTTGCAAGATATTTTAACTGCATTGAATTTAGACTTTGACATTGACACAACAATGGTTCGAGGATTGGATTATTATAACGACACAATTTTTGAAATCATGACTACAGATGAAAGTTTAAAAGGCGCTGCAACGATTGCTGGTGGCGGTCGTTACTCTGGTTTGGTTGAGGAATTTGGTGGTCCGGAAACACCAGGTGTTGGCTTTGGTATTGGTGTAGAACGTTTGTTGGATTTATTGCAAGCGCAAAATGTTGCTCCAACAGAGGAACAGAATTTAGACTTTTACGTAGTTAACATCGGTGATACTACTGATGTTATCGCAACAAAAATTGTTCAAGCTGTTCGCTCATTTGGTTACGTTGCTGAACGTGATTATTTGTCAAAATCAGCGAAAGCACAGTTCAAGGCAGCTGATCGTCATCATGCCAAATATGTCATAACGATTGGCGAGCAAGAACTTGAAGAACAAATTGTTAACATCAAGAATATGACCAATGGCGAACAAAAGTCTGTTCAATTGTCAGAGCTTTATACCAATTTACCACTTATCATGGATGCAGAAGGGAACAAGGAATGAAACGTACTAATTACGCAGGATTAATTGATGAAACATATTTAGATCAGACAGTCACATTGACCGGTTGGGTGCAAAAACGACGTGATTTTGGAGACTTGATATTCGTTGATTTACGTGATCGAGAAGGTATCGTACAATTAACTTTTAACGCAACAAATGCGGACGCACTAGCAGTCGCTGAAAAAGTTCGTAGTGAATATGTTCTAAAGATTACTGGGCATGTTATTGAACGTGCTGAAAATCAAATTAACACAAAAATAAAATCTGGAACAATCGAAGTCGATGTAACAGAGGCGGAAATTTTGTCAACGTCAAAAACACCACCATTTTATATTGAAGATGATGTGAATGCCAATGAAGAATTAAAGCTACAGTATCGTTACTTAGATTTGCGCCGCCCTGAGATGCAAAAAAACTTGCGCATTCGTTCAAAAATTATGAGTAGCGCCATGCATTTTATGGATACTCATGATTTTATTAACATCGAAACGCCAGTACTAGCAAAATCAACACCAGAAGGTGCCCGTGACTACTTAGTGCCATCTCGTGTTTTCCCAGGGTCATTCTATGCCTTACCACAATCACCACAATTATTTAAACAATTGTTGATGGGTGCAGGGTTCGATCGTTATTTCCAAATTGCCCGTGCCTTCCGTGATGAAGATTTGCGTGGTGACCGTCAACCAGAATTCACGCAAATGGACGTAGAAACGTCATTTATGACAGCCGATGAAATCCGTGAGTTGGTCAATGCATGGGTTAAGGCGATGATGCATGACGTTGTAGATTTTGATCTTGACACGGATAAAATTCCAACTTTGACATGGCAAGAATCTATGAATCGCTTTGGTACTGATAAGCCAGATCTACGTATAGCCTACGAAATCAAGGATTTGTCTGAAACAGTAAAAAATAGTGAATTTGGTGTGTTTGCAAATGCTATTAATGGTGGCGGTGTTGTTAAAGCATTGGCTGTTCCTGGTGGGGCTGACCATTATTCACGTAAAGACATTGACAAGCTAACAAAATACATCGAACGTTTCGGTGCAAAAGGTCTAGCTTGGATGAAAGTAGCGCAAGAAGGCTTGACCGGTCCTATTGCTAAATTCTTTGATGACGAAGCACAGGCAGCATTGATTGCTTCGGCAGACGCTCAAGTCGGAGATTTGTTGTTATTTGGTGCCGGACGTGCTGATGTCGTTTCAGCGACTCTAGATTATTTGCGTCGTGAAACAGCTAAAGCATTAGATTTGATTGATCAAACGAATCCTTGGGCATTTGCTTGGATTGTGGATTGGCCATTGTTTGAATACTCTGAAGACTTTGACCGCTGGATTGCTGCTCATCACCCATTCACGATGCCAAATGAAGAAGACTTACACTACTTGAATGATGGTGAAGATCCTCATAAGGCACATGCGCAAAGCTACGATTTAGTACTAAATGGTTACGAACTAGGATCTGGATCAATTCGTATTCATCGTATGGATATCCAAGAAAAGATGCTAAAGGCACTTGGATTTACTCCTGAAAAAGCACATGAAGCCTTTGGATTTTTGCTTGAGGGTATGGAATATGGTTTCCCACCAATGGGCGGTATCGCACTAGGATTGGATCGTTTGGCAATGCTACTAGCTGGCCAAGAAAATATTCGTGAAGTGATTGCTTTCCCAAAGAATTCACGAGCTACTGAACCAATGACTGAGGCACCAACTCGTGTTGAAGGCAAACAACTGAACGAATTAGGATTGTTTGTTCCAGAAGCAGAGTAATTGTTATCAAACAAATTCGTGTTATTATTAGCTTAGATAAAACTTGGAGATAAATGTGTGTTATACATTAGATTTTTTCTCGTATAACATACATATTGATTATGCAAAAAATTGTTCACAATTTTATGAAAAACCAGTACGCTGGTCGTATTGGTGGCGCGGTATTTTATGGTGTAATCGTTGCCTTTGCAATGAATTATTTCTGGCATCCAGGGCATATTTATTCCTCTGGATTCACAGGATTTGCCCAACTTGTTTCGACTTTAACTGGCGATAGAATTCCCGTCGCTTTAGCGCTAGCCTTGGTTAACTTACCAATGTTAGCCGTTGCATGGTGGAAGTTGTCGTGGAGATTTGCTATCTTTACAACGCTAGCAGTTTTGCTCAGTTCGGCGTTAATTCCTGTCTTTGATACCACGCGTGTTTTAACAACTGACCCGTTAATAAACGCTATGTTTGGTGGCGCGCTTAATGGTATGGCGGTTGGTACAGCATTACGGTATGGCGTTGGAACAGGTGGTTTAGATGTTATTGGTCTCTTAGTTAAGAAGCATTACGGCTTTAAAATGGGACCAATTAATTTATCTTTCAATGCCTTGATTATGGTCGGTGCTGGGCTAACATATGGTTGGAAGTATGCTTTGTACTCAATTGTAGGTGTTATTATTAGTTCACGAATGATAGATGTTTTCTATACACGACAGCAGCAAATGCAAGTGATGATTATTACTACTAAACCAGATGAAATGGTGGATAGTATTCAAAATAAGCTTCGACGAGGCGTTACCATTATCGATGAGGCGCGTGGTGGTTACACTGGGAGGGAGCGTTCGGTGCTACTAACCGTTATCACGCAGCAAGAACGATTTGAGTTACGAGAAGCAATCAAAGAGGTTGATGAACAAGCTTTCTCTTCTACTTGGAAAATCGAACACACTGTGGGACGTTTCTACGAGCCAGAGTTATAGTTAATAAAAAAGGAGACAACATCATGTTGTCTCCTTTTTTTGTTCTATTTTATTTTTTACACGGTTACTGCATTTTTTGTAGAAAACTTTCGGTGAGAAAGGTAACCGAATACTATCGTGAACAAAATTGCGCCGATGGCAGCAACACGAGAGTCTGCTTGAAAGAACAAACTGGCGTAAATGCTGACGAAGAATAGCAATGTTAGTGGACTAGTCCACTTGTATCCTGGCATCAGGAAGCCATCTGGCATAAAATTAGTTGATTCACGGAATTTACGATGAGCATACATTGTCATTGCATAAACGATGATATACATGTTTGATGAGATCGATGTAATTAAACCGAATGCACTGGTAATCTGTGGTATCGAATTAATCACTGGTGATATTAACACTAAGATAGCTGTGAATATAATTGCTTTAGCAGGAACGCCATTTGATGAAATTTCACGAAAATTGATCATAAACTTTGAATCTGACTCTTCAGCTAATTGGTAGAAGTGTCGTCCTGCAGAATAGATAGCTGAGTTTAAGGCTGAAGCAGCAGATGTTAGTACGACAAAGTTAATTATTGTAGCAGCCGCTTTGAATCCAGCCAATTGGAACACCATAACGAAGGGACTTGATTCAGGTGTTTTAGCGATAACATGCCAATTAATGATCGACATAATAATAATCATGGCACCTAAGTAGAAAATCAAAATACGGATAATAATTGTATTAATGGCTTTTGGCAGAACCTCACGTGGATTTTCCGTTTCAGCTGTTGTGATACCGACGAATTCCATACCTTGGAAGGCGAAAAATACCATTGGAAAGGCAGCGAAGAACATCGAAGCACCATTTGGAAATAGTGAAAAGTTTGAGAATACATTACTAAATGAAGCGACAGTATGACCACCACTTGCGGGCGCCTTAAATCCTGTAAAGATTAATATTAGACCAGTTACAATCATCGCTACAATAGCAATGATCTTAATCATGGCAAACCAGTATTCTGTTTCACCAAATACTCTGACGGCAATTAAGTTAATCATAGTTAAAACAAACAAAAAGAGAATTTGAATTATCCAAGTTTTCCAACTTGGGAACCAAAACTTAACGTAAGTTGATACGGCTGTTAATTCTGCCATAGCTACGAAAAGTAGTCCAATCCAATAGGACCATCCAGCGAAATATCCCGCTCCAGCACCAACATACTTACTGATAAAAGAAACAAATGTATGTTGGGAAGGGTCTGCATAAAGCATTTCACCAATTCCCCGCATCATCATAAAGAAAAATGCACCAAGTACTGCGTATACAATCAAAATAGATGGCCCAGTTTTAGCTATAGAGTTTCCGGCTCCCAAGAAAAGTCCTGTACCAATGGTACCGCCAATGGCAATCATCTGTACGTGCTTCTTTTTCAAACCACGTATGGTACCATCGGCATTCATCGTTGCGTTTTTTTGTTGACTCATAAATATTATGCCTCCTCGATTGATAACAATTCTAACACAGTTATCATTAAACCCTCATTTATTAGTGAACAAAAAATAGGGTAATCTATTGTGCATTATGCCTAATCAAGTAACAAAAAAGCCAATTGAATATCGACCAAAACATCAGGCATGTCAAGGTTAACATCTAATAACTCAGATATTTTTTTCAAGCGATAATTAATGGTATTCCGGTGTACAAACATATCAGAAGCGACGGCTGTTACATTTTGATGTAAGAACATATAGGTTTCCAAAGTTTTGAGAAGACTTGGATTGTCTAAAATTGGGCCTAGAATTCTTTCCACAAAAGCATCGCTCTCTTGCTTGGGTAACAAGTTTAACATTTCTTGGGCACTCTTGGGTCTAAATCGCATAATCGGATGTGCTACTGATGTCAGCTGAAGCGCATGGTTAGCTTGTTCATAAAGATCTGCTAATGCACGAATGGGTTCTGCGACTCGAGAAAAGCCGATGGTAAAGTTATATTCTAACTTTGATTGTGATGTTAGAAAATCGTATAGTTCTTTGAGAAATGCGCGTGTATCAATTTTGTTATCAACTAACAAAATCAGTTGCTGTTTATAGGAAAATAGGAGTACAGACCAGTTTGATTCGTTAACAAACCAGCGTGTCAGTGCTTGTAATATTTCAAATTGATGTGTTTCAATGACTGTTTTTTTTGCTGTAAAGTCAATAACCGCTACGCGATAGGGATTTTTAGAATCAATATTTGCGTTCTTTAGATAATTGTCAATCGCGTCATCACTTAGCCCGTGTTGCATAATGTTCAAAAAGAAGCCAGAACGGTTGCGAAACTCAGTTTCATTTAACAAATCGGTTCTCGAATTTGAAAATCCCAATGCAGTAATTACTTGTTCGCGTTTTAAAAGTTCAAAATCTGATAGTGTCTTATTCGAACTCATAATAGCTGCAAAGGCTTTATTTTCGTTTAGAGCAGAAAAAATGGGAGAAATCTCGAAAATTGTATTATTGAAGGTAACGTGCACCTTTTGAGTTAAATTCAAATAATCAATTCCAGATTCTTCTCGTAAAAATTTGGTGAAAAAGTCACGTTGCGGAAGTAAATCAGTACTGGCATATAAGGCACGAAAATGTGAGTCCAACAAGGTTAGTGGTGCTTCTAAAATTTCCGCGCTAAGATTTAACAGATGCTGATAAGTATTATTAGTTTGCATCGTTGACAACTGATGATTAATATTAACAATTTGATGCAGTTCACCCGTATGAGTGTTCAGAATAATATCAGTAATATTTTGAATTGTTTGTGGCATCAATTCATCAGTTGGGGTCATGAGGATTGGTACTCGACGTTTGTTGGCTAATATAATAATATCACGTGGCAACTGTGATAAATGCCGGTTCGTCTTAATGCCCAAGCCAGCAGCATTATGATGATCTAGCGCGATAATTAAGTCTCGCAGTAATGTCCAATCTTCTTTGAACAAAAAGCCGGTAGTGAGCAGTAATTGACCAGGAGCAATATATTCATCAAAATCTGGTGCATCAATCATACCCACTTGGTTGATCTCGCGATTGAGCCCTTCGGTGCCTGCTAAAATTGGGTATTCTGCTAATACGGGGTTAGCTAATAATTCTTTAACGTTCATAATTGACCTCCAATTGTGTTGTTACTATTATGCCATGTTTGCTTATTGTGTACAAATAAAATTAAAAAAGTTGTGCAATATGACGATGATTATTTTTTATGCGTTCGTTACAGTAAAGAAAACATTATGAGGTGAGCGTATGCAACGTACAGAAAAGAAAATTGTCAGTAATATTTTAAAGGGATCCTTAGGTAATTTAATTGAGTGGTTCGATTGGTATGTTTATGCCTCGTTCTCTATCTATTTTGCCCCATCATTTTTCCCCAGCCATGACAAAACGGCCGCATTATTAAGTACGGCAGGAGTCTTCGCAATTGGCTTTTTGATGAGACCTCTAGGAAGTCTAGTGTTAGGTAAATATGCGGATCAACATGGTCGACGGGCCGCATTAACCTTATCAGTATTGATTATGGCCGCAGGATCGCTTGTAATTGCGATAACACCTAGTTATCATGTAATAGGAATTGCTGCACCAATCATCTTGGTGTTGGCAAGGCTATTCCAAGGATTATCGTTGGGTGGAGAATATGGTACTTCAGCAACTTACCTTTCTGAAATGGCCAGCCGCGGGCATCGTGGCTTTTATGCTTCATTTCAATATGTAACGTTAATCAGTGGACAGCTCATTGCCTTGGGTGTTCAAATTATTTTACAATCAGTATTATCAGAAGAGATGTTGACTGACTGGGGTTGGCGTATTCCATTTGTTATTGGTTCTCTGGGAGCCATTGTAGTATTGTTCCTTCGTTTGAGCATGGAAGAATCTGACCAATTTAAGGCACAAAAGAAAAACAATAATGGTAGTCTACGACTTTTGTTAAAGTATCCAAAATCTGTCATGACGGTAGTTGGATTAACACTCGGTGGGACAATCGCTTTCTACACTTATACAACTTATTTACAAAAATTTATGATTAATTCTGTTGGGTTACCAACACAAGAAGTCACACTGATCAACTTTGCAGCATTATTTATTTTTATGATTTTACAACCTATCGCCGGTGCATTATCGGATAAAATAGGTCGTAAACCATTATTGTTTTGGTTCGGTATTATGGGGACAATATTTACAATTCCTATTTTTCTCACTTTGCAACAAGTGAAAACGGGGATGGGGGCTTTCTTACTTATGCTGGCTGGATTAATTATTGTTACAGGTTATACGTCAATTAATGCAATTGTTAAAGCTGAAATGTTCCCAACTGAAATTCGTGCATTAGGTGTTGGATTGCCTTATGGCTTGACGGTCGCCATTTTTGGTGGCACGGTTGAATACGTTGCCTTGTACCTGAAAAAAATAAATCACGAAAATTTGTTTTTCGTCTATGTTACTGTGGTTGTGTTCATTAGTTTGCTAGTTTATTGGCGCATGACGGATACAAAGCACACATCTAAGCTTGATCACTAATTATGTTGGAAATTGCTATAAAATGCATGATTACAGTGTTTATAGTATTGACGATTACGTGAAAGTCTGTCATAATAGATAAGTATTTACTGCATGTCGTTTAACGAAATAAAATGCGAGAAAGGAGGGTTATCACATGGCAAAGGTCATCGTACGTAAGAACGAATCTTTGGATGATGCATTGCGTCGCTTCAAGCGTGGTGTTTCAAAAGACGGTACTCTCCAAGAATACCGTAAGCGCGAATACTATGTTAAGCCTTCAGTTGCTCGTAAATTGAAGTCTGAAGCAGCACAAAAGCGTAACAAGAAGAAGGGTCGTTAATTCGATTCTAAAACGTCACTTAGGTGGCGTTTTTCTTTTATGGTAGAATAACAATAGATTAAATTTTGAAAGGTTGATATACATGAGTTTATTAGAAGAGTTAAATAATGATATAAAGCAGGCCATGAAAGACAAAAACAAAGATGTTTTGTCAGTGATTCGCATGGTTAAATCAACGGTTATGAACGAGCAGATTAATTTAGGCCATGATTTAACAAAGGAAGAAGAATTAACAGTCCTCTCACGTGAAGTTAAACAACGTCAAGATTCGTTGACAGAGTTTGAGAAAGGCAATCGAGAAGATTTAGCTGCTGGTATTCGCGCAGAGCTAGCTATTTTAGCAAAGTATTTGCCAGAACCTTTGAGTGACGAAAAGGTTATCGAATTGGTGAAGGACGCAATCCAAAAGACGGGCGCTACATCTCCAAAAGATATGGGCAAAGTGATGGCTATTGTCACGCCTCAAGTCAAAGGAAAAGCTGACGGTAAATTTGTTGCTAATCAAGTGAAAAATTTGTTAAAAGGTTAATTGACCGTTATAGATTATGTAAACCACACATGGTAAACTATAAGTATTATAAAAAGTGCGTGATGTTGCGTACGTTAAGGAAAACGCTATGAATCCAAAAGTTGGAACAATAATTAAAGCAAACGTTACTGATGAAAATGAAAAATATTTCTTTGCACAAGTCGACGGCTTTACATATGAAATTGATAAGTCAGAACTTGAGAAGCCTCTCAAAATCGGTGGATTTGTGACTGGCTTTGCATATGAAAATGAAGGACACAAATTACAAATTACCAAGAAAACGCCTGCTGTACAGAAATCAGTATACGGTTGGGGAACAGTCGTAGCGAATCGACATGATTTGGGCGTCTTTGTTTCAATCGGTTTGCCGAATAAGGATATCGTTGTTTCTCTTGATGATCTACCAACGATTTCAACACTTTGGCCACAAAAAGGCGACAAATTGATGATTGCCATTAAAGAAGATCATAAAGGCCGTTTGTGGGGTGAAATAGCACAACAGCATATTATTAATGCTGTATCGCGTCGCGCACCGGAAAGTATGAAGTCGACCACAGTTAAAGCCACAGTTTATCGTAACAAAATGGCAGGTACTTTGGTTATTACTGATGAATATTATCTTGGTTTTATTCATCCTTCGCAACGTGACGATGAGCCACGTTTAGGACAAGTTGTAGATGCACGTGTTATCGGCGTCCGTGATGATGGCACATTAAATCTATCACTGAAACCTTTGGCCTATAAGACCATGGATGAGGATGCACAATTCTTATTGTTGCAATTGCAACGACGGGCGGATCATTTCTTACCATTCAATGATAAAAGTAACCCAGAGGCAATCAAGCGTCAATTTGGATTTAGTAAGAGTCAGTTCAAACGAGCCTTGGGTCATTTATACAAGGATAGACTAATTGAACAAATTGACGATGGTATAAAATTAGTTGAGAAATGATGCAAGAAATTGACAATGCGATAGTGGATTATCTACACTATATTCGAATTGAACGTGGCTTATCTGAAAATACAATTAAGAGTTACCACCAAGATTTGGTACAATTTGGTGAGTATCTAAATGGTGAGAAACTGGTGCTTGATCAAGTTGATCATATTGTTATCTTGTCGTGGTTGAATCAACTCAGAGATCTAGGAAAATCCAATAGTTCAGTGATTAGAATGGTTACGACATTGCGTAACTTTTTTGGCTATTTAGTGCGAGAAAAAGTCGTCGCTCATAATCCAATGAATGATGTTCGCCCACCCAAAAAAGCAGAGCACCTACCAGCAGTTTTGAGCATAGAGGAAATTGACCGTTTATTACAAGCACCGATAGAAGATACACCACTTGGTCTTCGAAATAGAACATTGCTAGAAGTGATGTACGCAACTGGTTTGCGTGTCAGTGAATTGGTTAATTTAAAAATGAGTGACCTTCATTTGCAATTGGGACTGATTCAAACACTTGGAAAAGGTGACAAAGAACGTATTATTCCAATTGGTGAAATTGCGATTGATTGGCTGACTCGATATTTTAATGAAAGCCGTATCGTTTTACTTAAAGACAAAGAGTCTCCTTATGTTTTCTTAAACGATCGTGGAAATCAAATTTCACGACAGGGAATATGGAAGATTATAAAAAAGTTGGTAACAACTGCTGGAATAACTAAAGATGTTTCTCCCCATACACTTCGTCATTCTTTTGCTACCCATATTTTAGAGAACGGTGCTGATTTGCGTATAGTTCAAGAATTATTGGGGCATGCGGACATTTCGACAACACAAATTTATACCCATATTTCGAAAAAAAGACTTAGTGAAGTGTATGATGAATACCACCCCAGAGCGTAAAAATTATGTTGACACAATCAAGACAATCAGATGAAAAAACAATTATGGGTATTTTATCGTTGCTGCCAGGGCTACGTGAAATATCTCATTTAAATGCGGAAATAGCATGGTATCATGATAATGAAGCAAGATCTTTATATGTTTGGCAAAAAGAGTCTCAAGGACAAGTACTTGGTGTTCTAGGTGTTGAGATTTATAATAATAATATTGCTATAATTCGTCATGTTGCCTTAACCCCAGAGTCACGCAGTGTCAGAAACTACTTCGACATGATTTCTGATTATCAAGAGCAACATTCTGAAGCCTTCTTAATGGGTACCTTGGATAATCAAAAGTTAATTAACAAATGGAGAAAAGCAACATCGCGAAAAACGGTCTAACAATTAAATTAAGTGATTTTGAAGGGCCAATCGATCTGTTATTACACTTAATTAAGAAATCCGAGATGAATATTTTTGATTTGAAAATTGCTGACATTACATCTCAGTATTTAGATTTTATTCATGCACAACAGGCTATGCAGCTTGATGTAGCAAGTGAATATTTAGTGATGGCTGCTACTTTAGTTAAGATAAAGTCCGCTGATTTGTTACCAGAAGAAGAGCCAGATGATTATGCCGTAGATGAAGAGTATGCGGATCCACGTGAAGAGCTGATGCTACAATTATTGACCTACAAACAATTTCAAGTGGCAAGCGAATCTTTGCGTGAACGTGAACAATTAAAACAACAATCCTTTCCACGTACTCAAATGAAGGCTCCTGATAATTTGGAACATCCCATAACTTTAGCTCCTGGTTTATCGTTAGGGGATTTACAAACAGCATTTGCTCAACTATTGCGGCGAAAAAAGCAGGAAAAACCCATCAGAAGGCATGTTACTGCGGAAACATATTCTCTTGAGGAAGCTGTTAACAACATCAATAAACATTTCTTACAGCATCAAACGGGGGATATGATTCCATTTGCTTCTTTTTTTGATGATATTTACGAGCGGGAGCATTTGGTAGTCACCTTTTTGGCGTTATTAGAAATGGCCAAAGATAAAAGATTAAAATTACACCAAGAGCACCAACAACAAGAAATTTATGTAGAAATTGAGGCGTTTGGCGAAGATGAATAATTTAAGTCAAATAGAAGCACTATTGTTTGTATCTGGCGATGAAGGCATTTCCGTGAAAAATATGAGCATTATCACTGGATTTGATCGTTCAGCAATACAAGGATTGCTTGAAGAACTTGTGTTAAAGTATGATACTGATTTAAGTAGTGCATTACAAATTCGTAAAAGTGACGATGTGTATCGCCTAGTGACTAAACCGGAACTTGGTGGCACAGTAAAACAGTATTTTGATTCACCTGTAAATGCAACATTATCGCAAGCACAACTCGAAACACTAGTTATTGTCGCTTATAAGCAACCAATTACACGTGTTGAAATTGATACAATTCGTGGTGTGCAATCCTCAGGAACTTTACAGAAGCTAGCATTACGGCAACTAGTCCACGAAGTTGGCAGAAAAGACGAACCAGGACGTCCCATCATGTTTGGTACCACCGATGAATTTTTGGACTATTTTGGTTTGAAAAGTATTGAAGAATTACCTCTGTTACCTGATTTTAATATGTTAGATTTAAGTGATGATATTGATGGCGAACTATTTACGAGTGCATTTGATGTACATCAATCAGAAAGTGAAAAAGAAAATGTCTGAAGAAGCACAGAGACTGCAAAAAATTATTGCCCAAGCGGGTCTAGCGTCCCGACGGGGCGCAGAAGAATTGATCATCAATGGGCGTGTCCAAGTTAATGGGCAAACTGTTACCGAATTAGGTACGAAAGTTACTGCAAATGATAAAGTACAGGTCGACGGTGCGCCAATTGAAGGGCGTGAGAAGTTAGTTTATTACCTGTTAAATAAGCCTCGTGGAGTTGTGACAACCAATGATGATGAAAAAGGTCGTCGTACGGTATTGGATATTTTAGAGGATGTGGATCAACGTGTTTATCCAGTTGGCCGTCTAGATTATGATACAACTGGTGTTTTGTTATTAACAAATGATGGTGTAGTGGCTAATCAATTAATGCATCCTAAAACTAAAGTCGATAAGACTTATGTTGCAAAGGTTGAAGGCATTGCAACCGAAGAAAAGCTAGCTCCTTTGAAACGTGGAGTGGTCCTAAAAGGACGTAAAACTGCGCCAGCTCGTGTTTCCATTGAAAGAATTGAGCCGACAAAAAGAACAAGTATGGTCCGTCTAACTATTCATGAAGGCCGTAATCATCAGGTCAAAAACATGCTCGCAAAGGTTGGCCTACCAGTGCAAAAGCTTAAGCGTGAGCAGTATGCCTTTTTTGATGTCACTGGTCTACAGCCGGGCGAGTATCGTAAATTAACAAGCGTAGAGATCAAACGCTTAAAGGCACAAGATTACAAATTGTTGCGTCGTAAGTAACACCGTGATACAATAAAATCAAATTTAATAATAACTTCAGGGTCGGGTGTAAGTCCCAACCGGCGGTGAGACATGAATTTTCATGGTAAGCCCGCGACCTGCTTTTGCAGCTGATCTGGTCAAAATCCAGAGCCGACCGTAAAGTCGGGTATAAAGAAGTCTAAAAAAGAAAGTGAAAGCTGCATTTTTTGTTGTACCCTGACAAAATCTGTGGTTTTTTGTTTGCATCTACTGGTGAGGTGAGCAAACAAGAGGAAAGAATTATGTCAATTATTCCTGTAACGCGAGTGCAACGTACTACATTAATTGCAATACTAAGCGCTATTTCATTTGGTTTGATGCTGTTTCCCCAAGTGCCAATCATTCCTAGTGCCGATTTTTTGAAACTAGATTTTTCAATCGTACCAGTTGTCATTGGCTTATATTGGTTAAATTATTCTGCTTCACTGTGGGTCATTTTAATTCGTACCTTGCTAAAGTTAATTTTGGCAAATGAGGGGGTTAACACTTATTTAGGACTACCGGTTAATTTACTGGTTGTTTTGGCCTTTATCACAGTCTTAAAAATTACAATGCCCAACCTTGAGCAGTATAGTAATTGGCAAAAAAAAATCCTGCCGTTAATAAGCAGCACGTTTGTCATGACAATTGTTGCGATTGTCATCAATTGGTTTGTAGCTATACCTTTGTATGCGAGGTTTGCTAATTTCGACATTGCTAAATTCATTGGTTTAAAAAACTATTTTATCGGTATGGTATTACCGTTCAATCTTATCGAGGGTATTATATGGTTTGTCGTGAGTATGATCATATTAAGGGCAATACAGCCGCTCCAGAGAAGGTTTCATTCTTAACAAAACATTATGAGCAAAGTCGGTGTTGGTGTGGTAAAATTTTATGTGAACCAATAAAATGGAGGTCGTTTCTATGAACGATTTTGACCCAAACAACATGAGCCGCTCAAAGCGGCCCAAAAAAGATAAACTCGAACCAAAATTTTCCCGAAAGTCAGATTCAAAATCCCCAAATAAAGGATTTCGTGTTCTGCTTGTTGTATTAGCGCTTGCAGTTATATCTTTTGTACCTGTGTATGGCATGATTGCTAATCAAAAATCATCAAAGCCACAAACGGCTGTTTCTTCAAGTACAAAGCGTTCATCAACTACTAAATCTACGTCTTCTGAGTCTTCTGAATCATCATCTTCCGAGTCAAGTGCATCAAGTTCTTCTGAAGAAGAATCAGTAAGTAGCAGTGAAGCTGCTTCAAGTGAGGAATCTGCTAGTTCATCTTCTACTGAGACGGCTGAATCAAGTTCAGCATCAAGTAGTTCCACAACCACTACTGCAGTTTTGGGTGCTAGTCAAACGTTGTATAATTTTGCAGTTACACACGGGATGACAACTAGCCAAGTTATTGCATTAAATCCAGGGTTAACAGTTGATAATTACACACAGTATGCTGGTACTGCACTAAACATTCAGTAAGAGGACTTTTTATTATTATGACGAATTTTCAAGTTGCCATTGATGGCCCAGCTTCTGCCGGTAAGTCTACTATTGCCAAAATTTTAGCAACAAAGCTAAATTATGTGTATGTTGACACAGGTGCAATGTACAGAACAATAACTTTAGCTGCAAAAAAGAACGGCATTGCTTATAATGATGAAGAAAAAATAAAAAACTTATTGTCACAAACGGAAATACGCTTTGAACCTAGTACACCAGTTCAACGTGTATTTTTGAATGATACCGATGTCACGGAGGAAATTCGTTCCGCTGAAGTGACAAACAATGTGTCTGTAGTGGCTTCCTTTGCGGATGTACGTTCTAATTTAGTCAATCGTCAACGTGAAATAGCTAATAACAACAGTGTGATTATGGACGGCCGCGATATCGGCACAACTGTGTTACCAGAAGCAGATGTCAAAATTTTTCTTGTAGCAAGTGTTGATGAACGTGCCCAACGACGTTATAAAGAAAATGTTGCTAAAGGGATGACTACTGATCTCGAAACATTGAAGCGCGAAATTGAAGCGCGAGATTACAAAGATTCTCATCGTCAAATTAGTCCATTAACACAAGCGAAGGACGCTATTTTAGTGGATACAACGGGACAAAGTATTGACGATGTTGTGGCTAAAATAGCCAACATTATCGAAAATAATATTAGTTTCTAATTTACACGGTTAAACCGTGTTTTTTACTATACAAGAACTAAAATATTTGGTACACTATATTCATAGTGTAAATTGTAGGAGGACGTTTGACGTCATGAGTGAAACAAACAACGAGCTTTTAGCAGCTCTCGAGAGTGCAGATCAAATTAAGGTAGGAGATGTCGTTACGGGCGAAGTACTAGCCGTTGATAACGATAACCAAGCAGTTATTGGTTTGCATACCGGTGAAGAAGGAGTTGTGCCAGCGCGTGAGTACTCAGACGATCGTAACATTAATCTGGCAGACGAATTGAAGGTTGGTGACAGTGTTGAAGCTGTTGTCATCTCTAATGTAACAAGCGACAAGGAAGGCGTATCTTACTTGTTGTCAAAGAAGCGCTTGGAAGCACGTAAGGCATGGGAAAACTTGTCATTTGGTGAAGGTGATACAGTTGATGCTAAAGTTATCAATGCTGTACGTGGTGGTTTAGTTGTCGATGTTAATGGTGTTCGTGGCTTTGTACCCGCATCAATGGTTGCTGATCGTTTCGTGTCAGATTTGAACCAGTTTAAGAATAAAGATATTAAAGCACAAGTTATTGAAATTGATGCTGCCAAGGCACGCTTAATCTTGTCACGTAAGGCAGTTGCAGCACAAGAACGTGCAGCACAATTAGCAGAAGCATTTGAAAAGCTATCAGTTGGTGAAGTTGTTGAAGGTAAAGTTGCTCGTTTGACTGACTTCGGAGCATTCGTTGACTTAGGTGGCGTTGATGGTTTGGTACACGTTTCAGAAATTTCTCATGATCGTGTTAAGAACCCTGCTGATGTTTTGACAAAGGGTGAAACAGTTAACGTTAAAATTTTAGCCTTAGATGCTGAAAAGGGACGTATCTCATTGTCAATCAAGGCTACACAACCTGGACCTTGGGATAAGGTTGCTGAAGAAGCTCCTGCCGGAACAGTTCTTGAAGGAACTGTTAAGCGTGTAAAAGACTTCGGAGCATTCGTTGAAATTTTCCCTGGTATCGAAGGATTAGTTCACGTATCACAAATTTCACACAAGCGTATCGAAAACCCTTCAGAAGTTTTGAAGTCAGGCGATAAAGTTCAAGTTCAAGTTTTGGATGTTAAGCCTGCCGAAGAACGTATTTCATTGTCAATGAAGGCATTGGAAGAAAAGCCAGAACGTGAAGATCGTGGAAATTCAAAGGATAGTTCAGCATCACGTGCAGATATTGCTGCTTATAAGCAACAAGATGATTCAGCTGCAACATTGGGCGACCTCTTTGATGGTAAGTTCTAAGAATTCTATTGAAAAGAACTGGTTCGCCAGTTCTTTTTTTATGATAAATTTATTTATACAAAGGAGGTGCCAAAATGTCAGCACCAATAGTAGCAATTGTCGGTCGACCAAACGTTGGTAAATCAACTATTTTCAACCGTATGGCGGGAGAAAGAATTGCGATCGTTGAAGACATGCCCGGTGTCACGCGAGATCGCTTGTATGCATCAGCTGAATGGTTAAATTATGAATTTCGAATGATTGATACCGGTGGTATCGAAATCGGTGATGCACCGTTTTTAGCGGAAATACGTGGACAGGTAGAATTAGCAATTAATGAAACTGATGTTATTGTGATGGTTGTTTCCGGCCGAGAAGGATTAACTGAGGCTGATGAAGTAGTTGCACGTATGCTATATAAATCTGATAAGCCTGTCGTTCTGGCTGTCAACAAAGTAGATAATCCTGAAATGCGCCATGATGTCTATGATTTTTATGCACTAGGTCTTGGGGATCCATTCCCAGTTTCAGGATCACACGGTTTGGGATTAGGTGATTTACTTGATGAAATTGTAAAACATTTTCCTGATGAAGCTGCCGAGCAAGAAGACGATGCGATTCGTTTTAGTATAATTGGCCGCCCAAATGTTGGTAAATCATCAATTGTCAACGCTATGCTTGGTGAAAAACGTGTGATCGTCTCTGATATTGAAGGGACTACTCGTGATGCTATTGATACACGATTTGTGACTGAAGAAGGTGACGAATTTGTGATGGTTGATACAGCCGGTATGCGTAAGCGCGGGAAAATCTATGAGAATACTGAAAAGTACTCCGTGATGCGTGCTATGAAAGCTATTGATGATAGCAACGTTATTTTGATGGTTATTGATGCGGAAGCAGGAATTAGAGAACAAGATAAACACGTGGCTGGGTTTGCTCATGAAGCTGGGCGAGCAATGATCATTGTTGTCAATAAATGGGATGCGATTGAAAAGAATGATCGGACGATGTCTGACTTTGAGAATTTAATTCGCGAAGAATTTAAATTCTTAGATTATGCACCAATTGTGTTTGTTTCTGCTAAGACAGGGCAACGTTTAGATAGATTGCCACAAATGGTTAAAGATGTTGACGATAATCATCGTAAGCGTATAACATCTTCAACATTAAACGATGTCATTATGGATGCTATTGCAATAAATCCAACACCTTCAGATAATGGTCGTCGTTTACGAGTATATTATGCGACACAAGTCGCAACACAACCACCAACATTTGTCATATTTGTTAATGATGTTGAACTTATGCATTTTTCATATGAACGATTCTTAGAAAATAAAATTCGAGAATCATTTGACTTTACTGGTACGCCAATCAAACTCATTGTTCGCGCACGAAAGTAAACGTTGCAAAAATATGTTTTTAATGTAACACAAATGTTACGAAATCCCGAAAACCCTTGATAACACTACACATTTGGCGTTTCTTATGTTATTCTAGTTACATGAAATAATGTTTCGACAGATTTCACGGAGCGCATCATGCGTTAAAAAAACTCTTATTAGGAGACAAGAAAATGGCTAACAAGCAAGAATTAGTAGATTCAGTTGCTAAGGCAACAGGTTTGACAAAGAAGGATGCTACTGCATCAGTTGACGCAGTTTTTGCATCAATCGAAGAAGCATTGAAGAACGGTGAAAAGGTTCAATTGATCGGCTTTGGTAACTTTGAAGTTCGTGATCGTGCTGCTCGTAAGGGCCGTAACCCACAAACTGGTGAAGAAATTCAAATTGCTGCCTCAAAGGTACCTGCATTTAAGCCAGGTAAAGCTTTGAAGGATGCCGTTAAGTAATTAATACCCTTAATATTATCCAGATAAATTAAGAGCAAGCTCAACATGGGCTTGCTCTTTTTCCTTTTGGCACGGTATATCAAAAATTGATAACCGATTCGAGATTGAAAGGTTATTTTTGTAATACATGTTAGGTAAGTGGCTAGATATAATCCGAAAATGACGCATTGGTACCGAAGTAATTGATCTCGATAAAAAGCGACTAAATTAACTTCTAGTCGCTTTTTATCATTATATTTATATAGAAGGGAAAAATACTAGACTAGGCGTGCAGGATTACCCACAGCAGTAGAATAGGCGGGCACATCGTTTAAAACCACAGCATTAGCGCCAACTTTACTATTTGTACCAATAGTAATATTGCCCAATATTTGCGCATGAGCACCAATGAAGCTGTAGCTCTCGATATGAGGGTGTCTACGTTCTGTCACCGTATGACGAGCACCCAGAGTGACACCGTGTAATATAGTTACACCATCATCAATAATTGCAGTTTCACCAATAACAACACCTACGCCGTGATCAATAAATACGCCACGACCAATTTGTGCACCGGGGGCAATAAATATATCAGTTCGTTTGGCTGACCAACGAGCAATGATGGCAGCGAGCAAATAACGGTGATGAATATGAAGCCAATGAGCAACACGATGAAACCACAGTGCATGTAACCCAGGGTAAGTTAAAATCACCATCATAAGGCTTTTTGCGGCTGGGTCGCGCTTTAGAATCGATTTAGCAGTAAAAAACATTTTTTCTCCACTATTATTTCAATTGATTAAAACCTTGTTCTAGGTCCTCAATTAAATCTTCAATATCTTCAACACCCACAGAGAGACGGATTAGTTCGTCTTGAATACCATGAGATAGCCGGATATTACGAGGAATGGCGCCGTGAGTCATTTTAGCTGGGATTTCAATTAGGCTTTCAAGTGCACCTAAACTCTCTGCTAAGGTAATGATTTTTAAGTTACTAATGAATTGTTCTGGATCCAGTCCAGCCTTTAGCTCAAATGAAATCATGGCACCAAAACCATTCATCTGTTGCTTGGCTAAAGCGTGGTCAGGATTATCAGGATCACCAGGGAAATATATTTTACCAACTTTATCTTGTGTTTTAAGGTAGTCAAATATTGTTTGCGCATTTGACTGGTGAGCACGCATTCTTAATCCAAGCGTTTTCATACCTCGTTGTAGGAGCCAACTTTCCTGAGGGGCCAAGATTGCACCAATCGCATTTTGTAAGAACTTAATTTTCTCACTAAGTTCCTCACCTTTAGTAACAACTAAGCCGGCAATGAGGTCGCTATGACCACCTAAGTACTTTGAAGCGCTGTGAACAACAATGTCCACACCTAAATCAATTGGCTTTTGTACATAGGGAGAAGCAAATGTGTTGTCAACAATACTTAATAAATTATGACGATGAGCAAGTTCGGAAATTGCCTTGATATCACTAATGCGTAATAGAGGATTAGTTGGTGTTTCAAGGTAAATGGCGACAGTATTATCTTGAATAGCTTCCTGAATAGCAGATAAATCACGGGTATCGACAATTGTAAATGTCTGACCTGTTCTTTTTAGGACATTGTCAATTAGCCTAAATGTACCACCATAAACATCGTTTCCAACAATAATGTGGTCCCCAGATGAAAATAGTGAAAAAATAGTACTTATCGCCGCAGATCCTGATGCAAAAGCAAAGCCAGCAGTACCATTCTCTAAGTCTGCAATTAAGCTTTCTACGGCTTCACGGGTTGGGTTGCCAGATCTTGAATATTCATATTTTGCCTCGCCAATTTTAGTTTGCTTAAAGGTTGAAGCCATATGAATAGGGACAGATACGGCGCCAGTTGATTGGTCAACACTAATGCCACCATGAATAAGTTGTGTATCAAATTTCATTTTTCTTTCCTCAGTTTCCATAAATGTTTGTGCTCATGTAACGTTCGCTGCTGTCTGGGAATATCGTGACAATATTACTTTGTGGCGGCAAAGTTTCTGCCATCTGTAGGCTAGCAGCCAAGGCCGCGCCACTCGAACTACCGATAAAAAGTCCTAGATTCTCGGCAGCATATCGAACTTGCTGAAAGGCATTGTCATCGCTAATAGTTAATGTTTTGTCAATGTGAATTGATTCGAAGAATGGTGGCACAAATTCAACACCAATACCTTCTGTGCGGTGAGCATGCGCTGGGCCACCATTTAAAATAGATCCTTCGGGTTCTACAACAATATTCTTTATAGTTGCATCATATTCACTGAGGTATTTGGCAATTCCAGCAAAAGTTCCACCACTACCAGCACCAGCAACAAAAGCATCAATCTTTTCGTTTTTCAAATCTGTAACGATTTCTGGTGCCAGCGTTTTGTAATATGTTTCAGGATTCTCAGGATTCGCAAATTGCATTGGCAAGTAGCTGTTTTCAATGTCAGCTGCTATCGATTTTGCTTTGGAAATGGCACCTATAATGCCTTCGTTAGAAGGTGTGTTGATGATTGTTGCGCCCAAGGCTTTCATGAGTTGCTGTTTTTCAGCGCTGAATTTCTCAGGTACAACAAGAATGGTTGGTAATTTATATTGTTGCGCAGCTAATGCCAAGCCAATACCAGTATTTCCGGCAGTCGGTTCAATAATCGTTGAATTTTGATTAATTAGATTTCGCTGCCAAGCATCTGATAGTAAGAATTGTCCTAAACGGTCTTTAATGCTACCACCAGGATTGAACATCTCCAGTTTTGCAAAAATGCGACTTTGGTTTGGAACAGGTATTTGCAGTTCAATTAACGGTGTTTGGCCAATTAATTGATGTATGTTTTTGATTAGCATAATGTATCCTTGTATATTTTCTTAGTAAAAAACAAACAAAAAACGCGAAAATTCAATTGAATTCTCGCGTTTTGATAGTTTAACTGTGTAAGTAGAAAATTTTAAGTTATGATATACCCAAAAAATTCATGCTCAATAAACAGTACAACATCGAAAACGCGTTGTACTGCAGCATGTTGAATTAAATGTAGCAAAAGGTAACACCATAATGAACTCCTAGTTATGAATTGAGTTAAATATACTATAGATAAAATATTTTGTCAAACAATGTTGGAAGTGATTTTAATATTGATAGAATTTTAAATTAATCTTCTTTTAATTTCCAGTCTATATGATAAACGTATGCCAATTAAGGGTTGTCACAATGATGTGACTTTCAATGAGTAATTTAATCTCTGCTGGTAAAACACTACTGAATAAGTGAGGAAAAAATGAATAAAAAGTCTCAGGTTGCACATGCTGTTATTTCAAAACGCTATAAAATGTATAAGGCTGGTAAGGTTTGGCTATTTGCTGGTTTATCTGCATTAGTTATTGGTGGTCTTGGTCAGATCACTGCTAGTGCGGATACCACATCGACAAACTCTGTTTATACGACAGACACAGCATCAACAACAGATAGTGCAAGCGACACAACAAGCAGTGCGACAGACGAATCATCAACAACAGATAGTGCAAGCGACACAACAAGCGGTGCTACGGATGCATCAACGACGGCTGATAGTACAAGTGACACAACAAGCAGTACGACGGATACATCATCAACAACAGATAGCACAAGTGACACAACAAGCAGTGCGACAGACGACGAATCAACAACGGCTGATAGCACAAGTGATACAACAAGCAGTGCGACAGACGACGAATCAACAACGGCTGATGGCACAAGTGATACAACAAGCAGTGCGACAGACGAATCAACAACGGCTGATAGCACAAGTGATACAACAAGCAGTACGACAGACGAATCAACAACGGCTGATAGTACAAGCGACACAACAAGCAGTGCGACAGATACATCAACAGCTGATATAACAAGTAGTGTGACTGACACAACAAGTAATACGTTAAATGCATCTACGGGAAACACGAGTAATATAACATTTAATTCATCCTCAGCGATAATTACAGGAGATGGTGCAACTAGTGATGGAAACACAGTCACAATTAGCGAAGCTGGAACTTACAATATTGAGGGTACAGCGACTGATGCACAAATAATTGTTAACGCACCAGTAACTGCGGCAGTAAAGTTAGTATTTAACAATGTTGATTTAGCCAACCAAATTGGTGCTGTGCTTAATGGTAAGCAATTTGGTAGTTTGTCGGTTGAAGTAGTGGGTACAAACAATATCACAACTTCTGTAGTCGTTGAAGATGAAGAGTCATTAGATACAACAAATCCGAATGGCGCCATATATGCTAATGGTGACTTAACAATTGATGGTGATGGTACCTTAAATATTAGTTCAACTATGAATGGTATATCCTCTGATGGCACCTTAACTATTAATTCTGGTACGTTAAATATTACTAAGTCATATGAAGCTTTGGAAGGGGAAATCGTAACAATTAACGGTGGAACGATTAACCTGAATTCAAGTGACGATATTATCAATGCTCAGTTAGATCAAACTAAATACGATGCAGGATCTACTGACACACAAGCAATTAATATTAACGGTGGCATCTTAACCATTCGAGGAAATGGTGATGGGCTAGATTCCAACGGTGACATCAATATTAGTGGCGGTACAATCATAGATTTAATTAATTCAACGCCTGATAATGGTGCGCTTGATGCAGATGGTACAATTACATTTACAGGTGGAACAATTATTTGGGGTGGTACCGGAACAGAAGGGACGCCAGATACGGAATCAACACAAAGCTATGTAGCTATTGGATCCGTAACAGCTGGGTCAACAATTGTTGTTTCAAAAGATGGGCAGGAAATTTTCTCCACAACTATTCCTGACGCGACAACGTATCTAAATATATCAACGGAGGGCATTGTATCCGGTGAAACGTATCAAGTAAGCGTTAACGGTACCTCAACGGATATCATTGCTGGTCAAGGTGGTGGCTCAGGTATGACCGCTGAAGGTGGTATGGGCAACATGGGGACACCACCAGATGGACAATTTGGTCAAGGAACTTTTCCAGGTAGTGGTAGTTTTCCTGGTGGAGAAGCACCTGCAAATAAGCCGGATAGTGCACCGTCAGCACCATCAGGAGAGAGTATCCCAAGTACTTCTGAAAATAATGCCCAAGAATCAACTAATAACAGTGCGCCAGTAGATAATGATTCGGCCACATCGTCAGCGCCCAAAACAGAAGATGGTTCAACAGTAGTTGCAGAAGACGCTGTTGGCGAAACGGACACAAACTCATCCAATACAGTTGAGTCACCGGACAGCACTGTAACAGTTACGGCTGATTTAGAAAGCAACGATGCTGAACAAACACTTCAAACAAGTAATGACCCTGCAGAAAATGTTTCATCAGTGACGACTGCTACTAATGAAACATCAATAACAAACGAAAATGATGACAAAGCCGAGAGTACAAAAGTTACTACTTCATCATCCTCATCCTTACCAAAAACAGGGACTAGTAACGCTAGTGTGCTATCTAGTTTAATTGCGATACTGGTACAAGTTGGTTTGTTAGCAGGATTAAGAACTAAGTATAGAACATCAAAAGAGACTAAATAATTATTATTTTCATGAATCGTTAGAAAAACCGTTTATTATAAACGGTTTTTTGATTAGAACGGTTGGTTGAAAAATTTAGTGCAACATGGAATAATAAACAGGTAATTATTAAACATTATTTTGTCATCATACTAATGGCAGACTAAAAGGGATGAAAAATATGCAAAAAATAAAACTACCAATAACTGATAATATTGCTACCGAACAAGTTAATGAATTTAGAAAGTTTATAACTTCTCCAGCTATTATTCAATTATCTATAGGTGTCATTGTCGGTGGTAGTTTGACTGATTTAATCAAAAGTGTGATTAGTTTTGCTTCTAATTTGTTTTATTATTTGTCTTTACTGCTATTTTCAAAAAACCACTCGGCCAAAAGCAACTTAGTCTTAGATCCATTACGTAGTGTTTTTGAAAACTTTCTAACGTTATGTACTATTGCTGCATGTGTCTTTTTCTTTGTTAAATTGGTCAATAAATTTTTAATCAAAGAGGCCTCAGAGACTTTGGGTTATAACGCACAACTTGAAGAAACGAAAAAGTTAATTAAGATACAGCATGAAACCAATGAGCTGCTCAAGAAATCAGTTAATCTGCAAGAAAAATTATTGAATCAAACTGAGGAGAAAAAGGATTGATTCATGTCAAGCAGAGGGCTTTTTGGCCTGCCTGTAAGCGTTTGCAAAAGAAATCAATAAGGGTTATACTGAAGTTATAGGTTAGGTGAGTTTCTAAAGACGGTTAGCTGACCCCAAAACAACTTGTTCGTAGTTTATGCTATTAGTTTACAAGTATTGCCACGTGCATGATGTTAAATGACTAGTTTAAGCAAGATGATGTTTATGTTCCCCAAAGTGAGAATATAGGGCAGTTTTCGTCAAAAAGCAAGTTGTTTTTTGTTACTCAAAACGATGGTATGCTAACAGATAATTTATTTGAGTAGCGTAGCATGCATGATTATATCAGAGAGGAAGCACTTATGATTAGTAGAATTGTTGTTGCGATAGACGGTAGCGAAGCAGCTCAAAGAGCAGTCGATTTTAGCGTTGAATTGGCAAAGAAGTTTGATGCTAAAATAGATATCGTTAATGTAATTCAGTATCCAACCATCACTTATTACGACTCTGACCAATCTTTTTATGATTCTTTGGTGCAGAGAATGACTAATACAGCATCAGCAAAACTTGATGAGGCAGCAGCTGTTGTCAAAGACGCTGAAATTGCAGTTGATACACATGTCCTACAAGGTGATGCTCGTTTTGTTTTGGCTGATCAGGTCCCAGAACAACTCAGTCCTGATTTAATCGTAATGGGAAAAACCGGTACTAATATTGTCATGCGTGTATTCATGGGTTCAACGGCTCGATATGTTTCAGAGCATGCTGAAACCAGTGTATTGCTAGTACAATAGATTTGATAAAGATGATTACGCTACTTTTTGGTAGTGTTTTTTTGTGCAGTCATGATTATTATTCTAAATATATTCCAGCAGTAATCTAGTATAATAGTTTTTGTGGAGGAAACACACTAAACATGACAGAATTAATACAACATGAGCCAACGCAAGACGTTATTGCGCAAAGTGTTGCGGCTAAAGTAACGAATATAACTAAAAAGCAAATTAATGCTACACTAACCTTGCTTAACGAAGGATCAACTGTCCCTTTCATCGCCAGATATCGAAAAGAAATGACGGGTGAACTGGATGAAGTACAGATTCGTGATATCCAATCTATTGCAAAAAGGTCAAAAGAGTTAGTAGAACGAAAAAATACAGTTTTGAAAGCCATTTTTGAACAACGCAAATTGACTGATGCTTTGCAAAAGAGTATTCAAGACGTTCAGACGCTTCAGGGACTGGAAGATATATATTTACCATATAAACAAAAACGTCGGACCAGAGCGATGGTTGCACGAGAAAATGGTCTGCAACCACTTGCCGACTGGTTAATGACGCATATTAATAGTAATATTGATGATGATTTTCGAAATTACGTTAATGAAGCTTTACCAACTATGGTCGATGTGCGTGCAGGAGTGCATGAAATTTTGGCTGAACAAATCGGTGAAAATGCTAATTATCGTCAATGGCTACGCTTGAGAATGGCTGTAGATGGGTTGTTGGTTTCTAGCTTAAAGCGTGGTATGGCTGGAAAAGATGAGCAAAAAGTTTACGAGCAATATTACGATTTTACTGAAACAATTAAATCACTTCTCAACAATAAATTTCGTATTTTAGCAGTGAACAGAGGTGAAAAAGAGGGCATATTATCAGTGAAAATTGATTTTTCTGAGGCGCGTATGATGCACTTTATTCAAACGAAAGAGTTGAACGGGCAAAATCCGACAGGCCAAGGATATGAGATATTACAACATGCCATTGAAGATGCTTATAAACGTTTTATTCGTCCAGCAGTCGAAAGAGAAATTAGACAAGAATTGACAACCCAAGCACAAGAGCAAGCCATTAAGGTATTTGGTGACAATCTTTATCATCTTTTGATGCAAGCACCGCTGAAGAATAAAATTGTGATGGGTTTTGATCCAGGATTTCGTACAGGATCAAAATTAGCAATTATTGACAGCAATGGCAAGTTTTTAGCTAAGCAGGTTATCTATCCGCATAAACCAGCTAATGTGCAGAAACGGTCCGAAGCAATTAACACTTTCAAACAATTGGTATCAGATTACAAGGTAGAGCTGGTAGCAATTGGGAATGGCACAGCGTCTCGTGAATCTGAAGAGTTTGTTGCGGAAAATTTGCCAGCCGGTGTAAAGTATACCATTGTCAACGAAGCGGGCGCTTCAGTCTATTCTGCTTCCGAGCAGGCGCGGGAAGAATTTCCTGATTTACACGTGGAAGAGCGCAGTGCGATTTCTATTGGGCGCAGGATTCAGGACCCGTTAGCTGAATTAATCAAGATTGATCCAAAGTCCGTTGGTGTTGGTCAATATCAGCATGATTTGAATGCAAAAACACTAGATGAACAAGTAGACAAGGTTGTTGAAACAGCAGTTAACCAAGTTGGGGTTAATTTAAATACAGCCTCACCTGCGTTATTAGCTCACATTGCCGGCCTAAATAAGAATTTGGCTCAAAATATCGTTAATTATCGAAACGACTTTGGTGAATTTACATCACGTACACAAATCAAGAAAGTACCACGTTTAGGACCTAAAGCGTATGAACAGGCTGCTGGATTTTTACGTATTGTGGATGGTAAGAATATATTAGATAACACGGATATTCATCCAGAAAGTTATACCGCTGCTAAAAAGTTATTGTCATTAGCAAACATAAACCCAGTAAACTTAGCGACAGATGAAGCTAATACGGTATTGAACCGATTAGATAATGAGCACACAGCGGAGCAATTAGATGTTGGTATACAAACGTTGCATGATATGATTATGAGCTTACAAAAGCCGGGACGAGATGGTCGTTCAGAAATGGTAGGGGCATTGCTAAAATCTGATGTTATGCACATTGAAGATTTGAAAGCAGGTATGAAACTACAAGGTACCGTTCGCAATGTTGTGGATTTTGGCGCATTTGTGGATCTGGGCGTCAAACACGATGGACTTGTGCATATTTCTAGAATAAGTACACGTCGTATTAAACATCCATCTGAAATTGTATCTGTTGGTGATATTGTTGAGGTCTGGATTGTTGATGTTGATGAAAAAAGAAATCGCATTGGATTAACCATGTTGGCGCCGCAATAACAGACGTTGGTTGTAATAAAAAAACCTTACCGCTTAGCGGGTAAGGTTTTTAATTTTCATTAATCAACTAGAGGTAAGATATTAACAATGGCGATACGATCACTTTCATCGTTTTTCAAGCGAGTAATAATTTCGTTATAACGAGCTTCGGACAATGGTTCTTTGCGATCAAATGATAATATTTTGTTTTCAATGTGATTACTAGTACTAGGATATTGTTCGATACGGTAGATAATAAGTAGTTTTTTATAAGCAAACGGTTGGACAATCATACCATCTAGACGATTTTCAACTGTTTCTGTGGCTTGATTAGCTGCATTCTCTTCAATTTGTGATTTTGCTTTTTTAAATAGTGACATTATTTCATCTCCGTGTTTTGTTTAAAGTAAGTCGTTAGGGCCGTAGTTAAGTTTTTGGCAATTTTCTTTTGATAACTGCTTTTACGAATATATTTCAAGTCAGCATTGTTATTGATGAAGCCATTTTCAAGTAAGATTGCAGGTTGACTAGTATTTTTTATTGCTATATAAGCAGCTGTATCAACACCTCGATTATTCAAAGGCATATTATTTAACGAGGAACTAACTACTTCTGCTAGCGTTTTAGAATTTTTGTGATAATAATATTGTGAAATACCGGTTGCTTTGGTACCCTCTGCTGAAGAGTCAAAGTGAAAGGATATCTGTGCATCGGCTTTATTTTTTTCGCCAGGAATGGCTATTTTCAAAAGTGGCACAATTTTATCACTATCTCTTGTCATGATGACACGAGCACCAGTAGGTTTTAAGGCTGCCCTAACATGCCTGGCAGTACGTAAAGTGTATGTTTTTTCTTTATACTTGCCGTTTGATGATAGGGCACCAGTATCAGAACCGCCGTGACCAGGGTCTAAAACAATAGTGGCTTCACTAATCGGTTTTGCTGTTTTTAAGATGGTTGAATTTGCCACCCAACTGGCCACCCAGCCGACTTTTTCATTGTCAGAACGGCGGACTTGCCACCAGCCGTGTTTCTTGTCTATCACAATTAGTCGTGTACCACTTTTTAGTGAAGCTAATGATTTGTATTGTCGCCCAGGGCCATTTCGAAACTGAACATTGTTGGGATGGGTAATAATCTCTTCTTTTGAAACGAGTGAAATAATTAATCCTACTACTGTAATTAATATACTGACAGTAATGATGATGCCAATCAAATTACTTAAAAGCCATTTTTTAACCATAATATCCTTGCGCACATTTTCTATTTATATATAGTAGTTTACCATATTTTTATTTTTGAAAACGCTTACTTAATTTGGAATATATTATCGTTATTATCTTAAATTTACTGTATAATATAGTTTTAGAAAAGAAAAGGATTAAAAGAGTAGACGCAGATGTCAAAAATAATGGCAGTAAACGCCGGAAGTTCTTCACTTAAGTTTCAATTGTTAGAAATGCCCGAGGAAACAGTTATTACACAAGGGGTAATCGAACGAATTGGTATGGACGATGCAATCATCACAGTTAAGTATGGTGCAGATGTTGAACCTGTTCGTTTGGTTGGTACTGAAGATGGTACAATTTCATTAACAAAAAGTGGTGATCAGAAATACGAAGCTGAATTACCAATTAAAGATCATCATGCAGCAATTGATTTGATGTTAAAAAAATTATCAGATTTAGGAATTATTAAAGATTTTCAAGAAATAACAGGTGTTGGCCATCGCGTTGTTGCTGGTGGTGAGTGGTTCAATCATTCAGTTGTTGTTGATGATGACGTGTTATCCAAGATAGATCGCTTAGCTGATTACGCCCCACTGCACAACCCAGCTAATGCAATGGGGATTCGAGCATTCCAAAAATTGTTGCCACATGCGACTTCTGTTGCAGTGTTTGATACATCATTTCATCAAACAATGCCTGAAAAGAATTATCTATATAGCTTGCCATATGAATACTACGCACGCTACGGTGCTCGTAAATATGGTGCGCACGGAACTTCACATCGTTATGTAACTGAACGTGCGGCAGACAAATTAGGAATACCATTAGACGAGTTTAATGCGATTTCATTTCATTTAGGTGCTGGAGCATCAGTAACGGCAATTAAAAATGGTAAGTCATACGATACGTCAATGGGATTCACACCGCTTGCTGGCTTGACAATGGCGACTCGTTCTGGGGATGTGGATCCATCATTAATTTATTATATTCAAGAACGTGAAGGCCTTTCAAATGAAGAAATGCTTAATGTCTTAAATAAAAAATCTGGTCTATTAGGCATCTCAACTATTTCAAGTGATATGCGTGATTTGGAAAATGTTCAGGAAACCAATACTCATGCGCAATTGGCATTGGATATGTTCTACGATCGTGTGATTCGTTATGCAGGGCAGTATTTTGCTGAACTGGGTCGTGTGGATGCTATTATTTTTACAGCAGGTATCGGTGAAAACGATGCAGTAACACGTGCTAAAGTATTGAAATCATTGGCATTTGCGGGCGTTGATCTAAATGAAGAAGCAAACAATGTTCGTGGTAAAGAAACAATTATTACAACATCCGGTTCTAAAGTAACTGGGTTATTGATTCCGACAAATGAGGAACTAATGATTGCACGTGATGTGGTAACATTACAAAACACAAAATAAAAAAGTTGGCGTAAGCCAACTTTTTTTATTTACTCAATTATTTTCAACTGCCCACGGACTTCATCAAGAGAATTATAGCCTTTTTCTGTTAAAATAGCTGCTAACTCTTTTTCCAAACGTTCAAAAACAGATGTTCCTTCGATTGCTAATTGTGAACCAACTTCAACTAAGTCAGCGCCACACAAAACGTGTTCATAAACATCACGTCCAGAAGTAACACCACCAGTTCCAACCATTTTAATACTTGGGTTTAACCGCTGACGTAGTGCTCTAACATTAGCTAGCGCTGTTGCTTTGACAATGGGACCACCGACACCACCAAAACCACCTTTCGGTTTAATCACAACTGTGTCAGTTTCTTCATCAATCACAAGGCCATTACCAATTGAGTTGATAGCATTGACAAAGGCTAATGGAAATTTATTTAAAATGTTTGCAATATTGTCAAAATGCACAATATCAAAGTAGGGTGGTAACTTAACGCCAAGAGGCTTGGTGAAAAATGAAAATACTTCAGTTAAAATTTCTTCAGTTGTTTCAAAATCATAAGCTGTTTGAGGCTTGCCGGGCACATTAGGACAAGATAGATTTAATTCAACAAGACCATTGAATTCTGATTCTTCTATCTTGTGCAACATATCTAAGTTCTCTTGCTTTGATAAACCAGCAACTGAGAAAAAGATCGGCTTGTCTGTTTGTTTTTGGGTAACATAATCCATGTAATAGTCAAAGCCTTCATTTGGTAAGCCCATTGAATTGATCGTGCCTAAGCCATTGGTCAATTCATGATATCGAGGTGAGACGTTACCCGGGCGAAGGCTTGGAGTTGCTGATTTCGTAACAACTGCGCCTGTATAGTCTGATGCTAGAACACTATCTAATTCGTCGCTAGTCTGGCACACAACACCTGCAGCGTTGAGTAAAATATGGTCGAAGTTGAAACCAGCGATGTTAGCAGTTAAATTCATGAAAATAATCCTTTCTGTTACCTTAAAATGGTTATCTTATTATATCTAAAACTTATTGAGATATAAACCCCCAATAATGGTTATAATAGTATTATGAAACAATTTAGAGTAGACAATTTAAAAAGTACATATGGCGAAAAGGTTCTTTTCAATGATATTTCATTTTTGATTACGGAAGGTGATCGAATTGGTTTAATTGGTGTAAACGGCAGTGGAAAAACTTCTCTTCTGAATGCCATTTCTGGAAAAAAGCCAGCTGATGCTGGAACAATCACGAAGCAAAATGACTATACAATCGGATATCTGGCGCAAGACCCTTATTTGGATGACCACTCCTTATTGATGGATGCAATCTTGTCTGGTGATCAACCAGTATTCCAGACGATACGACAGTATGAATATGCTTTGCGAAAATATGGGGAGCAACCAACAGATGAAAAAGTTGCCCAAAATTTTGAAAAAGCACAAGATGCTATGGACCGAGATGATGCTTGGACAACGGAATCTCAGGTAAAAACAATTCTAACACAGCTACATATGCCAGAGTTGCATAAAAAAGTGAGCGAACTTTCAGGGGGACAACGAAAAAGAGTTGGATTAGCCCAAGTTTTAATTCAAGAGCCAGATTTATTGATATTGGATGAACCTACCAACCATTTAGATTTTGATTCTATTTCTTGGTTAGAAAAGTATTTAGCTGCCTATAAGGGGGCAGTTTTAGTTGTTACTCATGATCGTTATTTTTTGGATGCTGTCACAACAAGAATATTCGAATTATCATTTGGCGATTTGTATGAATACCAAGGTAATTACCAAGATTATATGAGTGGAAAGTCTCAGCGTATTGAGCAGGGAAAGGTCGCTGAACACAAGCAACAGCAACTATACAAACAAGAGCTAGCATGGATGCGTAAATCCGCTCGTGCGCGAACAACCAAACAAAAAGGTAGGGAGAATGCTTTTGCTGAGTTAGAAGCTAATATGGGCACCTTGCAGCTCGATGAAGATGTGGCTGTTAATCTTGGACAGCAACGTTTAGGGAAAAAAGTAATTGTTATTGAAGATGCGACTATTCAATTCGACAATAAAAAAATCTTTGAAAATTTCAATTTACGAGTTTCCTCTGGCGATCGTATTGGTATCACAGGTGCTAATGGCGCGGGAAAGTCTACTTTTTTGAACGCAATAGCTGGGAGAGTGCCATTAACTAGCGGAATCATTGAATTAGGTGAAACTGTAAAGATGGCTTATTATACACAGGTTACTGAAGAGATTCCAGATGATAAGCGTGTGATTGCTTATTTGTCAGATGTTGCAACTACTGTAAAGGACAAAGATGGCAATCAAATTAGTGTCTCGGACTTATTAGAGCAATTTCTATTTCCACCATTTATGCATGGAACATTAATTCGACAGTTGTCTGGTGGTGAAAAAAGGCGGCTGTACTTATTGAAACTGCTATTACAACAACCTAATGTGCTTTTGCTTGATGAGCCAACTAATGATCTTGATATTGGAACATTAACTGTTCTAGAAGATTTCCTGTCTGGTTTTGCTGGGGCCGTGATTACTGTTTCCCATGATCGCTATTTTTTGGATAAAGTTGCTAATCAACTATATATGTTTGAAGGGGATGGTGTTATCAAACGCTTTGATGGCCTGTTCAGTGACTATCTGGCGATGGACTTAGCAAAATCAGCACCAGCACAAAAAGAAGAAAAAGTAGTTGCTGATAAGAAGCCGCAAAAAAAGAAGTTGACATACAATGAGAAAAAAGAGTGGCAAACAATTGAAGATGATATAGCTTCAATTGAACAAAGAATCTCCGAAATTCCTGAAGAGATGGCTCAAAATGGTACAAATTATGTCTTGCTAGGCGACTTACAAAAAGAGTTAGATTCGCTAAATGAGGACTTGGAAGAAAAAATGAATCGTTGGGAATATTTGAGTGAAATTGTGGAAGGCTTGTGATAAATCATAAGCTTTTTATTTTTGGTCTTCGTATTATTTCAAGAGGAAAATAATATGATTTTAAAACAGTTTTTATTAGGTTTACATTTAACTTCAGGCATTGGTCATGCTGGAGAAAAAAGGGTCATTGAAGTAATTGATAATCATCTGATACCAGAGAATTATCCTTGGAATATTGAAACTTTACTGGCAGTAGTCAGACCATTACCGCAACATATTGCTAAAATAAAAGCTACATATGTAGCAGCTTGTCAGAAGGCAGAAACAAGTCAGGAAAATTATTTTACTTATTTTGATGACTGCTATCCGATACAGCTCAAAGAAATATTTGACCCGCCATTAATTCTGTTTTATGAAGGTAACTTAAACGCACTGGAATTACCTAATTTAGCGGTAGTGGGCACAAGAACTGCTACGCCCTATGGATTAGAATGCTTACGATCACTATTGCCAAATGTAATAAATAGGGGAACAGCTATTGTTTCAGGGCTGGCTAAAGGTATCGATGTAATGGCTCACCAAGTTACCTTCGCCAATCAGGGCGTGCCTATAGCAGTTATAGGTACAGGATTGAATATTGCTTATCCTGCAAAGAATAAAGTATTACAACGACAAGTTGCACAACATGGCATTGTCTTAAGTGAATATGCACGCGATGTTGGGCCGCATAAGTCTCATTTTCCAGCAAGGAACCGTATCATAGCTGGTCTATCATCGGCTACATTGGTTATTGAATCTAAAATAAAGTCTGGTAGTTTAATAACTGCTAACTATGCGCTACAAAATAACAGAGAAGTGCTGTCTGTACCTGGGTCTATTTTCTCTGAAAATTCTCAGGGAACTAATGAGCTATTACAATTAGGTGCAAAATTAATTAGTCGTTCAGAGGAAGTCATTGAAAGTGTGCGAACCTTTAGCTGATCAAATTAGGTTTTTGCCGAACAAACAAAAAACAAGACAATTACTTATCTTGTTTCTTTGCTTGTGAAAGTAAGGCTGACTTAATAGCAGCGACTTTTTCGGCTTTAGTAGCTTGTGTTTGTTGACTAGACTTGTACTTAGCATTAGCTTGTTTCTGTTTAAAGTCAATTTGATATCGTCCCATGTTTTTAAACTCCTTTTGAAGTTCTCATTATACCATAGGTTCAGATTCCAAAAAACATGAATTGGTTAAAACAATCAAAAGTATCGATCAAACCAGTGTATTTTAATCCTCACTGTGTGCAGCTAAAAATTTTTGAATGGCAACTAAAGCTAAATCATATCTTCCAGCTTGACAATGCTGTTCACCACCAGTTTCTTTAGTGAAAATTTTAGTTTCAAGTGATTTTGCGTTCGTTAATTCTTGTTGTTCTAGGACCAAGTCATTAAAAGGTACATATTGATCATCCTTTCCGGCGAGTAACAATACATTTTGATTCACTAAATGTCCAATTCCTTTCACTGTATGCCTTTCAATTTCTTTTAGCAGTGAGTAAGGGGTGTCAGTACCAGTATTTTCATAGCCTTTTGTAAAGAGAAAGTTTAAGTTGGCATCAGAATGAATCAAAGTAGGGATTAATTGATTTGTTTTTTCAACGTCGTTATTTTGTAGTAATTGACGAATATGATTTCGTGTGTCTTTTGAAAAATCTTTCAAAAAAGTATTTAATCCGTCATAAAAGAAATCATAACAAACAACGTTCTTGATTCGCTTTTCGTAGGCAGCAGCACGAATAACGAAATAACCGCCCCATGAAACACCCATCGCATCAACTTCGTCTAAATTAAAATAATCAATGATTGCACTGACAGGATTTTCAAAATATGGTGTGAACTTGATGTTATTATCAATTAAGGCTCGTCCTTGACCGGGACCGTCAAATAAAATCACATTATAATCGGTTCCCTTAAAGAAATTGACCGCAACTAATATTTCTTCCATAAAACTATCAAAACCGTTGATGATAATCAAAGTTTTAGTGGCTGTGGGATTTATATTGACCTTTATGGCAGGCAAAAATGTTTTTTGATAGGGTACTTGATAACTTTCATAATCAATTTCAGTATGTGCACGGTAAAAATTATTTAAGTATCGGTGAACAACTGTCTGCTTATTTTCGTCATCTTGGTTTAAGTAAAACTGGGCAAGGCCAAAATAAGCGCAAGCGAGAGCATGATCTTCTTCTTTTTCGCGTAATTCACCGAATGAGAACCAAGTTTTGTACCAAGAAGCGTCATTTGTTAGTTTAGGTATGATTATTTTTAAATCATCTTTCACTTTTGAACTTTCTTTGATTCCTTCAAGTTGACGATTTATTTGCAAATTCCATTGTGGATTATTTTTGATATATTCATAAAACATATTAGTACCTCTTTCTTTATTTGTTAAACTCATTATAATTAATAAAATAAGGTCAAACAATTATCAGTTGATATTAGTAATGTCCATAAATGGACGATATGATTTGACCTGTCTAGTTATGGACAGAAAAGGATTATTTTGTATGGCGGATATTAGAAAAATAAAGACGAAGAAAAACATTGAGATGGCCTTTGTTACCTTGTTGAATGAACGAAATTTCAAATCAATAACTGTGGAAGAAATTTGTAAGCAAGCTATGACAAGCCGATCAACATTTTATCTGCACTATTTAGATAAATATGACCTCTTAAATCAGCTTGTCGAAACACAGTTTTCAGTATTTGAAAAAATTGTGGATAAAAGGATTGAGGGGTTGATTTCTGGGCAATTTGAAGAAACGATTACACATTTCTACAATGAATTAGTCAACAACAAACAGATTATTCGAGCTTTATTTACAATCAATGAACCGAAATTTAATTTAAAACAAAAATTTGAGGATACATTATATCAGCATTGGCTGAGGTATCTCAGTGAAAAATCATCTTTGAAGTATAACGAATTGATTGCAAAATTTGGCGCTAGTATTGTCTTTGACACGCTTAACTGGACCTTTGAAAATGGCATTGATGATGAAACGCTGTTATTTGTGGAAAACATCAGAAAGAAAATACTTGAGATGTCTACATCTTTAAAGGAAATACATGACGAACCATAGCAAAGAGCTATGGTTTTTTAGTTATGAGAGACTTCATATAATATTGTTATTTATTATTGTATTTTATCGATAGTAAGAGTAGAATAAGATTTAGGTTATGCAAGCGCTTACATAATACCTGACAAAGGGTTTCATAGTAACAAATGAAACAACATTCCGTTTATGAAAGATAGGAGAAAAGAATGAACTATCTTATTTTGGTTAGCCACGGCCAGTTCTCAGAGGGGCTCAAGGACGCTCTGGGAATGTTTGTTGGTGATGGTATTAAAACTGTGAAAGCAATAGGGCTCCAATCAGGTGAAGATACAGATCATTTTGAAAATCGTTTCAAATCTTTATTATCAACACTTGAACAAAATTCAGAATTGCTTATTCTAGGGGACATCATCGGCGGTAGTCCACTGACTACCGTTGTAAACGTATTGAATCAAGAAAATAGGTTAGAAAGTACAATTGTTCTTGGTGGGATGAATTTCCCAATGGCACTCAATGCTGCTATCTTGAAAGACAGTTCCAGTAAAGACGAACTAATTAGCAGTGTATTACGTGAAGGAGTCTCTGCTTTGAAACAATTTGAGATGAATGATGATCCAGAGGACGATGATGAGATTTGAAAGGACGAAGTAATTATGAGTATTTCATTTGTACGTATTGATGATAGAATTATTCACGGACAGACCGTGACCCGCTGGGCTAAAGAATATCCTTGTGATGGCTTGATAGCAGTTAATGATGCAGCAGCCACAAATCCTATTCTAAAGGATGCATTCAAAAGTGCCTCAGAAAAGAAAACGTTTGTTTGGACACTAGACCACTTCCAAGAAAAAGCACAACAAGTTTTGGATTCCGATCGACAATATTTTCTAATTACGAAAACGCCACAGGATATGAAAAAAATTTTGGTTGATTTTGGGTTCAAGCCTGATGATGTAAAAACGGTGATTGTTGGTCCAGCCAATGATCGGCCTGACGCAGTGAAATTAGGAAATAATCAGTCTATTACGTCTGAGGAAGCTAGAGCATTTGATGATATTCAAGCGAAAGGGTACCAAGTTAAGTTTCAATTGTTGCCAGATGTATCAATTGGCTATTGGGATGCCTTTAGAGGAAAATTTAATCTGTAGTCTAACATAAAAAGAGGTTAGAAATATGACAATTAGTTGGGTGCAAGCAAGTATTTTAGGTATTTTTGCAAGTTTGTCTTCCATGCCAGGTATGGCAGGATCCACAATTGGAAATTATACACTGGGGCGTCCGTTAGTGGGTGGCTTAGTTTGTGGATTGGTTTTGGGAGATCTTAAAACAGGTATTGCTGCTGGTGTAGCGATGCAGTTAGTCTATATCGCGTTGGTTACCCCTGGAGGCACTGTTTCGGCGGATCTTCGAGCGGTCTCTTACATCGGTATACCATTAGCAATGGTTGCTATTCATGCTCAAGGATTAGTAGCAACATCAGGAAATGCTGCTGATTTAGCTAAATCAATGGGTACATTAGTCGGAACTGTTGGAACGGTGTTGTTCTACGGAACAGCAACTATGAACTTGGTTTGGCAACACATTGGATGGCGAGCAGTTGAAAAAGGGCAATTTAAGAAATTGTATGTTGTGGATTGGGGACTCCCGTGGATCTCACACTTTTTCTTCTCATTTATTCCAACACTATTCATGACACATTTTGGGTCTAGTGCTGTTACTGCATTGAAGACAGCATTACCAATGGATGGTATTCCAATGAAAACCTTGTTCACAGTTGGTGCCTTACTCCCCTGTGTAGGTATCGCAATTTTGTTGAAGCAAATAGTAGATAGTCCACTTGATTTCATTCCGTTTTTCGTAGGCTTTACATTTGCTGCTTCTCTAGGTTTGAACTTGGTCTCAGTGACAGTGGTTTCATTAATTTTCGCCATGATTTCATACAAGTTAGACATGGCAATTAGCACCAATCGACAAGTTGCGTCTCCGGGATCAAATACTGATGTGACCGACGATGATGAGGAAGACGAGGATATTTAAGATGGATAACTTAGAAAAAAAGAAAATTTCTCGTAAGACTTTAAACAAGTCGTTTCATTACTGGTTTTATGGCCATCTTACAGCGTTCTCTCAAGAACACATGCAGACATTTGGTTATTTGACTTCAATGTTGCCTATTGTGGAAGAATTGTATGACAACAAGGAAGATCAAGAAAAGGCAATGAAAACCTACACGGCTTTTTTCAATACAGAGCCACAGTTAGGTACTGTTATAGTCGGTGTTACGGCTAGTTTGGAAGAGGCAAGAGCCAATCATGGCAATGTTGATGATACAACAATCAATGGTTTACGAGCCGGTTTAATGGGGCCAATTGCAGGAATTGGGGACTCACTAGTTGTCGGAACATTGATCCCAGTTATTCTTGGAATTGCTTTGGGGATGTCCGACGGTGGATCACCGCTTGGTGCAATATTTTATATTATCGTTTGGAACTTACTTGGATACTTCGGTATGCGTTTTGCCTACTTCAAAGGTTATGAATTAGGAGATAAGGCGGTAGGAATTTTAGTTGGCGCTCAAGGAAAAGCGATTCGTAAAGCGATTGCAACCGTCGGCGGTATGGTTGTCGGTGGCGTCGCTGCCACTTGGGTGACCGTAAAAACGTCCTTTAAATTAACAAACTCATCTGGGAAAGCGTACTTAGTTTTGCAAGACAAATTAGACTCGGTGTATCCAGGATTATTGACCGCTTTGTTTATTGTATTTTGTTGGTGGTTAATGGCTAAGAAAAACATTTCACCTATTCGGGTTATGCTCATTTTGGTGGTTGTTGCTTTGATCGGCGTGTTAGTTGGATTCTTCAATCCTGGACTAAGTTATTAAGGCATAAAGAAGGTATTTATTATGGCAAAGAGCATACAAAATTTGGACAAGGGATATCAAAGTGAAATCTCTTATCAGCAGAAAATGATTAAAAATCTTCAACATTGGCAATCCTTTTTCTCAATGATTGTTGGTCTAAGCATTCTTCTTACTTATTTCTTTGTCCATCGAAATGTTTGGTTATTTGGTACAGGATTAGTTTTAGGCACAATCAATATTTTAATTGTTTTTATCATTGGTTATGCCATTTATAGAGGACAACAAAATGTTAGTGTGATTGTTGAACGATATGATGAACTAGTCAAACCTAAATAAATTTTAAAGGTTTCTCTGTTTAGACAGAGAAACCTTTTTTGTTGTACATTCTATTATGAAATAGAATATTACTTTAAAATAACGTTTTAATGATTGATATGATAGTATTTCTACTCTTAGAGTAGTATGCTTTTTTTTTGACCAAAATAAGCGTCAAATAATTTCATGATTTTTGTTGAAAGTATATTGTACCAGAAAAAGAGTAGTAAAAGTAACTCATATTTGATTGGAGAGAGCAATTATGAAATTAGGTGATTTTTTGATCCAGAAAAGATTGGCTAAAAGAATGGGACAAAATGAAGCAGCTGATTCAATGAAAATTGATAGGAGTCGTTTATCAAGAATTGAGCGAGGGACAGTCAAAATATATGGGGACGAAATTTCTAGAGTAGCTAGAGTCTTGGATATTTCCGAAATTGAATTGTTGAGGATTATTAATGAGTATCGAGAAGGATGTGACTGATTGGGGGAAAGAATATGCAAAGAATTAGCCTAAACCAAGTTCAGACCAGTGAACAATTTTTCATGGTTCCAAAAGCTCTATTTGTTGCCGAACCTTATCAACAGATGAAAATTGAATCCAAAATGGCTTATAGCATTTTGAAAGAACGTTTCAAATTATCTATCAAACATAAATGGATTGATGAGTCTGGCAACGTGTATTTATATTATCCAAACGACAAACTGGTTAAAATGTTGGGCGTGGGGAAAGACAAAGTTATTCGAATTAAAAAGGAACTACAATAATACGGACTTCTAGAAGAAGAACGACAGGGATTTAATAAGCCCAATCGTATTTATGTTGGTAACTTAGAAATTAAAGATGTCACAGAAAAGTTAGCTGATGCCAGTAGTAACAAGGTAGTCGTAAAACGAGACTTCAAGAAGTCGCAAATTACGACACTAGTAATACTGAGTTAAGTAAGACTGAGTTGATTAATACTGAAACAGACTTTTTGGATGAGGATGAAAAAAATAATATTAAGAGTTCAAATAATTCTCAACAACCTTTGGTGGTTATCGGGAAAACAATTCAGAACAATCCAGCCTTAAGGGTAGTAGTCCAAACATTGATTCCTGATTTACTGCTGAATGAACCTGGGCAAGCACAAGTTGTTGTTACTGCACTTGATCGAGGTTATAAATTTTTAACAAGTGAGCTTGAAAAGAACAATTCGGTTTTGGCACTACAAAAGCAGTTGCAAGGTGATGACAGTATCAAATTATTTTTGTTAAAGATTGGTGGTAAGCAATTGGAGTATATGCGATACCACTTGGTTGGTATTAACCAATACGGTAATTATTTTGCTAAGGGACTTGAAAATCGTTTGAAGATCGCTGTTACAACAAATCAATCAGTATCAAGGTTCTAACTTTAAATTGAGAGGGGAGAGGCAAAATGGCAAACCAATATAACATTTTTATTGCAGTAGACTTTTTCAATGCTGATATTCTTTTTGTGGCTAACTCGTCAGGAGAACTAAGCCGACAAGTGATTAAAGCAATTGAAAACCATGAATTACAAAGTGAAGGTGCAGTGAGATTATACCGTACCTCTTATCAATCATTTAAGATGATTCAAAGATTGATGAGAAATTATCGTTTACCTTTTCATCTGGTAGCTAAGCCACGGGAGTATCAACATGACGAAATCAAATACGCTTAAAAAGAAAGCTCAAAAGAGGATGGCTGGCAAAAAATACTACGTTATTGGAGTTCAGAAAGTATGTGGTGATCATATTGATTTGGACAAAAAATTGGTTTCCTATTGGCATGGTGAAGGGAGCATGAGAATCAAAGGAAAGCTATTTACCGACTCAGCAGGCAACCATTATGTTGGTTGTACAATCGTCAAAGATTTAACAAGTAAACAGATTCAATGTGATACGGAAGTATTTATTTTGTCAACGGCTATGCGTGATTATTTAGCGACACAAGCTGATCCAATTTTAAAATTATTAAGACAAAAGAGGAACAATTATTATGCAAAATAATCATCACGTAGGACGTTTAGTTCGTGACGTAAACTTTCACTGTAAGAGGTGAAAAAGAAACCAAAATTGCCTACTTCAAATTAGCCATTAATGATTTAAAGGATGGCAAAGCCACTTATATTGATTATGTTGCTTTTAACAAAACGGCAGAATTGATTCGTGATTATGTGACTGATGTTGGTCAAGTAGTTGAGGTTGAATTTGTGATGCGCAATCACAATTACACCGACAAAAATACAGGTCAAAAAATTTATGCTATGCAAAATCAAGTGACACAATTCCGCATTTATAAATCTAGTTCGTCATCAAAAAATCAAGTTGAACAACAAGATATGACGGATAATGATTTGCCACGATACCCTGACTTTAGTAGCAACGCATTTGAATATGTAGAGGGGTAGGACAATGACTGCAATAATCACAATAGCTGATAAGTTTAGAAATATCTTTCAAAAATTTAGTCGCTTTGGTACTTGGTTTTTGGAGCATCAACGACGCAATTTAATTGGCATATTTAGCCTATTTATTTTGATAGACTTTGGGACAACTGTACTGGTTAGTATCACACCTCGACCTTCAAATTTGCCTAGTACGGAATTAAATACGCCAGTGTCATTTGGCACTTTGAACAAAACCGCTAGTCTAACAAAAAGTGTTTTTAATAAAAATAATGGTGTTTTGGAACTGCATTATACAATTTCTGACGGCTCTGTTTCTGATCAAGATTTGGTTGATATTAGCAAAATTAAATTCACTGCTATGACCGATCATGGTGGCAATCAAGTTACTGGGCGTGTTGTGCCAACTTCAAATAATACACTCGTGATCCAATTTAAAAACTTGAGTCATAACTTCAATGCTGTAACACTAACTGCTCATGATAAAAGCATCAATACTGCCACAGTCGAAGCGCCAAGTAGCGTAGTTGCTGATAGTTCAAGTGCAAAGAAAACTAACGCAAACAGTAATACCGCAAGCGGCAAATTCATCATAAATCGTGACAAAGTTTCTAAGTCTAATTCACTAACATTTGTCACTCAAAAGGAACTAGAAGTTAGCGAAAGTAATGCCAAAATTTCGGCACAACAAAAACTGATTTCAAAGAATACGAGCGCGATTGTTGAATATCAAAAAGCAATTGATCAACAACAATCTTCCATCAAAAAGTACCAAAAAATACTTGCCCAGTCTGATGACTCAGATACACAAACTAGCATTGATAATGCGCGTGATGCCATTACACAAATACGAACACAAATCAGTGATGCACAAAAAAATATCCAACGTGCCAAGACAAATATTAGTCAATATCAAAAGACTAAAAAGCAAGTTCAAGAAGGCAAATCATTTTTGCCAAAACCAATTGATTTGTAAAAGTACAATCATGAAAAAAGCTCACAAAAGGGCTATTTTTTATCCGAGTTGAGCGTAAAGAAATAGTGAAACAGGCGTAAAGAAATGCCTTTACACGACAATAGTTTGGAAATCCTTTGAAAGACCCGCACGGCGGGATAAATCCGATTAGGATTTCCTTTCCCCTTAACCTGTTCCCAGTTCACTAAATAATTTTATGGAGGTTGTATGGCAGGGATAACTAAAACAGTCAGAAACATTGATAAGCATGCACTAGAAATTATAGAGGAGCATGCATTGAAAGAAGATGTGACAGCTAATCAATTAATTCGAGAACTAATTGAAGTCTATGCGCAACGATTGGAAAGGATGGATGCTTCAAAAAAAATTGGATGCGGATATTGATGAGCTGATTGATGCGAACAATAATTTGATTCAAGATCATAATGACAACACGCTTGTCTTTGGTGAGTTAGCTAAAAAAATTATTTCACGTTTAGATTTTTATTTACCACCATTGGCAGATGATATTGAGCAAATACAAAACAACGCTCGCCCTCAGGAAAAAAATTTCCGCACTCGATTAACTTTGATGAGTTTGAATAAATAAAAGGAGTTCAGATGAAAAATTATAAACGTGGTCGATTTGCGAGAAGAATTTTATTAGTTATTGTCATCTTGATAGGCGTTGTGTATTTAAACCGTGTGTCGATTTTGCAAAGAATAGTCGCAATAGGTTCTTACTCACAACTGATTAATATTGATAAACAAAGTAGCTCACCGACACAAAATGATGAATTAGTTAATTTGAAATATGCGGGGCAAATCGTTGTCAAAATCAATCATAATCAACCAACATTTAGTCAAGAGGATTTGCAAATTAAACAGGGTGGCTGGTAAAAACTTGCGTCACTAGATTGGTTAGGCAGACCACAAGTAGCTAATGCACTGCTTAACCAGAAATTGATGCCACCATCTCAAAAGTATCAAGCGCGTGAACGGTTAACAATTAAAACGCCAGGCTACCATGTCATTAAAACTGGAACGAATAATACCGACTGGTTATACAACCGTAGTCATTTGATTGGGTATCAATTTACTGGTTTAAACAACGAAGCCAAAAACCTAATCACGGGAACACGACAATTGAACGCAGATAGCCGTGTCAATGCTAAAAGTATGGTGACTTACGAAACAGAAATTGCTGATTACTTGCATCAGTCAAAAGATAATTATGTTCGTTATCAAGTCACACCAGTTTACAAAAATGTTGAGTTAGTCCCTCGTGGTATTCACATGATGGCACAGTCAAATGACAACACTTTAAAATTTAACGTCTACGTTTTCAATGTTGAGGATGGCTGGAAAATTAATTATTTAAACGGTTCAGCCGAGAGAGAGAAGATAGTGATGCAAAATAAAAAAAAATCCGACGATAGAAAAAATATCAAGCAATTGATCATTATACAAAGTACCATTGGTAGTTTTGTGTTGATGCTGCTATATGCTTGTTTGTTTAAAAAATTTAATATTCCAAACGGTATCTTAGTGATGCCATTTGTCCTCATTATTCACCTAGGTATGGATGTGATTTATGGTATCAAGGTTTGGCGCATTCAAGACAAATTAATTAAACCAAATGCTAGTAGGCAACTCATTGTGATTACTTTACTTGAGTTGCTCATTATGGTTGAACAATATCGTTATTTATTTTGAGAGGAAGGACATCAATTATGAAGGACACTGTTGAAATCAGAGCACAGCACATGAAAACATTGTTGAAGCGTAAGAACTATTTACTAAAGGCTTATGATATCTATTTACCCGAAGATATTCCGCTTGACGTGAAATCAGAATTAGATTTTATTGACGAAGTAATTCAAGAAATGAATGTTGATGAACAGGTATTTAACATACAATCGAAAGCAATCAATATCAGAAATTCACGTGAAGAAGAATGGTATTTTCAGCAGATGAGTCATTGGGTGCAACGTCATCCAGCTGCTTTAAATGGACAACTTTCAAAAGGCGGTATCTACAAATTTGCCTTGCACTTTTTCGTAGAAAACGTTGCATTAAATCCCAGTAATGCAAACTTGAATTATAGTGATCTTGCCCAGAAGGTTAATCACACTGGCCCGTCTAAGGCAGACAAAAAACGGGACACACAGCTCAGCAATATCGAGACGTTACTCGGCTTTCTGTTAACCATGCAACAGCGGCAATTAGAATACATACCAGAAGGGATTAATTTGGATAATGGGTTTGTCAAATACGCCATTAATCCAATCAATCCGACAGAATTTCAACAATTTGGCGCACCAACAGAACTCAATCCAAACAATGAGCTAGCACAGTCCTATGGAGAATATAAAAAGATTCGTAGCCGAGATAAGCAATTGATCAAAAAATATCATCAAGCAGGAGGGAAAATAGATGAGGACTAAGGACCAAAAACAAAGAAAAATTAAACTGGCAAAGTATATACAGCATCTTGATGAGTTTAATTGGCATCATCCAGCGCAAGTTAATGAAATGGCAGATAGTCAATATGAACGGGACAAAACAAATTACTATACAGCTCAGATGGCTTTGGTCTTAAAAAATAATTATCAAATGTCGTATAACAATATTGACTATATCTTACAAATATCAGTTAAACATGGCTTTGATTTAATTAAAAAATATAAACAAGATTTTTCATCTTTAGAAGAAATTCAGGAGGCACTTGAGAATGGTGAAGACTGGTAAATTAGGCGCCTTTACAATGGGTGAAAAAAAGACAGCTATGGTGAATCTGCCGGCCCATTTTGTCACGGCAAATGTCGCTAACGGGAATGGTTGGCAGTATAGTGAGTTAGTTGATTACTCTCTTAAAGACCAAAATGGCAAGGTTAAAACTAGTGAGGCCAATAACGGCACAATAGAGGATGTGATAACGTTGTCAGAACAATTTGAAGGTAGTCGTAGGCAGGGCTATGCAACACGTTCAACCGCAGTTACTGAAAATCAACCAGTATTTAGTCATGACAAGCTAAACTATGATAACCATGACATCTCTTGTTTAAAAAAAAGACTGGATGAAGCACAACAAAATGGCAACAATATCTATGAGTTGGCCTTTTCTATCAGAGGGGATTGGTTAGTTCAAAATAAACTCTATGACCCTGAAACAGGGATATTAGATCAAAACAAATTAAAACGTGCAGAGCAAGTCGTTGCCAAAAAGCTAATTAATCAGGGGTTTAGTTTGCCCTTAGGAGAAACCCCAGAAGATGTGGCATGGTTTGGTGTTATTCATCAAGATACGGACCACTTAAATATGCATCTATGGTTTGCCAAAATCAGTCCTGAAACTCGCCCTGAGATGTTAAAACAAACTGGGCCATAAAAAGGACAGCAAGTTGGTGTCATACCATTAAAAAAAATTGAGAAGGCTAAACGACAATTTCGCAATCAGTTAATGTCTCAATCAGAGGTTAATAGGCGCCAAGAAATATTGAAAGGCGTAGCTTCCTGTAAAGATGAAATCGTTGCCAGTACAGACCAATATTTAGCTAGTGACCAATATGCGAAACAAATCAAACAGATTTATCAGGCTTTACCACAAGATTTACATGGCAAATGGCAAGTTGGTAATACGACTTTGACCAGTGGTAGAGGGAGAATGGCTAAAGCTAATCTGTTAACTAGTGATTTAATTGATAAAGTCTTGCAAAATAATGAAGAAAACGCTTACAATAGATTTATCGCGTTGGCAAGAAAATACGACGATATTAATATCGAAGATCAAGGTGTGATGAGGAAAGGGCAACGTAAATGGTCTGAAAATAAGGAGGCAGAACTTAAAAAACGCTTAGCTAATCAATTGTATCGGCATTTGAATGGCATAGATGAACCAGAGACGATTGATCAGCGGTTGGCATCAATATTTCAACGAATAAAAACGCAAAAAGCTCACAAGAAGTCAAATGACTCTCAATGGCGTTCTGAGGCTTTAAAAGATACCGATAAGCAAATATATTCAATGAATAATCAAGCTGTCTTAAATCGTAAATCAGAGCCTCAAATTTTTAAAAATAACCGTTCGATTAATAAAATTAGTAAAATTTGGCAACAAGAAGTACGCGCTGAGTTAACTGCTGAGCGACGCTTTATGGAAAATCAGCACAAAGAGGTTGTGGAACGGCAACAAGAAGAATATGAAAATCATGTTTCAAGGGGAAGATAGAGGATTAATTCATGACAATCAATGACTATTTAACAATATATGCGGATGATAAAAGCGATCAATATCATCACTTACCAGCACCATCTGTGACAAAAAAAACAGTATTTTATCAGGATTTTTTTCACCTAAAACGTTTGATCAAAATTGAAAAGAAATGTTAGCTGATAAATTTGAAGTCACGGATACAGTATTGGAGAAGCTATTCGAAGTAATAACAAATGATGACAATGAATTCTATAAAATTAAATTATAGAAAATTCTAATTCTATATTTTTATATTTAAGCGCTTCAAAATGTTTTCAATCGGATTTGGGGGGAGTCAATTAATTCTCATAATAGGTAATACCAGTTTAGAGATCATAATTAGCAGTAAGTTTTTATAAATTAATAATATTCATAATCGTTTTGATTATGTAACTGTTGTATCTCCTGTCTTGAAAAGCAATACTAAAATTGCATTAAATTAAGAAAATGATTTTTTATTTTTTTTATCAACTTCAATAGCCGTATTTGATTAATGTTTCCAAACGAGTATAATATTGAGCATAAAATGGTTAAAAGTATTTATATTCTTACACTATATAAGTATTTTTTGATACGTGAATCAACCATTACATAATTTTAGATTCATTAATTATGTAAGTGAAAAAAGTACAGTCAAAGGCGGTATCTAAGTGGACTTAAAAGCAGATAATGAATACATCATAATCGATCAAGACAACAAAATAAAAATTGGTGAAAATACTGATATTTATGATTTCGCTGAAAATTACAATGGCATAATCCCTAAAAATCAAATAATTGAGTTTTATCAAAAAAAGTTTCATGAAAAGTCAGAACGAGAGTTAGATGGATTAGAAAGTACTGAGATAGATGATGATGATGTTGACAGACCCCCTTATAATCCTGAAAATGTTGGATATGCATTAAAGCTCTTTTCCGTTTTAACTCTTTTTAATTACATTTCTGGTTACGAAGGAGATGAAGAACCAACTATTAACTTAAGACCAGATTTTCAAAGGAACTTTGTGTGGACAAACAGAGCCAAAAGTTTGTTGATTGAATCGATGCTGTTAAATATTCCAATACCGTCAATTTATTTGAATCAAAACAGTTCGGAAAGTTATTTACCAGCTGACGGATTACAAAGATTGAATGCTATTTATGAATTTATGTCAGGAAATCTTAAGCTCAGTGGTTTGGAATACTTGTCGAATTTGAATGGCTTCAAATATAAAAAAATTCGTGATAATGATAAAGAACTACCAATACACATTAAGAGGAAAATAAGGGATTATCAAATAACTTGTTTTGTCATAAATTCCAGCACACCGGATGAAGTGAAACTTGATATTTTTAAGAGATTAAATACGACAGGAATTAGGCTTTCACCACAAGAACTTCGAAATTCTGTAACTTCAAACCGTATCCGTGATTTTTATAAAAAAATTGAAGAAAATGAATATTTTAAGGAATTAGTCTCAAGCGCAGTAAATACCAATAGATTCGTACATCATGAGTTTATTTTGAGATTTGCAGGTGCATATTTGTGGCAGGTTAAGAACGAAATTAGCTATAACGGGAATATGAATACTTTTTTGGATAAACTTTTAATTTATATGAAAAGTCTAAACAATTATGAGCTTAATGAAATTGAGAATGTTTATTACAAAGTTTTATTTAAAGCATATTGGCTTTTTGGCAAAGACGCTTTTAGAAAACCTTACAAAAAACGTAAGGGTCCAATTAATACTTTGTTATATACTCAAATACTAATTAACTTGCTAAATGTAGATATTGGCACTACAGCTAATAAAGAAGCTGGGATATTCAAATCCGACCTTGATAATATTCTAAATACGGACTCAAAACTGTTGTTGTCGATATCATCAGCGACAAATAATAACAAAAATATTCAATTTGTTGATTTACAAATCAAAAAATTATTAAACGAAATAATGGGGGATTATTCATCATGATTAAAGAATTATCATTAAAAAATTTTAAATGCTATGCTAACCAAACTATTGATTTTAAAAAAATAAATTTATTGACTGGAACAAATTCTTCCGGAAAATCAACGATAATACAGTCTCTAAAACTTTTTTCCATGAAAGCCAATTCACAGTCAACAATTGATTTGAGATTCAAAAAAGATTGGGATTTCATAGGCTTCAATGAACTCTTGAAAAATGATGCAAACTCCGAATCATTTGAAATAGGAATTGATGGTGAGAATAAAGTATATTCTGAATTTTTTTTCCAACGTGTTCCAAAAAATAATTATGCATCTGTTAAGTCGAACAAAAAAGGCAAAAATAAATTGAATCTTATTTTTGTACGGGCTGATCGTTTTCTAAGTACAACCAGACAGAAAGAAGGGGGCTGGATTGAATCAGGTTATGTACCTGAAAGTGGCAACCCTTTCTTTGCTGATTATTTATATTCTAATTCGCAATCACTAGCAGATGACGATTTGACGACAACGATTTCAAAACTGATGGTTGAAATAGGGTTAATCAAAACTGATATTAAAATCAATAAGAAATATGATAGTTACCAGATTCTAGTAGATAACGTCGAAATTGACCATGTTGGAACAGGTATTAAATATACATTACCTCTGCTTCTAACTCTCATTTCGAATCGTGACTCAACTATATGCATTGAAAACCCTGAACTTCATTTGCATCCTAGTGCACAAGTCAACTTAGTCAAAGTAATAAATAAACTTGCTTATGAAATGGACAATCAAATAGTTATGGAAACCCATAGTGATCATGTTATAAATACACTTAGAGTTTTGGTTAAAAATTCTGATTTAGCTATGACTGATTTAAGTATTCTTTTTCTTAAGAGTGTCGCTAGGATTGAACCGCTTTCAATTGATTCTGATGGCAGAATGAGTAAATCCTTGGATGGTTTTTTTGATCAGTACGAAAAACAATTGTTGGAGCTATTATGAATAAAATTGAGTTTTATTTTAATACACAATTGTTTGATAATTTAGACAGAGAAATTTTGGTAAAGAGAATTCATGAATTAGTCGCAATGAGAAATATTATTCAAAAATTCGATGAAGTAACCTTGAATTACGACAAAACGATGAAGAAAATACTTGCGGATCCAATTGTTTATTCAGATTCTAGTCTAAGGACAACTTTGACTTTACTTTTAACAAGCCTTCATCCTAAGGAAACGGTACCGGTCCATTATCGTTCGCCAAAAATCGGACAGCTGCCTGATGTTGTATCCTTATGCAAGCCAGTTCCCAATGTCTGTTTTTGCTTACTTTCACCCAATTTGGGTCAGAATTGGGAAACGGATATTATTGATGTTGTTGGTAACAATTTTTCAATGCGATTAAACAACGTTTTTGATGATAATAGTACTTTAGATTATTTAGAAAAACATTGGACTCATAATATATTAGAACAAAAAATATTGAATGGTGATAGGTTTTCGCGTGGTGGAAACAATGTGTATCATTTTGAAGAGATATTATTTCATGATGACTTTGAATCTCAAATTGCCAAAGTGCCCATTAACATTCGAACCAAAATTTATTCAATTTTTTCAAAAATTATTTTTGGCACAAAAAAATTTGAGGATTACGAGTTTCATGATGAGTCAACGTCTGTCAAACAAAACCGAAAGCTAAAAGCTCAACGACTAGTAAAGTTTAGTGGGAATGATAAAATAATATATTTTCACTTAAAGCTGACTAGAAATTGGTCTATTTACATTGATAATTCACCAAAAACTATATTTGTTGGCCATGTTTCAAAGCATCTTAACACTAAGAAATATTAATTCAAAAAAGCAATATTTTGAAGGTTAACCGATATGTTGGAATATAACGGAACGTAAATTTTGTTAACGGTATTTCGAATAGTTGGGGGGGAAAAAAATAATTATGGATAACTTTGATGAAAACGAATATACTCCAAGAATCTTAAATATGATCAAAGCAGCGGATAACGATGATAACTCTATAGAAACAAAGCTAACTGAATTAAGAAAGTATGCAGAAATAAACGTCAGAAGAATTTTGAACTTGGGTTCTGATTTTCCTTTTACACTAGGTGAGTTAAAGAATGAAAAATTTTGGGGAAGGCTGAATGACGGTAATCTGTCCAAAGAGAGAAAGAATGAACTAATTGAAATTATTGATAGAATAAAAAAATTGGCGAATGAAGCAACACATACTCAACGCACAGAGGAGTTTTCATTTGAAGAATACGATGAAGCATTAGATGCTATATTTGACCTAATTGCTTACCAATTTGTTGATTACTTTAATGAGTATCCAATGAAACTCACTAGTCAAAATGAAGTCATGAGTGATTTTTCATTGTTACCCCCTATTATACGATTTAAAACGCTTGATAGATTATTGAGAGATGATCCAGAAAATATACAGGTTTTAAATAAATTTATACTGGCAATAATAAAGACAACTGGTAAAGTGTCTGCTTATTTATGGCTCCAGAATAACGAGTCACGAATCAGAAGTATACAATATCCTACTAATTCAGAAATTACTAACTATATTGAAAAATGTGGGGTTGAAAATAGTTCCGGACTAATTGAAATCAGTATAAAATTTCCTTGCTTTGACAATGTTTATGATTTATTGGAAAACAAAATTGATGATCCAAATACTTCGGTTAATGAGCAGGGAAAGCTTTATGATTCATTCGAGTCAGCATTTACTTTTTACAGTAATAATAAAAGTTTTGAATTTAATTCTGAAATAAAAAAATTACATTCTCTAATTGATTTTGTTTACATTGGTAGAAATCACTAAGTTTTTAAAAAATAAAAGAATTCGAGACACTTAAAAAAGCGTCTTACTATCATTGGAAACCAATAAAATAATTATTTACATTTTTTATTAAAAAAATATTTTTATGGGAATTTCGAGTTTTAATTAATTGAGTTCGAAGTCCAGTAGCAACATTTTTTGAGCGATTGTTGTGAATGATATCTCAAAATCTTAATATAAAATAACTTGCTATAAAAATAAAGAGTAATTAATAGAGCGTAGGGGTAATTAGGGAAAGAAAATCATAATTTTCCTGTATACCAATTGAACTTTACATAACATGTCCTATCATAAGTAACGCTATATCAACCTTTCAAGTTGTCAAAAATCAGGCTTCCAAAAAAACTTTCACAAAGTCTTTGGAAGCCTGATTTTAATACCCATCTTTTAAAATTTCACAAGCGTTTGTGTTTTAGACCAATTCATATCTTGGACCATGATTTCCTAGTCACTGCAAACAAGGTGAAATGACGCTTATACTAAATGAACGTGGTCCCTATAGACTGAAAGCTTTAAATCAAACTTTTAGGAGAGGAGTGGTCAAGTATTCGTAACCGATTTCTTATAGCTGATGATTAACTTTGATGCGTTCACCTTGGTGTAAATCGAATTAGTTGCTGAGTTATTAAAAGACGGTAATAGAACGTACTAATGACTGATATGAATATTCCGCTGTCGAGAATCATCTTAATTTTGAAATGTTGGTAATTTTTTTTGGTATGAGGATACATATATTTGAGCGAAAAGAGGTAGAATAACAATTAAGAAATATTTTTTGAAGAAAGAAAAAGTGTATGGAAATTGAAAAAATTTTAATTAAAAATTATAAAATCTATCAAAATCTAAATATTGATAATTTAAAAAAGAATAATATTTTGATAGGTAATAATGGATCTGGTAAATCTACCTTTCTTCAGGCGCTATTTTTGACTTTGACAGGCAGACTTGATAGCCAAACAATAGATCATTCTATTAGTGCTAATCTTTTCACTAAGCAAGTCCGTCAAAAATATATACATGAAATTTCAGAAGGAAAAAAACCAATTCTGCCTAAAATACTCATTGAAATATACTTTAAAGATGAGGATAAATTTGCTCATTATAAGGGTCAAGAAAACACTTTAAATGTTGATTTACCTGGCATCTCAATGTGCATTGATTTTGACGAAAAATTTGAAAGCGATTACCAAGATAGACTAAAGACTGATGATCAAGAATTTGTTATTCATGATATTCCAACGGAATACTATTCTGTTCAAAGAAAATATTTCAACGGAGATTGGGTTATACAAAGAAAAAATCCGTTTAAAGTTTTTTTTGTGGACGGAACAAAAAAAAGTTATGCTAACTATATTGGACGATTTGTTTATGACAGCCTTTCAAGTATGTTAACTACTACCGAAATATCTCAAATTAAATCGGTTTATTCTGGAATTCGTCAAAATATGAAAAATCATAAAATACTAAATGATTTAAACACAGAAAAAAAAGATTCGCTAATACTTGCTGATAGTCAACTATCTATCACTATTAAAGATAGTTTACCAGATGACTGGCTGAATGAAATTACGGTTAACGTTAATGAACATCCTTTTGATAACATAGGTTTTGGGTTGCAAAAAATGATAGAGATGGAGCTCGCGGTAGAAAAAAATTCTGAAAACGATGGAGTTTTGCTTTTTGAAGAACCTGAAAACAATCTATCCTATAGCAACATGTCTAAGCTAATCAATCTTATTGAAAAAAATGAAAATAAGCAAAAGTTTATTTCTACACATAGCAGTTTTGTAGCTAACAAAATCGGATTGAATGATTTAATGTTATGCGAGAATGGAGCAATAACTCCTTTTGGTTCTATCCCGTCTGGAAGTTTCAAATATTTTAAAAAGTTACCTGGATATAATACGCTTAGATTGTTACTTTCTGAGAAGGTTGTCCTAGTTGAAGGGCCAACCGACGAATTAGTATTTAACAAAGCATTTATGGATCAAGAAGGGACTTTACCCATTAATCAAGGTATAGATGTTATTGTTGTTGATTCGTTGGCTTTCAAACGTTATTTAGATATAGCCCTTCAAATTCATAAGTCAGTTGCAGTTATCATTGATAATGATGGGGACATTGATAGTTTGCTAACAAGATATAAAGATTACGTTAAAGATGACTTAATACATTTATTTTATGAAAAAGATGAAAAATTGAAAACCATAGAGCCAAGCTTTATACATGCAAATTTTGTTGCTGGAAAAATAAGCACTTTGAAAGAAATAATTAATATTTCTGGACATATTACACTTAGAGATGATAATGATCTTTTGAATTATATGACAAATAATAAGGCTGAATGGGCCTTGAGAATATTCGATAGCGATCGTGTGGTCTCTTATCCGGAATATATAAATGAGGCCATAGAATATGTCAAAATTAAATAAAGCAATTATAGCCTGCGCTGGGGCGGGAAAAACATACTCTATTTGCAAATCTGCCTTAGATTTGCAAAAGGAATCTTTAATTATCACATATACAAATTTTGGTAAAAGCAACATTATTAGACAGATAAAAGAGCTGAACGATGGTGTCCTAAGTAATCATGTAAGGATAATGACATGGTTCCATTTTTTGATGTACGAAATTATAAAACCGTATCAAACTGACTATTTACGAGCTGAAGCCAGCACTTTTCCCGCACCCTTAAATTATTTTCAAGAAATCGATTTTTCAACTACACATCAAAGAAATTATAATATAAAGAATACGTTAAAATACTTTACAAGTGGAAACCATAAGTTACGTCATAATGAAACGGTTGTATTGGCAAATTATTTGCTTGGCAACTCTAATAAAAAAGTTATTCGCAGGCTTCATCAACAGTTTGATTCAATATATTTTGATGAGGTTCAAGATTTAATAGGAACTGATATTGACTTTGTCAAAAAGTTAATTGAATCGCCAATAAGAATTGTTATGGTAGGTGACCCGAAACAATTTACGTATAGTACACACTATGAAAGCAAAAATAAACAGCGTTCGGGCGCAAATATTTCCGTATTCTTTAATGAACTATTGCGAGAAAATAAAATCGAAATCGAGTATAAACAAGTCACACGTAGATTTGGGGTTAAAATTGCCGAACTCGCAAATAGTGTTGATCCTAGTGGGGAGCTATTGAGTGGCTCTAATGAATCTAATCCAGAAAGAATTAATAGTATATTGTTAGTTTCCAAAAAAGACATTGACCTGTATTGTCAGCTATACCAACCTCAGTTATTAATAATGGACAAAAATTCTTTAAAGAAATTGCCCCAGAGACATAGTAGAACAATTAATTTTGGGGAAAGTAAGGGAATGACTTTTGATCATACATTAATTGTTCCAAATGGACCATTAGATAAATTTTTGAAGAAAGGAACACCTTTACAAAGTCCTGTTAAATATTATATTGCAGTTACAAGAGCAAAATACAGTGTTGCATTTCTCGTAGAAAATCCTTTAAAATACACAGAGCTTCATCCTGATTGGTTTGTCTGGAATCCCAAGGAACTTAACTGAGGAATAATGTTATAATTCGTCACATAAGTTTATCTTTCTAAATTTCAAACCTAGTTGTCTTAAAAAATGTTAAACAAATAATGCTGTGAGGAAATAAATATGGTCGACTCAAATGAGAACAGTTCATCAATGCAAAGTATTTTTCAATTGGTACATAATCATGAAATGCCGGTTACTGAGACCATTGATATTAAAAAAAATATAAGTTCCATTATGAAAGAAGCTCGCTATCAATCAAAAAGGGATAGGTGCTTTTACTGTGGGAAACAAGTGGGTAAATTTTGCAATTCACATTCTGTACCTGCTTTCACGTTAAGAGATATTTCTCATAATGGGAAACTTTCAACTCTGAACACACTTATCAATTTATCAATGATGCCGACCGAGAGTGGCGTGAATAATGCAGGGACATTTCATTTCATTTGTAATAATTGCGATAGTAAAATTTTCTCAGACTATGAAAACCCTTTAAATTATAATGGCCAAAATATAACACAAAAAATGATGGCTCAAATAGCGTTAAAAAACTACTTATTGGCCCTTAGTAAAAGAAGTTTTGAAGAAAAGATATATTCTGATTTGAAAGGGAAAGAATTTACTCCCGCCGATGAAATGTTGTTAACCATCTATCTTGATTACCAAGAGTTTCTTGATAGCTATAATAAAGTCAAGAGAAGTATTGAAAAGGAATGGGATTCGTATTATTTAATATGCCATATGGTGCTTGATTATAGGGTGCCTATAGCTTTTCAAGACAAGATAACTTTAGTAACTGGCTTTGATGACGAAATTGTGAATAATATAATGTGCAAGGACGAAAAATATCAGACGAAGGATTTACATATTTGCGTATTACCGCTTGAAAATACTACGGAAATTATTATGTTCATTGACTATGATGACATGAGTAGATACAGAAATGTTTATAAAAAATTTCGTACAATGGTGAGAGAAAAGCAATTGGAAGTTATTAACTATTTAATATTTGCATATTCGGAAAACTTTTTTTTAAGTCCGTTAATTCCACAAAAATACTTGAATAACGTTGAATTAATTAATGTTTCAAAACTTTCAACGGTAGGTTTAGTAACGGATTTTTGCACACAGAAAAGCCCTATTGATATGTTGGTTGAAAAATATACGCTGCATCACACCCAGTTAATTCCAAACTTATTGTGTATGAATATCAACCAGTTTCCCAGTGACTGATACTTGTATTGATATAAGTGTCAGACTTTTTTTAATACTGCCATATTAAAAGCCTTATTAGAACACGATGGGTTAACGAATTACTTTTAGTACTATTATTTTAAATTTTACAATGAATCATAGATGAGTATTAAAAAGCAAAAAAAATTGCCATTCTTGATTTTTCAACATGCCAATGATCAGGGCTTGACAAATTAATTTAACTAATGTTTTACAATTCTTTTTCTGATATTCTTAGGAATAACTATGACTACTTCAAACGTTTTTACTACAGACCTGTTAGTAATGGGTAAATGTTGGAGAACATGAGAAAGGCGCTAACTTGTAATTTAAGCAAGTTAGCGCCTTTTGTGGGTGACAAAGTATTTATGAGTTTAATTGACGAGTAGATAAACTACTCGTCAATGCTCCAATCACACAACCACACAATGTCTAGTGATAAAAATAAACCGAGGAAGAGTCAACCCAACACATTTTGACCATATATATTAAGCAAGAGCGAATGGCTTACTAGAAGCTCAAAATGTGAAACTCAAATGTTAATAATTTCTATCACGAGTAGACTATAACAGATAATAAATTAATGTTGCATGTATGCCACACTTTTTCTTCAAGTTCACTTCTGCTTGCCAAGATGAATCAGCATGACTAAATATGACCATCTCATTGCTACTAAACATAGCATGACAACAATCACATTCAGGGTGCCAATATGATGCCAGATGCAAGCAATGATAAAAACTGGTAAATACAGGTGCCAGTAGTTAAAAAGATGACCAAAAATAAGGATTAACATATAAAGTAAGGTTCCTAAAATGTGGCCAAATAGCCAAAACAGAAACATTGCTAATAAACATAAACAAAAGATTAACATGCTAGGTTCCTCCTAATTAGAGAGTTGTGTGAGACAAAGTGAAAAAGTTCCTTTGTCACTGAGGGATAGTTTAATAGATTCTTAATACCAAAATGCGTTTGCGTATAAGCACAGACCAGATAACCAAAATACCAATCATGACCTGATTCACTCAGACCATCTGGGTGGTCAACAAAAAGACGTTGCAGTCGCTTTAAAATACGCGGACTAAAAATAGCATCGTCAAAGATTGCTTGTGCTAAACCTGGATAAATATATTGGCCATTACTTTCTAAAATGACTAACCTGTTGGCATTAGTAGTGGTAGACAATGTTTTAGTTGTGAGTTTTGACATGAGTTTCCTCCTTATGGGGCAGGTGACCAGTGTTAATCCAGCTACGCATCGTTTTATAAGCGGACTGCTTAAAAGACAAGCTAGCTAAGACATAAAAGCCAGCCAGGGTGAGTAAGACATACAACATTGTGCCATTGATGACCATCAAGATGACATCCACACTGATAATTGATGCGGCAATAGTAGTGATAACTTTGGTAATTCGATTCATAGTAGTTCTCCTTGATTATGTACGCACCAGGCAGAAACCATTTCCTGTCGGCCTTGCCTGTGATTGGTGTGTTATTTCGTTTTGACGAAGAACATGGGGACACAAGCAGCGCAGAATACAAGGGTGAGCGTAGCGAATTTACGAAGCCCTTTTATTCTGGGCTAGTGCTTGTTGCTGTGGTATCACCACCACGGCTTACAAGTCAATGGTTGTGGCACAATGTTTGACTCAAAGCGAAGTGGCACCCAAGAGCTTGGCAGGACAAGCGTAGCGTGTTTGATCCCGCTTGTGGGTCTGGGGAACACGGCAAAAGATTTTTACCGCTCATCATCTTCGCGCGCAATCATAAGCACACACTCCTATCTGTGATTAAAATTCCTCGTAGTCCGTTGTCTCTTGTTTGTACTCCGCACTGATTTCACGTAAATCTAAATCATCTGCTCCTAAAATCACTTTTTCATCAAAATAGTGACTTTTACCAATTTCAACAGCTTGTGTCAGTTTCTGTTCATCTGTGAGTGTATCAGGGACATTAACTGCCACTGTTTTAACCAATGTTTCCATATATTTAACGTTGACGATTGCCATAATTTTCTCCTTAAATGGTGGTTCTAAGGGTAACGTGTTTACCCTCAGATAATTCTTGCATGATAAATGCACTTAATCGCAATGCTTCATCATCTGATAAATCAATTTCGCCAGAACTATTGCTTGGATTTTCGCTTACCAGTATTTCTGAGCCACCCATAGGTTGTTCATCAGACCATGAAAAGTAACGTAGGGCTATATTTTCAATTGCTTCATCATTCATTGTCATTAATCTCCTGTTGGTTTTGCGTGTAATAGGTGAGTCCGTTTTCTTCAACTTGATTGAACATTTGGATAAAGTCCTTATCAAGGATATTTTTCTTTTTGTTCAATTCAAATTGTGACCAAGTAAATTCCATTGCTTGATATTGACTGGGGGTAATACTGCTAGGCTTTACTTTGGTATCAAGGCAGAGCATAGCTTGGTAAAACAACTTTGGGCTTTCTTTTTGCAAAGCTTGCAAAGTGTTGAAAATGGTGTTGACTAATGAAACACTAAAGCTTGCTTCAACCATTTCTTCAAAGCCTTTACTTAATTGCGCTTTATAGTGACTAGTCGGCACTTTAGTCTCATTAAATAAATAAGTCATATCAGCGATTGATTGTGCCATTTTGGCGATTGGTAATTTGCTAAAGTCATCATAGAATTGCTTTGTCATTATTTTTTCTCCATTCCAAAACTTTTTCCTGTTGGCAATCGCTCCAATTGAGCTGGTTGCGTCGTGACGGGTAACAATTGGCATGATAACCAAAGAAACACAAGGATTGCGCAGCAACTTGTCACGTCCTTGTGTTTCTTTGTAGAGACTGTTTGGCGCTTGCGCCTTACAGACTCTTTATCATGCGATTGTGAAAGCGGCACAGAGCAAACAGAACAATTTGGTGCGATGCAAACGGAAGGAGCCTTTTGAACCCCCAATTAACTTTACTGGTGTGGTATCAACCACGCCTGTCAAGTTAATGATTAGGGGGGGCTGGGGGGAATGTGTTGTTATAAATATTAGGAAACGAGTTGGAAGTGCTACACAAGTAATTTAAATTATGTTAATTATGACTAATATAGTATGTACGTTTCCGACATATCATGTTACGTTATCTGATTTGTTTGGTTAGTAAGGTTGAAATAAATAAAAATTATAATATGCTTAATTAGTAAGCGCTTACATATTTAGATTTATTTGATGTAAATCAAGGAGATTAATATGGACAATAATAAACAAGTTAGTTGGTCTGAAAGATTATCCTATGCCCTTTCAGATTTCGGATGTAACACTATATTTCAAATTGTAGGAACGTATTTTATGGTTTTTAGTACCGATACAATGGGAATAAAAGCATCGGTAGTTGGTGGATTATTCGCTGTTTCAGCAATTATTGATTCTATTGACGGAGTTATTTGGGGACAATTTATTGATAGGACCCATACGAGGTGGGGAAAATCCAGACCATATTGGCTATGGTTTTCAATTCCGTTTGCTTTGTTTTGTGTAATGTCATTTACTGCTCCGAATATTCCGATGGTTTGGAAAATTGTGTGGATTTATATTGCATATTTGGGATCTAAGATTCTTTATTCGGGAATTAATATCCCAGTAACATCTATCCTGCCGGCTATGACAAGCAACCCAACGGAGCGGATAACACTGTCGACTATTAGACAGTTTTTTGGAAATTTAGGTGCCGCAATATTCTTGCCATTGACTCTACCGGCAGTTGCTTATTTCGCAAGTTTTTTTGATAAAAGCAATCGTAATCCTTCAACTTCGGCAATAGGTTGGTTTTTATGGGCATTACTGCTTGGAGTGGTGACGGTTGTTTGTTTGATGACAGCCTTCAAGGGAACCAGAGAACGTGTTGTCACTAAAGACTCTAATCGCGCAATTCCTTTACGAGAATCAGTGCAAGCTTTGAAAGGCAACTATCCTTGGGCAATTATTATATTTATTAATTTTGTATACTGGGGGAGTTTCGCTATTAGGCAAAGTTCTTTGCCATATTATTTCAAATATGTACTCCATAATGAAGAACTCGGTAGCGCAGTGCTTGCCGGTACGATTATAACTTTAATATCTACTGCCTTAGTTCCTTTCTTTTCTAGATTAATTGGAAAACGGAATACAATGCTATTAGGAATGATTGGAACCGCATTATCACAATTAATTTTGCATTTTGCTGACAAAATGGGTGGTAATGTGCCAATGATTTTATTTGGAATGCTAATTTATTATATAAGCTATGGTCTTGTTGGAGCATTAATAGCAGTAATGTTATCAGATGCTGTTGACTTTGGTGAGTGGAAAAATGGTGTTCGTGCCGAGGGGCTTGTGACATCATTCAGCTCATTCAGTGCAAAGCTTGGTATGGGATTAGGAAGTATGCTTCTTTCAGCAGTGTTAAGTGCTGGGGGATACGTTGCCTTGTCGAATGTTTCCGATTCAGCACAAAGCTTGTCGGCATTAAATGCTATAAGAATGGGATTTATATGGATCCCTATGTTTGGTTATATTGCATCAGGCGTTGTCCTACTATTCAATAATGTAGATAAGATTGAAAATAAAATGACTAAAGACTTAAGAATGAAACATCAATTAGAGCAAGGTGAATGATTAAGTAAGGAGAATTATTATGAAGTTTTCAGATGGGTATTGGTTAGGAAAAGATAATTATATCATTAACTCTCCAATTGAAGCCTACGATACAGAAGTCACTGATACAGAAATTTCAGGTCAAAATCGTAAAGATTTGAATGTCTACGCAAGTTATCAGAGATTGAATACTCGCAGCGATATGTTAGATGTGGGTAACTCGACTATTTCGCTATTTAGTCCAACTCACGATGTTATAGGCGTAAGAATCAAACATTTTGATCAGCAGGATGGCAATCCTTTATATGATTTAGCGCAGACACCAGTAAAAACTAAAATCACTCGCTCATCGGACGCAATTAAATATAAAAGCGGATCATTAGAAATTGAGATTCCTTTACATACTAATTTTCGCATGGATTTTAAGTATAAAGGTGAAAAAATTACAGCATCTGAACTGAAAGCTCAAGCTTCTATTGACGACTTATCAGGTCATGAGTTAGGAAAAGTTATGCATCCTAATACTGTTACTGGAGCGCAGGCACTATTCAAGGATAGCGACATTACTTGGGCGGATCATTTCATGAGAGAGCAATTAAGCCTTTTACCAGGAACAAAAGTTTATGGATTTGGGGAGACCTTCGGACCGTTTGAAAAAAATGGGCAAAGTATTGATATTATTAATCGAGACGGTGGGACGGGTTCAGATCAAAGTTACAAATCAATTCCATTTTATTTGGCTGTTCAGCCAGGAATTAAGAATATAAAAAATGGTAAATGCTATGGTGTTTTTGTGAATGAGAGCCAAACGACAAGTTTTGAAGTAGCCACAGAGGTAGTTGATAGGGTTAGCTTTTCAACGAGAGGGGAAAGCCTGGAGTACTATGTCATTCCAGGCGATTCTCCCAAGGAGGTTATTGGAAAGTATAATAAATTAACTGGTGGTTCAACTTTGCCACCAGAATGGACATTTGGATTGTGGTTATCAACTTCTTTTACGACTGATTATTCTGAAAAAACAGTTATGAAGTTTATTGATGGAATGGCTGAAAGAGATATTCCGCTGTCTGTATTCCATTTTGATTGTTTTTGGATGAAAGGCTTTGAATGGAGTAACTTTGAATGGGATGCTGAAAAGTTCCCTGATCCAGTCGGTATGATAAAAAGGATCCATGACAAAGGTTTAAAAGTGTGTGTATGGATAAATCCTTATATTTCTCAAAAGTCAAGATTATTTGAAATTGGAAAAGAGAATGGATATTTTATCAAAAAGGAAGATGGAAATGTTTGGCAATGGGACTTATGGCAGCCTGGTAATGCTATTGTTGATTTTACAAATCCTGATGCAGTTGAATGGTATCAAAGCCTGTTGAAAAAATTGCTTGACATGGGAGTTGATTGTTTCAAAACTGACTTTGGTGAGAGAATTCCGATGCATGGGGCTGTTTATAATAATGGCGGTAACCCTGAAGGAGAACATAACTTTTACACGTATCGTTATAATAAAGCAGTTTTTGATTTATTGAAGCAAGAAAAAGGCGATGGAGAAGCTGTTGTTTTTGCGAGGTCTGCTACAGTTGGTGGTCAACAATACCCAGTTCACTGGGGTGGGGATAATCTCAGCCAATTTCACTCGATGGCGGACACTTTAAGAGGTGGTCTTAGCTTAATGTCATCAGGATTTACTTTTTGGAGTCACGATATTGGTGGTTTTGAAGAAAATGCTAGCCCAGCAATATATAAGCGGTGGACACAATTTGGGTTACTTTCTAGTCATTCGCGTTATCATGGCAATATACAGTATAGAGTACCTTGGCTGTTTGATGAAGAAGCAGTTGAAGTTACACGTAAGTTTTCTAAAATGAAACAAGATTTAATGCCATATATATACAAACAAGCAGCACAGTCGGTGAACCAAGGCATTCCGTTGATGAGACCAATGTATATGGAGTTCCCTGACGATAGCAATTGTTCTGGATTAGATAGACAATACATGCTTGGATCACAAATTTTAGTCGCTCCAATCATGGAAGAAAGCGGCGTAGTCGACTACTACCTGCCAGAAGGTGAATGGCACCACCTAATTGATGGACGTGACATTCATGTTGAAAGTCAAGGGCAATGGCTCTCAGAAACATATGATTTTTTGAGCTTGCCAGTATGGCAAAAAATTCAATAATACCTCGATTCTAGGTGAAACAAAGTGAAAAATGATTTAGATAGTGAATATGAATTAGTTTTGAATAATACCGATTTGGACGTTAAAATTTTCAAATCTAACGAGCTTGCTGGGACAAGGGCACTTCATTGGCATCGACATATTGAGATTGTATTAGTCTTGGAAGGTTCTGTTACGTTTAATTATGAATCGCAAACAACGGTCTTAAATCCTGGAAATTTTATCGCTATTGGCTCCGGTATCCTTCACTCATCCTCTCATTCAAACAACTCCTCAATTGTATTGCAAGTTCCTGTGACATATATATCTCACTATTGGGATAATCCAGAAAATATTTTGTTCACGATTCATAATAATTACGAGGACAAAGAATATCACGAAGTGGTATCACTGATCCAAGAAATGTTTGAGGTTTCCGAAAGTAAATATCCTGGGTATCGATTCAAATTTAATGAGCTTCTTTTGAGGACACTTTTTCACCTATTTACTAAATATAGGCAACGGGGAATATTGATTGATTCCATACATGATAAGAGGCTTGGAGAAGTTATAGGCTATGTCAACAATAATTATTTACAAACATTAACTGTCAAAGCGTTGTCGGAAAAATTTAATTATAATGCAGATTATTTAAGTCGAATTTTTAAAAAGAAATCAGGAATCTCTTTGGGTCGTTATATTTACGTTGTCAGATTGGCACATGTATATTTTGAAATAGTAAATAGTAATAAAAGTATTAGAAAAATTTTTACAGATAGTGGTATAACGAATATTAGATTAGGCACTAAAATATTTTTAGAGTACTACAGATCATTGCCAAGTGAAGTTCGACGACAACAGAAGTAAGTACCCTAAAAAATCCAAACGTATGTTTGAATTTTTTAAGGTTTAAAATTTTTAGTTAACATAATACCTAATTACCTTAAAATGAAAATAGCTTTAAACACTGGTATAGAAGTATTCCTGCCTCGAAAACAGGGGTTGACAAGATTTGTTTAAACTATTATAATTAAAACAGTTGAATGATTTCAGTCGCAAACCAAATAGTTTGCGACTTTTATTGTTTGAAAGGTGGTTCCATTGGCAAATCGTATTCCGCAAGTTTTTATTGATAATGTGCGATCAAAAGTAAATATCGTTGATGTTATCGGCCAATATACACAATTGGTAAAAAAAGGCCGACAATGGACGGGCTCATGCCCTTTTCATGATGACAGGCATCCTTCCTTATTTGTTGAAGAAAACAAGCAAGTATTTAATTGCTTTTCATGTGGTCGCTCTGGTTCCGTTTTCTCCTTTATTATGGAAAAGGAAGGATACAGCTATCCTGAGGCAATCTTATCATTAGCGGAAAGCGTTGATATTCCAATTGACTCAAGTATTTCTGCGAATAATGGTAATCAAATTGATGGCACAACACAAGCAATCTATCAGCTACACACTGATGCGCAACGATTGTACCAACACACATTGCTTAACACCGTTTCTGGTGAACAGGCACTAGCCTATCTTCATGATAAAAGGCAATTAAGTGATGAGATTATTAAGGAATTTGGGATTGGTTTTGTTCCGGACGATAACCTTCTATTGAGTTATGCGAAGGAGAAAAATTTATCTCATGAAATATTAATGGCTTCCGAGCTATTTATCACGAATACTGTGAGTGGTGACATGCGTGATCGTTTTTCAGGGCGTATCGTTTGGCCAATAAAAACTGAACGGGGTCAAGTTGTTGGCTTTTCTGGTCGATCGCTAGACGCTGAAAATTCAATCAAATATATGAACAGTCCAGAAAGCCCATTTTTTACTAAAGGGCGTATTCTATATAATCTAGATCGAGCCAAAAATGTCATTAGACAAACGGGTACGGCGATGATTTTTGAAGGCTTTATGGATGTTATTTCAGCACACATGGCCGATGAAAAAGTTGGCGTTGCAACCATGGGAACCGCGCTAACACCTGATCATGTCCGACAGCTTTCACGTATTGCGAAAAGAATACTTCTTGTTTATGATAGTGATGAAGCGGGGCAAAATGCTGCAAGGCGTTCAATTGAGCTCTTTAAAAATAATGCTAAAGATATAGAAGTCGGTGTTGTCCATCTGCCTGACTTGCTTGATCCGGATGAAGTTCGAATACAGCGCGGATTACAAGTTTTAAAAAAGTCACTAAATCAAAGCGTTTTAACACCAATTGAGTTTTTGGTCAATGCAGCCAGAAATGGTAAGAATCTAAGTAATCAAGCGCAGTACCTAACGTTCTTGCATGAAGTCATGCAAATATTATATACAGCTACGCCAGTTGAACAAGATATTCAGCTGACTCGGATTGCAAATGAGTTTGGTACATCAAAGCAAGCATTACAAGCACAACTACAACAAACTAAGCAGTCAGTAAAAGTGCAAAATAGTCATCAATCAGTTTCGCAATCATCTCATGTTGCGAGTGACTTTAGCCCAAAGGTCCCTGAATATGAATTTGGTTTTCCAGTTGAGCCTAACCGATATCAAAAAATTTCAAAGGTAGAGTTGGCAGAGCGTGCCTTAATCATGGCAATGATTAAAGATCCGTATACGCTGGAACGTGTTAAATCGACAGCGGGATTTGCTTTTGTTCATCCTGAGTATCAATTGCTAATGATGTTGACTGAAATTTATCAACGAGATCATTTGGGGACATTTGATATTGCTCAATTTATGGATTTTATACAAAAGCCAAATTTGAATCAAAAAATTATGGCCATTGATCACAGTTTTGGCGATATAAAGGTCGAAAATGATGCGGTTCAAGATTATTTGCGTATAATTATGGAAGAAGCACCTGTGTCAAATCGTGTTCAGGAATTAAAACAACTAATTGAAATTGCTAAGCAACAGCATGATGATGCCAAACTAGTTCAACTTTCAACTGAATTAATTAACATAAAAAAACGACAACATTAGTCGAATCGATGTTAATTAAATAGCCTCATTGTAAAATATAGGAGTAAAAATGACAATTATTTCAAGTTCAAGTAAAATTTCAGATATTAAAGATTATCTTGATGAGCAAAAAATTGCTTATAATAGTCGAGCAAAGAAGGCTGAACTATTAGCTTTGGCACAAGGAAAGACTCCTGAACAAGCGGCAGCAGCTGGAAAAGCTTCAAAGCCAAAATCAGCCAAAAAGTCTGGTCCACTAAAAAATCCTGAGTACGACAAGGCAACCAAAGCGTTAATTGCTGAGTATAAAGCAGCAAAACAAATAACATATGCAGCACTTTCAAAGCGTTTAGCTGAGCCCTTTAACTTAGATGAAGAAAACATCGAACGTCTGATGGAAAAAGTTGAAGATGCCGGTATAGCAATTGTTGATGACAATGGCGATCCAGCGCCAGAAGTGTTAAAGGCCAAGCAGAACAAACCCACTGATCAAGAGTTAGCAGAAGCCGAGGAAACCCCAGCTGGTATTAAAATTAACGATCCAGTGCGTATGTACCTCAAAGAAATTGGCCGTGTCAATTTGTTGAAGGGAAATGAAGAAATTGATATCGCTAAGCGTATTGAAAATGGGGACGTCGAAGCCAAGCAAGAGTTAGCAGAAGCCAACTTGCGGTTGGTTGTCTCGATTGCCAAGCGTTACGTTGGTCGTGGTATGCAATTCTTGGATTTAATCCAAGAAGGAAATATGGGCTTAATGAAAGCCGTAGATAAGTTCGATTATACCAAAGGATTTAAGTTCTCAACGTATGCTACATGGTGGATTCGTCAGGCTATTACACGTGCTATCGCCGATCAAGCGCGTACGATTCGTATTCCAGTCCACATGGTTGAAACGATTAATAAGCTGATTCGTATACAGCGTCAATTGTTACAAGATTTGGGACGTGAACCTCTTCCGGAAGAAATCGGTGCTGAAATGGATTTGACGGCCGACAAAGTACGTGAAATCTTAAAAATTGCTCAAGAACCAGTATCTCTTGAAACACCTATTGGTGAAGAAGATGATTCTCATTTGGGTGATTTCATCGAAGATAATGAGGCAGTTTCTCCAGCTGATTCTGCAGCATATGAAATGCTCAGGGAACAATTGGAATCTGTTTTGGATACATTGACTGATCGAGAAGAAAATGTCTTGCGTTTGCGCTTCGGATTAGAAGACGGACGTACACGTACATTGGAAGAAGTTGGCCGTGTATTTGGTGTAACACGTGAACGCATTCGTCAAATTGAAGCGAAAGCGTTACGAAAGTTACGTCATCCAAGTCGTTCAAAACAATTGAAGGATTTCATGGATGAGAGTACGAATTAATTGATTGTGTTCTGAGACTTAATAATAGCGGTTCATCAACCATCCCGCTTAAAAAAACTAGGAGATACTATTTATGCAAAAAACAGTAAGTGCGCGACAAAGCAATCGCACTAGAAATATCACATTAACAGCGATTGTTGCTGCGTTGTATGCAGCAATTACGTTAGTTATAGCACCAATCGGATTTGGACCAGTTCAGTTACGTTTATCTGAGGGCTTAAATCACTTATCCGCATGGAATAAACGATATATTTTGGCATTGGGGCTAGGCGTTTTTATCGCCAATCTCATTTCGCCATTAGGTTGGGTTGATTGGATATTTGGTACCGCAGGTACCTTGATTATGACCACTGTAACTTATCTGTTGACTCGCAAAGTAACAAGCACGTTGGTAAAAATTTTAATTAGCTCTTTTGTAGTTTCTACATTAGGAATGGGTATTTTAGCAGCAGAGTTTACATTTGCCTTTAATATTGGTGCCAGTGGTTCATTTCCTTCAGGCGCATCAGGCGGTCTTTTTTCACAATGGTTGGCGTACTATATTAGTGTTTTGCCAGGAGAAATTGTGTCATTGATTGTTGGTGGTATTTTGATTTTTGCACTTAGTAAGATTATTAAATTAGACAAATGATTGAACAAAATTATACAAATAAAAATGTATTATTAACCGGTGCTGCTTCAGGCATCGGTTTTTCGCAATTGAAAACTTATTTGTCTCAAGGCGCAACAGTGTACGCTTTAGACAAAGAAAAAATTACGTACGCACACGAACATTTGCATACGTATCAAATTGACATTAGACAACACAAAAAACTAGAAATGTTGGTGGAACACATAACTAGTGATGTTTCAATTGACATTCTATTGAATACAGCAGGAATCTTAGATGATTATCAGCCATCTTTAACCATTGACTTGGAGACTTGGCAACGGGTGATGGATACAAACTTAACACCGATGTTTATTTTATCGAATGCTGTATTACCCAAGATGATTGCCTCTGGATATGGACATATTATTAACATGGCGTCTATAGCTGGCTTTACTGCTGGTGGGGGCGGGGCGGCATATACAACCAGTAAACATGCAATTATTGGATATACCAAACAGTTGGCTTTTGATTATGCTTCAAAGGGATTACATATTAATGCTATCGCGCCGGGAGCAATTAAAACACCAATGAATGCCAAAGATTTTGCTGGCGATGCTAGTATGGCCCAACAAGTTGCCAATCAAACCCCCGCAAAGCGCTGGGCTGCACCACAGGAAGTCGCTGATTTAACAATGTTTTTGACAAGCCCACAAGCTGACTATATTAATGGCACAGTAGTACCAATTGACGGTGGTTGGACATTAGGACATTGAACAAAAAATATTTTTTTCTTCCATATAATATAGTCAATCCATGTCACAATTAAATAAGGGTAGACAAATTAGATTTAAAGAGTATTTGTATTATAATATTTATTTACTGGCAGATGAATTTTTGCATGAGTGTGGGTTATCGCTGATTTGAAGTTTTAAAGTATAATGATGGCTTCATTCAAAAGTGGCCTTTTTCGAATGATTAATATACAATCACTATACCTGATATAATTATTTAGAACAATTACCAGTTTATAGGTAAAAAGCCATAACATTTTGTTATGGCTTTAGTAATTTTTCGAGACTTTTTAGTAGTTCTTGCGCATTATGACTAAGATTGTGATCCTGTTGGATCACGTAGCCAAATGTTAAGTAGGCATCTTCTCCTTCAATTTTTAAATTTTTGATATCATATTGTTTATGGCTAGGAGAAACCATATTAATACCTAGCTCAACGACATCTGTTTCTAAAATGATATTTGTTAAAAGATGCTCGCTATTGGTGTAAACAGTTGGTTGTAGCGTATCTGTAGCGAAGCCACCAACATTAACTTGTTCCAATTGGTGTTCCATAGAAAAAAAATCATTTAATCCGCGGACAAATTTTAATTTTAGTAGTTCTTCAAACGAGATTGAGGTTTTATTGTAAAGAGGGTTGTTATGTCCGACATAAATACACGCCTCTCTTTTTTCAATCTCAATAAATTTGAGTTTCTTGTGAGAAATAATATGTCGAAAAGCCTTTAACTGGTTTTGAGAAACGTATAGAATGCCTAGCTCAGAGAATCCTTGGGAAACTTGAGTCGTTATTTCTTCAACGGTACCTTGTTGGTGAGAAAGAATCATATCTGGGTTTTTCTGGTATAGTTCAACTAACAGCCATGACATGATATTACTGGGATAGGTTGCTACGGAAAAATTATTATTACTTGATATAGAATTTGTATCAGTAATCAAATTTACGTTTTTCAAAATATTTTCAGCATAACTATAAATTGATTTGCCATACGCCGTTAGTTTCAATCCTTTGCTAGTTCGTTCAAATAGAGGAGAGCCTAACTCTTGTTCAAAAAGTTTGATGACCCTGCTGACATTGGGTTGGGTTGTAAACAGTTTAGCGGCAGCTTTGCTCAAACTGCCACAGTTATGGGCAGTAACAAAATATTCTAATTGCTTAATTTCCATACGCACCACACTTTCAAAAAAAGTTGTTAATCGATTATAGCATTTATTCAGTGGAACCAAGATAAGATTATTTAAACATTGCGAGTAAATAGTTTTCTAAAAACAGTATACCTAACTTAGGTATGCTGTTTTTTGTTCCTGAAAAGAGATGTTATTTGTGCAATTTGTACAAATTATATTTTTAAAAAGGCAATTTAACTAATGAAATAAAATAGATAAGTATGTAGAGTAGACTGCAATATCAAATAGCGGATCCGTAAATACGAACTTTGATACAAATCAGTGCATTTTTATTTTTATTTTAAGGGAGGTATTGTCGTAATGACATACAAAAATGAACAAAATACAAACATATTGTACAAAGGGAATAAAATTAACCCCAATCGTGTCAGTGATCCAGAAGTGATGCCTTTATATTTGTCAACAGCTCACAATGTGGCAGATTTAGATGATCTGCAAAATACTTATGATCGAAAAGGTTATGCGTATACGAGGTCCCATAATGCGAATCGTGATGGGATTGCAGAACTTATGACCTACTTGGAGCAATCAGAAAATAGTGTCATCACGAACACAGGTATGTCTGCTATATCAACAACACTCTTAGCACTTTTGACATCAGGTGATCACGTTGTGGCTGATAAAACGCTGTATGGTGAATCAATTGATTTTCTTAAGACACTAAGTAAATACGGAATTTTAGTTGACTTTGTTGACATTACAAACCTAGATGAGGTTGCTTCGGTTATAAATGCGAACACTCGAATTCTTTATACAGAAACAGTTAGCAATCCCATGATGACAGTTGCAAATATTAAGGCAATTGCAGATTTAGCGCATAGCCACCAAAGTTATCTTATTGTTGACAACACCTTTATGACGCCAGTTTTATTTCACGCACTAACTGATGGTGCAGATGTTGTGATTAATAGTTTAACTAAATTTGCAAATGGCCATGGTGATGTAACTTTAGGATCAATTAGCGCTAAGGCTGAGATAATAGAAAAAATTTATAACCTTCAGGTGCTACTGGGTACGACGGGGGATCCTTTTGATTCATGGTTAGCAACACGTGGTATCAGAACCTTAGACTTACGTGTTAAAAAACAATCAAGTAATGCTTTGTCATTAGCAACATTTTTGGAAAACCATCAGCTAATTAGCAAGGTTTATTACGCTGGTTTAAAGAGCCATCCACAACATGACTTAGCGGAAGCGCAATTTTCTAACCAATATGGGGGCATGTTGAGTTTTGAATTAAAAGGCGATCGTCAAACAATTAATAAGTTTTTACAGGAGCTAAACTTGACGAAGTATGCCATGACCCTTGGAGGCATACGAACAACAATATCACATCCAGTCTCTTCATCTCATTATGATACGCCAGAAGAAGAGAAAGCAAAGATTGGTATTACTGACCAACTACTGCGTGTTAGTGTCGGTATTGAGGATGAAGCAGACTTAATTCATGACTTTGAGTATGCATTATCTCAGATAGAGTTAGAGGAAGGTGAATAAACATGGTAGCTCCACGTCAAAAAAAGTCACACAATAATATTGTGTATATTGTCTTAGGTGTCGTTATTGTAGGGATTGTCATAGGCACAACAAAATTGGTGGGACATTCAGCAACCACCAAAAGTAAATCAGAAAAGAAAATATCAGTATTAACGTATGCTAACTGGAACCCGTTTGAATACATAAAAAATGGTAAGGTTGTTGGGTTTGATTTAGATATCTTAAAATCTTTGTCTAAAGAAGCGGGCTATCAGTATACGATTAAGAATACTGGTTGGGACTCGATGTTTACACAATTAAATTCTGGTTCAGCTGATGCAGCTATTTCTGGTATTACAATTACAAAAGATCGTCAAAAAACATATTCGTTTTCAAAGCCTTACCTTGTTTCTCGACAGGCAATCATTGTTAAGAAAACTGACACAGTAATTAAAAATGCAACTGATCTGAAGAATAAAAAAGTTGCTGTTCAGCTAGGTTCAACCGGAGAGGAAGCTGCTGAATCAATCCTTGGCAAGAATAGTTCAAATATTAGCAAAGACAAAGGCGGCACAACATTTTTACAGGTTGTTCATGGGCAAGCAGACGCTGCAATTGGTGACGAAACCACTGTTAAAAAGTATGTGGCAAGTAATCCCTCATACAAATTAAAAGTTATTTATGACGATAAAAACTTTGAACCAGAATATTTTGGTTTGATGTTTACTAAAAATTCAAAATACCGTTCAACATATAACGCTGCTTTGAAAAAAATAATTGACAATGGCGAATATACAAAAATTTATGAAAAGTGGTTTGGTAGTAAGCCATCACTTGATGTCATAAAGTCACAGCAATGAGGAGATGATCTATGAGTTTTAGTTATGAAATGATTTTAGATTACGCCCCATTTTTCATGCATGGTTTACTATACACTTTGCTGTTTTCCCTTTGTGGGGTAGTTTTTGGAACGATATTTGGACTGATTATTGCACTTGGCCGTATGTCGAAAAACCCCGTTATTTCTGGAATATTTAAAACCTATATTGGTTTGTTTCGTGGCACACCATTGTTTGTACAAATTTTGATTACCAACTTTGGTGTCGTACCGGCAATTTTTGGACATTCCAATCCATATATAGCCGGTGCCCTGTCCTTGTCCCTGAATGCAGCGGCCTACATTGCTGAAACATTTCGTTCAGGTATTCAATCCATTTCTGAAGGGCAACGTGAGGCGGCTAGAACATTGGGTTTGTCTCAATTTGATACGATGCGTTTTATCATAGTGCCGCAAGCCATAAAGATAGTGATACCGGCATTAGGAAACGAATTTATTAGTTTAATCAAAGATTCATCTTTGGTATCAGCAATATCCGCACCAGAAATTACGTATTGGGCTCAAGCTATGAATGCACAATACTATGTTGTTTGGACGCCATATCTCACAGTTGCCGTACTGTATTTGATTTTGACCTTGTCAGCAAGTCGACTAATGAAACTATGGGAAAGGAAAATGGCGCAAAATGATTAAAGTAGAACACATTTCAAAACAATTTGGTACCAATGATGTTTTAAAAGATATTAACTTAGAAGTGCCAGAAAATGAAGTCGTTGTTATCATTGGACCATCAGGGTCTGGTAAATCAACATTGCTGCGACTCATCAATCACTTAGATGTTGCAACAAGCGGGTATATCCATGTTGATGGTGAAGATATAACAGATGAGAATAACGATATTTCTAGTATTCAAGCCAAGATGGGAATGGTTTTTCAACATTTTAATTTGTTCCCAAATTTAACCGTGTTAGAAAACATAACATTAGCGCCTAAGCGCGTGAAGCGCTTGAGTGTTGATGAGGCCAATGAAGAGGCAAAAAAACTGTTGGCATTAGTCGGCTTATCTGACAAAGTGAATGCCTATCCTAAATCTTTGTCTGGTGGGCAGCAGCAACGTGTAGGAATAGCGAGATCGCTTGCGATGCATCCTAACTACTTATTGTTTGACGAGCCAACTTCGGCCTTAGATCCAGAAATGGTTGATGATGTTCTTGAAGTAATGAAGGATTTAGCTAAGCAGGGCATGACCATGATTGTAGTGACCCATGAAATGGGCTTTGCCAGAGAAATAGCTAATAAGGTTATTTTTATGGCCGATGGTGTGGTCGTTGAAGAAGGATCTCCAAATGCGATATTTGGCGCACCACAGCATGTCAGAACAAAGGAATTTTTGGGAAAAGTATTATGAAAAATTGAGGAACTATATATGTCAGAAAAACGCATACACATTGTAGGTGATTTACACGAAGTTGCTATTCAAAAATTTACCAGTGCAGGATATGATGTATCGCATAGCCCGAATTATGATGAAAAAAAATTATTGTCCTTAGCTTCTGATGCAGCGGTCATTATTATGACTGATATGGCATTTGACAAGAATTGGTTTGATGCCTTGCCAAATCTAAAATTAATCGCCCGTCGTGGTGTAGGATATGATAACATTCCGGTGGAATCAGCTACCAAACACGGTGTGTGGGTGACAAATACACCCGGTGCAAATGCTATTGCTGTTGCGGAACTGGCTGTTACTTTGATATTAACAGTTTTGCGTAAGGTCAACCAAGCAACCAATAGCGTGCAAAAAGGTGAGGCATTAACATATCCAGCAAGTTTAATGGGTCATAATTTATCTGGGAAAATAATAGGACTCATCGGGTATGGTCAAATTGCGCAAAATTTAGAAAAAATATTGCATGGTTTTGGGGCGCATGTATTGGTTTATAGTCGAACAAAGCGAGAAACGCTTTATGGTCAATTTGTATCGTATGACACACTACTAGCACAATCAGATATCATATCGTTACATATTCCTGCTACACCAGAAACAAGTGGTATTTTAAATCATGAAGCGTTTTCAAAGATGAAAACGAACGCTATTCTAATTAATACAGCACGAGCTGCTTTAGTAGATGAAGAGGCGTTGGTTGAGGCAATAAATACTGGAAAAATAGCAGGTGCAGGTCTAGACACAACAAGTTATGAGACCATAAAAACAGCTAGTCCTTTATTGAATCATGATCAAATTGTGATTACACCACATATTGGTGCAAATACAGTAGAATCCGAATACTTGACTGCTGAAAAAGTAGTGGCAAGCGTTCTTGATTTTTTTAACAACCAAAAGCCGATATACAGATTAAACTAGCACAATTAGGTGATGAAAGGTACGCCATTAATGACAAAAAATATTAATAAAAATGTTCATAACACAGGACTGTCAGGTATTCGTTTGGTTTCTAATTTTATAAAAAAGCCGGTAAACGAGGTCATTCAACTGACAGTTGGTGAAATTGATTTACCAACACCATTTGCTACCAAGCAAGCTGGCATTAAAGCGATTGAGCAAGATCACACAAAATATACTGATAATATGGGTATATTAGCACTTAGAAGAATCATCACTGAGTACGCGCAAGAATTTTACAGTGAACCTTATAATCCTGTTACAGAGGTACTAGTGACAGTTGGTGCAAGTGAAGGCATTGACCTAGCAATCCGAGCACTAGTGAATCCTGGTGATGAAGTCATCCTTGTTTCACCTGGTTATACTGCTTATACGCAAGCCGTTACTTTAGCAGGGGGTGTTCCAGTAGTTGTTGATACACGATCGAGTAATTTTAGGCTATTACCAAATCAATTAGAGGAGGTCATTAGTGAGAAAAGTAAATTAGTTATACTCAATTATCCGAATAATCCGAGTGGCGTTGTTTTATCTTCTCAAGAGTTAGTAGAATTAGCTAATGTCATCAAGAGACATGATTTATATGTGTTGACAGATGATGTGTATAATCGTTTAGTTTACGATCAAGATTTCGCACCATCTATTGCAAGTGTGCCCGATATGAAGGAAAGAACCTTAGTATTAAACGGTTTATCTAAATCGCACAGTATGACGGGTTGGCGCATTGGTTATTTATTAGGGCCAGAATGTTTAATTCATGAATTATATAAAATCCATCAAACCGATGTTGGCTGTGCCTCAAGTATCTCTCAAGAAGCTGCAATGACAGCTTTAACAGTGGATCGCGATAACCCGTCTGAGATCGTGCCCATATTTAGAGAAAGGCGAGACTATGTTCTGAAACGATTGGATGAAATTGGTATTAGCTATATTAAACCAGAGGGAACATTTTATGTCTTTGCAAATATTGAAAAGTTTGGCATGACTTCATTAGACTTCGTGAAGTTTCTAATAGAGACAGTGGATTTGGCTGTTGTTCATGGCTCCGCTTTTACTGAATTTGGTGAAGGATTTATTCGAATTTCCTATGCAATGGATTTATCAATTCTAAAAGAAGCTTTGGACAGGTTTCAAGCTGCCGTGGCTAAATTAAACAATCAAAAAAGCCTCAGCTAAGAGGTGGAAGTGTGGGGCAAATCAAAAGTGAACAAAGAATTAGAAATTTCAAGATAGCATGGATAGGAACATTTATGGCGGGCATGGCATTTAGTGAAGCCATGCCTTTTTTGGCTCTTTATATCATGCAAATTAGTCATTTTAATCAGGCACAAGTTAGTTTTTATGCCGGTATTTCATATGCGGCTTCGTATTTAGTAGTGATATTAGTCTCACCAATTTGGGGTAAAATTGCAGACCAACACGGGCGAAAACCAATGCTGCTTCGCACAGCGGCGGGGATGGGGATTGTAATCATCTTATTGAGTTGTGTGACGAATATTTGGCAGATTATTATTCTCCGTCTTTGTCAAGGGCTTTTTGATGGTTATACACCCAGTGTAATTGCCTTAATTGCTGCTGAAACGCCACTTGAGGAGCGATCCGTAGTGATTAGTAAATTGTCCACCGGATATATTATTGGTGGGTTAATGGGCCCGCTAATTGGCGGCGTACTCGCTACAATATTTAGCATTAGGATGACCTTTTTTATTACGGGTATAATTTTGTTATGCGTAGCTTTCATCAGTTTTTATGGTATTCAGGAAAACTTTCAGAAAATCAATACAAGTCCGACCGAAAAGTTAGCCTCATCTAAAAAGGAAAGCGTTTGGACTGTGCCAATCTTAATATTGCTCAGTGCTACCATGCTAATTCAGTTTGTAGAGAGTGCCATAATTCCTTATGTTAGTTTGATGATTAAATATTTGTTATTTTCAGAGCATTATTTGACTATCATGACGGGTATTGTTTCTGCTTTGCCAGGTGTCTCAACAGCTGTATTTGCAACCTTTGTTGGTAAAATGAGTAGCCATTTTGGTACTTTAAAAATACTTAAATTGTGTGAACTTGCAGCAATAATAATTTATGCTTTGCTTGGTATGACCACCAGTTTAATGTTTTTTGCAGGACTAAGATTTTTAATTGGAATTGCTAACGCTGGTATGACGCCAATGATACAAGTATTATTGTCAAAAGCTAGTAATCGATTGAGTACGGTTTTTAGTATGAGTTTATCGGCACAATCACTTGGTAGTTTAGCTGGATCTATTCTTGGTGCATACCTGAGTCAATTTATGCCGTTGAATAATCTATTTTACATTGCTAGTGGTGCCTTAATGATCAGTTACGTATTATTGAAGAAAGGAGAACTGGACAATTCAACGGCTCCTACATAAAAAAATTGGTATAAAAAAACGATCTAAGCAATTAGATCGTTTTTCTTTGCACAATCATTGACAATAAATGATTCAGCAGTTATTTTGATGAAGAACTTGAAGAACTTGAAGAACTTGAAGAACTTGAAGAACTTGAAGAACTTGAAGAACTTGAAGAACTTGAAGAACTTGAAGAACTTGAAGAACTTGAAGAAGAAATACCAGCCGTTAGATAGGTATTCAAAGCAGTTTTCAAGTCGCTGTCTTTAACACTAACATTGTTTTTACGCAAAATCTTTCCGACAATGGCTTGTATTTCACTGGTGTTGCTTGAATCATTAATGAAGTCAGTCACTATCTGAGTTGATAAGGTACTGCGCAAACTGCTCATTGAAGGTTTTGTTGTTTTCTTATTCAATTTAATGACATAGTAACTGCCACTTGTACCAGTTACAGGTTCCGTTGAGTAGTCGCCAACTTTATCGAGCTTGAATGCTGCAGTTTGCACGGCTGAGTCGATGCTTGTATTTGTTGAATTAAACGCTGGCATTTTACCATTTGATGATTTATAAGTACTATCTGTAGAATACTTTTTGTACACTGTATTCCAGTTATCACCGTTCTTCAATGCAGCAATTGCTTCTTTAGCCTTAGCTTCATTCTTGGCTGTAATCATCGAAATCGTCGTGTCTGAGTGGTAGTTTGTATAAGCAGTTTTCAGTTGCTTATCGGTTACCTTATAGTTAGCCTTGATGGCAGCGTTGATGATCAGATTATTTTTGATATTCTTTTTAAATTGGGCATCAGTTGTGTTGTTTGATGCCAAAACAGTCTTGAACGATGAACCATACTGTGCCTTTTGTGCGTCGTAGGCGTTTTGTACATCTGTGTCAGAAACTTGGTCGCCATATTCGGCCCCTAGGACCTTATTAATAACCATATTAGCAAATTCTTGCTGACCAGCTGATGATGTTTTGATATCTTCGTAAAATTGCTTTTCAGTAATTTTACCAACTTTTGAAGTCATTAATGTTTTTGACGAGTTAAAACCAAGAAAGACCAGTCCGCCGACAAAAACAACGACGAGAAGCCCCCAAATAAATTTTCGCATGTGATAATACTTTCCTTTTCTAGATACAATACTAAGTATTTTACCATAAATGAATCTAATGCGCTTTAAACTTAGATAATTCAGTATTTAAATGCTCAGTAGCTTCATTAATACGTGAAATATGTGGTTGATTTTTGAAATTCATTTTTTCGATGTCTGACTGAATGTCCTCAGAAACACTCTGTATCTCTTTTAATTGTTCTGTTAATTCATGCTGTTGTAACTGGAGTTGTTTGAGCAAAGATGTTATTTCTTTTATATTCGTGATGAGATTTTTGAATTGATCAAATAATTTCATATTATTTCTCCCAAACATCGTTACGTCGGATGTTTTAAAATTGTGAAGCAATACTATCAGCAATGGCTTGGTACTGTTCTGCTGAAAAATGAGCACTGTTATCAATAGTTGGTGCTAACACGCTATTTAGATTATCATCATCATAACGAGGAATTAGGTGCCAGTGAGAATGGATAACGGTTTGACCAGCAGAAGGACCATTGTTTGATTGGACATTTAGACCTGTAATCTTGTCGTCACTGGCTTTTATGGCGCGCGCAATGACAGGCAACTTCAACAAAACTTTTTTGGCGGTATCGTCATCGTAGTCAAAAATATTATCAACGTTTTTCTTTGGTACAACGAGTGTATGTCCAGGGGTTACTTGTGAGATATCCAAAAAGGCGAGAACGTCTTCATCTTCATAAACTTTATAACTTGGTATTTCACCTGTAATAATTTTGTCAAAAATATCCAATGTAATAATCTCCGTTTCTATTTATTATCTTTCATTATAACAAATAAGGTTATATAACAAAAATGAAGTGTTATTTTTAGTAAACAAATTGAAAAGAGACGGTCATTATCTATATTTATAGATTTCATACAAATATCATGTAATGCTTGCTATAATAAATGTATGGGATTAAAAATTAACAATATATCTGGCGGGTACGCAGGCAATAATATATTGAAAAACATTTCTTTTGACGTGCCTAATGGTGAAATCGTTGCCTTAATTGGTCTAAATGGTGCTGGAAAATCAACGACAGTTAATCACATTATCGGAGAACTACAGCCTCAGATGGGATCAATAGTTCTTAATGATACTAATATAGTATCAGAGCCGACAGCTTTTAAATCACAACTTGCATATATTCCCGAACAACCAATATTGTATGACGAATTGACGTTGGCTGAACATTTACATTTGATGCTAGCGGCGCATGAAAAAGACAATGAGAATACTTGGGAACGTGTTGTGTCATTATTAACCATGTTTAGATTAGAGGATAAGTTAAACTGGCTACCAATCCATTTTTCTAAGGGGATGAGACAAAAAGTAATGCTTGTGTCTGCATTTATGTTGAACGCCCCATTGCTAATTGTTGATGAGCCTTTTTTGGGCTTAGATACATTAGCGCAAAGGGATGTTGTATCTTTGATGAAAGAACAAGCAAAACTTGGAAATAGTATTTTGATGACAACTCATTTATTAGCTTCAGCGGCAACATTTGTGGACAGGTTCGTTGTTCTACATGATGGTAAAGTACGTTTCGTGGGCACACCTTCCGCTTTAGCAGAAGAAAATCAGTTAACAGTTGATCATCTTGATGATTTGTTTGATTTAATGCAAAAGGAGTTAGCTAATGAAGGCTAGCGATTTATTTTGGCGGCGCTTTCGAGACGAACAGCGGACAAGTGCTAAATATCTGCGATTATTATTTAATGATCATTTTGTGATTTTTTTGATTATTGCTTTGGGTGGTATTGTGCTTGCTTATCGCGAACTGCTCAGTACGCCGCAGTCGATGATGTTTTGGCGCTCTAATTGGTGGCAAGTAATCATCATTACGTGGTTACTGATAGGGCTACAGATAGGTGATTTAATTACGTACTTCAAGCCAGCAGATAGGCTTTACTTATTAGGAAACGACTCGGAAATTATCAAGAAATATTTGACGCGTTCTGTAAATTTGAGTATTTTATATGCTAGCGTATGGCAAGCTGTTTTTGTCAGTGCTATCATACCAATTCTATTGCGAATTTATGTCAGTGGTTTATTACGAATTAGTTCGTTGCTGATTTTTGCAATTAGTTATAAGTTGCTTCTATTGTTATTTGAACGAGATAAGCTATTCTTGAAGCAACGCGTGCAAACGATTACGATATTTGAAGCAAATTCAACAGCTGAGGGGCTTCTCTTCCGTGTTTTATTGCCTAGCATTTTCTTAGAATTTATCCTTATATTGACCCAGACGCAAGTATATATTTTGATGAGTGCTTGGTTGGTATTGATGGTAGTAACGGCTTACTATTTTCATATCAGCAATCATAAGGCAAACTCATTCGCAATCAATTGGGCCATCGCAACACAACAAGCACAACAACAAAAGCAAAGAGTATTGCACTTTTTTGCACTTTTTGCTGAAATCCCCAATCAACCTAAATCAATTAAAAGACGACGTTACCTAGATTTTTGTCTGCAACGTTTGATAAAGAATAAACCAGCAATGTTGCGATTATATTGGACACGTTTAGCGCGAGACACGGAAATATTGCCTTTGGTTCTTAGATTAATAATTGTGGGGATGATTATCGTAGGTGTGTTGCAGACTGCACCCGATTGGCTTGTTGCTGTAGTTGGTGCATTGACAGTATATCTTGTTAATTTTCAGTTATTGCCACTATTTTCAGATACGCAAAAGAAAATTTGGACGCGTTTGATGCCAATCACCAATTCTCAGAAACAGAGCGCATTTATTCAGGTGCATAGATTGGTGAACTACATTGTTTGCACGTTGTTGATTGTTACGGTAGCCGTGACAAGTGGCTCTTTACAACGGATATTGTTATTATTTGTATTGTTGATTGTAGTTACTATTGCGCTACAAAAAAGTTATATTCCATACATGATTAAAAAAATGAAAAAGTAACGGAGAGATTTTATGCATTTACGCTCAAAACCTTGGGCTAGCGATTGGCTGGCTGAGCATTCAGATATAGTGATTGATCAAGATCGTGCAACAGCACAAATTGGACAGTGGCAATCATTATTTGACCAAGAACAACCAATACATTTGGAGATTGGCTCTGGTAAGGGTCAGTTTATTCTTGGCATGGCCTTGGCACATCCGGAAATTAATTATATTGGCATGGAAATTCAGGAGACGGCAATTGCCATTGCAGCACGTAAGAGCTTTGATCAGGTCGGCACATTGCCAAACTTGCGTTATATTTATGGTAATGGTAATGGTGTTGAGACTTATTTTGAAAAAGGCGAAGTTAGCAAAGTTTACTTGAACTTTTCTGATCCTTGGCCAAAAAAGCGTCATGAATCCCGTCGATTAACGTATAAGTCATTCTTGAAATCTTATGAAGCAGTTTTGCCAGAACATGGCGAAGTTGAGTTCAAAACAGATAATCGTCATTTATTTGAGTATTCAATGGTTAGTTTTATGGACTATGGCATGCGATGGACACCGGAAGATTACACGCTGGACTTGCATGCTGATGATGACAAGGTACAGGGTAACGTTGAGACCGAGTATGAACAAAAGTTTATGGCTAAGGGTCAACCAATTTATAAGATTAAAGCTCACTTTTAGAGCGACAAGGTTTATAGAGTTTTATATAAACAAAAAATATGAACTTCACCTCGAAAATTGAGTGTGAAATTTAAGTGGCTAACTGGTTGGCAAGATTTCGGTATTGAACCGGAATGTTTCCGGCCAGTTTTTTATCCGCTCGTTATTGTAGTAATATACATTGGTTTCTTTATTGATGATCAAGTTAGAATTAACTTCTGAGTTGGAAGAGTATTACTTAATAGTTGTGAAATGTTTGTTGTACCAGGGTTAATTGAGCACTCGAGTGTTTTTTATTTTTAAATCAAGTAAAAAACACCATCAATTAAGATGATGTTTCATTATTTATTTGCCTGATATTCCGTCTATAAAGCCGTGAATGAAGTCAGGTACTGCAGTTAATAATGTTATTATGAATGCGGCAATAATTGCTGTAAGAAAAATAGACACCCATATTTTTTGTGTTTTTGAGCGTATTTCATATGCTGGCCTTAAGGTGAGAAATGAACCAACGCCACTTACAAACATGATAAGAACTAGTATTTCAGTAATAATATTTAACATGTTTCCCCCTATTTGATTTATTAAAAGTATATCACTAAAACAATGAATGGAAAATCAAATAACTACCTATAAGAAACTAAGCAAAATAATTATTGCCAAGCATATTAAAATTGTATATAATCATTATGTAAGCGTTACCAAAAAATGTTTACAAGAATGATATTCATCCATAAATGTATATCAATAAGCTTGGTAAGCCGAGAATTACTGAGTTTGCAAGGCTTTTTCTTGAGTGAGGATTAAGCCTTGTTTTTTGTTACCAAAAGCCTGCAACCAGAAAGATTCGCTAAGGGTTTTTCATAAGCAAGGCGATTTATAAAGACTACTACATTTCCAATTATTTGTATTGTACAAATATTTTAGTGACAAGACAGGCTTAGTGTGCTAATATTTAGCTCGTGGTGATCCAAATGCACTATGTAATTTCCTGAAACTTGATTAATATACAAAATCATAACACCGTTGTTTGGATCACTTAAAAGTATCTTCGGATGCTTTTTTTGCTGTCTATTGGAGGGCGCTATACTATGACGACTTTAACAACAAGTGAAATGGGACCACTTGCTGATTGGGTGGTTTAGGGGCGATAATTTCTATTTTTGTGGGTTCCTTTTACCGTTCTCATGATAAAAAAATTCAGATTGAGATAAAGGGATATTTGTATCATTTCAAAAAAGATATCAAACGTCCTGTTCCACAAAACAAAGATCATCGGTCCAAGGAAAATTACGAAAATACATATTTTAAAATCAATGTTAAAAATGTTGGTGATATTGATATGAAAATAGTTGAGGCTGGTATTACTGACAAAGAGTTTACTTATGCTGATACTTGGCAAGATCTGCGAGAAAAGAACTATGCAAAATATAGCTTTGAGCCCAACAAAGAAATTATAGGAAAAACAGCTTTGCCTCTTAATATGCCGTGGGTTGAGGAGGAGTTAGGAGTAATTATCACGGCTCAAGATGCGAAAAAACTTAAGGTCTACGCAATAGACGCGTTAGATAATATTTACTACGGCAAGTTGAAGTTTGTTAATGATATTGATGAAAAAATTAAATCCTGGCTATTTAAATGCTTAAAATGATAATTAAATTTGAATTAAATAAGTTAATTTTAATAATAAACAATTGAATTTTCTATCGATGTTTCATGATATGCTTTATGCATGGGGAAGAATTTAGTTTGAGTGAATATCTCAAATAGAACGAGTGAAACTCATTGCAAAGAATACCGGCTAGAAGACATTCTGGTCGGTATTTGTTTTGTCAATTTTGTCAAGAAAGTTAACATATTTTATATCTTTAAATGATTGATCCGATATACTAAATTTTGTAATGTTATTTAGACATTATCAAATGCCCAACCATTTGTATGTTTTATCCCGAAACTCAGGTTGGGCATTTTATTGTGTATTAAATTCTAATTGATGTATTGTCGAACGTTTAACCAGTTGTTATAAGTGTTATTGCTAGAGAAAATGTAATTAGCGTGCTAACATTTAGGTAAGATGTCCCTAGAAATTATTAAATACACTCCCAAAATGTATTGCTTCTTCCCTTCGGGGGCATCGTACATATGTGAATAGCGAAATTTTCTCATTGTCAATACTATTTAAACAAATAATAATTGGACTGAATTGGGATATCTACGTCAAGCAAAACTCGCAAAAAGTCTTTTCAACTATAGCTAATGATTTGTGTATAAAATGGCCAGTGTGTAACATCTGGAAAACCAAGAATTAAAATAAAATTATTTTTGAACAAACTAAATGATATTGCCCAGCAAATACTGTTGTATTCTGCCATCAATAAAACTAAAATGTGTGTATGGTTTCTGATTTGTTATTTGCCACGAAAACCAGAACTCTAATCTTTAAACCACGTGTCTGCTCATGCCACGTGGTTTTTTTGAACATAAGATAGTCAATTGACCAGGGAAATACGTTGTTTTAGCCTTTGCATAGGCATAGAATAAAATTGTGGTTTTTAATTATCCCGAAAATCACAACTCCCAATGTTAAGAACCGCGTCTAACTTCTCTAGTGGTTCTTTTTTACTGTCATTTTTTATTAGAAATGTTACAATGAACTTGTAACATCAAATAAACCTCAAGGAGAACGTATTATATGTCAGTTGAAGAAAAGTTTGATAATGCTAAGGACAAGGTTGCTGGTAAAGCAAAAGAAGTTGAAGGCAAGGTTACCGGTGATAAGCAGCGTGAAGCAGAAGGTAAGGCCCAAGGCTTGTTTGGAAAAGCTAAGGATGCCGTAACGGAAGCCAAAGATGCTGTCAAAGATAGTATTGACAATTTAAAGAACGATAAAAAGTAATTAACAAATAAAAAGCGCCTAGCTTGCAGTAGTTAGGCGTTTTTATTATGTAAAAAAAATTTTAATAATTGCAAAATGATTTAAATGTGATATCATAAAGATATGGTTAAAGAAAAAAACATGAAGTCAGGCAACATACCATTGAGAATTGATCCCAAACTACATGAGTTTTTGGCGGAACAGGCCAGCAAGGAGGGGAGGTCATTAAATAATTACATCACCCAATTACTGATGGCTAACTATCATCCAAGCAACTTTGAAGACCGTCAATTTGTGGGTCAGGTCATTTCAGGTAAAAATATTGATATTAAAAGCGGTTTGGTCAACGTTTCTGGTATCTATTATCGATATTTGATTGATAATAGTGCTGTTGCTAAAAGTGATGAAGATTACGTGATTCTCGAGGCAAACGGGAATATCTTGACATTACGACAAATCATGAAAGATTAGAGGGAGAAGTTATGCTTTTTTTTAAGATTGTTCCGCAGAACAATGCGGGTCTTGTAGAGACGTTGGGAAAATATCGTGCCCGAAGAGAGGCCGGATTACATTTTTATGTACCGTTCTTTCAAACAATTCGTAAGGTAAGTTTGGCTATGCGCCCACTACGTCTGCCTGATTACTCGGTGATTACTGCCGATAACGCTGATATCAAGGCAAGTGTTACTTTAAATTATCATGTAACTAACGCAGTTAAATATATGTACGAAAACACGGATTCAGTTGAATCTATGGCACAACTTGTGCGTGGGCACTTACGTGATATTATTGGTCGCATGGAGTTAAACGAAGCGCTTGGTTCTACTACCAAAATTAATGTCCAATTAGCGGATGCCATTGGTGATTTAACGAATACGTACGGTATCAATGTTGATCGTATCAATATTGATGAATTACGCCCTTCTGCTTCAATTCAAGAAGCAATGGATAAGCAATTAACGGCAGATCGTGAGCGAGTTGCTACAATTGCTAAGGCTGAAGGTGAAGCACGTTCAATTGAATTGACAACAAAAGCTAAAAACGATGCATTGATGGCTACTGCCAAGGCTGAAGCTGATGCTACGAAAACTCGTGCTGAAGCTGAAAAATATCGTATTGACACTGTTCAGGCTGGTTTAGCTGGTGCTGATGATAAGTATTTCCAAAACCAGTCAATCAATGCTTTCTCAACTTTGGCTGAATCATCTAGCAATTTGGTAGTTGTGAATGGTCAGGAATTAGATCAGTTGGGTCAAATACCAGTTGCTGGTAAATTACTAGAAAAAGGACTTAAATGAAACATTTACTGATGAGACAACACTTGTTTTCGTTGGGCGGAAAGTTTGATATAACTGACGACAGTGAGAACACACGCTACACCGTTTCTGGCAGTACATTTAGTATTCCAAAGTATTTTGATATTCTAGATTTGAACAGTATACCTATTGCGCGTTTAACGCATCAAGTGTTTACTTTTTTACCAAAGTTTAAGTTAATTATTAATGAGTTTCCAGAAGAAGTTGAAATCATTAAACGTTTTTCCTTTTTAAAACCAAGATACGAAATTGAAGGACTTGGTCTAAGTGTAGAAGGTAATATCTGGGACATGAATTTTGCCATCCTGCAAGATGGACGTGAAATTGGCTCTGTTGATCAGCGCTGGTTAGCAATGACAAGCACCTATGACATTAAAATTGAGGACGAGTCTTTGGAATCTGTTGTTGTGGCGGTAGTGGTAGCAATTGATTATGTTAAAGCACAATCTCACAATTCTAGTTCTGCAACTTCCTAGAAGAAAGCGATATTCTTAGAATATCGCTTTTTGAATCGTGTTTAAAACATTCCATGATATAATAAATGGCATGAATGATTTCTATAGAAATAAGAATATATTAGTGATTGTGACAGGTAGCATTTCGGCTTACAAGTCAGCAACATTAGTACGCGAATTTGTTAAAAGCGGTGCTCATGTTCGTGTAGGAATGACGGCTGCGGCCCAAAAATTTATTACTGTACAAACATTAGCTGTTTTATCTAAACATGATGTGTTAACTGATCTTTTTCGTGATGAGAAGGCTGCGGTTACTCATATTGAATGGGCTAAGTGGGCAGACATGATATTTGTTGTGCCGGCCACTGCTAACATTATTGGAAAAATAGCAAATGGTATCGCTGATGATGCTGTGACTGCGACGGTAATGGCATCACCTGCGGCTAAAGTTATCGCCCCAGCGATGAACGATGTTATGTTTAATAATGACGCGGTTGTTCGTAATTTGAATTTATTAAAAAGTGATGGTTGGTTTATTATTGACCCAGCGATTGGTTTCTTAGCCGAAGGTTACGAGTCGCAAGGTCGCCTACCGGAACCTGTGACAATTATAAATCAGGCAGCTATTCGTATACAGGCGCGTGGCGGTGAACTAAAAGGAAAGAAACTTGTTATTACAGCTGGCGGGACACGTGAAGCGCTTGATCCAGTGCGGTATTTAACAAATCGTTCTTCAGGAAAAATGGGCTATGCTTTGGCACAGGTAGCTGCAGAGTTAGGTGCAACGGTGGTACTTATAACCACAACAAAACGTGAAGAATTGTACGGCGTCCGAGAAATAGTTGTTACTTCTACACGTGACATGCATACAGCGGTTGTGCAAGAATTTTCTGATGCGGATGTTTTCATTAGTTCGGCAGCTGTATCTGATTATCGGCCTGCTTCACAAGCTGAAAACAAAATAAAAAAAGTAGGTCACGAGAATTTAACGATTGAATTAATTCAAAATCCTGATATATTATCAGATATTGGTCATATGAAGAAAGCCGGGCAAATTGTTGTGGGATTTGCTGCTGAAACGCAAAATGTTCTCGCGTCTGCACAAAAAAAGCTATCAAAGAAGAATGCAGATTTCTTAATTGCTAATGATGTTAGTAATGTGGATAGTGGTTTTGACTCTGATAATAATAAAGTAACGATTTTATCACGTGATAAAGACCCAGAAAAAATTGAATTGTTACCAAAAATTGACATTGCGCGGGCTATATTAGATAGAGTAGTTAAAACACTCGCATAAACATCTGTTTTATGCTAGAATAAACTGTTAAATAACGTTAAAATGGAGGCAAACATGGCAGAAGAAGTAGAAGAAAATACCTCTGGATTTAACCTTGGAGATGTTTTATTAGCACCAGCTTATGGTAACTTAGAAAAACCTTTTACAGGTCAAGTTGAAAAAATTTATGAAAACTCATTGTTGGTTGAGATTACGGAAAATGCTCCAGCTGACCAACCAGCAGTTAACGAAATGAACCATCGTGCGGTTGTTCGCATGGATGAGGTTGAAGTGATTAAACACGGCCCTGCGCCTGAAAAATCTGTAAAAGACGAAGATAAGTAAAGATGTTTTGGAACTATGATTAAGCGAGCTTGAGTTGATGGAAGTCAAGCCATAGTCAAAACGGCGCGTACTAAGAGTCCAAAGTTAATAAATTTGAGTGGCGAAAGCTATTAGAGTGGTACCGCGGGCTAGGCTCGTCTCTTTGTTGATGAAAACAAGAGGCGAGCTTATTTATTTTTAGATGAATAATGCCTAAAATACGGTATAATAAGAATATCGAATTTTTGATTATAATGTATTTTTACTAAAAATCATAATTAAAAACCAAAAGGAAAAAAAATGGTAGATAATATACAAATTGTTGAGGCACTTAACGCAGTGCTAACTGACCTTACTTTACAAGAAATTTCTGAAAAACTAGAAGCACCAAAATCATCTGACCTTGGAGATGTTGCTTTTCCAACATTTACATTAGCCAAGACATTACATAAAGCACCGCAATTAATTGCAGCAGACATCGTTGCTGCAATTGATCAAGAAGGATTTGAAAAAGTTGTTGCTACTGGGCCTTATGTTAACTTTTTCTTGGACAAAGTAGCTACGTCTAATCAAGTATTGAAGACAGTATTTGACTTGGAAGGTGCCTACGGTGACAATGTGGATGGACAGGGTGCCAAAGTCACGATTGACATGTCCAGCCCAAACATCGCCAAGCCAATGTCGATGGGACACTTACGGTCGACTGTTATCGGTAATGCACTAGCAAACATCACAGCAAAAAATGGTTATGCACCGGTTAAAATAAATCATTTAGGTGACTGGGGTACGCAATTTGGTAAACTAATATATGCTTACAAAGCATGGGGTTCTGAAGAAGAAGTCAAATCAGACCCAATTGCCACTTTGTTAAAGTACTACGTTGAGTTTCACGAAAAAGCTAAGGAAAATGACTCACTAAATGATGAAGGTCGTGCTTGGTTTAAGAAACTTGAAGATGGTGATGAAGAGGCACATCGTTTGTGGCAATGGTTCCGTGCTGAGTCGTTGAAAGAGTTTTCTGAAATATACGACCGCTTAGATATAACGTTTGATTCATTCAACGGCGAAGCATTTTATAATGATAAAATGGACAAGGTAGTTGATCTCTTAGAAGAAAAAAATCTTCTAGTTGAATCACAGGGGGCACAGATTGTTGATTTGAGCCATATCAATCCAAATCTAACACCGGCCATGATTAAGCGTTCAGATGGTGCAACTTTATATATGACTCGTGACTTAGCAGCCGCACTTTATAGAAAAGAAACATATGATTTTGCGAAATCGTTGTATGTTGTCGGTGGTGAGCAGCGAGAACATTTTGTGCAGATGAAGGCCGTCTTATCATTGATGGGCTTTGAGTGGTCTGATGACATTGAACACATTGCCTTTGGTCTAATTACGTTTAATGGCAAAAAAATGTCAACACGTAAGGGTGATGTTGTTTTACTGAAGGATGTATTAGATGATGCTCATGAATTGGCTTTGAAGCAAATTCAAGAGAAAAATCCTGCTTTGGGTGATAAAGATACAGTGGCAGAAGAAGTGGGCGCCGGTGCTGTTGTGTTTCATGACTTAATGAATGATCGTACCAACAACTTTGACTTTAATTTAGAAGAAGTTGTCCGTTTTGAAGGAGATACTGGACCATACGTACAGTATACGAATGCCCGAGCAAAATCAATTTTACGCAAGACGTCGGTTCAATTGACGAGTGATGACTTGAATTTGACTGATCCAGCAACATGGGATATTATTACGACACTGAACAACTTCCCCAAGACAGTGCAACGTGCTTGGCAACAACGCGAGGCCAGCATTATTGCTAAATATGCGTTAAATTTGTCAAGAGCGTTTAACAAGTACTATGCCAACTCAAAAATATTAACAGAAGACGCTCAATTAAATGCTCGTTTGGTGTTGGTTAAATCAGTGTCTATTGTTTTGACAGAAAGTTTGAGATTATTAGGTGTCAAGGCACCTGAAGAAATGTAACTGATCTGGACAGATCAAGTGCTATTTAAGCTAACTGTTAAAGTGATGCACAAAACGGTAGTAAATGATATATTTTTAGATAACCGTGCATCATGATACAAAGGAGAAATCAATGATTTCAAAACAAGAACGGCAAAAGCTTATTTTAGATATTATTCAGGATAATATCATTGCCAGCCAAGAAGAATTGCTTGCTCAACTTATCAAGCATGGTGTTGAGACAACACAAACAACCGTATCACGTGATATTCGAGCAATGAATATTATTCGCCAAAAGAGCGACAGCGGACAGTTACGTTACCAGCAACTCAATGATACAACGAAAAATGTTCAAAATTTGGTAACGACTAACGCCGTTGATGAAGCAATCAAAGAATATGCTTCATTCGTGACTCACGTTGAGTTCTTAACGATTATTAAAACGACTGATGGTAGTGGTAACTCAGTTGCTGGCATTATCGATGACGCGAATTTACCTGAAGTTATTACGACACTAGCGGGATTTAACACAATTTACGTTACAAGTAAAAATGAAACAGATGCCGCAAAGCTAGCTGATCATTGGGCGGAATTGATAGGTTGATGAATGAAGTGGTTGAAAGCAATAAGTCAAAAAGTGTGGGATAAGTTTGGACCAATTTGGCATCGTTGGCAATTTGGTCGCTTGCTGATTATTTTATTTTTAACATTATTTTTGGTCACAAGTGCCTACTTAGCAATTTTAGCTAAAACTGCACACGTTAAAAATTTAGAAGCAACGCTCTCTCAAACGGCAACAGTTTACGATGATCAGGGTGAAAAAGCAGGCGAATTATATTCACAAAAAGGCACCTATGTCTCGTATAATAAGATTTCACAGAACATGCGAGATGCAGTTTTATCAATCGAAGACCGTAATTTTTATCATGAGTATGGCTTCTCGGTAAAAGGGATTGCACGTGCAGCTGTTTTATTGGTTAAAAACAAAATAACCGGATCTAATACTATTTCTGGTGGCGGTTCTACGTTAACACAGCAATTGGTTAAAAATGCTTATTTGTCGCAAGAACAGACATTTACCAGAAAAGCCAAAGAAATCTTTTTGTCCATGCAGGTTGAACAAGATTACACTAAAAATGAAATTTTTACGATGTACCTTAATAATGCATGGTTTGGTCATGGTGTCTGGGGCGTAGAAGATGCATCACAGAAATATTTTGGTGTTCATGCTAGTGAATTAACGACAACACAAGCGGCTACACTAGCGGGTATGTTAACTAGTCCCGCCAAATTTAATCCTATCGATTATCCAGAAGCTTCCAAGGCTCGACGTAATTTAGTTTTGACAACCATGGTTGAGAATAAAAAGATCACTTCAGCGCAGGCTAGTGCAGCCAAATCGACGACGGATACGCTAAATGATACTTATGATGATTCTGGTGATTATAATTATCCTTGGTATTTCGATTCAGTGATTAACGAAGCCATTAATACCTACGGTTTAACAGAAAACGATGTTATGAATCGTGGGTATAAAATATACACAACGTTAAACCAAAAGGATCAAACGAATTTACAAAATGATTTCGATAATTCAGCATTATTTAACTATGTTGATGACGCACAAGCAGCATCTATTGTTTTGAATGCTAAAACTGGTGGGGTATTGGCTGTAGTTGGTGGTCGTGAAACATCTCATACTTTCCGTGGCTTTAATCGTGCTAATCAATCACAATTACAACCTGGTTCAGCAATCAAACCAATGGTCGTTTATGCACCAGCTCTACAACGAGGTTATAGTATTAGTACAAAATTGCCTAACCAATCGATGAGTTTTGGGACGAACAATTATACACCAAACAATGCCATGAACGTTGAAACGGCTGATGTTCCTATGTATTCAGCTTTGGAACATTCGTATAATATTCCGGCAGTTTATTTGCTTAATAAAATGGGTGTAGAGGTTGGTTATAAGAGTGGTACTAAGTTTGGCTTACCATTAACCAAAAAGGATAAGAACCTATCACTAGCACTAGGCGGATTGACCAAAGGTGTATCCCCACAACAAATGGCACAAGCATACACAGCTTTTGCCAATGGTGGTGTGATGAGTCAGGCACATTATATTACTAAAATAGTTGATGCGAGTGGCAAAGTAATTGTTAGCTCACCAAAGGCAAAACAAACACAGGTCATCAGTAGTAAGGTTGCAAATAATATGACACGTATGATGCTAGGTACCTATACGGATGGTACAGGTGTTGGATCTGCACCATCGGGTTACACTATTGCTGGTAAAACCGGTACTACTGAAAATCCTAATAGTACCAATAATGCTAGTTCGTCAAAGGATTCATGGGCAATGGCGTATACGAAAGACATTGTTCAAGCAACTTGGATGGGACTGGAAGGGAACAATACTGGTTCTTTACCGTTAGGATTAACGTCTACAATGGGACCACTGGTTAAAACGTCTTTGGAACAAATTTTGCCAAATACGGATCAAACCGCCTTTACAGTAACAAATCCTAACACTACATCAAGTAGTATAAGTCAAAGTAGTGACTTATGGGGAACGATTCAAGATGATTTCAATAGTGGTGTTGACAAAGCTGTTGAAGGAGCGGGTCAATTGTGGAATAATGTCAAAGGATTATTTGGTAATTAATCGTTTAGATTGATTAGTGTTTCACATTAGTTATGGGTTGTGATATGATTTTAGTGACATAGAATAACGTTAAAAAAAGGAAAATAACATGACAGTAAATATTTACGATAACGCCAATGAAATGGCAAATATTTTGACAGAAACACAACAATATATTGCATGGCAAAATGCATTTAACGCAATACAAAATGACACTGATTCTAAGGCGTTGTTTGGTGAATTCCAAGAAATTCAAATGGCAGTACAACAAATGATGCAAAGTCAGCAACAACCAAAACCTGAACAAGAAAAGGAATGGGATGCTGTTGCTGCAAAAGTACAAAAAGACGAAAAAATTAATGCGCTGATGGAAGCAGAACAGGCTTTGAACACTTTGCTAACGGAATTAAATGACATCGTTACAAAACCCGTTGCCGAAGCATATTCTAAGTTGCAGAAGTAAATTAAGCTCACTATCACCGACAGTTATGCTGTTGGTGATTTTATGTAAAGGAAGTTATTTATGTTTATGAAATTTTTGAAGGAGTGGGTTTTTCCAATTGCCATTGCAATTCTTATTGTTGTGCTTATTCGCTCATTTTTATTCACACGCGTAAAAGTTAGTGGGCCATCAATGGAACCAAATTTGCAAGATAACGAGAATGTGTTTCTAAACAAAGTGGCAAGTTATAAGCGTGGAGATGTTATTGTATTTAACGCTAAAGATGAAGATCCTAGGTACCAGTCTGGGGACGATAAGTACGTGAAGCGTATTATTGCGATCCCAGGTGATACAGTTGAATACAAAGCGTCTAATCTGTACGTCAATGGCAAGAAAGTTAATCAAAGCTTCATTAGTTTGAATGAACGTACACAGGGAACGGAAATGTCTTTTGGTAGCACATGGTCTCTTAAGACACTTTCCTCCGGTACGCTATGGCAGAAAAAGGATCGCAATAATTCTACAGTTCCAAAAGGTAAGTATTTTGTCATGGGCGATCATCGGTCAGTTTCAAATGATGGTCGGTATTTTGGATTTGTAGATAAAAAGCACGTTGTTGGTAAAGTCATTGTTCCATTTTGGAATAGTAACAAAACGGCTAAAGCAAATGTCAATCAAGGGAATAAAAATTTCTTTAGTAAGTAAGTTGCATTAACTTTTAAAAAATGCTATGATTACTATCAATAAAATAAAACCTTTAATCAGGTCCAGAGAGACCTGCAAGGCTTTAGATACTTTTGGTGAAGTGTACACTTTTACCCTCATTTTCTAGAACCAAGCGGTCGCTCAGATCGCTTGGTTTTTTGTATAAAGAAGGGTAATATGCGAAATTATTTGAATATAAATGCAATTAATAAAAATGACGTGCTACACTTAATACAACGTGCGTTGGCGTTAAAATCAGGTGAGCAACCTAAAACAAAATCGATAACGGCTGTAAATTTATTTTTTGAAAATTCAACGAGAACGCATAGTAGTTTCCAAATGGCAGAGAATCAACTTAATTGGAAACAGATACAAATCGACCCTCAAACTAGTTCAATGACAAAAGGAGAGAGTTTGGTTGATACATTAAAAACCCTTAAAGCGATTGGTGTGGATGTTGCAGTAATTCGTCACTCTCAAAATTCATGGTATGAAAGCGTCTTACGGAGTGAAGGGCATGCAATTCCACAACTTGTAAATGCGGGGGACGGCAGCGGCCAACACCCTTCACAAAGTTTGTTAGATTTAGTGACAATTTACCAAGAGTTTGGACATTTTGAAGGTTTGAAGGTTCGAATTATTGGTGACCTAGCACATTCACGAGTAGCGCGTTCAAATGCAGAGATACTCAACAAGCTTGGCGCAACAGTGACATTCAGTGGACCAAAAGACTGGCAACCAGTTGATTTTGATTCATTTGGCGAACATGTGGACCTTGATGTTGGTTGGTCGGAACAAGATGTTGTGATGTTTCTTAGAGTACAGCATGAACGAATTACACATACTGAAAATCAAAATTTTTCGGCAAAAAAGTATCATGAAGTGTATGGTTTGACTGAATCACGTTATGAAAATTTGAAAGAAAATAGTATTATTATGCACCCGGCCCCAGTTAATCGAGACGTTGAAATTGCCGATGATTTAGTTGAAGCACCAAAATCACGCATATTTGACCAGATGACCAATGGCGTTTATGCACGAATGGCCATTTTAGAATACGTTACGGAGTAAGTAAATGCAACTAATAAAAAATGCTAAAATTTTATGGAACAATCAACTCGTTCTTCGAGATATTTTAATTGACCAAGGAATTATTCAAAAGATTAGTAATCATCTTGAAAGTAAAGCAGCTACCGTTTTTGATGCCAAAGGGGCCTTCCTTTCAACGGGATTAGTAGATGTGCACGTACATTTTCGTGAACCTGGTTTTGAGTATAAGGAAACGATTAATAGCGGATCTAAGGCGGCTGCACGCGGTGGGTTTACGACTGTGATTGCTATGCCTAACTTAAATCCAGTTCCTGATAACGAAGAGAAGATAACGAATCAAATCGCACGAAATAAACAAAATGGTGTGATTCATATTGAACAGTACGGGGCAATCTCAAATAATTTGACGTCAACTCAAGTAACCAATATTAAAGGAATGTCAGCAGCTGGGGCCAAAGCATTCACAAATGATGGTAAAGGGGTACAGACAGCAAATACTATGCTCGAAGCAATGGTCGCCGCTGCATCGGTTAACAAACCTTTAGCCGCGCATTTGGAAGACGATACGCTGGTTCATGATGGTGTCATGAACGAGGGGAAAGCATCAACAAAATTAGAATTACCAGGAATTACAGGATTGGCGGAAAGTTCACAACTTGCTCGAGATTTGGTACTAGCTAAAGCTGCTGGCGTTCATTACCATGTTGCGCATATTTCAACTAAGGAATCGGTTGAATTGGTGCGAATTGCTAAACATGAAGGTGTTCATGTTACTGCAGAGGTTTCTCCGCATCACTTATTATTATCAGAAGAAGATATCAATTCTGATAATGCAATGTTTAAAATGAATCCACCACTACGAACTCAGAGAGATCGTGAAGCAGTCATTGCTGGATTGTTGGATGGAACCATCGATATGGTTGCTACTGATCATGCGCCACATGGAAAAGAAGAGAAACAGAAGTCTTTCCGAGAGGCACCATTTGGCATTACCGGAATCGAAACGAGTTTCCAACTGCTTTATACTTATTTGGTTAAAAATGGTGTGATGACTCTAGAAACTTTGCTTGAGCGAACGGTCACTGCTCCAGTCAGTGCATTCCACTTGCAAGCGCCCACTAGTATCGAAGAAGGTGCGCGAGCAGACCTCGCTCTGTTTGATCTAGATAATAACTATGAAATCGATACTGAAAGCTTTGAATCGATGGGAAAAAACTCACCATTTATTGGATGGAAAGTGTATGGAAAAACACTGGCCACATGGGTTGACGGTGAAATTGTATATAAGGATAACGTAAAATGAAAAAACGCTACTTATTATTAGAAAATGGATCAGTATATGAAGGGGAAGCTTTTGGTGCTGATGTTGATATCATGGCCGAGTTAGTTTTTAATACTGGTATGTCCGGCTATCAAGAATCAATTACAGATTTATCATACCGAGGTGAAATTATTGTATTTACTTACCCACTAATCGGTAATTACGGGGTTAATCGTGATGACTTTGAAAGTTTGCGACCAGCTGCATCTGCGATTGTGGTGCACGAAATCGCTCGACGACCAAGCAATTGGCGCAAAACAATGAGTTTGCCTGAATGGGCAGAAAAAACTGGAATGCCCGGTATAACGGGCATTGATACGCGCGCTTTAACAAAAGAGTTACGTAATCAGGGTTCCATGAAAGCAGCGCTTGTTGATGAAATAACGGACGAAGTCGTTGCGAGACTAAAAGCGTTTGAAACATCGAAAACAATGGTTGCAGATGCAACAACAAAGACACAGTATCAAAACCCAACTGATGGTGTATCAATCGCGCTCATTGATTTTGGACTGAAAAATTCAATTCTTCGCTCGCTTGCGAAGCGCGGTGTTAACGTGATGGTATTTCCTGCTAATGTGGACGCAGAAACAGTATTGGCAGCGAACCCTGACGGTATCTTATTGTCGAATGGACCTGGTGATCCCAAAGATGTAAAATATGCCATTCCAACAATTCAGAAGCTACAAAAGCATTTACCGCTAATGGGCATTTGCTTGGGACATCAGCTGTTCGCAATCGCCAATGGCGCAGAAACTTACAAAATGAAATTCGGTCATCGTGGTTTTAATCATGCCGTGCGCACGATTTCCAAAGCGAGATTAGATTTTACGTCACAAAATCACGGCTACGCAGTAGAACGAGCAAGCTTAGAGAAAACAGATCTAGTTGTGACACACGAGGAAATTAATGATCAGACTGTTGAAGGTGTTCGTCTAAAAGGCTACAATGCTTTCTCTGTTCAATTCCACCCAGATGCAGCACCTGGTCCACACGATGCTGAATATTTATTTGATGAATTTTTGGATATGATAGCTGATTCAAAGAAGGAGACTACAAATGCCTAAACGTCAAGACATTAGTAAAATATTAGTGATTGGTTCTGGACCAATTGTTATTGGTCAAGCAGCCGAATTTGATTATTCTGGCACACAAGCCGCGCTCTCTTTAAAGGAAGAAGGGTATCATGTTATTTTAGTAAATTCTAATCCGGCAACGATTATGACTGACGCTGAAATTGCTGACAAGGTATACATTGAGCCTTTGTCAATTGACTTTATTGAACGTATTTTACGTAAAGAGCGTCCAGATGCTATTTTGCCGACGCTAGGTGGTCAAACTGGATTAAATATGGCTAAAGACCTTTCCGAAGCGGGAATTTTGGATGAACTCAATATCGAGTTACTTGGAACTAAGCTATCAGCAATCGAAGAGGCCGAAGATCGTGAAGAATTTAAAGCCTTGATGGAACGTTTGAATGAGCCCATTCCAGAGTCCATCATTGCAACTACTTTAGAAGAATCACTTAATTTTGCTGACACACATGGTTATCCAGTAATTGTTCGTCCAGCCTACACGTTAGGCGGTACCGGCGGAGGTATTGCTCAAACCCATGAAGAGCTTTCGGAAATTACGGCCAATGGATTAGAACTTTCTCCTGTAACACAAGTGTTGATTGAACGTTCGATTGCAGGTTACAAAGAGATTGAATTTGAAGTGATGCGTGACGCTAATGACAACGCATTGGTTGTTGCTTCAATGGAAAACTTTGATCCAGTTGGTATTCATACTGGAGACTCGATTGTGACTGCACCAGTTCAAACATTATCTGATCGCGAAGTTCAAATGATGCGTGATGCAGCGTTAAAAATTATTCGTGCATTGAAAATCGAGGGTGGTGTCAATATTCAAATGGCACTTGATCCTGATTCATACAAATATTATATTATTGAAGTCAATCCACGTGTCAGTCGTTCTTCAGCGTTAGCTTCAAAGGCGACTGGATATCCGATTGCCAAAATGGCTGCAAAAATTGCCGTTGGCTTAACACTTGATGAGATCATCAATCCAGTAACTGGCACGACAAAGGCAGAGTTTGAACCAGCATTAGATTATGTTGTGTTTAAAATTCCACGCTGGCCATTTGACAAATTTTCAACAGCAGATCGTCGCCTAGGCACGCAAATGAAGGCAACTGGTGAAGTGATGGCTATCGGTCGCAATATGGAAGAAGCCATGTTAAAGGCTGTTCGCTCACTAGAGATTGGGGCTATTGGTTTAGATGATATAACCTATAAGGATCTTTCAGATGATGAACTGCTAGCAGCATTAATGCCTGCTCGAGATGATCGTTTGTTTATGATTGCTGATTTATTGCGCCGAGGTGTTTCAATTGAAACTATTCATGATAAAACACTAATCAATGAATTCTTCTTGGATAAAGTATTGCATGTTATCGAAATTGAGCAAGACCTTGCCAGCCATGTTGGAGATATTGATCAGTTGCAATATGCTAAAAAGAATGGGTTTGCTGACGAAACAATTGCTAAAATCTGGGGCAAGACAGCTGCTGATATTAGAACACTACGCAAAGATAAAAAAATTAAGCCAGTTTATAAAATGGTTGATACTGTTGCGGCAGAATTTGAATCGGCAACACCGTATTATTATGCAACCTATGAACAGGAAAATGAATCGATTATTAGTACAAAAAAATCGGTACTTGTACTAGGTTCTGGACCGATTCGCATCGGGCAGGGTGTTGAATTTGATTATGCAACTGTTCATGCTGTTAAGGCTATTCAACGGGCTGGATATGAAGCGATTATTATGAATTCTAATCCAGAAACCGTTTCAACGGATTTCTCTATCTCAGATAAATTGTATTTTGAACCACTTACCTTGGAAGATGTTCTCAATGTGATTGATTTAGAGAATCCAGTCGGTGTGGTGGTGCAATTCGGCGGACAAACTGCAATTAATTTAGCTCAACCTTTGTTAGACAATGGCGTAAACATTTTAGGAACCTCTGTAGAGGATCTAAATCGTGCCGAAGATCGTGAAGCATTTGATCAGGTCATAAAAGAACTTGCTTTACCACAACCTGTTGGTAAAACAGCAACCACAGTAGACGGTGCATTAGCAGCTGCACAATCCATTGGATATCCTGTATTGATTCGTCCTTCATACGTTTTGGGTGGTCGAGCAATGGAAATTGTTTCTTCTGACGATGAACTCCAGGACTACATGCAGCGTGCGGTCAAGGTTTCAAATGATCATCCGGTATTGATTGATTCGTACTTAGTGGGACAAGAAGCAGAAGTAGATGTTTTGTCAGATGGTGAAACAGCTGTAATCCCCGGTATTATGGAACATATTGAACGGGCGGGGGTCCATTCAGGGGATTCTATGTCAGTTTACCCACCACAATACTTGTCACAAAAGGTTCAAGATGAAATGGTGCAAGCCTCTATTAATTTGGCTAAAGCTATGAACACAATAGGGTTGATGAACGTGCAGTTTGTTATCCATGAAAATACGGCATATGTTATCGAAGTAAATCCACGTGCATCACGTACAGTACCGTTCATATCGAAAGTCACGCATCTTCCGCTCGCTCAATTAGCAACAAGAGTTATGTTAGGTGAAAAATTGTCAGAAATGGGATTTGAGACGGGACTTGTTCCTAACGATGATATGGTGCACGTTAAAGCACCAATATTCTCGTTCACAAAGTTGCCCGATGTTGATTCTTTGCTCGGCCCAGAAATGAAGTCTACTGGTGAAGTCATGGGGTCAGATATTAACCTGTCCAAGGCGTTGTATAAGGCCTTTATTGCTTCTAACATTAAAGTACCACGTTACGGCAATGTCTTATTCACAGTTGCTGATGATGACAAAGAAGAGGCGCTCGAATTAGCAAAGAGATTCAATGATTTGGGATTTGCTTTGTTTGCAACTGCCGGTACGGGTGCTTACTTGTCAGACAATGACTTGCCTGTGGAAGTACTCGATAAAATTTCGGAATCAGATAATAATGCGGTTGCAGCACTGCGTCAACAAAAAGTGCAGGTTGTTATTAACACAACTCAAGCAGATGACCGTGCTGAAAGCGATGGCCGCTTGATTAGAAATGCTGCGATTGAAAATGCCGTGCCTTTGTTTACTGCCTTAGACACAGTTAGTGCCTTCTTAGAAGTATTAGAGTCGCGCAGTTTTACAGTGAAAGAAATGCACTAAACTTTTTCAAATAAGCTTCGGCTTATGTACATAGGAGGATCATAATGACAGAACAGCCAGTTTTTATTGCTTTGGACTTTCCTGATGCAACTACTACTTACAAATTTTTGAAGCCTTTTTCAGATTTAGTAGAAAAGCCAGCATTGAAAGTTGGTATGGAACTTTTTTATCGTACGGGACCAGAGTTCATCACAGAACTACGTGCATTGGGCTATACGATTTTCTTAGATTTAAAACTTTACGATATTCCAAACACTGTTGGTCGTGCAGTCGCTAATATATCAAAACTAGATGTACAATATTTAACTCTGCATGCAGCTGGAGGGAAAAAAATGCTAGAAGCAGCTGTTGCCAATAAAAGTGAAGCGTTAAAATTACTTGCAGTGACGCAGCTAACTTCTTTTTCTGAAGCTGAGATACAAGAGATACAATTAACCACAGCAACTATTGAAGAAAGTGTTGCACATTTGGCTGAGCTTGCTTACTCGGTGGGCATAGACGGGACAATTAGTTCACCCTTAGAGGCTAGTTTAATTAAGTCACACACGAATGATCGATTTTTACGTATCACACCTGGTATTCGTTTAGCTGGTGATGAAGCTGGAGATCAAGTGCGTGTGACTACGCCAGGGGAAGCCAAGAAGTTGAATTCAACTGGATTAGTTGTTGGTCGATCAATTACACAATCGACCAACCCAGTGGCTGCATATCAACGTGTTGTCAATGAATGGAGAAAATAAATGACAGACTATAAACAACAAGTAGCTAATGATTTACTTGAAATTGGTGCCGTAAAATTTTCGCCAGAAGAACCTTTCACGTGGGCCTCGGGTATTAAGAGTCCAATATATACAGATAATCGGATGACCATTGGTTTCCCTTCGGTACGTCAAAATATATACAAAGGGCTGTCTGAACTAATAAAAAAAGAATATAGTGACGTTGAGATTATTGGTGGAGTGGCTACTGCAGGTATTCCACATTCAGCTTGGGTAGCTGAAGAATTAAATAAACCAATGGTCTATGTACGTTCAAAACCCAAAGATCACGGGGCAGGTCGTCAAACGGAAGGTGCATTGGTAAAAAATCGTAAAGTCGTTCTGATTGATGATTTGATATCAACAGGTGGGTCTGTGTTGGCCGCAGTAAATGCGGTGCGTAAGGAGGGAGCAAGTGTCCTTGGTGTTGTTTCCATATTTTCTTATGAATTACCAGCTGGTAAAAAAAATTTTGCTGAAGCAGGACTAACATTTAACTCACTGACAACATATTCACAACTAATTGAAACAGCCGTTAAGCGTGGGGATCTCGATAAATCACAAGTTGAAACCTTACAAAACTGGAAGGAAAATCCAAATGCTTGGCAAGCATAATAAAAAGGCTCATCAGAGATGAGCCTTTTTATTTGGTTTTTAATAAATAGCGTCGCGATACAGTCCGATTACTTTTCCTAAAATAGAGACTTTTTGCAAAATAATTGGCGCCATGCTGTTATTTTCAGGTTGTAAGCGATAATGATCGGCTTCACGGAAAAAACGCTTAACTGTCGCTTCATTGTTATCATTCATTGCGACAACAACATCACCATTATCAGCATTCTCTTGCTTACGTACGATAACTTTGTCTCCATCTAGAATGCCAATGTTAACCATTGAATCACCATGAACATTAAGCATGAATAGGTCACCATCAAATTGCATTAAATTATCTGGGATAGGGAAAAATTCAGTTGCTTCTTCTTCTACTGCCAAAATTGGTGTACCCGCTGTAACCATTCCAAGTACCGGAATTTTTCCGGGTGTGGTTGAAATCCCAAGCATCTCTAAACCAATATCGGTTACTTCAATCGCACGAGCTCTTGGTTTAGAAGCATCTTTTAAAAGATAACCTTTTTTTACCAGACGTTCGATGTGACCGTGAATAGTTGAAGAAGATGATAATCCAACAGCTTCACCAATTTCTCGGACGGTTGGTGGGTAACCATTTTCTGATTGTGCTTCATGAATAAATCGAAGCACTTGAATTTGTTTGCTTTCTTGTGTAATTGCCATGATGGGTTTCCTACTTGTTAAATTTACTATCATCAGTATAACGGAAAAACACGAACAAATCAAACGTTTGTTCGTTATTTTTTTAAAAATTCAACCTAATATTAAATAAATAATAAAAAATTCGTGTTATTTATTTTTATAACGAACAAAATGGTTCATATTGAAAACGTTAACTCTGCAAGTTATTATAGCACGCCTTTGCTGGCTGTGCTATAATAATTATCAGACATTTTAGTAAGGAGAATATGCATGATTAGCACATGGCTAGCAATTTTGATTGCAGTGTTAACTTTAATTATTGGTTTGGTCGGTGGCTTTTTCTTGGCACGTAACTCAATGAAGAGTTATCTTGCAAAAAACCCACCTATTTCAGAAGAAATGATGAAATCAATGATGATGTCAATGGGACAAAAACCATCTCAAAAGAAATTGAACCAAATGATGGCTCAGATGAAGCAACAAAGTGCCAATTCGCAAAAAAAATAAGCCAATCGGCTTATTTTTTTTCTGAACGTTTTGGATCTACATATTTCCAAGTTGGGTCAATCTCAGCATCTAATTCTTGGAAAGCTGCTTGCATCTGCTCAGTATATTTAGCAATATTTTCCTTGTTCAATCGGTCTTTACGATCAATAATAATTGGCTCACCAAAATTAACTGTGGTATTATTACGTTTGAAAAGTTGACTGAACTTAACAGGGCCTTGATATACAGCTGGTACGATTGCCTTTCCAGCCATTCGTGCAATTAGAATGGAACCTGATTTTAAATCATCACTGTGTCTAGAACCAGAAGGAAACATTATTAAAGAGCGCTTGCCATCTTTTAATTCGCGTACAGGTATTTTGATGACGCTTGGGCCAACATTTTCACGATCAACTGGGAATGCGCCGGCTGATTTGATTAACCATGCAAGTGGCTTGAATTTAAATAATTCAATTTTTGCCATGAAAATAAAGTGTTTTGGGTAGGCTGCCACAGCATACCATACTGGATCCCACCAAGTGCGGTGTGGACCAACTAGCACATAGTTATCGTTTTGGGGTATTCTGTCGCGATTCATGTATTTAATGCGGCCAGTAACTGCCCATATTAAAGCAACAGCAATGCCGCGTAAAAAATCATAGAATTTCATATTTATTTACCTCATAAATTAATCATTTCAATTTTACAGATAAACAGAAAGAAACGCAAATGACACAACCATTTCTTAAAGCAAATGAACGTATTGATGGACTTCCATCACAAAATATTAATATCATCCAGAATCCAGACATGTTTTCATATTCCTTAGACGCGATTTTATTAGCACATTTTGCTGATGTAAAAGGAAAAGGTAAAGGGTTATCTGTTGATTTGGGATCAGGTACTGGCGCGGTTGGGCTTTTTTACGCTCCAAAAGTGACTGGGGAAATAAAGTTAGTCGAGATACAACCAGAATTAGCTGAAATGGCACAACGTAGCATTGAACTGAACAATTTACATGAACGTGTTTCAGTCGTTCAGGCTGACATGAAAGATATATTTAATGAAATTAAACCTGGATCTGTTGAAACTGTTCTGACTAATCCACCTTATTTTCCCTTAACTGAGACTACCAAGACTAATATAGATAAACATTATGAAATTGCGCGCCACGAGTTGATGATTAACTTACCTGAACTGGCCCAAATTGCCAATAAACTGCTGAAAAATAATGGTAAGGTCTATATGGTACACCGGCCGGAAAGGCTAGCAGATATATTTGCAGCGTTTGCTGCACGAAAGCTTATGATTAAAAGAGTTCAATTTGTTTATGGAAAGGCAAACCGCGAAGCCAATATGGTTTTAATAGAAGCCATTAAATCTGGCCGACCAGGTGGCGTGCGCATTATGCCACCCCTTATCGCCTATACTGATGACAATGACTATACATCAGAGGTTCACGACATCCTTTATGGTAAAGCGTGGCATGAATGAAGTATTATTATTTTTATGTTTTATATACAGCGGATGGTTATTTTTATGGTGGATTCACGGATAACGTACAACGTCGTCTAGCGACACATGAGTCTGGTAAAGGGGCTAAGTTTACCCGCGTAAAGTCGCGGCATCCATTAAAATTGATTCACTATGAAGAGTTCCAGACAAAGAGCGAAGCGTTAAAAGCAGAGGCAAATTTTAAGAAATTAACACGAATTAACAAGGAAAAGTATTTATTAGTACACCACGTAATCAAAATTTGGTAATATGCTTGTCAAGGAACCAAAAATAATGTAAAATGTAATATGTTGTGAAAAGCAGCAAATACACACGATAAATGAGAACACGTAGGTGCAGAAATGTCAGCGTGAACAACGAATTTGTCGGCGGAAAAACCTAGGAGGCCATATCATGGCAGTTATTTCAATGAAAGAACTCCTCGAAGCAGGAGTACACTTCGGTCACCAAACACGTCGTTGGGACCCAAAGATGGACGAATATATCTTTACAGAACGTAATGGTATTCACATCATCGATTTACAAAAGACAGTTAAGTTAGTTGACGAAGCTTATAACTTTATTCGTAACGCTTCTACTGATGGCGCTAACGTATTATTCGTTGGTACAAAGAAACAAGCTTCTGATGCGATTGCTGAAGAAGCAACACGTGCTGGCCAATACTATATCAACCATCGTTGGTTGGGTGGTACATTGACAAACTGGAACACTATCAAGACACGTATCCAACGTTTGAAGGATTTGCAAACAATGGCCGAAGACGGTACATTTGAGCAATTGCCTAAAAAAGAAGTTGTTTTGTTGAACAAGCAACGTGAAAAGTTGGAAAAGTTCTTAGGTGGTATTCAAGACATGCCTGGCTTGCCAGATGTATTGTTTGTTGTTGATCCAAAGAAGGAAGAAATTGCCGTCAAGGAAGCAAACATGTTGAATATCCCAGTTGTAGCTATGATCGATACAAATGCTAACCCAGATGTAGTCGATGTTAAGATTCCTGCTAACGATGATGCTATTCGTGCCGTACGTTTGATCACATCAAAGATTGCCGATGCTGTTATTGAAGGTCGTCAAGGCCAAGATTCAGCACCTGAAGATGCATTCGTTGAAGGTGACGAAAACACAGAATCAATCGAAGAAATTGCTAACATCGTTGAAGAAGGCAATAACTAATTAATTTTATTCTATAAATACCGTTCCTAGCGGACCTGTTCGGGACGCGGAATGGTATTTTAATATGTTATAATAAAAATACATTAAACTATTTTAGAGGAGCACTATAATGGCAATTACTGCTGCACAAGTAAAGGAATTACGTGATAAAACATCTGTTGGAATGATGGATGCTAAAAAAGCATTGGTTGAAGCTGATGGCGATCTAGACAAGGCAATTGATTTATTGCGTGAAAAGGGTATGGCAAAGGCCGCTAAAAAGGGTGATCGTGTCGCTGCCGAAGGCATGACAGCTGTTGCCGTTAAGGGTAACCGCGCTGCAATCATTGAATTAAACTCAGAAACTGACTTCGTGGCTGGTAACGCTGAATTTAACGAATTGCTAAACGCAGTTGCCAACACAATCGTCGAATTTGCGCCTGCTGACGTTGAAGCTGCTTTGGCACTTGAAGTTCAAGAAGGTCAAACTTTGAACGACAAAATTATCGGAACAACTCAAATTACTGGTGAAAAGATTACTTTGCGTCGTTTCTCAGTAGTAGAAAAGTCAGATTCAGAAAACTTTGGTTCATATTCTCACTTGGCAGGCTCAATTTCAGCTTTGGTTGTTGTTGATGGTGCTTCAGAAGAAGCTGCCAAGGATATCGCAATGCATGTTGCTGCTATTGCACCACAATTTGTATCTGATGATCAAGTACCTGCTGATGTTATTGCTAAGGAAAAGGAAGTGCAATTAGCTTCTGAAGATTTGAATGGTAAGCCTGATAACATTAAGGAACGCATGGTCGAAGGACGTATCAAGAAGTTCTTGGCTGAAATTTCTTTGTTGGATCAACCATTTGTTAAAAATGGCGACCAAACAGTTGCACAATTCATTTCTTCACAAAATGGATCAGTTAAGTCATTTGTTCGTTACCAAGTTGGTGATGGCATTGAAAAGCAAGTCACTGATTTAGCTGAAGAAGTTGCTAAGCAACTTGGTTAATATTTAAAAACTACTAATTGCCATTGATTGTTTTATCAATGCAGCTAATTAGTTAAAAAGTGTACTATTATAAATAGCGCACTTTTTTTTCGGAAATTTTTCGGAATTTTTGATATACTTGTATAAGCAAATAAAAGAGGTTAAACATGACTGATATTAAGTACAAACGCGTTTTGATGAAGCTCTCTGGTGAAGCATTGGCAGGGGACAAAGGTCAAGGCATCGATCTTGAGACTGTTTCTGCAATTGCTGAAGAGCTAAAAGATGTCCATGACCTAGGTACTCAAATTGCCATTGTTGTTGGCGGTGGAAACTTGTGGCGTGGAGAGCCAGCATCAAAAATTGGTATGGAACGGTCTCGTGCTGATTATACTGGCATGCTTGGTACAACAATGAATGCTCTAGTTTTGCAAGATTCATTGGAACGCGCTGGTGTCCAAACACGTGTGCAAACTGCTATTACAATGCAGCAGATTGCTGAACCTTACATACGTGGTCGTGCGATTCGTCATCTAGAAAAGGGACGAATTGTCATTTTTGCAGCAGGTACAGGTTCTCCGTATTTCTCTACAGATACGACGGCAGCCTTGCGTGCAAACGAAATTAATGCTGATGCCATCTTAATGGGTAAAAATGGCGTTGATGGTATTTATGACTCAGATCCAAATAAAAATGCTAATGCGGTGAAGTTTACGGAATTAACTCACCTTGACATTTTGCAAAAAGGTTTGAAAGTAATGGATTCGACAGCAAGCTCACTATCTATGGATAATAATATGCCATTGGTGGTGTTTAACCTTAACACACCAGGTAACTTGAAACGAGTTGTGCTTGGTGAAGCCATCGGAACAACAGTAACAGGAGAAAAATAATGACTTTTGATTTAACTAATGCTAAAGAGCGTATGAAGGGGGCACAAGAGGCACTTCAACGTGAATTAGCCAACATCCGTACAGGTCGTGCGAATCCCAATATTTTGAATCGCGTCGAAGTTGAATATTATGGGGCAATGACACCATTGAACCAAGTGGCTTCAATTTCAGTACCGGAAGCACGAATATTGCTAATTACGCCGTTTGATAAAAGTGCCTTGGAAGCAATTGTACATGCAATTAACGTGTCCGATCTTGGTTTGAATCCTGCTTCTGACGGAAATATTGTGCGCTTGGCGATTCCACAAATGACAGAAGAACGTCGTAAAGAACTTGCTAAAGAAGTGAAGGCTGAAGCTGAAAAAGCTAAAGTTTCAGTTCGTAATGTTCGTCGTGATATTATGGATGATATTAAAAAAGACAAAGACATGCCTGAAGATGATGCCCGCAAGGCCGAAGATCAGACACAAAAGTTGACTGATGAAAACATTAAAGCAATTGATGAAATAGCAGCTGAAAAAGAAAAAGAATTGTTAACAATTTGATTTTCGTAAGATATTGCGATCATGCTTGACTTGGATAAATCCAAGTCTTTTTATTTAGGAGAGGGATGTGCTGAGGAGATATTTGAGATATTGGCGGGAAGCATTTGATTTTCATAGTGGTGCGTATCGATTGGATTTTTGGTGGGTTCATATCGTGAATACATTTATTTTTGCATCTATTTTATTTGTATCAATTATTTTTTTTAATTCTTGGTCGTTAGCAACCAAGTTATCTGGAACATTCAGTATCTTAATAACTATTCCAAACTTATCCTTATTTATTAGGCGATTACGAGATACCGGATTTCCAGTACAGACAATTATGTTTTTACTGATGAGCCCGTCACTTTTAGGAGTGAGTTTTGGCATTTTAGCCAGTTTTCGTTTAGTTATTTTGGCGCCAATTGCATTTTTAATATATTTCGGTTGGCTCATTTACTTGGTTTCAAGGCGTTCAGCTTATTGGACACCGACTTTAAGTAAAAAGCAAAAATCATTTTATGCAGCTTTAATTAGCGCTGTAATGATTTTAACTGCTTGTTTTCAGGTTACTGCTTTAAAGCATGTCACACATGAATTTAGAGCTGCTGCGCAAAAGTATATTCAGGAACAGCGTCAAGTTAATGAAAATCGAGGTAAGTCCGCGTCATCAAGTTATTCTACTAAAAATGGTTCTATGAGCTCGTCAACCCAAGAGACAGATGATAACACACCAGAAGCCAGCTCAGCATTTTCGATACCTGAAAAAGAAGTTACTGAACTTCCAGACGATTCTGAGACGACAGCATACAGAGGATTAACAGAAGATACAATAGGAGATGCAACATTTGGTTTCTTTAAGGTCCATGGGACTTGGGAACAAGATACAGCTTCTTTGCAGTGGTTGCAGTCACAACAAAACGTAATGGTTTTAACCAGCACTCAAGGTCAGGGATTTGGTGTTGATTTTGCTAGTTTTAGTTTTAAAAAAATTACGGGACAAAGTTATGTTTCATTAAATCAAGTCGACAATGTACAAGCCTCTCGAATTGATGGTACCTACCAAGATACTACCTCTGACAGTATTAAGGCTATGACTTATTTAGAGTGGCATATGCCAGATGGTCATATCCGAGTTGTGTACTTAATTGCGCCATCAAGACCATTGCTTAATTTAATTGTTAAAACATTGTCAGAAAGTTTTCGAGCAACTTAATGTAGAAATTTTTACTTGACGATTTGTCGTAGAGAGTGCATAATATCATTATTGAGTTTTGTACGTGATGAAGCCAAGTGGCGTTGGTGGAACGGACAAACAGTCGAGTGTCGGGTTTTATAACTCGGAAGTCAGGTGGAACCGCGCGTAAGCGTCCTGATGTCAATTATTTTGGCATTGGATGAACTTACACGCGGTTTTTTGATGCTGGTAAATATAACAAAATATCGATACCATCTGTGCTGAATTGTCGATAAACTTTTAAGGAAGAACGATTATGACAAACGAAAAACTATCATTACAAGATATCATCTTGACCCTACAACAATACTGGGCTAAACAAGGCGCAAACTTAATGCAGGCATATGACAATGAGGTTGGGGCCGGAACACAGTCGCCATATACATTTTTACGTGCTAATGGCCCTGAGCCTTGGAACGCTGCTTATGTTCAACCTTCTCGTCGTCCAGCTGATGGCCGCTATGGCGATAATCCAAACCGTTTGTTTCAACATCATCAGTTTCAAGTAGTGATGAAGCCTTCCCCTGAAAACATTCAAGAGCTTTACCTAGGTTCTTTAGAAGCTTTGGGTATTAAAGCATTAGAACATGATATACGTTTCGTTGAAGATAACTGGGAAAACCCTTCTATGGGTGCTGCAGGAATTGGTTGGGAAGTTTGGCTGGATGGTATGGAAGTGACACAGTTTACTTATTTCCAGCAAGTTGGTGGGATTGAAGTAGATTCTGTGACAGCAGAAGTGACTTATGGTCTAGAACGATTAGCATCATACATTCAAGATGTACCAACGGTTTATGATCTTGAATGGGGTAATGGTGTGTTATACGGTGATATTTTCAAAGAACCAGAATTCGAGCATTCGAAATACGCTTTTGAAGAATCTAACCAAGATATGTTGTTGCGCCACTTTGAAGAATTTGAAGCAGAAGCAACTCGTTTGTTAGATTTGGGCTTGGTACATCCGGCTTATGACTATATTTTGAAATCATCACATACATTTAATCTATTAGATGCACGTGGTACGGTTTCGGTCACAGAACGAGCTGGTTATTTACATCGTATTCGTACAATGGCTCGCAAAGTATCGAAAGTATTTATTGAAGAACGAGCTAAGCTTGGTTTTCCTTTGCTAAAAGATCAGACATTACGGGATAAGTATCTTGGTAAAAACGGTAAATACACCAAAGAAAATGCCTGATAGTAACAGAGATAAAATCAATATTGGAGAATAACTCATGTCAACATTTTTATTAGAAATTGGTCTTGAAGAAGTGCCAGCACATCTGGTCACAAGCTCAGAAAATCAATTAATTGAAAGAACAAGAAACTTTTTAGCTGAGCATCGCTTGACTGTTGGTGCCATTAATCCTTATTCAACTCCACGTCGGTTGGCGGTTGAATTAACCGATGTAGCGGAAAAATCAGAAAGTTTGAGTGAAGAAAAGCGTGGTCCGTCAATTGAAAGAGCAAAAGATGCCAATGGTGAGTGGACTAAGGCAGCAATGGGATTTGCACGCGGTCAAGGTGCAACACCAGATGACTTTGAAACAAGAGACGGCTATGTGTGGTTAACAAAGCATACTGAAGGTGTTCCTGCCAAGGATATCTTGGTCAAAATTGGTGCCGAGGTGGTTTCAGAGATGAAGTTCTCAACGTACATGAAGTGGGCGAATAATGCTTTCTTGTACGTGCGACCAATTCGCTGGCTTGTCGCCTTGTTTGATAAGGAAGTCGTTGATTTTCATGTATTAGATGTTCAAACTGGTCGTGTTACAAGAGGACACCGCTTTTTGTCAAATGAACATGTTGAAATTTCTTCTGCTGACGATTATGTAAGTACACTCGAATCAGCAAGTGTTGTAGTTAACGCTGAGGTACGAAAAAATGCAATCCGTTCTCAACTGACGGCAATTGCTAAACAAAACAATTGGTCATTAGAATTAGACACTGATGCAGCACAGAATTTGCTGGAAGAAGTTAATAATATTGTCGAATGGCCAACGGCATTTGCTGGTACTTTTGATAAAAAATATTTGGAAATTCCTGATGAAGTATTAATCACATCAATGCGCGAACACCAACGTTTCTTCTTTGTTACTAATCATGACGGGAAATTGTTGCCACATTTCTTATCAGTACGTAATGGGAACCAAGAGCATTTGGATAATGTTATTGCTGGTAATGAAAAAGTTTTGGTTGCTCGTCTTGAGGATGCAGAATTCTTTTACAAAGAAGACCAAACTAAAACAATTGCTGACTACATGGAAAAGGTCAAAAAACTGGTTTTCCATGAAAAAATTGGTACTGTTTATGAACATATGCAACGAACTGGCGTTTTGGCTCAGGCACTAGCGCAATCACTGAATTTTGATGAACAACAATTGTCTAACGTGAGCCGTGCAGCAGAAATCTATAAATTCGACTTAATGACCGGTATGGTTGGTGAGTTCGACGAATTGCAAGGTATTATGGGTGAACACTATGCTAAATTATTTGGTGAGAATCCCGCTGTGGCTGCAGCAATTAAAGAGCACTATATGCCGACTTCAGCAACAGGAAAAATTGCTGAGTCAGATATTGGTGCTGTACTAGCAGTTGCCGATAAGCTAGACGCTATTGTAACTTTCTTTGCAGCTGACTTAACACCAAGCGGTTCAAATGATCCTTATGGACTACGTCGCGCAGCAACAGGTATCGTAAGAACGTTACAGGAAAAAAACTGGCATATTGCTTTGAAACCGGTATTAACTCAGTTTGCCCAATCACAGGGAGAAGTTGCTGCGGCTGATATCACAGCTGTACTGGAGTTTATCTTAGATCGCGTGCGTAAGTTAACATTGGATGATGGTGTTCGCCAAGATTTGGTATCTGCAGGAGTTAGTCGCTCAGGAAATACTGACGTTGTTTACCTCATAGATCGTATTAATGTACTCGCTGCTCATAGTAAAGATAATGATTTCCGTGATGTGATTGAATCACTGACACGTGTCGATCGCTTAGCAGTGAAGCAGTTAACCAATGATAGCGTGGATCCATCTCTATTTGAAAATGATGCTGAAAAAGAATTGTATCAGGCAACGTATGCACTGAACTTAAGCCACTTAGTAAAAGAAGGTGCTGACGAGGTATATACAACATTGGCTGGGTTACAATCTCCTATTTCAACTTATTTTGAAGCTACAATGGTTAACACCGAGAATGCAGCTGTTAAAAACAATCGCTATGCACAACTGAATGTAATTCATCGCTTAATTAGTGAATTGGGTGATTTAGAACAAATTGTCATTAAGTAAAATTATTAAATAATAGGTCGTCACTAGAAAGTAGGAGGTCATTATGTTGAATATTGCTTACGTTGGTTTTGGAAAAAGCACAAATCGTTATCATTTACCTTATTTAAAGTTACGGCAAGATAAGTTTCACGTGAGCCGTGTAGTAACACCTACACTTGGGAAAAGACCAACAGAGCAATCTGAGTTAGAAGTTACTGGTACTGTATTTTCAACAGATATTGATGACATTATTGAAGATGAAACCATCGATCTAGTGGTTGTTGTAACGCCTTCAGCCAGCCATTATCAGGTGACAAAACAACTACTGTTGGCTGGAAAAAATGTTATGGTTGACAAGCCAATGGCTGCTAGTGATATCGAGGCTCGTGATTTGGTCAATATTGCTTATGATAAAAAGTTATTTTTGATGCCATTTCAAAGTAGGCGATTTGATAGTGACTTTTTGACAGTTCAACGGGTTATTCAAAATGGGTACCTCGGTCGTTTAGTTGATCTTGAGGTTCATATGGACCATTATCGACCTAATGAGGGGCAATCGAATGGTAATGAAATTGACGGATCGCTATTCGGACATGGTGTTCATTTGGTAGATCAAATTGTGAGTCTCTTTGGTGCACCAAATTCAGCAGCCTACGATATACGTTCTACTCGCTTACTGAATAGTCCTGTAGACGACCAAATTGAGGTTAACCTTTTTTATCCACAAGCTTTTAAAGCAACAATTCAAACCACAGAATTAGCAACAATCCAATATCCAAAATGGCAACTGCGTGGAACACAAGGTACATTTATTAAGTATGAGGTTGATGAGCAGGAAAATGACCTTAAAACTGGTGTTATGCCTGGAGACGCGCGTTTTGGCGTTGACACACCACAAAACTATGGACACTTGGTATACTACAATCAGAGTGGTGATCGCATTGATAAATACATACCTAGTATTCAGGGTGATTATGGCAGAGTCTATGATTCTGTTTATAACACACTGGTCAAAGGTATGCCAAAACTTGTTTCCGATGAAAATATGATTACTGTAATGAAGATACTGTCTGCAGGGTTGAAAGAAAAAGGACCGCACGTCGTTAAATTTTCATGAAAGTTAAAAGCTTGGCAATAGCCTAGCTTTTTTATTTTGCTAAAATAGCGGTGTCATTTTCGAAAAGTAACGTGAGGCTTTATGGTAAAATTAAATAGATAGAAAACTGAAAGAAAAAAATGCCAATTATGACAGAATTAAATTTGAATGAACTTAAAGAACGACAAAAACACATACGTAATTTTTCAATTGTTGCACACATTGACCATGGAAAATCAACCATAGCTGATCGTATCTTGGAACAGACACATACTGTTGCTGAACGTGACATGCAGAATCAATTACTGGATACGATGGATTTAGAACGTGAACGTGGAATTACGATTAAACTAAATGCGGTCGAAGTTCATTACGACGCTAAAGACGGTGAAACCTACATTTTCCATCTGATTGACACACCAGGACACGTTGATTTCTCTTATGAGGTTTCGCGGGCATTGGCAGCTGCTGAAGGGGCTATACTTGTTGTTGATGCTTCTCAAGGCGTTGAAGCACAAACGTTAGCTAACGTTTATTTGGCCCTAGATAATGACTTGGAAATTCTACCTGTAATTAACAAAATTGATTTACCGGCGGCGGATGCCGAAAAGGTTCGTACGGAAATTGAGGATGTTATTGGCATTGATGCTTCAGAGGCAGTGTTAGCGTCAGCTAAACAAGGCATTGGTATTCCAGAACTGCTGGAAAAAATTGTTACCGATTTACCTGCACCGCAAGGTGATATCGATGCACCACTACGTGCTTTGATTTTTGATTCAGCCTACGATGCTTATCGTGGTGTGGTTGTTAACATGCGTGTACGAGAAGGCATTGTAAAGCCTGGTGACAAGGTTCGTATGATGAACACTGGTGCGGAATATGAGGTCACGGAAGTTGGTGTGATGTCTCCAAATGCTCAGAAACGTGATTACTTGATGGCGGGGGATGTTGGTTACTTAACAGCAGCTATTAAGGACATTCATACGACACATTCTGGTGATACAATTACCCTAGTGAATAATCCAGCCAGTGAACCATTATCCGGATATCAACCGATGACACCTATGGTTTATTCTGGTCTATATCCTTCAGACAACGCTAAGTACACGGATTTACGGGAAGCTTTGGAAAAACTACAGCTCAATGACGCTGCGTTAACATTTGAACCAGAAACTTCACAAGCACTAGGATTTGGGTATCGAGTTGGCTTTTTGGGTTTGCTACACATGGATGTCATTCAAGAGCGACTAGAGCGCGAGTTTGATTTGGACTTGGTGACAACTGCTCCGTCTGTTACTTATCGAGTGGTAACTAATGATGAAGAAACTATTGAGATTGAAAACCCATCCGAAATGCCAGACACGCCCAAAGTGAAATACATTGAAGAGCCCTATGTTCATGCCCAAATTATGGTGCCTAATGATTACGTTGGTGCTGTTATGGAACTTGCGCAACGCAAACGTGGTGAATTTGACACAATGGAATATTTGGATGACACGCGTGTCAATGTCAAGTATTACATGCCTTTGTCCGAAATTATTTTCAATTTCTTTGATAAACTAAAATCTAGCACACGTGGTTACGCTTCACTTGATTATGAGTTATCATCCTACAGACAATCCGACTTGGTCAAAATAGATATTCTGTTAAATAGTGAGAAGGTCGATGCCCTGAGTTTTATTGTTCATCGTGACTTTGCTGTAGAACGAGGACGGATTATTACTTCTAAACTAAAAGAGATCATTCCACGTCAAAACTTTGAAATTCCAGTGCAAGCAGCTATTGGCGCTAAAATATTAGCTCGTACAAACATTAAAGCTTATCGTAAGGATGTTACGGCTAAAATTCATACAGGTGATCCTGATCGTCGTGCGAAGTTGCTCGACAAGCAGAAAAGGGGTAAGGCACGTATGAAGTCTGTTGGTTCAGTCGAGGTACCGCAAGAAGCTTTCATGGCTGTGCTTAAAACGGAGGACGATGCCCAATATGCCCGAGGAAACTAACACAAAGCGTTCTAGATTAGCACGCAATTTATCTGAACAGTCAAAACCAACAAATCGTAAAGTTAAAATCCTAACAGTTTGTTCAGTACTGGTTATGCTGTTAGTGGTTAGTCTGACAGTTGCCAGAGTTGTTTTTAATTTTGATGGCATCTCGCAGGAGACCCGTGTGAAAACTCTTCAAAAAGATGCAGCGATCGCGTTACAATTTGGTTTGACAGGCCATTCTGATGACAAACGCACCAAACAGGTTGTACATTTAACCAATACAGCGTGGCAAACAGAAATTGCTACTAGTGTTGGCAAAGCGTGGAAGAGCAGCGCTAAAGTGGCAGATTCAGTTACTTTTGATGGCCATAAGTATCAAAAGAAACAAGTCATAAGCGATTTATCGCAACGATATGTAAAGACCTTACAACGTGATCGTAACTATAAAATCACAAAAATAAGGTATGATCGATACCATAACGCAAAGGTTCAATATCAAGTAACACCTATTGATTTGCCTGCTGGCCAGAAAAAAGTTCAAAGATATGTTGAAAAACAATTACAAAAGAAATCTAGTGAGGCAAGCAAATTATCTGCTGAACAGTTGCGCTTAGTTGAGTATGCTATGATCGCTGAAAACTGGCAAAGTGTTTTGAAGGATGACATGCCAACCTCAGCGACGAGAAATATGACAATAACAATGTTGTATACTCATGAAAACTTTAAACCAATTTATCAAGTATCGAAACAAACGCTGAATAATATTTTAAATAGTGGGTTATCAGAATGAATTTATTAGACAAAATAAAAAACATTTGGCCATTTGGTCAAAGTCATAAAATGCGTGCCATTGGATTTGAACGGCCTCTATTAATTGATCAACCGGATGCTTTTGTGGAAAAAGTTATTCCCCGACCACAACCGGATAAAGATGAATTACTAGTTAAAGTTTTGGCCAGCTCTGTCAATCCGGTGGATACAAAAATGAGAGCCAATTATACTCATGATGGTGTTTTTCGTATTTTGGGTTTTGACGCAGTCGGCGTGGTTGTAGAAGTTGGTCAAAATGTTCAACATTTCAGCGTTGGTGATAAAGTTTACTATGCTGGAGCGCAATTGAAACCCGGTTCTAACGCTGACCTTCAAGTTGTTCATGAAGCATTGGTCGGCCATGCCCCTACTTCATTAAGTGATGAAGAAATTGCGGCTATGCCGTTAACATCAATTACAGCTTACGAAATCTTACATGAAGCATTGTGTTATGATCTTGAGGAAAACAGTGCCTTGGGACACACAATTTTGATTGTGAATGGTGCCGGTGGTGTTGGATCTGTATTAATTCAATTAGCAAAGTATATCGGGATGACAGTTATTACTACAGCATCTCGCACCGAGTCTGTTACTTGGGTTAAGTCACTTGGCGCTGATTATATCTTAGACTACCATCAAGATTTGAACGAACAGATGAGAAAGATTCAGCACGATAAAGTTGATAATATTGCGATTTTACAAAATACGGATTATTATTGGCCACTTGCAACAGCCGTTATTAAGCCATTTGGACGAATTGCATCAATTGTTGAAACGACGGAGCCAATTGATATGGGGCCTTTGAAGAACATTGGCGCACAGTTTAGCTGGGTGTTCATGTTTGCTAAGGGAAACTATGGCGTTAATATGCAGTCTCAAGGGAATGCACTTAATCAGGTAGCACGTTTACTTGATGAGAATAAAATCAAGACGACACTGTCAAAGACTTATCACGGGCTGTCTGTAGAAAATATTCGTGCTGCTACGAAAGAAGTTGAAGCTGGTCGCATGATTGGAAAAGTAGTGGTGAAGTATGACGAACAATAAATGGCAAGCACTCACCGTTGCGACGAACAATGATGGCATTGAACCAATTGCTGATATATTGATGTCAACCGGCGCTGAGGGTGTGCAGATTGTTGATGATATTTCACCAGTAACAGTGACAGCTTATTTTGAAGACGATGCATCTTTACCTAACACTGTTAGTCGGATAAAAGAACAGTTGGATAACTTAGTGACGCTTGGGGTTGATGCATCACCTGCAACTATTACATTAAATGGCGTGGCACAATCAGATTGGGAAAACAACTGGAAACAATATTATCATGCCACCCGCATAACAAGACACATTACTGTTGTACCTTCATGGGAAAACTTTGTAGCAGCTCAAAAAGATGAATATCCAATTATTATGGATCCTAAGTTAGCTTTTGGAACAGGAGTTCATGAAACAACACGATTAATGATCCAAGCGCTAGAAACTGTCGTTCGTGGTGGAGAAAGCATGATAGACGTGGGTACGGGTTCAGGAGTACTATCCGTCGCTGCAAAACAACTCGGTGTAGCAGGCATTTTAGCAACAGATATTGACGAAATGGCTGTGAATGTTGCTAAAGAAAATTTAGCGTTAAACCCAGTGGCCAATGATGTTACAGTGGTAACTAGTGATTTACTGGAGTCAATTGCTATCGATAAGCCTGTAGACTTGATTGTTGCTAATATTCTAGCTGACGTTATTGAACGCCTTATTCCACAGACGTGGTCACGCCTGAAGCCAGGTGGCTATTTCTTGGTTTCTGGAATCTATGATGCTATTTCAGTGTCGATTGAACAACAGCTACAACAAGCGGGATATAAAATTTTTCAACACACAACAATGGGTGACTGGCATGCATTCATTGCAAAAAAGGATTCTAAATAATGCAACGCTATTTTCTAAACGAACCAATTAATGATACGATTCGCTTGACAGCTGACAATGATATTTTTAAGCATTTTGGCAAAGTTTTGAGAGCTCGAGTGGGGTCAAAAGCTGAATTTGTTAGTAATAATTTGGAAATCTGCCTTGGAGAAGTTACTTTAATTGATTCCGAGGTTATTAATATCAAAGTGATTGATCGATATTATTCAAATGTTGAGTTACCAATTGATGTAACACTCGTCGTGTCTCCCCTAAAGAATGATCGCTCTGACTGGTTTATCCAAAAAGCAACAGAGCTTGGTGTCAAAACAATCGTTTTTACCTCAATGAAACGAACAGTTGCCGATTGGCGGAAGCAACAAGAAAAGAAAGTCAAAAGATTTAATAAAATAGCGCAAGCTGCAGCAGAGCAGGCACATCGGTTGGTTGTTCCAGAAATTATTTTCACTACGTGGCAAAATACTATCCAAATGCCTAAAAATACTGGACTTGTTGCTTGGGAAGAATCAGCTCGTGATGGAGAAAGTGCTGCACTAATAGCGGCTGTTTCGGCTGTTCCATCTGGAGAAAAACTAATCTGTGTATTTGGTCCTGAAGGTGGTCTAACAGAAAATGAGATTGAGGAATTACGATTGCAGAATTTTGAATTAGCTGGATTGGGTCCTCGAATATTGAGAGCTGAAACAGCGCCACTCTATGCAATGTCAGCGATTAGCGTGTTGCGTGAACTAAATTAATTCGTTATAATATAATAAATAAATGAGATAACTATAGGTGGTGAAATAATGCTGAAGATATTCAAAAAATACTACGGGTATCAGTGGCTTGCAGCGTTTATGCTTGGTTTGGTACTACCATTTATTGGTAAGTTACTCAGTGTGAGTGGTTTACATAAAGTTATCTGGTTTTATCTAATCATTAATGGTCTTTATACTTTATATCTTGGGTATAGTGTGCGTAAGCGTGGGCTATCACCTCTCATTTTATTTGCCTTGCCTGCAGTATTCTCTGGAATTTCAACATTATTACTTCATTTGGTATCTCATCAGTATGGATTTTATTTTGGACTAATGTACATTGTACTAAGTTTATTCACCTTTTTCGGAGATACACGTGATGACCCGGATGAAAATCAAATTCCAGTTGAAAACGGATTCCGTGATTTAAAAAGTGAGACAAAGAATGATGGACAAGTTTCAGTTGATGGAAACTTGAAAGTATAATTAGTGTTATGAATAACTAGAAAAAGTGCGATATTTCGCACTTTTTCTGTTACACTGGTATAGGATATTTTACCTTTGTGTTTAATAGTTATTGCTCAAAGCATACAGATAATAATGAACTCTGGAGATACTATTTTACATAACTTAATTGGAGGATTTTACATTGATTACAGTTTCAGATATGAGTTTTAGTTTTTCAGGGCCTAAAATTTATCAAGATGTTAACTTGAAATTAACACCCGGTAATACTTATGGCATTATTGGTGCTAATGGCGCTGGTAAGTCTACCTTTTTGAAGTTATTGCAAGGAGAACTACAACCAACTGAAGGAACCATTTCAATCGGTGATAGCGAGAGAATGTCATCTTTGCAGCAGGATCACTTTGCATTTGATAAATTTACGGTTTTAGATACGGTGATCCAAGGTCATAAGCGATTGTACGAAGTTAAAACTGAGATGGACGCTATCTATGCTAAGCCGGATTTTAACGATGAAGATGGTGTGCGTGTTGCTGATTTGGGTGCGGAATTTGAAGAGCTAGATGGTTGGAATGCTGAAGTTGAAGCTGGTCAATTGTTGAGCAAGCTGGGTATTAGCGATAGTGTTTACGATACCTTGATGGGTGAGCTAACTGAAAATGATAAAGTGAAAGTTCTGCTTGCGCAAGCCTTGTTTGGTAATCCAGATATTTTGATTTTAGACGAGCCAACCAACGGATTGGATGTACAGACGATTAATTGGCTAGAAGACTTTCTAGCTGATTTTCCGAACTTAGTTATTGTTGTTTCCCACGATCGACATTTTTTGAACGCTGTTTCAACCAATATTTTGGATGTTGATTTTGGAAAAATTACACCCTTTGTTGGAAACTATGATTTTTGGCGTGAATCGTCTGAATTGGCCCAACGCTTAGCTTCTCAACAAAATGCTAAGAAGGAAGAACAAATTAAACAGTTGCAAGATTTCGTAGCTCGGTTTTCAGCTAATGCTTCAAAATCAAAGCAGGCTACAGCCCGAAAAAAGCAATTAGATAAAATTACTTTAGATGATATTAAACCTTCATCAAGAAAATACCCATTCATTAATTTCCCCATTAATCGTGAGCTCGGGAATGATATGGTTCGCGTTGAAAACGTTTCAAAAACAATTGACGGCGAAAAAGTATTAGATAATATTTCCTTTATTGGTCGACCAAACGATAAAATTGCTATTTTATCACGTTCCGATTTAGCAACCACTACGTTGATGCAAATTATAGCAGGTACGATGGCACCAGATGAGGGGACTGTTTCTTGGGGTGTTACAACGTCACAATCCTATATTGCTAAAGATTTAAATGATAACTTCGATAATCAAGATGTAACTATTTTGGATTGGTTACGTGATTTTGCGGAAGAAGACCAAAAAGATAACACCAGTTTACGTGGTATGCTCGGGCAAATGCTGTTCCGTGGTGATGATTCCTTAAAACAAATTAATGTGTTATCCGGTGGCGAAAAAGTTCGCATTGTTTTGGCGAAGATGATGTTGCTCAAAGCTAATGTGCTATTGATGGACGACCCAACAAATCATTTGGATTTGGAGTCAATTCAGTCCCTTAACGATGCGGTAATCGCATTCAAGGGTTCAATTATTATGACTTCGCATGACCATGAATTCTTAGCAACTACGGCAAATCATATTATTGAAGTGTCGCCAAAGGGTGTTGTTGATCGCGTTGATACGACGTATGATGAATTCATTAATAATGATAGTATTCAGGACAAAGTAAATGAACTTTACTAGTAGATAAGTAATATAATAAATTGAATTAATGAGCTGGCACAAAAACCATAATTTGTAACATATTGTGAATTTTGAGCGCCGACTTATTAATTCTTTTTTTGCTATTTAACCACAATAAAACAGGAGGTAAAAAAGAATGGCAATTGGAATTGATAAATTATCATTTTACACATCTGAATATGTATTAGATTTGGTAGAATTAGCTCAGCGACGTGGGGTGGATCCGAATAAATATACGATTGGTATTGGTCAAGATAAACAATCGGTGATACCGAATTATGAAGATGTCGTAACAATGGGTGCTAACGCGGCTGCAAAAATTATTGATAATGATGATCGTCAGCAGATTGATTTGATTATTTTTGCCACTGAATCTGGTATCGATAATTCAAAATCAAGCGCATTATATGTTCAAAAATTACTTAATTTGTCTGAATTTTCGCGAACAATTGAGATTAAACAAGCATGTTATGCGGGAACATTCGGATTGATGCAGGCTCGAGATTACGTTGCAAGCCATTCTGGTAAAAGGGTTTTAGTTATCGCATCGGATATTGCAAGATACGGATTAAATACACCTGGTGAAGTGACCCAAGGTGGTGGAGCTGTTGCCATGATTGTTTCAGAAAGCCCACACATTGCAACAATTAATTCTGATTCGGTTTATATGAGCCGAGATGTCGCAGATTTTTGGCGTCCTATCGATAGAACGGAAGCCATAGTAGACGGACATTTATCAACAGATATTTATAAAGAAATGTTTTTGACACTATGGCAACGATATAAGGACCAATCCGGGCGGACAATCGCTGATTTTGCAGGTTTTACTTTTCATCTACCGTATACAAAAATGGGTAAAAAAGCTTTTGATCAAATTATAGATGAGGCTGATGAGAGAACGCAAGGACGGTTATTAAAAAATCTAAAGGCAAGTCAAAAGTTTAGTCGAGAAGTAGGGAATTTGTACACTGGCTCTGTGTATTTAAGCTTGTTATCATTATTGAGTTACGCACAAGATTTGGTTGCAGGAGAGCAGTTGGCCATATTTAGTTATGGTTCAGGTGCTGAAGCCGAGCTGTACTCTATAACATTGCAAGAAAACTTCTTTAAGTATGTACCAGCAAATGAAACAAAAAATGAATTAGCTGATCGAAAAAAAGTATCTGTAGATCAGTATGAACAAATATTTAATTCACAGCTTCTTGATTCACATGAGAACGTTTCATCTGATCATCCTGACGCAGATCATTTTCAGTTTTTAGGTTGGCAGAATGGTGAAAGACAATATAAATAAAAAATGAAGAGATGCGTATGCATCTCTTCATTTTGTGATAGAGCTGATTTCAGCACCATCTTTTGCCGCAAACAACACTTTGTTACTGTCATTGACACCCATTAGTTCAAAAGTGTATCCAGTTTTAAAAGATTTTTTGATATTCTTCGAAGTTTTTAAAAGTGAATCAGTGAAATTCGACCAGTGCGCTTCTTCTGCTAAACTTGGGTCGGTCTCTATTTGAGCAACCAACTTTGATAAATCTGAATCAGTGTAAAGTTTGAGCTGGAAAGTTTTGGCATCGGTATTAAAAGTGACGTCACCAATTTTGCTATATGCTGTGTCAAGTTTCTGAGTAAGCTCTTGTTCTTTTAATTTGAGTTGTTCTTGCTGTTGTTTCGTTGTAGCATCGGATATTACAGTCGTACTGCCATTTTCCAAATTTGATTGTGAATGGGCTTGTTGCGACTTGGTTAGTTTGTTTGAATTTACCTGTGCGTCATTATTTTTTTGTATCTTTTGTATTGCTGACGGCAATTGAAAACCAAAAAAGATTGTACCACCAATACATAATATGGAGAATATAAGTGGTACTAGAAATGTCCCATATCTCTGCTTATTTTGTATCGTAAAACTTACAAGTAATATGCTTAATAAAAATAAAATGATAAACAAAAATATCATTCTCTTATCCCCCTTATTTTGAAAAAGAAAAAGCACTTAACCGATGAAGCGTGTCCCGGCACGGCATCACCATTATAGTTAAGCGCTTGCAACATTATTATATCTAAAATTATTGTCTGTTTCAAGTATAAAAGAACTACTAAGAAGTCATTTGTATATTTGTTTTGCGAAACGTTATTCATGTAGAAGTCTTTATGTCTTCAGGTCGATTAATCTCACCAGAAGGTGTGTTATACTAATAGCATTAAATAATATTGGAGTTAAAAATGTCAAAAAATGTTTACCTTGCGAGTCCATTCTTCGATAAAGAGCAAATTGAGCGTGTTGAACGTGTTGAAAAAGCTTTAGCAGCCAATCAAACATTAAGTTCTGTTTTTTCACCACGCGAACACCAACACGAAGAATTTGAAATGTTTGGCCCGGAGTGGCGTGTCGCAACCTACAACGGCGATATTGAGGCAATTAACCAAGCTGACGTCATGGTAGCGGTTATTGATTATGTAGGGCAGGAAGTAGATCCAGGAACTGCTTGGGAGTTTGGCTACGCAGTAGCCAAAAACATTCCGGTTATTGTTGTTAAAGAAAAAGCTGGTGCAGTAAATCTAATGATGGGAATGCCATTAACGGCTTATATCACGGATATCTCAGATTTGGAAACTTACGACTTTGATGCTACGCCAAAGATTGAATTTAGTGGTGAAATCTTTTAATTTTTAAGAGTGAACTTGATATGTGTCTCCCGAACAAAATAAAAAACAGGTAATCATTTGAACGTATATTTTTTGTTAATCGTTTTGAATGGTGATGTAATTGTATAATGAATAGATGATAAAACGAATAAAAAATAGTTTGTACTATTAATTATTCGTTTTTGCGAGATAGTTTGCTGTATAATCTGGTATAATATTGTAAGTAAATTTTAATGGAGAATTTGTATGACTATGAGTAAAGCAGTTGTAACAGTTGTTGGTAAAGATAAGCCGGGAATTATTGCTGGGGTGGCTAACACGTTAGCGGATCACAACATCAACATTTTAGATGTTTCTCAAACGATTATGAGTGATATTTTCACGATGAGTATGCTAATTAATTTAGAAGAATTAGAAGGGCAATTCAACGTGTTGCAAGATGATTTGAATAAGCTAGGGGCTGATTTAGGCGTTACTATTCATACGCAACGTGAAGAAATATTTGATGCGATGAGTAGAGTTTAATATTTGTAGCTAACCTACTAAAGAACTTACGAATTGAATCATCTGGAGAAGTCATGGAAACAAAGCAAATACAAGAAACAATCAACATGGTCGAGGAAGAACATCTTGATATCCGCACAGTTACAATGGGTATTTCGTTGCTCGACACAATCGCAGGTGATCCACAACAAACTGCAAAAAATATATATAAGAAAGTTACAACATATGCGAAGGACTTGATAAAAGTTGCTGAGCAAATTGAACGTGAATATGGTATTCCAATTACAAACAAACGCATCAGTGTAACGCCAATTGCGTTGATTGCAGGTCATGCAACACCCGATGATATGCTTTATTACGCACACGCTTTGGATGATGCGGCTAAAGCAGTGGGTGTTGATTTCATTGGTGGTTATTCAGCATTGGTCCAAAAAGGTTTTGCCAATGGGGATTTGGCATTAATTAAATCATTACCTCGTGCGCTAACAGAAACCGATTTAGTGATGTCGAGTGTTAATATTGGTTCAACTAAAGCAGGTATAAACCTTGATGCAATTAAATTGATGGGCGAAACTGTAAAAGGAATTTCTGAAAAATCCGATACAGCTAATGCCAAGCTCGTTATTTTTGCAAATGCTGTCGAAGATAATCCTTTCATGGCTGGTGCTTTTCATGGTGTCAGTGAAGCCGATGTTGTGATTAACGTTGGTGTTTCTGGGCCTGGCGTTGTAAAACGTGCACTGGAAAAGGTAAAAGGCGAATCTATTCAAGTAGTTGCCGAAACTGTCAAAAAGACAGCTTTCAAAATTACACGTGTTGGACAGATGGTGGGTGCACTAGCTGCTGAACGACTTGGAGTTGAATTTGGAATTGTCGATTTGAGTTTGGCCCCTACACCTGCACGAGGTGATTCTGTAGCTGAAGTTCTTGAAGAAATTGGTCTTGAACAAGTAGGAACGCACGGAACTACAGCTGCATTAATGCTATTGAATGACGCTGTTAAAAAGGGTGGTGTTATGGCTTCGCAACGTGTTGGCGGCCTATCCGGTGCATTTATTCCAGTTTCAGAGGATGCTGGTATGATTGATGCAGCAAAAGAAGGTACATTGACGTTATCAAAGCTTGAAGCAATGACTGCTGTTTGTTCGGTTGGATTAGATATGATTGCTATTCCAGGAGATACTAGTGCAACGACAATTAGTGCAATGATCGCTGATGAAGCCGCTATTGGTGTACAAAATAATAAAACTACGGCTGTCCGTATTTTGCCAACTTTGGGTACAAAGGTTGGTGATATGGTTGATTATGGTGGGTTGTTAGGTACTGCTCCAGTTATGCCAGTTGTAGAAAAGTCAAGTGCAGACTTTATCAATCGTGGCGGACACATTCCAGCACCGATTCATTCATTTAAAAACTAATAAAAAGTTGCGATAAAAATCATCGCAACTTTTTTATTTTGTATTTTTCGATTGTTGTGTTCGTGTTTCGGTAATTGGATTTTGGTTTGTGGAAACTGCTTTAGAAAACATAACCGCAATATAAACTAATAGAATCAGAATAACGACGGTAGATAAAACACGAAGTGGGTGATAGAAAAAGTTTTTAATATAATTTGAAATGGCAAAATGTTTTTTTTGCGGTGCAGCACTTTCTGTAATTGAGGCTTCCAAGGCATAGGCAAAACTATTAGTGTCAACAGCTCTGGCTGTTGATTCATAAGGAACAATAGAAATTTCACGTGTTTTTGATAACTTAGCTATTCGTTTGCGTCGGTCATCTCGATTTTTTAAGACATTTTTTCGGAAATTAGCAATATTAACCAATGCCTTGTTTTGTAACTTCATTACGCGCTCACGCAATTGCTCTATGGGGCTATATACTGGTACTTTCATATTTAATCTCCATATCTTTAACGTTAATTGTTAGATCCTAACTTTACTATACGACATCTTAAGGCAAATTTGGGTGAGTTTATATGATTGCAAACAAATTTAATTGTTCTTAATCTTTTCAATAGATAGTATAATGAAAATATGACAACACGTGAAGAACAACTTTATCATGATTATTTAGAATCAGAACGTCAATATTCACCGCAAACCTTAAAAGCTTATTTAACAGATATTGCTGAATTTAAGAATTATTTGCATGAAAGTGGCGGATTTACAAAATTTGGAGAAGTTCAAACTTTAGATGTACGTGTCTATTTGAATGATTTATATGAAAAAAAGTTGGCTCGTACAACTATCTCTAGAAAGATTAGCAGTTTGCGAATGTTTTATCAATTTTTAATTACTAATCAATTTGCCATTGATAATCCATTTGATAGTATTTCATTAAAAAAACATCAGAACCAATTACCAGATTTTTTTTACGAAGATGAACTGCATGAACTTTTTGATGTGGCCTACAATCATGAAGATTATTTGTGGGAACGTAATGCAGCTTTACTTGAATTTTTATATGCTACTGGAATAAGAGTGGCTGAAATTGCTGGATTGACGTTATCTCAGTTGGATTTTTCGCAGCGCCTGGTGCTCATTCATGGTAAGGGAAATAAAGATCGTTATGTTCCTTTTGGGCATTTTGCAGAAAATATTATGAAAGAATACATTACAGATTTGCGTGCATCCTTAACAGTAAATCAAGAACATGAATATGTATTTGTAAATCATCGTGGTGAGCCAATTACACCAGCTGGCATTACTTACATTTTAAACCAGTTAATGCAACGTTCTGCATTGACTGGTAAAATTCATCCACATATGTTGCGTCATACTTTTGCGACCCATTTGATTAATCGAGGTGCAGATATGAGAACGGTTCAGGAACTGTTGGGTCATGTTAATTTGTCAACGACACAAATGTATACCCATGTGACGCGAGAAAGTTTACAAAAAAATTATCAAAATTTCTTTCCGCGAGCCAATAAGTAACCGGTTACAAAAATAGTTTATCAAGCGCTTCACAAATCTAAGAAAAGATAGTAAAATAAAAGTTATGATAACGCTAGAAAATAAACACCTCATTGTGAAAATTAATCCAGAAGGCGCCGAATTAACAAGTGTCTGGCATAAAAATGCTGAATTAGAATATATATGGACTGCAGACCCTAAATATTGGGGACGACATGCTTCAAATCTGTTCCCTATTGTGGGCCGATTACGTGGCGATCAATTTAGAGTTGCGGGTGAGACGTATTACATGAACCAACATGGTTTTGCACGTAATATGTTATTTGATGTTGTTGAACAAAGTGAAAATAAGGCTGTTTTTCGTATTGTTGACTCTGAGTCGACGCATCGTGTATATCCTTTTAAGTTTCAATTAGATATCAGTTATGAATTAACAGAGGATGACACACTACATATTGCTTATATCGTACATAATCCCGATAAAGAAGAAACCCTATTCTTTAGTGTGGGTGGACATCCGGCCTTTAATTTGCCACTTGATGGAGGAAAGTTTTCGGACTACTATCTGTCAATTGAGCCTGAAAAAATATATGATCGTGTACGTTTAGTTGGACCATATTCCAATCCAAACCATCCCACGCCTTTTAATGCTAGTATTCCACTACGTCTGCGTCAAGAAGACTATCATGATGATGCTATTATTTTGAAACTCAATCGACAAAAGACGTCATTTTTGTTGGCTCGTTTGGCTAATCAACATGGATTGCGTATGACGTTAGACAATGCGCAATTTATCGGCGTTTGGACACCTGCTGGTAAACAAGCACCATTTATTGCGCTTGAACCATGGTGGGGGTTGGCTGACACGGTAGATGCAACAGGTAACTTTAAAGAGAAATTTGGTTCAAATGTTTTAGCTGCCGGCGACACGTTTAATGGCACCTATAGTCTACAGTTCTTCTAATAAAAAAAGCATTGATACATTAGTATTGATGCCTTTTTTATTAGAATTTAGGTTAAAAGGTTGCATTATCTATCATAATGTCTTAAACTGATAGTAATTTAAAAACGTCATAAACTGATGAGACGGAGATCAAACCATGTGTGCACGTAAAGGGAGCCCTTGTTACTGGAAGTAGGGCCGAACGCAACATGGCAAATGGACCGTTGAGGGTTGGTTGAACGAGAGCAATCTCAAGTACTGCCAAACGTAAGATCCACGTAAGTGATCAGGTTATTGTTAGATAACTGTTGAGACGCGTTTTAACTCGAGTGGGCTTTTTGGGTACCATTTGATTTAAACGAAATCAGGTGGCACCGCGGGAAAACCGTCCTGAAATTTTTGCAAAAGCAAATTTTTCAGGACGGTTTTTGTTTGCTTAAAGAAAGAGGAATAAGATGACAAGAAAAGGTTATTACGGAGAATATGGGGGACAATTTGTTCCAGAATTGCTAATGCCAGCAATTAATGAAGTCACAGAGGCATTCAATAAATATAAAGAGGATCCAGCTTTTAAAAGTGAATTGAAAGATTTATTCGACAATTACGCGAACCGACCATCTATGTTATATTATGCAAAAAATATGTCTGAAGACTTAGGTGGTGCGCAAATTTATCTAAAGAGAGAAGATTTAAATCACACTGGTGCTCATAAAATTAACAATGTTTTAGGGCAAGCATTAATTGCCAAAAAAATGGGTAAAACACGTTTAATTGCTGAAACAGGTGCCGGACAACATGGCGTGGCAACAGCTACGGCTGCGGCATTGTTTGGTATGGAAGCAGAAATTTTTATGGGCAAGGAGGATACAGAACGACAGGCGTTGAATGTTTATCGCATGGAGCTACTAGGGGCCAAAGTTCATGCGGTGACAACAGGAACACAAGTCTTAAAAGATGCAGTGAACGCAACATTTCAAGACTGGACAAAAAGAATTGATGATACTTTCTATGTACTTGGTTCAGCGGTTGGTCCATATCCCTTCCCAGAAATGGTTAAATATTTCCAATCGGTTATAAGTGAGGAAGCCAGAAGGCAATTCTTAGAAATGACTGAAAAACTGCCAGACGCTGTAATTGCTGCCGTTGGTGGTGGATCGAATGCAATTGGTGCTTTCGCTAAGTTCATTGATGACGCAGAAGTGGAGTTGATTGGCGTTGAAGCCGCTGGAAAAGGCGTAAAAACTGATCAAACAGCTGCAACCATGGCACTAGGTTCAAAAGGTGTTTTTCATGGTATGAAATCCCAATTTTTACAATCAGCTGATGGGCAAATTGATCCTGTTTACAGTATTTCTGCAGGATTGGACTATCCTGGCATCGGACCGGAGCATGTTTATCTAAAGGATATTCACCGAGCAACTTATGTACCGATTACAGATGATGAAGCAGTTGATGCATTTGAATACATTGCAAAAACAGAGGGTGTAATTGCTGCAATTGAAAGCGCACACGCAGTAGCTTATGCAATGAAATTAGCACCAAAAATGAGAAAAGATCAACAAATAATGGTTAATTTGAGTGGTCGAGGTGACAAAGACGTTGCTGCGATAGCCCGTTATAAAGGAGTTGATATTCATGAGTAATATTCAAGAAGCACTTAAAACCTTGCTCGTGCAAAAAAATTTGACAGATGATATGGCTCAGAAAGTAATGAACGATATTATGGACGGCAAAGTGTCTGACCCTGAAATTGCAGCTTACTTAATGGGATTAGCCGCAAAAAAAGAAGCTGTTTCGGAAATAGTTGGCTCGGCTCGGGCCATGATTGATCATGCAAAGACAATTCCATCAGAATTTGAGGCAATGGACATTGTCGGAACTGGTGGTGATTTGTCCGGTACATTCAACATTTCGACAACGGCTAGTTTCATTGTAGCTGGAGCGGGGGTGCCTGTCGTCAAGCATGGGAATCGTGCTGCTAGTTCTAAATCAGGTACGGCAGATGCATTGGAAGCACTTGGGGTTACCATTGATTTAACACCAGAACAAGCGACTGATGTTTTAGCGAATGCTGGGCAAACATTTTTATTTGCACGCTCGTTTCATCCGGCAATGAAGTATGTTGGATCAATTCGTAAAAGCCTGGGATTTCGTACTATTTTTAATATCCTTGGGCCATTAACGAATCCAACACGTCCACGTACAATGTTGGTGGGGGTTTACACAAAAGAGTTACTAGTACCACTAGCAAATGTATTGTCAGAATTAGGTGTTCAAGAAGCTATATTGGTTCATGGACAAGATGGTTTAGATGAGGTGACATTAACAACTAAAACTGATTTGGCCATATTATCGAATGGTCATATTAGAGAGGCCACTTTCGACCCACAAGATTATGGATTTGACTATGTTTCTATTGAATCCTTACAAGGGGGTACACCAATTGAAAATGCTAAAATAACAGAGCATATTTTAGCAGGGAAAATCACTGGTCCTATGGCAGATACTGCAATTTTAAATGCTGCGCTAGCATTGTTTATTGCAAAAAAAGCGCAGTCCATTGATGCTGCCATTCAGCTAGCTAGAGAAACCTTGATTAATGGAACGGCATTAGGTCAACTAGGGGCGTTGCGATCATCTTCTAGGGCGGTGACGGCATGATATTAGATGATTTAGTAGCAGCAACAAGTCAAAATATGTTGGCGCGTCAAGCTCAAAAATCGCTGCATGACTTACAAAAAGAAGCAGCACACATCACAGTTTCAAGAGAATTTCCTTTCGAAAAAAGTCTAGCTCAACAAAAAATATCAGTTGTTGCCGAAATTAAACAAGCATCCCCATCGAAAGGGCAAATTGTACCTTCATCAGAGTTTGATTATCAAGGGATTGCGAAAGACTATGAGGTGGCAGGTGTCGATGCGATAAGCGTTTTGACAGAAGAGAATTATTTCAAGGGATCTCTTGATATTTTAAAAACAGTTACAGCAGATTCTGCTACTCCTGTATTACGCAAAGATTTTACAATTGATCCATACATGATTTATGAGGCTAAAGTAGCTGGATCACAAATCATTTTATTAATCGTTGCTATTTTAACGGACGAACAATTAAAAGAATACCTATCTTTAGCAAACGAATTAGGATTGTCAGTAATTGTGGAAGCGCACAATGAAGAAGAGATTCTCCGAGCAGTGAAGGCAAATGCACGAATTATTGGTGTGAACAATCGCAATTTAAAGGACTTCACGGTCGATTTTGATAACACCAAGCGTTTACGACAATTAGTTCCACCAGAAATTTTATTTATTTCAGAATCTGGTATAAAAGATCGCTCAGATGTTGTTACTCTTGAACAGATTGGCGTGGACGGTATTTTAGTTGGTGAGACGTTCATGAAGGCTGCAGATAAACTAGCGGCCATACAACAGTTAAGGGGCGAAAAATGACGCTAATTAAGTTATGTGGAAATTTTCGTTTACAAGATATAGATTACTTGAATGATGTTCGACCTGATTTAGCTGGTATTATCTTGGTTCCTCACAAACGACGCTCGGTGTCTCTTTCCCTTGCTCAAAAAATGCGTTCGCAATTGGATGAAAAGATTCCATTAGTTGGTGTTTTCTTAAATCAAGATGCAGATGAAATTTTGAAGTATAGAGAGATTGTTCAAATGGTTCAATTACATGGTAATGAGACTGAACAGGAAATTAGCAAAATACAACAAGCAGGACTACCAGTTATTAATGTGATGAAGCCCGACCATCAGTATAAAACACAAGCTACGCGCCGAATGATTGATGCAGGAGCAGGCTCTGGCAAAACATTTGATTGGAAAAAATTTCAGCCACTAGAGTCATTGGATTTCTTGGCAGGAGGGCTGACCCCCGATAATTTACAACAGGCAATCTCTTTATTGAAACCAAAGGTTGTTGATATTAGTTCAGGAACAGAATGTAATGGTATAAAAAACTTAGAAAAGATGCGCGAAGTGGTTCGCATAGCAAGGAGTAATAAATGACTAGAATTTCACAGGCATTAGAAAATAAAAATGCTTTTATTGGTTTCGCGGTAGCTGGGTATCCGGATTTTGAAAAGAGTGCAAAATATATTGTTGATATGGCTGAGGCTGGTGCAGATCTTATTGAGATTGGCATTGCTTTTAGTGATCCAAGTGCTGACGGTCCCACTATCATGAATGCTGATCAAGAGGTTCTCGAAAACGGTTCAACAACAGCTGATGTATTTAATTTAGTTGCTGAAGTTCGCAAACACACGGATGTGCCTTTAGTTTTTCTAACGTATACAAATCCAGTATTTAAATATGGGTACGAAAAATTTCTCAGCAAAATGCAGTCGTTGGATATTCAGGGTGTTATTATGCCCGACATGCCTATGGAAGAACAAGATGAATTTTTGGAACTTGTCCACCAGTATGGTCGCGACTTTATTCAACTCGTAACATTACAATCCGGAAATCGTTTGCCGAAAATTGTAGAACGTGCTTCTGGATTTATATATGTAGTAAGTTCCTTAGGAATAACAGGCTCTAGAAGTAAATTGTCAAACGAAGCTGATGAAATCGTTACTAAGATTAAGCGGTTAACAGATTTGCCAGTTGCAGTTGGTTTTGGCATCACGACATATGATCAAGCAAAACAATTTGAATCTGCTGATGCGATTATTGTTGGCTCAGCACTTGTCAAAATTATCGAAGACCACCCAGAGGATGCTACATCTTATTTGACAGATTTTATTAAAAACATGAAAGGAGCGCGTCATGCGACAAATTAAGACAATTGACGCGGATACTTTAACAGTAATCAGTGCTTATTTTCGGTTGCGCGGAGAACATAGTTTTTTATTAGAATCAGTACCTACAGATAGTGAAAAGTCACGTTATTCAATTATCGCACTTGATCCTGTCCATGAGTTTAAGACCAACGGTATGTTGGTGACGGTTGATGGCCAAACTAGTGAAAGCAAAGATCCCCTGCTGGCATTGCAGAATTTAGTAGTTGTGCAAGAACAGCCCGTGGAGGAGTTGCCTTTTCAAGGAGGTGCCATTGGATATGTAGGGTTTGATACGGTTGCTTGCTATGAAAAACTAGAAAACCAACCTAAAGATGAGTTGGATATGCCCGACAGCCATTTATTTTTGTATGAAACTTTTGTTATTTTCGACCATCGTCAAGAAAAAATAAAAATTGTCGTGGATAATGTTTATTCGGGACGTCAGAACTTAGAACACGTTGTTCTTGCAATCGAAAATAAGTTGAAATTACCTGTGGCTGATGAACTTGTTCCGGTAAAACTACATGAATTAAATCCAAAATCAAATGTGACGCCCGAGCAATTTAAAAAAATCGTTAATCATACGAAGGAATTAATTCAAGAAGGCGATATGTTTCAAATGGTTCCGTCGCAACGTTTTAGTTTTGAATTTGAGGATAAACCGTTTGATTTTTATCGGCAACTTCGTCGTACAAATCCTTCGCCGTATATGTACTATATGGACTACGGTGATTATCAAATTATTGGTTCATCCCCGGAAAGCTTGGTGACAGTAAGAGGAGAAACAGTAACTACTAATCCAATTGCGGGAACGCGTAAACGGGGGCAAACATTAACAGAAGACGTTGCCATTGCTAAAGAGTTGAAAACAAATGAAAAAGAACTAGCAGAACACCGTATGTTAGTCGATCTTGGACGGAATGATCTTGGGAAAGTTTCTGAATATGGCAGTGTCAAGGTAACAACTTTGCTGGAAATTCAAAAATACCGTTATATTATGCATTTGGTTTCTGAAGTCAGTGGAAAATTAAGGGCACACACACCTGCTATTGAAGCTTTGAAAGCTACATTACCAGCTGGAACTGTTTCTGGGGCACCCAAGGTTCGTGCTCTGCAACGTATTTACGAAATGGAACCAGTTAAAAGAGGTGTTTATGCCGGTGCAATTGGTTATTTATCTCGCGATAATCAGATGGATTTTGCCATTGCGATTCGAACGATGGTTGTTAAAAGTAACAAAGGATATGTGCAAGCGGGTGCTGGTATTGTCTATGATTCTATAGCAGAAAATGAATACCAAGAAACACTTAACAAGGCTAAAGCGTTGTTGCGAGTTGGAGGGGATGTATGATTTTAATCGTGGATAATTATGATTCTTTTACTTATAATCTAGCACAAATTGTAGGTACAAAGACTGATTTAGTGGTTTTAAGAAACGATGATCAGAAACTCTATGCGACTGCTGATAAAGCTGACGGGATTATTTTTTCGCCTGGCCCAGGAAAACCTGAGCAAGCAGGAGAAATGGAAAACATGATTCGACACTATGCCAACAGCAAGCCGATGTTGGGCATCTGTTTAGGGCACCAAGCCATTGGTGAAGTTTTTGGTGGGCGTGTTAAACGGGCAGCTGTTATTCGTCATGGTAAGGTTTCTGATATGCTGGTAGCAGACACATCGCCGTTACTAAGCACAGGATTAGTCAAAATTATGCGCTATCATTCTCTCATTCTTGATAAAAAAAATTTTCCAAAAGATTTCAAAGTGGTTGGCATCGCACAAGATGACGATGAAATAATGGCTATGCAACATAAAACTTTACCAGTGTTCGGCTTTCAATTTCATCCTGAATCTATTGGAACGCCGACAGGATCAAAAATGATTGAAAAATTTATAGCGCTAACTGCAAACGTAAAATAAAAACTATAATAATGAAATCTAGTGCAAGAATAAAAGCTTTTTTCATGAGGAATTAATGATGTAATGAAGTTTATTTTAATAAACTGTTGACATTTATAATAAATGAATGTATAGTTAATTACATCAAATAAGAATGAGAAAAATTATGAACAGCAAAGTCTTGAAAAATAATAGTTATTACTACTTCTGGTTTATGTAGAGCCGTCGCATTATAAGTGCGTCGGTTACGACGCACTTAGCGACCAGAAGTTTTTCAAGGTTGAGTCACTAAGTGTTGATATTAAACACCTAGTGGCTTTTATGTTTTCAGGAGTGTAATTTTCTGTTAAATCGTACTAGGTGTTTACTCACTTAGTACGATTTTTATTTAAGGAGAATCTCATGAAAACATCATCATTGTCAACAGAAACAATTCAGTCGTTGAGGTTGCTGTCTAACCAAATGATTAGCAAAGCTGGTTCTGGGCACCCTGGCATTGCTTTGGGTGCTGCACCAATTTTGTATGAGTTGTATGCAAATCAACTTAATGTTGATCCCGAGAATCCTAATATGATTAATCGCGATCGTTTCATTTTGTCTGCGGGCCACGGTGCCGCATTACTGTATGCAACTTTACATGCAGCTGGCTTTGACCTGTCAGCCCAAGATTTATCAGAATTTCGGCAACCACACTCAAAAACGCCTGGACATCCAGAAGTTGGTGTGACACCTGGTGTTGAAGCAACAACTGGACCACTTGGGCAAGGATTGGGTATGGCTGTTGGTATGGCAATGGCTGAAGCAAAGCTCAATAACCAATTTCCCTCAGTGATTGACCACTTTACATTTGCGCTAGTTGGTGATGGGGATTTAATGGAGGGGGTGAGCCATGAAGTAGCGTCACTCGCTGGTCAACAAAAGCTCGGTAAGTTGGTTGTTCTTTATGATGATAATGCTGTCAGTCTTGATGGTTTGAAGAAAAGGTCAGATATATCAAATAATCTAGCGCGCTTTGCCAGTTATGGTTGGGATATACGTGAGGTGGCAGATGGTAATGATTTAGAAGACATTCACGATGCAATTGAAAATGCTAAAATGTCTCCTGAGCCCACGTTGATTGCTGTGAAAACAATTATTGGTGATTTTGGACCGTTCGCTGGCACTAACAAGGCTCACGGCACACCACTAGATAGTCAACAATTGCAAGATCTTTCATCAGCGCTTGATGTTGATATACAAAATTTTGAATTACCAAGTAATTTGCTTGAAGACATGCGTGCTAAAATTTCGAATAGACTTTTGCATCAAAAACAACCTTTGAATGACGAATTAACCGATTATCTGCAATTCTCAACTAAAAACACGGTGACCATCCCCGAGTTACCGACTGATTTGAAAGTACAAGCAGGCCGAAAAATATCTAAATATGTGTTGCAAAACTTTGCGACACAATTACCACAATTATGGGGTGGATCAGCTGACTTGGTAGCATCTACTAATGCTGAAGTGGTGGCTTCACCATTGTTCAACGCCGATGATCGATCGGGTAGAAATATTGCGTTTGGTGTGCGTGAGTTTGGCATGGGCGCTGTAATGAATGGGATAGCTTTACACGGTGGTACAAAAGTATTTGGCGCGACATTCTTGGCTTTTTCGGATTATATGAAGGCAGCTATTCGTTTGAGTGCCTTGCAGCATGTGCCGAGTATTTATGTTTTTACGCATGACAGTATTACGGTTGGCGAAGATGGACCAACACATCAACCGGTTGAACAACTGATGGGGCTTCGTCTGATTCCGGGTGTTGATGTATTGCGTCCAGGGACAGCCGAAGAGATAGCCAGCGCTTGGCAGCAAGCGTTGACGTCAACTGATCGACCAACAATCTTAATTTTAAGTCGTGGCGAAATTGGTGCTCAAGGAAGCACAGACCAAGCAAAACAATCACTTGAAAATGGCGCGGCACAAATAAGACATCATGATGAGGCTAAAATTAACTTGATTGCTACTGGATCCGAAGTCCAAATAGCACAGAAGGTGAGTGAATTACTGTCACTACCTTCAAACGTTATTTCCATGCCAAATCTGTCGCGATTCTTAGCGCTAGATGATGATAAAAAGCAACAAATTATTCCCGAAACGGGCACAAAAAATGTGATAATAGAGGCAGGAACAACATTGGGTTGGCAAGGAATTGCTGGCAATGATGGCGTAATATTTGGTATTGATGAATTTGGTATGAGTGCGGCAGCACAAATAGCTCTTGACGAATTTGGATTTAATGCTGAAGATATCGTCGATAAAATCACACAGGAGTTACAATGACTTTATATGGATTAATCGCGCATCCGGCCGGACATTCACGTTCGCCGCAAATGCAAAACATGATGATAGCTGAATATGGTATTGATGCACACTATCACGCTTTCGACATTTTACCAGAAAAACTTGAAGAGGCCATCGTTGGACTAAAAGCCTTACACGTAGGCGGATTCAATGTTTCAACACCGTTTAAAAATGAAATTATTCAATATTTGGATGAGCTATCGCCAATATCTCAGCGGCTTCATGCGGTGAATACGGTTAAAAGTGTTAAAGGGCGTCTGATTGGCACTAACACAGATGGAGACGGGTTCTGGCAAAGTATTAATTCTCGCCAACCCAAAGAAATGGTTATTGTACTGGGTACTGGCGGAGCAGCTAGATCAGTGATTGCCACTGCGAAACTGTATGGCGTGAGGGAATTAATTGTGTTTAATAGAGTTCATGAAGATTGGCATGAGCGAAAAGCAGAGATTAGCTATCTTAGTGAGGGGAATGGGCATCTAGAGGATTTAGCAGATAATCAGATGCTCACCAAAGCATTAAAGCGTGCTGATATGCTTATCAATGCCACCACCGTTGGGATGAATGATTTGCGGACGCTATTAACGGATTTGCAAATAGCATTACTACCACAGCACGCCTTGGTGGTGGACATGATTTATCGTAATCAACAAACTACATTATTGAAATCTGCTAACCAACGTGGATTAGCAACATTAAATGGTTTGCCGATGTTAGTCAATCAAGGAGCGCTAAGCTTTGAATATTGGTTCGACAGGCCAGCTGACAGAAATCTTATGAAGAAAGCAATTGAGGAATAAAACAATGATTATTATCGCAAAGACAAGTCAAGATGCAGAAAAAATTGCAGCGCAATTAGATACCAAAGACCCTATTAAACCAGTGTTTGTTCACAGTAATAGAGTTGCGTTAGCCGGCGAAAAAAAGTTACCTGAAGATATATTGAAAAATATATCACAAGACGTTGTTGAAATAATCACAAACCATCATTCAGCCATCAAGTCATCACGTGACTTCCACCCAGAGGATACAATTATTACAACTAAACATAGTGTCATTGGTGGTGGTAACTTCGTCTTCATGGCTGGCCCTGATTCAATCGAATCTCCCGAACATGTTAAAGAAATGGGTGAAGATGTTAAGCAGGCGGGCGCAACTATCTTGCGCGGCGGGGCTTTCAAGCCACGTACATCCCCATATTCATTTCAAGGTAATGGCGAAGAAGGTTTAAAAGCCCATCGCGCAGCAGCAGATGCGTTGGGAATGGATATGGTAACCGAAATCTTAGATACACGAGATGTTGATTTAGTTGATTCTTACACAGATATTTTCCAAGTCGGTACGCGTAATATGCAAAACTTTGCTTTGCTCAAGGCCCTGGGAAAGAAGAACAAGCCCGTGGTTTTGAAACGTGGTATGTCAGCAACCATCGATGATTTGCTTAATGCTGCTGAATACATTGCTGCTGGTGGGAATGATCAGATTATTTTGATGGAACGTGGTATTCGTACTTATGATAATAAGTACACGCGTAATACGCTTGATGTATCAGCCATTCCTGTTTTACAATCGCTAACTCACTATCCTGTTGTTGCGGATGCTTCACATGCGGCTGGTGTTTCAAAGTTTGTTGAACCGCTTGCTTTAGCTGCAATTGCTGCTGGTGCACAGGGTTTGATGACCGAAATACATGATAATCCGTCACATGCATTTGTTGATGGTGCCCAAGCATTGACACCAGCACAATTCAAACAATTGACAGAGAAGGCAAACAAGGTGCGCGAGGCCATTAAATGAGCACAATTACAGTTGATTTAGCGACAAAAAAGTATGATGTGAAAATTGATAACACTTTACACACACGTCTTGGCCAAGAAATATCGGCTGTGTGGTCTGCGCGAAAGATTGCACTATTAACAGATAGCAACGTTGGGCCATTGTATTTAAAGGATACAGCAAAGCAATTACGTGAAGTAGGATTTGATATACTCGAGTTAGAAGTTCCCGCTGGAGAGTCATCAAAATCTTTGTCAGTGGCCGGTGAATTGATTGCTAAAATGGCAGCTGCTGGATTTACGCGTGGCGATGGTGTTATTGCATTAGGTGGTGGCGTTATTGGTGATTTAGGTGGAGTAGTCGCCTCTTTGTACATGCGCGGAATTGCTTTTATTCAAATTGCGACGTCATTAACAGCTCAAGTTGATTCGTCGGTTGGTGGTAAGACAGCCGTGAATCTTGGTAATACAAAAAATATTGCTGGCTCTTTTTATCAGCCGGATTTAGATTTAGTTGATGTTACTTATTTGAATACACTGACGGACCGTGATTTAGTTGAAGGATATGCGGAAGTTGTTAAAACATCAGCATTGGCTAATCAAGACTTTTTTGATTTTACTGGTCAAATCAAATCGGTAGCAGATATACGTCATCATGCGCAAGAATTGTCAAAACGCGCGATTGCTTATAAGGCTAGTGTAGTGATGGCTGATGAAAAAGAAGCTGGAGACCGCCAGTTTCTGAATTTTGGGCATACTTTTGGTCACGCGATTGAACTATTAGCTCATGGTGAATTACGTCATGGTGAAGCTGTGGCGATTGGTATGATTGCTATTAGCAGTCGATTTGAACGACATGGTATAATGCCTAGAGGGCTAACTACTGAATTATTAAGTCGATTGGAAGCTGTTGGTTTACCAACACATTCGCATTTTATCGGGACAACTGACTTCTTTAACCACTTGATCAATGATAAAAAAAATCATGATGGTGTTTTGAATTTAGTGGCTCTTGAAAAATTAGGTCAGCCAATTATTGTAAAGAAAAAAATCGCCGACATGCCGGCATTTGTGGAGAATTAATATGAGATATGTTACTGCTGGTGAAAGCCATGGCCCTGAAGAAATTGCTGTTATTGAAGGTATTCCTGCCGGATTACACATCAGTCAAGAAGATGTTAATGAGCAATTAGCTCGACGTCAGCGTGGTTATGGTCGTGGTGAACGTCAAAAAATCGAAACTGATACAGTTACCTTTTTGACAGGTGTTCGTCACCAAACAACACTTGGATCACCAATTACATTGAATGTTCACAACGATGATCATAATAATTGGTCGAAAGTTATGGCCCCTAATGAGCCAGCAACAGCAGAAAATACGCTCCGTAAGGTGTTGCGCCCGCGTCCAGGACATGCTGATTTGGTTGGTGGGATGAAGTATCGTCACCGTGAAGATTTACGCAATGTTTTGGAAAGATCTTCGGCTCGTGAAACGACAATGCGTGTTGCAGTTGGTGCTGTTGCCAAAAAATTACTTTCCGAAATAGGTGTTGATGTTCATGGTTTCGTTGTGAATGTTGGACCTGCTAAGTCCGACCTAAATGAGTTAACTAAGTATAAGAACCTGCAAGAGTTGCGTGTTGTGACAGAAGGTTTCGACACACGTGCTCTAAATGCTGAAGCTGATGAAGCTATTAAAGAAGTAATTGATAAAACAAAGCGTGATGCAAATACTGTAGGAGGCCAAGTCCAAGTTATTGCGACAGGTATGCCTGTTGGATTGGGATCATATGTATCTGCCGATACAAAGTTAGACGCTAAAATTGCCAACGCTATTGTTGGCATCAATGCCTTCAAAGGTGTTCAATTTGGTGGTGGTTTTGATAACGCAGAAAAGTATGGCGATCAAGTCATGGATGAAATTTTTTGGGACGAAGAACGTGGCTTTTATCGTGGTTCTGATAATCTCGGTGGTTTTGAAGGTGGTATGACGACAGGAGAAGCAATTGTTGTTCGTGGTGTTGTTAAGCCTATTCCTACTTTGTATCGTCCTATGCAGTCAGTTGACATTGATACACACGAAGACCACCGTGCATCGATAGAACGCTCAGATACAACTGCAGTTACTGCCGCTGCTGTAATTGCTGAGGCAATGGTAGCAATTGAGTTAGCTAAAGCTGTTTTGGATAAATTTGATGCAGATAACATTGAACGGATGAAAGAACAAGTGGCAGTGTATCGTGAAGAAATAAGAAAGTTTTAATATAGCTTCGGCTATAGTACATATTATGAACAAAGGATAAAAAGAGATGATTAAACTCACTAAAGCAGAAAAAAATGGCCTTCATGGAGAAATAACAGTTCCTGGCGACAAATCAATATCACATCGAGCATTGATGTTTGGTGCGATAGCTGAAGGGAAAACTGTCATTGATAATTTTTTGATGTCAGATGATGTGATGCATACCATGGGTGTTTTTCGTGCGCTTGGTGTGGAAATTGACCACACAGAATCACAAGCTAAAGTTATTGGTAAAGGCCTTACAAATTTTAAGGCACCATCTGCTGGATTAGATATGGGCAATTCAGGAACTTCAACTCGTCTCCTCATGGGATTGCTAAGTAAGCAACCGTTTGATCTGAATATTTTTGGTGATTCATCACTGAGCAAGCGACCATTGCGTCGTGTTGCCGACCCGTTGTCAATGATGAATGCGCAATTTGAATTATCTAATGACGAGTTCTTACCAGCTGTAATTAAGGCCAATACTGAACTAAATGGTATTACTTATCATATGCCGGTAGCATCAGCGCAGGTCAAAAGTGCTATTTTGCTAGCGGGCATACAAGCTGAGGGTGAAACAACGATTATCGAAGATCTACCATCAAGAGATCATACAGAGCGCATGCTCCGTCAGTTTGGTGGGCAAATTAAAACAGATAACGGTGTAATTACTGTTAAAAAGCAGTCAAAACTAAGCGGTCAGCATGTTTTAGTACCATCGGATATCTCAAGTGCTGCATTTTTCATGGTGGCTGGTTTAATTACACCAAACTCGGAAATTACCATTAAAAAGGTCGGTGTCAATCCAACGCGTGATGGTGTGATTAAATTGCTTGAACGGATGGGTGCAGAAATTACTCAGAAACCGATTGCATCTGATGGAGAACCGTTGGCTGATATCACGGTCAAAGCACAAACTTTACACGGTATTGCAATTACTGCTGAGGATATTCCTGGTGCAGTTGATGAACTGCCCATTCTTGCTCTAGCTGCTACACAAGCTGTGGGAGACACGATTATAAGTGGTGCAGAGGAATTACGTGTAAAAGAAACTGACAGAATTTCGACAGTCATTAGTGAGCTAACTAAATTGGGCGCTGATATTGATGAGAAGCCAGATGGTATGGTTATTCATGGTGGAACGCTCTTGCACACGTCAAATGGCTCAACACTACTTGACTCACATGGGGATCATCGCATTGGTATGATGAACGTGATTGCTTCTCTCATTACTGAAGGGGATGTAGTATTAACCGGTGAAGAAGCTATGAGTGTGTCGTATCCTGGATTTGTAGAAGATGTGTCCTCAATTAAGAGAGAATGGTTATGAAAAATATCGTTGTTGTGGGTCTTGGCGAAATGGGGGCATCGTTAGCCAAAATTTTAAACAAAGAGCCAAAAAACCAAGTAATAGGTGTTGATATTAATGAAAAGTCGCTCAGCTATGCAAAAGATCATGGTATTGTTTTTGGGGCAGCTTCTAATTTAGTAAATGTTGCATCTCATGCTGATGTTATTATCTTGGCCACACCAGTAACTTATATTGAAGAAATGATTCGTTCATTATCTCAACTATCTCTAAAAAAAGAGGTAATTGTTACGGATACAGGATCGACAAAACGAGATATTATGGATGTGGCTGAAGCAGTTTTGACACCAAAAAATATTCATTTCGTTGGTGGGCATGCTATGGCCGGTACTCATCGGAGCGGTGTTGAGTGGGCAAATGAAAAACTGTATCAAGATGTGCCTTATTTCTTAATTCCAAGTTCAATTTCTAATGCTCGTAGGTTGCAGGAAATTCTTGAACCGATTGCCGCTAAATTTATGCCAATTTCAGTCAAGAAACACGATGAGCTGATGGCTGTAATTAGTGATATACCGCATATTATGTCTTTTGCATTAATGAATACTGCCACTAACCAGCTGGGCGATTCAACGACATTTGGACAGTATGTTGCTGGTGGCTTCAAAGATATGACACGCATAGCGGAAAGTGATCCAAAGTTATGGACTGATGTATTGTTAAGCAACAAAGAAGCAATATTAACTAGTCAGTCCTTGATAATCGAGCAATTACAATTATTTTCTCAAGCAATTGAAGATAATGATGCATCAACTTTGATGACTTTAATTTCGTCAGCACAGGAGTCAAGAAAAAATTTATTGTTAAAGTGAGAAAATTATGATTAAAGAACCAGATACATTAATGCTTATTGGGTTTATGGGTGCTGGGAAAACGACTGTGGGTAAGGAAATTGCTCGGCAACATCATTCAAAGTTCGTAGATATTGATTCTGAAATTGAACGTGCTGCCGGTAAATCAATCGCAGAAATTTTTGAAGAACGTGGCGAAGCCGGCTTCCGTGAGTTAGAAACCAAAGTTTTAAATAATGTGCAAACATTTGATGGTGTTGTTGCCACGGGCGGGGGTGTAGTGGAACGACCAGAAAACTTAGAAATTCTGCGCCATTCTCCAGCGACAATTATTTATTTACATGGCAATTTAGAAAGTACTATTGGCCGCTTAATTCTTGAAGGACAGCGCCCGTTACTTCAAGAAAAATCGACGGCGGAATTCTTTGCATTATGGCAGGAACGTGACCCAAAGTACGAAGAAGTTGCCAATTTCACCGTAGAAACAGTTGGTAAAACACCGGCGCGTATTGCAGCTGAGATTATTGCCTTATTTAGCGCTAATGAGGATGAACTAGCACTACTACAATTGCGTTCACAGATAGATGCATTTGATCGTCAAATTTTTAAAATTATTTCGGAACGTTTTCAGATTGTTGAAGCAGTGGCTCGTTATAAAGAAAAATTTGGTATACCAACGATTCAACAGGATCGTATGTTAAAGTTACGTAAGGAATTGAAATCAGATTTTAGTACTTCTGTAGATATCACAGATGACATGATTGATGGTATTATGACCATTTTGATGCAGGCTGCCATTGACAAAGAGAATAGGCAATTAAATAGGTGATTTATGAAACTTCACACATTAGGACCAAGTGGCACAGATTCTGAACAGGCAGCACAATATTATTTAACGGACGAAACCCTAATTTTGCACAATAGTCTTGAAGAAGTTTTATTGCATCTAAGTGACTATAAAGGGGATAAAATAATTTTACCAGTTGCATTTAAGTCTAATCAGGAACCAGATTTGAATTGGGCCGACTTTAATTATTTAAATTGGTCACAGCTTGCAATTGAAAAAACATTTTCGCTACCCTTAATGACGATGAGTGTGATTGAAAATACCCAATTTGAGCGAAATGTAGCAATAGTCCATGCGGCCACAGAAGGCTTAATGAAAAGATATTTAACCTCTGTGAATTTAGATAATGCTTGGGGGCCGTCAGTGATGTTTGCACCAAGTAAAATTGTTGCATTACAGAGCTTTATAAAAGAACAAAATCGGTTTACAATTGTTTCTGAAGAACAATTCAAAAAATTACCTGAAAGTAGTGACGAAAAATACCAAATTAGGCAACAATTAAAGCCTCAGATGGTTTGGATCGTCTATAGAGTCCTATGACATTAAGAGAACTATTAAACATACCTAGCAGTACGAATAAACCGATTATAGCAGTCCCCCTAACTTTAGGACCTACGGACAAAATTAGTCCGTTCGCTCAAAAACTACAACAACAAAATCCAGACATTGTTGAATGGCGGGCAGATTACATCGCAGATGACTTTAGTCAGGCGGTTATGTGGCAACAAGTTAAGGCTGGGGCACAAAGTGAATTGGCGCAAAAAGACGTTTCTGCCATGACAGAAGCGAAAATGTTGTCAGAAATTGATAATGCCAAGCAAGAATTCATGGCTAATTGGCCACAAATAAATGTTCAAATTATTAAAGAGTTAACTGGTACGGTGTTTAATAGTATTGGTGGTTTTCCGGTGTTGTTAACATATCGTACGGTTGCACAGGGTGGTCGTGGCGAGATGAGTCCAACCGAGTATGCCACTTTTATGATTACTGCTTTACACTCGGGGTTTCCGTTTGCAGCTGTTGATGTTGAATATACATTAGATGAGCCGCTACGACAAAGTATTATGGACGCAGCCAATAAAGCCAATATTCCAGTATTACTGTCATACCATGATTTTGAATCTACCCCTAAAAATTTGCCAGCTTTAATCAGTGATATGGCTGATACTTCAGCAGATATTATCAAATTGGCTGTCATGCCTGAATCCGAAAAAGACGTTGATTACCTATTGCAAACAACTAAGAACGTCAATATTTCGCAACCATTAATCACGATGAGCATGGGAGAGATAGGTAAACGTAGCCGTATCAAGGGATATGAATATGGGTCAGAAATGACCTTTGCAGTACTTGATGGTACACAAGGAAGTGCTCCTGGGCAGCTGACAATTAATGAATTATTGCAAGCTTGGCAATAATGTGTTATATTAGTTAAGACCAACTGGGTAGTATCTATCTACCTACCCGCTATCTCTCAGGAGGTAGCGTTTTTTGTTTACTTTGATTTACTAGGCAATTATTTCTTGTGTTTACAAAAAATAAATGTTATAGTATTTATGAAATTATATATGTATGTCTGGGGTGCCCGCGAGGGCTGAGAAATACCCATTGAACCTGATCGGATTAAAATCTGCGTAGGAAGATGTGATTAATAGATTTTTTATTAAGCTGTTTTTTTGCGTACCCATTTGCGCAAAAAAACAGCTTTTTTATTTGAAAAATTTAAAAAGGTTCAGTGTATTGAAAAATTTCAAAAATATATTATCAGGAGGTTTACGAAAAGGAGCCCATGGATGTAAATATAACTAAGGTGCTAAAGCTATATTTAGTCACAAATCGATACGATTATTCTGATGAAGAGTTTTTAGGTCGAATTGAAAAAGCATGTCAGAACGGTGTCACACTCGTTCAGCTAAGAGAAAAGGAGGTTACCACGCATAAGTATTTTGAACTGGCAACGAAAGTGAAAGAAATTACTGACAGATTCAGAATTCCATTGATTATTGATGACAGAATAGATATCTGTCAAGCAGTTGATGCTGCTGGTGTCCATATTGGCGATAATGACTTACCGATATCAGTCGCAAGACGTTTAATTGGTCCAGAAAAAATTTTGGGTGTGTCTGCTAAAAGTGTCATGAGAGCCACACAGGCCGAACTAGAGGGGGCAGATTATTTAGGAGTTGGCGCTATTTATCCAACTAAGACCAAGGTAATCACAAAACCTACGTCAATCGAAACTTTAAAGGAGATTACACGAACTGTCTCCATACCAGTCATTGCAATTGGTGGTATCAAGGAACATACAATTCACAACTTTAAAAATACTGAAATCAATGGTGTGGCGATGGTTAGCGAAATTATGTGTGCCGAAAATATAGCGGACAAAGTATCCGACACGATTAAAGAACTTGACCAAGTACTTTAAAAGCTAGAGAAAGGTGGTCCTAGGTAATGCTTAAGATAAATGGCTCTGTAGAGAATCAGTACGTTGGAAAGACAATTGCACAACTGCTCAATGACAAAAATGCTGCTTTAGAAAACATTGTAGTTGAACACAACGGTAAGATTTTACAACGTGAACGTTTTGTAGATACTTTTATTCATAATGATGATCAAATTGAAATTATTTCATTTGTAGGCGGAGGTTAAAGGAAGTCTTATGCACAAAATTAATATTGATGGTTACAGCGTTCAAGAAGTATATGAAGATATGAAACAACGCAATGTGCCAGGAACGTCAGAAAAACTTGCACAGGCCCATGTGACTATTGCAGGCGCTGGTGGACTTGGCTCTAATATTGCCATCGCATTAGCGCGTGCAGGAGTAGGGCATTTGACTTTGATTGATTTTGATGCTGTTGAGTTGAGTAACCTGAATCGACAGCAATTTAAATTGAGTCAAATTAATGTACCAAAGGTGATTGCGCTAAAACAAAATATATTAGAGTTCAATCCATTTATTACAATTTCAACAATTCAAGAAAGAGTCACGTCGCAAAATGTTGAAGCTCTATTTGGTGATAGTGATATCATATGTGAGGCATTTGATGACCCGCATAGTAAAGCAGTCCTATTAGGTAGTTCTCGTGAAATTTTTCCAAATAAACCGCTTGTTATGGGCAACGGGTTAGCTGGAATTCATAGTCCAAATAATATTAAAACGAGACAACAGAGCGAAAATGTATACATCTGTGGGGATAACATTAGTGCTGGAGTAGAAGGATTGATGGCACCAAGAGTGCTTGTGTGCGCTGGTCATCAAGCAAATGTCATTTTACAGCTAATACTCGGTAAAGTGGCTTTATAAATTTAGGAGAAACTGATAGTAATGAAAGAAAATACTGATACCTTGACCATTGGTGGTCATACATTCACTTCAAGATTCATTTTAGGATCCGGTAAATATTCCTATGAATTAATTGATTCAGCAGTAAAAAATGCTGATGCTCAGATAATAACAATGGCATTGAGACGTTCCAATGACGCCAAGGAAAATATTTTAAACTATATTCCTGAGAATGTCACTATTTTACCTAATACTTCAGGCTGCACAAATGCTGAAGAAACTATCCGAATTGCCCGTATTGCCCGTGAATTAAGTGGTAGTGACTTTATTAAATTAGAAGTAATTCCTGATAAAAAATACTTAATGCCTGATAATTACGAAACATTAAAAGCAACAGAAGTTCTAGCCAAAGAAGGCTTTATTGTAATGCCTTATATGTTGCCCGACTTAAACATAGCCAAACAATTAACCGATGCGGGAGCGGCGGCAATTATGCCACTAGGAGCACCAATTGGAACCAACAAAGGCCTGTCCAATAAAGATTTGATTCAAATTCTTATTAATGAGATTGACTTGCCAATTATAATTGATGCGGGTATCGGAAAACCTAGTCAAGCTGCTGAAGCTATGGAGATGGGGGCAGATGCCATTATGGCCAACACAGCAATGGCAACTGCTGGAAATATTCCTTTGATGGCTGAAGCATTCAAACTAGCAATCAATGCCGGGCGTAAAGCTTATTTAGCAAAACCTGGCCGGGTATTAGATGGATCTGCTTCACCGTCTTCAACGCTAACAGGAGTAAGTAATCCTGCTTAGGATGAATTCAAAAAGGAAGTCACATGGAAAATACGATAGACCCAATAAATAAACGGCATAATAGTTGGGTCACTATTATTTTATTAAATTTTTTTGGTTGGATATTCATATATGCAGACCGTACAATATTAAATCCTGTTATGCCAGCTATTCAGTCAGAATTTGGCTTGAATCATAGCCAACTGGGTTTGATTTCGTCCTTGTTTTTCTTAACGTATACCATCGTGCAAATGCCTTTTTCTACCTTAGCAGACTACTTTAGTAAAAAATGGATTATTGGACTTGGTTTCATATTTTTTGGTGTGATGACCTTATTTTCTGGATTAGTCACAACTATTGGACTATTCTTAATTACTAGAGCAATGGTGGGTATTGGTGAAGGAAGTTTCTATGGCGCATCGTATGGGTTATCCTCGCAAGTGTTACCGAAAAACAAGTTAACTTTTGGAACAGCTTTAATTAATTCTGGACAGGCTTTTGGGCAAATTCTTGGCACATTATTATCCAGTATTCTTGTGTTACAGCTTCATTTTCATTGGTCTACCCCATTTATCACTATCAGCGTACCGACTGTAATCGTTGGACTTCTGTATATATTGGTTATACGAGACAAGCCGTTTAATGCATCAACTAAACCAAATCATTCTAAGACTGCAATTAAGTCAATCGACATCAAAGCGCTATTTACACGTAATTTGTCATGTACGTACTTGATGCTTTTTGCTTCAATTTATGGGCAGATTGTAATGATTACTTGGTTACCGTTATACTTGATAGATTATCGGCATATTTCAGGAACAAATGTAGGGTGGGTAGCATCCATTGTGCCGTTTATCGCCATTCCAAGTGCATTATTGTTTGCTAGAATAAATGATTATTTGAAAAATACTAAGACATTGATATGTATTTTAGTTCCTTTGTCGGCAATTTCACTGATTGTCGGCGTAACGATTAATAATGATATGGTCTTGTTACTGTCTTTGCTAGTCTATGGGGTAACAGGAAAAATGGCATTAGATCCTTTGCTATTGTATACCATTAAGATTAATGCTAAAAATTCGCAGCTGGCAATGACATTTGGGATTTATAATTTTTTGGGGATGATTGCATCAATTATTGCACCAATCATGACTGGCTTCTTAATTGATGTTACGAAAGGTATGAGCATTAGTTTTTATGTTGCCGCATTATTATTGATGGCGTCGTTAGTTTGCTTTAATTTTGTGAAATATGAAGCTGAACGAGACTGAACGCTTATGAAAAATATAGTATCTTTACTAAACGAATTCAAAAAAATTGGTTTAACTAGTTTTGATGGTGTGACGCGCTGTGTATATGATGAAAATTGGTTGGCAGCGCAAAAAAAGTATATGCAGATTGCTAGTGACTACGGTCTTTACACTTTTGTTGACGACATTGGAAATGTCTATGCAACAACAGAAAAAAACCTAGGCCAAAAAGCATTCATGTTATCAGGATCACACATGGACACTGTAATTAATGGTGGGCCGTTAGATGGTGTTTATGGGACTTTAGCAAGTTTGATATCAATTGGCACATTAATGAAAAAATTTGGTCATCCCAAAATACCATTGGTCGCTGTTTCATTTTCGGAAGAAGAGGGGTCACGTTTTAATACAGCTTTTACAGGTTCACGGTATCTCATGAACAAGTTAGAAGACACAGTATACGGTCTGAGAGATCATGAAGGTTTATCTTTTAATCATGCACGTCAAAATGCTGTTACTCAATTAAAGGAACTAGCATCTGAATTAAAAGTAACTGGTCTGATCCACGCTTTTATTGAGTTGCATATTGAACAAGGACCAATATTAGAGAAAAAAAGACAAGATATCGGGATAGTGACTGATATTGTTGGTCAGAAAAAGCTATTGATCAAATGTTACGGTGTTGCTAATCACGCAGGGACAACGCCAATGAATATGAGATGTGATGCAATGAAAAAAGCAGTCACATTGATTCATCAGCTTTATGCGGTTTTAGATGAATTTGTAGCGTTGAGATACACAATTGGACAAATACGAGTTCAACCAAATGCTACCAATGTTATTCCTAGTGAAGTTGATTTTTCATTAGATTTAAGACATAAAAGCCAAAAAAGGTTAGATGATGCATTCACAGCTGTTAAAGAGCTGACGGAATTGAATGATAGTATTTTGACGATTATGACGGATGTGAATGCCATTAAATTAAGTGATCAATTGGCAAATAACAGTGCTTTGGCTGCGCAATATCATAATTCAGCATACCAGTCGCTTATTTCTGGTGCTGGACACGATGCTCAAATTATTGCAAAATATGTGCCTACAACAATGATTTTTGTCCCTAGTATTAAAGGCAATAGTCATTCTCCTTCGGAAAACACAAAATCTGAGCATTTAGTAAATGGCCAATTAGTATTGCAACAAGCATTGTATCAATTAGCGTATATATAGATGAAAAAGCAAGTAACTTTGATGTTACTTGCTTTTTTAATTCACTGGACGTAAAAATCACAAATTACAAGTGCATGTTATTTTGAACAGTTTTGTTTTTCAATTAATATACGAAGAATAGAATTACCTTACAAAAAGTAACGATCTATTCTAGGTAGAACGTAAGTATTTTGTCAAAAAAGGTTAGGAGAACGATCATGTCAAGTATTAAGTACAGGAGTAAGACTGGAAATCAGATATTAATTCCATTCGTACTGCCTATTGCAATATTAGTCACATGGCAAGTAACTACTAGTATTAATTTAATTGATGAGTCATTACTGCCAACACCTGTAGCGGTCATAAGTAAATGTATCACACTAATCCAAAGTGGTGAATTACAGCGAAATATGAGTATTTCGTTGTACAGAGCTACTTCAGGATTGTTGCTTGGCGGCACATTAGGTTTTGTATTTGGGAGTGTTAATGGCGTTTCATTATTTGCGCAGCGTTTTTTTAATAGCTCAATTCAAATGATTCGAAATATTCCCCACTTAGCATTAATCCCATTAGTTATTATTTGGTTGGGTATTGGAGAAAGTGCAAAAATTTCGTTAGTCGCGGTAGGCGTATTTTTTCCTATCTATATCAATACTTTTCATGGCATACGTTCTATTGATAAGAGCCTAATTGAAATGGGTTCTTCCTATGGCCTAAGTAAAAAACAGATGTTAATGAAAATTATTATACCAGGTGCATTGCCTTCAATTTTAATGGGTTTTCGCTATGCTTTAGGAGTTATGTGGACAACACTCATTGTGTCTGAAACAATTTCGTCTAGTTCAGGAATTGGTTATATGGAAACAAATGCGCAGCAATTCTTAGATATGCCGACTATTTTTTTAAGTATCCTTATCTATGCTTTTCTTGGTAAAGTATCTGATTGGATTGCATTAAGTTTTGAAACCATCTTATTAAATTGGCAAAAAGGATAGATATATGAACTCAGTTATAAGATTAGATAACATCTGTAAAACATATGGGGAAAAACAAGTTCTAAAAAACATTAATTTTGATATTCAGGAGGGTGAGTTCGTTTCTTTCGTAGGGGAAAGTGGTGGTGGTAAAACAACACTCTTGAGGTTAATTTCAGGCCTAGAAAAGCCAACTTCTGGTCAGATTAGCGTTAATAACAAGTCGTTAACAGATAAAAATGAAATTGCTCGTGTGATGTTCCAAGATTCACGCTTGCTACCATGGATGACTGTTATAGATAATGTTACTTTTGGTAGCAAAAATAAGGATGTAAATGCTTACGCGTTAACACTTCTCGAAAAGGTTGAACTTGGCGATAAAAGCATATCATATCCACAACAGCTATCTGGTGGACAAAAACAGCGTGTCGCACTCGCTCGGGCGCTTATGTCACGACCTAAAATTCTCTTGTTAGATGAACCATTGGGAGCCTTAGATGCATTAACACGTTTAAAGATGCAGCGTCTAATTGCCAAGATTGTTGAAGAATCCAACTTAACAACTATTCTAATTACGCACGATGTTCAAGAGGCTGTACAGCTAGGAGATCGAGTAGTAGCTGTTAAAGACGGGCATTTGGGATTGATTATAGATGGCATTCGCAAGAGTAATGATCGTAACTATTCAACCGAGGCAACTGAAACGGTTCAAAGTTTCATATTATCCGCTAGCGAGGAAATAAAATGACGCAATTAGTTAGAAAAACAATGTTAGTTATTTTTTTGTTCTTATGGGCTGTTTGTGCCATTTATGGTTATACACAAACAATCGAGAAAAAAACAACGTTACAAACTATTACGATTGGTTACCAAAAAGGTGATCCAATTGATATTGCTAAGCAACATGGTGAACTTATAAAAAATATGAAAAAACAAGGCTACAAAATTGTTTATCGCGAATTTGCTGATGGAGCTGCTGAGATGCAAGCATTAGCAAGTGGTAGTATCGACTACGCGCGTACTGGTGATACACCACCCGTCACAGCACAGGCCTCAAAAACGGATATTACCTATATTGCTGTTGGTGCAAGTAAATCTAGTGGATCCGCCATTTTGATACCTCAAAGTTCTAGTCTATCTAAAATATCAGATTTAAAGGGTAAGCGAATTGCTTATACTCAAGGAACTAGTTCTCAGTATCTGCTTCTTAGCGCGTTGAAGAAGGCCGGCCTTAGTTCTAGTGACGTTACGTTAGTTAACATGAAACAGACAGATGCCAGCATAGCCTTTAGTCAAGGAAAAATTGATGCTTGGGTTACATGGGATCCTTATACTGCCCAGGCAGAAGTATCTCAAAATGCTAAGGTGTTGACGACTGGAAAAGGGTTGAGTAAGAACCGTGACTTTTTATTATCTACCAAATCTATTGCTAAGAAAAATAAAAAAGTTTCATCATATCTCGTAAAATATCTTTCTCAAGATATGAAATGGGCTAACAATAATAAGTCCGAGGTTTCAAAACTATTGGCAAAATCTTTAAGCATGAAACAATCAGTTATTGAAAAAATGGTAAAACGTAGAGACTTCACAATGACCGGTATAACTTCAGCTGTTTTAAAAGAACAACAGAGTATTGCTAATTTATTTTACGAAGAAGGGTTGATAAACAAGAAAATCACAATTAAAGATACTGTGCTGAACACGACAAACTAAAGAAGGTGGTAGATAAAATATGTCAGTATTGCTCGATAGATTGAATAAACAATTAGAATTACACGAAAATGAAATTCAATTAATAGACGTAAAGAGTGAAATAAAGTTAACAGGAAAAGAAACTAAAGAGGCCATCCATTTATTTCGAGAACAATTTATTAATCAAAATATTCAGAGGGGTGATGTCGTCCTGATTGGATTAGAGAATTCAATTTGGATAACTATTATCGAACAAGCCTTATGGGAAATTGGTGCTATAGCACATCCTGTTGCCGAAACGACAGGCATTAAAGAAATTCTTAGTGAATTTACCGCCTACCGATATTCTGGAGCGATTGTTAGTGATCGCCTTCGTATGGAATTAGCAAATCAAGAGATACTTTCAGAAAGATCATTTGAAGTTTTAAGTCATCTGGTAAATTTTTTTTCATTCAACGGCACTTCTGTAAGGAAAATAGCCGATGATGATGAACAACAACTAGCTTTAATCTTAAATACTTCTGGGACAACTGGAAAACCCAAAAGAGTCGGTATCACTAATAAAAAAATATTATTGGCTACGCAAGCTGTTACAAAAAGTCAAAATATTAAAGAAAGCGATCATGCTTTAATTGTTATGCCAATGTTTCATATCAATGCACAGATTGTATCAACGGTTACTTCACGAATTAATGGCTGTCAAGTCATTGTAGCGCCAAAGTTTTCTGCAAGTCAATTTTGGACTATTGTCGCGAAGTACCAAGTTACTTGGTTGTCAGTTGTACCAACAATTATTAATATTTTACTAAAAAATCAAAATAGTAATCAACAGTACGAAAAAGTAAAAAAAGCAGTACACCTTGAATATGTGCGTTCAGCCTCCTTTTCGCTCCCTGAGCAATTATTAACAGACTTTGAGCGCAGATTTAATGTTAAGGTTCAAGAAGGTTATGGTATGACAGAGTCGACAACAGTTGTTTCAATTAATCCGTTAGATAAGCCGAAAGTTGGTTCAGTTGGCTCAGTGGTAGATACGGACATAGCGATTCATTCATCAGTCTATGGTATCACTTACAAACCCAATCAGCATGGAGAAATCGTAATAAGAGGACCTAGAGTACTACAAGCATATCTGGATCCTAAAGACAATATTTTAGTAGACGGTTATTTTCGAACCGGAGATATTGGTTATTTTGACGAAGAGGGCTATCTGTACGTGATTGGTCGAATAAAAGAAATCATCAACCATGGTGGAGAAAAAGTAGCTCCTGCTAAGGTGGAGGGGATTATTTCTCAGTTTCAGTTCGTAACAGAAGTCGCTGTTATTGGGCTGCCTGATGAATTATATGGTGAGAGAGTTGTAGCAGCACTACATCTGAATAATTCGAGTGATCATAATCAAGAGATTGATGAAATTAGGGGGAAAATTTCAAAAGAATTAGCCAAGTATGAACAACCTTCAGAGTATTTGATTACAGGAGCATTCCCTCGAAATCGAACTGGTAAAATTTTAAGGGCACAATTAATTGAACGTCTGAAAGGTGAAATGCAGCATGCAACAATCAAATAAACGGATTTACTTATTTGAAGTTGACTTTTTCAGGATAGTTTTCATTTTGGGCGTCCTTGCTAATCATACGACTACCTTAGTCACGCATAAGATCTCTACTCATTCAATGCCCTATGAAATTCTGATGGCAACTCACATTTCACTGCATTTCACGAGAATGGGTTTTATGTTTGTGACAGGCTTAGTCTTATTCATGAATAATTACTTTAAGCCAATGCAAATTTTAAAGTTTTGGAAAAAAAGATACCTCGGTGTTTTGATCCCTTACTTAAGTTGGACAGCTATTTTAACAGGAGCAGAAAACCATTCATCACTTGGGGATTTTTTAGAAAATTGGGCGCATTTGTCAGTTTATGCTGATAATTACTATATGTATTATATTTTGGTTACGATGCAACTGTATCTTATCTTTCCGTTGATTGTTTGGCTGTTTAAACGTTTTTTGTCGTATCATCATATGATAGTTGTAATTTCAGCAGTTGTTCAGTTAGGAATGCTTGTCTTCATTAAATATCAATTACCAAATATTGATACAAGTGGATGGCCATATCTATTAAAAAACTATGGTTTTAATGTTTTTGTTTATCAATTTTATTTTATTATGGGTGGCTACGCGGCGATACATTATCAAGAATTCGTAGTTTTTATACGTAAATGGCATATATGGTTTGGCATATCATCGTTGGTTTTTGCTTGTGGAACAGTACTTCTATACTTTTATAATGTTCATGTGTTAAACCTGACGTTAAACAAAGCAGAAGAAGTTCATCAGCCGTTTATTTTTATTTATGATGTAGTGATCATTGGTTACATTGTTTGGCTAGGTTTACGTTATGCTGATCTACGAAAAAACTATTTGCCAAAATGGATCACTAATTTTGTTGCTATTGGGGCCAAAATATCATTCGGCATATATTTGTCACAAACCCTACCGTTGGCGTTAATGTTTGTGCTATTATCATCACTACCTTCTGGTAATGGTTGGGTGCTATTAGTTATGTTACCTTTCATTTATATAATAACGGCACTCATGGGATATGCGCTATCTTACTTCTTTTACAAAGTTCCGCCATTTGGATTTTTGATTGGGCGACCGCAACATATACGAAAAGTGGTCAGAACTTGAACATTTTTGTATTAAAGTTTTATTATTCACAAAATTATTTCACTACTTGAATGTAAAGGCTTACAAGTTTATAATGTAGTTGTAATTAAAAAGGAGGAAATTCACATGGTTAAAGTTGCAGTTGTTACTGGTGGTGGACAAGGAATTGGTGAGGGTATTGTTAAGCAACTCGCATCAGACGGTTTCACTGTCGCAGTCGCTGATTTAAACAAAGATAATGCGGTGAAAGTTGCCGAAGAAGTTGGTAATGACTCAAAAGGGTACTACGTTGACATTTCAAGTCATGAGGATATGTTCAAGTTAGTTGATGACGTTGTGAACGACTTTGGTCAATTAGATGTTTTTGTGAACAATGCAGGGATTGCACAAATTGCTGCCATTGTAGACGCTAAGCCTGATGAAATTACTAAGATTTTCAACATCAACGTCAACGGAACAATATATGGTATTCAAGCTGCCGCTAAACAATTTAAGAAACAAGGCAGAGGTGGAAAGATTATTAATGCTTGTTCTATTGCTGGGCACCAAGCCGTTGAGTTGCTAGGTATTTATTCAGCTACCAAGTTTGCGGTACGTGGTATTACACAAGCTGCTGCCAAAGAGCTAGCAAAAGACAAAATTACTGTAAATGCCTATTGCCCTGGTATCGTCTTGACACCAATGTGGGATCAAATTGATGCTGCAATGGCTAAAATTTACGACCGTCCATTAGGAGAGACAAAGCAAGAATATATTGATGGTATTGCATTGGGTCGTGGTGAAGAACCAGCTGATGTTGCCAACCTAGTGTCATTTTTGGCTGATGAAAAATCAAATTATATCACCGGTCAATCTATTTTAGTTGATGGTGGGATTAATTATGTATAATAGTCTTTGATGACGAATAAAAATAACTATTTAAATTTTTTAAAACACATAAATAAAGTAAATAAAACCAATCTATTTAGTAATTCGGGAAATCTTCAACCAATTGCGATAAAGTTAACACAAGGCTTGGATTTGGTGATACATGACTATTCTTTCGATAGGTATTATGGGGCGATAACTTTTTCTGACCAAGTGTTGCGCTTAGATTTTTCCTACAATGGATCTGTTAACTTAATCAAAAATAATCAAGAGACAATTTTTTTGGAACCGGGTTTTTTGAAAATAGCTCAAAGTTTTGATGATAATAATCACTATTCTAGCGTTAGTGGCCAATATCAAGGCATTACATTGCTGATCAATCGCCAGAAAGTTAGTGACGATTTTATAAGGCTTGTTGGTAATGACCAGCTAATTGATAGCATTACTAAGTATTATTTATCCGACCAAGATTATATCTTGATAAAAACAGAGTTTATTGAACGGTTTTTTAAAGATTTTGAAGCGGTTGAAGTAACGAATCAATTGCAATTTTTACGATTGAAAATAGCGGAATTATTATTATATCTTAATTCAGATGAGGCGCACGAAGCTATTTTACCCAAAACTTATTTTCCAACAAGAGATATTAAGAAAATTTATGCTATTCATGGCTATTTGCTGAATCACATCGGTGAAAAGTTAACTTTGCAGCAGTTGGCTAGACAATATGATATTGGTCAAACGACCATGCAGAAATTGTTTAAAGCCACATATTACCAGTCAATTCACAGTTTCTTGATGTCTGCGCGCTTGGAATATGCCTGTACTTTACTAAAGGATAGTCAGGCCAGTATTACTTTTATTGCCAACGAAGTTGGTTATATGAATACAAGTAAGTTCTCAGCCTTTTTTAAAAAGGAAAAACAAATGACACCTAAAATGTATCGTCAGCTTTATAAAAACTAAGTTTAGTAGATTCATTGAACGATTGGGCTAGAATTACCAAAATAGAGCAGTACACCACATGAAATTCCTTTACATTAATCACTAGAGTATTTGATTAAGGAAAGGAATTTTTTATTTTATGAAAAAGAAACTCTTTGTTGCGACACTGGTGTCGTATTTGGGAATTTACATTACCATGCCAGTTTTGTCAGCAATTTCAACTAAAGCACACATGATACCAAGTCAAATTGGTATTATGATTTCTCTCGGTGCTGCGGCAATGTTACTGTTTGCACCAATATGGGGGAAAATGAGTGATATATTTGGTCGTAGAATCGTGATGATTATTGGACTGTTCGGGATGGGGGTATTCTTCATTCTTTACGTGATCTTGTTTCATATGTCAATTGCGTCGTCAAAAGCAGTACCATTATTCTTTTATGGATTGATGGGCACTAGGTTCTTGCTAGGCATATTCATGACAACGACACCAACGGCGGCAAATGCTTATATGGCAGATATTTCAACGACCAAAGATCGTGCAAAAGACATGTCATCCCTTGGCTTTGCAACAGGGTTAGCAATGGTCTTGGGGCCAATTATTGGTGGGCTGATTTCAACAACTGGTAATCTATATTTGCCTTTTTATACAACCATTGTTCTCTTGTTGTTGTTTACCGTTATTATGACGGCTATTTTACCCAAAAGACAGGTATCAATTAACGAAGCACACGCTACCGACAAAAAAGAAACTGGGTCAAAAAAGTTTTTCTCGGTTAAATTATTGAGCTGGTTGTTAGTTGGATGTTCTGTGATGTTCGTTGTGGTTGGATTACAGTTACTAACATCGCTATATTTACATGACAATATTGGTCAAACGGTTGTTCAAAGTGCGAAGACCTCGTCTCTGCTGTTTGTTATATTAGGCGTAACATTAATGTTGACACAAATTTTGCAAATTAAAGTACTAAATTTTTCTGCTCGTAAGATGATGATTGTCGGAATTCCATTACTTGTGCTTGGCTTATTATTGATTACTGTAGCTAGTGCCTTTTGGATGTTAGTGGTAAGCTACATTTTGATTGGTGCAGGAGCTGCGTTTGGAATGAGTTCACTATCTGCTGGTGCTTCACTTGTTGTTTCACAGGATCAACAAGGAGCAGTTGCAGGTACTGTTGCTATGACCCAAGCAATAGCTGGAATTGTGTCACCATTGTTTGGTTCATTTATTTATCAAATTAACATAAAGTTACCATTTTTATTTTTTGCTGCGTTTGCAATTTTAACTTATTTATTTTTTCTTGCTAATAATTCAAAACGTGAAAATACATTGAGCTAGTTCATAGTAAAGGAGAAATTAGTCTAATGACAGACAGTGATAATCAACAGAAATGGCCAGCGTTACCCGCCACATTAAGTAACATAGCAGTTACAAAAAATAGCGGTAAGTACGAGTCTGTTAGTTCTAATTATTTTAAGGTAGGGCATCCTAGATTAGTATTCATGGCTGAAAATGATGAACAAGTTTCGCATGTGGTTGAGTACGCTGGAAATGTGCAGCGTTTTGTTGGACATCAAATTCCTTTTTCTGTTCGTAGTGGTGGGCACGGCATAACTAATTATTCAGTTAATGATGGTGGTATCATTATTGACCTATCACAGATGAACCAAGTAAACATACTTGATGAGGCTAAAGGTCTTGTTAAAGTCCAAGCCGGTGCAGTTTGGGGTGACGTGGCTGATAAAATTAGTAAAGCCGATTTAGTTTTGTCTAGTGGTGACTTTGGCGACACCGGCGTTGGTGGTTTAGCAACTTCCGGTGGGTTAGGTTTACTCGTGCGGAAACAAGGATTGACCACTGATCAAATACTAGGTGCAACTATCATTACCGCTGATGGCAAGAAGCGTAATGTTAACAAAGAAGAAAATAGCGACCTATTTTGGGCAATTCGTGGCGGAGGTTCACAAGTCGGTATCGTTACTGAGTTTATTTTTCAAGCCGACAAAGTCGAACCAGCAAAATCAGGACAAAGAGTACCAATCGGTTTGCAAAAGTTATCATATAACGTATTCGACTTATCACATTTTTTGTTTGCATGGCATTCTTGGATAACAACTACGACTGAAGATATGAGTAGTTTATTAATGCTAACCAAAAATGACAGTAATTCAAGTATTATTTCGGTTCAGGCAACAAACATCTGGTGCGGCGAAAAAACAGATTCGTGTGAAAAATATTTTACTGACGCACTAAACATCGCCAAAGTTGAAAAGCAAGATGAGAGCAATTTGAGTTATCATACATTAGTCCAGGCACCGCATTTACCACACGAAGGGGCGAATAACGTCTATGTCAAAAATGTACTGTTAACTAAAATTGATGATCATTTACTGAATGCATTGCATACCATGTTAAAATCTAGTGCAGTCATGGGTATTGAAGTGCGCGCTATTGATGGTCCTATAAATCAGTTGTCGCCTGATTTTGATGCTTGGTCATTTCGTGAGGCAACGTTGTTTGTTGCTATGTGGGGAGACGTCACACAATCAAGTTTATTGAATCAATTATTCAAACCGCTACAAGAGCATGGATGTGGTGTGTATGGTGCTTATTCCAGTGATACCAGTAAGTCAGAAACAACAAAAGCATGGTCACGTGATACGCGTGAACGATTGCAAAAGGTTGTTAAAAAATATGATTCAAAACACATCATAAACCAATCTAGATATGCATAAAAAAAGAGCAGAGATATAGTTGACTATATCTCTGCTCTTTTTTTATAGTTTTTTCTGCATCTTTATATCAGTTATTTCAAAGCCAGTTTTCTCGTAAACATGTATAGCGCGAGAATTAGTACCAAAAACATGTAAGCCAATTGAGGTGAACCCCAGCGCTTTTGCTTTTGTGGAAGCTAGTGCAATGGCTTGAGAGCCAAAACCATTATTTTGATAGGTATCGTAAATTTCAAAGTCAAAAATAAAAGCGATGTTCTTGTTTTCACTGTCTGCTCCAAGCCAAATATAGCCAATAACGTTGTCATCATTGATAATGGAGAAGAGAAAGTTATCTGGAGTGTTTAATCCATCTGGCAATAGTCGGTCATATGTTAGTTTTGCATTACCCAGCGAATCTTCCTGTGTCCAACTACCAGCTTGCACTTTTTCCAAAGCGTATTCTTTGATTGATCTACTCATATAGTCATCAAAATGCGTTGCTGTCATTTTTTCTAATCTTAACATTGTTATCTCCTCGTATTTAGTTACTTAGTATACCATATCAATCACAATTGCCCTAAAGGGCAAAAAGTGTGCCCTTTGGTACGATGTGTAAGTCTCTTTTTGTTGATATAGTCAATATATTAACTTAGAAGGAGAAATATATTAATGGGGCAATTACTTAGTAAATTAGGACGGTGGATATATCGGCATGCCAAGCTGACAATTGTGGCATTTTTCATAACAATTGCTGTATCAGTTGGTGCGGCTCTTAGCTTTGGTATTCATTTTGATAGTGCGGGGATGTCTATTCAGGGGTCACAGTCTGAAAGAGCTAATAAACTAATGGAAAAGGAGTTTCCAAGTACTAGGCAAAATGGTGGTCAGGTACAAATTGTACTACACTCAAATAATGGTAAAGCATTAACTACTGATAAAAATCAGCAAGTCATGGCAGAACTATTTCAAGATGTACAAAAAAACAGCCATGTCAAAATGGTGATTTTGCCAGCTATGTTAAATAGTTACAGTAAAGATGGCATGACTGCTACAGCTAGGGTGATATATAAGCAAAAAGGCGAAAATGTTTCAGAAAAAACAGTTGACGCATTAGAGAAGTCAATAAAGATTACACGACACAAAAGTATTCAAACAGAACTAACTTCAAATGATGTTACGATTTCAGGTATGGATAATGGTGAGCAGGCTGAAGTGGTTGGCTTGGCTATTGCATTTGTGATTTTAGCAATTACTTTTGCTTCACTATTGGTCGCTGGAATTCCTATTTTATCAGCTCTATTGGGTCTGGTGACTGGTATGATGTTGGTTTTGATTTCAACGAACTTCTTATCAGTAGCAACTTTCTCAATGTCATTAGTTGGAATGATGGGATTGGCAGTCGGAATTGATTATGCTTTATTTATCATTTCACGTTACAGACAAGAATTACAGCAAAATAAATCAAAAAAAGACGCCTTATCGGCAGCGATGTCTACCGCAGGTACGTCGGTGATATTTGCTGGGGCAACAGTCATTGTCGCTTTGTTAGGTATGACAGTCCTTGGCATTGATATGCTCTCAGTGATGGGTATTACTGCTTCTTTGGCCATTCTTACTGCAATTTTAACTTCCTTGACTTTTGTACCAGCAATGCTGGTCGTATTAGGTGATCGAGTTACCGGCAAAAAGCCAAACCGATTGTTACAATTTGCAAGTAAAATGCGCATTGAAGGTGGTTGGGGTAAGCTAGTAACCAAATATAAGTTACTATTAACAATGTTGGTGGTTGTGGTACTGGGTGTTATTGCAACACCATTCACACATATTAACCTTGGACTACCTAACGATTCGGTTAAGTCAGAAAAACTAACTGAACGACGCGCATATGATTTGATGACAGAAGCCTATGGCGAGGGTAGTCAAGCAACATTGGTCGTGTTACTAAAAACAGATGACATGGTAAAGGTGAGCGATAGTGTTAATGAAATTAAAGATCTAGGAAATGTAGCCACTGTTTCACAAGCTATGCCAAGTAAAGATAACGATTATCAGATGATTACGGTCATTCCCAAAACGGATGCCAATGCTGTTAAAACTAAGAAGCTCGTTCATAAGATACGTGACTTGAATCAAAAAAAGGGTTTGCCAAGGTTGTATGTTACAGGATCTACTGCCATCAACATCGATATGTCTGATGCATTAATGAAGGCTTTGCCAAAGTTCGCAATTATTATCGTGCTATTCGCATTCATTTTGTTGACAGTCGTATTTAGATCCTTGCTGATTCCATTGGTTACGGTGCTTGGATTTGTGTTATCATTAGGGGCAACATTGGGCGCTATTGTGTTTATAGCACAAGATGGCCACTTCATTAACTTGTTTGGTATTCCAACCAAGGGCGCAATACTTAATTTCTTACCAGTTCTTGTCATTGGTATTATGTTTGGATTAGCTATGGATTATGAAGTCTTCTTGGTCAGTCGAATTCGCGAGCACTATCTAAAAACAGAGAACACTAGGCAGGCAGTAATCTTAGGCATGCGAGATAGTGGACCAGCTGTCGTGGCGGCGGCACTTATTATGATGGCGGTCTTCTCTGGATTTATTTTCGCTAGTGATGCCATTGTAAAGTCGATGGGATTAGTATTAGCATCTGGAATCTTGTTCGATGCGATATTGGTAAGACTAATTCTTGTACCAGCTACGATTGATCTGTTTGGAAAAGCGAGTTGGTACCTGCCAAAATGGTTGGATAAAATATTGCCTAACGTAAAAATCGATTAATCACTAATATCAGTTCTATAAGTTTGGTACTATGATAAAATAATTGAGTATGAATGTTTTTGGAAGGAAATCTACGTATGAGAAAAAATCTAGATGTTGAAATGAATAAGCATATCATGATGATATACCGTTGGCCAATGATTTTTTGGAGTATGATGATTTACTTCTTAGCGTCCTATTTTAAAACCGAATATGGTGGTGTCCAATCAATAAACTCTGCATTGTTTTTCAATGTGGTGTTTTTGCATTTGTGTTTAAACTTTTTTAGTAGGACGGTCATCAATTTTAGTAAAAAATTCTTTATTTCTGCGCAATTTATTTTGATTGTTCTGGCAGGTATTTTGCTTATTCCTTCTGAAGTTGTTCTATATATGGGCATGTTGCCAGTAATCGGTTTACAATTATTGACGTTGTTTAACATCGAGTTCAAAAAAATGGCCTTATTATTAGTGCCACTTCAGGTTGTGTTTCTTATAATAGAGTGGGTCAATTTTGGTCCCTTAATGGCGTTGATTGTATTGCAAGCTTCTACTTTTCTCAATGTAATTATTTTCTTGGCATGGCGATTCTATCAAAGGCAAGTTAGTGAGTTAGTTAAAACTCAGCATTTACTCGATGAGTTACAATTGACCTATACAGAAGTCAAAGAAATTTCGAAGCAAAATGAACGAAACCGTATTGGACGAGATCTTCATGACACGCTTATGCAAGGGTTAGCCGGCGTGACAATGCAATTAGAAGGAATTAAATCCTTGATGGCATCTGATAAAACTGAACGGGCTAGTGAAGAGATAGAAAAAACGATTTCATTGTCACGAACAACACTAAAGGAAGCACGTGAAATTGTCTTTGATATGCGAAAAGATAACAGCAAAAACATCAATTTATATGATCGACTTGAGTTATTGTCAAAAGTGTTTTATGAAAATTATGGTCTAAGTGTGCGCATAAAAAGCACTTCAGATATGCGTGTTTCTGAAGATGTGTACGAGGAAGTATCTAGAATTATTTCTGAATCGTTGACAAATGTGGTTAGGCATTCCAAAACAGATGTCGCAATTGTTAAAATTGACATGGATGATCAATTACGGATTAGCATTATTGATTATGGCGTTGGCTTTAATGTGGAAAATGGCAAAAGAAAACACAAGCACTTTGGCCTTAAATCAATCCAAGAGCGTGTGGAACAATTGGAAGGTAAGCTATTAGTCAAAAGCCATATAGGTGAAGGGACTGAAATTCAAATTCAAATTCCAACTAAATTGAGGTGGCAAAATGACCAGTAAGATAATGATTGTTGATAATCATTTTATTATTCGTGAAGGAATTAAATTAATTTTTGAAAGTCATTCAGATTACGATGTTGCTTATGAAGCAGCTGATGGGGATGAAGCTATTGATATTATCAAGAAATCTCAAGTTGACTTAGTTCTATTAGACATTAAAATGCCTAAAAAGGATGGCTTTGAGGTTATGTCTTTCATTCATGATCATTTTCCGGACCTTCCTGTCGTGGTACTGTCAACCTTTGATAATGTTGTGAATATACAGCGGATGTTGAAGTTAGGAGCGAAGGGTTATTTATTAAAAGATGCTAGTACCGAAACGATTTTTACAACAATTGATAGTGCAATAACTGGAAACATGGTGTTACAAAACCAGATTTCAGACATTCTATTCTCTCAGAATCATACAGAAACAAGTCCAGAAGAAACACAAGACTACAATTTATCAGAAAAAGAACTTAAAATATTATCTCGTGTTGCTCGAGGGGTTAAAATTAAGCTCATTGCTCTAGAGATGCATCTTTCAGAACGGACTATAAAGTCTAATTTAACTGACATTTACATCAAAATGAACGTATCAACAGGAGTTCAAGCCGTGGCTTTGGCTGTTAAAAATAATCTGATTGATATTGATTAACATATTTTTCGTACTAAAAAAGCAGACTTGTCATCTGCTTTTTTTAAATTACTAGAAGTTAGGATATAATATATCGTATGACAATTAATTACAGTAGAAGCCTTGTAAATCAGAACCTAATTATAAAAAGATGCGCACACGAACTTCAAACTGCAAGATATCAATATCATGATTTTTTATCGATTGGCATTGTTGAAGGTGGCAGTTGTATTGCAAATATTGATAAAGTGAGGCACATTAAAAAGAATACTTTGGTCATTATTCCTAGTCAGTTAGTCCATTGGTGTCAGCCAATAGACATAGTGAACTGGCGCTACACGATGCTATATATAGCATCGAATGCACTTGAAGATCAGTTTAATCAACCAATGACGATTAAATTAACTAGCAGGCAAATGCAGCAGGTTAAAATGATTATGGATTCTGCTGTATATGAACTGTCTCCTACGAATATATTGACGAAAATCATTAATGTACTCGATGATGAAGAAATATTATCTTTTTGGACCGTGAATTCAGTAGAAAATATGGAGACTAGACGATTCGAAAGTGTTCAACATTATATTTCTAATAATTTTCATAGTGAGTGTAAAGTAGAGACACTAGCTAACATATCAGGATTGAGTAAATATTACTTTACTCGTTTGTTCAAAGAAACTTTTCATATCTCACCAGCAAAATATTTGATGAACTATCGTATGAATAGAGCTGTGAAGGACTTGTTAGATAATACAAATTTGTCGATGTCGGAAATTGCTCATCAAAATGGTTTTTTTGACGAAAGTCATTTTGACAAACTTTTCAAGCAATATCACGGTGTTTCACCAAAAAAGTATCAATTACAATTATCTTAACATTGGTAAGCTGCCGCTAAAATGATTGACTTTCTTTTCGCTGCCATATAAACAAATCCCCAAAAAGTTAAGATCCTCATCTGTACTCTGCTTGAGCTTTGCTTTATATTCTTCATAATTATTGACTTGTTGTGCTACGTCCACAAACGAAATAACCTCAATTTCTTCATACTGGTTAGCTTGACGGTGAATCTCGTTAATTTTATTTGAATCAGCTTTTAAAATAGGAATAGGGATATTGACAATGCCAGGGTAAAGTTGATCATTTTTATCGTAAGTATCTTCTCCGTTGATTTCAGGATGCGCTTTTCCTAATGAACAACCTAATATGCTTGCTGTATTGGCAACAAGACCAATTGGCAGTTCAGGATCTACTATTACAACACACTTCATTTTCATTTTTAATTTTTCCTTCTTTGCAAAATTTTCCATGTATATTATTAAAACATGTTCTAAAAAGAAGGTATTGTATAAACTTGCTATTTAAGCAAAGACGTAACTTTTTTATATACTTTTACGAAGAACTAATTTTAATTCCCTAGACAGCTTGTTTCTTAGTTGCGTAAGTTTTTCTTGTGTTGGGCAGTTGTTTTCATTGAACATGATTTTCCTGTTTAACCACCAAACTGGCCCTGGTGTTGGCGTATCATTTTTGTGCCTAGGGAATAAGTGCCAATGGACGTGTGCGTCGCCGTTACCAAGTAGTTCACAATTCATTTTTTCAGCGTCAAAAGCTAGCGCAACGGCTTCGTTAACAAGACACATTTCTTCCAAAAATTTGCGTTTGAAATCTGTTTGTAAATAATGCAGCTCGGTTACGTGTTTTTTAGACAAAAACAAAGTATATCCTTCAAAATATTGATGATCACCAATAACAACATACCCTGTTTCTAGTTCAGCAACAAAGTAAGGATTAGTGCCTTCTTCAATCATTTTTATTCTTCGGCATATTTCACAGTTATTCATTTTACAACCTGAGTTTCGTTATTTAGACCATTATATCATTACTTAAGCGGGTGAATTATTAAAACAAAAGATTCTGCGAATTTGAAAGTCGCACATATTTATCATATGAGCGTATATGTAACTTTAATTCAATTCTTTGGCATGTGTTATAATATCCTCAGTAATGTAAAGAGGTTTGATAAAATGGATATTTGGCAAAAGCTATATGAAGCTGCTAAAAAACAGTATCGTCCGACAGAAGTAAATGAATTTATCTATGCGCATCATGTTGTTAGTGCCTTGGAGGCAGAAAATGGCGATATATATACTGGATTTTGTATTGAAGGTCTATGTGGAACGATGAACCTTTGTGCCGAGAGAACAGCTGCGTTGAATATGTATTTAAATAGCGATCAAACTAAAATAAAGCGACTCATTACTTTTAGAGATGAGGCTCCAGTCGGTATTACGGGTATGCCATGTGGCGTTTGCCGTGAATTTTTAATGCAACTTTCTTCAGAAAACGCAAATACTGAAATTATGGTAGATTATGACAACAGAGAGTCTGTTACTTTGAAAGAGTTACTACCTAAGTGGTGGGGACATATGCGTGAATGATGATATTAAGCAAAAAGAAACCAATAAAATTTGGTTTCTTTTTTTGATATCAGTGTGATAATCTAATTGTAGAGAAAGGATAACAGTGTTATCATTATTTTGGAGGATTAAAATGAAACAGAATGATACAAGAGATAGAATACTTCAATTAGCAATGTATGAAATTAATAGTAAGGGAGAATCTCAATTTTCATTAAGGCCTTTACTGAAACAATTAGGGTTGACAACAGGTGCATTTTACAAACACTTTAAAAATAAAGATGAATTATTTTCGGAGATCACCAGATTATTTTCTGAAAAAATTTATGAAAGAGTACAACATAAATTAGAAAGAGCAAATTGTCCACGGGATACTCTGAGTATTATGGGGAAAATTTTATTAAATTACTATGTTGAAAATCCAAATATGGTTGAATTTCTCTTCTTTAATTCAAGCATTGCCAATGGACAATATTTGTCCAGTGATAATGCAGAACGATTTAAATTTCTAGATTTAGTAAAGCTAGAAGTGAAACAGCTAATCACACTTGAAGAATTAAATATTTCTGAACAAAAAATGTTTATACAACTTTGGTCGTTCATTCAGGGTTATGGCATACTAATTGCTAATCAGCTGGTCATTAGGGATGACCATTTAGTTGATGAAACACTACTGACATTTATAGAAGGAGCTAAAAATGAGTAACGGAATAGTAATTATTTATTGCCATCCATATCAGAAAAGCTTTACTCATGCAGTTTTAGAGAGTGTTCAAGAAAATTTATCTAACCATAATACTCCATATAAAACTATTAATTTATATCAAGATAAATTTGAGCCTATATATGATTTAGAAGAACTCAGAATTTTTAGTACTGGAGGTACACATGACCCATTGGTAGAGAAGTATTTAAATTTGCTTAAATCAGCTGATAGTGTTATTTTCATTACACCAATATGGTGGAACGATTTGCCTGGCATGCTTAAGGGGTTTATTGACAAGGTAATGAAGGAAGGAGATGGGCTGTCCCATACTGTTACAAAATATGGGATTAAGGGGGGCTTAACTAATATTAAACATGCATATGTTTTAACTTCATCAACTTCTCCAACATTCTACTTTAAAATATTTATGGGCAATGGTATCCAAAAAATATTTATCAACCAAACACTCAAACAAATTGGTATCAAAAAGCGAACATGGATTAATTTTGGGAGAATTAGTAATTCAACAAAATTAAGACGTCAAAAATATTTGAGTAGAATTAGAGCGTATCAATTTAAAGCTAACTAACATTGTAGCGGCAACAGCTTATCACATAGCAGACCCCAAAAGGCAAAGCGCAAGTTTAATGTAAATAAAAATTGCTTTGTTCGTGAAAAATAAAAACTTGTACTTGTAAAACCCAGTAAGTATGTTACTATTTATATATGAAAATAAATTCATATATAAATCAGGAGACTTTTATGTTAAAAGATGTATTGACAGCAATTTTTTCTTATATAGGGACAACAACGGATTATTTTGTTGTTCTACTCTTGCTCTTTGGAAAATATAGTACAAAACAAGATACGAAATTAGTTGTTTTAGGCGCGTACTTAGGAAATGGATTACTAGTACTTACTTCAATTATTATTGCGCTTGTATTACAGCAAGTTCCGGAGGAATGGCTTCTTGGATTGTTGGGTATTATTCCGATCATAATCGGGGTAAAGGGGTATTTTAGTAAAGAAGGCGAAGGGGAAGAGATAGAAGAAAAATTAAAGATAATTAAACCAGACGCTATTATTTGGAACGTGTTGGTAATCACTTTTTCTGCCTGTGGCGCCGATAATATGGCGCTATATATACCATATTTTACGATGCTAAATCTTCAAATCTTACCGGTCATTTTAGTCCTGTTTATTATTATCTTGACGGCTGTGATTGTGGCAGCATATAAGTTGGTAAACGTACCAATCGTAAAGGCATTTTTTGATAAACAAGGTGATTTAGTTCAGTTAATTGTGTATGTTTCATTAGGGCTATATGTCTTAGTAGAAGCCGGAACTCTTCAGCACCTATTACTGTTAATCTATTAAAACCTTTAGTATATAATGATAGGTAATGGCATTTAAGATGGAGAAGGTAATTATGTTAATGGGATTAAATCACGATCAATTTGTTTTAGTGCAGCGGGGTACAAAAACAATTGAAATAAGACTCTATGATGAGAAGCGAGCACAATTAAAAATTGGGCATAAAATCTTATTTACTGATTTAGAGAATAACAATCAAATAACGGTTAGTGTAAAACAATTATACAAGTTCACTACGTTTGCTGATCTCTATGCGCAATTTAATGGTGCAAAGGTTGGTAGTAATTCAACTGATAATATCGAAAAAATGGTTAACGACACTTATGAAATATATACTCCCGAACAGGAGAGACATTACGGGGTGTTGGCTATTGAAATGTTGTTAGGTGATTGATCAGTAAGTAGTAGTTAATATTTTCAAAAATGATATTATTATCTAATTACTAAGAACGTAATTTACGGCACTTTCGAGGTTCTGAACTGTAATAATATTCTTTTTTTGTTGATTTTGATTGTCAATAAAATATTGAGGTTCGAATTTACCTGTTGCAACATGAATACCCAACATTTGACAATTCTGAGCTAATTGAATATCTGATGAAAATCGGTCACCAATAATGATGGATTGTTTGTTTTGAAAATTGTATTTACGATGAGCTTGTTCAATTAATCCTTTTTTAGGTTTTCGACAATTACAGTTTGTTTGTTCGGAATGAGGGCAAATGAACGCATCATCAAACCCCGCTCTAATCAGTGAATTGAAGAAGTCATAATAGTTCATATCGCCTTTTTCAATGTGGGTTTGATTTGATAGCGCAAATACACTCATTCCATGTGCTTTTAATCTTGCGATTGAAGAAAGCGCATAAGAAAAAAGTTCGAAATCGTTGAGTGACTGATAATGGTCGTTACCACCGATAGTACCATCACGATCGATAAAAACGGCCGTATAATTATTTAGTATATTCATATTTTTAGTATACAGCTTATTCATGAGGGTCTGAAGCATAATGAATAAAATTAAAATGGAACAAAAAAATATTTCCTACAAATCATTAATCCATCAAAATCAGACAACTCTTTCAAGCGCCACCGTTATTATACTGGATGATAGTAAAGTACTCGTGGGATGGAATACGTGGCGGGAACAGTGGGAACTGCCTTCAGGACATATTGAACCAGGAGAAAAGCCAATAGATGCAGCTCTCAGAGAAACCAGTGAGGAGGTTCACTTGAATTTGAATCACATTGCGTATTTGGATTCCTTTTCAGTTCAAAGATCCACAAATGAAAGAGAGCATCTTAGGGTTGTTTATGTTTCACATGTTAATAGCTCTGTCTCAAAAGAGTTCATATATAATGCCAGTGAAGATGAAAATAATAAAACGCAATGGATTCCACTTATTCAGATATTAAATATGGCAAATATTGATTACTCAGATTGGTATATTCTTAAAGCGTTGTATAAGCAATTGAGAGTGTAGGTAATTATAATTTTTATTTTAAAATGTTTACTTTCGATAATATATATTATGTTAACTAAAAGACGAACCTTTAAGGTCAACCCCCAAAGTAACAAATAATCTAAAAAAATTGATTTTATTTTCGCTGATCCGTTGTCGCTGTTGTGATAGCGGATTCGTTTACAATCTGATTACAAAGACTGTTTTTGTGCTATTTGCGGTTTTGCGTTTCTAAATTTTAGCTACCATAATTTTTTTTGATGTTTGATGTTGGTCGCATATTTAGTTTTTGCATTGTCATTTTGACTTTTTTAAGCCAATCAAACCCTAAATTCGTGTTTATCTGGCTTTTATTATACGCAAAAATGCAGCCCAAAGCTATTGACTTTGAACTGTCTTAACAATTAGCGATTTTTAGCATCTCTTGATGATTAAGCTGCCATGATTCGCTTAGTAAAGACTTTTTCAGGTGTTTTGAACCTGAGCACATTTCTAGGACGCTCATTGATGTCTTGAATGGCGTTTTGAAGCCTACGTTGGGTAATCTTAGTAAAGTCATAACCAGCAGGAAATACACGCCTTAATTCACGATTCATGCGTTCGTTTGTACCTCGTTGACCTGGTGACTGTGGATCAGCGTAATATAACTTTTTGCCGTACGTATCTTCAATGCTGTAAATAAATAAACTACTGGTGAATTCTGTGCCACGATCACATGTTATACTGTCACAAACATTCTCAAACCTTGACATAAAGGTATCAATGGCTGTTTTGACATCATCTGAACTCTTACTTTTAGCTTTGACACCAACCATAAAACGTGTTTTTCGTTCCACAAATGTGATCACGAAAGATTGGGAATCTTGAGGACTCATCACCCCATCAATTTCCCAATGACCAAATGTTGAACGATTATTGATGACTTCTGGACGGTTGTGAATTGAACGCGTTTCAATCATCATCCGTTTATGTTCTGGATTAACTGGTCTGGCTCTTAGATGCCTGCGTCTTTTGCCTTTAAGCGGTAGATCATTTAATGTTGCACTCAGGTTGCGATTAAGAATCCAGTTATAGATTGTTCGTGTGCATACGCCAATTCGTGGCACACCATGTGCAATTTGTTCTGGCGACCAATGTTTCTTTTTGAGATAGTAATCAATCTTTTCGCGTTTTTTAGGTGTGATTTTAGGCTGTGAACGATGCGACTTTGATTGGTAATACTCAGCACGTCTTGTCGCTTGCACAGGTTCGTAGGTATGGCGCAATACTTTCTTTTTGCCATGCCAAGTCATGACACGGGCATTACGCTGCAATTCGTGTGTGATGGTAGCTCGAGGGCGGTTTAGCTTTCGAGCAATTTCTGCATTGGTCTTACCCGCGTCAATCATATTTTTGATGGTAACGCGCTCTGTAAAATTAAGGCGACCATATTTGGAATTTGGGTTTTTCTTAGTCATGTGGTAATTATTCCTTCTCTTAATAACACTATAAAATTGACATTCGGTCAATAGTTAAAATGTTAAGAAAAACAAAAGTGAACAACTGCGCAAACGGTGTCATAACGAGGTTTTTAAATGTATGTGATGTATTTATGTTAGTGTATATAACATCATTATATAGGCTAACATATACACGTTTATATACACATCTATATTTACGTATATAGTGACTAACATACACGTGAATATGTTGGTAATATACTGACGTGTATGTTAGCCGTTAGACTGTTATTGACATTGATATTAGACTGGATTTTAACTAAAACGATTGGTAAGATCTTCTCATAATATTGTGCTAATCAATTTAATTAATAGTCGTCAAGTAACTATGTCTGTCGCAATTGACAAGTGCGCTTGTTTATAATCGAACACAAAAAAGCCATCAATGGACGGCTTTATTTGCGCAGTAAATCAGGTTTGATTGACTCACTGTTTAACTTTAGAAAAATGTTTTGAAAAGCCATGCAACAACAGTAAATATATGAAGTGAGATATGATAATTTCTTGCAATTTAATTGTAATTTTTGATGAAAGCAGACTACTGAAATCGCATGTCAAGACCTCTTCTGATCCTCTTAAATATACCACTTTGTGAAGAAAAAAACAAGGTATATTGTTCATTGTGTTATCGATTGATAAGGACAAAACAAAAAAACAATGCCCTGGGGCACTGTCAAATATTGTTATTTGTGGAACCATTTCTTGATTGGCTTGCGAAATCCAAAGGATGCGCCTGCTAGTGCAATCGTCGCAATCGCCCCATATAACCCACCCTTTGGCGCTTCAACATAGCTCGTATTTGGCGTGTGTGTTGGTGTAACACCTGGCGTTTTGTTCTCGACAGTATTTGATTCCGTCTTTGAACCGTTTTCCCAGATGTCATACGTATTCTTAATCGTGGCATTATCTTTGTTAGCTGTTACATAAACATCAACCACTGGTAAGGCAAAGGCTTTTGTTTTATCTGCATTCGCTAACTTCAAAAAGTCTGCGTTAGCCTCAGCTGTCAAGACTCGAGTCTCTTCATCATAACTAATCTTGAAATACTTAGTTAGATCAGTCTTACCGTCTTTTGGATAGACCTTCGCTGACTTATAATCCACTTCCTTTGGCAATGTATCAACGTATTTAAATGTCTTTAAATCGCTGGCACGGTTGGCTGGTAAGTCGTTAACTGTTAGCGCATAAGTAATTTCTTGCCCCTTCTTGATTTCATCACCATCAATTGACTTGTCAGAGTCACCTTTTGCCTCGCCTGATTCAACATTTTTTTTAGGCTTAATTTCAGGTGTGGTATTCTCAACGGTATTTGATCCCGTCTTTGAATCGTTTTCCCAAATATCGTATGTGTTGTCGAACTTAGCATTTGAAGTATTGGCAATCGCATAGACATCTACAATTGGTAATTCGAAAGCTTTTGTCTTATCTGCGTTAATCAGTTTCAAATAATCTGCATTCGCTTCCGCTGTAAACATGCGTGTCTTTTTATCATAACTAATTTTGAAATACTTGGTTAAATCAGTCTTGCCATCTTTGGAATAGACTTTCGTTGACTTGTAGTCCACTTCTTTTGGCAATGTGTCAACGTAGTTGATAGTCTTCATATCGTCAGTGCGATCAGCTGGCAAATCTGTTGTCTTCAATGAATAAGTTAACCCATCACCCTTAATCACAGACTTCCCGTTATCAGAACCATCCTTATCCCCAGCATTTTGACCTTCATCAACATCTTTTTTAGGTTCTGGGGTCACAATAAATTGAGTCAAGCCATAGGTTCCCTTGAGTGGTGTTGGCTTAGCAGGTTCAGTTGGAGCTTTGGGTGGTGTTGGTGCGGTTGGTTGCTTATTTGTATTGGTAAATTTCGTATAGATTTGACCATGCGTATTATAAACCCAGTTATCATCAACCTTCAAAATTTGTTGCTTATCGGTTGATTCGTTAGGTTTCAAAGTAAAGCTCGTACCCAGTGATACCGTTTTATTGATTTCTTTGGTAAAGGTGCTCTCGCCATCATGATTGACAACCAATAATTCCTTGCCAGAATTATCATAGACGTGGAAATTGATATTTTTATTAGCAGCTGTGTTTGGATGTTCATTTGTATACTTGTATGACGTTAAAGTAATAGAGTCTGCAATGATGACTTCAGATCCATCGCCCTTTGAAGTGACTTTCCAATTAAATTTACCTTTCAAAACACCATGACCAATGATTGATACGCCATCATTCATGTCATGAGTCAGTGTGAACTCACCAGTTTTTTGGTTAACGTCTGCTGTCATAAAAGTATCATATTGATCATGATTATCATGATTTTGGGTAAGCGCTTGAATTTCAGTATTGACATCAGTCCCGTTTTCAAAGACAGCCTCATCCTTATCATACTGGGCCTTGTCTTTGTCATATTGGGCTTTGTTTTTCTCGTACTTGGCTTTGTCCACCTTGTATTGTACCTCTTCCTTATCGTAAGCATCATTAGCAGCTTGTTGCTTCTTCAATGCCGCATCAATAGCTGACTTTTGTGAAGCGTAAAGTGCCTTTATTTTAGTTGCTTCTGTCGCGTATTGACTGGCTGTAATGACTTTAGTCACAGTAGCATTTTGTGTGATTGTCATGCCTGCTTTTTTAGCAGCAGCCACGGACTTATCCAACTCACTATGATCGACATCGACCGATGTTCCCTTTGCGTCAGAATTTTTTGAGTCATCCGCGAAGATGTTATGGTTATCAAATGGATGGACTAAGCCAATAATTGCAGACGTCGCCACCATTGCCGATACTGCGATTACTTTTATTTTGCGTTTAATGTTATGTGACATAATAAATATTCTCTCTTCCGATTTTTGGAGTGGTCGTAAATCCCGACCCCCTTTATAGGTTTTATTGCAGTTGTTGCTTTAAACTGCTGTCCAGGGAATTAATTGATTGTTGACCAACTAATTCACCAGTCAGTACGATTCGCTTTTTAGCGGTGAAATTTGTGTAGTGACTCGCTTTAACCTGCTGCCAAAATTCTTGATCTTCCAAACAAGCAACCAATTTAACCTTTGGTTTGCCTGTGTTCTCAATAGATAATTCTTGATTCATCGCGCCCACAGCGATACCATAATCCAATTTGATCGCTTTATAACGATAAACTGTATGACCATCAGAGAGATAAATATCTTTCCCTATGATGGTTTTTTCAGTCATGTTTTGTAAGGCACTAAATTTGGTAGGATGGTATGGCCACACGGCATTATAATCACCCATATTGTGAGCAAATATTGGCACTAATCCAGTTCCAAACTTTAGGTTGGGTGCATTCATGCCCGCACCAATGGCTAAGACGTGGTTACTAGTGCCTTCATAGATTGGCTCACTAATGCTAAAACTTGGCACAGCCACATGTCCACGTAGGATTTCAGCTTGATTGCTTTGGGCTAGTTTCAACATATCTTCTTTGCTAGATAAACCGCCAGTCCCTGAGTAATCAGGTTTGACACTTTTCTGTGCCGCCACTTGTTTGACTTGACTTGCTTTGACAACAGGTTGTTTTTTTGCTTGAGCAACAGCCTTATGACTAGCTTTTTGAACCTTCTGCGCTGTTTGCCACTGCGTATGGTTACCGTAAATCACAGCGCCAGTGACAATTAAGATGCCAAACATGGCTAATAACAGTGTTTTTAGAATTGGATGGTGCCTTTTCAAACGATGGTAATTTGGACGTCTCGGTTGCGCTCTCTTTCGACGGCTCTTGACTTGTTCAATGTTGATTGCCATAGTTCACCGCCTAATTGTCAAACGGGACAACATAATCGTAGCCATCATGATGCACTGTGATGGTTTTGTCTTGTACCGAAACGACTTTAGCGGTGACTGTTTGACCATTGATTGTGGCATCTACGTCTTCACCGACATGATAGCGATCAGCTAAAGTAGAAGAAGTGTTAGCTTGTGAGCTTGATGAGCTTGATTGACTACTTGAAGCACTTACCTTTGAAGAAGAACCAGCTTCAGATGATTCGGGTGCTAAGGTTACGGTTGCGTTGCCTTCGTTGTGACCACTCGCAGAGACTGCTTTTGATGATTGTGCAGTGGCATCGGTTTTGTGTTGTGCCATCGCATAACCACCAAAGCCCGCACCACCAATAGCCAGAACAGCCAAGAAACCAATCGCCGATGATTGCCAAGCACTTGTTTTCTTTTGTTCAACTTGAGGCTGCTTTATTTGCGCTGCTAACAAAGTCATCAATTGTTGGTTAGTTTCATCATGTGATGTTGTCTTGGGGGCATTTTGAAGCATTTGCAGTTGTTGACGAAGTTGGGAAACCTCTTCCAGCTTTTGATGCATGTCTAGCAAGGATTGTGTGTTCTGAGCTAATAAGTCATCACGCAAAGCTTTAAGACTGGTTAGCGTCTCTGTTTGCGCTTGTGACGTCACCTCTGAGACCTGGTCGTCTACTGTGGCTTGAAGATTACTTTGCAAGTCTTTAGAACGTTCTATAAACCAGTTATCCAGCTCTTGGTTAACAGATACTTTCAAAGCCTCTAAGTCGCTTACAAAGTCACTCTTGAGCGTTTTGAATGTATTATCATGACGCGCATTCTCATCTTCCACAGCCGTGCGATAACCTGCTTCACGAGCTTGATGTGCTTGCGCATAACGGGTTTCAAACTCAGTTGCCCGTTCTTCTTTCATTTGTGCATCAACCGTCTCAGAAACATTAGTATCACGTAACTGTTCAACTGCTGCCTTCGTCTTTGCTTGTTGTTGCTTCAACAAGTCGGACATCGCTTTGCGTATCTTTTGCGTGTAAATGTTGCTGGTATCATTCAAAAAGTCATTTGCTTTGGCTTTGTCTGCGTTCAAACGACTAACCACGTAATCGGGGTGTTCCGCAGGTAAATCAGCTTTGACATCACTCATTTCAAAAGCACTTGGTGCCAAGTTGACACGATCAATTAACTTCTGTGTGGGATCATTTTCGGTCATGACACCCTCTGCGTTGTCTTGAGTCGGAACAACAGCTTGAACAATTGGCTTCACTGTTTCAGCAGTTGAAGGTTGCTTTGGCTGTTCTACTAGCTTAGAAATATCAGGTACAGTCTTTACGACCTTTTCCTGTGATTGGTCACTAGTTTCATTGTCAACAGCTTGAACCACTGGTGGCTTGATTTCAATCGTTGTGCGTTGGAACTTATTAGGCTCAACTGTTAGGACTTCACCAGTTTCACGCGCTTGTCTAAACTGTTCCTCAGAAGGTAAATCTGGCAAATCATCTGATGACAGACTACCATCTGCAAGCACGGCATCCATCAGAGGTTGTAGGGCTTCAACAATAATGTCATAAGTCATATCTTCATCTTGACGAATTTCTGTGTCGTTGAAAATATGATCAGCGGTACTAACAACAATGTTTTCAAACCCTGCTGTGAGTGTCGCTCTTTCCCAACTTAATCCTGTTGGCTCAGCACGACCTTTTTCGTTAGTGATAAAGTAGACGACGTTACCTAAACGAACGTCATGATCACCTGCGCGCACCACATCATTGACTAAACCAGCAGCGAATTGTTGTAGCCCTGACAGTGATACATTTGGCCAGCTTTCACTTACCCCGCTTTTTTCAGCCAGGTCTTGAATCACCTCATCATTGATATCAATTTCAGTTTGTTCAACGCGGGCAAAAAATGGATCACCGATACTAGTTTGTTTTTTCTTCCCAAACATATCTTATTCCCCCGTTTAGAATGGCCAGTTGATGACGTTTCCGCCACCAGCAGTTGTGGCTGTTTGCCAAATCCATGTCAGCAATAGTCCAGTTAAGGCGCCACCACCAATACCGAACATGGCGTGCATTAGCTTGCTGTTACTCTTTTGCGCCATCTGTTCATTACCAGTTGCACGCATGATGAAACCAATCAATAAGCAAATAGCGCCAACAACGATCAACACAATATAAAGAATTGTGATGACTTTTGAACCACTTGTTTTGGCAGCATCACCAATGTCCGCTGAGGCAATAGTCGGCAGCCACATTGGTAATGAAGCAACCAATCCCGCTAATGTTTGTTGTACGCGTGAAACCGGACGACGCTCCCATAGAAACTTGTTATGTGCATTTGACTTTTTCATTCAAAAAGTCCTCCTTTTTCTTTGTTGTGTTATCAACACACGCACAGAATAACAAGAATCAAAAAATTGTCATAAAGGTAAATGGTTTTTCCTGAGGCAAACAAAAAAGCCCATACAACAGGATGAGCTTTAGTTAATTTACAAAAAATAATTCAACGACACTCAATCCAAAAAAGTTTGAGTGTCGTTATTAACTGCTAAGGCTTGGTCGTTATTAAGTCTTGTAATGTTAATTCCGGTTTCATTTTCATATTTATTAATTTTATCTTTTATTGTAGGATCGCGGGTTAGCATTTCTTTAAAGTGTGGATACACATGAATATCTGTTAAATTGAGGCCATCTAAATTCGAGTCATTAAACTGATTATCTTCTGGATAAAGGTACTGCATCAGAGCTATGGAAGGGCCTAAAATAATTGAACCGGCACTTAAACCGAATATAAGTCCTCCATTTTGGTTTATTCTCTTCAAAATCTGATCAGCACAACTTTTTTTGATGTAGTGCAAAAGGTAAAATGGATAGCCCCCATTCAGAAAAATTAGGTCGTAATCAAAGAGTTTGTTAGCATCTTCAAATTCCACATCTAAGAAATCTACTTGCTGTATATTCATGCTGAGGAGATCTTTTTTTATTTTTTGCATCTGAGGGTGCTTTTCTTTTTCCTTTGGCCAAGATGTGGAAATAATACAAGCCTTTGTTATTTTATTCTCTTGAATCATTTTTTGAGCAACATTTAGAATTTTTGGTGTTGAAAATCCATAAGCAGTAAGTAGTAACTTATTCATTTAAAAAAATCCTTCTCTTTTTGTTGTATAATTTTTTTAAAATATTTTTTCAATTATAACACTGTAAAAAAATATAATTTATTTTATTTTTGTAAATGCACATTAGCATCTTTTTTAAAAAACTGGAGGCCAAAAAATGAAGTGCTTAGTATTAAGTGAAAAAGATTATTTATTGTACAAAGAAATTCGACTCAAAGCTTTACGAAGTGATCCACTTTATTTTGGATCTACTTACGAAGAAGAAGCTATTAAGTCTGATGATTACTTTAAAAATAAAGTCAAATTTTCATCTAAACATTTTGTTATGGGCTTCTATGATGGCACAAAACTAATAAATGTTGCCGTTTTTAATAGTCAGACCAATATGAAAGAAGCTCACAAAGGTGAAATCACTTCGGTAATATGTTTAAAAGAATACCGCAATCAAGGATTAACCTACAATCTGCTGACTTGTTTAATTCGTAAAGCATTCACTGTGCCGAATTTAAAGGTAATAAAATTGACATGTTTGACGGATAACAATAGTGCACGGCATTTGTATTGTAAATTGGGGTTCAGAAGCTATGGTGAAGAGCCGAATTCTCTGTTTGATGGCAAAAAATATTATAACAAAAGTTTATTGTTACTTGATTCTCATTCATTTACCGCAAAATAATGTTATGTCGCGGATAACCACTATCAGAATTGTTTTAATATATGCTATCATTTATTTGAGTCAAAAAAGAAAAGGAAAACCATCTTATGACACTGATTAATGAATTACATGCTATAGCCGAAACGGCTGAGCACCATGAAGGTAAAACAATCTATTTAGCCGGAGGTTGGTTTAACCCACTTCAAGAAAAAATTCTGAAAGATTCTTTCAGTTCCTTACTCAAAAATACGACCGTAGCTCATGTTCATGTGCCTTTACTTCACCAGTACCAAGGCTCAAATCCGATTGTAGATGGTGAATTCAATCCTGATCAGGAATGGGCTACTGCCACTTTTGATGACGATGTTAATGCAATCGATAATGCCGACATTGTTGTTGCTTTACTTGACGCAAAAGATCAAGATACTGGTACAATTTGGGAAATGGGATATGCTTACGCCACTCATAAACCTGTGGTTGTATTAACAGTTGGTGATACGTTTGAGTATCCCATTAATCTGATGCCGGCTCAAGGAGCAATTCATCATCTCGAAAACAATACTCTAGCAACATTTGATTTTTATGAAATTAACAAACGTTTCTATGTTGGAAAAACAATCTAAAAACCTTAACCAATCGAAATTTCTGGTTAAGGTTTTTTTCATATCATTTCACGGTGAATTATGTTTTTGGATTGGAACTAGTCATATTTGATCAAAATATTTTAAAAAAAGAAACGCCAACTTTGTACGAAGTATCCTGTCGTGAATGCTATAATAAATGTTCCAATTCCCAATGGTCCACCAAATACAAGTGCTAATGTAAAGAAAAGCAAGTCTTGCATAGACCTAGTTAATCGATAACTAATCCAACCCTTTTTTTCAAATGACAGGGCGACAGCATCGTAAGGTGAAACCCCTAAATTGGCGCTTGTGTATAGACTAATGCCTAAAGAAAAAAGAACCATACCAAAAACAAACAAAATAATAATTTCTAGGATAGAACTCTTACTAAATGTGTGAAAAATTATCCTACTCAATATTGGCGTAAGATAGCCAACAATGTATCCTGGTAATGACATATTAATTAAAGTACCAATGCCAAATTGACTGCGATCAAAAATGCAAATAGTCAGAAATAAAATCACGTTAAAGATTAGTTGATAGTTTCCTAAGTACCAATTAAAAGTATTTGATATACCGACATCAGCGGCTGTCGCGGGGTCTATTCCCAGACTCGATAAGCGAAAAAATACGATACCCAGTGCTATTATACTTGTACCAACAACAGATAAACAAAGGCGAATGAAAATTGAAAGTGAGTCATTCTTAAACATTTCCTCTCCTTTTTCTTACTAATTATAAGAGAAGTCTAAACGTTTAATACATCATTGTCAATTTATATCTATGCCATAAGTATCTTTCTACGCAGATTAATTTTTAATTGATCTTTTCAATTTTTATCTAGTTTATAGCACGCTACTATCACTTTGTAATTGATAAGTCCCAATCCGATCTAATTGTGTCACAAGATTTGTTTTAGGATTGTAGGTCACATTATAGACAAAACGTGTGGTGGCGTCTGCCGAGTTCTTGAGGTGGCTTTTAACAAAGACAATCACCTTCCCCTTCACTGCTTTGGCACTTGCTGAGGTAGGTAAGAAATCCATGTGATCATAAGTCATTACCACACCTGTCTGTGTAATCATTTTATCGGGATCAGCCTTAAAATCTAAACTATTTTTGACGACATCTTGAGTTACATAAGGCGTCATCTGTTTGGCTTTGGCATCAAATTCCTTTTGAGAGGCAATTGTCCAATCTAGGGTAAACAGTTTATCAAGCAAGTTTGAGGCAGCCGACACATTAGGTTGCTTTGAATCTAGTACTGTACCGACCTTTGATTTCTTGTTGATGAGTTTGCTTTGTTGCACGGCTAGTTCATTTGAGGCACTTTGATGCGTTTTAACAGCGGCTTGAGTAGCTAACCAAAGGCCCAGTCCAGCAGCCACCATCAACACTGGAATAGCCCACAATAAGGCTATTTTTTTATTTATTTTTGTCATGGTTATTTCCTTCCTGAGGTATCTTTTACAGCACCCGTTTGGAGTTCTGTAATTTTGCCATTCTCAATGTGCATCAATAGTGTTGTGTTGGTTTCCTCTTTGCCTAAATTGTAGTTAACCGTCCCAAATCCTAGACCTGAGCCATCGGCTGCTTTGGAATAGACAATATCATTGCTTTCTAAATGAAAAGTTGGCACACCTTCATCCACATCACCACCAAACGTTGCCCCTAGAAAAGCTGGCACAACGTCATCGGTTGCTACACTGCTTTTAGCATCTGACTTATTTAACTTTGGTAAGATGGCAAACATTTCATTGAGAAAAGTATTGCCAATTTTTTGAATGTTTTGCGTATCTCGAATATCAGCGGTTTTAACCTTATCAAGTTGTTTAGCTTGAACACTATACTGACTTGACTTAGCTTTTGTTGCCTTGATTTCTTGATGCACGATAGTCACACTCTTGACCGTGCGTTGATAGCTAAGTCCTTGCTGGACTAAAAACAGGCAAGCAAGCGTTAACACAAACGCGTAGACCCATTTTAAATTGAATTTTGTCATGGTTAATCTCCCGCGACCACTTTGGCAATTGTTTCGTTGTTGTTTGAACTGGTACTGTCAATCACTTGATTACCTTTTAAAGCAATAACTGTGGGTACTTGTGTCACGCCGTACTTAGCAAGATATGCTTGTGCATCAGACTTCTTGACGTTGATGACAACATAATCAATTGTCTTTTGATGTGTCTTGATCGTCTTTTTAATCGTGCTACGCGCTTTCTTACAGTCAGGGCAACCAGGCTTATGGAAGATTAAGACTGTTTTTTGCTTGCTACTGGCATCTAACTGGTCAATCTTGTCAGCGAAGTTCTTGGTATCTGGATAACCATTCACTTCCGTGTTGTAATAATAAGTCCCCCCAATTGCAGTCAATATCGCAATGACGGCTAAAGAGAACACTGCAATCTTCCATTTCTTTATTTTATTCATATTTGAATACTCCTATTTATCCTTTTTACCCGTACTAGAATCAAACGGCCCACTAGGGATAACAACATTAGTGCCTGCTTTTGCGGGTAACTTGAGATAAAGCCCAGGGGATTTTAGTCCCTTACTTTCGGGCGCCCAATTGTATTGATCTTTTGTTTGCACGGCGAAGTGAACGTGAATACCTGTTGCTTCACCAGTTTGTCCTTCATGACTAATGTGTTGACCAGCAGAAACCTTATCACCTGTATTGACAACAATGGCTGACTGAGTTGGTGCGTGGCCATAATAGGTAAACACACCGTCAGTGCCTTTAATAACTATCCAATTACCCCCAACGCTATCAAAGCTTTTGGCTACTACCATACCATCATGAACAGCGTACACGTTACTTTCACCACCAGTCATAGTGTGGTTGACGGTTTGAAAATCGACACCATAATGTTCTGCGCCTGTCAGGCCTGCATAGTTTGGATAGCCACCTGTTATGTTGTACTTACCTTTAACTGGTAAGCCATCTGTGTTGGTATCCAACCCTGTGTCACATGAGGCATCGGACATAGCACTTGAATTGGCATCGCTTGAGGTATCACTAGAACCTGAGTCGTTGTTGCCGCCATCAAAGACATCAATATCACCTGCATAATCAAGTTTGAAAACCTTTTTGACTTCTTCGGCAGTTTTTGCGGTGTCGGCGACCTTTCGCTGTGGATCGTTTTCTCCGACTCCTTCAAACTTTGTATCCCAAGCCACCATTGAACTGTTAATGTTGTTAGCGGCCGCTAAGCCGATTAGAGTTGCTTTATGATTACTATGCAATTCATTGATTGCCAGTTGAACTTGTGCTTGCACTGTATCAGCTGTGTCACCATAGCGATTTCCGTTAATACCACCAGCTCCCCACTGCCAGATCCCTTTTACAGAGCCAGCAGGATTGACGGCTTTCGGATTAAAGCCACTTTCTCTAAGACCAATTGCAATCGCAGCAGCGATATTATCGCCTGACATTTTAATTTCTTTATAAAAACGGTCAATTGCATGTTGTATGGCTTTGTGCGTTGCTGAGTTGGGATCTTTCCAATCGCCACCGATTGAAGTGCCACCATCATCAATTGTTGTATCATCATTCCAACAATTGGCATTCTGTGTTGAAAAGACCATGACACACATTAAGGCAATAACTGATATTGAAAGAATAGCTGTGGTCATGATGCCGATGATGACATACAAACGGCGCTTTTTATCTTGCATCCAACGTTCTAACATGGTCTAACCTCCGATTAAAAGGCTGAGGCCTTTGAGAATAAAAACAAAAACAAAACCACCAATGACATACCAAATGATTTTGTTATCCACTGGTTGAGGCTTTTGACCTTTGTCGTAGTTTTTAACGATTTGTTGTGCCTCTTGTTTCATTTTTTCGCGGTTATCACGCGCCTTCTTTAATGGATGTGGCAAGTTCATCTTACAGTCCTCCACCAAATAAATTAATTTCTGAGTCATTGAGATCAACGTGCATGAACGTAGCTTGCTTACCCACCAAATTCATTAAGAAATCACCTTGATCCAATCCTTGTAGCGCTTGTAGTTGACCATCAGTGATGTTAGTTTCACTTACCACACTACGTAAGCGAGTGGTGTCCGTTTTTGATAGACGTCCAATCGTTTGCTTTGCGAATCGGCCAAAGAAGGAAGATGCGGCACGACTAGCCTCAGTGTCTGAGGCATTGCCTGTTGGCACAACGTTTTTTAGTCCTGGGAAGATAGCAAACATACCGAAGAAATCTTTACCGTGCTGCGCCATCATGTTGTCACCGAAGGTAATGCCTAATGAATGTTTAGCATTGAAAATATCATCCGCCTCATCCTGTATCCACCAAAAGTATTTTGGTGGATTACCATTGTTGTTGGCTTGAGTTGAGACCTCACCGCGCTTAATGCGCTCACGTTGCTTAGTTCCATTAATCGTGATGTAGCTTTCCATCAATGACAAAATGGTAAAATATTGCGCGTTGTAGAGATCATCTTCTAATCTTGAAAGGCCGCTAGTTTCAAAGCGTATCAGACGTTCGCCTGACAAATCAGGTATGGTGGTTACACCATTCACCACGTCTCCATGGTTTTGAATTAAGCTGCTAATTGTCGATAAGATGTTATCCAAACGTTCTACGGCAGGCTGTGTCATGTTGCGTGTCAGCATGTTACGGGTTTCGAGAAAGGTTTGAAAATCTTCGAGAATTGGATAATCTTCGTTGTGTAGCCCGATCACACGTAAATCCTGCGGGTTGTCTTTTGGTGACAATGACCACATACGCCGTTCAACATAGAAGTCGGTGATCAAGTTCCCTAGCATTTCCAATTCTTTCTTGTCGGCTTGTGGATTAAGTGTAGCGTAGTATGTAATCACCTTTGTACGATGCTGATTGAAACTTGCAATGACATCAACATTGCCGTTAGCATCTAAGACTGTGCCAAACACTTGCATCAAATTAATGATGTTTTGACTGCCATCAAGTGTCAAAGTGACACCGTAATAATAATTCACTAGATCACGCCATTCATTGGACTTGTCAAATACCCAAACCGTATCGCCGCGAGAAACCAGGGGCCCCAAGTTCTTTTTAGCAAATGAGCTTTTACCTGATCGTTCACCACCCACAACTAGGTTATAAGCGGTTAACTGCGTACGGTGGTCATTGTAGCTAGGATCAAACATAACCTCACCACGTTGCATGGTTAAGCCCATGTATGAACCACGAGGATGTGCAATAAAGGTTTGATTAAAGGCATAAGAACCAGCTAAAGCATAGGCCTTCATTGGGAACCCTTTGTCCTTAATCGTTTGATTTTCAATTGACATTGCTGGCATAAAGAACTGTTGGAAGTGTGTCAATTGCTCAGAAGGATAAACTTTCATGCGGTAGTTAGAAAGCTGTTGTTGGATTTCTTTAACACGGCTGCGTAGTTCCTCTGGAGAAACATCTGATACCAATAACCTAACGTAGACACGTTTGTAAATTTCACGACCATTGCGGGCTTCATTCAAGTCTTGGAGTGTAATGTCAGCATCTTGTTCGGCTTCCAACCCGTCACCTTGTGAGGTCACTTCACTACGTGCTTTACTACGCAACGTGTTAGTAGCTGTCTCAAGTGCTTTTTGCACTTCAAACTTGTTCTCAGTCCCAATCTTGATGTCTACAATGGTGTTCTTGTGATTGATTAACTCTTTGAACCAGCCTTGTAACTGTTCATTCTTGGGATAGTCATAGACATTGATAATGGCACTACTTGCCATACCATCATCAAAGTAAGTGGTATGAAATTCAATGCCACTAGGGTTTTGAACTTCCTCAATGAGTTCTAAATTATAGCCGCGTGCTTTCAATGCGGAACGTTTTGCTGTATTTAAACTTGTGCGCATGCTTATTTTTCCTCCAGTTCTAAGGTTTCCCCAGGATTGTTAATTTGGTACATGACCATCTTTTTACGATTAATTGAGACTGGCTCAGGTGTAAACGCCATGCCTGCGTGTGCCATAAAGTCACGGCGATTTTTATCTAAGGCAGCTAAGGTCTTACCGTAGAGCACAGCGGTATATTCTTGATGTTCAATGTCACCGACCACATTTTTTTCAATATTAATTTCTTGCAAAATAGTTTGGCGCATCATTAACAATTGTTGATAATGACGATCATCTAGGTCAACACTATTCAATTGGCTTTCCACTCTCACTAACTCTTGTCCCCACGAAGCTTGCTGGGTTCGCGTGTCAGCGGGTAGTTGACTAACGAAAATATCAAAATCCTCCACGTAAACTGATAACAACTGGTGAAAGTCAGCGATAATGGCGTTGGAACTCTTATCGCCTTCAGCATTCAGGAAATCCAAATCTTTTCCAGGTAAATTGAGCATGTCCGCGTATGTATCATCTGCCAATAAAATTGGATGCCCTTTTTTATTCAAAATGTCTTTATAAGGTAAAGCAAAGTAGATTGGAATTGGTTTGCGATTATCAAGTGCTTGTCTGACAACTGTTAAACCCTTTCCCTTTTGTGCTTGTTTAGCTTTTATTCCCATTATTTTTCCTCTCGTTTCTTGTTCTCAGTAATTGCAGTTAGATCACCTGTGGCGTGCTTGCTGGACTTTAAGATGCCACGTAGGATTTCTTGATACATGAGACCCATTGGGTTACTTGGACTCGGTAAAATCAAATAGCCAGCTAGTAACGCATTACTGATAATTAGAATCAGCCCATACTTGCCAATATTGTAGGGATAGAATGATTTAATCATCAGGTAAGTAATCCCAAAAACAATGACTAATACGAAGATTCGTTCCATCGTGAAAAACATCCACCGAGACACTTTCTTCCAAATATTGCGTCCAGGGGTAAAGTGTTCATACATATAATTTCTCCTTTAACAAGTTATTTTTGCCTGGATTGAAGTTCAATCTGTGGTCAGTGTACAAGGTATTCAAAACATGTCATAAAGGTAAATGGTTTTTCCTAAGGCAAAGAAAAAGCCCCCTGCACGAACAGGAGACAATGATTTGTTTGTTATATTTTTGTGTATCCAATCTATATACGATATTGATATATGTGCATATATTCATCTTATAACACAAACATACTTTTACTTATAGTTAAAGTATAGTATATTGATATACATGTTATACGTATGATATAATATATATATGTAAACATGTTTTACATGCCTGGATTGGTGGTTTCATCGTTATTTCGTTTTGACAGATAAAATAACTAAGGAGCTTCATCATGAGTAAAACAATTACATTTTCAGCATCAAAAGGTGGCGTTGGTAAAACAACGATGACATTTAACTTCGCAAGTTTTCTGGTTCGACAAGGCTACAAGGTCTTGTTAATTGATTCAGACTATCAAGGTAACTTGTCCTCTACCTATGAAAGCTATACTAATAAAAATACGCTATACGATGTCTTTACAGGCGGTTTAGCTCAAATTAGACAAATTACCCCACAATTAGGTTTATTACCTGCTAGCCCTCATTTAGACGAATTAGAAGGTACATTACAATCAAAGAATAATAAAAACTTTCTGATGATGATGTGGCTTCAAGACCACCTTGAGGAAATCAAAGATTATGACTATATTCTAATTGACACCCATCCAGAGTTTGGGACGTTAACGAAGAATATGATTGCCGTTTCTGATTATGTTGTGGTGCCACTAGAGCCCTCAGAGTATGGTTTTATTCAATCAAAACAACAATTTGATTTAAGGATGAAAGAGTTCCGTGATGATGCCGTTGATATTCGTACACGAGAGTCCCTAATTGAAGCAAATGTTTTGTATCTTGCCAATCGTGTGAAGCACAATACACGGTCAAGTCATGAGTTTGGCCAGATTATTGATCAAATTGAGAACCTTGTCGCCGTCTTAAATGAGCGTGAAGTCTTTAATAGTTCAACCATGCTTAAAACCCCAGTGTTTGATTTAGAACAAGCCAAGCGCAACCCTAAAACCTTGCAGCAAATTAATGATGCTTATCAAAAGCTATTAGAAAGTGTGAAATAATGGATTACGATAAAAAAGACCCTCGTATGTTTGATGAAGCCAGCGCTCAAAAACAAATGGCAGATGCCTTTAGTCGAGACGAACCACAATCAGAGGTATCGTTAGGTGACGGGTTTAAGTTACCTTCTTCAAATCATAGTAGTCGTAAAATACAAACGACTTACACCATTCGCCCTGAGATAAAACAAGGCATTGAGAAATTAGCAACCAAACAAGGATTCCGCTCATCAAGCGCCTTTGTAGATCTAGTATTAGAACAAGTCTTAAATCAAGCAAAATAATTTAGAACAAAACAAAAGCCGTGATTACTTATTAAATCACGGCTTTTTAGCTATTTCTTTATATCATCAGGGTTGAATCCAGGGTTGGCCTTGTTAAATTCTTTAACTGTGTCGTAGTAATTCGTTGCTACCCCGTCAGTTTGAATTTGATTTGCAATTTTATCTAGTGGGTATGTCATATTAGTATCGCTGCTTTCCCAACTAGTTGAAGTTCCAAAACCCTCCTTCACGCCGTCTTGGTGTCTTTCAGATTCAGGTTTTGCTAGATACTCATTGGCCCAGTTTTTAAAGTCTTGTTTAGACCAAGATGTAAAATAGTCAGAATAAACATGGCCTTTCATTTTAGCAGCTTTTTTAGCATAAGCTTTTTCATTGTTCTTGTCCTGAACTGAGGTTGAGGCGGATGAAGCCTTAGCACTTGACACGTAACTTGATGATTGTGCCTCAGGACTGTTTTGTTTTTGTTGGTTCAACATGGCTAGCAAAATTCCGATAACAATGATTCCAATCACCACAATTGTAATCCAAATTTTATTTTGCTTAATTTTCTCCATCAGTATACTCCCTAAAATCAACTACTGTTAATTTTGCCGTATTAGCCTAAAAATTAAAAGTTTCACTTGTCTTCTTTACTTGATACCTTTTCTTGATTCTGCATTTTCGCTTTTTGTTTTGCGATGACACTCTCAGCCCAGGCACGATCCTTTTCTTTTTGTTGAACAGGTGTCAGTGGTTGAGTCACTGTCTTTCTGCCAGGCAATGTACCGCTCAAACGTGGAGTGTTTGGACGTGACATGGTTGCTGGTGTTGCACCAACTCCCTTAGGTTTAACAACTGTTCCACCACGCACAATTGGCTTAGTTGAATTAGCAGCGCTAGACTTGGGTGAATTAGTTCTAGTAGGTAAGCCACGGTGTGCATCAGACATAGCGTGGCTCATGTTAGATTGAGGCGTATTTGCTGTATCCTTTGGATGAGCATTAGGTGAATCTGTGGCAGCCTTTGAAAGTGCTTCATGAACATTACGTGGTTGAGAAGAAGATGGTGTATCACCGTTGTTTGATGTTGGTGTTACGGGTGAATGACGTTTGTTAAAGGCCTCAACGGCTTGTTGTCCTCCTGCAAAGTCGTCGGCGACACCACCAGCATAATCTTTAACATTGCCAACGGCTTTATTCACACCACCTTTAACTTTATCACTAGCCGCACGACCAGTGTTTTTCAATAAACTACCTGGATGTTTCATTGCTCCGACTGTACGTCCTGCTACCACAGCCGCCTTTGCCGCCTTACCTGTGGCTTGTGCAGATGCATCGACAGCATTATCATTTAAGCTATGATCAGTCAGTGCTTTACTATTATCTAAGCCTTGATTGCCACCTGAGTTGGCAATCTTCTTACCTAGTTCACGATTCTTCTTTTTCTGTTCTGGTGAAATTGCGTTGAGGCCTTTGCCGATATTTTTCTTGGCAACCCTTGTGGCGCCTCCTACCATATGTGCAGCTTGATTGGCTAAAATCATTGAAGCAACAGGATTATGACCTGAGCGAACACCAGTCCATTGCTCAATCATTTCAAAGCCACCTGCGAGCCCTTTACCACCTGCTAACAGGGCGGCAATCGACAAAATTGTGAATGGCCACATATCTAGACCTAATCCATTAATGGTGTTAAAGGCAAATTCGACCCATGCAAAGAAAAAAATTAAAGAAATTGGCATCATGACAATACCTGTTATTTGTCCTTCAATCATGCCTAGCACTTGTTGAACACGTTTGCCTTGTGTGCCATCTCTTAGGCCAAAGTACACAATTGAACCTGCCATAAAAGCCATTTTATAAACAGACGATAGCAAACGGACAATTGCCCCAGCTACAACGATAATAAAGACGATTTCACCACCAATAATGCCTAACCAGTTTGTTTTCATCACTGGATAATCATCCGCAAATGTTTTACCCAGGACAAGTGAATCACCAGTAATATCAACCATGTTGCTATTGCCACCGATTTTCTTGGTGAATACTGATTTTTGAGCGTCGCTTAAACCGTCTGTATATCCAGCATCACTCATGACTGAATGGTAGTCAGAACCTTGAATTTTTGATTTTGCATCCTTGAATACACGCTCGTCATCTTTATATTTGCTCAAGTCGAAATTATCTCTTGCTAAATAATGTAAGTCTGTGGAATTTCCTTGCCATAATTGTGTGACAATGTTTTTTTCTTTAGTACCTGACGTATCATTGACCGTGGCTGTACCAATTCCGCTCATTAAACCGATTATTAATGGTAAAGCAGAAATGACACCAACAGTAATGGTGATTCCCTTAGGCCATTCCCTGCCCTTGCGACCAGAAGTTGCGGTATATTGTATCCACTGTACCATCATCATGATGCCAAATATGACAAAACCAAGGTACAGAAAGTCTTTAAGAATATTGCCTAAATTCCAATTTTGATAAACATCGCTATTTGGCTCAAAAAAGATATTCATAAAGTCTAACAGTTTGAAAGATGACTGATAAGCCGTAAAGACTGCATTCGCAATGTAGTAGAAAATCAATGCAATGCTGTGCATGAATAACATGATCAGCGTTAAGAAAATATGTGGCAATGGTGATAGGTATTGCGACCATTGGTTGTAAAAATCGGCTATTGGGCCATTATTAGGTAAAGTTGGTAAACTTTCCGCTAATGTATTGATGCCCGAGAATAGATTTGTCATTCGACTTCTCCTTGAGTTGTTGCAGCGTTAAGCTGCTTATATATTTCCCACATGTATGCGGGTTCGTTGTTTAGTAATCGTAGAACTTTACCGTTATTATTGTTGCCAGAAAGTGTCAGATATTTGCCACGATTTAAGTAAGCAACGGCACTGTTTTGTTCTTCCGTTTTATTTGAGCGTGGTATCCTCATTTTGATGGATTTCTCTACAATTTGACGTAGCTCAACATTGTCTAGTTGTTCTTCGGTCATAAATGGTTCATCAGGGTTAAAGTCATGTTTCCACTGCAAGTAACGTTCCTCATCAGAGAGTTCTTGTTGTGTTTGCACTGTCGCTGTTTCGATACCTTGATGCGCTTTGGCCAAAATGTTGTTGATTTCATCATCTGCTAACGTATTGAGTTGACGATTATCAATTTGATTGCCACCTGCGCCTTCTTCCTCAATTTCTAGTTGAACTTGATGATCTAGCTCATCAAAGTAAGGCACAAAGTCATGATAGAGGTCATCATATTTCAAATCGTTATGCTGCGCTTTGATGTTCAAATCAGCTGTATAGTAATCAAGTGAATACTGCTTACCCAATAATTCATAGGCAAACGGCATTCGGTAAGCACCCGTAGAGAAAATTGGCAAAGGGCGAACAGAACGCCCTTTCTTATCCGCACGTTTGATGGTACGGATGGTAATCATCTCACGCGGACTCAATTCGCTAATTTCTTTGGCATCTAACAGCCGAACCTTGCTAACTTGTGCATGACGGTTACCACGATCTTGACGATCTAAGCCAATTTGTGAATTGACTGATTCGGTTTGGACTTCAACCTCACCTAGTTGCTTAGATAGTGCTTCATTTGTTTGCTCATCATTAGTTAAAATGTGGAACCAGTTACCCGTGTTACCATTGATGTCGTTGGTTTCCATTTCAGAATAATGCAATCGTGGTTGTGTTAAGGTTTGAATATACAAATCAACCAAATGCCCGTAGGTTAAACCACGCGTTAGAATGTTGGTGAAGCCTGGAATACGTGGGAACATAGAAAACTCATTGAGCTTATAAAGTATCCAACTGTCCATTTTCCTCCGGGTAATCGTTGATGCAATGTCCGTATTGACTGAGAAAACTTGTGAGATAAACAAGCTGGCCAAAGCGGAGAAATCATCGTTAGATTGTGGCGTGATGATGAAGACTGCCATTGGATTTTCTGAGTAACGCAAGGTGACACCTGGTGTCTCAGTAGTGCCTTGTGGTTTAATCTGATCGACCAGGCATTGGATGACAGGCTGCTTAGAGAACAAGTCACGCTTAATCTTGCCATTGAGTAATTTTCGTTGTACAATCTTACCAGTCAACGTAAACGACTGTTTACGCATCGCAATTGAATTGCCGTCATTATCGAGTGACAACTCAATTTGCCATGAGACGGGTAAATGGTTATGAATCGGATAAGTTAGCGTGCCTGATTGGGACACAGTTAGCTTGTCCTTTTCTATTGCATGCTTTTTACCTGATTCATAAACATGAATGCTAACATGAACGCCTTTATAGCGGTCAGAGAACTTAATCTTTAGCATTCTTGGAAACCCTAAGTCGGTCAAATTGATAGTGTTAAAGGTTGTCAGACGAGTGATTGACTCTGAGGCAAACAAATTCAAACGATTCATAACTGAGAAAGAAATTGATGATTTTGTATCCCCTGTGGCGGATAGATACTCAGCGGCGTTTAGAATAATCATATTGCGCGCTGGTGTTCGCGGTAGTTTACCAATATTAGTAATGTACTTAGTTAAGCCATCACCTTCCTTGTCCGTGAACTTGTTCATATCATTGATGAATTGCAAGACGTTTGAGATGGTCACCATTGATTTGTCCTGGTGACGTACAGCAATATCTAATACCGTTAGCATGACTGCTTGAATCGTACTTTCAGCGGCACTATCCCAAATATCTTTGTGGCTGCTTTCTTCACCACTTGAACCACCAATGACTTGTACAGCCTTACGTAGTTCCGTACTGGCACTGTCCCAATCACCATCAAAGGCATAATCAATCGCAATTTCAAGTGGATTCCAGGAGTCAGACTCACTTGGCTCCATGATATTGAGTAGTTTCACGTCATAACCTGCTGTGCGTAATGACTTGTAACTCATTTTGGCATCTTCGTTTTTGGCATCAGTATCAATAATGTTCCATTTGATTTCGGCACGACGAATGATGTCAATTAAGGTATAGCCTCGCATTTGGTCTTTTGAAGAACGCGTCATCCCAGTGGTCTTTGAATGTGTGTTACTGGTATCCACCCAATAAAAACCATCAAAACCGCCGTGAACATTCAGTTGCTTTTCAAATAACTTTGGCAAACGTTCCAGTAAAACGGGACGTATTTTTTTGTAGATACCACCAAATTGTAAAGAATTCATTCCAAGCGGGCGCTTGAGCCATTGCCACGCCCACAGGAACGGATGAATCATAAAGAATTCGAAGGTGTATCCTTGTGTGTGCAGCACTGGTTGTCCTGGGCGACCCTTAAAATTCTTATTGCGATCAGGAATCAATTTATAAACCTTATCGACTTCACGGACTTCCGCAAAACGGTTAGTATTACGCGTTTGGTCTCTAAACAATTGATACCAGTCATAGATGCGTTGGAAGACATATTTTTTAAGTAGGAGTAACAAGCAAAGGATTAGTACAATGCTTGTCACTAAAGTTAGTCGCGACAGAATAGTGAAAATATTGAGTGGATTGAGTACAGTGGCTGTCATGTTCATGACATCACTGAATTCAGGCCATTGAGCAACACCACTTTGCATATAGAACTTGAAGGCTTGAATATATGGGCCAACTACTCTTATCAACAAGTCAACAATAATCGTGACGTAAAGCGATATGAATATCACTCCAATAGTTGCTATAATGCCATACAACCATAAGAACCAGGGACGACCACGCCAACGAATGTAACTCTCGCGCATAAATTGTCTTTCAGCGCGGTAATCTTTTTTAAATAGCTTCATTGTCTGTTGCCTCCTTAACTGTGGAAACCACAACTTGCCATTCACCATAAGGGCTTGTCAAAGACGGTGGATTGCCAATGGCTCTAAAGATGAAAGTGTCAAAGTCTTGCCCTAATCCTTGTCGCTTTTGGATAATTGCGCTAGACACTGGATCACTCACATACGTAGCAATCGTGTCATCAATTGGTCTGACTCCTCGAGACGGTTTATAACCGACGTCTGCGATGTAGTTGGCAATTGGTGAGCTGACCTCCTGTTTGTCATTTAGATACTCAAAGCCCAGGTCAAACGATGGGATATAACGCGCCACCTCTTGTGTGCCAAAAACAATGTTGAAGCCGCTCTCTTGTGCTTTTTGATTGAGTCGTGACAATTTTAGTTCAACAATTCGCACCATATCCGCCATCTTTAAGACATCAAAGACAATAATGGCACCAATTCTAGCGATAAACTCTGGACGGTAACCATCACTTTGCAAGGCAATTTCGAGTTGTTCTTCAAAGTTTGCTTGACGCTTTTTGTCTTCTTTAACAGAATCTGATTTGGCATCACGATTCATCACTGCTGTTGCCCCTGAGTTGGTTGTCATGACAATGATTAAGTCTTTAAAGTTAATGACACGCCCATATTCATCACTTAAACGACCATCATCTAAGACCTGCAAAAGCAAATCCATAACTTCTGGATCAGCCTTTTCAATTTCATCCAACAATAATACGGCATAAGGCGTGTGCCTGACTCTAGTTGTGAGTTGATCTTTAAATCTTTCTAGGCTAGTCCCTGCAAACTTAAACTCTGACATATCAAAGCGAATAAAGTTTTGAGCGTTACCAAATAGATTTAGCGCTAGTTGCTTGGCGGTCTCAGTCTTACCAACACCAGTTGGCCCCATAAAGAGAAATGATTCAGGCTTTGAGGCATCGGCTAATCCTGCCTCGCGATTAGTCAGTTTCATCGCGACTTTTTCTAAGGCTGTGTCCTGACCAATCACTTGGCTCTTTAGTCTTGGTAACAAGTTCAATAATCGTTCATCAGTCGTCTGATTAATGACATATTCAGGCACATGATAATCATCATGGATTATTGTGGCAACATCTGTGTCTTCCACTCTAGATTTATTGGCTAATCGTGCCACACTTAACGCACCATCCAATAACATAATTGCCTTTTCAGGAAAGTAACGGTCAGTGATATAGCGTTGTGATAGTGCCATAATTCTGTCTTGTACTGTTTCTGGCACTTCAATACCGTTATTTAGTTGTAAGGCAACTTTAGATAAAACACGTTTCGTTTGGTCAAAGCTTAGTTCTGGCACTTCAATCAAATCAAATCGCCGCATCAGTGCGCCATCACGCGCCACATATTCGTGAAATTCTTTCGTAGTCGTTGCCCCAATAATTTGGAGATCATCACGACTCAAAGCTGGTTTGATAATATTACCCGCATCCAATGAACTACCTGACGTTTCAGCACCAGTGCCAACAATTTGATGAATTTCATCAATAAAAGCAATTACAGTGTCTTTATTGACAATCAATTCATCAATGATGGCTTGAAATTTATGAGCAAATGACTCACCATCGCTGCTTTTCATCAAGTTGGCCAAACTTATTTGAATCAGATGTTTTCCCTGTAAACTAGCAACCTTTGTATCAATTAATTGCCTGGCTAGATCTTCTACAATAGCCGTTTTACCAACTCCAGGTAACCCAACTAACAAAGGCGCATTTTGAATTTGTTTCATCAAAGAGACCATGATACGACGCGTTATACTTTCACGTTCGTAGGCATGATATTTGTCTGTTTCAGACATCACTTTGGCACTAATGTCTGTTGTATAGCGATCAAGGTAAGGTGTGGAATTATTGTGTTTTAATTCAGTCATTCATTTCCTCCCTGGTCGGTGACAGGATCACCATAATTCGTATCGCTTTCAGGGACTTGATTTGCAGCATCGTGTTCTCTGGCTAATTCCTCTAATTCGCTTGTACTCGCATCAATGTGATCAACTGCTTTTTGTCGGTCAGCGATTAAACTTGTGTAGACATCAGTGCTTTTGACATCATCTAATTGATGATTCAATTGACCCAGTTCTGGCACTTCATCAGCGGCAATAAAATCACCTTCGGGATCATAAATTGAGACCACTTGTAATTTCTTGCCAACTTGTTGTAATACAGCCACCATTTCAATACCTAAAATTGGATCGCCTGCTGGAAATGATTCGTGGTAGCGCCTGGTTTCAATTGTCAAAGCAATGGCACATGGTTGCCCTTTTTCCTGGAAGGATAAAATATTAACTTCAGCAGACTTTGTAATGCCTGTGATAAAGCCTGTAAGTTCTTGAATGTTTTCTTGTGACATGTTTTGCTCCTTTTACATGTGTCGTGTAGTTGTTTGATTAATGGCCTGATAGTTTTGTTCGACAACCGCTAACTTATCAGGCTTAAGCAATTTTGTTGTTTTTGGTTGACGGACTTCGCCGTTGCTCAAGTTATCCGATAGATACTGAGTAACATCAGTGCTGGCTTTAAGTGCCTGACTAATGATTTTGCCAGTGTTTTGACCCTCAAGTGCCTTTAAATTCTTTGACCAACCCGCAATATAATCAACGCTTTTCTCACCAGGTTCAATGCCTAGGTTTTTAGTAATCACATAGCTGGATAACTCAGCCTGCGTTTCTTTAATGGCTGTTGGCCAATTATTTTGACTTTGCAGGGAATGAAGCTGCGCGTGCGCTATTTCGTGTGCTAAGGTGTGGATTTTATCGGTTGGGGAAAGATCACTGCGCAACAGGATATATTTTTCATCCTGATTGGTTTTTGATTGAACAAAAGCACCTTTTGCTTGTCCTTGCCAGGTCATTGGACGCTTGGCAATTTGTTCGTCTACACCTTGGTCAATGACGGGCACTTTAAGCTTGTCGGCGAACTTCAACAACGTTTTATAGGCCGCATCCAAATGTTTTGGACTTTTATCAGTGGCTAAGTCAATTGGACGATTTGGTAACATACTTGGCAATTGCTCAGCTGTGGCATTGGTTTGACGAACATCAAATACGGTTTCGACTGGATAATGTTTTACACTGCGGACTTCCAATTGATTGTTATTGGCTAATTGCTTTTGTTCAGGTGTCGCATCAGACCAACGTATCTTTTCACCATTGCTATCAATAATGGTTTTCAAGTTTGTTGGGGCGCCAAATATTTTGATGCCCTTTTCCCCCTTATTAACTTGGATGCCATCAGCAGACCATTGTTTGTAGCCTTTTAACAAGGTGGCTTTTGGATTTTGTAGTTGAATCAACATTGAATTACGAGCCGAATAATTTAAGCCAGTCGCGGTAAAGTCAAGGAGCTTTTTAAGTTCAGCGGGATCTTGTTGGTACTTAGCCACCTTTCCCATTGCCTCTTGAATAATCTGCTTATTTTTTAAAGCATTTTCCTTACGACGATCAGCTTTGGAACGGCGTTCTTTACTCTTTTTAGGTGTTTGTTTCTCAGCGGTAGGCCTAACAGGTTGAATGGTGCTCATTTTGACATCGACATAATCTGGTTTGTCTGTTTGTGTCTCTTGCACTGCAAGTTTTTCTAAGGCATCTAAGCGATTAGCATTATCCGTCATACTCATAACGCGCCGCCCTGTAACACCTGCTTTAAGTTGCTCGTTCCAATCTTTGCCTTGCAAGGGAATATGACGCTCTGCTTCAATCGGTTCACCAGTAATTGGGTTTTTAAAACTAAAACGATCAAAGTAATCAGCGGCTTTAAACCCTGCGACATCGTTGTCAAAAGCCACAATAATCTTATTAAATTTGGCTTGCTTGGCAGCAACCGCATCATTCAAATATTGCAAGCCACGTTTGGCATCAGTACCAGATACAGACAATAGTGTGGCGTTACTTTTCACCATATCTTGATGATTTTGTTGCGCATAACTCAATAAGTCAATTGGACTTTCGAATAAAATTAATGTTTTGTCGCCTGATCCAAATGAGAGGTTATATCCCGTTGAGGTATCACTGCCAGCAAAGATTTTTTTGGATGTGCCACGCTTTTTGTAATGTTCAAAGTCTTGTTCAGTCCCTTGACGATCAGCGCCTACAATTTTGCCATTCACATCCTTCCAGGGAAAGATAACGGGGTTTTGATGCAGCTTATCACCTTCACGGTAACGGCTACCTTGTACCACTGCGCCACTTTTCAATAAATTGTCAACGAACTGTGGATTGAGCTTGCGTTGATTAACTAAATAATCTTTGGCTACGTTTGTTTCTTGAGTTTTGAAGACCTTGTCATAATCAAACTTGTAACGCGGTGTGTTGTCTTCGTACAGTTTAGAGACATCAATATTTTCACCTTTGACAAAGCGTGCGTAGGCCAGTTGATTTTTAATAGCAGGACCTTTACTGTCACCATCTGATTTGCCTAATTCGTAGTAGTGGATGAAATCAACCAAATCACCTTTAACACCAGTCGAGTTCCAGACAAAACGGTTTAATTTTGTTCTAACCACCAAACTATCGTGATCAACCATGCGTAACTCTGTGGGAGTATCCGTTGTGTAAGGAATACCTTTCCAATCGCAATAGCCCCGAATTGGTAACAGTTTGAGTTGCGCACGTTCTTCCTTACTGATCGCCATGAGCTTCTCCTCCAACTTGTTTGTCAATTGGTAAGTGATTCAATTCAGCAAATGCCTGGTCAATGTCATCTGTTTCCAAGTTCATTTTGGCTAACAGTGACCGTCCCAATTCAGCCACAAGGGCGTCATTAAGTTGTTTAATGTCTTTTTTAATCGCGCGCTTTTCGTCTTGAATTGCTTTTGCCTGTAAATCTAGTTCATCCAAACGTGTTTGTTTTTCTTTAATTTGTTGGTCAATCGTTTTTCTAGCCATTTTGTAGCTCCCTTTTTGTTTAATACAGGGTCAATATACCAACCTTTTAAATAACCTCATAAAAGTAAATGGTTTTTCCTGAGACTAAGCAAACCTCCCCCAGTCCCCCTAATCATTAACTTGACAGGCGTGGTTATTACCACACCCGTCAAGTTAATTGGGGGTTCAAAAAAAACCATCACATTCAAACGATTTTCAAACCGTTTAAATGTGATGGCTTTCCTGCCTGCTGTCTGTTATGCACCATCTATTCTTGCTTTTGTGACTACCAAAACTCTAACAAGCCAAGCAAATCTAAGGACTAAAGTCCAAAGATTTGGGGCTAAATTTGCAAGGCCAAGCACTGCGTGTCGCTACGCGAGCTTTGCAAACCCGCCCTGGCTTGTTTTAGTTTGTCCGTTCACAACGCAATAAGAATAAATTGGTCACAAAACAGGCCAACAGGAGGACAAGACTATGGGCTTAGATATGTATTTACAAACAGAGAACAAGCAAACAGGTAAAGCCGTCATTATTCACTCATGGCGTAAAGCCAATCAAATTAGAGATTGGTTTGTAAGACGCTTTGACTTAGACCCTAATGACCAATTGAAGATTGCTATCACTCGTGATGACTTAGAGGCTTTAACTAGTGATATTGAACAGGTTTTGGCAAGCCATGCTTTGGCACTAGAGTTGTTACCTACGGCATCAGGGTTTTTCTTTGGTAGTACAGACTATGACGGCTATTATTTTGAAGTGTTGAGAGACACACGGCATTTTCTTCAGAAAGAATTTACTTACAACAGTGATTCAGAAAATTTGTACTATACAGAATGGTGGTGAAATATGGATATCATAATTATTAGAATGGAGACCTACTTACAAAATCCAGCAATGGTACTCATTCCTAGCGGTGCTATCCAAGCCGTAGAACTTGTTTATGAGGCTAAAAGCTATGATGAAGATGATTTAACGGCTAATGTCTGGTCGGGATTGGAAGACGAATTATCCGAGCTAGGACTTTATTACCCCGTCAACAATAATTGGGTACACCATCAACATCTAAATGAGAAATTCGATAGATTAACAATTGGCTACGTCGCAGACAACAACATCACGGTCACAAACGAAATTCTAGTGAATCATATTCAGGGCAGTATTGATGGTGACGAAAGACCCGATTGGATATCACAACAAAACTAAAGATACACGCACAAGGAGCAAACAATGAGCACACGAACTGCAATTTTTAAAGAACAAGCTGACGGCACTTTTCAAGGTATCTATTGCCAAAATGACGGCTATATTGAAGGTGTCGGTGCGATGCTGCATGAATACTATCCAAATCCCGATAAAGTACAACGCTTGATTGATAACGGCATGGCACTATCCAGTATTGGTATATCCGAACAGGCACAGGTCATTGATTATTCCCAGCATCCAGACCTTTACACCGAGGATAGGGTTATCAAGTTTTGCTTTAGTGTTAATGAGTATAAAGAGCAGTTTTTGGCAAATGAACTTGAACAAATTAGAACTTTCAATTATTTAACCTTAGATGAAAACGGTGAAGTTGCTGGTTATCATCAAACAATTGCTGGTAAAAATGTCTTTGTTCCCTTTCGTGGGTCAGATAATAATGGGTACTTATACGTTCAAAAGCTATCCGGAAAATGGCTGGTCAGTACGATGAAAAGTTATGGTGACATGACAAAATTTAAGACACTAAATCAATACTTTACCAAAAAAGCCGGATAAATAGAGTCTGACACTTGTAAAACATTTTTTCAAGTGTCCCTTCCCCAGTCCCCCTGTCAAGTTAATTGGGGGTTAAAAAAATCCATCACATTTAAACGATTTTCAAACCGTTTAAATGTGATGGATTTCCTTCCTGTTGGTTGTTATGCACCATCTATTCTTGCTTTTGTGACTACCAAAACTCTAACAAGCAAAACAAATCTAGGGGTTAAATTTGTTGCATTCTTCAAATGTTGAAGTGAATCCCAAAAGGTGAAAATTTATCTCCATCGAGAATAATCTCCACCTTTAATGTGGTTGATCTTTTTAGTATCGGAACAAATGACAGTCGCTATTTATTCATTTGGATACCAATCCATTCATAAACGGAATCACTTACTTCTCTCTCTGATTTACTATCGACTTCTATAACATCAACAACATCCTGATTAAAAAACCATTCTCTCTTTAAGGGTAATAATTTTTGAACATAGAAATCAAAAAATTCTCTGTTTCTTGAGATATCTCTTTTTTTTCGTTCTACTAATGTTTCGTTTGCAGCATTCAAGTAAAGAATTCTTTTCGGGAAACATCTTTTTAAAAGTTGTAGCTCTGTTTCTAAAGGTTTAGCTACTTCCCAATCAACCCCGATTGCTTTTGGATAATTTAACGTGTAGAATTCAATCTCTTCTGCTCCAAAATCCATTATGGAACAATTATATTGAGAAGCCAATTGATATCTTTTAACCTCGTTTAAAATAAATAATCTTTGTATTTCTATATAGTCGTTGTATCTATTTTTGTATAATTTTCTATTTCTAATCTCATCAACAACCTGTTTATTTTCTTCATAACTAATATGAATTGTAGAATCATGTTTTTCAATAAGCCTTAAGGCAGTAGTTTTCCCCACAGCCATAGAACCTTGTAATGACAAATTAACCATTATTTCCACCTAACTACTCTGTTCTCATGCCAATATTAAATTCAGTGATGAAGGCACTCTTCCAATGAGATTTTTTCATTTTAATTGCAACAATACCCTTTATATTATAGACACTATCAATGTTCTGAAGTCAATAATTTGAGTTATTTTTATTGCGTTGCTTTGTCCACATGTCAAATGGTTACGAATACAAAAATTTATAAACGAACCAATGGATGTTTGGATTTCAGCGAGTGTTTCAATTGATACAATGCTTGACGCTATTGCTCATTCAATTTCTCAAAAAAAAATGACTATTTTTAATCATAGTCCTTCCCCCAGTCCCCCTGATCATTAACTTGACAGGCGTGGTTGATACCACACCAGTCAAGTTAATTGGGGGTTCAAAAGGCTCACTTCCGTTCGCATCGCACCAAATTGTTCTGTTTGCTCTGTGCCGTTTTCACAATCGCATGATAAAGAGTCTGTAAGGCGCAAGCGCCAAACAGTCTCTACAAAGCAACACAAGGACGTGGCAAGTTGCTGCGCAATCCTTGTGTTACTTTGGTTATCATGCCAATTGTTACCCGTCACGACGCAACCAGCTCAATTGGAGCGATTGCCAACAGGAAAATGTTTTGGAAAGGTTTATTTCTTATGGAAGTTTATTATCAACTCATTCACAACAGCGGTCATACCTTGCGTTATGCCTCAACTGATAAGCAAGTTGTTCTCACGCATGGCTACCCAATCTATTTACAAATCTATGGCGTTAATCGTTCAACAGATTATATTCTGAAAGACACGTTTGCCTTTTTAGCCACCCAATACGGCAATAATATTAAATTAGTCAATGTTGATGAACTGGAGAAAAAATAATGAACAAACAATTCTATGATGATTTTAGCAAATTACCAATTGCCAAAATGGCACAATCAATCGCTGATATGACTTATTTGTATAATGAGACTAAAGTGCCAACTAGCCACTATAAAGCGCAATTGAGTAAAGGCTTTGAAGAAATAGTTGAAGCTAGCGTTAGTGTTTCATCAGTCGACACCATTTTTAACACTTTACAAGCCTTGCAAAAAGAAAGCCCAAAGTTGTTTTATCAAGCTATGCTCTGCCTTGATACCAAAGTAAAGCCTAGCAGTATTACCCCTAGTCAATATCAAGCAATGGAATTTACTTGGTCACAATTTGAATTGGACAAAAAGAAAAATATCCTTGATAAGGACTTTATCCAAATGTTCAATCAAGTTGAAGAAAACGGACTGACCTATTACACGCAAAACCAACAGGAGACTAATGACAATGAATGATGAAGCAATTGAAAATATAGCCATACGTTACTTTTCATGGTCTGATGAATTCCCTATGGGCGGTAGTGAAATTCACGTCAGTGAGTCCACTAGCAATGACTCAGGTGAAATAGATTTATCAGATGATGAAGCACTGCGGTTAAGTGCATTTATCATGCAAGAATTAGCTAAGGGTAAACACGTTACCCTAAGAACCACAATTTAAGGAGAATAATATGGCAATCGTCAACGTTAAATATATGGAAACATTGGTTAAAACAGTGGCAGTTAATGTCCCTGATACACTCACAGATGAACAGAAACTGACACAAGCTGTTGAAATTGGTAAACGTCACTATTTTGACGAAAAAGTGATTTTAGGAGCAGATGATTTAGATTTACGTGAAATCAGTGCGGAGTACAAACAAGAGACAACGGACTACGAGGAATTTTAATCACAGATAGGAGTGTGGCAGCAATATGGGGACATTTGTTTTTGAATTATTTGTGTTAATCATTTTATTGGTTTACATACTCTATTACATAGTTGGTGTGATTATGATTGCACATGAAGATGATGAGCGGTAGAAATCTTTTGCCGTGTTCCCCAGACCCGCAAGCGGGATCAAACACGCTACGCTTGTCCTGCCAAGCTCTTGGGTGCCACTTCGCTTTGAGTCAAACATTGTGCCACAACCAGTGACTTGTAAGCTGTGGTGATGATACCACAGCAACAAGCACTAGCACAGAATACAAGGGCTTCGTAAATTCGCTACGCTCACCCTTGTATTCTGCGCTGCTTGTGTCCCCATGTTCTTCGTCAAAACGAAATAACACACCAATCACGGACAGGGCCGACAGGAAAAAGTTTCTGCCTGGTGCGTACATAATCAAGGAGAACTACTATTGCCGCAACAATTATCAGTTTGGATATTTTATTAATGGTCATCAATGACACAATGTTGTATGTCTTACTCACATTGGCTGGCTTTTATGTTTTAGCTAGCTTGGCTTTTAAGCAGTCCGCTTATAAAGCGATGCGTTCCTGGATCAATACTGGTCACCTGCCCCATAAGGAGGAAACTCATGTCAAAACTCACAACTAAATCATTGTCTACCACTACTGATGCTAACGGCTTAGTCATTTTAGAAAGCAATGGCCAATATATCTACCCAGGTTTAGCACAAGCAATCTTTGACGACGCTATTTTTGGTTCGCGTATTTTAAAGCGATTGCAACGTCTTTTTGTTGACCATCCAGATGGTCTGAGTGAATCAGGTCATGACTGGTATTTTGGTTATCTGGTCTGTGCTTATACGCAAACGCATTTTGGGATTAAGAATCTATTGAACTATCCCTCAGTGACAAAGGAGCTTTTTTCTCTCTGTCTGACAAAACTATCCGAATAGGAGGATAAAATCATGTTAATTTTTTGTTTATGTTTATTAGGAATGTTTCTATTTTGGCTGTTCGGCCAAATCATTGGCACCATCCTGTATTTGAGTATCCTATTTGTTGGTCATTTGATTTCATATTGGTACTTTTATTTACCACTTATTATTTTGATAAGTCTAGCTATTGCTTTTGGCATCAAAAGTATCTTAGTGATGCTGGTGCTAATTATTTTCATTCTGTCACTTGCCTTAGCACTAACGATATATTGGCCGCGTCATCACAATTCATAACAAAATAAAAAGCCCTGATAATCAGAGCTTTTACCGAACTATAACATTCGGTATCCAATGGTTAAGCGCGTTGTAAATGCCACTGGTATCATTTACTTGTGTATTATATCATCTTTTGAGTAACACTTTTAAATATTGGTGTTAACTGTTAGCCCAGTTTCTTTGCGAATTTTAGCAATGATTTCAGGTATCTGTTCTCTGTACTCACTGTCTAAGCGAGCTATTTGTTGTGAGTGTGTTGCTTTGCCAATTTTATAGTATTCAAAGAAAATATTGACCTTCTTTGAGTATATCTGATCGACCACCCTAACCTCATAGATTGTGTTAGGTTGTTTAGCAAACATCTTTTTAATATCTACAATGATAGCATCAATTTGATTCATTCTTCTTTCACCACCGCTCTAATATTTTCAAAGGCAATATAGGTCTCTTGCACATATACACCCAAGTCAGAAAAACCATCGACCAAACCTGTTAGGTTAGGTACTAAGTGACCGTCCGTGTCCTCAATATTTTGTTGTACAGTCACAAATTCATAATTCGCTGAGGCATGACGCAAGATATTTTGACAAGCCGTTAAGGACATCATTGGTAATTTAACAGGTACGGCATTTTTGGTCTGTGCTTCACGTTTTAAAGCTGAGGTATGGTCTGACAGAAAATAGCCATTCCACTTCACCTTACCACGCTCGCGATAGTCGTTTTGAAAGTAATTGTTAATCATCTTACTAAATTCTGCATCACTCATAGCTGTTACCTCCGTTATGACCACCAACAAGGCTGGCACGGTTAATCGCCGTACCGCCTTTTTCTTTGGACATCGCCCGCATCAGGGCTGTGGTGCCAAACCGTTTTCGAATTTCATCAACAACTTGATCAATTTTGTTGGATTTAATTGATTTTTCTGGTTGCTCAAAGAGGTCAAGCTGCACGCCAGTGTCCTCAATTAAGCCGCCATAATCAATCCCAATATTACGAATCACTTCACCATGCCAATGCTTTTCAAACAAAGCCACCATAATTGCCATTAGTTTGCGGGTATCATTAGTGGGATCAATTCTTTGTTGTTTTCTAAAACCATGACTTCCCTGGCGTTCACTTTCGGCAAAGGAATAACCAATAAAAAGACTGACTAAACAAGTTTGTTTCTTGTGTGCTCTAATTCTGGTCGCCACTTGATCTGCCATTTCACGGACAACAATTTCAATCTCTTCTTTTCGTTTATAATCACGCGGTAATACCTGGGAATTACTGTATGATTTGCTTTTAGGCACGACCACCTCAGTCATATCAGTACGATCAATGCCCCAAGATAAGGCAAATAATTGCTCACCAACTAATCCCATCTTTGCTCTAAATTGATAAGGGTCCTGATGCGCTAAATCGTACATTGAATGGATACCCATCACTTCAAGTTTATGTGCTGTGCGGGAACCAATACTCCAGACATCATCCAGTTTCGTAATTGGCCACAATTTTGTCGGCACATCCTCATAGTGCCAAATACCCGTCAGGTTTTTTGTGTGTTTTGCTTCAATGTCTAAGGCTATTTTTGCGAGCACAGGCGTGTCACCAATACCAACTGTTAAATAGACACCAGTCTCTGCCCTAACTTGCTTTTGAATTTTAAAAGCGACTTCCTCAGGAGTTTTACCAAACAACCGCCAAGAGTGGGTTACGTCTAAAATAGACTCATCAATCGAGTACGGCAGCAAATTAATATCATCGGTATATTGACGATAAATATTATTGATTTTTAGGTTTTCAGCAATATAATTATTCATCCTAGGGTGTGCGATAAACAAGCCATGCACATCAGGTAAATCACGCTGGCGCATCACATTACTAATGCCTAAGTCCTTCTTAGCTGTTGGTGAGGCCGCTAGGACTAAACCACCATTCGTGTTTGCTTGTTCAGACATCACGACTAAATCGCCCTTTAATGGATTAAAGCCCCGCTCAACATTTTCAACACTGGCGTAGAAACTTTTTGAATCAATTAGGAAGAACACGCCACGGTTTTCTTTGCTATAATCATATTCAGTTGTGATTGCGTTTTCCATCAGCAACCTCCAAAAACATTTGTGTATAATTCATTATACGAACAAGCGTTCGTTTAAGCAAGCGAACAAAACATTAAATTTGTGACAAACGCAAAAGCTATGCTATAATAAAGACATAGAAAAGAGCCGTAGCGCTAACTACGACTCCTAGCAAACCCGTTTCGACGGTGACTAAGCTTTAATAATCTCAAATGATCATCAGCCCTGCAAAGCTAAGATGGTCATTTTTTATTGCTGTTTTTTATCAGCTCAACAACTAATCCAATCAGCATCAAGACAAATGTCCCAAAACCAATCATTAGCTGTAAAGTATCCGATACGGACACTAGGCATCTCCTTTCCTAGAATCTGGGTTTACAGTTTTAACACCATAAGCACCACCTCCACTCAGGATAGCCACCATCTTAACTTGTTTGCTGTAAACTAGTATAACATACCCAAAAATAGCAATTGGTCTAAAACTCAAACACTTGTGAAATTTTAAAAAACAGGTATGGTAGATTGTAAAATTAAACCGAACACTTGAATAAAAAAGCCGCAGCGCCTTTAATGGTAATTGTCTAAAACAACCATAAAGGAACTGCGACTCATGACTAGTTTATCATCTCAAGAACGCACTGTCATTCAAACCTTACTCGAATTGAATTATTCTGTTCGTGCCATTGCGCGCTTTATTAAACGCTCTCCTTCAACCGTTTCGATTGAAATTCATCAAATTACACCCTATAAAGCTGAGATTGCTCATGCGTTGGCATTGAAAAAACGTCATCTACGTGGTCGTCATGACACGCTAACACCAGCTATCGCTGTCTTTTTGAATCACCACATTGGTATATTGAAGTGGTCACCAGAAACCGCTGCGCATGTTTTAGGGTTACCTTTCAAAACGATTTATAATTGGCTCAATGCTGGTCGACTCAAACTATCATTGGCTGATTTACCTGACAAAGGTATCCGTCAAAAGCGTCAATCTGATGGTAGACGACAAGTATTTGTGCATGGTCGTTCGATTGAAACGAGACCTGAAAGTGTGAAAGCACGACAAACCTTTGGACATTTTGAAGTTGACACCATGCAATCGGGTAAAAGACGTGGCGATGTGCTGGTGACAATTACTGAAAGACTAAGCCGGCAACATATCGTGAGACAGGTCACTGGGCGCAATAGTCAGGCAGTGACACCAGTCTTAATTCGTTTTTTTCAAGGGATCAAAAATGCCAAGTCAATCACTGTTGATTGTGGGCGAGAATTTGCAAAATATAACGAAATCGAGCAAAAACTAGGCATTCCAGTCTATTTTGCGCACCCATATTCACCAGAAGAACGTGGGAGTAATGAGATATTAAATCGATACGTCCGTCGTTTTATACCGAAAGAACGCAAAATTGAAACAGTTAGCGCCAAAGAATTAGATCAAATTAATCATTGGATCAATGCGAGACCAATGAAAACACTCAACTGGCAATCACCACGAAAGGTTTTTCAGCAGTCTGCAGTGTTCGGTTAATTCTTGCAATCTACCATTTTTATAATCGGAATCGCATTTCAAATGTCGTCTAATTAACTGAATAAAAATAATCCAATTTATTGAATTCTAAGCAGATAGTTTAGCCCAAAAAATCCGATAGTTAATGATATATTAATCTCGAATATATGGTTTATTATATCAATTTTTTTAAAAAACAACCCCCATTATCGAATTGATAGATAGTGAGGGTTGTTTTAATAGATTTTGTCAGGGGCGATAATATCTTATAACCCCATCACTTAACTTGACAGATTACTTTTAATTTATTATGAAGTAGAAAATATATTGAGATGCAAAAGAACATCTTCCTTAACAGAACCTTTTAGAGCTTAGATCTATATCAAATGGTATAAATTGGCAATTTCAATATCTAGATTATTTTGAATATGCTCTAGTTTAATTTGTGATTCTTCGTCACTCAATTCTTTTGAAAACTGCTTTTCTTTAATTTGAATAGCTGTATTGAATATTTTCTCCAATCGCTTTAGCTGCAATTTTGATGGAATAACTATGGGTAATTGCCTGGCATCGTTTATTTGGAAATGTGAGGTGCTGTTAATAAAATTATCTACATAGAAACTAATAAATTTTGAGTTAATTAAACATACGAAGTACCAGTCAGGAATTGCAACTTGTGTAAAGAGACTCATGCTAAGGACATCAAAGACCCCAGCATTTTTAATTCTTGACTTCAGATAAGTAGAGTTCACGTCTGTCCAAGAGAAACCTTTTTTAAAAAAGTACTTATATCCTTGATACCTAGCACTGGGATCTGTCTTAAGAAATTCGACATTTTCTCTCGACCATGCAATCGCAAACGGTGTCTCTAAATACCATCTATTTCCATCTTTATCTCCCTTATCATAAGGGACATAATAACTTTTATCCGTAGAAATTCCATTTTGCTTCTCATCTTCCGTCAGAGTACCCACATCTGCAATCTCTTCTTCGTCTATTAATCGATAGAGGTACCCTTGTCCGAAAACATCACGCCCAATTTTGTAATAATAATATCTTCTTTATGCTTCACATTATTTTCAAAAGTGGTTCCTTCGTTCAAATACATTTTGGATTCAGGAACTGATTCGTTGTTGTTTGCTGGATAAATGTAAGACCCCTTTTTGGCATTGAAGCGAAACATATAAGCTATAACTTTAATTAGTCCTTACCTCCAATGTTACCAATTGGCTTATACCTAGTATTCGCTATTATTCTTTTGTCACTATTTTTACTACTAAAATCAGGATAAATTAGGCCAATTTGGGAATAATTGTTGCTTTTTGAAAATAATTGCTGCGCATCGATACCTGACTTATTTTTTAGATGATAGAAAATTTCCCTTATCAACTTATTGATGTATTTTTCCCAAAGACATTTACCATCAAATAATATGGGCCAATGTGATAGTTATCATTCAACTCCTCCGTTGCTGAAATTTCACTATTTGAATTTTTTAATTTTTCAATAGCCTGCTCTCTAACACTGCCGTCCAGATCATCTGGCATTGCTAATTTGTCAAAGGCTTTTTACTTCCGGCGAATTGTCAAACTAAGTGCAACGGTTTGTCAAAAAATACTTCATATGGGGTTTCATAGTTTAACACTTTGCGAGGACGTTGATTTAATTCAACCACACATTAATACAAATATTGTAAGTCACTAGCCGGCGTTGGGTAAGCCAATACCAACCGTTGTAAATCTGGTAAAGTCACGTGTTTTTCAATTAACAACGTGAAGTAGTTAATCATCTCGTCGGCAACATCACTTAGAAGGGTAGCACCCACAACCTGCCCACTCGCTTTAGCAACCACTACTTTAGCTTGGGCTTGTTGTGCGCCAAAGCGGTAATAAGTGAACCACTTCGTCATATCAAGTGTATTGACACGATACTCATCTGGATGCTCAGTCGCCGCGGCCGCGCTGATCCCGACTTGCGCTAACTTGGGCGCTGCAAAAACCTGCGTTGGCACAACGGGATACTTTATGGCTGCGCCGGGATGCGTCAACTCACCGACCAGATAACGCGCTTCAAAACCTGCAACTGGCGTTAACTTCGGTACCGGTGTATCGCTGACATCCCCAATGGCATAAATGTGCGGGTTGGCCGTCTGCAAATGATCGTTGACTTGAATCCCATGCCGATCAAAGGTAACGCCCACGTTGGCTAGACCTAACTGGTCCGCGTTCGGAATCCGTCCCGCTGAGCTGATGACCAGATCCGTTGTCAGCTCGAAATTATCAGCTGTCAATTGTAGACCGGTCGCCGTTTTAGTAATTGCTTGGACATCCGTATTCAAGTCAAACGTGATTCCATCAGCCGTCATTGCGGCCATCAAATCCTTAACCAAATCTGCATCAAAAGCTTTTAACGGGCGGTCATTATGATGAATCACGTGCACATCAGCGCCAGCGGCATTCGCAATCGTCGCCAATTCAAAGCCTACGTAGCCACCACCTACGAATGTCACGCGTTTAGGCATCTGGTCCAAATCTAAGAAGTCAGTGCTCGTCTTAAAGTATTCGTGCCCGGTAATCGGTAGAATCGCCGGACACTGACCAGTGGCAATCACGTAATCAGTCGCACTGACTACTCGATCCCCGACCGCTAACTGATTGTCGGATTGAAAGTGCGCTTGACCATGTAACGTCGCAATATCTTGCCCCTTTAGTCCGTTCAACGTCCCATCGTTGATGCCATCCGTATAGCCTCGTTTAAGCGCCATCAGTGCTGGCCAATCAATTTTGGGCGCACCAATCAGGCCCTGCCCTTGTAAATGTTGCGCTGCTTGTCGCGCTTCGACGGCGCTTAATAGGATTTTCTTAGGGTCACAACCGCGGTTAGGACAAGTGCCGCCCCACAGATCCGCTTCAACGATCAACACTGTCTTGCCCTGAGCCTTTAATCCGCTAGCCATGGCATTGCCGGCTGGTCCGCCACCAATCACAACAACATCGTACTGTTCCGCCATTCGAAATTCCTCCTTAAATTCATTAGCGACCATCAATTATCACAACCTAGTGTAACTGATTCATCCTTAATTGACGATTAAGATACTTCTTCATGTTGACTCAAGTAAGCCACGATTCGTTGGCTATCCAAATAGCCAACAACCCGATTTTCTTCCGTGACCGCCACATAATCGTGATCTGTCAATGCCGTAAAGGCGGTGCGTAACGTGGCTTGAACGTCTAACGATTGAATCCGACCACTCGCAACACTGGGTTTTTCTGTGAGATAACCCTGAATAAGCCCTACACGCCCAACGTAGACATCATAGACATTTTTAGCTCGGCTCGCGCCAAAGAAGTTCCGCACAAAGTCGCTCACTGGATGCTGAGCCAGAGCAGCCGGCGTATCGACTTGTATTAACTGACCGTGTTGCATGACACCGATCCGGTCACCCAACTTCAACGCCTCATTCATATCATGCGTCACGAAGACGATCGTGTTGTGATAGCGGGCGTGTAGCCGTAAGACCAAGTCTTGCAATTGTTGCCGCGAGATGGGGTCTAACGCACTAAATGGTTCATCCATCAAAACAATATCTGGTTGCGCCGCAATCGCCCGTAAGATACCGATGCGTTGCTGCTCACCACCGGATAATTCTGACGGCATCCGGTCACGGTATTCCTTTGGATCGAGGCCAACTTCCGCCAATAGCTCATCAATCGTTTGATTAATTTCCTTCTTAGCTGTCCCTTTCATTTCTGGAATCACGGCGATATTTTGCGCCACCGTCATCGTTGGGAACAAGGCAATTTGCTGTAAGACATACCCCATTTGCCACCGTAGACTTCGGACTGGTATCGTGGTTGTATCAGTACCATTAACTAGGATTTTACCAGCCGTCAATGGCTCTAAGCAGTTGATCATTTTAAGTGACGTTGTTTTGCCACTCCCAGAAGTCCCTACCAAAATAAATAGCTCACCCTGGTCAATCGTTAAATTAAGGTCGGGAATCACGGTCTGCCCATTAAAGTCTTTCTGGACGTGTTGAAATTCAATTGCCGTTGTCATTTAACGTCCCTCCTTCAATAAACCGTGCTTCACAAGATAGCGATGTGCAACCGTCGAAGCGGACTGCTTCTTAACATTGACTTCATAGTTCATTTCTTGCATATCAGTTTCTGAAATCTTTCCTGCTAACTTATTCAACGCTTTAACGACCTTAGGATGTTTGTTGGCAAAGCTCGTCTTCATCAACGGTGCCCCTTGATACGTTGGGAAGAAGTGCTTGTTATCCTTCAATAAGGCCAAGTGATACTGCCGTAATTCACTATCCGTCGCATAGGCATCTACCAAGTTGATTTTCCCCTTACTGATAGCTTCATAGCGTAGCGCCGGCTCCATCGACTTTGCAGTCACGTCTAACCCATAAGTCTTCTTGATTCCTTTTAAGCCATCATTACGATCAATAAACTCTAGGGTCATTCCGGGTTTCAGAATCGATTCAACTTGCGTTAAGTCGCTGATTGTCTTCAAATGATGTTCTTGTTGAAATTTCTTAGTCACTGCCAATGCGTACGTATTGTTATACTGCATCGGCTTCAAGTAAGTCATTTGTTCCTGTTTAGCGAGGCGCTGTTTGGCGAGCTGATAGGTCTGGTTAGCTGTTTGACCAGCTGGGTTATTCCCCTTACCTAAGGTCTCCAGCACCGAGCCAGTAAATTCAGGATAAATATCAACCTGATTATTCTTTAACGCGCTGAATAAGAACGTGGTCTTGCCAAAGTTAGGCTTGAGCGTCACATGAACATGCTCATCTTCAGCTTCAATCAGCTGCTTATACATATTAATCAAGATTTCTGGTTCAGAACCGAGTTTACCTGCAATCGTAATTGTTTCAACTCGATTGGCATAAACACTATAAGCCCCGCCACCACCTAGTAAAGCTAAAATACCGACAAAGACAATTAAGGCGTGGCGTGGTTTAGCCGTTTGAAACCACCGAACGAGCGCACTCAGCAGAATTGCTAACAATGCTGATGAGATAGCCCCAATCAATAATAACGAGGTATCATTACGGTCAATACCGAGCATGATAAAGGTCCCGAGACCCCCAGCACCAATCAAAGCGGCCAAAGTAGCCGTCCCAATAATTAAGACGAGCGCGGTCCGAATCCCAGAAATGATCTGTGGTAGGGCAATGGGTAGTTCAACTTTAAACAACTTACGCATTCGTGACATCCCAAAGGCATCGGCGGTCTCTTCAATTGAGGCGTCAATTTCTGAGATACCCAAATAAGTATTTTGAAAAATTGGCAGTAAAGCATAGATCACCAGCGCAATTACTGCTGGCACCGTTCCAATCCCAACTAACGGAATCAATAACCCTAACAGTGCCAAAGACGGAATCGTCTGTAAGACACTCGTGAGCTGTAATAATCCCTCGGCCCACCGTGGTCGTCGAACGACCCAAATAGCCAACGGAATCGCAATTACCATTGCGATGACTAATGATGCTAATGAAATCCCCAAGTGTTGCCATAGCGCAGTCAGCAAATCCCCGCGTCGATCTATAAACGTCTGTATTAATGTCTGCATGCTAACCTCCAGTGCTCACCTTTATTGCTTAATAACTTCTTAATTATCCATGTATTTAATCGTAGCATAATCCGCCAAAAATCATAGTAATACGCACCGGCAATTCACTAAATTTTGTAACTATTGTAGTTTCACATTAAAATTATTCATTAATTTAAAATGAAGCTGGCTAGTTTTTACAAAGCTATTAGATGAACCACTCAATGGATTATCATTACCACTAAGGAGGCCCCAACAATGGCTACGATTCATCTTTACCTTGCAAGTACCAACCACCAATCGACCAACATCACCGCAACAACCCCCGCTGCCTGGGTCGTCATTCTGAGATATGCTGACCATCAAAAGGCGCTAAACGACGGTGGCTACGGACATACCGAAACTTCACTGGCTTTGAGTGCTCTGACCACCGCACTCGCCACGTTGAAACGTCATGATTTACCCGTTCATATTCACACCACAACTGAACAAGTGGCGGCGGTTATTAGCGAACAACGTTATTTAAGCTGGCAGCAAAACAACTGGGACGTTCCCGAAGCCGACCAACCAGACCTACCCCAATGGCAAACGCTGATTCCCATTATCGAAGAATTTCCCAACCTCACCATCACCTACCACCCCGTGGACGATCCCGCGATGACCACCGCAACGACTACGCTAACGGCGGTGATGACGAAGCTATAAAATCGAACTCATTTCCTGTCAGTCATTTTGGACATAAATAAGCCGATCGTATACTTGACGGTCGGCTTATTTAGTTGAATTAATTTCTTCATAACTACTGTTACGATATCGCAACAAATTCTACATATAGCTTATTTCGGTTCTGGTGCAAATTTTCCTCGCTGACTTGATTTTAGTATACTGGGTGCCAAGAAACGAGGGATTGCGCGCATGAATCACTTTAAGGGACGCCACTTTCAAAAGGACATCATCTTAGTAGCCGTTGGCTACTATTTCAGATTCAGTCTCAGCTATCGTGACATCGTTGAATTGCTTCGGGATCGGGGTATCACTGTTCATCACACCACGGTCATGCGTTGGGTTCATCACTATGGCCCCATCTTTAAGGCTCTATGGCGTCGGCATCAAACAGCTCACGCTAAAAGTTGGCGAATCGATGAGACCTATATTCGAGTTAAAGGCCGTTGGGCCTATTTGTATCGCGCTATTGACAGTAACGGTTTGACCATGGATTTTGAGCTACGAAAACACCGCGATTATACCGCATCCTATCACTTTTTGAAGCGTCTCTTGACGACCAATGGTCGGCCTGATCGATTAGTCACTGATCAATAGCTGGTTAGATGGTCATCTCTCACACTGTTTGCACCAGATCCGATAGTGTTATTTAATCTCGCTAAATCTCTTAATGATTGAAGATAATAACTTATGCTCCCATGTAGAAGTTCTGCCCAAGCATTAGTATCAAACTTATCTTCTGGTATGTTTTTAAATATCTTATTCAATTCACTAATAAAAATTTGCGTTATTTTTACTTCACTAATTACAGGTAGATTAAAAGGTGTTTGTATTATTTTTTCTAAATAACTTTCTCCATTATCTTTTTGAACTTCTTCAAGAGCACGAGTTACAATATCATAATCAAAAGCTAATAAGTAAATGGTATTAGGAAAATCGGCAATAGACTGGACTAATTTAAAAACACTTTGGATATCGATAGTTGACAACCGATCAATATCATCAATTAAAATAATAAATTTTATATTGATTTTTTTAATTTCAGAAACTAAATCATCTTTAATTTTCTGTATATTTTTATTTAGCGCACTATTTGATAATGTTTTTCCGAAAATATTTAGTAATTTAGAGGCAGCTGTACCTAGAATCCCTACTCCTGGGACAAACGTTGTTAATCCCAAAACATCACCTAATATTTGTAATTGATCTCCTAATTTCTTTTTATCTTTTTTTCCTATAAAATTGCTTGAAAGTTGCTTGAAAAATTGATTAATTAATTGGCTTTCGTCCGTAAACATCCAAGGATTGAACCTAATAATTTCCGGTTTGTTTACATCATTTTTACTTAAATCTAATAAGTATTCCACTGTCATGTTTAACACAGAAGTTTTACCAGATCCCCATTTGCCGTACAGGCCAATGTTAAAACTATCACTCTGCTTATAATCTAAAATTGATCGAGCTAGCTGCTTAGCAAATTGTTTTCTGTCGAGTAGATCATCATTGGATGATTTAATTGGAACATCAGGATTGAACATTTTTTCCTCATCTAACATTAAATGTATTTTGTTATATCAATATTGCGTAAATTAACTACCAATATAATTGGCACTTGCCATAAAGCTTACTGGTTGCAAATCAATATTCTTCATTTGGCTGCCAGCTATTTTAAAGAATTCAATATTATTCATTTCTACTAAATTACCGAAATTATATACTCTATATAGGAAATAATTATCAGGATGCTTGTTTGCAAAATTCACTTCGTTGCTAGTCATATAAAATGGTGTGTTTTTGCCTTGAGTAGTGGTCTTTACTTCAATAAAAATTTCATTTCCTTGGCTATCAAAAGAAAGAATATCATACCCTAAGCCGTCTCCTTTAGTTTGGGAAACGTGTTCAATTCTTTGGGATAAATCAGGAACATTACTTAATATATTCTTTTCGTACTTCAAAACAATTTCCTCGCCCAAAAATCCAATCATTGAGTTCTGTTTCTGGAGTGCATCGTAATCAATTGTACGGCCTTTTTTATCTGGTTCTTTTACTTTTGAGTCAGTTTCTGTCAGCTCGATTTTTGGTATTTTTTTAGCTATTTTTTTAATGTTATTGTTATTCAACAATGGATTCAAGTTCAAATCTAATGATAGTATATAGTCAATATTTTGCTGAAGATTTTTTTCATTAATTAAATCAGCTTTAATTTCATTTAAACAAAACAACATATCTTTTAAGTCAATTAGTAGTTGATCGTTATCGGGTAAATTATCACTATCATATTTGATACTAAAAATATTTCCTAATTCATAACCTGATACTAAGTTATTTTTATTTTGTAAAGAACTAGTTAGATCAATAGGTTCAGTTGTCATACGATCTGTTCTATTAGCTAGTGTACTTTGCCAATATCTTGAAACTTTGCTAATGTTGTTTTTTTCATTTCTACCGTACGTATCATTAAAGAAGGTCCACCCTTGATTCAGTGATAAATAAACACTACTCATATCTGGTGAAAACAAGTAAACAATATCAAATCCTTTTGTTGCAGAAGTAGATATAGCTGCATCAAATAAACCAATCCATGGAACTGTAGCCCAATTCCCTTTCCCTGCTGATCCCTTTGTTCTGATATTTCCAGCTAGAAAATCATCACTTACTGCCTCTTTTAATCCACTTCTCAAAAGTCTAGCAAATTCGTTATTTTTGAAAGACTTGTCTTTTTCTTGTAAATAGTTATTTAGAATTTTCTCTAATATGTCACGTATTGTCATCTATTTTCCCCATAATATACTTTATGAATATTGTAGAACAATATGTTTTGTAATAATAGAGACATTCAAATAAATAGCACGTTTCATATCATTCTTTTTATTAACTAACTCACTTTTTATTTTTTAGTTTTTCACTCACCTATGATATTCCACGACATAAGCCTTAGGCGCAACTTATATGCCACTATAAGTGCTCATCTCATCGGTCTTATGATTTTCTTCAACACAGTACCAGACTTTTCTCTCTGTACCTGCGCTTGATTGATCGTTGATAATCATATAAAATTAGGTTATTGAAAATAACTTTAAATTTTGATTCTCATTAATAACGTTGTCGAAGGCATTATTTTATCAATCAAGAGTATATTTAGTTTTCAATGTACTGAAACACAGCTAGTAAATCTAGTTGTGTTTTTTGTGCTTATTTTCAATGTTAATACTTTCTTATTAATTATTTGTATTTGACAAAAAGAATAAGCACAAGGAATGTTACAGAAGTATTTCAACTCCTGTTTCACACCTTATGCTTATAAGTTTATACTTTAAGGCCATTGCGTCTAACAAATCTTGACCCTCTAATCCAGACAAGTCCTTATATTCAGGTGAAGATTGTGCGACTTCAACGTTTACCTTAATACCAGCTTTTTCAGTAGTATCAACTTGTTTATCAAGGTCTGATGTGGCATTGTCCAAATCTGCTTGACCTTGCTTAGTGGCATCAGTTTTTTCAGTAGTTGCCGTTTGATAAGCCTGATCGTTTGCTTGTTGTTTTGCCGTGGCATCTTTAACAGCTTGGTCTTGCTTATTCAAATCAGATAAAACCTCATCTGTTTTTGATGAAGCGTCGTCATCACTGATTGTGACATCAGTTGTTTTACCAGTTGTGACATCAACACCAGCATTAGATGCAGTTTTAGCATCATCTTTTACTGTATCTTGTGCCTTATCAACTGCATCAGATGCTTGGTCTTGCGTGACACTTGTACCAGCAGTTGTTGGCACTGTGCATTTTTCAGCAGTTGAAGAAACGGTCGCAGATTTAGTGGGATCATCAGTTGTCGCTTTGTCCGTAGCTGTATCAGTTGATGAAGCAGTTAATTGAGCTTGCTTGTCATTTTGCGTGGCATCAGTAGTTTTAACAGCTTGTGCATCAGCATTTGAAACCGTATCGGCACTGACTTGTGTAGTGTTAGCACTCACAGCAACACCAGCTACTGCAACCGCCCCAACAACCCAGAGCTTACCAGATTTGTATAATTTATACGTTTTTGAATTTTGCATAATTTTTAAATAAAAAAGGCTACTAATTTAGTAGCCTACCCTTTCTCTCAAATATTCTTTTGTACTTGATTGATTAAATGTAAACCTCTAAAGGTTCGTTGAACGATAATAAATAAAAAAGTCAAAACACTGGCAACTATCATAGCGACATGTAGTGATTGACCCAAACTCATAAAGAGTAAAAATATAGGGAGCATAGACCCAATATAGACGAGCCAAACCCCAAACATAAAGCTAAAATAAATCATTTTTTGTGTCATTGTAACAACTAAAAAAGACTGATTATTTAATCAGCCTTTTAACCTTTCTATTAAATTTACTGAACAGCAATCCTGTCAGCCCAGCCACTAACTCAAATTAATAAAATTTGATTTTAATTTTATTCAGGCTTGATGACATTTTTAACCTCATTTTGAATAAGTTTAATTTTACTTTTGTTTGAATCTTTAATAAATAATGGCACTGTTTCTTCCAGTACATCACTCACTTCTAGCCCATAAAAACTACTTGGTTTAACAGTATGTGATTGCAGCCATAATCTACCAGATATAATAAAGCGGTCCCAAGTATGAATGTCTGGTAGATTAAGTAAATCTTCATAATTTTGATTCGCCATAATATACTTAAATTCTCCAACAGTTCCTCGCTTATTAAGCGTATATTTAGGAAACTGTGGTTTTATAATATTTTGTTTAACAAGATTATTGGCAATTTGCTTCATGTACATGTTGACTTGTGGTTCAACTTTAAATCCAATGTTTAACGTAACATGTACGATATTGTTAGTACCCAACATATCGACTGAATAGCTTTTTTCATACGGATCGTTTGATGAGCGTAAAGTAACAAACCAGTATGTTTCAGCTCTTTTAGGTTTTGAGCCTAGAATAGAGTATATGATGTTTCTTTTTAGCATGTAGTTTTGATGAATATTTACAATATAAACTAAATTCGAAGCAAAGATTGGCTCTTCATTATCTTTCGACAAATTAATAAGTTGTTTTCTGTAATCTTTTAAAGAAAGATAATCATTTTGTTGAGATATGGCCTCACGACGTTTATTACCATAAAACCAAATCATCATAACGCTTAAAATAGCAACCATTATAATCAATGTTGCATAACCACCATGTAAAAATTTACCAAGACTTGCTATCAAAAATACGGTTTCAATCATTCCAAAGATGACCACAAAAAAGAAAGCCAAAATTTTATTTTTCATTTCTTGCTTAATAAATTGATACAGTAACAACGTTGTCATCAGCATTGTTATTGTGATTGAAAGTCCATAAGCAGCTTCCATGTTATGAGAAGTTTGGAATGCCCATACAATAATCAAACCTATAATGCATAGTAGCCAGTTCACAGTACCAATGTACATTTGCCCTCTTGCTTCACTAGGGTAAAAAGTACGCAAACGAGGAATGACCTTTAAATTAATGGCTTCACTGACTAAAGTGTATGCCCCAGAAATGAGAGCTTGAGAAGCAATGATTGCTGCTAAAGCGGCCATTACCACTCCAAAAATCCGCCACCCACTTGGTAAAATCTCGAAAAATGGATTAGACGATTGCATCAACAGATTTTCTTGATTAGCATGAGACATAATCCAGGCACCCTGTCCCATGTAATTCAGGATTAGCATGGTGTAGACAAAAATCCAACTAACATAAATGTTATGCTTACCAACATGACCCATGTCAGAATATAGCGCTTCAGCACCAGTAGTAGCTAAAAAAACGCTTCCTAAAATAAAAATTCCAGTCTTGTTCTCAGGACTAAATAGAACAGCAATGGCATATGTTGGTGACAGAGCTTTAAGGATTGATAGATCACTAAAGATGTTAACTAGACCAAAAAAACCAATAAACAAGAACCAAGTAAGCATGACGGGTCCAAAAATTTTTCCGATTTTTTTTGTACCAGCTTTTTGGAATGTAAAAACAATTAATAAAATCACAGTCACTACAAACAAAACTATGGTTTGATTATTTGGAAAAATAAATTCGCCTATCCCTTGCCCCTTTAAGCCCTCTATAGCTGTAGTAACTGTAACTGCTGGAGTCAATGTTCCGTCGGCTAACAAAGCTGCCCCACCAATTAAAGCTGGTAATAATAGCCATTTTTTATTAGGTTTTTTAACTCTGCTGTATAGAGCAAAGATACCACCCTCACCATGGTTGTCAGCTTGCAAAGCTATGATAACGTACTTAATAGTAGTAATTAACATTAAAGTCCAAAATACTAATGAAACAGAACCAATAACAAAAGTGTCAAGATTATGGGCGCTTTTTGCACTATTCAAGATAGAATTCATTGTATATAGTGGCGAAGTTCCAATATCACCAAATACTATGCCTATTGCAATTAGTGCACCAGCCGAAGACCACTTTGACTGATTTTCTTTTAACATTTTTATAACTTCCAATACTGTTTATTTTTAACTCAACCAGTATTATTGCACAATACAAAAAATATTGCATCATTTTTCTATTATTAATTTATTTAATGTAAATTAACTTGTTACCAAAACAACTTCGCATTTTTTTTGCTCTTATACTAAAAAAATGGACTATTTTTATTCAGTCCGTAAAATGAAAGTATAGGAGTATTTTTATGTCAATTCGTTATTCACAAGATTTCAAAGATTCATTGGTTAAACTTCACCAAGAAGGCCGTTCACTTAAATCATTAGCAGAAGAATTTGGTCCGTCGAAAGATTCTATGGCTATTTGGGTTAAACAAGCTAACCCAATCATGATCAAGGGTCAGTCAAAGACTTTAAAAGACGTCAAGCAACTAGAGAAGCGCCTCGCTATTTTGGAGGAAGAAAACGAAATTTTATCACGCATAGCCTGACAGGCATTGAGCGGCCATCTTACTAGCCAAAAAATAGTCCGTAATGTGGGATTGCCGCTAGTTAACCAATTTTTAGCACAAGGCTACGCGCTTGTGCGTATTTTAAGTGCACTTAAAATCAAACCTAGTACCTATTGCTCAGAAGTCAATAAATTGGACTATTTTTATTCAGTTACTTAGGCAACATTTGAGATACGATTGCGATTATAAAAATTGATATACCAACCAATGGCTGCTTGGACTTCAGTTAATGTTTGGTATGCCTTCAGATACACCTCTTCACGCTTCAATATTGAATGAAACGCTTCCATACGGCCATTATCGTACGGATGGCCTTTGAGTGAATATGAATGTTTCAAGCCATAATTTTGGCATTTAATATTAAACTCAGCACTCGTGTATTGTGACCCCATATCTGAATGAATAATGAGTGGCTTTCGATGCTTATCTAACGCCATCTGTAAGGCACTTGTGGCTAGCTCGGCTGTCATTGTATCGCCAATTTTATAGTCCAATACTTTTCTCTTCTCAGGATCCAAAACGGTCGCTAAATAGACCCATCTGTGATTAGTCAACTGAATATAAGTGATATCTGTTTGCCAAACACCGCTCAAATCATGCAAGTGTCTAATCAGATTGGGTTTTTGATCAACCGTCACAACAGTTTTGGGTTTGCGATGATGTTTTTGCATGCGGGATTTAATCCCTAATTCACGCATCAATTTGAGTGTCATATACTCAGATACTTTCGGACCGTCGGTTTGTTGACTATAAGCAGCAATACGACGATAACCATAAAATTTAAAGGTTTTCCAAACGTCTAAAATATAAGGTTTCAGGGATTCTCTACGCTTTTCTTGTCGACTGGGCTGCCAATGGCGCCAGTTGTAATAGGTACTAGGTTTGATTTTAAGTGCACTTAAAATACGCACAAGCGCGTAGCCTTGTGCTAAAAATTGGTTAACTAGCGGCAATCCCACATTACGGACTATTTTTTGGCTAGTAAGATGGCCGCTCAATGCCTGTCAGGCTATGCGTGATAAAATTTCGTTTTCTTCCTCCAAAATAGCGAGGCGCTTCTCTAGTTGCTTGACGTCTTTTAAAGTCTTTGACTGACCCTTGATCATGATTGGGTTAGCTTGTTTAACCCAAATAGCCATAGAATCTTTCGACGGACCAAATTCTTCTGCTAATGATTTAAGTGAACGGCCTTCTTGGTGAAGTTTAACCAATGAATCTTTGAAATCTTGTGAATAACGAATTGACATAAAAATACTCCTATACTTTCATTTTACGGACTGAATAAAAATAGTCCATTTTTTTAGTATAAGAGCAGGCGACGCCGCTAGGACTAGACCACCATTCGTGTTCGCTTGTTCAGACATCACGACTAAATCGCCCTTTAATGGATTAAAGCCCCGCTCAACATTCTCAACACTGGCGTAGAAACTTTTTGAATCAATTAAAAAGAACACGCCACGCTTTTCTTTGCTATAATCATATTCAGTTGTGATTACGTTTTCCATCAGCAACCTCCAAAAACAAATGTGTATAGTCCATTGTACGAACAAATGTTCGATTAAGCAAGCGAACAAAACATTAAATTTGTGACAAAATCAAAAGCTATGCTATAATGAAGACATAGAAAAGAGCCGTAGCGCTAACTACGACTCCTAGCAATCCCGTTTCGACGGTGACTAAATCTTAGTTACTTGAAAAATAACCGTTATCAGCCAAAGATAAGACGGTTATTTTTTTTTGCTAATTTTTTCGATTAACAAAACTACAAAAGTCAGAAGCTTATGATGAATCCACCAAAGGCAAACATGACCAGTAGCGCGCCCGATATGGACACAAGGCCTCTCCTTTCCTAGAATGTGTGTTTATAGTGTTTACACCATAAGCGCCACCTCCATTCAGGATAGCCACCGTCTTAACTTGATTGCTTTAACTAATATAACACACCCTAAAATAGCAATTGGTCTAAAACTCAAACACTTGTGAAATTTTAAAAAACAGGTATTAAAATAAGGCTTCCAAAGACTTTGTGAAAGTTTTTTTGGCAACCTTATTTTTAACCGCTTTGAAACCTTTTTCTGTTCTTTGAGCAAATCTAACATAAAATGACGAAGTCCAATAGTGTCCTCTAACTCTTTAAAGAAGCTACCAATTTTTTTTGTTCTTAGATATCTAAATGTTGATTTAATCCTTCGAACACAACATTAAATATATAAAAAAATCGTAATTTTCATTACGATTCAGAGTATAGCCTCTTGCTGAAGAGGCTATTTTATATATGATTTTTAATTATGGTATTTCAGTGCAAAAAATGAATTAATACTCCTCCCAAAATTAGAACGATTGCGCCCCCCATTCGATTTCCCATTTGAGCGAAAGCAATCATATCCATTCGATTTGAAGCGGATAATACCGCCACATTACCTGTGCCGCCCATACTATTGTCCGCCATTCCTGCAGCAATCGCAGACTCAACAGGATAAAGCCCAAATAGCTTTCCAATCACGGCACTCGCAACACCCATTACAACGACACTCGTAAGCGTGAGAAGAACAAATTTCCAAGTCAATGATTGTTCCAATACATTCAAGTCAATTAACGCCAAACCTATGCCAGCCAATACTGCGTGTGTCAAGTTACCCATTATAATTTTGTTAAACATGACTACTGACTCTTCAAGCTGATCCGGAATCAAATTAAATGCCTTAGCGATAATAACTAAGATAATAATAAAAGCATAGGCGTGAATTTTTGGAACAAAACTATTTAAAATTGTGCCAACCAAGAAGAACGAAAATGCTAGCATCATGCCAACTCCGATACGAGTAACGTCTAGATTCTTTATTGGTTTACTTTTCTCGTCCTCATTGATTGGTAATAAAACACCATGGCCATCGTATTTTGTGTTTGCTCCAACTTTTGCAATTAATGCTGCACCAATAACGGCAAGAACATTCCCTAAGGTAACGGCAGGTATTAGTTGAGAAAACATTGAGGCGGAACTGACACCTAAACCTTGAGCATAAATGTGCGAAAGTGGCACCGCTCCAGCACCTATACCACCTGCCATCATTGGCATAGAAACAAACATTACGGAATGCCCGAATCCAAGTCCCAGTAACATACCAACGAGACCAACAGCAAAGAATCCTATAACCATGGCTGCTAATGATACTGGGATAAATCTGACAGCCGCTTTAAGCAATAAGTTACGATTCATTCCTAGAATCGCACCAACGATTAAGGCGGCGATATAAAAGTCTAGTAATCCTTGGTTATTTAAAAATGTCTTAGTAGCATTCACAACGTTTGAAGGTATGATGCCACTTGTTGCTAGAGCAGCTGAAGCGAAAATGGTGAAAACGGATCCACCACCAAGATATGATTTGAAAACTGGTAAAATATTGCCAATGTAGTAGAATAGATGACCAAGTAGAACCAATAACAAGGTTAAACCAAGCATATTAAGTGGCAGCTTGTTGAGTGAAATTGTGACACCAAGTATGACCAGCATCAAAATATACAACGGCAAGCTGACACCACTGATTTTTATTTTTGTCATATTATTTAAGTCCTAATTAGTACTCCGCAGACCATTTAGCATCTTGTACGGCTTGCTTTGGATCGGCAATTTTTTCACGATTAAGTCCCTGCTTTAGAACACTTTGTGCTGTAATTTCAGCAATCTTTTGTGAAAACTCAGTAAGATTTGAAACTGGGGGCAGTACTGCTGCTCCTGGTTCATCAGCATCCACTAGACCACCCAACGCATGAATAGCAGCTGAGATTGTTTCTTGTGTTAACAGCTTAGCAGTTGAGGCAACAAGACCAAAGCCTAAACCAGGATAAATCAACGCGTTATTGCCCTGTCCTATTTTATATGTCACTCCTTTGTAGGTAACATTCGCTGCAGGAATACCAGTTGCTATCAAAGCTTTTCCATCAGTCCATTTAATTAAGTTTTCTGCAGTTGCTTCAGCTAATTTTGTTGGATTTGACAAAGGAAAAATAATTGGGCGTTCTGTATTTTGTGCCATCGATTTTACAATTGCTTCCGTAAATGTACCTGGCTGTGTTGAAGTACCAATCAAAACTGTTGGACGTATCTCATTGACCACTGCTTCCAAATTGTCTAATTGTTCAGAGTTAACAAGTTCCTTTCTTGAACGTGTGAACGCCTTTTGCGCTTCAGTTAAATCTTCAGTATCATCAAATAATAATCCTTGCTTATCCACAAGATAGAAATGGCTGCGAGCCTCTGCATCGGATAACCCAGCTTGTTTTAATTCTGAAAAAATCTGATTAACAATACCCATACCAGCTGTACCGGCACCGAACGTTAGGAATCTTTGATCAACTAGTTTTTCTTTCGATATATTTAGAGCTCCGAATATTCCTGCCAAAACAATCATTCCGGTTCCTTGAATATCATCGTTAAATGTGGCAATGCTGTCTTTATATTTATCCAAAATTACTTGTGCATTTGAACGTCCAAAATCTTCCCAATGCAATAATGATGCTGGGAACAATTTTTGTTCAGCAGTTACAAACTTATCTATGAATTCAAGATACTTTTCACCAGCAATACGTTCATGTTTGTTCCCTAAATACAAAGGATTTTCTAATAATATTTTGTTATTCGTACCTGCATCAATGCTTACTGGTAATACTGTTGCCGGGTCTATTCCAGCTGCTGCTGTGTAAACCATCAATTTACCAACGGCAATATCAACACCATTGACACCCCAATCGCCCATGCCTAATATACCTTCAGCATCAGTCACAACAACTAGCTTTATATCTCTGCCATCAGCGACACTCTTCAATGAGCTCTCAATATTTTCTGGATGATCGATTGACAAAAATGCTGCATTTTGAGGATTAGTGTAAATTTCATTATATTGTTCAATAGACTCTGCGACAATAGGATCATAAACAATTGGCATAAATTCTGAAACATGTTGATCCATCAAGTGATAGAACAATGTCACGTTTTCATTAAACAAATTCATAAGAAATGTTCTTTTTTCAAGTAAAGGACTTTTCGCCTGAAATTGTTTGTAAGCTTGTTCTGCTTGTTCTTCAATCATTTGTACTTGACTTGGTAATGTGCCAGTTAAGCCCAATTGCTCACGCTCAGCTGCAGAAAATGCCGTTCCCTTATTTAAAAATGGATTACGCAAAATGCTATACCCTGTTGTAGTCATGTTATTTCCTCCAAAAAATTTTGTATTTTAATTAACAACATATTTGACTATACATGGTCAATTGTTTTATAGTCAAACTAGCTATTTACTATAAATTTATTTTATATACATCATGATTGTCATTGATATAAAGGGGTTTCTAATGAAAACAGAAGATTTCAAATACTTTAATGAATTATATACAAAAAAAAGTTTTACCAAAGTCGCCCAAACATTTAATGTTAGCCAGCCATCTATTAGCACTGCTTTAAAGCGCTTAGAATCTCACTTCCAAAGTAAGTTAGTTATAAGAGGAAACTCACAAAATGAACTAAAATTCACCCCAGCAGGTGAACAATTATATAGACACACCCATTCGATTACGACGGAAATAGAAACTGCCATGCATGAACTGAATCACTTAAAGTCACATAGTACAACAATTGGTTTGCCACCAATGCTAAAGAGTGCCTATTTTGCTAAAATTGCAGTGGCTAGTAAAGAATTTGATAAGCAATTTAATATCCAAAATATGCACATTTTTGAAGCTGGATCTAATGTATTAAAAAAATCACTAATAGATGGCGATGTTGACATTGCATTATTAGGCTCATTGGATAGTGACGTTACTAATGAGTTATTGCAGGAACCTTTCGTTCAAGCCAATTTTAAAATATACGTCTCTAGTAAAAACCCACTTTCTCAGAAGGAGAGTTTATCTTTTTCTGATTTAAAATCCGAACACTTTGTTGGTCTCGATTCTAGTTTTATTCATAATCGAGCTATGGCCTATTTTGCTAGTACAGGTAATATCAGACCAAAATTTTTTATGAAAACGTCCGATATTAATTTTTTAATGAATATGATTTCGGAAGATCTTGGTATTGCTTTGTTAGCTGATATCGTTAAACCAACAATGCCAGACATAATTACATTATCAATAAAGGATGATCATCAACCTAAATTTGTTGGTAGCATAGCGTTTAGAAAAAATCATCTACTGACCTCAGAAGAAAGGATGCTACTTACTATTCTTTCCAAATATTCACTTACATAATTCTGACATGCTCGCGAACGGCGTCAACCAGAACAGTGCCAAGTAAGCGTACTTAAAATACGGACAGATGTGTGCTCATATACTAGAAAAATGCACTATTTTTATTTAGCTCATAAAATTAAAGTTCAGTATTTCAAGATATTTGACTTTTTTCTTCTGAAATTATGTTAATGGTAGATTCCAAGAATTAATTATTTATATACATGATAGATACTGAAAACAAATTCGTTAATTAAGGCCATCTAATATTGTTCAGAAGTCAATAAATTGGACTATTTTTATTCAGTAATTATAACCCAATGTTACATGATTACAATATATTAAACGAAAATATATGCATCAAATTTTGAAGTACTAAAATGATTTTCGGTGTAATTGTCAAAAATATAATCTAGCAATGTATTTGCTAAGAAACTCCATTTTAACTATAAAAAAGTAGACCCCAAAAGCAAAAAACTTCTAATTTTGATACAGAATTAGAAGTTATTTGCCAAAGTAGTATTGCAACAGACTTTCACCAATGACTGTAGGTGAAAACTGAAACACAATGATAAAGATAATACTAGGAATCTGAAAAAAATACATAAAAGTTGCTGACCAATCATGAATCCATATGGCACTTTTAGTAATGTATTGTAAAATGTACGGTATTCCTGCAATCATTAAAAATATAACCAAAATACCAGCAAACAAAGGTAGATTTATCTTGTACAATGATGATAATGAAATAACAGCCAATGCATTTCCAACTAAATACAAGGAAATAGAAAACAGTAACGGCCCATTAATAATGCGCATTATAACTCTAATTCCTAGTTGATTATTAATTAAAATTAATTTTTGCTTTTTATTTATCTTTTTCACTTATTAGGCTCCCATATTATTCATATTAAAAATACATAACTTTTAGCTGTAATAATTTCATTGTCAAAACAAAATGCCTTAAATAATCAAAAATAAAAGCACATACAGCATCGGAACAACAATAATTACAAAAGATATTAAAAACCAATCGAAAATAAATCTTTTTTCTTTAGTTAGATAATATAAATTAATATTGAAACTCATACTAATAAACAACAAAGTCAATCCGCTAATCAAGTATGATATATCTAAATCGGTTAAGGTGCTATCTAATTTAATTTCGACCCACAGAAAAGATACGAGCGCCATCACTAAAATTAATATATTAATAATAAAGACAATAATACGCACTAAAACTCTATACTTTTGTAAAATCATCATCATTTTTATATCCCCTCTAGCTCACCTGAATCATTTTGTTCATGAATCCTCTACCAATACTGTCTTATTGTTTTTTATCTCACATCAAGGATTATTCTTTGTCTAGTAAGATGGCCGCTCGTTTTAAAATCTAATTTTCTTCTTGCCAAAATAACAAGTCGTTTCTCTAATTGTTTTGACATCCTTCAACGTCTTTGACTGACCCTTAATCATGACAAGGGTCGCTTGTTTGACACAAATAGCAATAGAGTACTTTGAACGTCTAAATTCCTCGGCTATTGATTTAAGTGAACGTTTTTTTGTGAAGATTAACCAGTGAATCTTTAAAATCCTGTGAATAACGAATTGACATAAAAAATACTTCTATACTTTCATTTTACTGACTGAATAAAAATATCCTATTTTTTAGTATAAGAGCAAATCAAAGCGATGACAAACAGTTACCCTTTAGGTATTTCCTGCACCTCTTATTTAAGAAGTTCATTTACCGTTGTGATTTCATATTTCCCAAAATTACTCCCGCTTTTTTTATAATTATAAACTAAGTTGTTATCAATTCCTAATTATAATTTAATTGGCAAATTTAGGATTGCTAAATTTATTTTTTCATTGGAAAACACTTTTTGCTTGTGTCAGGCTATGTTTTGTACGCCTTCAAATAAATCTCTTCACGATTTTAAATTGAATTGAATGGAACGTTTCCGTACGAACACTGTCCCAAGGACAGCCAGGTAGATGATTTTTTGATTGTTAGTTTGGCTTCCAATATCAGCAATTGGTCTAAAACATAGTCGCTTGTGAAGTATGTCAAAAATGTGTGCTTGTGAAATAGAAAAATGCGTACTTAAATTAGTTTGTGAATTTTGCAATTTCACAAACAAAAAACAGGCCCTTGAAAGCCTGTCCCTGCGTTACTTTGTATAGTCAGTCTTATGTTAACTTAAATTGGTATATATCACTTTTTAATACAAATATCTATAAATGAAGTTAACTGTTTAAGTGTTTTGACTGTAAAGTGCCAAAATAGTACTGAATTTCTGTAAAATTTGATGACTTATTCAATATTTCATATTTATCAATCTGCCATAATTTAAATTTATCCGGTTAATTCCCGAAAGCTGTCGTATATTAATTTTTATAATCGGAATCGCATTTCAAATGTCGCCTAATTAACTGAATAAAAATAATCCAATTTATTGACTTCTAAGCATTTTCTGGAGGTTTTTGGTATTTGGATTGAATTTCCAACGGCTACACTAATCTTTTTAAAATTCGGAAATATTGAAAACTTAGGTAAAACATCAAAATTTTCATGCATACCAATTGGTATCATTTTAACTCCCGTGACGTAGGATAAACTTTCTGCGCCATTTTTTCCAAAATACATATTCCCAGTTGGGGTTCTAGTTCCCTCAGGATAAATGACAACGACTGCCTTTTCAGTGATCAGCTTATCTTTTAGAACCATCATAGAAGACATGGCGTTTTTCCTCCTGTCAACAGATATACTATTTAAAGATAAATGCCACCATCTTGAAAATGGTTTTTCAAAAGCCTCTTTCTTGGTTAAAAAATAAATAGCTTGATTTGGATTTTGTTTTTTTAGAAGATATAAAATCACAAAATGATCCATGTAACTACTATGATTAGCGATGATTATACGCGGCCCATTAAACTTTAGATTCTCTAAACCTTTTACGTTGCCAACAAAAAAACTTACAGTTTTTGTTGTTAACTGTGTAAGAATCGTATTTGTTAAACTCATTTACGTACACTCCTACATCTATATTTTTTCCATATAGTTGGTTAACTCTTTGATACTTAGTAGTGGTAAGTTAAACCTTTTGGACATAGTAAGCAACTGAGGTAGTCGTGCCATTGTTCCATCTTCATTTAGAATCTCACAAATAGCGCCTACTGGCTCCTCATTTGCTAATTTAGCCAGATCTACTGCAGCCTTAGTATGACCATTCCGAACTGCAAACCCACCATCAAGTGCTTTGAGAGGGAATGTATGTCCAGAGTGAACAAAATCTTTCTCTGTGCTTGATGGATCTGCCAAAACTCTGATAGTTGCTGAACGATCAAACGCTGACACTCCTGTTGTAACGCCATGTACTGTCTCAGCATCAACCGAAAAAGTGAACCTTGTTCCATTGCTCTCTGTATTATTTGCCACCATCTGAGTAAGACCTAAACGGCGTGTAATACTCTCTCCAACAGGAGTGCATAGTAATCCTCTAGCATGTGTAACCATAAAATTTACATTTTCTGGACTCATTTTTGCTCCAATGCCAACTAAATCACCTTCATTTTCTCTATCTTCATCATCCACCAGAATGATTAATCCACCTGTTTTCATATATTTAACAATTTCTTCTACATCAGCCATTATTTGACTACCTAAGCATACTTTTATTTTTGTCTCTATTCACACCGAAATATCAATAATTTTTATCGAAATACTGATATTTCATTGAGTATTTACAATTGTCTGTATTTTTGGTGATCATCATCTACTTGATCCTTTTCTTGTTCAACTTTCCCAAGTATTGGCATTGCGCCATCAATCTTTTGATTTTGTCAACATATTACTATTTGATGAATATGTGTCAAAATTTTTTTCCTTGGGGCTAGGCGCTTGTTTAGACTGATTTACTTTACTTTGTTGATTTTGCTTATTAAATTGCCTTCGCAATTCAACTAGATTTTTATCAATATCTCTTAAAGAAGTATCTTCAATTTGTTCCAAATGTTTGTAAAGCTGATTAGCTAAACGCTTGCGGAACTCATCCTCTTTGTTGTCAGAACATTTTCGCTGACTTTTATTCATGACGCCCTAATCATCGGTATTAAAGGCATCAAATTCCTGTGCTAATAATTTGAAACTAATAAATTCTTCTTTCAAATCGCTTTTGAACACGTCATCCAGTAAAGCATTGGCTAACTGATTAGCTTTTACCATCTTGCATTTCTACCAATTAGTTATGTGTTCCCAACTTGTCAACGTCATTTGAGATGGAATTTTGGTTTTAAAAATTGATATACCATGCAATGGCTGCTTGGACTTCAGTTCATGTTTTGTATGCTTCCAAAATATATGGGAATCCCCAACCTTTCACGACTGCAATTGGCTCAGCAGTATTCGATTACTAAATGGTGCAAAAGGTGTTGGCATTTCTGTCTCTGAGAATCTATCAATTGTGATCATCGATTGGACAGAATTAACCCAATTAGCACGTCCTATTTTAGCACCTGTGCAGTAAAAATTTACACAGATGGATGAATTAGCTATTACGGCTCTCGTTGATCACATACAACACCGCATACCGTAACTTTTACCGATATCACACTCAAGCAGGGCAATACGGTGGCAAATGTTAATTAAAACAACAAAAGAGTGTCAGTGTTTTTATGTACTGACACTCTTTTTAGTTATCTATTGCATTTTAGCTTCAATATTTGCTAAGGTCACTTCTGAAGTAGACTCAAAATTCAAGTCCGCTCCTGACAAAACATCTGCGTTACCAATGGCTAGTGATGTCTCACCTGCGCCATTGATTGAGACAATACCAGCAGCTGAATCTTCCAATCCAATAACATTTTCTGGATTTAAATGTAAGACTTCCGCAGCACGAACGAAGATTTCAGGATCAGGTTTTCCCTTTGTCAAAGTGGCGGGATCAACAATGCCAACAAAATACTTGGTCAATCCCAAATGATCTAGAATCATTGGTGCGTTTTTAGAAGCTGATGCCACCGACATTGTATAGCCGGCTGCCTTAGCTGATTGAATGAGATCTTTCATGCCAGGTAAAATATCATCTTCAGTCAATGTTGAAATGAGTTGTTGGTAATGATGATTTTTCTTTTCTGCTAATGCTTCTTTATCTGCTTGAGAAAAATCATCGGCATGATCCCCAGCATCCAAAATCATTTGCAAGGAAGCCATGCGACTGATGCCCTTCAAACCTTCAGCCAATTCTGGTGTCCAAGTTGTGCCAACCTCATCAGCTGTTTGATGCCAAGCTTCGCCATGGAAACGCGCCGTATCAGCAATAACCCCATCTAAATCAAAGGCAAAACCTTTAATATCTGAAAATTTAGTCATTTTTATTTATCCTCATTTTTTTTAATTTGGTAAGTTACGGTATAAGTTTTTGTTTCGTTTGCTGGCAAAACAATATCACCAAAACCTTCATGATTAACCGCATCAGGCAAAGTCTGCATCTCAATAGCAAGCGCTGTTTTAATGTCACTGCTATCGTCAGGATTGGCAGTGAATACAACAACACCATTGCGATCTGAATCCACTGTCAAGGTCAAACTTTCATCGGGTGAAGTTAGTCCTACACCTTCCCCTTGACGGCTTGGATCTAATACCCAAGCATCATCATAATGCTCTTGTCCCAAGGCGTGCAAATGCGCAAAATCAAATTTTGTATTTTGATTATCAAGCACGTTACCGGTTGGAATCGCGTGATTATCAACTTCAAGATGTTGATGTGACGCAATTTGTAATTTATGCTGACTGATATCTTGATCCTTACCAACTAAATTAAAGTAGACGTGCGTCATTGGGTTGAACAATGTATTTTCAGTTGAAACGCCACTAAATATAATATCTAGACGATCCTCATCGTCCAATCGATAGGTTACTTGGGCAGCTAATTGTCCGGCGAATTCATCATCAAAAGTACGTGTGAAATTAATTTCCGCTGCTGTACCCAAATTTCTTGCTTCACCGTGCCAATTAACCGCATCAAAGCCATTGATGCCAGAATGTAAAACATTGTCATGATCATTTGGTGTTAATGTAAAATGTGCCCCATTAATATCATAGTCAGTTTTTGATAATCGGCCACCAACGCGACCAATTGTGTTTCCAAAATGGAATGGATTATCTAAATACGTGGCTAAATCATTAAATTGTACTAATAATTCTTGTTTGACACCATCATGTTCAACGGGAAATGACTGCCAAGTTGCTCCGTACGAAATCGCAGTAATCTGTGTGTGTTTAATATTTTCTAGGGTAAACGCCGTCACGATTTTTCCGTCAGGTAATTGTCCAAAATCCTTCTCTACTACTTTCATGATATCCTTTCCTGCTATACAGCAAATGAGCGATTTCTCGCTCATCATCAGGCTTATTACTTTGTCAATTCGACATCTTGTCCTAATAGGTCAATAACTAATGGTTCACCTGAAATCAAGTCAACATGTGCACCTTGACCATCAACTGACACTTCCAAAACATGACCTCGGAATACCAAACGGAAAGCATATTTTGTCCAATTCTTTGGCAAGAATGGCTTCAAGTGGAGTTTACCATCACGCACACGCATGCCGGCAAATCCTTGCACAATCGCTAACCATGAACCTGTCATAGCGGTTATATGCAAACCATCTGACGTATCATTATTATAATTATCTAAGTCCAAACGGGCCGCACGTTCGTACATTTCAACTGCTTTATCTTCCATTTGTAAGTCAGCAGCCAAAATTGAGTGAACAGATGGCGACAATGATGACTCATGCACTGTCAATGGTTCATAGAATTCAAAGTTGTTACGCTTTTCTTCTTCTGTAAACGCGTCTGGGAAATAGAACATGGCATGTAATGTATCAGATTGCTTAATATATGGTGAGCGCAAAATGCGATCCCATGACCAGTTTTGGTTAATTGGACGAATATCTTGTGGCATATCAGCGATTGGAGTCAAATCTTTATCCAAGAATGTATCGTGTTGAACAAAGATATGCTTTTTACCTGTCTTGGTTTCAACATCAGCCTCTGGCAAATACATTTTATCAACAATTTCTTGCCACTTTGCTAATTCTTCATCTGTCAAAGCCAACTTAGCTTTTTCATCAGCATTAATTTCATCGTAGTGTTCAAGTGAGTATTGCAAAACCCACTTAGCCATCCAATTTGTATAGAAATTGTTATTAACATTGTTTTCGTACTCGTTGGGACCCGTGACACCATGAATCATGTACTTATCGTTTCGGGCAGAATAGTGGACACGATCTGCCCAGAAGCGGGCGATATTATACAAAACTTGTGCGCCATCACCGTCAAGCCATGAGTGATCTCCCGTGATGTTGGTATAATTATAAATCGCATAAGCAATTGTCGAATTACGGTGAATTTCTTCAAAAGTAATTTCCCACTCGTTGTGTGACTCAATACCATCAAAGGTCACCATTGGGTACAAAGCACCTTTTAAGCCTTGTTCTTTGGCATTGTGGAATGCACCATCCAACTGATCAAAACGATATTGTAGCAATGAACGGGTCACAGACGGATCAGCAACACCAAGGTAAACAGGAATGGCAAATGCTTCGGTGTCCCAATACGTGGCACCACCGTACTTCTCGCCAGTGAAACCTTTTGGTCCGATATTCAAGCGTGGATCATTACCATAGTAAGTTGAGAATAACTGGAATAGGTTGAAGCGAATACCTTGCTGCGCCGCATCATCTCCTTCAATTTGAACATCAGCTTTTTCCCAACGATTAGCCCATTCTTGTGCATGTGCTGTGTATATGTCGTCGTATGTTTGTGCGGCAAGATCCGCAGTTAGTGTTTCACCTGCTTTAATCACTTGAGCTAGGCTATCATAATCACGCGAAGTTGTCACAATCACGCGCTTTTCAAAACTAACTGAACCTTTAGCTGGTACTTCAATGTCAAAGTTATCAGTCACTTCTTTTTCAGAGCGGTTCACACCATGCTTTTCACCGCCAACAAAGCTCTGACGGGCAACAACTGTAAATTGTGGCACACCAAACGGATTTTCAATTGTTTGCGTAGCGATAAATGATGAATTAGTGTCATTACCTGCGTCCAAAACTTGCCAAAACTTTTCATCATAATTTGAATCTTCATTGACAACGTCAGCATCAATACTAGCATCAAAACGAATTTTGTGCGCTTGACCATCAGCAGATGACAACTCATAGTGAATATCTGCCAGTTCATTCAATGCTGCTGAAACTAAGCGCGTGATTTTAAACGTCACGCCAAACACAGTAAATGTTCGATTCAAAACACCATTTTTCATATCCAATGATACTTCAAAATCAGTCACATCATTCTTAGCTAAATCAACTTGATTGCCATCAACGTAAATGTCTGCCTTGACATAGTTTAGCGCATTGATAGCTTTTCCAAAGTAAAGTGGATAACCATTTTTCCACCAACCGACACGCGTTTTATCTGGGAACCAAACACCACCAACGTAAATTCCTTGATGTGTGTCACCGGAATAGACTTCTTCGAACATGCCACGCATGCCCATGTATTCGTTGCCCAAACTCGTCATAGATTCTTGGAGACGTTTATCTTTGGGATTCAAATCATGTGATGTAACTGTCCAAGGATCAACTTCAAAAATTCGTTTCATAAGACTTTCTACCTCTTCAATTTTTCTAATGCTTAGCTTCAGCGCTAATATCTACGACGATCGATCGCACATATTAACGCCGAAGCGTTAGCCATTATTGTGCATCTACTGGATTACTGTGAATTTCATTGATAAACCCAACACTAACAGCACCAATTAACATTAAGATTCCGGATACTAAGATCATTGATGGGAAATGTGAACCAAGTGCTGGGAATAGTGCAAAACTAGCAACTGAGGCTACAATTTGTGGCAAGCAAATTGAACCGTTAAACAATCCTAGATAAGTCCCCATGTGATCACCGGGTAATGCGTTGGTTACCATAATGAATGGGTATGCCATCATACCTGCCCATGAAATACCGATTAAAATAAATGAGCCAATCAACAAATACTGTGAATGAATAAAGAACACTGATGTGAACCCAATTGCCCCCAAAAATAGTGACAAAGCATAACCTGTTTTGTTTTTGTTTGCTGGAATCTTTGATAATACTAACGACCACACAACGGCTGCAATAGCATAAACCGCTGACATGATACCAAACCAGTTTCCACCATTTTGGTAACCAGCCGTTGTTGGATCAGTTGCATGGAAAATATTGTCTGCCACAGCACCAGTACCGTAGGTCCACAAATATTGGAATGCCATCCAGCAGAAGAACTGAGTCAAAGTAACCATCCAAAATGTTTTTGGCGCGCGCTTTAACAAAGTCAAGAAGCCACCTTCACCATCATTTGGTGTATTCAAAGCATAGCCATGATATAGCTCATAAGTGGCATCATCGTATTCTTTCACGTTAAAGACTGCAATCAGTGAAAAGACAACTAAGACTAACGCACCAACATAGAATGAAATAATTACAGATGCTGGCACTTGACCTTTAGGCGCTGTGTTAGCAACACCAATCGCTGTCAGCAAGAATGGGAAAATGGTTGCCAACACAGATCCTGTATTAGATAAGAAACTTTGAATTGAGTATGCGTATGACTTTTGGTCTTCATTAACCATGTCACCCACAACCATCTTGAAGGGTTGCATTGCAACATTAGAACTCAAATCCATGAACAAAATTGTGATTGCTCCAAACCACAAACCAGCAGTAGTTGAAAAACCAAAACTACCTGAATTAGGCAACAAGAACATCACAATAACTGACACAAGAGCGCCAACCAATAGGTAAGGCATTCGACGACCAAAGCGTTTTGTCCAAGTGCGATCTGAAAAATAACCAACTAGTGGTTGAACAAACAACCCTGCCAATGGTGGTAGGATGAAGAAAAATCCTAACTTAGTGGGATCAGCACCCAAGGTCTGAAAAATACGTCCCATTTGGGAACTCTGCAATGAAAATGCCATCTGCACGCCCAAAAATCCAAAACTCAGCATCCAAATGGTGCTTAGCGGCAGGTTTGGCAAACCCTGCCCTTTTTTCTTATCTACCATAATTACTTCCTCCAAAATTTTTTTGAAACATAACTGATTTGCTCTAATCATGCACCATTTATATGAACAATTCGTGATGAAACTGTTTTTTTAGAAATTAGGAACATGTTCTGAACACCAATATATGTAACCGTTTATATTTTATAGCATAGAACATTTGGATAATTAATGGAAGCGTTTGCACAATGTTAACGATAACATTATGCAAATTTATTGTTTATCGAACAGCTATAGCTGCTGAAATGCTGGTATTTCCTAATTCTATCGTTTTTTGATTCAATTTAAGAAATAATTTGTGCAACAATTTTTTCAATAATTAAGGCAAACGCTTGCCTTATGGGTGTCTAATTTCGGCTGAACCGCACTTAGCACAACAAGTGCAACCTAATCGCTCGCACGGATAATCGTAGTCGGCAATTAGAAATTGTGCATTAAGTTCAATACTAATCTAACGATAAAACAATATAATAAATATCACGATATCCCTGCCGGCACATATATTCAGTCGTTTATTCAATGCCTGCTCGATTATTCACGTCAATAGATTGTGTCTCTGCCGTAATATCTAAGCTAATTTTCAGTGTCTAACCTTTTTGTTGTAAATTATAGCTAATCGAATCAATAATTCGGTTCAACTGTTGTAACATCTTCTAAAAGTAAGAAACGAATGACATAATGGCGTTGGTTGGCTAATGACCGTACGACTTGATTTGGCAGATAGTCAACGGTCTTTTTTTTATTGCATGTTGTACTCGCACCATCAGTTCAGGTGATACTTGATCTGGATGATTAATTACATGGCTAAGTGTCATTTTTGAGACATGCGCCTTTCGTGCAATATTATTTTAATTCACCACGTCTCATCACAAAATTCAGGTAAACGGTACGGCACAATCACGCTTGTTGCCTTAGTTTGCTCCAGGACAGAGCGCTGATCGTTAAACAATAATCGAACCGCTTCACTGCCCAAACTACGTGGCAACACATCAACTGAATAGAAATCCTTACCACCAAGTCGTGCATATTCAGAACGATTAAAAGCTATCGTTGGAAATTTTGGATGTGTGGGTAAATGAGCTTGGGCGCTGATGTCAAGATTATGGACAGATTTTTTCGGCACCGAGAGGTGCCGGACTCCGAAAATTTTTCAAAACCCGGATTTCAGCTTAAAACGGCGTGAGTTCTGGGTGTTTTTGTAGGTGGAACAGGGCTTAGCCCTGCCGGTGAGAGAAAACGGGTGGTATAGATTGTGAACCGGCCGGATTTCACAAGTTGTATCGTGCAACAAATAAGCCTTCACAAGGCGAATTTTTTAAATTCACAAGTGACGGCTTATAAACGGCGTCGTACCGGCTAGTGCCGATAACCGAGATTAAGGAAACCAAACATTGGTCTAGGCGGCTTGAAGCCATTCAGTGCGTGAATTAATACGTTCGTTGTTGTACCAGTTCACATACCATTCGACAGATGACCTGACATCATCAATGGTTCTGTATTCTTCGTGATAAATCAGCTCACGCTTGATGAGCGAATGAAAGCTCTCGATACGTGCGTTGTCGTAAGGATGCCCCTTACGCGACTGATCTATCCCAGCGTTTTGCAACGTTCCTTCGAACAGACTTGAAGTGTACTGGCTTCCCATGTCGCTGTGAATCATCTTTGGTTTACCGTTGGCTCTTAGAGCTTTCACGACAACAGATGTTGCGAATTCTTTGGTCATCTCTGAACTCAGTCCATATGAGACAACACGGCGTTTTTCTGGGTCATAGACCGTCGCCAGGTAAACCCAGTTTCTATTCATCAGCTGGATGTACGTGATGTCAGTCGTTAGAACGCCACTCAAATCATCCAAATTCTTCATGAGATTGGGCTTTTGTGGTGTGTCAGTGGTCGTCGTCGGCTTCTTATATGACTTCCTGACCATGCGAGATTTAAGGCTCATCTCATTCATGAGCCCCCAAACCAAACGATCACCAACTTCAGTGTTCAAAATGAACCGTAAAAATACGGCGATGCGTCGGTAGCCATAGATCCCACGATTGGTGTTGTAGACGGCTTTGATTGCCGTTTTTAGAGCGTTGCGACGCGTCTCTTGTTGGCTGGGATGCCAATTTTTCCATTGATAATAGTGCTTCGAGCTATATTCAAAGCTGATAAAACGCTTGTTATGCGGTGTCCCATTGCGAGCGAACGGTCAATGATTTCCAGTCCTAACTCGCGATTTTGCGTTAGTTGTACTTCGAAAGTAACACCGCGGCTCGTTTTAAAATCTCAAGTTCTTCGCGAAGTTTGTTGTTTTCCTTTTGTAATGCGTTTACATCAGCTTGCGTCCATTTTTCGCCGTCCACTTCGTGGACCGCGTACAACTTGACCTAGTTACGGATTGAGTCGACCGAAGGTCCGTATTCAGCGGGTAGATCAGTATATGAACGGCCTTGATTGTGCATCTCAACAAGAGACTGCTTAAATTCTTTTTTGTATCGAATCATATTAAAAAATGCTCCTATGCTATTAGTTTACAGGGCAGAAGAAAATCTGTCCGTAAATCTAGCATAAGAGCAGGATTATTACACCACATTGTTCAAGTCGACTGACAAAGAAACAAGTGTGAAAGTTAATTTTGAGTAATCATATATTACTTAATTATGGTTAATTTAAAACGTCTAACATTTTTTGCTAGACGTTTTTTAGTTAACAGCTTTTCATGATTTGTAATCAATTCCCAAGAGAAACGATTTTCTGACAATATAGAACTTAAATTATAGTTAGTGAAATATTGGTATTATACTTAATATGGAGTAGAGTATCTGAATTTTACTGTTTTAGTTTCAAATAAAAATAAATAATCAGGATTTTGATCATGAATTGTTGAGTTGATAATTTGATTTTCATCCGACTTCAATGTCCTTGAAAATTATACAAAAAGTTGAATCCTTACTTTTCACTCTTGAACTAAAAACATGAACGATTCTTTTTCACAGGTACTGCAGATTTTTTAATTAAGTATTTCGTTTTAATTTTATAATATGTTTTTTGCATCTAAACTAGGACTAATTATTTACTTGATGTTTTGGTTGACTTCCATTTAATACCCGTGTAATTTTTTTAGCTGCTTCGAGGGCAACGTTTTCTTTTGCTTCTCGCGATTGTCCTGCAACATGTGGGGTAAGAAATACATCAGGCAGACTATACAATGGATTTTGTGCACTCACAGGCTCATTTTCAGTAACGTCCAAGCCTGCTCCAAAAATTTGATTATTTATTAACGCACTATATAATGCATCTTCATCAATAAGCTGACCACGCCCGACATTGATCAAGACGGCATTTTTTTCATTAGTTTTAGCGTAGCAGAGTTAATCATGTGTGTTGTTTCATGTGTTGCAGGTAATGCTAAAACAATATAATCTGCTTTTTCGTATATTTCAACTAATGAAGCCATTTCACCATTGCCTATTACGTATTTATGTCTCGCATTTACGAGAATTTTTACATTGAAACCGCTTAAAAGACGAGCAATTTTCCGCCCAATGTTCCCATACCCAATAATGCCAACAATTTTGTGAGATAGTTCGTATCCAAAACTATTACCTGTTGAAAGAGCTAAACTTTTGGTATTAGAATTGATTAGTTTTGAGGCAAATTGACGTCCGGACATTAATAAAAACATCAAAGCAGTCTCGGCCACTGAGCTAGCATTTGCACCAGGTGTGTTTGTGACAACGATTCCACGCTGAGTTGCAGCACTAAGACTGACATTATCATAACCAACTCCATGCCTCGCTATAATTTTCAAATTTGGCATTTTATTCATTGTATTATCATCAAATTTAATTGGCATTAATAATACTGCTTCAACCTCAGGATTCTCATCAAAACAATTATCAGTTTCTTGATTATTTTCAAGCACTTGAAGTCCTTGTTGTATTAAAAAGGTTTTGGCTATTTCATCTACTTGTGAAGCCACTAAAACTTTTTTCATTTTTTCTTCCACTCAATTTATAAACCTTGATGGTTTTAATAATTTATCTTTAGCTAAAAAAGTGTTTTAATCGTTTAACCGCTTCAATTAATTCGGCTTCTGATTTGGCATAACTTAATCGAAGGTAACCGGGCATTCCAAATCCCTCACCCGAAGGAATAGCTAGTTTTTCCTCAGATAGCAGTGCCATTGAGATTTCGTTGGTATTTTTAAAATTATTCTTTTTCATAAATTTACTATCAATTTTGAAAAAAATATAAAATGATCCAGATGGTTTAAAAGGTATGCTGATATTATCAATTTCAGACAAATCCCGATACAAAAAATTTAGTCTACTTTCAAACGATTTTCTCATTGTTTCGACACTTTTTTGTTGCCCGTTCAATGCTTCAATTGCTGCATACTGTGCTACTACAGTTGGATTTGAGGTCAAGTGTCCTAATATTTTAGTCATTGCATGCGTTATAGAAACATCAGCAATTGCCCAACCAATACGCCATCCAGTCATCGCATATGCTTTAGAAACGCCATTTATAATAATCATTTTACTGTTTACAAGAGATTCTAGTGACAATCCAGAATGAAATACTGTGTCGCCATAAACTAATTTGCCATAAATTTCATCTAGAATTAGATATACGTCATTAGTCTTTGTCCACGAAATAATTGATTCTAATTCATTCTTTGAGTAAACAGCGCCACTTGGGTTGTTGGGTGTATTTAGTATAACTACTTTAGGCTTTTCTTCTAATTTGTTAAGAACATCTATTGTTAACTTGAATTGTGGATCAGAAGAAACAATAGCTTTAAAAGATCCCCCGGCTAATTTGACCTGTTCTGAATAGCTAACCCAAAAAGGGGCAGAAGTTATAACTAGGTCTCCGGGATCAACTAATATTTGCATCAATGCATACAGGGCAAGTTTTGCGCCAGTCGTAATCACAACTTGATCGGTTAATAAGGAAACATTGTAATCTCTTTTTGCTGCAGCGACCACAGCATTTTTGAGTTCAACTAATCCATTTGTAGCTGTATAGGAATCAGTCAGGTGATCTTTGATAGCAATCCGTGCCGCTCTGCCAATATTGTCAGGTGTATTAAAATCTGGCTCACCTTGACTTAAATTAACGACATCAATGCCATCAGCAATCATGTCCTTAGCTTTTTTTCCCATTGCCAACGTTGGAGACGCTTCTAAACTGTCGACTCGTTTTGCTAACATTCTTTCGTGTCCTTTCTAAAAAAAACGTTTGATTTTATTCGCCATGGTTCGAGTATGTAATAAAATTTCCCATGGCTTCGATTTATAGATACCTTGTACTACCTCAGCTCTCTCCGCTGAAGCCAACCAAGCATCATTTAATGACACCTTTTCAAAATGTATTGGTTTATGTTGTGGCCATTGCGCAAGTGTACCTAAATCACTAATGATAACCTTAGCAATGACAGGATATCCTCCATGAGTAGCGCGATCCGCTAATAAAACAATTGGTTGCCCGTCGCGAGATATTTGAATTGCGCCATTCATATTGGCTTCTGACAATAAATTTTCTGGTTTAAAAATAATCATTGGCCCTTCTATGCGGTATCCCATACGGTCAATATGCTTGCCTAAGTGAAATGGTTTATTTAATAGTTTTTGCCATTCATCCTCCGAAAACCAGTCATATTCAGGACCGGGCACAATTCGAATTTTCTTTGTCTTAATTAAACTAATTAGGTTTAATGGCATTTTTGGTAATAGCTTCACAGTATTGTAATTAAAAGCCTGAGACGCGTCTAAAATATTCAATACATCACCACTTTTTAATCTTTTCCCATTAAAACCACCCAAATTAACGGCCAAAGTAGTCGCATGCGATCCCATAACTTTTGGCACCTGAATACCACCAGCAACACTCAAATATACAAATCGTCCTTCTATAATTTGCGTAAAGTCCAATACGTCATTTTCATTGACTAAAATTGGAATATCCTGACTCACCCTAGCATCATTTAGCTTTGCATTTACACGTGCACCAGTTATAGCTACAATAGTGCTACTCGAAAATTTTACCTTACCCCCAGTTACGCCAAACTCAATACTAGCAGGTTTATCTGTCGATTTATTACCCACAAGTGCGTTACCAATCTGATAAGAAAAAATGTCCATAACGCCAGAATTCAAAAACCCTTCACCCTGGTGACCTATTCTACCATCATCTTGAACCGTCGCTAGCATTCCAGGTGTTATGATTTTTATAGTATTCATAGCGTTTTCTCCTTAGAAACAAAATCATCAAAATGCGTACCTTTCAATTTTTGGAATTCAAGCTTATCTATTGCATAAAACTTCATCCTGTCTCCAGCATGAAGTTTTATTTCAGGTCGATTCGAATCAAACATAACTAATGGTGTTTGACCAATAATCTGCCAACCGCCCGGAGAGTCAACAGGATAATATCCTGTTTGTTCCCCACCAATAGCAATAGAACCAGCAGGAATTCTTAGTCTTGGTGTATTTTTACGAGGTGTATGAAGCTTTGCATCTAAGCCACCAAGATATGCAAAACCGGGTAAAAATCCTAACATATAAATTCTATATGCTTGTGCCGTATGAAGATGAATTACTTCTTCTAGAGATAACCCATGATATTTAGCAACCTCTAGCAAATCTAATCCCACTTCATCATTATAAAGTACAGGTATATCATAGTGTCTTCCGTTTTTATCAACTATTTCACCATCCATTTTGTTTAATTGCTTTTCTAAAAAATGCTTAAATGATGCAATATCTAGAACAAGTGGATCAAAAACAAATGTAACTTCTCGATAAGCGGGTATAATATCCACCAACCCATTTATATGTTGCCTCTCTACTAATTTAGCTATCGATAGTACTTGATTGCTAATTTTTTCTGAAACAACATTTTCAAATACAACGTTAATACTTGTGTCACCAGAAAAAATAACTTTTGAATTCATTTAGACCCCTTTTATAATGTATGAATGAGCGTTTCGATGCCAGCAAATGCCATGAATAGGACCACAATCCAGCCAAAAATGCTTAGTAGTATGGGATGCTTATAATCAGTACCCATAATTTTGTTTTTATATGCCCCAATCAATAAAATGGCCAAAGCAATAGGTAAAATTAGCCCATTAATCGCACCAACTACAACTAAAATTTGAGCGGGCTTACCTACAATGTAAAATACTAAGGTTGAAACAGCAATGAAACCAATGACAAGGTATGGACGGTACTTTTGAAATTTTACGGCACCCTCAGGAGAGTGTGAATAATTCATAAATGACACTGATGTGAATGTCGATCCGAGAATGGAAGTCATGCCAGCAGCGAACAACAGTAAACCAAAGAACTTATAACCAAAGTTTCCAGCTGCAATTTTAAAAATATCAGCTGCTGGATTCAAGGGATCTAACTTATGACCAGCCATTACGACTGCCAGCCCGGCTAAAAATAACATGACACGAATTACTGATGCAATTCCAATTCCTGAAAGCGCGCCCTCATTTACGTATTTCAATCCTTTTTGTCCATGCACTCCACCCTCTAACAAACGGTGACCACCTGCGAAAGAAATGTAGCCCCCTACTGTACCACCAACAATAGTTACTATCGAATAAAAATCTATATTACTTGGTAAAAAGGTATGTTTGATTGCTGAACTAACAGGGACAGTAGTAACAGACAAAATATAAATTAAAACTGCAATTTTTACGACAGCTAGCACTTGTACTGTGCGATCCATTACTAGCAATGCATTTCTGACAACAAATACAATTATTGCCAAAACAGCAGCAATGACAGCTCCGTTTTCGGCTGATATACCAAACAAAACATTTAAACCAAGTCCTGCTCCAGCAACATTTCCAATATTAAAAAAGAAACCACCGACCACAATTAAAAAAGTTAAAAAGTAGCCTAATCCAGGGAAAATATCATTAGCAATTTGTTGCGCATGTTTTCCAGATACAGTAATAATTCTCCAAATATTCATTTGCACAACAATGTCAATCAAAATTGTTATTAAAATTGCGAACCCAAAGCTCGGTCCTAATTGACTTGTAAAGGTCGCTGTTTGTGTTAAAAATCCTGGGCCAACAGCAGCCATTGCCATGACAAATGCTGCTCCCATCGCAACAGAACGTGCGCTTCTTTTATTAATTGACAACTCTGAGTTGCTTTTTATTTTGTTTTGATCCATATTTTTATCCTCTTAACAGATTTTATTGGTCACTGTAACTTGATTCTCAAGAAGCAGTTTTTTAATCTCTATGGCCAAGTCCACAGCAGAGTGGTTGTCACCATGAACACAAATAGAATCCACCGCTAGAGGCACAACCTCCCCGGTAACAGACACGACGGATTTTTTTTCCACCATTTCAAGGGCTCGCTGAGCAGCTTCCGCTGGATTTGAAATAACGGCGTTTGGCTGTGACCGTGGAACAAGAGACCCATCAGATTGGTAATTTCTATCAGCAAATACTTCTTGAGCGAACTTCATATTGGCATTTTGTGCTGCTTTAATTAATTCACTGTTGGCCAATCCATATACAATTGTTTGCGGATCAACTAACTTAATTCCAGTTATTACAGCATCAGCTATTAGTCGATCTTTCGCTGCCAAATTGTATAAAGCACCATGAGCTTTAACGTGATGCAATTTGTGATCAGGGGTGAAAGCAGACAAAGCGCCAACTTGGTAAGCCACTATATCCGTGATGTCTGATGTATTCATCTCAATTTTACGTCGACCAAAACCCTGTAAATCTGGAAAGCCTGGATGAGCTCCAATTGCAACACCTTTGTCAAGTGCTAGTTGAACAGTCTGAGCCATAATTGACGCATCACCAGCGTGAAATCCACAAGCAACATTTGCAGAAGTAACTTGATGTAAAATTTCACTGTCTAGGCCGATTTTATAATTTCCAAAACTTTCTCCTAAATCTGAGTTAAAATCCACTTTTATCATTTTATTCACACGCTAAGGTCCTTATTTGATATATTAGTAATCAACATGTGTCCTGGTGAATGTGTAATGGCAAATTTTGGTTTCGAAGCCATTACTGCTGCTTGTGGCGTTACACCACATGCCCAAAACACAGGTATTTCATTTTCATTAATGGTAACCGCGTCACCATAATCTGGATGGGCAAGATCATATATACCAATTTCTGCTGGATTTCCAATCTGAATTGGAGCACCATGAACGCCTGGTAACCGATTCGTTACATTAACCGCTGTAGCTATTTGACTACTTTTTATAGGCCTCATGCTTACAACCATATTCCCCGAAAATTTACCCGCTTGCTTTAAGGGAATATTTGTATTGAACATTGGCACATTTGCTTTTTCAGTAATGTGACGAATTTCGATGCCTGCATCGACTAGTAAATCCTCAAAGGAAAAACTACATCCTATCAAAAAACTAACCAAATCTTCACGCCAAAAGTCTACAACGGACAAATATTCGTCAACCATTTTGCCATTTCGATAAATACGATATTTTGGAAAATCTGTAGCAACATCAATGTCATTCCCTAATGTTTGCAACTCTCTGCTTCCTACTTCTGTGACTTCCAGGATGGGAATAGGTTTAGGATTACGCTGAGCAAATAATAGAAAGTCGTATGCATCTTCCCAAGGAAGAACAATTAAATTTGTTTGAGCATATCCTGGGCACATCCCAGCAGTTGGCTTTTGAAATTCGTTATTTCTCACTTTTTTTCTAAATTCTGTTGGTGTCATTTTAAAAATTTCCTATTCTTTCATTTGAAAATCCAACCAGTCAATGTCTGTTTTATTCTTATCTGACATGTAGTCGGGGTGAATAATAATTCTCATCAACAAATCTAAATTTGTGTCCACACCTAATATAACTGTCTCTTCTATCGCTATCTGCAATCTTTTTAATGTCTCATGCCGAGTCATGCCAGTTGCAATAATTTTTACAATCATCGCGTCATAATATGGAGGTACTTTATATCCTTGATACACAGCCGTTTCAATTCTAATTCCTAATCCGGTGGGCAAATGTAATCCAGTAATTGTGCCTGCGGATAGAGCGGACACGCGTGCCTCAATAGCATAATTGTTTTTTGAGCCAATTGAAATGTCATTTATATTTCGACCACTTGCTAATTGAATTTGAGCTGATACAATATCGATTCCTGAAACTTCTTCAGAAATAGCATGCTCAACTTGAATTCTTGTATTCATTTCCATGAAATAAAATTTTCCAGGACCCTGATATAAAAATTCAAAAGTGCCTGCACTTCGATAAGCCATTCTTTTTACAGCATTTAGAGAAACTGCTAACATTTTTTTTCGTGTCGTTTCATCCAGTAAATGACTAGGAGCTTCTTCGATTACTTTTTGATGGTGACTTTGAATCGTACAGTCTCGTTCCCCCAAAACTATGGCATTGCCTAAACCGTCACCTAGGATTTGTACTTCAATATGACGCGGTTTAGAAACAAATTTCTCAAGATACATCCGTGGATCACCAACTGACGCCATGATTTCACTCTGGGCTACCTCAAAAAGCGATTTAAAACTGTCTTGATTTGATACTAGACGCATACCTTTTCCGCCACCACCAGCTACTGACTTTAGCATAACTGGATATCCAATTTTTTTTGCCTGTTTAAAACCAATATCAACATCTTCAAAAAAACTATCACTACCTGAAACAATAGGAACTCCAGCCTCTGACATAAATTGCCTGGCTTTTTCTTTATCACCCATTTGTGCGATAACTTCACTAGTTGGACCAATAAAGACGATTCCCATTTCTTCAACCTGCTTGGCAAAATTAGGATTCTCTGACAAAAAACCATATCCTGGATGAATCGCATCTGCATGTGTGATCTCAGCCGCTGCTAAAATTGCTTTTTGATTCAAATAACTATCTGCAACATTAGACGGACCGATTTGTACTGATTCATCCGCCATTGCTACATGTAATGAGTCTTTGTCTGCTGACGAATATACCGCAACGGTTTGAAATCCTAACATTTTGACAGCACGAATTATTCTAACAGCTATTTCTCCTCGATTTGCAATTAAAACTTTGAAATTGTCTACAAATTTTTCACCCATTACGATAACCTAAACAACTTTTGACCGTATTCAATTGATTCACCGTCTGAAACTAAAATTTCAGCTATTAAACCATCCTTGTTTGCTAAAACATCAGTCATCATTTTCATAGCTTCAACAATACCTACAACTGTTGACTTTGTTACTTTTTGTCCAACAGAAATAAACGGTGTTGACTCTGGGTCAGATGAAACATAGAAAGTTCCGACCGTAGGCTATGTAATATACTCACTAGTAGGTACTTGTTTTTCTGTCTCTGACTCAGCATTCACACCGCTTTGAAAATTGCTAAGAATATTTTTTGAAACACTAATTTTAGAGTCACCATTCCTAAAAGAAATATGGGTCAAGTTATTTTCATTTAAAATTTTCACAATGTAATTAATATCTTCTAGTTTCATCGAATACAACCCTCCTTATGATATGATTAGAATTTATCACGAATTATTATAGTATTCACATTTCCTGTTAGATAATCTAACATAGATTGACCTTTTTTATATTTTTTTGAAATACGAAATTGTACTCAAATAATCGCTACGGACTTTTAATGTCTTATAAAAAAGCTAATTAATATATGGAATAAATTATTTATTTATTTTAATTTTGTTATTAATTAATCTAAAATGAAAAATTTTTAAAAGGGTGCGAGATATTGTCATTACATTATTTATCGAGGGTAAACTATTATAATGCTTTTATCTGTAATTTTCACAGATGCTAAAAAACCATTTGACAAGAAAATTTTTCTCCTTACAATCTTCTGGATATTTCTGACTCGTATTCTTCGTTAGCCTTTTCTTGTTCAACTTTTTTTTGATTTCTTAAGAATTGACGTTCTGCATTTGTCTCAGCACGGATGTCCTGCCGCCACAAACGACTAATTTTATTAAACGAGCCACCCCGCACTGGCATCTGATCACCTATGTGCTTCTTTGTTATATTTGGGTTGACATTGTCGAACCACGGCTTGGGGGTCAATTTTATTTCCTCAGGGCTAGATGCAATTTTAGTTTTGTCTGTGATGCCGCCTTTGTCGCGCTTTTTTACATTGCTTAGTAGCTCAGACATTTGTTGGTCAATATCATTTAGTGAGGTATCTTCAATTTGTGCTAAATGTTTGTAGAGTTGATTCGCTAAGCGTTTCCTTAATTCCTCTTCCTTATTCTCAGACCATTTGATTTGTCCCTTATGCATCACGCCCTGGTCTTCAATATTAATGGCGTCGTATTCTTGTGCCAGCGACTTAAAACCCTCATATTCAGGTTTAAGCTCTTCGGCAAACAAATCATCTATTAGTTGATCGGTTAATTGATTTGCTTTTGCCATCCTGCCTTTTCCAGCTGTTAAATGAGCATTACCAACCTGCCACCGCCCTTTCATGTTTTGAGGTAAAGCATCGTAAATTTGTTTGATGGCTTTAGCATGACGATCATTTAATAGGTTGTCTAGCGCTGCCTCCACAATTTCTTTTTTAAAGCCACCAACACCTTTTAATATTTCCTGATGCCGTCTTAGTTCCTGTGATGACATTAATTGTTTTCTAAACTGTCGTTTGGCTTGTTCAATCACTTCCAGAGGTATAACACCTATTGGCTGCCCTTTATACTTACCTTCTTGCTTGATCATCTCAGGACGCGTTTCTTGGCTTTTTTTAGCAAACCACAGATGCATGTTTAGGTGGTCAGTATCCTGATGAATCACACCAAACCAAACAATGTCATTTTCATCTTCTCCCAAAGGTAAATTAAATCCTTTGTTAATTAGCGTCTTAGCAACCTCTTGTTCTGCATGCTTCAATTTATTTTGGTCTATCATACGAGTTTCGGGATCATAGAGATTGTTTTTAACTAACCAATCGCCTCTGATTGAAAAAGCGAGTTCATGGATATTATTGCCATTTTTTTGAGTCTCATCCAAGTCTTTTCTCAATACAGAAATATCGTGATTATCATAATTTAGTTTATCGCTACCAAATATTGGATGCGTTTCTGTTACCGCAGAATTGCGGTTAGCATAGCCAGGCTTGCTAAATTGTTCCTTTAAGTCAATTAAATCGTTCATGGACTCATTATTAAGATCGTTTGTCTTTTCCGAATTATTAGCGTAGTCAACTAAATCTGAGAAATTTTGTCCCTTTATATCTGCTGTACTAGACGTGACAAACTGCGCGGGTAGATTAACCATTGCTGTCTTTTTTTCACCCAGTGCAAAGGCGGCAATTTTACCAGTCTTCGCCATTTTGCAATTCCTCCATAATCTCTTCTAAACTATCAAACTCTTGTTGGTAGTCAATCGTCAAACGGCGAGCCGTTCTGGAAGACATGTTTAACATCTGACCAATTTGCATGTAGGATTGTTGATAGTTATTAAACAAAACTAAACTGAGCTGTGCCAAATAGTAAGTTCGATTATCGCGTTCATGTTGACTATCGACCATATCACTAACTTGAGTAGGATGGTGCCAATTGAACTCATCAAGCTGTTCTAAATACTTTGTCAATTGTGTTTTTCTTTCATTATACTTTTTAGTCGTCATCGAGTTGTCCTCCTGTTTGATGATACTTTTTGATCAGTTGCTTATCGCGACTCCGAATTTTTTTATATTCTTCATAGGATTGTGCCAATTCATTGTTTGGATTAAGTTCCGTTGGTGTACCAAATTGCTGGAATTCTGTTGGATTAATTGGGTTGATGGCATATTTAACAAAACCATTTTCTAAATTAATGCCTTCTGGAATGTATTCAAGTTGACGTTGCTGCATGGTTAAAAGAAAACCTAATAAATTCTCTACATTTGCCAATTGCGCAGTCAATTTTGAATCACTTTTTGTGGAGTGGGCATCAGTTACCTTCTGGGCTAGTTCTGAATAATTAAGACGTGCATTGTTGGCATTAAGCGCAATATTTTCTACGAAGAAATGCAAAGCAAATCTATACAGTGTACTTTTACCAAACTGTCCATTTGTAGACCTTGGATTTCTTTCAGCCCAATGCTTCATTTGTTGAAAGTACCATTCTTCGTCCCGCGAATTTTTGATATTAATTGTCTTTCCTTGTTTTGCAAAAATTTCCTCATCAATGTCGAATTCTTGTAAAATTTTGTCGATAAACTTTAGTTCTGATTTAACATCCAAAGGAATATCTTCGGGTAAAGTTGTATCATACTTTTTATTCAAAACATTTCTTCTTTTGATGAGCGCCTTCATTTGACTTGTTTTGAATTCTATTGCATCTTTCATTTATTCACTCCTTTCAGCATTACCGTTTAAGTAGTTGATTGTCCAGCCATCTTGAACGTTAAAAACATAGACATTAAATTTCAAAGTCTTGTCATTTGACTGTGCCATCATGTGAACACCGCGGGGAACTAACTCAACATTTTTGTAAATTGGTGCGACTTGATAACGAACATAATTATTTTTTGATTGATGCAAATAATCCGCAATTTCTGTTTCGTAAGTCACCATACTTTTAGCATTGACACGACTGTCTGCGTTCAACTGTCGTGTCCCCGTGATCAAATTTTTGGCTTCATTGTTTAGACCAGTAAATTGATACCCAATCAGATGACTACGGTTGTATAACCAGTCTGTAGTATTCGTTCCCGTCTTAATGGCATGGTAACCTGGCGTTTTGATTGTTAATCGTTCACGGGCTTGATACTTTTGAGAGGGGGGCATCAATTTTAGGTTAAGCAACGCATTAGCAACTTGTGGTCTGCCTAACCAATCTAATGACGAAAGTTTTTGCCAGCCACCCTGTCTAATTTGTAAATCATCTTGTGTAAATGTTGGTTGATTATGATTGACCTCAACAACTGTTTGACCAGTGTATTTCAAGTTAACTAGCTCATCATTTTGTGTTGGAGAGCTACTTTGTTTATCAATATTAATCAGTTGTGATTGCGAACCTAGTGCAACAATTTTTTGCAAAATCGACACACGGTTTAAATAGACAATACCTATCAATATGACAATGCCAAATAGAATTCTTCTTGCAAATCGACCACGTTTATAATTTTTCATTTGAACCTCTTCTGCTTATTCAAACTCATCAAAGTCAATCGACTTTGGCAAATTTTTTTCCTGAGGGCGAGCGTTTTTTTGAATTCGTTCTACCTCATCATTTAGGTCTGGAAAATACATTTCAAGTCTTGCTAGAATTATTTTAAACATTTCACCAATGGCAATTGTATTGTCATTTAATCCGTGCACAACATTATTGTTAGCCATGATTAAATCATCGAGATAAGTATGCAATATTTTTGCTGCGCTATCTTCTTCAATTTGGCGCGCATAGTTAGTTATCAACTCTCTCAACAAGTCATTTGATGTAACGCCCTCCCGTTTGGCACGTTTTTCGATTACGTCTAATACGTCTGGATTCAATCCACGTATATCTTTTCTAACTGTATCCATGAAAACTCCTAAATATATTTTGATAATTGTGAACAGGTTAAGAGGGAATGGCGGTACGCAGTACCTTAGCCCCGCCGTGCGGGCATTCCAGTGGCGGTAAGGATTTATTTTGTCTGTACCCTTTCTGTACCTTATCTGTACCCTTTCTGTACCCAGGTTTTGTTATAAAAAATAGCCCATTAGGGAAATTTCTTTAACTATTTAGAATTACAAATCTGTTGTTTTGGGTAACAATGATTTGCCATCTTCAACTTGCTTTTTCGTCCTTTGATATTGAGTAATATTTGTCTTAGCACGTTGAATATTTTTTTGTGCATCACTGATTTGTGTTCTTATTTGTGTAATGGCATAGCGAGCATTATCAATGCTAGCTTGAGTATCTGAGTCATCAGACTGGGCGAGTATTTTTTGATACTTTTTGATGGAAGCCTGTTGTTGATCAATGGCTTTTTGATATTCAACAATCGCGTGCGTATTCTTTGAAACCAGTTTTTGTTGTGCCGAAATTTTGGCATCACTTTCGCTAACTTCAAGTTCCTTTTGGCTGGCAAATGTCAGAGAATTTGACTTAGAAACTTTGTCACGATTGATGATGAATTTGCCGCTTGCGGTATTACTTTTTGCGTTAGTTTTCTTTGCACTTGAACTATCAGCAACTACGCTACTTGGCGCTTCGACTGTGGCAGTATTGATGCTTTTATCATGAGCTGTTAATGTTACAGCATTGAAGTTATGACTCAAGTTTTTAAATTGGACCACGAGTGTATTATTTGATGTTGGCACGACACGACCTGTCACTTGATTGCCACCATGATCGGTCATAGCAGTGAATTTAATTTTGCTAATATCAACCAAATCTTGATCAGAAACAGCTCCGTCAGAGATTGTATAATGCAGTTCCAAAACACCATTATTTTTATTAAAAACACTTTTTGTTAGACTAGCGGTTTTGTTCAAAGTGCCAAATGAAACTGGTGTATTTAACTCCGTACTTGGTAAATTTGAGGGGCGTGGTGTAATATTAACCATCACGGTTGTACTAAAAGCTATCAGGATAAACAGACTAAATATTGCAATTAAATTGCGCCGCTGATGTTCCAAAAACCAAGTACCGAAGCGACTAAATCTTTGAAAGATATTTCTAAATTTATCAGCTATTGTGATTATTGCAGTCATTGTCCTACCCCTCTACATACTCAAATGCATTGCTGTTAAAGTCAGGATATGGTGGCAAATCCTTATCTGTCACATCACTATTTTTACTGTCAGCAACCTGTGTTTGAACAGCTACTTTTTCTGATGACGTATTAGATTTATAGATGCGGAATTGTGTCACTTGATTTTGCATAGCATAAATTTTTTGACCAGTATTTTTATCGGTGTAGTTGTGATTGCGCATCACAAATTCAACCTCAACTACTTGACCAACATCAGTCACATAATCACGAATCAATTCTGCAGTTTTGTTAAAAGCAACATAATCAATGTAAGTTGCTTTGCCATCTTTTAAATCATTAATGGCTAATTTGAAGTAGGCAATCTTGGTTTCATTTTCACCTCTTACAGTGAAGTTTACATCACGAACTAAACGTCCTACGTGGTGATTAATTTGCATAATAATTTCTCCTTTTTTGATCCAGTAAATTAATAATCGGTGTCAGTTGTTTGGCTAAATAGTCTTGGATATTAGTTGGTAGTTTAAACACGGGGATTTGGTTACCAGCTTCAGAATAATGAATGCCTTTCAGGACTGTACAACCGACATAATGATTACCTAAGCAATCGTCAAACAACTCACCTTTGACTTTCATCTCACTTGATTTTAAGCAGACAAAGGCTTGCTTTTTTGTTGGTTGAACGAGATTATTTTTTAATTCTTTAACGAGAATAACGACATATTTGGTTTGCTGTAGTTCTTGTAAACTTTTCTCATCCAACAGCGTTAACTGTCTGACTTTCATAATCTCTCCCTTTCGGTCTTGCAGCTTCATGAAATGGTAAATGATACCGTTCCATTAAGTTTTTGATAGCCTTAATTGATTGATAAGAGGTACGGTATAACCTCACTGCGCCATCACTTTCTAATTCATGATTTTCAATTGCTTTGATCACTTTTCGGCTGAGTTCACCTGATGAGTTAGCCACAAAAAGTATGTCTGCGTTGAAAAAGTCTACTGCAATAAATACGTTGTATTGGTTTGCCATTTTGTCTCTCCTCTCTCCAATTTAAAGTTAAAATCCTGATGCTAATTGACTTGTTGTGATTGCAATCTTCAAACGATTTTCAAAGCCACTAGTGAAATATTTGCCATATTGGCTGATATCAATCAGATGGTCGTGCATGTAATCTACTTGTTTGTAACCAACGCTCAAAAGGAACTGCTTGATGGCAGCCACACCTTGTAATTGCTTTTGCAAAGTCAAAACAGAATTACCTTTTTCAAGTTCGGTCGTCAAAAAGTGATATCCACGATCAAGAGCACGAACGACAATTTCTGCTTGTTGGGGTTCATTCAAAAGTAAATCAGGAATCAGACTTTGGACTACACTTCTTAATTCAGGATTGGTTTGAATAATTTTGCCGATTGCGATAAATGATTGTTGAGATTTTTGTGAATTGTTATTATCAGTTACTTCATCCTCATCAAAAGAATTGGTTTCAGTTTCACTCAAATTAGTCTCACTTGACTGTCGTTTTGACTGTTCTTGAGCTGTCGTTTTGGAAGTTCTTGACCTGTCATTTTGACAGGTCCGGACCTGTCGTTTTGACAGTTCCTTGTCCCCCAAGGGACTAACCCTGTGGATAACTTCAAAATCAACATTTATGTTGCCAACGTAAAGTCTGTTTGGTTTATTTAACCCTTGTCGTTCTTCTTCAAGGAGCCCAAAATCTGCTAGTTCTTTTTTTAAACTAATGACTTTTTTCTCGCCAACACTAAGGATTGTTTGTAGGTCACTGTTTTTGTAAATCAAGTAAACATCACCATTTTTATCAATCCAATTATTCTTAATTGACAACAAGAAACGATCATGCAGAATTGCATAAGCCATTTTTGTTTCAAGTTTCATGTCGGCATAGAATTCATTTTCGAACAGTGCTTTTGGAATTTTGTAGAATCGTTCGTTAGTTTCGACTTGATTTCTACTAACCCGTTCCATTTTCCTGGGTGTATCTTGGTCATTTATCATCAGCAGTCCCCTCTAATGTCGCAACAATCTCTTCAAACGAAATATCCATGATTTTGTAAAACTTTATGAACGTCGTCAGTTTCGGATTATAACTTGGATCAGTTTCAGCTTTTGAAATCGTAGCCGTTGATAATTCTCCTTTTGATTTCACAGCTAATTCCAATTGCGTTAGTCTTTTTCTTTCCCGATAGGCTTTTACAATTGACCCAAAAGAATGTCTCATTTTGTTTCTTTCTCCCTTGTTTTAGTTGTCAATTTTCATTGATTTTATTACTAATAATTAACCGTCATGAAGACGGTTTTTAACAACTTCTTAATTTTTAGGCTTTTTTTAAGCAAAAAAATAAGCCCACACAGGGCTTATCAGCTTTTAAAATAACGAATATTACTAAAGCGTTACTTTATGAAAAATTAATGACTTTAGATTTCTTTAACAATCGTGAAACCCTTTGTGCGCCAACGTTTTACAAGCCTCTGTTACGTTAGATTTTGCACGGTACAGGATCAACAAAATTTCTACATTAGAAATATCTTTCAACACTCAATATCATACTGAAAAATATAACTGTTGAGATAAGAATTACGACAAGAGGTAAAAATACTTGACGACAGGTCAGTGTGTAAATGTAAGTGGTGACCATTTATATGTAAGGGAAAAAATCATCATCTATCTGGAGGGGAAAGTCAAAGGATTATACAATTGTCTCGTCCTCAAAAATCATTCACAAAATTTTTTTATCGTTCTTTCAAAAGTGAACATCGTATTTAATTCTTAAGCCAGTTATTCATTTTCTAAATGAAAGTGCTTAGCAACATAAAAATATAAATTATGTTAAACTCACATATAGTAAGGTATGTTCAAAAATGAGCCTAATTTGAGGAAATAAAAAAATGAAAATATTTGTTATTGGTGCTAATGGTCGTGTTGGTCAAGAGTTAATCAAGCACCTGATTAATCAACATCACGAAATTATAGCTGGATCACGAAACCCCGAAAGGACAATGAAACACAAAAATATCACTGCGATCAATTTTGATTTACATGATGATATTGAAACCTTATCTCAAAAAGTTGAAGACATTGACGCAATTTATTTTGTAGCCGGATCGCGCAATAAAGACTTGTTACAAACAGATGCTTTTGGTGCAGTCAAGTCAATGAATATAGCTGAATCGAATGGTGTTTCTAGATATATCATGCTGAGCTCAGCATATTCACTTGAACCTAATAAATGGCATAATCCAGCAATGGCTGATTTGATGAATTATAATATCGCTAAATTTTTTGCGGATAATTATCTTGTGAAACAAACGAAACTTAATTATACGATTTTACAAGCAACTGCACTCGTAGACATACCAGGAACCAATAAAATTAGCTTGAATGATAAGGCGCTAACGAAGAATTCAATTCAAAATGTTGGCGCAACATTAGCGGACATTTTGAATCACAATTCAACAATAAATCAAGTTATAAAAATGAGTGATGGTGATACACCTATATTTGAAGCTTTAGAAAGCATCTAATAAGTCATGAAGTCTTTGATATAAGTGGATGCCCAACATAAAAATGTAATATGCCCAATACAAAAAAAGCTCATCCATCCGGACGAGCTTTTTTACTTGTATCAATTAATGCCTCAACGGCTAATACAAAGGACGAATTAATAGAAACACCGAGTTATAGATCAGTCAATCTTAATATTAGTACTTGATTGTTCAGTTGCTTGCTTAGGCAATTCAACGCGCAATTCGCCATTTGCGAATTTTGCTGTAATCTTGCTTGAGTCCACCCCTGGCAAATAGTAAGCACGGGACACAGATCCGTAGGTCCGTTCACTCTGCAAAATATTACCGTCATGATCAGTGTGATCCTTGAATTCATCACGTTTAGCACTAATCAAAAGTTGGTCATTCTTGTAATCAATGTTGATGTCGTCTTTGTTTACCCCAGCTAATTCTGCAGTAACGGTGAAACGATCATCTTTCTCAATCACATCAGTCTTGATCGACTTTGGTAGTAAACGTTGATCGGACCAAGGATGCATAGCCTGATTCATAAAATCAAAAATATCATCAGAACTAAAACGTTGCATTAAATTGTTTGACATATTTACACCTCCATCAAATTTTTTATGTCTACAACTATGTTATAGTATCGTCTATAAATTTTGTCAAATGATACATACTAGTTAGCATTATAGATTGGATTGGTGGTGGCAAGGTATAAACAAAATGCATTTAAACATCAAAAAGTATCTTGTTAGAAACTGTACTTATTGTCATTACTGTCTTTAATATATTTTGAAGTTAGTCCCTCTGATTCCAAATACTCACGGAATGGGACGAGTTCCTGCGCTTCGTATTTTTCTTTATAAGCATTAACAGTTTCTGCACTATACAAACTTTTATCTAACTTCAATGTTTCAACAGGGATTGGACGATCCTTAGTGATTTTTGCATCAATCACCACGACACGGCCTTTACCATAATAGCTAAGCGCTTCCTGAACGACGCGATCAATATCTTCAATGCGACTTACTGTCAATCCAATCGCCCCTTGGGCTTCGGCTATTTTGGCATAATCAACATCTGTAAAGTCAACGCCGAAGTTGTAGGTGTTAGTATCTTCGTACTTATTTTTGATGAAGCCATATTCCGTATTGGTAAATACAACATTGATGACTGGTAAGTTGTAGCGAACATTTGTCACAACATCTGGATATGTCATTGAAAAGGCACCATCACCTATCAAATTCCAAACTTGACGATCTGGATAAGTGTTCTTGGCACCAATACCTCCCGGTAGACCAATACCCATTGACGCAAATAATGGTGACGTGCGCCACATATTTTTAGGTGTCATGTGCAAATGACGAACTGATAGCTGTGTTACGTTACCAACATCAATTGAGAAAATAGCGTTATCTGCTGCATGCTCATTAATTGCATTATAAACTTGGTAAGCTTGTAGATCGCCCTCGGTCTTTTTTTCAAGTTTGGTCATATAATCGCGCCAGTTCTGTATATTTTTAATGTTAGCCTGCCACCAAGGTGATTCTGAAACCGAGGAAACCTTGGCAAGTATTTCATCAATTGCTTCACCAGCATCACCGAGGATGGCAACATCATTTTGATGGCGTTTACCTAGCATTGCAGGATTGTTATCAATTTGGATAAACTTGTCAACGTTACGGAATGTCCCTTCAACTTCTGAAAATGGGAAGTTTGTTCCAACAAATAATACAGTGTCAGCTTCGAGAACAGCTTCGTTGGCTGGCTTCCACCCTACTCGGAAATTTGAACCTGCAAAGGCCTCAAAGTCCCAGTCAAAAGTTTCAAAGTTTTTACCGGTCGTGATAATGGGCGCCTTTATTTTGCGAGATAATGCTTGTACAGCTGAGCCATGACCCATGGTACCCACACCAGCATAAATAACTGGTTGTTTTGCTTGGTTTAATAGTTCAACAGCAGCATCAATATCAGCATTATCGACAGGTGCTGATTTGTATTCTTTATACTTTGGGCCTGATGAATACAGTGGTGTTGAATAAATCGAATTGGCATCAATTTGTGAAAATCCAAAATCTGCAGGTATTTCAAGAACAGCCACACCACGCTTGGCAATCGCCGTACGGATTGCATCATCAACCAAATGAGGCAATTGTTCGGCAGTAGCTACGCGACGATTGTAAACAGCGATACTTTCATACATTGGATTTTGATTTAATTCTTGGAAGGAATCCATGTTTAATTCACGAACTGGCTTTGACCCCAAAATTGCTAATACAGGCGTATTATCCATAGCTGCATCATATAAGCCATTAATCAAATGAGTAGCCCCTGGACCACCTGATCCAACAGCGACGCCTAATTTTCCACCGAATTTCCATTGCATCACGGCAGCCATTGCAGCAACTTCTTCATGTTTAACTTGCAAAAACTTAATATTATTTTCAGGATGTCCCATAGCATCCATCAACCCGCTTAATGTTCCGGAAGGAATACCATATATAGTATGAACACCCCATCCTTCCATGACCTTCAAAGCTGCTAACCCAGCTGATATTTTTTTATCTGACATTCTAACCTGGCCTCCTAAAAACAAAAACGTTGTAAGCGCTTTCATTATGATAACTAAATTGTATATCAACTAGGATAGAATATCAAATTAGTGAAGTAGCTAACAGTAATACTCGGATTTGAAGGAGCAAACATTATTCAATTAATTATTGTAATCACCCTATCTACCGAGGCTGAAGTGTTTATAAGACGAATAGTATAGAGCATACTGAATCTAAAAACAACTTTAGATGATAATTAATTCACGAATAAATTAGTTGGTGTTAACCGTCAGGCCAGTAGCCTGATGAATCATTGTCGCTAACTCTGGTATTTGAGATCGATATTCATCATTTAAACGAGCAATCTGCTGTGAATGAGTCGCATGTCCAATCCGATAATATTCAAAGAACACATTAACTTTTTTAGCATATCGCTGATTAACCAATCGTACTTCATAAATAGTATTAGGTTGTTTAGTGAATAAAGAATTAATCTCTGTGATAATATTTTCAATTGGATTCATTTTTTCTTACCACTGTTCTAATGTCTTCAAAGGCTATGAATTGGTGGTCAATATAGACACCTAATTCGGAAAAACCATTTATTAAACCAGTCACATTAGGGATCAGATTTCCTTCGTTATCTTTAATATTTTGTTGAACGGTTACGGCATGATAATTAGCAGAAGCGTGTCGTAAAATATCTTGCGCATCATTTAGTGATATTGCGGGTAATTTCTTAGTTATTGCATTTCGTTGAATGCCCTCTTTGGTTAAAGAAGAAGTGTGGTCGGACAGAAAGTAGCCGTTCCATTTAATTTTTCCTCGTTCTCGGTAATCGTTTTGGAAGTAGCGATTGATTATCGTAGTGAAATCATCATTGTCAGTCATAACTGTTGCCTCCGTTGTGTCCGCCAACTAAACTAGCTCGGTTAATGGCTGTTCCACCGACTTCTTTAGACATAGCCCGCATCAAAGCTGTAGTACCAAAACGTTGACGAATTTCGTCGACAACTTGATCAATTTTGTTTGTTTTAAGGATGTGTTCAGGTTGTTCAAAAAGATTAAGCTGTACTCCAGTATCATCAACTAGTCCACCGTAATCAATCCCGATGTGTCTAATAATCTCGCCTCGCCAGTGCTTTCTGAAGAGGTTGATCATAACAGCCATTAATGCATTGGTATCGTTAGTGGGACTAATACGACATTGTTTTCTAAAGCCATGTGATTCTTGTTTCTCACTTTCAGAAAAAGAATAACCAATAAACAAGCTAACTAAGCACGTTTGCTTTTGGTGGGCACGAATTCTTGTGGCAACTTGATCCGCCATTTCTCGAATCACGATTTCAATCTCAGCTTGTTGGCTGTAATCACGTGGTAAAACTTGAGAATTACTATATGATTTATTTTTGGGCCTGATTGTTTCAGTCAGATCAGATCGGTCAATACCCCAAGACAAAGCTAACAACTGTTCACCCATTAATCCCAGTTTCGAACGAAATAGATATGGATCTTGGTGAGATAAGTCATACATTGAGTGAATACCCATCAAATTTAGCTTACGCGCAGTTCGCGAGCCAATACTCCAAACATCAGTTAGTTTAGTAATTGGCCATAGCTTCCGTGGCACATCTTCATAATGCCAGATTCCTGTCAGATTCTTAGCATGTTTGGCTTCAATATCAAGCGCTAATTTGGCCAAGACTGGTGAATCACCAATACCAACAGTTAAATAGATACCTGTTTCTGCCCGAACTTGCTTTTGTATTTTAAAAGCAACTTCCTCCGGTGTTTTTCCAAAAAGACGCCAAGAATAGGTCATATCAAGAATTGATTCGTCGATGGAATATGGCAATAAGTGCGCATCATCAGTGTATTGTCGATATATGTTGTTAATGCGCAAGTTCTCTTGAATATAAAGATTCATTCTTGGATGAGCAATCACTAAGTCCGGACAAACAGGAATATCACGTTGTCGGGTAACATTAGTGATACCCAGTATTTTCTTGGCCATTGGTGAAGATGCCAAGACTAAGCCGCCGTTGGTATTTTCTTGTTCTGACATCACAACAAGTAATGCTTTTAATGGATTGTAGTTACGTTCCACACACTCAACACTGGCATAAAAGCTTTTAGAATCAATCATAAATATCACACGTCGTTCCTCTTGCGTGTAGTTGTATTCAATTTTCTGCTTGTTTACCATATGCTGTCTCCAAAACAAAAGCTGTATAATTCATTATACGAACAAACGTTCTGTTTGGCAAGAGGATAAATTGTATTTAATTTTTGAATGACGAAACGCACAACTAAAAGCTGTGCGTTTTTTGCATGTGGTGTTTTATTTTTTTAAATAGCTGACGCCAGTATTGTACAATATAGCCAGTTAACGTGGCAATCAAAAAAGTTCCAATACCCAGTGGTCCACCAAATATAATGGCAACTACAAAAAAGAACAAATCTTGAACAGACCTTGTCAGACGATAACTGGCCCATTTCTTTTTGTTGAACAATGGCGCAACCGCATCGTACGGGGAAACACCAAGATTTACACTTGTATATATGCCAATTCCTAATGAAAATAAAAACATACCAATGACAAATAAAAATATGTTTTCAAGATAAGAAAAGCTTCCAAACCAACGCCCAACTATAGGTTCAAACTTCGGTGTAAAATAAGCGATAATGTATCCTGGTAACGACATATTGATTAATGTTCCGATGCCAAACTGTGTTTGATCGAAAAACAAAATGCCAAGGAACAATAGCGCATTAAATGCAAGCTGATAGTTCCCTAAATTCCAATGGAAGGTATCTGATATACCAACATCTGCTGCTGTTGCTGGATCAATGCCCATGTTCGCCAAACGGAATAAAACAATCCCAAAGGCAATGATAATGGTGCCAACAATAGACAAACAAAGACGAAAAGAATACGATCTTAATTTTTTATTGAACAAATTCTTTTCCTCAACTTATTATTTATAAGTAAAGTTTAAATGGATGATAGTGAATTGTCAATTAATGATTTAAGTTCTGTATTGAGCGTATCTGTAATTTTTTCAGCACAACCCCTATTCCACTATTCTTTAAAAGAAGTTGAGTATAACGCGAAAAGTTAGGATTTTGAGATTAAATCGTTATTTGATATATAGGGTTTCCAATTCGGTATTTAATCAATCAGGACTTTATCTTTGCAATGACACGATAAGGCTTGATCATTATTAAGCCTCATGATTTTAACTCCAGTTGTATTTTCATACGAAGTTAGTTTTTTGTCAATATCAGCATCACGCGTTAACATTTATTTGAAGTGCGGGAAAATTGTAGTACTTGTTAAGTTCAAACCTGTTAAATCTGTATCATTAAATTGGTTGTCCTCTGGATAAAGATATTGCAAATATTCGATGGAAGGTCCCATTACAATTGATCCAGCACTTAGCCCAAAAATTGGAACCCCAGTCCTACTAATGTCTTTTAAAATATGGTCAGCACCACTTTTTTTCAAGAAATGTAGTAGATAAAATGGATAACCACCATTCAAGAATATCAAGTCATAGCCATATAGTTTTTTTGCACTTTCAAACTCCACATCAAGAAAATCAACCTGATCTAGTCTAAATTCTAATAAGTCATTTCTGATTTGTTGCATTTGTGGATGCTTCTCTTTTTCTTCTGGTCTAGAAGTAGATATAATACATGCTTTACTAGAATGTTCTATATTAAGCAATCCTAGTGCAGCACGTTTGATTTTATCTGTTGAGAACCCGTAAGCAGTCAATAGTAGTTTATTCATTGCGGTTTTACGCTTTCTAACCCATGATTATGTCATAAAAATAATATTAAGTGTAATTATAGCACCATTTCAGACGCTAAGAAGCCATCGAATGGGAGAAAGTATTCATTGTAACAACAAAAATGTAATTGTTCGTAAAATAAAAAATCCTGATAATCAGGATAAGACAACTAGGTTAACTTTTATGATTTGAAATTTAAAGATCTAAATTTTGTTACGAATAGTCGCAATTGTACTTTTCCAAATATGTGTTTTCGGATCAATCAGGTCGAAATGATTTGCTGATTCCATAATTACATAGGATACATCATCGCCTAAATTCTCAGCTTCAGAACCAAATTTTTTGGTCATTTTTGGATCAACGTCCGCGTCATCCAAGCCATGAACCATTATAATGGGAATGCCTAGGGGAAGAAGCTTATTGGGTGACACCGAGTTGATATCACTTGATCCTATAATGTTTGTGACTAAGTTTGGTCCCTCCTTAGTTTCAAAACGTTTTTTTGCGTCCTCTAAAATAGAAATACCTGCGAGTGAAACAACCAGTGTTGGTGCTATTTCGAGAGAAATCAATTTAGTATCGTTTTTTAAGCTTTGATTAAAAATAGTAGCAGTACTCCAAAGTGCGAGGTGACCTCCCGCTGAGTGCCCCATTAGGATAACACGCGAAATATCAATAGGATACCTTTCAGCTAGCTTTTTAACAAAGTTAATGCCGTTGATAACATCATTGTAGGTGCCTGGGAACCCACCGTCTAGCTCACCTAGACGTCTATATTCAATATTCCAAGTAACAAAATCTAATTGATTAAGATTGGTACAAATTGGATTTAGTTCTTCTAAGCCATATTGATTCAACCAAAAGCCACCATGTATTGTTACAACAATTGGTAATTTCTCCTTTTTGCTTTGTACGGGAATACAAAGATCGCCAAATTGTGATTGTGATCGACCATAATAATGTTTTGATTGATTAATTGTTTCGGACATTATGCTTTTTAAAACCTTTCAAAATATATGTATCATCAGTGTCTTTTAATTTTTGGTGTTTTCCAAGTAAATTACCAAACCATTCTTGAGTGCAAATACTCATATCTAACAATCTCTCATCAAAATGGATCTGGGTGGGCTTACGTGGAGAAAATCCAGTAAACCAACTGCCGTAATCCGTCATTTTTAACAGTCTGTTAACTTTCTTCCCATCTATTGCCAATATGTCTCATCGCCATAGTCCAGATGGGTTGAATCCTCTTGCCATTTTTGCATATCATGTTGAATATTAGAAATTTCTTCTTGTTCACGTTTAAAAGCATTTTGACCGGCAATAAAATGCAAAGGCGGATTGTCAGAGGCAGCGATTTTAATAAATGCCTTTGCAGCTAGTTCAGGAGAGCCAGTTTGTTCGCCAGATCTGGCATGTGAAGCTTCCTCAGATGTTCTTGCTGGCGTATTTTCATAATCGTTAATTGAATGTTTGGCAGAAAATTGTGATCTGCCTGCCCAATCAGTTCTAAAGGGACCAGGCTCGACATTTGTTACCTTAATACCGAAAGGTTCAACTTCTAATGATAGTGCCTTACCTAATCCCTCTAAGGCATGCTTGGTTGCATTGTAATAACCATAGGTGGGTAACGCTAGTAAACCACCTATTGATGTGACATTGATAATTAATCCTGATCTGTTTTTTCTCATAGCTGGTAACACTGCACGAATCATCGCACTAGCTCCCCAAAAATTTGCTTCAAACATTTGGCGGACTGCAGTTTCATCTGATTCTTCTATCGAACCTGAGTATCCGTAGCCAGCGTTATTAACCAGAACATCAATTTTTCCAAACTTATTGAGCGTTGACTGGACAGCATTGTTGATTTGTTCTTGGTCTGTGACATCCAATTGTACTTTAAGTAGCAAATCATCCTCATTCGTTTCTAAATCATCAAATACTTATAAATTTCTTGCGGTAGCGACGACTGGAATATTTTTTGCAATTAATTCTTCAATTAATTTACGCCCAAATCCAGTTGAACCACCAGTTACAAGCCAAACTTTTTCTTCATTTCTTGACATTTAGTTTCCTCCTATATGATAAGCATCCGCGCCGGAACTCCATCTGAAATCATATGATAACAAACAATTAGCGTTCATTTGTTTCATTTTACCACTTTATTTTAATTGAGCACGGTTAAGGACTCAAAACCCCGCGGTGTTGATATTCACGAAATAATTCTTGCGACAATCCCCTATTCTTAGTCTTCAAGTTTAAAAATCATGGTTAATAGGTCATAAGTGATAAAATATGACTAAATTACTTTTCAGATCCTTGTAGTAAAAGATTTATTCAAATGGCTCAAAGAAACGGAGATATAAGTTATGAAAATTGTACTTTTAGATGGTTATGATCTCAATCAAGATTTAAATTGGGAAACGTTAAAAAATTTGGGCGACTTTGAGTTTTATAGCCGTACATCAGTAGATAATGACACTGAAATTTTGCAGAGAATCGATGATGCGGAAGTTGTGATAACACATAAGACCCCACTAGATGATAGTGTAATCAGTCGTGCTTCACAGTTAAAATATATTGGCATTATGGGAACAGGTTATGACGTTGTTGATATTGATAGTGCAAACAACCACAACATTATTGTGACGAATGTGCCTACTTATGCTACGGATGCTGTCGCGCAATTTACCTTTTCATTATTACTAGAAATAACTGGTCAGGTTGGATTACATAACCAATTGGTCCATGATGGGAAATGGTCTAGTATCGATGATTTTACATTTTGGGATAAACCGCTATTTGAATTGAAAGGTAAAACATTAGGGCTCATTGGTTATGGTCGAATTGCTCAAAAAGTGGCAGAATTAGCCAATGCTTTTTCAATGAAAGTTATTTTTTATAATCATCGACCTAGTGTTGCAACCCAAAAATGGGTCAACCAAGTTTCTTTAGATGAGCTTTTCCAAAAAGCGGATATTATTAGTCTTCATGTTGTTCAAACACCAGAAACGATTAATTTAATTAACAAGACTACTATCTCAAAAATGAAAGATGGTGTGATTTTAATCAATACAGCCCGTGGAAAACTTATTAGTGAAAATGACATAGCCGAGGCACTAAATAATGAAAAAGTTTATGCCTTAGCTACAGATGTTGTCCAAAAAGAGCCAATTGAAAAAGACAATCCTTTATTAAAAGCTAAAAATTGCTTTATTACACCTCACATCGCTTGGGCACCATTAGAGACTCGTGAAAGATTATTACGCATAACCGTAGATAATTTAAATGCATATTTATCAGGAGAAGCCAAAAACGTTATTGGTTAAATGTGCTAAAAAAACAGTTGGAACTAACTTCTGGTTATTCACAGCCAGATCTTTAAAGTAGTAAGCCATAGCAATAATGCTCCGGATCGATTAATCCACATTAAAGAGTTCATGCTAATTCCTCTGCTAGCAAAATGAGAAATTAGCATATTCGAAAAATCCACTATAAAACTTAATATGCCATAACATAGTGCTAGATATACCATATCAACTTGAGTATGACCAAATTGCGGGAAAAAAGTTGTATAAAATAATAGTGCCTTAGGATTACTGATAGCAATGAGCACACCTCGTATGAATGTTGGTTTTCTGCTATCTTGATTAATCTGCTTACGAGTCCACATTTGGATGGCTAAGTACGTTAAATAGCCGGAACCAATTATTTTTAACACGACCAATGAGTAGGATGAAATTTTGAGTAAGCTACTTATAAATATTAAAGAGATGCCCATACCACAAAAATATCCTGCAGTGAGTCCTATAATCAATGGCATCATTGTTTTAATCTCATTAGTCATACTGTTTGTTGTTACATATATTACAGAAGGACCTGGGGAAATTATAATAACGGTACTAGCTAATATAAAGGTTATCCAATCATTTACTGTCATTCGTATTGATTGCCTCCCGTTCGCACTCGCTAAACGGTTTGTTTAGCAAGTGTATTCACTAGTCTTTCCCTACATCTACCCAGTCTAGGGGATGAGCATAGTTTTCAAGCTCATCTATTGATAATTCGATTGTACTATTTGTACTACCGCCTGCAGCAAAAACAGTTTCAAATCTCTTTAGAGATACGTCTAAGTATACTTTTACGTCTGATTTGATTGCAAATGGTGTTACCGCACCAGGGATGTGTCCAATTCTGTCCGCAACCTGATCAAAAGGAATCATTTTTGGTCGTGAATTGTACGTTGATTTGAATTTTCTATTATCTACTTTTTTGTCACCTGCAAGAACAATCAAAATTGGATTTTCTGCCACGATGAAGGTCATGGATTTGGCAATTTGTTTTATCTCACACTTCAACAACTCGGCAGCGTGTTCAACCGTATCACCAATGTTCTCGTGTTCTACGATTCGGTTCTCTAAATGATATTTTTTGAAAAATTGACGAACGTTTTCAACAGACATTTTTTGTACTCCTTGAATAATTGATATCTTTAGTATATACTGCCTGGTCGGTATGTAAAGCAACAAATTATTACATATATTTTTCAATATTCACGTGTTAAAATATCTTAATTAAAACAGGAATTTCAAGTCCTTTTATCTCGCATTCTGGCTAATATATAGTAAACATCATTTATCGTGAAACAGTTTGTTTTCAACTGTACGCATATGGCCGTAATAGTTATCTATCTTATTAGTGAGATAACTACGAGCAGTCACTAAATTATTAATTTTTTCGGTCATCTCATTAGCTGCTTCTACTAACATGGCTTTGCGGGCAGGTATTGTAGCATCATTGTCTTCATATATTAAATCGATGTACTGCTTCAATGCCTCAATACTCATACCAGCGTTTCTCATGATTTTTACAAATTTTAACTGATTTAAACTACGATCATTAAAATTTCTAATACCATTTTCTTGTCTAGGTACCGGACCAATAATACCAATACGCTCGTAATACCGAATTGTATCTGCTGATAGTTTAGTTATTTCAGCAACTTTTTTGATATTCATTAGCAACACCTCCAGCTCAGTTAGTTAAATGTAACATCATAACTAATTTCACGGTTAGCCATCCATTTAATCATGTCCGGATCTGCATGATTAAAAAACTGGCTACTATTCGTATCTAATGTTTCAATTTCTGCTAATTCTTGGTGCGTTAATTTAAAATCAAAAATGTCAAGATTTTGCGCCATTCTTTCCGGCTTAACAGATTTAGCAACTACTATGATATTTCGTTGTGTTAGCCAACGAAGTACAATTTGTGCAATCGATTTATGATGTTTGTCAGCAATTTTCCGCAGTAGAATATTTGAAAACAGATCATTTTTACCTTCTGCAAATGGTGCCCAAGCTTCGACCTGAACACCGTATTGACTAAAGTACGTAATGTCCTTCTTATTTTGCTGAAATGGGTTTACCTCGATTTGGTTTAGCATCGGTTTTATATCGGAAAACTCTGCTAAGTTAGTTAACTGTGCAATATCAAAATTTGAGACCCCGATAGCTTTTAACTGGCCGGATCGATACGCAGATTCCATTGCTCGCCACGCACCAAATACGTCATTATAAGGTTGGTGTATCAAGTATAAATCTAAGTAATCTAAATTTAAACGTTGTAATGAAGATTGCTTCGCCAACTTCTCGCTCATTACCATAACTGGCCGCTGTATCAATTAATCGATAACCTGTTTTGATGGCATCGAGTACTGCTTGTTTGGCAGCCCCTTTTTCTTGAACTTGAAAAACACCAAATCCCAGTAAGGGCATCTCAATGCCACTAGCTAATGTTTTGTAATCCATGATAATCTCCTTTTTTACTAGTGAATACATTAAGTGTAACCCTTGGAGTGGACTTCAAGTCAATAGTTTTTTCGAATAGAAATTGAAATAGCTGGTAAATAAAAACAACTATGCAGTGATAGTTGTTTTTTTATTTGAATCTGGTATTTCCGATCAGATAGTCACTTAAAATTCAAACGGTTGCGGATGTTTCCTTTGAATTATACGAGTTGTTAGCCTCATCCCAAGCATTAAATAAAGTGTCGTTGTCTTTGTCCATTATATGCGGGTATTGCATCGCTAAATAATCTTTTCGCTTACCTACTTCAAAATATTTTATCGCATTTGGATTTATTTCACCACTACTCATTTTAACGATTACCAAATCGACATCGGCATTGGGGTTCGGCAAACCAGTATTCATAGCTATAAAAGAAATTTTTACTAAATTATCTTGAAATGATTGCCATAGCTCTTTGCTGTCTAGGTTGGTTAAATTATCAGGAAGCCATAAAACATCGTAGTATGTCAGTTCCTCATTGTATTTATTACTAACAATATTATGAATAACCAGATCAATTTGCGCTTTTATAAAAGTATACTCAGTAGTTGAATTTTTAACCATAGCTTGATCCTGCCTTTTATAGTTTAGTTACTAGCTTGATTATATCGATATCAGGTTAAATTAAGTTAAAAAGTTTTTTCAGAAAGAGTCATTCCTTCAATGTTATTTTTTTATAAGGTTTTCATCACAAAAAAATAACAATCACAGGTCAGTTAAGTTGTGATTGCCATTTTTTTAATAATAACTTTATTTATATACTATCGTTTTACAATCATACGACGATACTTATCTAATTCTGTTACGATTAGAACAATCAATCCTGTTAAGATGATGAAAGACCAATCAGAAAGCGATAACGCAGCTGTAGAGAATACACCTTGCATAAATGGTACATACGTAAATAGTAACTGTAGAATAATCATAGCACCGATAGCCACGAATGCCATTGGGTTTGTCCAGAATGTCTTACTTAGCGCTGGCGCCGCTGTTCTGATATTAAACATATAGAAAATTTTACCAAAAATAAGTATGTTAACAGCCATTGTACTGGCTACCGCAAAACCTGTGATATCATCTAAATGTTCAAAAACAACAAGAGCCACTGCTGCAATAATGACACTGACATAAACCATTTGGAAAACATCGTATCGACTCATCAATTTGGCCGTTGTTTTACGCGGTGGGCGTTTCATCAATCCTGGTTCAGCTGGTTCAAATATAAACGCTAATTGCAACGTCAAAGCAGAAACCAAGTTAATCCATAATAATTGCGTTGCAGTTAAAGGCATTGGCTGGCGCAATAATATACTAAAGACAACAATCAACCCCTCAGCAAAACTAGTAGGTAACAAATATAAGATTGTTTTTCTAATATTATCGTATAAACGTCGGCCTTGCTCGATAGCCACTTTAATTGTTGAAAAATCATCGTTAGCTAATACCATATCCGCCGAATCTTTCGCAACATCAGTACCTTTAATCCCCATTGCTACACCAATATCAGCTTTTTTTAATGCTGGCGCATCATTAACACCATCACCAGTCATGGCAGTTACTAATCCATTTGCTTGATAGGCAGATATAATACGTAACTTATCTTGTGGTGTAGTTCGTGCGAAGACATCATAATTTGTAACAACCTTAGCCAACTGATTATCCGTCATTGCTTCAACTTCTGATCCAGTAACAGCTTCAATTTGGTCGGCCAAACCAAGTTGTTGAGCGATTGCTTTGGCCGTATCTGGACTATCGCCGGTAATCATTTTGACGCGAATACCAGCCTCGCGCATGTCGCTAATAGCATCAACAACCTCGGGTCGTGGTGGATCAATAATAGCGGCTAATCCTAAGAATGTCACGCCTTCAGCTGCAAGTGTTTCGTGAAGGACTTCTGATGTATCTGAATCCACATCAACATATCCAACAGCAATTACACGTTTTCCAGATTTGGCAAACTTTGCTGACACCTTTTTCCAATACTCGTAGTCAAAATTTGAATCTTTCCGGGCTAGTGTGAATAATCTGTCTGGCGCACCCTTTATGGCGACAAATCGTTGTTGATGCTTATTTTCAACTAAACGTGCCATATATCGGTAGTCAGAATCAAACGGAATACGATCCAACTCTTTTAATTTAGGTACTTTTTGTCCAAAGGCCTTGTAGTAGGCCGACAGAAAGGCAGCATCAGTCGGTTCGCCGTTGATGGTCCAGATATCTGCTTCTTCGGTCAAAAAAGTATCATTTGCTTGATGTCCCATTGTTAAAAACATTTCAAGGTTTTTGTCTTGTGTTGCATCGACAAGCTTATTCCCTATAAAAATGTCACCATCGGGTGCATATCCAGTCCCAGTGACTGTATAATGATTTTCACCAACGACAATATCTTGAATGGTCATTTCATTTTTTGTTAATGTCCCTGTTTTGTCAGACGCAATAATGTCTATTGCACCTAGGGTTTCAGCAGCAGGTAATGTTTTCACAATTGCGTTCTTTTTGGTTAACTTTTGAACACCGGTTGCTAATATAATTGACGTAGCTGCTGGTAATCCTTCCGGCATTGCACCGACAATCATTGCAATAATAGCCATAATCAAGGTGGATATGTCATATATTTTGAAAAACCAACCCAAGGCAAACATGACTATAGCCACAACGATAATTAACCAAGAAATACCATGGCCTAAACTATCTAATTCTCGTGTTAGTGGTGATTTTTTATCTGAAACATCAGCAACACTTTGAGAAATTTGGCCAATCTGTGAATGAACACCAGTGTTTACCACGATTCCGGTGGCACTACCGTTAGTCACAGCTGTTGATGCATAAGCCATGTTACTACGCTCGGCTAGGGGCACATGCTCGGATAAAATAGCTTCATTTTTGAGAACAGAATCAGCTTCTCCTGTTAGAGACGACTCTTGAATACGTAAGTTATCAGCATCTATAATTCGTAAATCAGCAGGGACATTATCCCCGGCCTCTAGGTAGACTAAATCACCAGGTACTAATTCTCGAGCTGGAACATCAAATCGTTCACCATCTCGAATAACAGTGGCTTCAACAGACAACATATTTTTTATTTTATCTAGTGCATTGCTGGCATTCACTTCTTGTAAATAGCCAATTAACGCGTTAATTAATACAACTAATGCAATAACAACTGAATCTGCATAATGTTGCATAAAAAGCGTTAACAGCGCAGCTACCACTAAAATATAGACAATAACATTATTAAATTGCCGCAAAAAAATCAACCACTTCGGGATAACTTTTGGATTAACCTCATTATAGCCGTTTTTTTGTAAGCGATTATTTACTTGTTCGTCTGATAGTCCGCTAGGATAATTTGCATGTAAATTATTAACTATCTTAGACCATTCCTGATGGTGAAACTTTGCTGAGGACGATAACGGAACGTCGTCATCTACCTCTTTCGACTTTGTGCTCATATTTTGATACACTCCTTTAAGAGAAAATATTCTTTGCGTCTTGCTGTTTAAGGTTGGCCGCTAGACTGTAAATAATCTAGTAAGTCAGTTTCCCACGCACATGCGCCGCTACTCCCGCAAGGTTGTTAAATATGAAAACACATTAATTCATAATACAATTGTATCATGCTATTTTTTTACTGTCTAATATAGAGATTTCATTTGTTCCCTGTTTTTTGTCGAGCAAAGAACATAACGAAAATAACAAGTGAAATAAAGAAAAGCAACCATAGGAAATGTTGGAACCCAACAGCTAGGCCTGATTTTTGTGCGCCATATAAAGCTGCAACAGTAGTGCCTAATGCACCCATAAACATTTGCGCTGATTGTAAAATAGCAGTGGCATCCGTCTTTTTATCTCTACTCAATTCATCAATAGATGCTGTCATTCCAATGCTAAAAGCCATATTACGCCCAAATGTGAAAATCATATACATGAGTATGAACGCTATGATTCCAAGATTTTTAGTGAAGTAGGCCATGACCAATAGACTAATCCCAAAGATCGTATTTCCTACCAAAAGTGGCGTTTTATCTCCATGCTTATCATATAAATGGCCAAAATAAGGATTTAAGATCCCACCTAGTAACGTTCCAGGCAATAAAGAGAATCCTGCCCAAAAGCTTGACGTATTTAAGATTTTTTGCGAATAATTTGGCAGCAGAAGGTTAATACCCAAATTTGCAAACATATATAAAACAACGGGAAGCAGCAGGAATAGAAATTTACTGTTACTGAGTAATCTGATGTTCAAAAAAGTTTGTTTTGAAGTTAGTGATCTAATTACAAAGCCTGTTAAACTAACAATGGTGACCCCTAGAAGTAATATGTTGACAGTCCCATTTTCTAATTGATTAATTAATATCAAAGCCGTAATTAAGGACACAGATAATAAGCCGAAAGCAAGGACGTCAAAAGAAACATTGGCTTGTGTTTCTTTACTGTTATCGATAGTTCTCCACCCCAACAACCACGATATAATCGGCACAATTAAAAGAATAAAAAATATTGATCGCCAACCAAGAGTATCAATCAAAGCGCCACCGTATGTAGGACCAAACGAAGGGGCTAAACTGACAACCATAGAACCAATACCCATCCATACGCCTATCTTCGATCTTGGTACTAGTTGAACGATCAAGTTAAACATGAGGGGCATTGATATACCCGCTGCTAAACCCTCTAACACACGGCCAATTAACAATACTGGTAAATTACTGGCCAACCCGCCCACTAAAGTTCCTGTAGCAAAGAAAATAAGGCTGGCTAACCATAAATAACGGGTATTATACCTTTTATTCAGATAGGCACTTGTTGTGATCATAATTGTTACAGAGAGTAAGTATGCGGTCGTTACCCACTGTATCGAATTGAGCGATGTGCTAAAATACCTTGTTAAAACAGGAAATGTAACGTTCATAGCCGTTTCTGCCATAATGCCAGAAAAAGAAACCAACGCTACTGCTATAATAGCCATTGCATTTTTAGTTGAAACTTTATTTTCCATTTTTTTCTCCTTCTAGTGAGTGATTGCTGTTACCTTCTGCAACATATTTTAAAAATTTAATTATAGTTTTCCGTTCATCTGCTGAAAAAGGCCGTAAAATATCTTCATCATGGGAGCTAATAATTTGTTTAGCGATTTTATTAATTTTTGCTCCTGACGCCGTGAGGTGTATTTCATTAACTCTTTTGTCTTTTTCATTTGGTACTCTTGCAACCATTTTTTTCTCTACCATTCGGTCTATCATAGTTGCTACAGATGAAGCTTTTATATGAAATTCTTGTTCAATATCTTTTTGTGTGACGTACTTATTGTCAGCGATAAAGTCAATTGCCGACAATTGCGCACCAGTCACCCCGTGAGTTACGGCCAATGTATCAAGATCTCTTACAAGATTACGTTGCCCAATTTTGAATAATTTACCTATAGATGTCATTACAAATTGTCCTTCTTTATCATTAAATGTTAGTTAGCTAACTAACATTATAACAATGATGTTACCACTTATAATCAACATAAATCAATACCTGTCTTTAATTTATTTCGTGGCTCAATGGAAAACAATTTCTTCCAAATTTTTATATTCATTTAACATTTTAGCGGTATTATGAGTACATACCTTAACAGAGGTATACTCCACTATTTATATAAGAATATATTTTCTTTCTCCCTATAAGATAATATTCTCTTCTCTCCCAGAAAAGCAGTCTCTCCCAAGGCTGCTTTTTAATTATATTTATAAAAAAAAGACATGTTACCTAACATGTCTTTTTCTAATTTTATATTTACTCTTCACGCAACTGCATATTTTCGTCAGTATTGTTTTCTGGATACAATTGATCTGCGGTACCTACTTGAGCTAAATTGTTTTCTGTAATATTACTACCAAATTCATTTCCAGTTGTAGCTGCTTCTAAGTTCAAACTGCTTCTAACTTTATTTGTTATTGCTTGTCGCTGTGCAGTGGTAACACGTTGGTATGAGATACCTTCAAATGTCTCACCTTGTCCTTTAACAGTATATGAAACAATATGCTTTGAGGCACTAATGTAATTAGTACCTAATTTCAACATATCTTCCGATTTTAGATTAGAAGCAATGTTTTTAGTCGTCGAATTTATGAATTTTAAATTAACTACTTGAGCTGGATTTTTCTTAACTTTACTAATAATTTGTTGCAATAATAAGCGTTGTCGTTCAGTTCGACCATAATCACCTTTTGGATCTTGATATCGCATTCGAGAAAACGCTAAGGCTGCTTGTCCATTCATTTTACTATAGATTTTAAAGGTTTCACCATCAGCAGCGTATTTGAATGTACTAGAACCCTCAGTAAATTGATACAGATCTTTGCCACTTTCGTGGGCAGTTTCTTGGCTAAAGGTAAACGTTAAGGGTGACTTGACTTGCACGCCACCAAGTTGTTCGACAACATCGCCAAGTCCACTCATATTGACCATAGCGAAATAATTGATTGGAAAGTTAAACATTTTTTGTATGGTATCTATTGTTGTACTTACACCGTCCCCCAACGAAACATTATTATCAGAAGCTGCCTTAAACGCATAGGCAGCATTTAATTTCTGAGGGAAACTACTTTCAAACCCAGAAATGGAAGTCATGATATCTCGTGGAATAGAAATTAAAGTAGTTGTTTCATTTTTTGGATTAACAGTTACAACCATCATAGAGTCAGTTAATCCTACGCGACTACGATTCGTGCCAAAGCCACCCTCTGTGCCAATATCTGTTCCTAAAACTAAGAAAGATACTGGCTTTTTATCCTGAATTAATTGTGTGGCTTTTTTTTCAGAATCAAGACCTGTTGATGAAAATGATTTACTAAGTGTGTTATTTAAACTATAAAAATAGTATGCAGCATAACCAGAAGCGGATAGTAATACAATGACAGCTGCTAAAACGATATACAATTTAAATGAACTATGTTTTTTACTATGAAATAACGCCATGCGGCTTTTAGTAGCTGATGGCGTATTTGTATCCCTATTTTTCTCCATTATTCCCCGTTACCCCTAAATTTTGACAAATGTCTATTGGACGCTATCCATTATAACATAAGGGTTTTTGAGAATTAATTAAGAATGTTGCGGATTTCAACTATTATTATTTTGTAAGGACCACATAGTTAGCAGATTATTAAGTGAACTATACTAAAAGCTTGCAATATTTAATCATCTTCGTCTTTTTCTATCACTTGACCACTATTGGCATCAAGTTTAACTGCTACATTATTGTTTCCGTCTTTTAATGAAATTTCCCAATAAGTACGACCATCATCTTTTTCCAAAGACCACCCATTTAAGGAGCCATCGCCGGCCGCATCCTTAGCTTTATTTACGGCACTATCTAAAGATATGATGTTATCAAATGCTATAGCTTCATTATTTTTGGCAGTGCCATTCTTTTCATCGGCATCCAATTGTTCTTTGTTGTGAGTGATAACTTTACCGGTATCAGCATGAATTTTTAGTGTATATTCTGTATTGTCATCTACACCTGTAATATCATAATGGGTCGACAATAGATTTTTTTCTAATTCAATTGATGTGATGGCAGCGTTAGGGTATCTTTTATAAAATATACTTCTTATTTTAGCCAAGCTAAGCAAATCATCATCATTGGAGGAGCTTTTACTAGAAGAACTGGTATCGAAAGAAGAATCAGTGCTTCTTGAAGTATTAATATTGTTGTGATTTGAATATAGTAAATATGCTATGGTTACCAACAACAAAGTGATGATAATTAGCAAGACAGTAGTTAACCATTTTTTTAACAAAACAATTCTCCCTTTCGCTTTTCAGACAGCATTCGCAACCTATTGTATTTGGTCTATTGTATCATGACATTAAACCAAATCAGTAAATGACGTCTTATTTTTGTATAGCTGAACAAATTGTAGCTTTTGCTAAATAAAAAGCAATATGACTTTTAAAATGGTCATACTGCTTTTATTCATTAACGATGTTTATTGATCATGTCGATATTTGTTTTTTCGCGTTGATTCTGTTCCGCTTCAATGCGCTTTTTAGCATCTTGAGCTGACTCGCCATCTTTGGCTAAGTACTTATCGACGAACTTATCTGAAATATTACCAAATCCTTCAACTGCCCCATTTTCAATTGTTTTATAAGTTTTTACAACCTTCTCCTCTATCTTTTTGTTTGCCTTAACAATTTTTGACTTGCTCATAATAAACTCCTTTTCATGTCTACTTGTGAATGTTGGCGAAATACATATTAATAGCTAACTTTATCGACCATGTCTTCCTCACTCAACTATAGTTAGTTATCTTGGTTATATCATATTCATGATTTATTTCAAAAATATTTACGAATTGTTTTAAAAATGTTAATTACTCAAATTAAAAAAATGAACTTACAAACACTAACAGGTTTGTAAGTTCATTTTTAATTCTCAATCCATGTAGCACAATTGATGTGCTCTTTTTGTTAAATCGTAAATAGCATCATATTTAGATTCAACAGAATCCTGATTATGATGTGTTCTTTTTTCAAACTGAGTCTTGTAAATAAAATAAGGCAACACCCATCCTATAAATCCGACTAAACCAAATAAGAGTGACAAATAAAGACTACTAACATTGTGTATAAAGAACGCACCCACTATAAGTGCAGTCCCAAAAAGGCCAACAAGACAAGCTTGAATCGTTGGTATTAATTGGTTGCGTTTTTCGATTTTAATAATCTCATTCATAGTAGCTTGAAACTTATTTTCTAATCGTTTAATTTCAATACGGTTCACAAGATCACGATTGCGCTTCATATGTAACATGATATTATTGGGATTTTGAGTACTTTTATGATGTTGATCGATCACCCAGCCAAAATTCGGATACGCATCCAAGTAGACAGGCTCATATTTTTTTTCAACTACTCTTTCTTGATATTCGTAGCCGATAAATTGTTTTTCGTACACGACATATTTCTCCTTATCAGGTTCACCACTATTATTATCAACTACAATTATACAAAATACTTAAAACATAATTGTTAAAGCCATGTTAATTGTTTAAATGATGTAATGGTAACCAAACTGTAAAAGCGCTTCCTTTACCCAATTTACTTTCCACACTAATAGATCCTTGCATTAAAGTTATAATTCTATTCACTAGTGACAACCCCAATCCATTTCCTTGGTTGGTATGAGATGTTTCACCTTGATAAAATTTATCAAATATTCTATTTAATGTGTTATGATCCATTCCTTCACCGTTATCTCGGACTGTTATTTCCGTTCCTTCATTGTTTTGTTGCAGTCTTAATGTGACTTGTCCGCCGGAAGGAACAAATTTGAACGCATTACTAAGTAGATTTTGCCACACTAACTCCATCATTTCTGGATCTGCTGCAATTTCGATATCGTCAGAAATATTAATATCTAAAGAAATATTGTGAGATGCCCATATTTTTTCAAAGTTAAGTAATGTTTCAACTAGCTGACGACTCACATTATATTTTTTAATATGTGGCTGGAGTGCTTGGTTTTCAATCTTGCTTAATTTCAATACATTGGTGACCATTGTTGCCATTTTGTCGGTTTCGTCAACAATGATTTGAGTATACATGTCGCGCTGCTCTTCATCTGTTTCGTTTTTTAAAGCTTCAGCATAACTTCGAATTACTGCTAGAGGCGCCTTAAATTCATGAGATACATTGGCAATAAAGTCATTCTTTAAAGTTTCCGTACTACCAAGTTCTTCAATCATTAAGTTAAAATTTTCAAAAACATAATCTAAGTCATTGTACTTCTCGCGTGCATGGCCTGGTTCTAAATAAACGGAGAAATCTCCTTGGGCAACCTGTCGTGTTGCTTCATTTAATTGGCTGACTGGTTGATCAAAAAGAACATGTTTTTGATATGAAATTAAGCCAATGAAAATTAATGTTACTATAAACCAATATATTAAGTACCAAATAAAGTTACTGTTCGTAAATAATGCCAGTTGGCCACCATGCATTAAAACTATATTTGGAATAGTAGCAAACAATAAAAAAATAACATAAGCAGCAATAAGCTCTTTAATGGATACTTTTTGAAAAGTAATTTTGTGTTTTTTTATCTTCTTCATTTACTTTAAAACCGCTTTATATCCTAACCCATGAACTGTCGTTATTTCAAAGACATCACTTCCAGAAAATTTATCACGCAGTTTAGTAATGTACACATCAACTGCCCGCAATCCTGTCGTTGTATCAACACCCCAGAATTCATCAAGTAATTGTGAACGTGAAAATGTTTTATTCGGATAAGACAGTAATTTAAATAGAATGTTGAATTCACGAACCGTTACTGAAATTTCCTGTGAATCAACCATAATACTGACAGAATCTGCATCAAGTACTGTATTGCCGATTGTTAGCTTTCTATCATTAGCTACGTGAGCTCGTCGTAGTAGCGCAGTCACCCTCATTAGCATTTCGGACATATCAATTGGTTTAACCATATAATCATCGATACCAGATGAAAAACCACGTTGTTTCGATTGAATATCATCTTTGGCAGTAACAAAAAGAATAGGAATATTCGGATTGATTTTTCTGACTGTCTCAGTGAACTCAAAACCGTCAATGTTAGGCATCATCACATCTGAAAGAATCATATCAAACAATTGGTTATACATCTTATCATAAGCCTCTTGCGCACTAAGAGCACTCTGAACTTGGTGTCCATGGTTAGACAAATAGATACTTAAAATTCGATTGAAATTCGGGTCGTCTTCAACAACAATAATATTAGCCATATTTATTTCCTTTTAATAATGATCTTGTTAGTTCAATTATAACTGACAAAGTCACAAACTAAACAAACATTTTTTACAATTAACACTTTGAAAACAATTTTCAAATACAACATAAATATTTTAATTTTATAGTATTGTCATGGTCATCAGTTGATGGCTAATAACTTAACATCTTAAAGGAGAACAACCATGACAACATCAACTACATTAAATACAACTTATCAAGATATTTTTAAGACAGAAAACGGAAAAACCTACTTATCGGCATTACCAAAACTCGAAAAGATTACTTCAGGGCAATCATTTTTGTATCGCCAAAATGGTACACCTAGCATGGTAATCGACATTAGATTAACTAATGATATCGATGCAGCGTATTTACAACAATCTGTATATAAGTCCTTGCAACGCTATCCGTACTTGACTAGTCAATTAGTTGAAAAAGATGCCAACTATTATTTATCTAAAAATGATCGCCCGCTAATTGTAGCTGAGACAGATCAGCTACGCGCTCTGGGTAGTGATGAGGTGAACCAACACCTCATCGATGTTACTTTCTCAGAAAAAACCATTTTCATTGCTTATCATCATGCAATTGCAGACGGACGCGGTATTATGCCATTCGTTGAAACGTTACTTTATTACTACTTAGGGTACAAAAGCAATACTTGGCCAGAAATTGAACATATTAATTTGAGCGACGATACTATGTCAGAAGATGAAATGTTAGAGCCACTTGAGAACCTAGAATCCCAACCAATTTCAGAAACTAATAAAATGCCTGATCTGAATCATCGTGGATACCAACTTTTAGAAACCAAGGGTCAAGATGCAACAAAAAGTAGCTATCGCTATGAAATCGTCTTAGATCAAGAAAGTTTTATGACATATGCTAAGAAACATAATGCTACACCTGCTATCGCTGTCGCAATTATTATGGCGCAAGCAATTCAAAAAGCCTATCCTGATTTTGAATTACCGATTGTTGCTCATATGGCAAGTGATCTTCGTTTAGGCGTAACTAATCAAAACACTTTCCGAAACTGTGTTGGCAGCATTGCATTACCAGTTAATCAGCCTATTGTTGATGACGAAGATTTTACAGCCGTTGCCACAGAATTTAGAAACTTAATTAAACAAAGCAAACAAATCAGCAACTTAAGGGCCAATGTTAATCAAATGGCAAATCTGTTTGAAAAACTAGATTCCTTACCCACTATTGAAGCTAAGCAACAAATGCTGTCTTTCTTCGAAAATATTCTTCTCAATACTTTCATCATTAGTTATTCCGGTCAAACTAAACTGGGAGAATTAGAACAATATATTGATGAAATGCATACCTATATGAGCGGAACAAATGGGTTATCTATTGAAATGCTAGCCATTAATGGTGGCATTTCAGTAGATATTCTGCAAAGCTTTGAAAGCGATGTATATGTCAAAGATTTCACAGACATCTTAGCTGCTAATAATATCGATTTTAAAATCAATGACACCGTGTTATTCGAAGTACCTAATGATAAACTTTCTCGATGAACATGACTAACTAATTGTTTCATCATTTTACCGTTAACTAAAGCCACTGTAATCAGTGGCTTTTAATCTTGAATAAATATTAAAATGGTTTACTTTTAGTAAGTAAAACTAAAACACTTTAATTAAAAAAGAGGTCATTATGTCTACAATTTATCAACATGGAACGTTAGAATTAATTATGTCAGGATTATATGACGGTACGGCACCGTTGTCGTCAATATTGAATCATGGTCCGAGTGGCATTGGAACAATGGATGAACTTGATGGTGAAGTTACAATCATAGAAAATAGCGTATATCAAACGAAAGCGAATGGTGTAACTAAAGAAATCACAGATTTATCGTTGGAAACACCTTTTACTTCCATCCATTCTCAATCAGAGTTATACTATTTTCTTCAAGAAAAATTTTTAACTTTTGATAGTTTAAACAATATATCCAAACAACATCAGAGCTGGGCTAATTTACCAGCTAGTATTCAAATGAATGCTAGTTTTCCGAAACTGAAGGTTCGTGTTGCTCCTAAGCAAATCAAGCCTTATCCACCCTTCGTTGATGTAACATTGAAACAACCAGTGTTTAATTATGAAAATGTTTCTGGTACTTTAATTGGTGATTTTGGTCCTGACCTTTATTCTGGCATTATGGCGAGTGGGTGGCATCTTCATTTTTTAAGTGATGATCGTACGATTGGCGGCCATGTTCTTGATTTCAAGGCGAGCGATGTATTCGGTAGAATTGATTTATTCAATGAACTCAACATCGCTTTGCCTACTGATAATCCTGATTTCAATAATCATGAAGCCGACATATTGAATATTCGTGAAGCCATCGATGTAGCAGAAAGATAAACAACTAAAACTTAATAACAATAAAAACACCGTAACTATTTGAATAGTTGCGGTGTTTTTATGAATAAGGTTTACACTATTTATGTTTTACTTTGACAAACCTTCCGAAATCTTATCTAGGTTCCATTTCATCATACCGTAATAAGTATCTGCTGCCTGTCCTTTTTTAGCCAAAGAATCAGTATAAATTTTTGAATAAATAGGTAGACCGGTTTCTTTAGAAACCTTTTCCATTGCCTTTGGAGACACTGAGCTTTCCACGAATAATGAAGGTACGTTAGTAGCTTTAATTTTCTCCAATACTTGTTTCATCTGCTCAGGTGTACCTTGAGACTCTGTATTGATTTCCCAAATAAACGCTGGTGTGATACCGTAAGCTGCTGAGAAGTATTTGAATGCGCCTTCAGAAGTAACTAATAATTTCTTATTTTCAGGAATATTATTGAACTTAGTTTTGGCACTTTTATCTAACGCAGATAATTTCTTAACGTATGCTGCTGTGCGCTTCTTATATGTGCTAGCATTGTCTGGGTCTTTAGCAATTAATACTTTTTCAATGTTTTTAACATATTTAATACCATTTTGCATATCTAACCAAGCATGGGGGTCTAATTCATTTTCTTTACCCTTATCAGTTAAATGCTTAGCCACTACCCCCTTTGAGACGGCGAACACTTGCTTATTCGTTTTCTTTCCAGCATTTTGATACATTTTCTTGAACCAGCCAGAACCACCAGTTTCAAGGTTTAATCCATTGTGAAAGAGTACGTCAGCCTCTTGGGCTGCTGAGACATCTTGTGGTCGTGGTTCATATTCGTGTGGATCGGTACCACGTGGCACAATTGTGTGTAAGTTGACTTTATTACCAGCAACTTCTTCAACCATGTTACCAATAATTGAGTTTGTCGCAACAACTTGCAACTTATCATGTTGGCTTGTTTTTCCCCCTTGACTACTATTAACAAACCACAGCACACCACCCAATATGACAACAACGGCCACTACGATAATACTTAAACGTTTAATCATTTTTAATTTCTCCACTATATTCTGCGTAACATACGCTGGCTTTGATAATTCTCTCTATTTAAATTAGACTGCTTTAATTTTAAGACTTTCTTTTGAAGACAATGCCTTGTTTTGGTGAAAAGATAAAGGCCAATGTAAAGAAAATTGCTGCTGTAAGAACAATTGCAGGACCTGACGCCCAGTTAAATGTGAAACTCAGGTACAAGCCTACAATTGATGATATTACAGAAAAGATAGCAGCAACAATCATCATATGAGACATACGATTTGTTAACAAGTAAGCCGTAGCTGCTGGTGTAATTAACATGGCCACAATTAAGATAATTCCGACTGTTTGCAAAGCTGTCACCGTAACTAAGGTCAAAACAAGCATTAGAGCGTAATGCATAATTTGAGTTTTAAGACCATAGGCTTTAGCAAAAGTATTGTCAAATGATGTGATAAGTAACTCTTTGTAAAAGGTAACAACAAACAATAATACTATAGAAAGCACGATTGCAGTAGTAATTAAATCACTGTCAGAAACAGCTAAGACGTTTCCAAATAAAATGTGATGCAAATTAGTAGCAGACTCTGCCAATGAAATAAGAATAAATCCCAATGCGAAGAAAGCTGAAAATACGATTCCTATGGCTGTGTCATTTTTCAACTTTGACTTCATCGTGACAACACCGATTAGTAATGCTGCCAAAATACCAAAGGCAGAAGCACCGAGTAACAAGTTAATCCCGAGCATGTATGCAACCGCAACACCAGGTAATACGGCATGCGAAATTGCATCACCCATTAAAGACATGCCTCGTAATATGATGAAGGACCCGATAATTCCTGACATAATACCAACTAATATCGATGTAACTAATGCTGTTTGCAAGAAATTATATTTTGTTAGTCCGTCAATGAATAATTCAATACTATGCATGTTGATCCTCCTCTTCTTCAAACAAGATCGATGATAGATCACCACTAAATGCAGAGGCGATATTTTCTTTTGTGAAAACATCGGCTGTGGCCCCATATGCAGTAATACCGTGATTAATAATCACCAGATTATCAAAATAGGTTGTCACTTTATTCAAATCGTGATGTACAACAATAATTGTTTTTCCTGCAGTGCGCCATTGTTTTAAGATAGCCATAATATCGGCTTCAGACTTCATATCTATACCAACAAAGGGTTCATCTAAAATAATGACATCAGCATTTTGAACAATTGCACGCGCAACGAAAACACGTTGCAATTGTCCACCAGAGAGTTCGCCAATTTGTCGTTGGCTAAAGGTAGATAACTTAACGTCTTCTAATGCTTCCTTTGCGGCATCTTTTTCTTTTGTGCCGGGAACATTAAACAGGCCCAAATTAGGGTATGTGCCTGTTAAAACAGTATCAAAAACATTGATTGGAAAAGTTAAATCTAAAGCAGCACGTTGCTCCACATAAGCTATTTTCTTTAACTGCTTTGCGATTGGCTCGTCGTGTAACGTAACTTTACCATTCTGCTTGTTTATCAATCCTAAAATGCCTTTAATCATTGTTGATTTCCCTGCACCATTAGGTCCGATAATACCGGTAATTTTACCAGGCTCAAATTGAATTGATAGGTTCGTGAAAACCGGTGTGCCATCATAGGCCACCGTCAAATCGCGGACTTTAATCATAATTTTCTTACTCTCCTAATGTTCTTCGCATTAATTCGAGTGTGAGTTTTTAAATTTAGAGTGTTCTCAGCCAAAACTTTCGTGCACGCAAAAAAGGCGCGTTTAAAACCTACAGTTGAAATGAGTGCGTCGTAACATTGTTTATTTTCGAATTGATGAACTATCAACTAGCCGCTTCTTGGCTGACACAGCTAGTTGATAGTTTCCAATTACGAATTAAGTATATCATGGTTGCTTAAAAATGGCTACCAATTAGTCTTGATGGTGATTAAAAGCTTATGTTAATTGATGCAGCTGTAGTCACTTCTCTAATAAAGTATGGATGCTGTATAATTTATGTTGCAAAGTATTTTATTAATAGACTGCTTAACATATAAAAAAAGGATCTCATAATAATGGAAGAAATAAACATTTTAGTCACTTTAGACAAGTCCTACATAAAACCTTTAAAAGTTATGCTCTTGTCGCTGAAAGCAACGAATGTTGATTGTAGATTTTCTATTTGGCTGCTACACGATTCGATACCAGAAGCGGAAATAAACCATTTGAGAGGCTTTACAGACAAATTGGATTATGATTTTCACCCATTAAAAATTGACGCAACTTATTGGCAAACCGCCCCTACGCTTAAACAATATCCAACGGAAATGTATTACCGATTGCTTTGCACTGAATATCTGCCAGCAGATTTAGAACGCATAATTTACTTAGACCCTGATACTTTGATATTGAACCCAATTGAAGCACTATGGTCGATAGACTTAAAAGGTAATATGATAGCGGCAGCAAGCCATTTAGGTCTAACGGGAATCAATCAGACGATTAATAATGTTAGATTGCGAACCAAAAGTGAATACTTTAATTCTGGTGTGATGCTGTTAGATTTAAACAAAATGCGTGCAAAAGTTAATAAAAGTGATATTTTAGACCTAATTAAGGATCATGCCAAAGAGCTCGTACTCCCTGATCAAGATATTTTGAATTATTTATATGGTAATCAAATCTTGAGTATACCGGAAGAAATTTGGAATTTTGATACGCGAGATAACATCGTTCACTTTGCTAAGAGCCGAGGTCAGGTCGATACAAACTGGGTGATAGCCAATACATCTATTTTACATTTTTGTGGTCGTCCGAAACCTTGGGATAAACACAGCATTAATCGCTTCACTATTCTTTATCAACATTACCAGCGCATATTAGAATTAAACTATAATTGATATTTTTTTGCAAAAAAAAACGCAGCAGTTGCTACGCTTTTTTTATTTGGTAATATTAGCTGGTTAAAGACTACTTCAAAAATAGCAAAATTATTGCAATAAATGCCGGCAATCCCTGAACCAGGATAATCTTTTTTGTGGCCGTTAAAGCACCATAAACTGCAGCCAAGAAAATAAATAGCATTTCCATCTGTAACATCAAAACCTGTTGAGGGCCTGATAGAAACAACATAGTACCAATTACAAGCGCACCGAATAAGCCATTATAGATTCCTTGATTTGCTAATAACGTTTTAACCTCTGGTATCTGAACGAAAGATTCTTTAAGATCAAATGCTTTTGCCTGCTGTGAAGCTGTACCAAACATTTCTACAAACATAATACCAATAGCCTCTAGACTAACTAATGTAACCATAATATAAGCAAACATTTATTTCTCCTCTGTATTTACTCTTTAATTTGAACTACTACTTTCCCTCGGGCGTGGTGTGTTTCACTCCGCTCGTGGGCTGACTGAATACCTTCTGTAGTTAATGGATAAAGAGAATCCACAACAATTTGAAGCTCACCCTTTGCGATGTAGGATGCTAAAATTGCTAAATCTTGCCCGTTCGGGTTTAGCCACCCTTCTGTCACGGTCTTGTCTGAGGTGTTTTTCTGTTGGTCAGTTAACGCGTTAGAAATAGTGACAAGATGCCCACCGGATTTAAGGATGGCAATCCCATTATCAACATCACCAACTGTGTCCAACACAGTATCGAAATCAGACAACACATCTTGAATATTGTTTTTGTGATAATCAATTACAGAATCCGCACCTAAAGATTTTACAAATTCATGATTATTTTGACTAGCAGTTGTTACTACATATGCGCCAATCATTTTAGCCAGCTGAATTGCATAAATACCTACCCCACCAGCACCAGCTTGAATTAGTATTTTCTGATTGGATGATAACTGAAGTTTTCTAAGCATTTGCAAGGCAGTTAGCCCAGCTAAAGGAACGGCAGCAGCCTCAACAAAGCTAATGTTATTTGGTTTTAGTGCCAGTTTATCCGCTTTAACAGCTGTATATTCTGCATACGAACCATTCACTCCTTTTGTGTCAATATCTGGCCGAGCAAACACTGGATCTCCAACTTTAAAACTTGTTACGTCATCTCCAGTAGAAGCAACTATTCCAGCGATGTCCCAACCTAAAATGACCGGGAATTGCCATGGAAACATCCGTTTTAATAATCCCTCTCGCGCTTTGTAGTCAATTGGATTAATACTCGTGGCCATATTTTCTACTAAAACCTCGTCCGATTTTATTTTAGGAATAGGCATGTCGATAACCTCTAGCTGCTCTCTACCACCATAGTGATTAATCACTGCTGCTTTCATAATAAGGCCTCCTTACTTAGGCTAAATAATTGGCAATCATTGGCAATATAATACCTGAGTCAGTTGGAAACGCATAAATTTGCGACTTAATGTCCGAACTTGTGTACTGCTGATTAATCACAGGAACCAGTGCATTAACAACCTCTGGGGCAAAATCACCGATTAAAGCTGCACCAACCAGCTGTTTGTTTTTATTCACTACGATTTTAATTGCTGCATGAACATCGTTTAGTGTCTGAAATCGCATAACTCTCCCATAAGGAATTTCATGAACTTGTAAGTTCTCATCCTTAGCCGCTTCGTCAATGGTTACCCCTATTTGTGCTACACGAGGCAATGTAAAAGCGATTGTTGGCACTACAGGATAATTTATGGGTTCCTGATTACCTAATAATACGCTAGCAATATAATTCGATTCAAAAGTAGCAGTTGGTGTTAATCTTGGTATTGCTTTAGAGATTACATCGCCGCTGGCGTAAATATTGTCAATAGAAGTTTGTAAATGATCGTTAACTAAAATACCTTGCTTATCATACAAAACATTAATGTCGTCTAAGGCTAATTCTTCAATATTGGGCACACGACCTGTTGTATCCATAACGTAGTCAACATAATAGGTTTCTCCCTGCGCTGTATCAACTTGATATTGCCCATTTTCAAGTAACGATACACTTGAAACAGCTTGGTTAAACGTAAAATGGATGCCTTTTTCGGTCATATCCTCGATGACCTTTTGAGAATAGACTTCATCAAATCCATTTAAAACATGGTTCCCGTATTCAATTAAAGTGACATCACTCCCAGCGGCATGTGCAATTGAAGCAAATTCCATCGCAATATAACCAGCGCCAACGAATAGAATTGACTTTGGCATATCAGGTAAGTTTAGAAAGTCTGTGCTGTCCTTCATAAACTCTGAACCAGAAATTGGTAGTTTTGCAGGTCGTTGACCAGTAGCAATCACAAATTTTTCAGCCTGATAAACTTGATCAGCAACAACAATTTTTTCGTTATTCAAAAATTTGGCGTGCCCATTAATAATGTCAATTCCATCAACAGACAGCATGTGTGCTAAACCGCCTGATAAAGGATCAATCACTTGGTGCTTATAAGCCATTAATTCTGGCCAAATGATGTTGGGCGTGTCATTAATTCCGATACCGTGGTAATGATTCAAATGATGCATCATTTCAGCTGGGCCATCTAACAGTATTTTGGCATTACAACCAAAATTTGTGCATGTACCAGCAACCTTGTTTTCTTCCACTAAGGCTACTTTTTTTCCTGAGCGAGCTAACGTTTGTGCCCCGTGCCATGCAGCATGACCACTACCAATAAAAATAACATCATAATTCATCTTCATACCTCTTTTTTTCTTGTATCATCTTTTTTAAGACCTGATTAAGCGCTTGATTTTCTCGTAATACCTCTTCAATTGGACGTCCACTTTGATGTATTAGGTTGTCACGCATAATTCTGATTTCATACAAAATGCGTTCAAAAGTAGTTACCTTCTGATCAGACATTTTTAAAACCTTGACGCGTCTGTCCTGTGAACTTTGCACCTTAATAATCCAAGACTTATTGACAAGTTTCTCAATTACAGGTGTCAATGTATTACTTGACAACTCAAGCTCGGCACCGATATCCATTAATTTCACCGAATTCTGTTTATAAATAATCAGTAAGCTCATATATTGCAAATATGATAAATCATATTTTTCTAGTACATAACCGTACAGATGATGAAAATAACGATTTGTATTATATATTGACAAGCACAATTCGTCGTAAAGATGTTCATCTTTATTCATATCGTAACCTCCTAAATAATATTATATCGCATACGATATATATTGCAAATAGTACACTTCAACTTTAAAAAAATGACTGATTATATGTTGTAGTTATTTGCCATATCATCAAAGAAAGCCTATAATACTTAAAAGATACTAAAAGTAACCTACACACTTTCAGTATCTTTTAAAATAAAAAGGATAATCATTATGTCTAGAAAATTATTAGAACAAAATGGCATCTGCCCTGTAGCAACGACTATTGACCTGCTCAGCAGCAAATGGAAGGTATTAATTATTCGTGATCTTTTACCTGGAACAAAACGTTTTTCAGAATTAAAAATTAGTGTGGCCGGTATTAGTCAAAAAATGTTAACGCAAAGTTTGAGAGAGATGGAAGAAGACGGTCTTGTTGTTCGTCAGGTCTTTGCTGTAGTACCTCTTAAAGTAGAGTATAGTTTATCAACCTTGGGACAAAGTATGCGTCCAGTTATTGATTCGATGGCTGACTGGGGTAGTTTCTATCTTGACGAAAATCCAGACAAAAGAAAAGCTTTGCTGGAACAATAAAATTAAAACATATACATTTTTCGGATGAATGTATATGCAAAATAAAAAGCAACTATTTTAAAGATAGTTGCTTTTTATTTTGCAATTTACTTAGTGACTGAAAAGCCACCTGTCCAGCCAATTTGTTCACTAGCTGCTAAGGTCATCTGTAGAAAACCAGTTGCTTCTAATTCACGAGCTCGATTAAGTTGACCCGCATCGAGAACATTTAAGTCGCTATCATTCAAAGCGTCGTTAAATAGCTTCTTTCCTTCATCATTTCCTGCCACCAAAACGGTTGTTGTATTTCCACCAATCGTTCCACTTTGTAGCGTAGCAGCAAAATTTGTATTAAATGCTTTAAGTACTATGCTATCTGGTAACTTATTTTGTAGTTCTTCTGCTGCTGAACTATCAGCGGGAACAACTAATTCATTCCATGTCTCAAAGTTCAAGGGATTTGTTATATCAACAACAACTTTTCCTTTTAATTCTTGTTTGTATTGTTGAGCGATTGTATCTAAAGCAGGATAAGGCACAGCCAAAATAACTAATTCACTAAGACTTGTCGCTGTATCCTCTGAAGTTAAATAGTTGACATCATTGCCAGCTTTTTCAAAATTAGCTCCGATTGCCTGTCCCATATTGCCTTTACCAAAAATTGTTACTTTCATGATGAAACCTCATTTCTATAATTATTTGTTTTGTTCACTACAATAACTATAGTACATTTGCGAACTGATTGATAGTAGGCAGTTTATAGTTATTTAGTATATAAAAGTAACTAACTGATAAATAAGCATTTATGGAGTTTTTTATCTGTTAATCCATAATACTATAACTATGTGGTATAATATAAACATGAAAAGAGCCATAGCGCAAACTATGACTCTCCAACAAACCCGTTTAGACGGTGGCTAAAGTTAATAATCTTGAATGACCATCAGCTCTGCCAAGCTAAGATGGTCATTTTTTATTGCTGTTTTTTATCAGCTCAACAACTAATCCGAGAAGCATTAGAACAAAAGTTCCAAAGCCTAACATTAGTTGCACAGCATCCGAAACGGACACTAGGCATCTCCTTTCCTAGAATCTGGGCCTCTAGCTTTTACACCATAAGCACCACCTCCATTCGGATAGCCACCATCTTAACTTGTTTGCTGATACTAGTATATCATATTCGCACAAAGTGAATTTTTGAAAACTGGCCATCTGATATCAGCTAGAATCAATGCTGCTTCTATTCAATATACTGTTTGTACCAATAAAAACTATCCTTTTTTATTCTCTTACCGCTGCCAATACCAAAATCATTTAAGTCAACATAAATTAGTCCATATCTTTTGTGCATTTGACCAGATCCAGAACTTACAATATCAATCGGAGACCAGTAAAAGTATCCAATGACATTAACGCCTTCCTGTATTGATAATTGTAACTGAGAAAGGTGTTTTCTTAGATAATCAATTCGATAAGAATCATGAATTTTCTTTTTACTAGATAATGTTTCTTCTGCTCCCAATCCATTTTCTAAAATCATAATTGGCATAGATGGATACTTGTCTGTATACCTCCGCAATGCAATACGTAAGCCAACTGGATCAATCCCCCATCCCCATTTCGTAGCTTTTAAGTGTTTATTGGATGTCTCATCGCGAATATTCCAGTCATTTATTTCAAATAAGGATGGCGTTGATTGATCAACAACCGTGGTTACATAATAACTAATTCCAAGAAAATCAATTGTATTATGCAATAATAGCCGTTGATCCTCCGCTGTAATGTCTAAATCAACACCATTTTTCTTGAAATAATTTAAAATAAATTTTGAATATCTTCCTCGTACCAGTACATCACTACAAAAATCTGATATCAAAATGGATTCTTGATTCGACAACACATCATTTGGTTCAGGGGATCTTGGATAAGATGTCATATCGTAAACACTAGCCCCAATTAAGACACTAGAATTCATTTGTTGTGCAATTTGTTTAACTTTTGCTGTCGCCACTAATTGGTGGTGCATGGCTTGAAACTTGTCGTGTTGGAACAATTCTTTTGATACATAATCATCTATTAGTAATCCCAACGCAGAAAACGGATCTGTTAACCCAGAATTGATTTGATTAAATGTAAGCCAATATTTAACTTCTGGAAATGCGTGCAGTAATGTTTGCACGTAGTTAGTATAAAAATCAATCAATTTTCGATTTTTCCAACCACCATAATTTGTAATTAGCTTAACGGGCATTTCATAATGTGAAATAGTGATTACTGGTTCAATGCCTAACAAACTAAGCTTATCGATCACCTTTTTATAAAAGGCTAGCCCCTGTTCATTAGGTGTCGTTTCATCCCCATTGGGAAAAATTCTAGACCATGCAATGGAAATACGTAATGAGTTAATGCCTAATTCTGAAATAAGTGCCAAATCCTCATCAAACTGGTTAAAAAAATCGATACCAGTTCTTCTCGGAAAATAACTGTTTTCATCAGCTAAGCAGTTATTCAGTTCAAATGAAGAAGTGATTTTAGACGACTTATTCAATGGAATAAGATCTGTTTGCGATACACCTTTGCCCGCGGATTTGTATCCGCCCTCGGCTTGATTCGCTGAAAATGAGCCACCCCATAAAAAGGATTGTGGGAAATGATTTTTACTCATGATTTTTCACTTCACTTTTCATAATAATTGACATTTTTTTGGCCATGTTTAACTCGCTCATTGTAATCATCAAAGAATCTTGCGCATGATTAAATAAAACAGAATATGGAATATGTGTACCCGACGCTTCTAAGCTCATATAACGACTTTGTATTTTGTGCGCATTATTTAATAGTGATTCGGCTTCATCTAATAAAGATCGCGTTTTAGAAAATTGATGCTGCGCGATTTTTTCTAGTGCTGTCATAATCAACTGTCTAGCATCTCCAGCCCATACAATGATTTGCATGGCATCATTTGTTAAATCATATTTGCTGTTCATATCCACTAGTTCTTTCTATTCTCCAACTCATTAGTTAACAGCTGGGCATCATAGTACTTAAAGAATGGATAATATATTGTCCAAGAAAGTATGAACAAAATGACAAATAATAATACGCCCTTAATGCCAGTGGTGATGTACGTTGAAACTGGGAATGGCAAATACCAAATCCAGAAGACTTTATCGGGAATTGGAACAATATTTAAACGCATCGCTGCACCAGCAACTGCTGGAATTAGAATACCATTCAACCACATCGGTATCATTAACAAAGGATTAAATGCAATAGGAGCTCCATAAACTAAGGGCTCATTAATATTGAGAATAGAAGCAGGAAAAGTTGCTCGACCAACTGCTTTTAGTTGTTGTGATTTTGAGAGAAATAGCATCATAATTGCTAAAGTAATCGTAAATCCAATTCCCCCTGCTGCAATAAATCCCGTATAAAAAACTTCTTGGGTTGTGATATTCACTGCTTTTAAGCCATGGGCAGCTAGTCGCTCATTCTCTGCGATACCGCTAAGCATAATAGGTAAAATAATTGGTGATAATGTCCACGTACTAATACCAAACGAATAAAATAAACTATATACAAATCCAATAACAATAAAGCCTATGTAGCTCTGACCAATGATTGATAATGGTGAAAAAAGTGAAGTAACAATTTTAAATGGGTCAATATTTTTAGCGGTTAAGCCTAACCACCCTATGAATATGATAAATGTTATTGGTATCAAAGAGTCAAATAGATTGACAATAAACTCTGGCATTAATGTATCTTTTTTAAAAAAAGAATATCTGCTAGTGAATAGTATTATTGCAGTTACTACTATTCCTGCGATAATGGACAAAAATAGTCCTGCAGAACCAAAGCGGCTGAGTTCAAACGTTACATGATTGCCTGAACCATCAAATTTTGGTTTGATGAGCATTAAGTATAATGCCAATGATGTAAAACTCGCTAACATCTTTTTATCGTTCTTTTTTTGTTGAAGAATATTATAGGGAATAAGGAAGGCGACAAAAAGTCCCACCATTCCAAATGTAAAGGTTGACATGTAGCCTAAATCAGGGATTAGATTAGCTTTAATATTATTTATTAAACTAATTACAGTAATTAACGACCCAATGATTATAAAGGATAAAATCAACGTAATGGATTTCTGAATACCTTGTATCCATGAATTTGAGGTAACATCGTTTACCTTTTTAATAAACTGACTATTTAAAATATTATTCATCATTATTCTTTCAAATTTTACATTTTTTGTATTTGGTTTAGGACTGCGTTGCCGTCTAAGAGTCCATAAACTTTTGAGGGAATCACAGCAACTTTTATATTACTGTTCGCTACTGACAATCGTATTTCACTTTCTGCATACTTTAATTGTGGTGAAATTAATAAATAATCGATACGATCAATGTATTCATCAATTTGAGTCATACTTGCCGCATGAACTTGACAAGCTTGCTGATTTTCATTTGATGCTTGACGAATTTTTTGAGCCATAAAGCTGCTTGAAGCACCTGTATTACATATCAACAGAATATTTTTGGTTGCCATTATTTTTTTCTTCCTAGATTCAAAAATTCGAATACTTAATTTTCGTTGCCCACTGTTGATTTCTCCCTAGCAAATCAATTTGGTTAAGAACTTCTCGTCTAAAGTTTTCCATGCCGTTTGTTAATGACAATGCTTTTTCAGCAGCTACATTGAGGTAGCTAATTGCAAATTGACTAGCAACCCACGGATCTTCACCGACCGCGAGAAGTGTAGTTATAATTGCGCCAACCATGTCTCCTGTCCCAACAAACTTATCCAATTCATCGACGCCATTGCTCAAAATAAGGTGTTTATCATTTTGAACAATGACATCCTTTTTCCCTGTTGCCACAAACACGGTATCGGCATACTCAGTTGTTATTTGTTTCAAAGACAAAATGAGATCTTTTAACGCCTGATCATGCTGATCAGAGCTAGCACCATCAATACCTTTTGCTAATGATGGTAAGCCGACAAATCTTCTGATTTCTGAAGTATTTCCTTTGATAACTGTTGGATGATTACGCGCCATAGCCATTCCTAACTTTGTTCGTTCATTAGTAATACCATAGCCTACCAGATCCACAACAGTCGGTTTTTTAGTCATATCTGCTAAAGAGCTAGCTTGACTGAGACTTTGTTCGTGTGACTCATTAAGTCGGCCCATGTTTAGTAGTAGAGCATCTGTTGACTGAAATAATGACGAAAATTCACGGGTATCACTACTCATGATAGGTTTACCACCAAGATACAATATAGTATTAGCCACCGTTTCTAACGTAATATCATTGGTTATGCAATGTACTAACGGTGCCTTTTGCAAAGGTAAAATTGATTTAATTTTTATTAATTCATTTTTCATAGCTATGCTACCCAACAAACATTCTCTGAATTTCTTTAAAAGAATTTATTTTTAGCAAATTTACTAAAACAAAATAAGCGATTACTGATCCAATTATGGTTGCACCCACAAAACGAGGTGTATACACAAACCAGTACAAGTTTTGTTGTTGTCCAGTAAACCAGACCATCACCGGAACTGAAATTAACGATCCTACAATTCCGGTCCCAAGAAATTCACCAAACATTGACCAATACATATTGCGGCCATACTTATACAAGATACCTGCACCGAAAGCACCAAAAATTGAACCAGTCAAAGCCAATGGGGGTATACCTAACATTAGCATTCTTATTATTCCAGTAACTACTGCCATAACAACTGCATATACTGGTCCTAGAATTACACCAGCAATAATATTCATGACACTGGACATTGGCGCCATACCTTCAATTCTAAAAATTGGAGATAACACGATATCTAGCGCTATCATAATTGTAACGACCATTATTTTTGTCAACTTAACATTTTTATTCATTATGATTTCCTTTTTAATATTCCATTGTGTTTTATATTTTAATTATTGTGTTGATTTCGATTAGAGCATAGTTAAACCACCATCTATGAACAGACATTGGCCGGTCATATTATTCGAAAGCTCTGAGGCCAGAAATACGGCTGAACCTGCCACATCCTCAGGAGTAGTTAAACGTTTAGTCGGTGTTTGCGCAATAAGTGCTTCCCGAATATCACGATGCGTGTACTTACTAGAAGCTGTTGGGTACGTCAATCCTGGTGCGATAGCATTTACTCGGATACCAAAAGCACCTAATTCACTAGCCATTGTACGTGTCAACCCAAGAACAGCAGATTTTCCGACAATGTAATCATGATAAGGGATTGCTGGAGACCTTATCAAATTACTGGTTATATTAATGATGCGACTGCTATTATTTGTTTTTAATCTTGATAAAGCACCTTGAGTAACGTTTAAAACTGCTTTTAAACTACCGTCGATTTGATTTTGGTAGTCACTCCACTTCAGTTGGTCTAACATTTTTCGATGCTTAGGATCAAATTGATATTGACTTAATGCATTGTTTACAATGATATCGATCGTACCAAAATTTTCAAAAATATCGTATAGCATGTTTTTCACTTGTTTTTCATCACGTACGTCACATGCTATGGCAATTGCTTGACCACCATCTGAAATAATTTCTGCAACAACTTCATCGGCCTTTTTAGTATTTTCCAGGTAATTGATAATGACAAAGGCACCTTGTTTGGCATACTCTTTGGCAATGGCTGCCCCAATTCCTCGACTGGCTCCCGTCACCAGTGCAACTTTGTTTTTTAATAGCATTTTTTATTCTCCTCACTCCACATCCGGATCAAACTTCTCACTAGAGAATTCTAAGCTCTGCTCAATGTCTGTAACACGAACTAAATCCAATAAGTTAAAGCGTCCATCATGGTGCCAGCCACTGGAAACGTGATTCATCTTTCCCAGCGCACTCATTCGATTAACACCCACTTTCCCTAACATATCTGCCAACGAGAACAAACGATTCGGAGAAATCGCAATTCCTGCTGACTGTAAATATTGCTGATACGGTATGAGTACAGATGGTAAATCTGTCAAATCATTAACAACAAAAATATGAATTGAACGATTCAAAGGCGAGGCGCTAAATCCGATATTATTATGTAAAATAATAGTCCATGCGGTACTATTGTCACTTCGAAATACTGAGGTTGCTCCGTTTTTTATAGACGTTATCTCAGCTTCTTGCCGCATTTTTTCAATAGCGATTTTATCTGATTCGTGTATCGGTGCACGAGGATATTTGATTTGATAGTTATTTAACTCATTGGACAGGATACTCGCAAACTCTTGAGGCGTTATTGCCCCACCTCTTTCAATGAAAATTGACTGCGGAGCTAGACAGCTTTGCTGATCATAGGTGGCAATGTCCTCAGCTAAGTCTTTAATGACTTGAGCATAATACTCTGGTGTCAACGTCTCCCTACCAACTATTGCCAAACCGATTTTGTATCCATAACTTAAAATCTTCTTATTTAATGGTGTTTTGCTTTTTACAGATGCAACCGCTTCTTTACCACCACACACAACAATAGTATCGGCCAAATTAAGACAGCGTGCCTCGAATTTTCCACCACTATGCCATGGTAGAATGGCAATCGTATTTGCCAATTTTGGATCAATTTCAGCTAACGTCTGAACAAATAAGGCTGGCATAATAGGCTCTGCAAAAGATGTTTTCCCCAGTGTTGGCGATTTTACAAGTAGTCCCATGATGAGTGTCCACAGTTGTATACCTGGCACATTACCGGAAAATATTTGGAATATTAAATCTGGTCCGTAAAATTTTGAAAATCCACCGGAAAGATTTGGTTGAAAATCATCCAACATTGCACCTGATTGTCCAAGTTCGCTATTCACAAATCGTTTTAACTCTTTCTTTCGAAATAAGCGAATAAAGTTTTTGAGCTCTAAACTAAATTGATCAGCGTCATAACCAGTTACCGCGGGGACTGCTTTTTCTGCTATTTTCCGAAGATGATACGATGGGTTAGTCCATTTTTCTGCTGCCCGAGCAATAATATCAATAATTTCATTCACTGTAAGATGCTTTAAATAATGATTACGGTTATGCGTTATTATTTTTGTAATCTCTTTTATTTCTTGTTCGGTTATTTTGGGATAACACAATACAAGATGATGTGTTTCATTTTCAACTACCTTTTCGGTTAAATCACCAAGGATAATGCTGTCTGGCGTGTAAAAAATATTAATTTTTGTCATTTCTTTATTGGACATTATTGACACCTTTATTGCAGTTGTAAAAGCTCATCAGCGGTGATGGAACAACCCTTAGCCACCGATCCTTTTGCTCTACCAATGATTGTGAATCCATAATTGTTTTTGATAACAATGTCTTCAGTTAGAATTGATACGCAGGAATCCCAATTAGCTAAGTCATAGTATGCCAATAGGCCACGTTGACCCTGTACAACAGGCTGTAACGTTTCAGTATCCAAGACCTGAGTTTTTACCCAAGCAGGTGCTATTTTATCAAAATAAACTGTTTTATTTTCTGAATGATCCATTAAATTTCGATCGTAACATTGAGAACTAATCTCTGTCATGCCGTACATATTTATAATTTGTTCGCGTGTCACCTTAAATGTGCTCTCCAAATCAGCATATAAGTCAGTCATACTCACTTCTTTTGACTTGCCCTTAAATCCACCAGTATCAAAAATAATGCTTTCTTTTGCCAGATTAAAGGATTGGTGATGTTGCTGTAAGTATGCCAATAGATGAACATAAGAAAACGAAGCACCCAAAAGTAATATGGGCTCATGATTTTTTTCTGCTTCTTGAAGAGCAACGATTAGTTCCGAATAGTTTAGTTGGTTATTTTCAAAAAAGATATGGCTATTTTCAGTACCAAATTCTCGTATAGCGGTTGATATATAGCGAGATAAAGAAGAGTTAGGGTTATCTGCCATACCCGGAAACAAAGAAAGTATTCTAATTTTATCCGTATTAGGCAAAACGTTTTTCTTGAATCCTGCCCGCATAGATTCTTCCCAAATATTTAAATTCGAGATATAATGTTTGCTTCTATGATTAATATTTGTTGTGCCACTCGAATAAAAAACATCCGCAGCTTGATTAATATCTTCGGTTGACAGAATTAATTCTTTGTACGCTTGAATCGGAATTAGCGGAACCTCGTGCCAGTTTTTTACAGTCAAGAGGTTTTTATGTCGTAATTGGGCAAATTTTTTATATGGTAAATTGTTTTGAAATTGATAAGCAAAAATGCGCATAGCTAGCTGATTGAAGTCCGATTCATATTGCTCTGTTTGATGATCCTTGTATTTATTAATGAAAGTTAAAATGTCGCTTTGAATTTTTTTAGATTTTTCAATCATGAGATCCCCTTATATTTTTTATCATTCGTGGTAAGTTAACCAAGGCAAACTGTAAGATGATGGCAGACAACGCACCGACTAATATGCTATTAGATAATAATTCACCTGTAACACCTGACCAGCCGGTTGCATAGTTGGGCAGAGCAATCGCTAGTATGATAGACAATCCAATAATCATGTTATTTTCATTGTTGTCAGGCGCTCTTTTCAAAATGTTGAATCCAGTCAGAATTAAAGTTGTTGCTGCGGGCAAAAATATGCCCCCAATCACTGGACTAGGCGTTATTGCCAAAAACGCACCAATTTTAGGAACAAAACCTAGTACGACAAACAAAATCCCTGCAATAATTACTGGTATTCTCGAAACATTGCCAGTTAAGTTTAAAATCCCTACATTCTGAGCAAAAGCAGTTGTTGGAAAGCCTCCGAACAAGGATGAAAACATTGATCCCGCAGATTCGCCAATTAGACCATTTTGAATGCGCCTTGGTGAAATATTTTCTTTTAAAGTATCGCCAGCTGCCTGATAGACACCTAAAGCCTCTACCACTGCAACCACATAGGCAACAAAGAATGTCAAAAACATGACCCAATTAAACTTTAGCGATCCATAAGGCAATAAATGAGGCATGCCAAACCATGATTTTGTTGATAATACGCTGTAATCTACGACACCTAACGAAACTGCTAGAATATCACCAACAATTAGCGCGATTAAAAAGGAAAAACGCTTCCAAAATCCCTTACCAAATATCGACAATAGAATGACAATAGTTGCTGTAGTAACAGACAAAATAAGTGTTGTTGGTGAAGAGAAACCTTTATCACCTGGATAACCACCTAAGAATTCAGATAGTGTGAATCCAGATAAAGAAATACCAACCAAAAATATTAGTGTTCCGGTAATTGCCGGTGTCAATAATTTGATTAGTTTATTGATAAGTCCTGTAACGGACAATAAAAATACAATGAGTGCACTCAGTAAAATTGAACCACTCGCCGTTGCTAACTGACCAGCTTTACCAGCATTAATCATTAACGCGTCAAAAGCAGCTGACGGCCCTTGAACAATAGGCAGCTTCGCTAATTTTGTTGCCTGTGTAAGCGTGACTAATCCTGAAACAATAAAAATCGTGTTCACAAGATTAGTTGATAAGTTCAGTTAGAGCCCTGCGGCAGCGGCAACATAAATTGGATCTAACCACACGTTAGAAACAAACACGTGCTGTATTCCAGCTAGGCCATGATCCATGATTCGGTTATGTTTTGGTGTCATCATAATTAAATTCCTTTTCCAATAAAAAAGTGCCCTTAAATACATAAAAAAGGACACTTTTGACAACAGTACATGTCGTTATCAAATATTGGTCACTTTCCTACGCTAGTATTAACTAGATCAGGTTCAAAGGGACCGATATACATCATCTCAGTCTTTGCGACGCCCCTAGTGATTATTATTCATTTTTCAAAAAAATCCTCTCAATAAGTCATTTTATGCAATAAAAAAACATTTTTCTCACCTAGAGAAAAATGCTACGTTAAAAAATGTAGCACTTTCCTACGCTGATGTTAATCAGTTCAGGTTCGAAGGGTTCTTCTCAGCCATTTTGGCGCCCCTAGCACAAGCATTATTGTATCATAAATTTTCTATTAAATGTAAGTAATTCATTCTATTTTTCACATAAGTTTGTCATTAAGTGATATCCTTACTGATGAAATTTACCTTTCACAAATCAGCCAGCCGAGAATATAAAAAATACCAGTCTGTTACTAAACACAGACCAGTATTTTGATGCCTCGTCATTAAGGCTGTACTTGTGTTTTCCCCTGCTCATCATTGTACAACTTAGTATCATATATTTTGATAAATGGTAAGTAAATAATGAAAGCTATTACAACACAGATTATTGCTAAGACTGCTGCTTTCCAATCAACGGTACTAATAAATGCACCGATTCCGGCTGGGGATGGCCATGGTGCTTGAATAACAATTGGCCGAATGATATGGAAGTTAATGGCTGCATAAGCAACGGAAGCTGTTGCCATTGGTGCCAAGAAAAATGGAATAGCTAGATAAGGATTATAAACAATTGGTAATCCAAATATTAACGGCTCGTTAATATTAAAAAGTGATGGTACGATTGAAGCTCGGCCTAAAACTTTTAGCTGTTCGGAACGTGCTAGTAAAGTAATAAATATGCATAATCCAAGTGTCGCACCAGAGCCACCTAAGATAGCAAAGGCATTATTAAATTCTCCAGCAAACGGTATGTTAGCCCCATTTGAATTTGCTACCATATTTGCTAAGAAGATAGGCGTAATAAATGCGGAAATAATGTTAGCGCCATGAATACCAACAATCCACAAGGCATGAATCAAGAACTCAATCACCATAATTCCTAGCCAGGTGCTAGTCATGCTTGTAACGAAGCTAAATGGTATTGCAATCATTTTGAAAATGTCAGTACCGAGTAACACTAAGGAACCATTAATACCCAGTACAACAAAAGCAATAACGAAAGTTGGAATCAATGCCGTAAATGATCTTGATACACCTTCCGGTACAGCATCCGGCATTTTAATCGTCCAGTTATGTTTCACACAGAATGAATACAACCAAACTGCTAAAATAGCCATAATAATCGCTGTGAAAATACCACTTGTTCCAACACGGTCGATTGTGCTAGTCATTCTAAATCCGTTGATAACTGTCTCGTCCTTGGATATAGTATTTAGCAGAACAATTTTTCCGCCTTTTAAAACCAATTCTGGCAAGCACATAAAGAATGCAAATAGTGATAAGAAGGCACCATTTAATGGCGCTACTTTTAGTTTATCTTCTGTTTGAATAATACGAGTTAATTCAAAACCAATTGCTAAACTAAAATACATGGCTAAGATACCCATGGTTGCTGTGTTGGCAATCATGTACAAATCGCTAAACTTAAAGAATGTTGCGTCGAAAAAATCATTTAAGAACGGAAATACTGTCGGCAATATATTCAAAACTAATATCATAGATCCAACAATTGTAAAAGGAATTGAAGCCATACCAGCAGCCATGATAGCTCTCACAATTCTATATTGGGAAACTTTGGTCATTGGTTTCAAAAGCACTTTTTGTAGGAAGTTAAACATAGGTCCATTTTCCATAACTATTTCATCTCCTTATTATTTTTAAGAACGGACTGATAGGCTGTCAAACGTGCGTAATATTTATCGTGATTTGTTGCAATCAAGCCTAACCTTTTGTTAACTATGAGAAGTATGCTACTACTGAGTAATAACAGGATTAGTACCACTAAGCGGTTACTACCAGTATTTTGTATAAATTGGTAAAAAAATGTAAATAACGATGTTGGGATGCTCACCATTAAAATGATATTCACGATAAGCTGTGATGTGAAGAACACTTTTGAATAAATCAGTTGGTTCGTATGATGTCCAAATAACTTAATTTGTTCAATAATTGCTAGCGAAGCGATAAACATTAAAGCAACAGGTATCAGTGCCACTAGGGTCTGCCACATAATTATGGCCCAATACAAGTTTACGAACAGAAAGAATGCCGTGGCATAACGGATTAACATGAATCGATTAAACTGCATGCTTTTAAGGCTCATTTCCGTACGATTTTTTTCGATTGCGACCTCTAAACCGTGCTGTTTATCCTGTGGCTTTTTTGGCCCTCGTTTGATTCCTTTTTTCAATGTCTTGTACCTCCTCATAAAGAGTCTGCATTTCAATAGCCATCTCACGTAAAGTCATCGTTGTCATTAAGTGGTCTTGTGCATGGACTAATATAATTTCCATATCAATATGACTACCCTCAGCGTATTCTTGTAACAAGTTTGTTTGCGATTTATGAGCTAATAGTAATTCGTCATTTGATAATTTTAGATTTTCGTTAGATAACTTAAAGTTTTTTTCTCTCATGGCTTCAAAAGCCTTATGAACCATTGTGCGCGCATTTCCACTGTGTAAAATAATTTCAAAAGCGACAACTTGAATGTCTTCTGATTTCATATATACTTACCTCCTTTCATCATTAACAGAAAATTATGCCGAAATTCTGAAAAATTTCTTGAGGCAACCAACCGGCCCTGTTCTTCAGTATTTTCTGTAAATTTTACAATTGCCTGCGTCGTTTCTGTCAAACCCTTATTGCTCCGATAGGATGGTGATAGCAGGAAAACTAGCTGAATGTTTGGATGCTCGTCAGACCATCTGACACCATTTGGTATAATTCCAATAGCAATTTTGGGTACTCGACTCATCGGCATAGCAGGATGTGGAACGGCGATAGTATCACTAAAAACGATTGAGCTCAGTTGTTCACGTTGATCGATTTGTTCCAAAAATTCATGTTTTAATTCGGTAGGTTCATTGGACATCAGCATATTAGTTAACTCTTGTAGTAATTCCTTCCGATGAGGCGATACCTGCCATATTTTAAAACTTGACTGATCAATAAATTGATCAAAATGATTTAAAACACTATTAATTGGTTGCTTTTTCTCTACAGCAATATATTTATTTCGGACTTGCTCATTATCTAAAAATTCATTTATTTTTTGAACATCTGCTTCGGTTAAAAAAATACTTACCTGTATGACTGGAACCTTGAAAACACGTGTTGACAGATCAATAGCACTGATAATGAGATTAACATTACTTAAAGTAGTGTCATCAACTTCATAATATCCTTTAATATCAACAATGTTTAAATACATGCCAAATTCTTTTTCGACACGATTGTTGAGTAACTGTGCCGATCCATACCCTGTTGCGCAGATAATTAAGGCTCTTGGTTTATTTAAATTTTTGTATTTTTCTGCTGCTGCCATCAAATGAAGTGCTAGATAAGCGACTTCATCGTCATTAATGTCAAACTGAGATAAATAAGGCGACCATTTTATATAGCGCTTGGTATCCATGAACTCACTTAAATAATTCGTTTTTATTTCTTGTAACAAAGGATTTTTCAATTGAATACCTTGCTCAAGGCGAACTATCATGGGTTTTAGATGTTCAATGATATTTTTCTTGAGAGCATAATCCTTAGTAACTGGATAATCGGTTTCTAATTCAATTCGTTGCAAGATCATATCTAAATCCCGTTGGAAGGGACCATCATTTTGTATATTAATATTTTTCCCTTGTGCCATTAATTGAATGGTTAAATAATCTACTTCACTTTCCGGAAATTTTAATGCTAAGCCACTTTCAATACGAGAAAAAATTTTTCTAGCAACATCACTAACATTTCTGATTTCAGGATTAATGTCAACTGGAGCAGCCTGTAATTCAAAGCCGCATTTCAATCGTTGAACGCTTAGTGCAATGTATAAAACAATATTTTGTATGGTAAAGTCCGTTAAATGAATACCAGCTTCTCGACATTCATCAAGAACAATAATCGTAATTTGATCGAAACTAATTGCCTTAAAGAAAGATTTATTTTTCATATAATGTTGAATAGAATTTTCACTATGACTGAAAAAGTAATCTAGAATAAAGTGACGTTTATCGCGCTCTAAACCCGTAATGAAAACACCTATATTGGCTTTGCTTTCGACACTAATTCGATATGGCATTAACACTTTGCGAATGATCGATAAATCTTTTGAAAGTGTGGTCCTTGTAACAAATAATTTTTCAGCCAAGTCATCAATTAAAAATTTTTGATTTTCAATAATAAGTTTGTTCAAAATATACTTTTGACGGTCCGAAATATTATTGCTGTCCTCATTAATTAACCACTGGGATAATTCATAATTTTTATTTAAAAATAAGTCAAATGTAACGGGATGAGATATGTGCAACCGATAACCTAAACTGGGTTTTGCATCAAGTAGGGCACCTTGTGAAACTAAGGTTTCTTTTAAAATTTTGATATAATTACGAATTGTTCTAGGTGTCAGTGACAAAAGAGTAGATAATTCTTCACTGGTTACGAAACGATCTGAATTATCTACTAAATAGATTAGTAAATCACGCTCTTTTTTCCTCATCATCACACCTCACACAACCTTTACCATGCAAATTGCTAACTAATATGTTCCTGTACTAAGTTCGCCATGCCCTCAATACCTGTTGGTATGGGTATATAGGCTTTAAAGGGAATAGAAACAACAGGTTTACCAACCTCATCTCCAATCTTTTCAAAACCTTCAAGATACATTGTTGTCTGTGGGCTGACCAGAAATAGATCGAAATCACTATTACGAATAGCATCTTCTCCTTCTGTAGCAGTAATCGCATCCACTTCAATATCTATATTTTTATTTTTGAAATAGTCAGTTGTTTTTTTTGCCATCATGGAGGATGACATACCAGCTGCACAAATAATTAAAGCTTTTTTCATCGTGTTTCTCCTTTTTAATTAATATTTTCAGCGTTCGTTGCGATAACGTCTTTAAACCAATAAAAGGAATCCTTTTTGCTACGTTTCAATGAACCCTCATTTTGGTTATTTTTGTCTACATGGATAAATCCGTATCGTTTGTCCATTTCTCCAGTCCCGGCTGAAACCAAGTCAATACATCCCCAAGGTGTATATCCAATCAAATCAACGCCGTCTTCAACTACCGCCAACTTCATTTCCCGAATGTGTTCTTGTAAATATGCAATGCGATAAGAATCATGTATTGTACCATCTTCTTCAACTTTATCGTATGCGCCAAATCCATTCTCAACAATAAATAATGGTAAATGATATTTATCTGTAAACCAGTTCAGGGCGTAACGCAGCCCCTTAGGATCAATTTGCCATCCCCAATCACTTGCTGCTAAATAGGTATTACGTACTTGGCTATTTTCTGGTGTCATGTCATCAAAGTTTAAACCTTCTGGCTTTTTAACTGCATGTGACATGTAGTAACTAAAACCAATATAATCAACGGTACCAGCTTGTAAGTCTGCCAGGTCTTCTTGGGTAACATCAATGTTAAATCCCTTCCGAGTCCAATATTTTGTTAAAAATGCTGGATATTGACCATTGACATGCACGTCTGCAAAGAAATAATTTTTTTCCATGCTCTTTTGAGCTGCCAGAACATCATCTGGATTCATAGATGCTGGATAAATTGGTCCCATAGCAATCATACAGCCAATTTGAAAATTGGGATTGATGTCATGACCCATTTTAACAACTCGTGCGCTAGCTACTAATTCATTATGAGCAGCTTGATACATACCCTCCTCACGATTTTCACCAGGGTTAAAATGCAGCCCAGAATTTGTGAAAACCAGAAAATCATTATCATAGTTAGCCTGATTGTTAATCTCGTTAAACGTCATCCAATATTTGACCTTGTCTTTGTATCGCTTTAAACAAGTCGTTGCAAACTTAACGAATAAATCGATTACTTTTCGATTACGGAAACCACCATATTTTGTAACCAAGTGGTACGGTAATTCGAAATGAGATAACGTGATGACTGGTTCAATATTATTTTTGATAAGTTCATCAAATAAGTCATCATAAAATTTTAAACCTGCCTCATTTGGCTCGCTTTCCTCACCAGTAGGATAAATTCTTGTCCATGCAATTGAAGTTCGAAAACATTTAAATCCCATTTCTTTAAATAAGGCAATGTCTGCTTTGTAACGGTGATAAAAATCAATCGCTTCATGATTAGGATAATATTCTCCTGAAACAACTCCTTTCGTAATGTTTCGCTCTTTGTCTGGTCCACCAACCGTCATGACGTCAGCGACACTAACTCCTTTACCTCCTTCTTGCCACGCACCTTCTAATTGGTGAGCTGCAACAGCACCACCCCAAAGAAAATCTTCAGATAAACGTTTAGACATATTTAGTCCTCCTTTAACTACTCACATTTTATCAAGTAAGCGCTTACATTGCCATTAAATTGTTTTCCTCATACTTGCGGAAATTACCTTACAAGAGTAATTTTTATGGTGATTATTAAAAATATATAAAACCACATAAATTACTATGATAAAATTATTGGTAAATACATTCAATGATTATGGTCACATCAGGGGAAACAAATGACTTTTAGAGAATTAAAACAATCAGATGAAAAAATTTTTAACGACTGGATAAAAAGTTGGACCACTGAATCAGTAATTGTTTCTGTAGCCAAGCCCATTACCGGCAGTTTCGCTGAACATTTAGCTAATCTAGAGCAAATGAAAAATAATGGTGTTAATAATTTTGTTCCCGCCAGCAATTATTTTTTTATTGAGGATGGTTTGATAAAAGGCGGCGTATCAGCTCGCTGGCAGTTAAATGACCACTTGCTTAATTTTGGAGGCCATATAGGATACGGCGTTGCCCCTGCCTGGCGTCAACAGGGAATAGCTAAGAAAATGTTAGAATTAACACTAAACATTTATCAGCAACGTAAAATTTCACCTGTCTTGATTACCGCTGAAAAATGGAATATCGCTAGCCGCAAAACAATTGAATCCAATGGTGGCGTCCTTGAAAATATCATCAAAGAACCCAGCACAGGAAAATTATTTTGTCGATACTGGATTGATTTGAATAGTTAGTAATAAATATTATCATCCAGAAAGTTGTTTTATTTCTTGAAAAATACGACAAAAAAAGCTGCCCTGTTAAGGCAGCTTTTTAAATTTAATCATCTTCGTTATTGATTGAATTCAAATGTTTAAATGAAGTCTGTATTATGACAAACAATAATGTTAGGATGCTAGATATTATCATAGCAAGAAAGATTGCTCGACTAAAATTGCAGAATAAAACTAATATAGCAACCGTAAATATAAAATAAATAAGCCAAACACAAATAATGAAAGTTAAATAAATAAATGTGTTAGAGACTTTTTGATTATTCCCGCTCAATAATCAATACCCCCTGAATTAAGAATAAAATAATATATTTTTTCAACTTAACTGTCATTAATCAATGTAGTCGAGTTCCCCACAAAATATATTATTTCTATAATTATACCATGTTTACATCGTCATCATTTTTGTTTCTGGCATAAATGCTATCCTTTTAACACTTCTATCGTAACATCGGCATTATTCTTAGCACGAACAGTAATCATGCCACCAAGAGGGAAAGTGAATATAGGCTGAGTGTGACCAAAATCAACATGATAAACCACCGGAATAGTATTGAGAACAGGAAATTTAGCTAATATACTGTGAAGATTGGGTTCTGACATTTTATTTTCAACTGGGAACCTTCCAATAATTAATGCGGCAATATCTGGATGAATTTGTAGCATTTGAGATAATTCTCTAGAAAATTCAAGTGGTTCTCCGCCCTCAGCTTGTTCAATAAATATAATAGGTTTTGTGACGGCGGGCAAAAACTTTGTCCCAGCTTGGAGCCCATACGTTTGTATATTACCACCAGTGCTTATCCCCGTTGCTTGGCCCGAGTTATATACTTGCCACGAATTAGGCATTGGCTTTCTTGGTATATTAGGATCAAACCACATATCGCTTGTCCAAAGCCCGCTTGGTTGTAAATCATACTCTGACTGACCTAATGCTTTTATCCATTCGTTTGTTTGATACTCCTGTAATTCATTCATTTTGAAAGATGAGTAACATGGCCCATAATATGTTACTAATCCTGTCTGGGCACGAATAGCATTGTGTAAGCTTGTTATATCCGAATAGCCAATAAACACTTTTGGATGGCTTCTAATTATCTCCCAATCAATATAAGGCAGCAATTCATTTGAATTCAAGCCACCAATGGTCGTCATCACTACTGACACGTTATCATCAATAAAGGCCTGGTGTAAATCCTGAATACGCGCAGTAATTGAGCTAGAATAAAACAGATCATTCTCAAGTATATGATCCCCAAATGTTACTTTATAGCCTAATTTTTCCAATCTTTCCTTGGCCACTAAATTTTGGTCAAACCCACCAACTCGCTTGATTGAAGAACTTGGTGATATTATTCTTATTTCATCGTCTTTTTGTATTTTTTTAGGAAAAATTGTTTTCATTATTTCACCCCACAAATCATATTTGTAGAGAATTGTAGCACATTTTCAATAAGAAAGTACATTCAAATAAAAAACCGTCTTGGACGGTTTTTTTTTCATGCTTCATCATACCAAGGATAATGGTACATTTCTCCAGCAGGCTTATCCGTTCTCTCATAGGTATGCGCACCAAAATAGTCACGTTGTGCTTGTGTGAGATTAGCAGGTAGAACAGCTGAACGATATGAATCGTAGTAAGCTACAGCAGCAGACAATGAAGGCGTTGGCACACCAGCGGTAACAGCTAGTGCTACTACACGACGAGCAGCATTTTGGTATTCTTCAGCAATATGTTGGAAGTAAGGATCTAAGAGCAAATTATGCAGATCCGCTTGCGTTGTAAAAGCGTCCGTAATGCGTTGTAAGAATTGGGCACGGATAATCGCCCCTGCACGCCATAATTGTGCTAATTCTCCAAATGGTAAATGCCAATCATAGTGCTCTGATGCCATACGAAGTTGATCAAATCCTTGTGCATATGACATGATCTTTCCAAAATACAAAGCTTTTCGAATATCCTCTACGGTACTTTGCTCATCACCAGAAAACGAATAGTCTGGTCCTTGCAATGTTTTTGAAGCCGCAACACGATCATCTTTCATTGCTGATATATAACGTGCATAAACTGATTCAGTTATTAATGACTGTGGCGCTCCAACTTCAAGCGCTGATTGAGAAGACCACTTGCCTGTGCCCTTGTTTCCGGCCCGGTCTAAGATAACATCAACAATTGGCTTGTCAGTACCTAAATCATCCTTTCGAGTTAAAATATCAGCAGTTATTTCAACCAAATAAGAGTTTAGTTCTCCTTCATTCCAACCAGAAAAAGTTTGAGATAACTGCTCTTGATTGAGATGTAAGACACGCTTCAAAATATCATAGGACTCTGCAATTAATTGCATATCACCATATTCGATGCCATTATGCACCATTTTCACATAATGTCCTGCGCCATTAGGGCCAATATACGTAACGGTTGGTTTACCATCTTCTGGGGCTTTTGCTGCAATTTGCGTCAAAATAGGAGCTACCAAATCATATGCTTCGCGTTGACCACCTGGCATTAATGACGGTCCTTGCAGTGCACCCAATTCACCACCTGATACACCCATACCAATAAAGTTAATGCCTTCTTGAGCTAATTTATCTGAGCGGCGTATCGTATCTTCGAAGTAAGTATTACCGCCATCAATCAGCATATCGCCCTTTTCTAGATGTGGTAATAATTCATCAATAACAGCATCCGTACCCTTTCCAGCTTTTACCATCAGCAAAATTCGGCGAGGTTTTTTGATAGCCTCAACAAATTCCTCTGTAGTATAGCTTGGGATAAATGCCTTATCTTCATGCTTTTGGACTAAATCATCAGTTCGTTCGCGAGAGCGATTATAAACAGCAACTCGATAACCCCGGGATTCAATATTGAGCGCTAAATTACGTCCCATTACAGCTAATCCAACAACACCAAAATCTGCTTGTTCCATTTTATTACCCACTTTCCTTAATTTAAACTTATTTCATATATAATTAATTTACTGCACTACATAAAACATGACACGAGTAGAATCGATAACAGACCCGAAACGGAGATGACACTGGTTAATGTCGTCCAAGATAAGAACGTTTCTTTCAATGTTAAACCAAAATATTCTTTTATCATCCAGAATCCAGCATCATTAACATGATCAGCAAATATACTTCCAGCACCAATTGCCAAAACTACTAATACAGGACTCACACTTGAGTTGGACACAACTGAAGTAACTAAACTGGCTGCTGTTATCGAAGCAACAGTAGATGATCCTAGGCTGACGCGAAGTAAAGCAGCGATTAACCAAGCAACAAGAATTGGGGACAAATTAGTTTGTCCGAATAAATCGCCAATATACTTAGAAACACCACCATCAACTAATACTTGTTTGAAGGCACCACCACCACCAATGATTAACAACATCATAGCAATTTGTTTAACCGATTCAGACATTGCGTCACCAATTTCTTTGATATTCAATCCACGGAAAATACCCATGGTGAAAATCGCAACAATTAATGATATGAGCATAGCTACATCAGGTGCACCGATAAATGTGACGATTTGATAAATAACTGACTTAGCTGGCAAAACAAATGATAAGATGGTTGCAATACTAATCAATATTACTGGTAATAATGCTGTCAAAACACTAATACCAAACTTTGGTGTATCTTTCAACTCGAATTCTTTGTACTCACCTAAAACAGAAATATTAATATCTTTTTTATAAACTTGCGGATATACTCGATGCAAAAAATAGTTGAACACCGGACCAGAAATAATGATCGTGGGAATTGACACTAAAATACCAATCAGTAAAACGTGCCCCAAAGGCGCATTCAACACCTGTGATACAGCAGTCGGTGCAGGATGCGGTGGTAAGAAACCGTGTGCAACATTTAATGTCGCAGCCATTGGAATACCAAGGTACAAAAGAGGCATATTTACTTCACGTGCAATGACGAAGATAATTGGCAATAACACGACTAATCCAACTTCAAAAAACAAAGCCAAACCAATAATAAACGACGTAATAATAACAGCAATTTGAATGCGTTTTTTTCCAAAAGTCGCAATGAGCTGGTGCGCAATTCGAAAGCCACCACCTGCGTCGGAAATTAACTTTCCAAGCATCGATCCAAATCCAAATATAATCGCTAAGTGGCCTAACTGACCACCTATTCCTGTCTCAATACTTGTTGAAATATCAGAAACTGGAATACCTAAAATTAAGCCGACAACAAACGCTGTAATGACTAACGATAAAAAAGTGTTCAACTTAAATTTAGTAATCAAGAATACGAGTAAAATGACACCAATCAAAACTGTTAACAATGGCATAATTAATTCTCCTTTTAAATACGAACCTTACCTTAGTAAATAGCCGCCATCAACAGGGATTGTTGCGCCATTCACATAATTTGAAGCATCACTAGCTAAATAAATAACCGTACCCATTAATTCCGATGGCTTTGCCCAATGTCCTGCCGGAATGTGGTTTAGAATTTCGGTATTTCTTTCTGGATCATTTTGGAGAGCCTTTGTCATTTCAGTATCAATATATCCGGGAGCCAGCGCATTGACTTGAACCCCATAGGGCGCTAAAGCATCTGCATAAGCTTTTGTTAGTCCGACTACTGCATGTTTACTTGCAGCGTAAGGAAAAATAAACTTTCCAGCTCGAAACGATTGCATTGATCCAATATTAATTATTTTCCCAGATTTTTGTTTTGTCATGAATTTTGCGGCTTCATGTGACAAAAAGTATAATGCGTTTAGGTTGATATCAATAACTTTACGCCAATCCTCATCCTTATAATCCAGCACGTTATTTCTAATCTGGATACCAGCGTTGTTAACTAAAATATCTAATTGACCAAAAGTTGTAACACAATTTTGGACAATTTTTTCTGCCGCGCCACTTTCAGTTATGTCGATGCTCATAAATCGCACTTTTCGATTACGATTTTCAGCAAACTGCGTTAACTCTGGCCAGCCTCTTTCACTTCTGCTAACTATAAAAACATCAGCTCCTGCATCTAATAGAGCTTGAGAATAATATTTTCCCAATCCTGAAGCACCACCCGTAACTATCGCAACTCGACCTGTAAGATCAAATAAATTAGATAGACTATCCATCATTTTCTTCCTTTCTTAGTGTACCGATAAACCACTACGTGTAACCGCTTACAATGATAGTCTTTTGTATTTATTTTGTCAACTTAAATGAGCGGATTTTTTTGTCGTTAAAACATCTACCGGTTTCTCTAAACGATTCATCGCTTCAACGAGTACTTGCATTTCATTTGCAAAAGATAGCCGCACGTATCCTTCACCGACCTCCGTAAAAGCAGAACCGTGTACTAAAACAAGATCAGATTCGTTGATAGTGAATGCAACAAAATCCCAAGACGACATGCCAAATGCTTTTACATCGATAAACACATAAAAAGCACCATCAGGTTTAGTATAGTTTAAGGACATTTCATCTAAGCGCTGCAAAACATAGTCTCTACGCTTTCTAAACACCCTAATATATGTTTTTGGTGCTTCAATATCGGTGGTTAAAGCTGTTAGGGCAGCCATTTGTGAGATGCTTGATGCACAACCAACATTAGCTTGCTGTATTTTATAGATTTCTTGAATTAGTACTTTAGGACCAGCTAAATAGCCGATACGCCAGCCTGTCATGCTGTGCGATTTCGACAAACCGTTGACTATTATTGTTCTCTCTTTCATTAATGATGCGCTGGCAATTGATGGCGCACAATCTTGATCATATGTTAGTCTTTGATAAACATCATCTGTCAGCACATATAAATCGTTTTGTTGAATAACTGACGCTAGTGAACTCAATTCTTCTTTCGACAACACAATACCTGTTGGATTGTTTGGGTAGTTCAAAATAACTAATTTTGTTTTGCTTGAAATTGCTGACTCAAGTTGCTCTGGAGATAATCTAAAATGAGTAGAACGAGTATCAACCACGACAGGAATTGCCCCAGCTAGAACTACTGCTTGTATATAAGCTGGATAGGCAGGCCCAATTAGAAGGACTTCGTCACCGGCGTTAATGAGCGCACGAACCGTGAGGTCAATACCTTGACTGGCACCAACAGTCACAAGTATCTCGCTTTCTGGGGAATAACTTACTTCATAAAACTTTTTAATGTAATCAGATATCACTCTTCTAAGCGACAGGAATCCCATATTCTCGGTATACTTTGTCACGTTATTACTAATTGCTTGCTTACCTGCTTCTTTAGTTGCTGCGGGCGTAGGTAAATCGATTTCGCCAACCGTTAATTCAATCATTTGGTCAGCAGGTTTCTTTACTAAGTCCAAGACAAGACGAATTCCTGAGGCTTCTGTTTTGATCACTTGATGGTTAATAGGCTTTGTCATGATATTTTCCTTTTCCATATTCTCTTGACTATTAGGCAATGCGATCTCCAGCTTCCAGAGTATTATCCAATTTATAGATGCGATCAATCCTTATCAAGACGACGGCCGCTCTTGGAAAACGATCGAATATGCTTGTTTTGGCTAAAATGTCATTAGCAAAGTCATCATCTTCATGAATAACGGCCGTTCCTTCAAAGCGGAACCCTTTCTCTACATTAGAATCCACAACTGCAACTGCCGCATAACCATTTTGTTGTAAATTTGCATAAGCTTGTTTGAATGTATGTTCATAGTAAATCAGATGTTCATCATCATACACACGAGTTGATCCTTTAGGACCGACTTGTGGCGATCCATCTCCTCCGGTAGTCGCTAAAAATGGTAGCTGTTGGTCAATCATTTTTTTCATTTCTTCAGATAATAATGCCATTGTTCCATCTCCTTTTGAGTGCGTGCCGAATGCTCACTACTATATCTTTAAAATTTAAATTTTTTAAATTAAAAAGCACAACACGCAATTGTTGTGCTAGCAGTCGATTTGAATATTCTATATAAAAAAAAGAAATTTTTCTCAACAAAGTGACACATTCAATTCGTTGATGTTAATATACCACCAACAGAAAACGTTTACAAAGATAATGATTTATTCATTATTTACAAGACATATCGTTTTCATTCTATATCAATTATCGTTACAATTGAATTAATTATAGAAGGAGGAATTAGTCATGAGTAAAAAAGTTGCTGTTCTCGTAACCGACTTAGTCGAAGATATTGAATTCACTGACCCCGTCAAAGCACTAAAAGAAAGTGGTGCCTCAGTTACAACAATCAGTTTTAGTACTGAAGCTGTTACAGGAAAACATGGCACCAAAATTGACATTGATAAATCAATCGGCAATGTAGCGCCATCTGATTTTGACGCATTGTTCATTCCCGGGGGCTTTTCTCCAGATCAGTTGCGAGCCGATGAACGCTTTGTTAATTTTACAAAACATTTCTTGGCAACCAATAAGTCATTATTTAGTATTTGCCACGGTCCACAATTGATGATTCCTACTGGCTTAGTATTGGGTCGAACCATGACAGCATATCGAACAGTACAACCAGATCTTTATTACGCCGGTGCCCGTATAGAGAATAAGCCAGTGGTTATTGATGGTAATCTCATCACTAGCCGAGAACCAAAAGACATTCCATCATTTAATGAAGCTATAGTTGATGCTTTAAATTAGAAACACAATAAAAATTATCTTACCATTGATCATTAATTTCTGAGGAAAGATGGTCTTTTTTATTTGCATAAAGAGAACATATCTAATTTATATTGTTTTACTGAAAGTATTTGTTTAAAATGGATTTTATTATGACAAATCATTTGAAAAGAACCTACGTTTCATTAATGTTAAGCCCATTTTTTTCACAAATCGGCTCAGCTATATATGTTTTAGGGCTAAACTGGCTAATAGTAAAATCTACTGGCACTACGCAACTACTGGGTATCATCGAGGGAATTGGTGGCTTTGCGTTCTTGATCGGCGATTTATTAGTCGGTTTACTAGTAGATCAACACAATCGAAAATATGTTTTAATATGGACTGATATTATTGCTACTTTGGTTTGTGTCGTCAGTAGTTTTCTAATTAATAATAACACTCCCCAAATATGGCTTTTAATTTTGATTACTTTTATACTAAATTTAATGCTGGCCCTGAACTATCCAGCCGCTAAATCAATTGTACCTGAAGTAATCAACGGGAATTATTTGCAAAAATTCAACGCACTTTCAAATACCTTCTTTGGTCTTGCAAATATTATCGCCCCAGTTATTGGTGGCGTTTTATTGGCAATAAATGGCATTGATTTTAGTGAATTTATTTTAATTAATGCTGCTTCATATTTTATAGCACTATTTTTTAATTTATTAATAACTTACCAGCCAACACCATCAGTTAAGAACCATCAATCTGAATCTTTTTTAATAAGTACCATTAGCGGGTTCAAATATGTGCTCGAACACAAAAAATTACTTCTATATATGTCTTCCATGGGTATTTTTAACTTTGTGTGCGCTGGCTTCCTACTCACCACACCTTATATAAGTAGCCACTACTTTTCCAAAATCACTTCTAGTTATAGTTTGTTTTTGATCTGTGCAGCTGTCGGTGGTCTGGTAGGCGGTCTGTGGTTAACAGTACAAAAACAAAAAATTTCTTCAAATCGTATTTTTGCTGAACAAATCTGTTATGGTATTATTCTTATTCTAGGTAGCCTAAAATTTTCGATATATAGTTGGATTATCATTGCACTAGTATATGGTTTGATACAATCACGTTTCTTTGGCAGTATGATTACTTTTATTCAAGAAGAAACGGACATCTCATTTTTGGGAAGAATTTTTGGACTTACATTTCTATTTTTTGATGGCATTCAACCGGTAGGTTCATTTATTTTTGGATTTTTTGTAAGCACTTGGGGTAGTTGGACCTACAGTGTTTTAGGTAGTTTAACTTTATCACTGTTCGGCCTCATTTATTTTTTTAACCGTAAAACTTTTGAATGATTATTCGAAAGTTTTTTATATTAACTTAAAATGTTTTAAGCCTTCCAAAACGCCATTATCTGTTTTTGCAACATAGCTAGATAACTTCTTTAATTCCGCTGTAGACTCTTTCATAGACATCCCATAATTCACCGTTTTGAACATGGAAATATCATTGTTTTGATTACCAAATGCATAAGTTGTCACCCTACTGTCACTAACCTTTTCTAGCAACAAATTAATTGCTTGCCCCTTAGAAACTTCTTTAGGTAGGATATCGATGGCCAACGGCGCATAGCGTTCAATATCTGAAACTGCAATAATTTTCTCTCTAATGACCCTCTCGGTTTTGGCGTTTAAATATAAATTCATAAAGTTAACAGGTTGTTCTACAAAAAACTTCTCATTGAACTCGATATCCATACTGCCCATACTTCTCATATGTTGTTGCACGATCGGATTATCCATTGTTAGAGCAAAACCGTTCTGGTTAAAAAAACCTGTACCAATATTGTACTCATTGGCTATTGCTAATATATGCTGAATTTCAACAATCGACATAGTCGCATTTTGAATTAGCTTTCCTTTGAATTTGACATAGCAACCATTAGACAGAATGTAATTTTCTACTTCTAAAAACGTCAGTAAATGCTGTACCTCGTAAAAACTTCTGCCCGTTGCTATAACAGGTTCAATTTCATTCTCACGCATGCTTTGAAACGCTTGTTTGATCTCCAAAGAGACATGTAAATCGCCACCTGAACAAAGCGTCCCATCTAAATCAAAAAAAGCAATTTTTCTCATCATCTTTTACCTCTTCGTATTCTCTTAATGTTTTTTTATTGCACTTTTCAATATAACAAAAATATTGAGTTTTGAATTTTACGTTATTTTTCAGCTATTACTCTGTCGAAATCAAAAACAACAAAAAAGAGGAAAGAATCAGCGTACAGTAAAAACGCTAAACCTTTCCCCTCGGATTTTTTATATCAATAGGTGCCTTTTGAATATTTCAAAAGATGGAGCCCTCGGTCACTGACCATATTGCGGAACCCTAGCTCCAGTTTTCCAGTTCGTTTGTAATTATATCATATAAATGTAAATTTTGTTGTTCTTCTTATACAAGGTCTTCAATCAACCGGAAAAAGCAATAGCTAACCAAAAAAGCTTAAATTTTCAAATCAACCTGTGGTAGCTTTTTAAATACTGGAACAAGAACTAATGCAACGATTAATCCCATCACTGCTTGTGCGATATTCCCGATAATTGACGCCAATCCCGCTGTCCAATTATACAACATAGCACCAGCTAACATGTACCCAACCACCATAATAAATGATCCAATAATTAAGCCAATGACTTGGCTGGTAATATGTTTCTTATAGCCAAAATAGCCCACGATTAATCCTTCTATCCCATGAATAATTAAAGAAAAAATCATCCACTGTGGATAACCAGCAAGCAAATCTAACAGCAGACCGCTTAAGCCACCGACGATCAATCCACTACGTGCACCACCAAGCAGGGCAGCTAAAAATATCCCAGCTTCAACCAAGTTAACAAATCCATTTGTCGCTGGGACAGGTATCTTAACAATGTAAGATAATGCAATATTGAAAGCAATGATGGTTGCTAAAATAGTGATCTGCTTTGTATGATTTTTTTGTTCTATCATATTATTTGTTTCCTTTTATTTTAAATAAATATCTTTTTATACTTCAGTCAGATAGTCGCACAATTTCACTTTTCTTTAATTGTGTCACTAACTTTGGCTTGCAAGCGAGGTACTACCTCTTTTTCAAACCAAGGATTACGATTAAGCCAATTATTATTCCTTGGCGATGGGTGAATGATAGGAAAATATTTTGGCAAATAAGATTTATAATTTTTAACAACATCAGTTATTTTCTCTGTGCGAGCCAAGTGTAGATAGTATTTTTGAGCATATGACCCGATTAAAACAATTAACTGCAAATTAGGCATTGAAGCAATAAGCTTTGGATGCCACTTTTTTGCTATACTACCACGCGGTGGCTTGTCACCTGATTTTGCTTTCCCCGGGTAATAAAAGTCCATCGAAATAAATCCAAAATTACCAGAATCGTAAAATTGTTTTCTATCAACATCCAACCATTCGCGTAGTCTATCTCCAGAAGCATCATTCCACATGATTTCTGTTTCTTGCACTTTTTTACCAGGAGCCTGACCAATAATCAGAATTTTCGCGCTCTTAGGTGTGTAAAATACAGGATTTAAGCCTTTTTCTGTGTAAGTTAAATTATCCTTATCTGCTTTAATGTCCTCAAAGATAGTCATGTATTTCTCCCATTTGTTATGAATTACATAATCTAACTTTATATTACCATATTAATAGCATCCAACTGTGTTAAAAATCTATTTTAGAAAATGGGAGGCCGTCTAATTGGTCCAAATTGTGCGATGTCATAACCACTGTTTTTTCATTATTTACAACTAAAGCTGCAATAAGCTTTAATATAATTTTAGCGTTTGTAGTATCTACCCCGCTTGTCGGTTCATCAAAAATATACAATTTTTTATTGAGTAGACACTGTCCATAAGTCAACACAATTTTTCTTTCTCCGCCAGAAAGTTGGCCAACTTTTAAATGCCAGATACTGTCTAAAACTGTCTGCTTAATTTCTTTAAAGCTTTCATTATCTTCTAACAACGAATTACCGAATCGACGATACATTTCAATAGTTTGTTTGACGGTTAGTGTTGGAAAAAAATGTATGTTCTGAAGTTGGTAAGCAATATCGCGTTGGGCAGGAACACCAATTTTTTCTCCAGTCGCTGTCTTGGGCCCGACACCAGCAAGAAAATCTAAAAAAGTAGTTTTTCCAACACCGTTACCACCGGAGATAATATTTATTTTATCTTCGGCTAATATAACATCAAGATTTTTTGCAAGAATCCTTTTCCCAAAATGGAGTGAATATTTTTTTATTTGCATAACTTACTCTCCCCGCTTAGACTCGATCGGCCACTGCGTTTACTGATAATTTTGAAATAGAGTACCAACCAATTAAAACATAAATAAGTGTGACTAATAGACAAACGACAATCTCCGAATAATACAATTTAGCATTAAATAAAAATAATAGCACTTGATAGCTCACTTCAGTAATATATGAAAGCGGATTAATTAGCGAAGTAAAGGTAGTAATTAAGTTTTCCCTATTGTTTGGAACATGCATCCCAATAAATAGACCAAATAATAACATACTCACCAGGATATTTATTGACTCTATTTTAATTTTAAGCATAAATAATATGCTACCAGCAAAAGCAATCGGTAATGAAACAACGATAGAAGCCATTATGCCAGCTAATAATAGCTTTATGCTCCAATAATGAGCAGTAAACATGACCACAAAATTAAAGATCAGTAATTCAATATTCAACACTAATAACTGGACAAGAAAATTAGCACCCAGTATTTTGTATTTAGATCCGACAATGAAGAAAGTTTGTTTGTAAAATCCGCTTTCCCTTTGAGATATCATCCCAACAATCACATTATTTAAAATTGTGACTAAAATGATGTAAGCCCAAAAATAACCAATGACCTTGAAAGTTTCGTGGTTAAACGTCACGCTGTCACGCGTGAAAGAATTGATATTTATATATAGAAAATAAATAGTCGGAATAACCAAATTAAAAATAAAAACAAATTTGTTGCTCAGCATATTAACCCAATATACGCTGGATAAGTTTTTAACATCGTCCATTACTCTTCCCCATAACTGTTATAAATTCTAAAAAACAAGTTAAACTCTTTTCATTATATATTAATTAGCTAAATGTGTAAATCATAATAAAAAGCTACCGCTATCCTAAACAAAAGTAAGAATAGTAGCAACTTGTATGCTTCGATATTTTAAAGTAGTTAATCTTTACTTAAATCAATTAAAATCTTGGCCTGCGATTTATCGCTTGTTAATGACTCAAAACCATCATAAACAATACTGTCCAATGAAATTGTATCCGTAATAACTGGTTCTACATTTATTTGCCCACTGCTAACAAGAGCAACAGTTTGTTGGAAAGTTTCTTTTGAATAAGCAATTGTTGTGGTCAGTTTAACACCTGCATTCATCAATTGCATTGGGTTAAAGCTGATTGGCTTTGCAAAAATTGAAACAATAACGACACTTCCGCGCGGACGTGTTGCATCTATTGCTTGTTCAAAGGTTGGTTGTACCCCGGCAACTTCAAATGATGCATCCGCTCCACCAGGAATAATGTTTTTAATAGCTGCAATAGTGTCTGGCACTTGACTTGGATTAATCATATCTGTTGCGCCCATTTCAAGCGCTTTTCTCAAGCGAACTTCTGACAAATCTACAGCCACGATTTTAGTAGCCCCTGCCGCCTTCGCAGCAGCAGCAACTAATACACCTATTGGTCCAGCACCAAAAATCACAACTTTTTCGCCAAATCGAAGATCAGCCTCTTTGATAGCTTGGACCGCAACTGCAGTTGGCTCAATAGTAGCTGCTAATTTCAATGAGAATTCTTCAGGTAAATGATATAAGTTATCTTCTGGTACATTCACGTATGATGTAAAGCCACCATCCGTGCTTAAACCAATAAAGCTATAGCCATCGTAAACATCCAAATCATCAGAAGAAATTCCCTTTGTGACAGTTGGATTAATTGAAACGTGATCCCCAACTTTAAAATTAGCCACATCAGGACCTACCTTTTCGATAACGCCAGAAAACTCATGTCCCATCGTTAATGGTGCTTGACCGCCAGTCAATTCATCTGGTTGATCAACGGGAATAAATACAGGACCCTCAAGGTACTCGTGTAAGTCGCTGCCACAAATCCCAGCATAAGCAACACGCACTACTACCTCATTAGATTTTGTTGGTTTGAGTTCAACATCCTCCACACGAACATCTTTAACGCCATGCCATACAGCTGCTTTCATTTTTTCTCCTTCTGACTATCAGTTTAAATTTTGGAAGACATAAATTATCTTTATTATATTATATGTCAACGCTTACAATTTGTGTATATAAATTTCATTGTTTTTTTGTATAAAACATATAAATTTGTACAACACAACTAAGTAATACTATGGTAAAAATCAATACTCGTCCTCTAGATTGTCTTTTACACCTATCAATAACACCACTATCGCAATAATCAGCAATACTGCAAAGACACTAAATATGACACTAATGCCTAATTTGAAATCAAATAACCAACCGACAAGGAATGGTCCAACCGTGGCACCTACACGCCCAACTGCTTGTGCGGTACCCATGGCTGTACCTCGTATTTTCTCAGGAAATTGTGCGGGAGTCAAGGAGATTAATGTCCCCCATGCACCTAAGTCAAAGAAAGACATAAAGGCACCGGCCACTAGTATTAAAGCTATATTAGTACCAAAGCCAAAAACGAAACTCGAAATCAACGTGCCCAACAGATAAATTGCCAAAATCTTTTTCCGACTCATCTTATTCATTAAGTAGGCAGCTAAATAATACCCAGGCAACTGAGCTATACTCATGATAAGCGTATATCCTAATGAATTAACGATTGAAAAACCACGCATGGTTAGGACAGTAGGTAGCCACAAAAAGATCCCATAATAGGTCAACATCACAATAAACCACATTATACTTAAAACAATTAACCTTGATCGATGTTTGCTGGAAAGAAGCTCTTTAAAAGTGCCTTCGTGACTTTTCTTATTGATCGGTTCATTTGGTAAGTGCTTACGCAATGCTAGGGCATAAAAAGCAAACAAAGCCGCAAGGGCAACGGCAGCGCGCCAGCCAAAACGAGGAATAATTAGAAAAGAAATCAAAGATGCTAAAATCCAACCATAGGCCCAAAAACTATCCGCTAATAACAGCATTTGTGATCGCTTTGTACCAGTGTAGTTGTCAGCAATAATCGTTGCTGCTACTGGTAACTCCCCACCTAGTCCAATGCCTGTTATAAAACGAATCACCATAAACCACAAGATGTTTGGCGCAAATATTAACGCCAGATTACCCAATGAAAAAATGAGTAGCGTTCCGATGATAATATTTTTACGACCATATTTATCAGCTAATTTACCGCAAACAATTGACCCAACAATCATGCCAATCGATGTGACAGCGGCGGCCAATCCTAATTCTGTACTACCGACGTCCCACTCATTTTTAATCAATGGCATGATAAACGATAGCAAAGCAACATCCAATGCGTCAATCATCCATGCCGTGCCAATAATGAACAATAAGTGTCTCTTTTTATCCATAAAAAGAACCTCTTCCTTATAAAAGTATTTTTTACTTTTATTATTTATAAAGAGATTCTACATCTTTAAAATGAAATTAGCAAGCGAAACTTTTTTGCTGGCCTCCCCGGCCCTTTTTTATCAACTTCTCCAACTAATTCAAATATTTTTTTGTTGTTTTGTAAAAAATTAGAATTATCAGGCTCATCTTGTCCAAAAATACCATAGACGTGCCGAGCTGTTTTCAGCGTAAAGGAAGCTCCTAATGTTAATAAAATAGTCGGCTGGTAGTTCAGTTTGTTGACTATCCGGTGGCAAGCCACAGTTAAAATCCAATTATGATCAAAGGCCAATCGCTTTTGAGAATCTAATTCTGTTACGTACTCATTTTCAGCTAACGTTTTAAAAAACAAATCACCCTTTTTTAGGCCAAAATAATTGTTTTTAATCTTTTCTAGCGTAAACCATTCTGCTTCGATTGCACCAGATCCAGGAACAAGATTCACGTATTTTGGCAAAAATATCATGTAACTCAGCGACAGCGCCCGAAAATCAGGATTTCTATCTGGTGCTGTAAACGTTGCTAGTTGCTCTGCATGAACATCAGAAAGCGATAATCCTATTTTCTCTTTTATTAGCCGTAAGGATGCTTCGTGTGCACTTTCGTCTTCTCGCAACAATATTTCTGGTAACGCCCAAAAATTTTTAAATGGCTCATCGGCACGCTTGATTAATAGTACTTTGACCTGTTGCGTGTCATAATCAAAGCTCCAGATGACATTAGTAATAGTGATGTAAGGTCTTTCCAAAGGAAATGAATCCATAACTACCTCCTTGTAGTTGACTAAAATTTAAACAACCTTTTGAATTAATTTATCAAACATTCGTGTAGGTAAAATGGCATGCAAACTAATCAATATCTTTGCGCCATAACCCACTAAGTATCTAGGCTTTGGTCGTTTAGTAGTCACTGACCTTACTATTGTTGAAGCAACTATATCTGGATCTGTTAGCCTGCTAGATGTATAAAGTTGATGCATTCTTTTGGACGCTGCTAAAGCATGTTCAGCATAAGGTGTATCAACCGAAGTTTTTCGAAGATTCTCTGCAGCAATAGTACCCCAGTCAGTTTTAATTCCACCTGGTTCAATAAGAATAACATCAATGCCAAATGGTTTGACTTCCATGCGTAGCGCATCGCTAAATCCTTCGAGAGCATACTTAGTGGCATGATACCAAGCGCCCATATATGTTGTCATACGTCCTGCCATAGATGAAATGTTAACAATACGACCATATTTTTGATGACGCATATGTGGTAAAACCAGTTGAACAAGAGTGGCAAGGCCAAACAAATTAGTTTCAAATTGCTTTTTAGCTTCTTCTATGGGGACATTTTCAATAGCACCATATGAACCATAGCCAGCATTATTAATTAAAATATCAATCTGACCCTCTTGACTAATAACGTGTGCTACAGCTGATTTAATTGAATGTTCATCAGTTAAATCCATCTTAAGAGGAATAATTCCTAATGAAGATAGTGGACTCATTTTTTCAATTCGGCGTGCTGCACCATAAACTTTGAAGCCATACGCGCTTAGTTTTTCTGCTGCTTGATACCCAATACCACTACTAGCACCAGTTATTAATACTATCTTTTGTTTGGTCATACGTTTATGTTCTCCATTTTTCGTTCGATGACTCATATATTGACGTAAAGTTTCAAAATATGATTTGACAATTAACAAACTTATTAATCTGTTAACTTTACTGCGTACTGTGTTTTCCAACAAAATAATTATAACCTTAATTTTCACGCTTTCATAATTAAAAAGCCACTGTTACCAGTGACATCATACTATCAAAATTGTAATTATTATGATTCGTAGTTTGTTCGTTTTAATAACGTAGCATCAATAATTTTTTTAATAATTTGTTTCGAATCATTAACCAAGAGACTGGCGCCCAATAAAAATAGTGGTAAAAATTGGATAATATACCTACTTCTACCTCCTTCAAACAAAAGAAGAAACAGAAAGGCTCCCGTGATACCTAATCTGATTGTTTGTGTTGTCTGTGATTTATTATGCCAACCAAAAAATATACAGCTTAAGATAATCAACCAAATGAATTGGGCAATAAACCGAAAGTTGGCCACATTTTTCCCATATATATACAGATGATTTTCCAGCACCCCTTTTAATCCATGGGATTTTGGAATTTGGTCTCCCTGAATAAAATGCCCCTCCTTTCCCCATGCAAACGAGCCATCGGCCGTATTGTTTATTTGCTTTTGAATTATAAAATGAAAATAGCCAATGACACCTAACTTTTTTAATCGTTTGACATACATTTGTTTCGAATACTCAATTTTTTCGGACTTAGTTGCTAACTCACCCATTTTTAAAGTATCCTGCGCATTATATCCACCATCACCAGAAATACCCATGTTCATAAAGTGCACCGCTGGGATAACACGCTCTCGATTGACATGAATTAATGTTTGATGCTCAATTTTATTTTGAGTTATCGTGTATAAACAAATAAAAGAAAACATAACTATCAAAACTGTACTGGTTTTTTTGAGTACTTCGGGTAATAACACACGTTTTTCTTTAAACAAGCTAAGTGCCTCAATTAAACCGATTGCGATAGCGGGAATAATTGCGGATGGTTTAATGAAATACGTTCCACACACAAGTAAAGCAAAGAGTGTCATTAATATATTTTTTTGCCATAGTTTAGATACTTTCTTTGCGCTGAAATAGAAAAATAAAAATGCTGATACAAATGGTAGGACCCATGTATCGGTATAGGGTATAACTATCCAAGGAAAGAAACCAAATACTAATATATGAATATATAAAGAAACTGCAAAGTAACGTCTGTCGATCATATAAGAGGTGGCAACCGAAAAAATAATCGATAGATCAACCATGACTATGGTCAGATAATCAAAAAACAACCATGTTTTCAACTGAAAAACATTTGAAAGAAACGACATAAACAACAGAATGGGCAAGTTATTTGAATTCAAACTAAAATATGCTCGATTATTTACATCATCTACATGATCTAGTGTATTAATTAATGCCGAAGGATCCCAGCCAATTTTAGGATGAAATACTGTTACAAACAAAAATTGTAATAAAACTAACAATACAAATAACGCAATTGATGTAATATTTTTATGTTGTTTAAAAACAAATACAACAGCCTTTTTGATTTTAGGTAAAAAATAAATTAGGCTTATGAACAATAGTATTATGCTAATAAAGACAAGCAATCCCAACGTAGTTGTTGTGCCTCTTTTTAAGTTATCGCCGATAGTAAAATTATCTGATAGAATCGCCGAAAGATAGGTAACACCAAAAAGTAAATAAAATAAAATCAGAATAGTAGCATTTCCCAAAGAAAATATCTTCTTTTTCATATCCTATTCACCACTCATGTCATCTCGGGTCACATAATAAAATCTCATTGGCGATTCACCGAGCTCAATTTTGTTTAATTGTGCGTGCATAGGTAAAATTTGCTTCTCAACTAACGTAAAAAAGAACTTTGTTATATTTTCTAAAGTAGGATCTATTGTGGTAAAAGGTTCAACCGTGTTCAAAAATTTTTCAGAATATGCTTTAAAAAGATCATCTAGAGAGCTCTCAATTTTATCAAATACAATCATGTTTTCGTTGGTTGAACGGAACTCTACCGCTATTTCCCAAGAATGTGCGTGTTCGTCACCTTCGCCATTTTCCCATCTAATTGCATGGCTAGCATGGATGTAATATTTCAAATGATAGGTACCTACTAAATTCATTTTTTTCTACCTCCTTTAATTTTAATAAAGTCCTGCTTAACAATTGTTCCTACTGTTTTGAATTCTTCATGATAATTTTTCGTAGCCCACTTAGCAGAAAGATATTCTGTATTAATTACGCCAATTAAGCGTACCCAAGACAAAATAAAATTATATATAGGCATCCAAAATACACAATCGAATAGCGAAAAATAAAATGTTCGCTCATCACTAAATTTTTTTAGCATCATGTTTACATTAACAAAAACCATTGTACTCATAAAAACATATAGAAGATAAATGGCAACATATGATAGTAGTAGCAATAACGGTGAATAGTTTAAAAACAATAGCGCAATACTTGCGAAGAGCCATATTGTTTTTAGAAACATAAATGTGTGATCAATGATTAGTCTTCTCACCAAAAAATTTGAGAAAAATGATTTTAATCCCAAACGATTTCCAGAATACTTTTGCGATACTTCAATTTGGCCACGCTGCCAACGTTGTCGTTGCGTATATAATTTATTCCAGCTTTCAATTGGGTCAACGAAAAAGAAAGCATCTGCACAAAGAATAACCTTTCCTTTCGCTTTGTCTCTAACCTGAAAGGTAATATCAATGTCTTCGCCGACAGTTGATACATCATACATAAAGGTTTTCATTAATGCATCTTTTCGAAATCCTGAAAATGCACCTGACATTGTATATAAGTGATTGTTTTGTGATTCAATACTCCTGCCCGACATAAAAGCTTGCGCGTACTCAAAATACTCTAAGCGCTGCAACCACTTCAATCCAACATTTTTAGTACTTTTAATCAAAGATTTTTGTGTCAGTATACTACCTGTCATAGCAGATATTGTTGTATCACTCTCAAACTTTTTGATTAAATTTTTTAAAGCATTGCGCTCTAAAATTCCGTCGCTGTCAATGTTAATAATATACGCACCAGAACTACTATAAATTGCAGAGTTTAGCGCACGAGCCTTTCCTTGCTCTGTTTTCATCCACTGCATATTTAATTTTGGAAAACTGTTTTGTGCAGATTGAAAAGCTTTAAAACTTTTGTCTTGACTTTTATTATCAACCACTATCACTTGAATTTTATCTATAGGATAGGTCGATTGGTAAACTGATTGAATGCATTCATACAGCGTATCTTCAGAGTTATATACTGGAATAATAATTGAAATAAAAGGCCAGAAACTTGGATCTTTTTCAGATTTTGGCTTACCAATCGTATAAAAAAATATTTTAACAAAAGATGAAATTGCAGGAACTGTTTCTACTAAAATAGGAATCAGTAGCCAAGTTATCCAGAATCCCATTTGACTTAACGTTGAAAAAAATAGGTAATTCATTTACACCTTCTTTTTATTTTTTGCTAAATAACCGTATGTAAATACTTTGTAGTAAAAGAACACGGCAAAAATATAAAATACAATTCGACCGATAATTGAGTGAGCTAAAAAGAAATGATCCACACCAAAAGTATGAACTATTAGTACAATCAAAATCAATCTAATAACATTTGCAACGTACATCCACAAAAAGCCCAGTAAGGCTAGCACAACTTTTTCTTTAGCTTGATACATAGGATAAAATGCTAATAAAGCCCAAAATGCTGCTGTTTCTATGACTCCTGAGCACTCATAATCAATTGACATTGTAATGGCGTTAAACCCATTATTAATAGCAATTAAACCGTAATCCGAATATACAGTGGCTAAATTTAAGGGATGCGCGACTAAAGAAACCCCAATGGTAACCGCTCGCGCCATTATCCAAATAAAATAAGGTTTACTAAAGAAAAATAAAATAAAAAATAGCCCCACACTACCCACAATAAAATAAAAAGCTGGGAGCTTGGCTCTTTTAAAAACAGATAAAGCATATAGCCAAATAACACCACTAATTAATAAAAAGATACTCAAGAAAATTAGCCTCTCTTTCTATTTTTTAAAAACTTGCCAAATAAAACTAACAGAATCACCATAATAAAACCGCTTAAAACGATCAGATTTCCGCCCGTACTAGCACCAGTTACCGTTACTTTTTGTTGTCCCATGTTATCGGTATCATAGATTATGAGGCTTTGCACCATATCTGGATTTTTTAAAAAGCCTCTTAATGGGATCTTAATCTCTGCACGATCGCGATATGCCCATCCATTACTCGATTTTTCAGTGGTAACATAACCAGTCACACCTGGAATTTGTTGGTTGATAAATAATTTATCAGGATCATTATTGCTCCAAGACCAAACAGAAGAGATAGCAGCTTTGGAACCAGGTTGAAGAGACCATATTCCACCATCAACTGAAAAGGTTAAACTAGTAATATTGTTACCAACTTGGACATTCCAACCACTTCCTTGAAACCTATAATTGTTTCCTTTGTTATAAGGATCCATATCAATATAAATATATAAGTACTTATCGTCAGATAAAAAAGAACCCTGTTTGGTAACATTGCCATTGTTATAGTCAAAGAAGATATCTGTCTTAGGTTTGTCTGCCCAATCCTCAAAGTTACCATCAATTGTAATATTGTAATTATTCGCTGTGTCTGCTTTAACTGGACTCGAATACAATGAGGTGACTGTAAACAGGCTTACTGCCAAAAAAAACAATGTTAGTATCTTTTTGAAACGCAATCAACGATACCTCCCTTCAACTTATAACCATTGGTTTTCATAGACTTAAAAAATTATATTTAGTTATGCATTATTTCAGTTCATATATACATCAATCAATTGTTTTGTATCACTATCAAGAAAACAACCGAATGCATGCTTTCTGAATTGTACATTATTATCCCTAATTTTTCAATTAAATTTTGCTATTTTCATCACTGTAATATGAAAAAGTCTTTTCGAAATGTAAGCGCTTGCATTTATATTATATTCGGTTTATACTATGTGTTAAATAAATGGAACGTTCCATTTATGAAGAAGGAGATCTTATGAATAAGAAAATGTGGTGGCAAAATGCTGTTGTATACCAAGTCTACCCAAAAAGTTTTCAAGATAGCGATGGCGATGGTATAGGTGATTTGAGAGGCATAATAAATCGTCTTGACTATATCGAAAAACTAGGCGTTGACGTTATATGGTTGAATCCCGTCTATAAAACCTCCAATATTGATGGTGGTTACGATATTTCGGATTATAAAAGCATCAACCCTACTTTCGGCGACATGCATGATTTTGAAGAACTACTAGGCAAAGCCCACGAACGTGGATTAAAAATAATGATGGATCTTGTGGTTAACCATAGTTCTTTTGAACATGAGTGGTTCCAAAAGAGCATCAGCAGCACAAGTACGGATAATAAGTATCGAGATTATTATATTTGGCGTGACCCAGTTAATGATCATGAACCAAACAACTGGGGCTCCTTCTTTTCTGGCCCTGCATGGACACTTGACAAAAGTTCTGGACAGTACTATCTGCATTTATTCGCCAAAGAACAGCCCGATTTGAATTGGGATAATCCAGAGCTCAGGCATTCAATATTCGACATGATGAATTGGTGGGCTACAAAGGGAATTGATGGTTTTCGTATGGACGTCATTTCCCTTATTTCAAAACCAACAGGATTACCTGATGGTCGGATACACGGTTCAGAATTATATGGTGATGCTGCTGAAATTGTCGCCAATGGGCCACATATCCATGACTATCTAACTGAAATGAACAAACATGTCTTGAAAAAGCATGACTGGATTACAGTTGGTGAAACTATCGGAGTCGACACAAAAGAAGCGGAGAAATATGCAAATTTAGATGGAACAGAACTAAACATGGTTTTTCAGTTTGAACATGTTAGCTTGGATGGAAACGACAACCCAGCACTCGGAAAGTGGTCCGATAACCACGTGTCATTGAAAAAATTACGTGATAATTTGACCAAGTGGCAGAAGTCGCTGTATGGTAAGGCATGGAATAGTTTGTATTGGAATAACCATGATCAACCCCGGGCTATATCACGATTTGGCAACGACTCAGAAGAATATCGCGAAATTTCTGGAAAAATGTTGGCTGCCCTTTTACATTTCATGCAAGGTACACCTTATATATATCAAGGTGAGGAACTAGGGATGACAAATGCTGGTTTTCAGGAATTGTCACAATATAAAGATTTGGAATCCATTAATGCATATGAAGAGCTAGTTGAAAAGGAAAAATTAATTACACCTCAAGATATGATGACATATCTTCGTGCACGGTCACGTGATAATTCAAGGACCCCGATGCAATGGAATAGCGATATTTACGCAGGCTTTAGTCACGTCAAACCATGGCTATCTGTGAACCCCAATTATCAATCAATTAACGCAGAAGATGAATTATCAAATCCCAATTCACTGTTTTATTTTTATCAAAAGTTGATCAAACTACGCCATACTTTACCAGTGATTACCGATGGTGATTTCAATTTATTCAAAGGAAACGAAGAAGATAAGGAAGTCTTCGCCTATACACGAAAAAACAAAAACGAAACCTTGTTCGTCATTGCGAACTTCACCTCTCATTCGGTCACACGCCAATATGATGTACCCTCTGAAAGCAAGTTAATTATTCAAAATTATCCAACAAATGACAATCAAGTATTAAAACCATATGAGGTCAAAGTGTACCTGTATACTTCTCCCTCAACCACACTGCATCTATAAAAAAAGGAAGGTGTATGACATGTCTAGTAATGGAACAGTTACGGTAGAAAAAAGCAATGGAAAATTGCCTTGGAATGAACGCTTAAGTTATGGTGCTAGTGATTTTGCTTGTAGTTTTACATTTAGCTTAATCGGCACATATTTAATGTATTTCTATACTGACGTCTTTGGCATCACAGCCGGTGCCGTCGGCACATTGATGTTAGTTGCACGTGTAATTGATGCACTTGATGGACCATTTTGGGGTATTATGATCGACCATACGCACACAAAATGGGGTCGCAGCCGACCCTACTTTCTTTGGTTTAATGCTCCATTTACGATCTTCACTATTTTATGTTTTACAACACCAGACTTACCAATGAATTGGAAAATTGTCTGGGCCTATGTCACCTATATTGGTATTGACGTTTTATATTCAGCTGTCAATATTCCACTGACCTCAATTTTGCCAAGTATGACAACAGATCCAAATGAACGTGTTTTACTCTCTACAATCAGGTCGCTATTTTCAAACTTTGGTGGAACACTTATTTCAGTTATTGCTTTACCACTTGTCACCTTATTTGGAGGGGCAAATAACCCACGACGGGGTTTCTTCTGGGTTGCTGTCATGGCAGCGGCCGTCTTCTTCATCATTTACCTGGTTGTGTTTGCAAACCTACGTGAGCATGTACAAACCCGCCAATCACAACAAGCACTTCCAATTAAAACATCTTTAAAAGCACTTAGGAATAATTGGCCATGGGTTATTGTTGTTGGCTTAAACTTTATTTATTGGTTGGGTATGCAGACAAAAGGACAAGTAACCATCTACTTCTTTAAATACAATTTAGATAAACCTGGGCTCGCTTCCTTAGCATTGTTCTTCAATGCTGTTGGATTAGTTTCTGTATTCTTAACACCTAAAATTGTCATGAAAATAGGAAAAAAGAAGACAATACTATCAGGACTAGCACTGAGTATCTTGGGTCAATTAATCCTTGGTCTTGGTGCACAATTACTGAATGTTCCACTAGTAATTATTGGTACGATTATTGGAAACTTTGGAAATGGTTTCGTTGGAGCATTAATTGCCGTTTTGTAAGCAGATTCAGTTGATTATGGGGAATGGAAAAATGGCGTTCGTGCTGAAGGAATTGTAACCTCTGCCTCAAGTTTTACCGCCAAGTTTGGCATGGGTATTGGTGGCGCAATTACAGGTATGCTTTTATCACTTGGTCACTATGCGCCAAATAAATCCCAGTCTGCAGCAGCACTATTTAGTATCGAAGCAAATTATGTTTGGGTTCCTTTAGTCGCTTTAGTCATTTCATTCATACTAATACTCTTCTATCGTTTGACTCCCGAAAAAGAATTAGAAATGACACGTTATATTGATGCCAAACATGCTAGAGAAAATTTGGAAGATAGCATTGAGTAATCAGAAAGGATAACGACCATGGAGAAAAACTTTACCATTGATCCACACGAATTTGCGATGGCTCTAATAAGCAACACAAATCGTCCAGAGAAGCTAACAAACCAACGATTTATTAAAAATCAATTGACACTTTATTTAGAAGCCTACTTCATGATAGAAGACTTCAATCATTTAGAAGTGAAGCAAATAGAAAACATGAAACAACAACAAATGTCAGAATTATTTGATAAAATGTTATCAGGAAGGTTTACACCATAATAATTGTAAAAGTGCCAATTAGGCACTTTTTTATTACATAATTTATTGAAGAAGGTATTTGAAATTGGTTAATATGAACGATGTGGCTAGCTTAGCTGGTGTTTCTAGAGGTTCTGTGTCTAATTACATTAATGGAAAAAAAACCAAGCCTAATACACAGAAAAAAATAGCAGAAGCCATAGCGGAGCTAAACTATGTGCCAAATGCTACGGCACGTTCTTTAAAAACTAGCCAATCAAATTTCGTTGTTTTCATCATTCCGACAGTCAACTCACCGTTTTTTTCGGAATTGAGCTACTACATGCAACAAGAGTTGCAAAAAAATGGCTATAAAATGATATTATGCAACTCGAATAATCGCTCAGAAGATGAAATTGAATACATACAGATGGCTAATACACAAAAAGTTGCAGGATTAATCACGATGTCCTACGCTGATGCAGCTAATTTAATTGCAACAGATATACCGCTCGTTTCCATTGAAAAAAAAGTTTCCGATCAAGTGCCATTGGTTGTTTCAGATAACTATTCTGGAGGACAGCTAGCGGGAGAAACTCTAGTTAAGTCTGGTGCTAAACGACTTTTATTTATTTCAAAGGCGCCTGTGAGAAATATATCAGCTATTCGTGAACAAGGATTTTTTGACTACTGTCATGAACACAATATTACTGTCGCTAAATTTGTAACACGTGACATTGCCAATTTTGTGGACGACTTTGCTACGTTCATTAATAAAAATACTGTAAATACAACATTTAAGTACGACGGTGTTTTTTCTGATTCTGATGAATTCGCGAGTGATTTTTACTTTTTGCTTACTCAAAAGGGAATTAATGTACCCAAAGATGTACAAATAATAGGATTTGATGGTGCTCGTATTTATTCACGACAACAAATTTTTTTATCTTCAATTAAACAGCCTACTGCCGAAATCGCCAAATCATCAGTAGAAAAATTATTATCACAAATGAATCAAAAAACTACTACTACAGCGTCCCACAATCACGTCACCTTACCAGTCCATTTTGTCAAAGGAATGACTACTTTGTAACTATATTTATGCAATCCCTTTTCAAATTTAGACGCACTAATATATTGAAATAATTATCAGTGTTACAATAATAAAATGAGACTAAAAAAATTATCCCAAAACCAACTCACCAATGGTACCGCATGGCTTGCTTTTGGCAATATTACTTCGCGAGTTTTAGGCGCATTGTATGTCATCCCTTGGACAATGATGTTAGGTGCATTATCACTCCAAGCTAACACTTTGATGGGTAAAGGCTATAATTTATATCAATTTTTCTTAATGTTATCGACTGCTGGATTACCTTCAGCTGTTGCTAAATTTACGGCACGACTTGAAGGTAATAGTAAGCATCAATTCTTGAAAAATGCGACGCGACTAAGTTGGGTCGCGGGATTTATTTGTTGCGTTGCATTATGGTCCTTAGCCCCTATCCTTTCTGCCAGTGACGTAAAATTGATTCCTGTTCTAAGATCTCTTTCTTTAGCTGTATTAGTGTTTCCATTTTTATCTGTTTTAAGAGGTCGACTGCAGGGTGACCTAAGAATGGCAGAAATTGCCAAGTCTGACGTGATTGAGCAAGTCGTCCGCGTGGCCTATATGTTAGGATCTGCATATGTCATTTTACAACTACAGCATGGCAGTTGGGTAACTGTGGTTGTACATTCAACATTTGCAGCATCAATTGGCGCTTGGGTTGCAACCCTTTACTTACTCTTCTGTACCAACTCACTTTCAAAAAAACAGCTATTAAATGCTGATTTCCTTAAAGAAAATTCTGAACCAGAAATCATCGATTTTAAGCATATTATTGTTCAGTCTTTGCCTTTCGTCGTCATTGGTGGTTTCTTAGTTGCCTATCAATGGATAGATCAATTCAGTTTTCACGTACTGATGTCAAAATTCAATCCTATGCTGTCAAGTAACAAAATTGAAACGATTTTTGGCTTGTTCAATTTTAATAGTAATAAGCTAATTATGATTGTGGTTTCATTGTCTGTTTCAATTGCATCAACTATTTTGCCTCTAATTTCGAAAAGCCGGTACAATCATGAGGTACTAAGAAAATATATTAGTCAAGCTTACGTATTATTTTGTGCCATTACCTTACCTGCTTGTGCAGCACTTTACTCATTGAGTAAACCGGTCTACATTTTATTTTATGGAAATTATGCTGCGGAAAGCTTATATATACCAATGGTACAAATTTCAGCGGTTATTGCGCTATTCATGGGGTTAACATCTGTCCTAGCCATGATTTTACAAGGACTCAGTAAAACTGGCATAGCACTTAGGGCAATTGGCTGGGGCATGGCTGTTAAAATCCTATGCCAGCCTATTATGATCTATTTAACAAGCTCTCTAGGCGCTTTATTATCAACGTTTATTTCTCTGGTTATTGTCACAATTATTATGGGCAGTTATATTAATCATCGATTTGAACTTCTTGACTTTTTAAATACAAAAGTATTAAATGCCATCTATGTTAGCTCATTTATGTTATTAATACTGTTTACCGGATTGAGTCTAGTATCCAATCATTTTGTTCCGGATACTAGAGTTAGCTCAGGTCTTTTTCTGGCATTAGTTGGGTCGCTAGGAGGTTTACTAGTATTGGTTATTTACCAGAAATGCCAAGTACTAGATATCCTCAAAAATAGGTAGACACTGATACGGATTCCTATCAAAATAAAAAGGCAACTGTTCAACTCAGTTGCCTTTAATTTATAGTATGGACGTTAAATATGATTTGCTAAGATTTCAGCAAGCTCTTCTACTTCATTTTTTTCGTTCTCACCAAAGCGGTTCAGTAATGGCGAATCGATATCAATTATTCCATAAATTTGTCCATTTTTAAATATTGGTACCACTAATTCCGAATTACTATCAGCATCACAAGCAATGTGGCCAGCAAAATCATGCACGTTCGGTACAACAATACTTTCTTTGTTAGCAAAAGCTGTCCCTACCACGCCTGATCCAGGCTTGATATGCATGCATGCCACTTTACCCTGAAATGGGCCTAAATCCAACTCTTTAGCATCATCGTTGTAGATATAAAAACCTGCCCAGTTCAGGTTCTCATAGTTTTGAAACAATAAGGCAGCAGCATTTGCTAGGTTGGAAACGATATTAGTCTCATTTTCTAGTAACGCATCTAACTGTTGACCAACCAAACTTATAACTTTACTCATGAACACACCTCTTTTTATTAAAGTAATATACTTATTAATTATAAGTATATTAACATAAAACAAGTTCCGAGTAAATTATTAAACACTTATTATTCAGCTGATCTACTTCTGCAATTGATATAAATTACTAGACTGTACAAACTTGTTGTTAATTAAATGATCACGATACTTTCGTAAAAAACGCAAACTATTTCATTGAAAGAGTATAATTTAAAGGTATTAAGGAGTTTAAAATGTTCACTTTTCAAAAATTCGTAATAGATCATTATAAAGTCCAGTTAGTCATGCCCGAAAACAGTCACGCTGCTGAATTATTTCGTATTATTAATCAAGATAGGGAAACTCTATCACGCTGGATGCCTTGGACACCTAATATTAAAACCGTAGAAGATGAGGCACAATTTTTAAATTATGCTCGGCTTAAAATGGCCAAACAAGAATTGTTTATGCTGACGATACTCGTTAATAATACTCCCGTGGGAATGATTGACTTACACAATATTAACAGGAAAAACAAAAGAGCAGAGCTAGGTTATTGGTTATCGAGTAATTACCAAGGTCTGGGCATCATTTCCAGCTCAGTAAATCTTGTGTTGGACTATGCTTTTGAAAAATTAAATTTTCATAAGATTATCCTTCAATCTGACAGTGAAAATGGTAAGAGTATAGCTGTAGCTCATAGACTGAACTTTACCTTAGAAGCAATATTAAAAGACCAAATAACTTATAATGCTGATTTCAAAGATCTGAATATATTTGTTAAATTCCAGCCTAAATAACTACTTCAATTAAAAAGCGACACTGTTTTTCAGTATGTCGCTTTTTGCTATTATTCTAATGTTTTACCATTACTTTCAATAACTTTTTGATACCAGACGAACGAATCCTTTTTGTAACGCTTTAATGTGCCATTTCCTGCGTCATCTTGATCTACGTAAATCAAGCCATAACGCTTACTCATCTCAGAAGTACTAAAACTAATAATATCTAGTGGTGCCCACATTGTGTAGCCCATTAAGTCAACGCCATCAATCACAGCCTCTTTCATTTGCTCAATGTGCAAACGAAGGTAGTCAATACGATAATCATCGTGTACTTTGTAATCTGCTGTTAATTCGTCAACTGCTCCTAAGCCATTTTCAACAATAAATAATGGTTTACGGTAACGATCCCACAGGACATTCAGAGAAACTCGCAAGCCGATTGGGTCGATTTGCCATCCCCATTCTGATTCCTTCAAATAGGGATTACGACCACCCAAACTCATATTACCAATCCCGTTTTCAACACCATCTACTCCTGTCACGTTGGTCATATAATAACTGAAACTAATAAAATCAACCGGATACTGTTTCAAAATTTTTTCATCATCAGCAGACATATTAATAACGATACCATTTTCATTGAAATATCGATTCATGTATTCTGGATATTCACCTCGTGCTTGGACATCCGTATAAAACAAATTTTTCTGATCTTCAACTTGTGCTGCTTGCACATCAACCGGGTTTGCTGTTGCTGGATACGTTTGCATGCGAGCTAACATTGAACCAATTTTGGCGTTGGGCGCAATTTCCTTTAGTTGCTTTGTCGCAATAGCGCTGGCAACAAATTGATGATGAACTGCCTGATAGCGCACTTGTAACTGTTCTTGCGTACTTAAATCACCATCCATAGCGCCAGTTTCATGAAATCCCCAAGCACTAGTATTAATTTCATTGAATGTCAACCAGTACTTAACTCGGTCCTTGTATCTTTTAAAAACAGTTTCTGTATAGTGATTGAATGCCTTGATGACCTCACGGTCCAACCAACCATTGTAACGCTTCGTTAGTTCAATTGGCATCTCATAATGTGAAAGAGTCACGAGTGGTTCAATATGATATTTATCTAGTTCATCAAATACTCGGTCATAAAAAGCTAACCCAGCTTCATTTGGATTTTCTTCTAAACCAGTTGGAAAAATACGTGACCAAGCAATTGAAAGTCGAAATACTTTAAAACCCATTTCTGCAAATAGTGCAATATCTTCTTTGTAGTGATGATAAAAATCAACTCCACGACGTTTTGGATAATGTACATCCGAATGATCGGCGATAGCTTCTTGTAAGGTATCTGCGTTAACATCTCCCATTGAACCGTGACGTCGGTCTTCAGCTTTACGTACGACTTCAGCTGTTGTTAAGCCCTTCCCATCTACTTGCCACGCCCCTTCAATTTGATTAGCAGCAGTTGCGCCACCCCATAAAAAGTCCTTTGGAAAGCCTGTGATTGATTCTTTACTGTACATTTTTATTCTCCTTTTTATAATGCTTTCAGTTGTAGTAACCAATTTTGGTTAGCTACCGTATCTTGTGTCTCGGTGATTTCGTAATCTGCTGTATTTGTGATAATCACCATCACCGTTGGATCATATCCAGCTTCCTGAATAGCTTGACGGTCAAAGGTTATTAATGACGTACCAACAGAGACCTTTTGTCCTTGTTCAACTAATTGATTGAAATGCTTTCCATTCAGTTGCACGGTGTCAATTCCTACATGAATTAGTACTTCTACACCACCATTGGAGATTAAACCAATTGCATGTTTACTTGGATAAACGGCAGCTACTGTACCTACTATTGGTGAAACAATTTGATCATCATCAGGTACGATAGCAATACCTTTGCCCATTGCGCCACTGGCAAAAACTTCGTCCTTTACTGATTCTAGTGGGATAATGTTGCCAGACACGGGTGCAATGACTAGGTCATCTTGAATTTCTTCGGGGTTTTTAGCGTCTGTTTTACTGTCTTTTGGTTGGCTAGGTACACCGAATAGATAAGTAGCAACTGCTGACAAAACGAAGGCGACAACCAAACCAATAACCACACTGGTAAATCCTTTACCCAAATACGTAGGTAAGGCTAATAAACTAGGTAAGGTAAAGGCATTCGCATGTGCGCCACCCCCACCAGCAATGGCACCGCCGATACCACCGGCAATCGTTGCAAAGATAAATGGTCGCTTTAATTTAAGTGTAACACCATAAATGGCCGGTTCAGTAATGCCTAGTACACCTGTGAGGACTGATGATCCTGCTAAAGATTTCATCTTAGCATCTTTTGTTTTGAGGAACACACCAAGTGCGGCACCCGACTGTGCTAAAACAGCAACACTTAACATTGGTAGCAAGTAGTCATAGCCTAACTGACTGATGTTATTTGTCATAACTGGCACGAAAGTCCAATGTACGCCGAAGATAACAAATACTTGCCACAAAGCACCCATTACAGCACCAGCAGCATAAGGTGCCACGCGGTAAACGCTCTCGACTGACGACGATAGCACAGTTCCAACACTAGTACCTAATGGACCAACAACCAATAATGTAACTGGTACCATAATAATCAGACTGACCATTGGTGTAAAGATATTACGAACAGAATCATGGAAAAACTTATCCAAAATTGGTTGTAAATAAGATAACATCCAAACTGCTAACAAGATTGGTATAACACTCGAACTGTACGTTGTTCCGACAACGGTCAAACCGAAGAATGTTACAGGCTTACTCCCTGCTAATAATGTAATCAAATTTGGATAAAGTAACGCACCAGCCAAAGCTGCTGCAACATATTGATTCACTTTCAAATGTGCTGCAGCTGTGAAGGCCAGCCAAACTGGTAAGAAGTAGAAGAATGCATCACCAGCAGCATACCAAATTTGATAAGTTCCACTGGACTCTTGCAACCATCCGAGTGTCACAAAAAGTGCCAATAAGCCTTTCAAAACACCGGTTCCGGCCATTGCCCCTAAGAAAGGTGTGAAAACACTTGAAATAAAACCAATGAAGCGATTAACAATATTATCTTTCTTTTTTTCTTCTTGATTATCACTCTGAGCGTCATCTCTTGCTAGTCCAATTGCATCGGCCAATGGTTCAAAAACCCGTGCAACGTTGTTTCCAATAACTACCTGGTATTGACCCGCTGATTTAACAACGGTAATCACACCATCCATATTTTCTATTTTTTCAGTGTCTGCCTTGCTTTCATCTTTTAACTTAAACCGCAAACGCGTAGCGCAATGCCAAGCGGATCCGATATTATCTTTGCCGCCGACACCAGCCAATATATTATTAGCCAAAACTCCATAATCCATTTTTTCTACCTCGTTATGTTGTAAAATAAAAACCCAAAAAACATCACATAAATGATATCTTTGGGTTTTGCCTAATTAAATAGTTACAATCCCTAATTTAAATTGAAGAATCAACAATTCTTTGCAGATGCATAGTCAAGTAAACTTGTTCGTTGACTCCTGTTTTTTGTTTGGTTTGTTTTTCAAAATAGTTAATCACACGTTGTGCACATTGGTATGAGCTTGTGTAACGCTCCTGCAGACTTTCTGATAAATGCTGCGACATTACATTGTTAAAACTATTCTCACCTTTTTGAACATGGCTTTCATCTAATAGTCGATCTACGAAGAAACGCAAATGAACAATTAATCTCTGATAATTGAGATTAGAAGAATCAATATCAGGTAATAAATCATGACGAATCAATGTTAATGCACTCTCAATGAGCTGCGTCATATTGGTTGCTTTCTCATTGAAGTTTGGGCCAGCACGCTTTTCAACAAACTTCAAAGCAATAAAACCAACCTCATCCTCAGGTAATTGCACACCCATTTGTTCATTAATAAAAGCTACAGCGAGTGCACCAATACGATATTCATCAGGATAAAAATGTTTTGTTTCCCATAATAGTTCATTTTTAATGGGCAAGTTTTTTTGTAAGCGTTCTACCGCAAACTGTATGTGATCTGCTAGTCCAATTAACAAGTATCCGTCAAATGACAGGCCTAAACTTTTTTCCGCAGTTGAAATAATATGTGAGGCGATTTCAACATAATCTGACGAAATTGTATCGGCCATTTCGTTAAACATTCTCGTCCAATTTTCATCTTGCGGATAATAAGTTTTTTCAATTTTACTCGAATCAACCGTATTACCTATTTTTTGCTTGAAACCAACGCCGCGCCCAACGATAACTAATTCCTGTTCGCTATTCTCAGCTAGTAGAACATTATTATTAAAAATTCTTTTTACCAGCATGGTCTACTCCTATATTTTGAAAATAAAAAACCAAATAATAGTTCCCCATCACCATCGATTATCGAAAGGTGTATAGTTTCCCTATCATTTGGTTTTGCCCACCGCAATTTATTCAGTGGTTACAATCCAACTTTATATTGTTATTATATATCAAAATGAAAGCGTTTACAATAGTTTAAATAAATTAGTTTACAATAAACATTTAATGCCAGTCATCAAGCAAGATACTATTTTTCAAACTGATAAACTTTAGACTCGTACGGACGAAGTGTTTCCGCTTTGTCATCAGCATAATTGCTAACCAAAATTTTTGCATTTGTTGGTACACTATAATCTCGTGTAACGATATTGTCAGTGAAGTTATTGATAACAAGCAGTTGTTCGTTGTTTCCCACACGTCGATACGCATAGACTTGCTCGTCTTTTGGATCCAACAACTGATACTTGCCAGTAGTGATAATTGGCAAATCATGGCGCAATTGAATTAGTTTTTGATAATAGTAAAATATAGAACTCTTGTCAGCTAGTGCTTGCTCAACGTTTATTGTGTCATAATTATCGTTTAATTTGAGCCATGGTGTGCCTGTTGTAAATCCTGCATTCGCTGTACTGTCCCATTGCATCGGCGTACGTGCATTGTCGCGTCCTTTCGCATGTACGTATTTCAACATTGTGTCTTCGTCAATCAAATGATCCTTGTCAATTAAATACTTAAAAGCATTTTTGATTTCAACATCATCGAAATCTTCACGTTGCAAATTATAGGCATTGGTCATTCCAATTTCTTCACCCTGATAGACATATGGTGTCCCTTGCATAAAGTGTAATAAGGTCGCAACCATCTTTGCTGAAACCACACGATACGCTGCTCGGTCATCCCCATAGCGGCTTACTGCTCTTGGTTGATCATGGTTATCCCAATAAAGTGAATTCCAAGCTTTACCAGCTAAATCATTTTGCCACTTGGATAAGTTTTCCTTCAGGTCAACTAGAGAAACTTTTTGATCATACCATTTTCCCAAAGCTGGATTTGGATTATTATCAAGTCCCATATGTTCAAACTGGAAAACCATATTTAATTCTGATTCATTTGTGTTTGCATACTTGATAGCGTTATTGATATCAACACCAGATGCTTCACCAACAGTCATCATATCAGCTCTCTTTAGCACTTTTTCACGCATTTCTTGCAGATACTCGTGAACATGGGGCCCATTAGCTACTGCCTTATCTGAATTACCATACTCCCCTCCTTCAGGTACCTCACCGTCTGGTAACCCATCTGGTTTTGATATCAAAGAAATAACATCCATTCGGAAGCCATCAATTCCCTTATCAACCCAAAAGTTCATCATGTCAAATACTGCCTGGCGCACTTCCGGATTTACCCAATTCAAATCGGGCTGTCCTTCAACAAACAAATGTAAGTAATACTGCCCAGTTTCTTCGTCAAATTTCCATGCCGGCCCTGAAAAGAAGGAACCCCAATTATTGGGCTCATGTCCATCAACTGGATCACGCCAAATATAAAAGTCACGCTTATCATTATCCTTTGAGGAACGGCTTTCAATGAACCATTGGTGTTGGTCTGATGTGTGATTAACGACCAAGTCCATCAAAATTTTGATCCCTTTATCATGAGCTTTCTGAAGTAATCGATCAAAGTCCTGCATTGTACCAAATTTTGCATTAATATCTTCATAATCAGAGATATCGTAGCCATTGTCTTTGTCAGGTGAAGCATATATTGGATTTAACCAAATGACATCGGCACCCAATTTTTTAATATAATCTAATCTTTGTTCTATGCCTTGAAGATCACCAATACCATCTCCATTTGCATCTTGAAACGATCGTGGGTAAACCTGATAAACAACTGCTTTTTGCCACCACTTAATATCTTCTGTCATTTTTCATTCTCCTTTTTGTGTCATATCTACTTGTGTTTTTTCTTCTTTAACAATCCAAATTAAACAACCACCAATCATCAGAAAGACGCCTGCAATTGCTAACATGTGGGCCATTGATTTTCCGACAGCTGGGAAAATAGCAAAACTTGCTACCGAAGCAACAATTTGAGGGATACAGATAAAGCAATTAAACAAACCTAGATAAACGCCATCATGTTTACCATCCAATGCGTTCGTCAGAATAGTAAATGGAATCGAAATCAATGCAATCCAACCAATACCGATTAGTACAAATCCAATTAACGACGACACATGAGTATGACCATAAGCTACGATAATAAATCCTAAACCACCAGCTATCAAACTTAAGAAATACGTCATTTTTCTTGTTTTATCGTTTAATCTTTGAAATAAAATACCCACTACTATTGCAACAACCGAGTACACTGCCTGCAAAATACCAAACCAGTTACCTGCTGCTTGGTAGCCAGCAGATGCAGGATCTGAAACGTGCCAAATATTTTCTGACAGAGCACCAGTAGAATAAGTCCACATGTATGGAATACCAAACCAGACAAAGAATTCAACAATGCCTAAGGTCCAAAAAACTTTTGGCGCGTGTTTCAAAATATCAATAAACGATTCATGTGTCTTATCATCAGACCTGAAACCATGGTAATATGCTAGCGTTTCTGGGTCATACTCTTTTACATTTATAATGGTAAAAATGGTTGATAATAATAGTATTGCAGCTGCAACATAAAATGAAATCTTAACTGAATCAGGCACAACCCCACGTGCTGCAGTGTTAGCAACACCAAACGAAGTTAAGATAAATGGGAAAACAAAGGCAATCACGCCACCCAAACTTCCCCATATATTTTGTAAGCTCCAGGCTTTGTCGGTTTGCTTTTCATTGACCATATCAGGAATAATCATCTTAAAAGGCTGCATTGAAACGTTTGCGGACAAGTCCATGAACAATACCGTTACCGCACCAAACCACAAGGCTGTCATTGATCCATAACCAAAACCAAATGAACCTGTGTTGGGCAATAATAGTAAAACAATCAATGATACTAAACAGCCACCAATGAGATAAGGCATTCGTCGCCCCAATTTAGGCAACCAAGTTTTGTCAGAAAACAGACCAATTAAAGGTTGCGTGATCATACCTGCCAAAGGGGGCAAGATGAAGAAAAATCCTAATTTCGTTGGATCGGAACCCAAGGTCTGGAATATTCTTCCCATATTACCCGTTTGAACCGAGAAGGCAACCTGGACGCCTGCATAACCAAAAGTCATTAAAAACAGTTGCATGCTAGTCAGCATCGGAAGCTGACCTTTTTTGTGTTCGTTACTACTCATTATATTCACTCTCCTTAATTAAGTGATCATATAAAAATTTAAAATAACAGCAATTTAAGTAACCGCTTACATTTTATTGAATTAAAACAAATATACTTTTGATTCGTAAGGTCTGAGTGTGTCACCTTGATCTTCTGAATAATTACTTATAACTAATTGTGCAGATTGGGTTCGATCGTAATGACGTGTTTGCTTTTGATCAGTAAAATTGCTAATAACCAGTAATTGCGTGTCTTTGTCAATCCGCTTGTAAGCGTAAACAGATTCGTCTTCTAGATCCAACGCTTCATACTTTCCAGTCGTGATAATGGATAACTCTTGCCTTAAGGCGATGAGCTTTTGGTAAAAATGAAAGACTGACTGTTGATCAGTTAATGAATCTGCCACATTGATGGTCTGGTAATTAGGATTAACACTTAACCATGGGTGACTTTCAGTAAATCCGGCATTTTTAGTGTTATCCCATTGCATTGGTGTTCGTGCATTGTCTCTTGAAGAATGATGAACATAAGACATCATTTTATCAGCAGTAACTCGTCTTTGTTGGACAACTAAGTCATCATATGCATTCAAGGTATCAATATCTCGGTAGTCTTTAATAGATGGTAAGTCAATATTGGTCATACCAATTTCTTCACCTTGGTAAATATAAGGTGTTCCCTGCATAAAATGTAAAGTTGCAGCCAACATTTTAGCAGACAATACGCGATATTCATCTGAATCATTTCCAAATCGTGAGACTACTCTTGGTCGATCATGATTATTCCAATAAAGACTGTTCCAAGCCTTACCATACAACTCATTTTGCCATCTGGATAAAATACGCTTTAAATCAACCAGCTTGAAGCGTTCATCACTCCATTTGCCTAATCCCTCATGACTGTTATCAACCTCAGTATGTTCAAACTGGAAAATCATCTGCAACTCATGCGAATCAAATCCGGCATATTTCATTGCATCCTTTGTTGATACGCCTGGCGTTTCACCAACAGTGATGATATCATGCTTTGACAATACTTCTTGATTCATTTCTTGTAAATAATCATGAATATTTGGACCATTAGCAACAAAATCCATCGATGAGCCATGATTTTCTAAGGTGACATTTGGATCATTTGGTAAATCTGATGGTTTTGAAATTAGGTTAATAACATCCATGCGAAAACCATCAACACCTTGATCTAACCACCATTTCATTGTGTCGTAAATATCTTGTCGTAAATCGGGGTTATCCCAATTAAGATCTGGTTGCTTCTTTGAGAATAAATGCAAATAATACTGTTGTGTATTATTGTCAAATTCCCATGCTGATCCACCAAAGTCTGACAACCAATTATTAGGTTCGTGACCATCCACAGGATCACGCCAAATGTAATAATTGCGATAAGGATTATCCTTGTTTTTACGACTCTCTTTAAACCATTGATGTTCATCAGAAGTATGGTTGACGACCAAATCCATCATAATTTTTAGACCTAAATGATGTGCTACCTCGAGCATTTCTTGAACATCTGCCATTGTTCCAAATTCCGGTAAAACTTTACGATAATCACTAATGTCATAGCCATTATCATCATTTGGCGACTGATAAATTGGACTTAGCCAAATCACTTGGACACCAAGAGCTTTCAAATAGGGTAATCGTTCAATAATGCCGGGTATATCCCCCACACCATCTCCGTTACTATCTTGAAAGCTCCTGGGATAAATTTGGTAGACAACAGTATTCTGCCACCACTGTACTTTTTCCATACTAACCGTCCTTATTATTTCTAAAAAACTTTTTGGGTAAACGTTTACGCAATTACATTGTAAACGCTTCCATATTGAAAGTCAACCTTTTTAGGTTATAATAATTGATATGGCTATTACTATTAAAGACATTGCAGATAAAGCTGGGCTTTCACCAGCATCCGTCTCTCGGATTTTAACTAATCGAGGTCGTTTTAATGCGGATACAGCAAAAAGAGTTCGTGAACTTGCGGAATCAATGGGTTATCTTAAGAATCAATCAGCAGCTGATTTATCACAAAAACAAAGTCGCGTTATTGGCGTGTTAGTACCAAGCGAGCATACTAATTTTGCTGATGAAATTATTAAGGGCATGCGGTCTAAAGCGTATGAGCTCAACTATGAATTACTCATCGCCTTTGTCGATGTAAACAAAGAACAACAGCTGCAAACCGTTCATTCTTTGCTATCTCGAAAAGTGCTGGCAATTGTCATGTTGGCAGTAGATATTGAAATTGCTGACCCGGTTTTTAACCTATTAACCAACACTGATGTCCAGCTTCTTAGCGTTTCAAATCAATTAAACAATGAAATCCCTTCAATTTCCTCCGATAATTATGATATGATGCACCAAATTGTTAATTATCTTTACGAAAATGGACATGAAAAAATTGCGCTCATTGGTTCCTCAAACTCAAATTCAATTGTTTCCAAATTACGAAGGCAAGGATTTATTGATTCACTCGCAAAACACGGTATTCAATATAACTCTGATTTTATCTGGGGGACAGATATTACTTATCAAACCGGATTGGATGCTGTCAAACATTTTGGCACACCGTTACCTTTTACAGCAGCAATTGGTTCGGCTGATATTATCAGCGTTGGCATCCTCAATGGTGCTAAAGATGCTCAAATAGATGTTCCCAAAGACCTATCTATCGTAACAATTGACGGTACTGAAATAGCACAAATAACCCGGCCCATTCTCAGTGCTGCCAAACAAGATTTTCAATTGATGGGACAGTTGGCTGTTTCGGCACTAGATGAACAGGAATTAGCACCACATGCTGTTTTCTTTACAGAGACTAAAATCGTACCGTCAGGTACAGTGACAACGCTTAATAAAAATAATTAGCACAATAAAAAATCATTAAAGCTTATTTCTAGTAGCTTTAATGATTTTTTTTAGTTGGACTTGATTTTGTCCATTTTAGATTGAATACTTTGCAAAGTAACATCGACAGTCGAACTGAAAATTAAATTAGCAGCCGATAAAACAACTGCATCACCAATTGCCAACGATATTTGACCAGCACTATTAATTGACTCGATACCGGCTGCTGAATCTTCTAATCCAATCACTTGATTGGGTGCTAGTTCTAGCACTTCTGCAGCTCTAACAAAAATTTCAGGGTCTGGTTTTCCCTTTGTCAGTGTTGCTGGATCTACTATTCCAACAAAATCATTTGCTAATCCCAAATGATCAAGGATCATAGGAGCGTTTTTTGAGGCTGAGGCGATAGACATTTTGTACCCTGCCACTTTGGCCGAATGAATAAAACTTTTCATCCCCGGCAATATGTCGTCCTCCGTTAATGTTGCAATCAATCGTTGATAGAAATGATTTTTCTTTTCAGCGAGTGCTTCTCTATCAGCTTGTGAAAAATCATCCGCATGATTACCCGCGTCTAAAATCATTTGCAATGATTCCATGCGACTAATACCTTTGAGTGATTCAGCCAATTGTGGTGTCCAAGTTGTGCCGACTTCATCAGCAGTCTGATGCCAAGCTTGTCCATGAAATCGAGCTGTATCTGCAATGACCCCATCTAAATCAAAAGCAAATCCCTTAATATCTTTGAATTTCTGCATTGATTTGTCCTCCTTATTATCTCGTTAACGTGACTTGCTCACCCAATAAATTAATCGTAAGTGGGTCACCAGAAATCAGTTGGACATCTGTACCTTCTTTGTCAACCGTCACTTCCAAAACATGACCACGGAAAACCAAACGGAAAGCGTATTTTGTCCAATTTTTAGGCAAAAATGGCTTTAAATGTAATTCGTCATTTCGTACTCGCATTCCTGCAAATCCCTGCACGATTGCCAACCATGAACCGGTCATCGCAGTAATATGCAACCCATCATCAGTATCATTATTGTAATTATCCAAATCCAATCGCGCAGCGCGTTCATACATTTCAACAGCTTTGTCAGCCATTTGTAAATCAGCAGCCAATATCGCATGAACTGACGGTGATAATGATGATTCGTGCACAGTCAGTGGCTCATAAAAGTTAAAATTGTTACGTTTCTCTTCTTCAGTAAAGGCATCAGGAAAATAGAACATTGCATGCAAAGTGTCAGACTGCTTAATGTATGGCGACCGTAGTATTCGATCCCAAGACCAGTTTTGGTTGATTGGACGAATATCTTGTGGCATATCAGCAATTGGGGTTAAATCTTTATCCAAAAATGTATCATGTTGTACAAAAATATGTTTTTTGCCATTTTTTGTATCAACATCAGCTTCTGGCAAATACATTTTGGTAACAATATCTTGCCATTGAACCAACTCTTCATCGGTAATAGCTAGCTTTGCCTTTTGCTTGTCATTAATTTCGTCATAGTGATCAAGCGAATACTGTAATACCCATTTAGCCATCCAATTAGTGTAGTAATTATTATTAACATTATTTTCATATTCATTAGGTCCAGTGACACCGTGAATCATATACTGATCATTGCGTTTTGAATAGTGAACGCGATTAGCCCAGAAACGTGCGATGCTGTAAAGTACTTGCGCCCCATCCCCGTCTAACCAAGAGTGATCTCCAGTAATATTTGTATAATTATAAATCGCATAAGCAATAGTTGAATTACGGTGAATCTCTTCAAATGTTATTTCCCACTCATTATGAGATTCAATACCATCAAAAGTCACCATTGGATAAAGCGCCCCTTTTAGGCCTTGTTGTTTAGCATTATGAAAGGCACCATCAAGTTGATCAAAACGATATTGCAACAGTGATCTTGTAACTGATGGATCAGCAACACCTAGATAGACCGGAATGGCGAAAGCTTCTGTGTCCCAGTACGTTGCACCACCATACTTTTCACCGGTGAAGCCTTTTGGTCCAATATTTAGCCGTGGGTCGTTACCATAGTAAGTTGAGAAGAGGTGGAACAAATTGAACCGAATACCTTGTTGCGCAGCATCATCACCTTCAATTTGAACGTCAGCCTTCTCCCACCGTTTCAACCATTCTTGCGCATGGTCTTCATATATTTCTTGATAAGATTTTCCTAAAACTTTGTTCGTCAACGCTGTCCCAGCATCTATCGTTTCTTTTAAACTATCATAATCTCGAGAAGTGGTTACGATAACACGCTTTTCAAAATTTACTACGCCTTTAGTTGGTACCTCAATATCAAAGTTATCAGTAACTTCTTTTGTTCCACGATTAGTGCCGTGTTTTTCGCCACCAATGAAACTTTGACGAGCAACCACTGTGAATTGTGGTACACCAAATGGATTCTCAATGGTTTGTGTGGCAATAAATGACGATGCAACATCATTACCGGCATCTAAAACTTGCCAAAATTTTTCGTCATAATTAGCATCTTCATTGACTACATCAGCATCAATGCTAGCATCAAAACGAATGTTATGCTTATATCCATCCACGGATGTAAAGGTATAGTGAATATCGGCTAGTTCTTTAAACGCGGCTGAAACGAAACGTGATACTTGAACTTCAACGCCAAAGACTGTAAATCGACGCTTCAAAACACCATGTTTCATATCTAAGGATACTTCAAAATCCTGAAATTCATTCTTGGCTAAATCAATTTGATGACCATCAATATAAATGTCTGCTTTCACAAAATTCAAAGCATTAATAGCTTTTCCAAAGTAAAGTGGGTAACCATTTTTCCACCAGCCAACTCTTGTTTTATCTGGAAACCACACGCCTCCAATATAGATACCTTGGTGTGTATCGCCTGAATAAACCTCTTCAAACATACCACGCATGCCCATATATTCGTTTCCCAAACTTGTCATAGATTCCTGTAGGCGTTTGTCTTCAGGATTTAAATCGTGCGTTACGACTGTCCAAGGGTTAATTTCAAAAATTCTTTTCATTATTTTTATGCCTCTTTCTTCTTTACGGTAACGTTATTACTATATTAATCTGCATTCACTGGATTACTATGAATTTCCTTAATAAAACCAACACTAACTGCACCCAATAGCATCAAAACCCCTGAAACTAAGATCATTGATGGAAAATGTGATCCTAATGCTGGAAATACAACAAAACTTGCAACTGACGCCACAATTTGTGGCAGGCATATAGAGCCGTTGAATAGCCCGAGATAAGTGCCCATGTGATCGCCGTTCAATGCATTAGTAACCATGATAAATGGATAAGCCATCATCCCTGCCCATGAAATACCAATCAAAATGAAAGATGCAATTAAAAGATATTGTGAATGGATAAAGAAAACTGAAATGAATCCTGTTGCCCCTAATAGAAGCGACAAAGCATACCCAAATTTATTTTTTTCTGCCGGAATTTTAGACAGTACTAACGACCAGAGTACGGCAGCAATTGCATAAACCGCCGACAACATTCCAAACCAGTTTCCACCATTTTGATAACCTGCTGTTGTTGGGTCGGTTGCATGGAAGACATTATCTGCAACTGCACCTGTACCGTATGTCCACAAATACTGGAAAGCCATCCAGCAGAAGAATTGTGTCACAGTAACCATCCAAAATGTTTTTGGTGCGCGCTTCAATAAAGTTAAAAACCCACCATCATTATCATTTGGCGTGTTTAATGCGTAACCATGATAAAGCTCGTAAGTTGCGTCATCGTATTCTTTTACGTTGAATACCGCAACTAATGAGAAGACAACTAATACAACTGCACCAACGTAAAAGGAAATAATAACCGAAGCTGGAACCTGTCCTTTGTCAGCAGTATTAGCAACCCCAATTGCTGTTAACAAGAAAGGAAAAATTGTAGCTAGTACAGAACCTGTATTTGATAAGAAACTCTGAATAGAATAGGCGTATGATTTCTGATCTTCATTAACCATATCACCAACAACCATTTTAAAAGGTTGCATAGCCACATTTGAACTAAGATCCATAAACAAAATCGTTATTGCGCCAAACCATAATGCTGCGGTTGTAGAAAATCCAAAGCTACCAGAATTTGGTAACAGGAACATTACTATAACCGAAACTAATGCACCAACTAACAAGTATGGCATGCGTCGTCCAAAACGCTTGGTCCATGTTCGATCTGAAAAGTAACCAACCAAGGGTTGAACAAATAGTCCAGCCAAAGGTGGCAATATGAAGAAAAAACCAAGTTTTGTTGGGTCAGCACCCAATGTTTGGAAAATTCTTCCCATTTGTGAACTTTGCAAGGAAAAAGCCATTTGCACACCTAAGAACCCAAAACTCAACATCCAAATTGTGCTAAGCGGCAAATTAGGCAATCCCTGCCCTTTATGCTTATCATCCATTATTTCTGCCTCCAAAATATTATTTTTGTAACCGTTTACATTGAACAGTATAAAGCAGTAGATAAATATTTGGAAGCGTTTGCCCGATGTTAACGGTAACATCATTTCATTGCGTTGAATCGCGGATAATTAGTTCTGGCGTAATATTAACTTCAATTTTGGTATTTTCTTCATCAGACTCAACTCGGTTTACTATCTCCTTGACCAAATTTTTTGCAATTAATGCAAGCGGTTGCCTAATTGTCGTTAATTGTGGCGAGGAAATTTGGTCAATAAATACACCATCAAATCCAATTACTCCAAAGTCAGTTGGCACTTCATAAATACGTGTCAAGGATCTGACAACACCCAAAGCAATGCGATCTGTCGCGCAGACGAAACCAGTATTTGATTGAATACTTGTCACCATATTCGTCATCAATATATCCGCTGAGTGGGCATGGTTTTCTGTCGCAAAAACTTTTTGACTCATACCATACTTATTCATGACCGAACGATAGCCTAACGCCCGCTGCTTAGCAAATGGTAAATCAATTGCAATTCCAATGTACCAAATATCCTGATAACCCCTGTCTATCATATATTGCGTTGCCATCTCAATTCCTTGTTTATTATGAACGTCAACATAAGAAAGACGTGAATTTTCCGGTGCCACACCATACAAAATAATTGGTACGGTCACTAATGATAAACCCTCTAAGTCCGCTTGACGCCAGCCACTAACAATCATCCCGTCAATATTGTTTGTACTGGCGGCTAAATCGGTACTTATTTCGAGCGTGTAGCCGCTCTCTTGGAGATAATTAGCAATATGAATCAATAGCTTGGCGTAATTTGGTTCAACTGTTGTGACATCCTCTAAGAGTAAAAATCTAATCACATAATGGCGCTTGTTAACAAGCGCTTTTGCCATGCGATTTGGCTCATATCCAACGTCCTGAATTGCTTTCTCTACAAGCTCTTTCAATTCATCTGAAACTCGTTCGGGATGATTAATTACACGACTAACTGTCATTTTAGACACGTGTGCATTGCGCGCAACATCATTTAAATTTGTCATTATTATTCACCTATTTTTGGTATACGATACGGAACAATGACGCTGCTAGCTTCAGTTTTCTCAAGTGGCGATTGCTGGTCATTAAATAACAATCGGACTGCTTCACTGCCAAGAGTCCTTGGTAAGACATCAACAGAATAAAAGTTTTTCCCTCCCAAGCGGGCGTATTCAGAACAGTTAAATGCAATTGTCGGCAATTTAGGATGACTGGGAAGATGAGCTTGTGCTTGATTACGTGCCAAATAACCAAGTTTATCGTCACTGGCAACTATTCCGTCAACCGTTTGATGTTGCTCAAAATATTTCTGTAAGACCTGCTTTTGTTGCGTGAATTCCAAGGGTAAAGATAAAACATCACCTTCTTCTTGTGCTTCACGAAAGCCCAACTCTCGATTATCTTCAAAGCGCCAATCAGCTAACGTTCTGACAAAAACTGGTGATTTTAACTGAAAACTAGACACTAAGTTTTTGGTAGCTTCAGCGCTTGCTTTGCGATTATCGTTATCTACATACAAAATATTCGTAGCAATTTCTGGCTCACCTGTAACTACAACACGTGCATGATTCTCACGAAGCAATTCGGCAATTGGATCATTTTCGACTGTATATAGTAAAATAAAGCGTCGAACTTGTCCGGCTTCAACCATCATTTTAACTGCATTAAACACCTCAGACCAATTGCTGCCCGTAGCTGTAGTCAATAAATAACGACGCGCAATTAATTGCGCATTAATACCAAATAGAATTTGCATGGCAAAGTCATTATCTGTATTACCTTCTGATTGAGGTTGAAACACAACGCCAACCGTATTACTTTCAGTTTGCGTTAAGTTTCTGGCAGCAAAGTTAGGTGTATAACCCATGTCACGCGCCGCTTTTCTGATACGTTCTTTAGTTCTTAAACTTATTTTTGGGGAATCCCCTAAAGCGCGTGATACTGTTGAAATAGCCACACCAGTTTTGTTTGCAATATCTTGTATCGTTACCATACCAAACCTCCTGTCCACGTTATTTTAACATGAAAAAGATCGAGACGGGTGTCTCAATCTTTTTCTGACTTTTCGGAAATACACCAACTATTTCACATTCTTTAAATAGTTTAACTTTAGACTAACCTAATACAATTTTGAATACAGAAACTGACATTGGCTTTATGCTAATATCAAATAACTCATTCGCAGAAACATTATTACGCTGTTCAACAATCACTGCACGTAGGTGATTAGGATCCTCGAACGTATTGGTTTCATGCATATCATTGGCCGCTAACTCCTCCTTTTGATACTGAAGTACCAATCCTGGTAAATCAATGTCAACACTGATGGTTTCAGTCAAATCAAAATTAATCACATTTAAGTAAATTATTTTGTCATTTATTGATGCAAAAAACTTAACGTGATCACTATTCTCATCTGTTATTGTCACATCTAGAACATCATTATTTCTATGCACTTTGTACATCTTGAAAATATCATATACTGGTGTTAGCACAAATTGTTCACCGTTAGTTAATATTAATGCATTTAACACATTAATTGTCTGAGCCATACTAGCCATTTTAACTTTATCAGCATTAGAATGAAGAATATCTAAAACGATTGCAGTTGTTATCGCATCGCGCATTGTATTTTGTTGATACAGTGCCTTCGCTTCAAAAAAAGCTCTCCCATACCAATTGCCCCACTCACCTAAAATCAGATCCATTTTCTCTAGTTTTTGATCAAACTCTCCTTCAGGTTCTGGCAGTTGATCCAAACCATCTTGAATCAAATTGTATTGTTCTTTAAGGATATCTTCTAATTCTGTCGCACCTTTAATTACTTGATACCAGTCGTTGGCATTAAAATCTGTTGCTGAGGCGGAAAACTCATTACCCAGGTACCAGTTATACCAATGCAAATCATAACCATCAACTTTTGGTGGACGAGCCCTTGCTAATTCCTTCATTACACTTTTAGTCCAATAACGGCGTTCTTTTGGTTTATTAGCATCGGCACCACTCAAAATGAAGTAGCGCGAATCCTCTGAAAACTGATTCAATGCAAATGTTGGTGCCGCCGTTGCGTACTTTCGGTAATCAGCAACATATTGCTCGGGGGTCATCATGCCTCCACCACCCCAAACTTCATTCCCGATTCCCCAATAATTTACATCATAGGGTTTTTCATGACCAGAATCTTTTCTCTTTTTTGATAAATACGTTGACTGCTTACGATTAATATATTCCATCCACTCAGTCATTTCCCGAGCTGAACCAGTTAATAAATTAACATTGATCCATGGCTCAGAATGAATCAGTGACGCAAATTCTAGAAACTCATCCGTACCAAACTCATTGGTTTCAACGCTATATGTTCCGAATCCTTCGTTAAATACCTTTTCCCTTTTTTCCCCAACTCCGTCTCGCCAATTGTAATGATCCGCAAATACACCACCTGGCCACCTTATAATTGGAGGTTCAATTTCTTTCAAGGCGTTAATGACATCTAACCGCATCCCATTAATGTTTGGGATTTTACTTTCTTTTCCGACCCATATACCATCATTTATCGCATTACCAAGAAATTCTATAAATTGACCATGTAAACGTGGATTGATTTTAGTCTCATTTTGACGTTTTTCTATTTTAACTTTCATTTTTCCTCCAGAAGATTTCACCTTTTTACTACTTTGTGGATCGAATTATTTGAATAAATATGCATGCAATGAAGGCAAATACAATAGCAGTTGCACCTACGTAACCATGGCCGCCTGTTTGTCCAAGCATTATCGCGATATTCAAAATTTCTAAATCCTTTGCAGCTGTTTCTTTAGATGGCAACACATCATTGAAAATGTTTTTTTTGGAGCATCCATGGTAGTAAGAAACCAATAACCATAACCTATCAAAGCAATAATAACGATCAATTTTATCAGACATTGTTTAGTACGCCCATTATGAACAAAAAAATCTTCCAACAATGTCTCCTGCAAAAATCCAATTTTCATAAATTAGATGAGTAGTATTGTTTGATTTTTTTGTAAGCGCTTACTATAATTGAATAATAAATCTTTCGTTGAAAAAGAAATTGTAATTTCTAACTTTTTTTTGTGAAAAATGGGGTTAAGTATGTTAACAGAAACTTTGGAATCAATTCAGCAACTGCTTGATGAAAAAATATTTATGCAAGACACGCATTGTAATGTGATATTTGGCGACGAAAAACTCTTGATGAAGTTTGATGACGAACTGCATTTTAATGATGAAATTTTGGACAATCCATCTGCAATACTATTTTATCCAATTAGGAATTTTAATCACCCTGACGATGATGACATACTTGCTATATTTTCAATAAAAAAATACTACTTAATGCTGTATGGTAAACTCACGCCATCAGAAAGTCACTCATCTACATACCTATTACTTAAGCTCTATCAAAGATATCGTGCAATACTAAAAATAATCAATAATGATATATCTGAAAATAACGGTTTGATTGATATTGCCCCTCCAAATGATAGCCTCAGTCTTTTAGAATATTCTTCTCAACTACAAACACATCATAGCTATTCTGATGAACAAACATTGCTCAGCTCTATCAAAACCGGTGACAAACAAATTGTCATAAATGCCTACAAGCAGTTTCAAATCCATAATGCATACGAATCCTTCTTAGCAATGAAGAATAATCGCTTACGCCATGAGAAAAATATGCTCATCATTATTGCAACCCTGTGTACACGAGAAGCGATTCAAGCTGGCGTAAATGATAAAAAAGCTTATTTACTTTCAGACCAGTGGATTAATACAATTGAAAAGCACACTTCTGTGGAAAATATTATTAATCAGAATGTCCGATTAAATATTCTTCTCAATTTTACTAGTTTGGTAAAAACAAAAAAATATAGCAAATTAAGTCATTTAATATTTGAAGTGCAGACCTATATTCAAATTCATATCTATGAAAATTTGTCCATTGTGAAAATTGCAAAACAATTTAAATATAGTCAAAACTACCTGTCCACACGATTCAAAAAAGAAACAAATGAAACACTCAAACAATACATCATTAAGACAAAGATAACAGAAGCAAAACGCTTACTACTTTCAACACAACTTTCCTTAATGGACATTTCGACGCTCCTTAACTTTAAAGACTACACACATTTTTCCCACACCTTCAAACGTATAACTGGCACATCCCCGAAACAATTTATATCGACAAAAAAGTACTGATAGATATGAACTTTACACATCAATCAGTACTTTTTTTTGCTTTGATAATTTTCTAGCTGCGATAATATTGAATAGACAAAATAAACATACCTTAGCTATTTCAGCTACTAAAGAATGTCTACTGCTTAACGTTAGAAATGATCACCTCTTGCATTAAATTCATAAAATCAGTTTGCTCTTCAAGAAGCTTTTCGTTCTCAGCATGTTTTAACGTAAAAGAAATTGAAGTTAATGCAAGGTCAGCATAAATTTGGGATAAGAAGCCAACTGAAAAACGCTTATTCATTTTTTGTTTTGACAAGAAAGCGTGGGCATTATCGTATAATATTTTGTGAAAACGATCTTGAACACGATGCACATCCTGTTCAAGCGACATTAAAATTAATAAATCACTATCTTGATTAGCCATATCTTTAATAATTTTGTTAAAGATTTCAAAGGTATTTTTCTGCTGCACTGCTTCAAATCTTTGTTGGATTTCACAATTAAACTGCATTGCATACACATCAACAATCTTGTCAATGACATCAAATTTGTCGACATAGTGATCATAAAAAGTTGATTTGCTAATCAACGCTTGATCACAAATTTTCTTAACAGTGATTTTTGAAATACTCGTGGTCGCCAATAACCGCATCATCGTTTCAGTAATCAATTTTTCTGTTTTGATAACCCTTTTGTCTTTTGACACAATGCTGACCCTCCTATTTATACACCAATAATATCATACTGTTTTCTTTTTTCAGTATGATATCGTTCTTTATTACCGCTTTTGCCAGTTGTATTTTACCTTCATCATGTCAAAATGTACTTAAAAGAAGGAGGAACAACATGTTTAAACAGTATGTTAAAAATGAACAATTCAATTTACAAATTAATCGATTCATCAATGATGAGTACGAAAATGATCAAAAAGTACAGGAAGATTTAAAAAGTATTATTCCTCAGTTAAAAGATGAAGAATCATGGTTTAAAGCATGGAACGACAAAGCTATTGCAAGAGAACAAGATGGTGATTTCTCTGTCGCATCAACTTATTATCAAGCCTCTGAGTTTTATTTGTCACCTGAGGATCCCCGAGATGAAAATGCTTATCGAAAGTATCGAGAAAATTTTTATAAAGGCTTCAACGACTTTGAATACGAAAGGTATCAAGTACCTTATGAAAATGGGTATCTACCAGTTGTAAAACTAGTCACACCAAACGCCACTAAGAATCTATTGCTATTTGCCGGATATGATTCCTACATGGAAGAGATGGTCAAAATGTCAAAATTTTTGAAAGGAATTGATTTCAACATTTATGTTTTTGATGGGCCAGGTCAAGGAACTGCGTTGCGTCAAGGGATTCACCTGATACATAATTGGGAAAGTCCGGTAAGCGTCATATTAGATTATTTCAACCTTAAAAGAGCTAGTGCAGTTGGTATGTCATTAGGTGGATATTTAGTTATGCGCGCCGCCGCATTTGAAAAACGATTGGATAAAGTTGTTGCATTTGATATTTTCTATAGTTTTTTTGATGCATTACGTATTCGAATGCCCTATGATCAAATTACTAAAATCGAACAGCTGCTAGCTGCTAAAGATGCCAAAACAGTTAATCTTATGTTCAAAAGTATGATGGCCAATAATCTAGATTTAAATTGGAAAATTAATAAGGGTATGGAAAACGTTGGCGTTCAATCGCCTTACGAACTATTAAAACAGTTCCAAAAATATAATATGGAACCGATTATGCCACTTATTAATCAAGATGTTCTGTTACTAGCTGGAGAAAATGATCAATATGTTCCCAGTAGCCGCTTAGTAGAAATTGATAGTAAATTAATTAATGCTGCTTCCGTCAAATCAATTATGTTTGACAAGGCGTCTGGTGGTGATCAACATTGTCAAGCAGGTAATCGACAATTAGGATTTGATGCAATAAAAGAATTTTTATCGAATAAATAGCCAAATATAAAAAGCAGAAAAATAAATCATATTTTTCTGCTTTTTATATGCAAATTTTTTATAAATATGGTTTTGTTATTGCATCATTTGATTTTTTCAAATCGTCGATTGTACCGGAAAAAACAACTTTACCACCCATTTTTCCGCCTTCAGGACCCATCTCAATCAGCCAATCAGCCTGTCGAATGACTTTCAAACTGTGTTCAATAATGACAATCGTGTTTCCTCTAGCAACCAGCCTATCGAAAAGCTCGAGCAAATGATCAATATCTTTTAAATGTAACCCATTCGTTGGTTCATCAATAATATAAACACTACTCTTCTTTTGTAAGTAGCTCGATAACTTGATCCGTTGCAACTCTCCGCCTGACAATGTACTCAAAGATTGGTTTAATTTTAAATAACCAAGACCCACATCACAGATTGCTTGCAAACCAGTAGCTATTCGTGTAATACCACTAAAAAAATCAACGGCTTGACTCACTGTCATAGACAATATGTCAACAATAGTCTTATCCTTATAGTCATATTGTAAAACTTTCTGATTATAGCGTTGTCCATGACACAATTCACACTCAGAAACGACATCGTCCATAAAGTACATATCATTAACGATAACGCCTTTTCCCTTGCAGCGCGGACAAGCGCCCTTTGAATTGTAACTAAATAACGATGGACTAACTGAGTTTGCTTTGGCGAATAGTTTCCTAATATCATCAAAAATATCTAAGTAAGTCAGTGGAGTTGATCTAAGACTAATACCAATATTCTTTTGCGAAATATTGATAACATCGATTCCTTTTTGAATCAATTCTGACGCTACTATTTGTGCTAGAGACGATTTACCCGATCCCGCCACACCACATAAAATAGTCAAAGCATTGAGTGGCATTTTTAAAGAAACGTTTTGTACTGTGTTTAAGTTTTTATCTCTAACAGAAAGCCATTTTTTGAAGCTGCTATTAGTATGATTATTCAACCTCTCATTTTCACGCATAGCAACACTGGTAATCGTATCGCTTTTTAAAAACTCACCATATGTTCCCGAAAATTGAATACTGCCACCATTAACTCCCGGACCTGGACCAACATCAATGATGTAGTCAGCTCGCTGAATTAGCAGTGGGTTATGTTCCACTAAAATAATCGTATTGCCTTGATCCTTTAAGACACGCAAACATTTATATAGTCGTTCAATATCTTTTGGGTGTAGGCCTGAGCTAGGCTCGTCTAGGACATACATCACATCATTTAACGAGCTTGTAACGTGCTTAGCGATTCTGATTCTTTGCGCTTCGCCACCCGATAGTGTATCTGTACTTCTTGCTAAATTAAGATAGCCTAAACCAATCGTAATCAAAGCATCTAGTCGTTTATTAATCTGTGTTTTGACATCCTGAACCAGTGAATTTCTTATTTTTTGAATTAATAATTGTAATTCATCCAATGACATTGCAACTAAATCACTGATATTATGCCCATCAATTTTGCAACTTAGCGCCTTTGCATTCAATCTGGAGCCCTGACAAGTTGGACAAATATCAGTGGATACAAACTTTTCAAGTTGCTTTCTATGCCTTTTCCCCTCATCAGTATTAATAATACTTCGCTTAATTCTCGGTAACAAACCCTCATATAAGGCAGTTTTTGGCCATTTTTCAGGAGGAGACGCTAGTTTTTGCTGCGGTGCGTATAACAATAAATCTAGTTCTTCTTTAGAATAATCCTTTATTTTTTTATTCAAATCAAATAAGCCACTATGGGCATAGCGTTTCCACCGCCAAGCACCATTTCCAAAAGTTGGAAAATCAATTGGATCTTCATTAAGTGATTGATTAAAATCAACAAGATATTTTAAATTAATTTTTTTAGTAAAACCTAAGCCATCACAAACTTCACATTTGCCTTGGGGATGATTGAAAGAAAAGGCATCTGAATAACCAACAAAGGGTTGTCCTATTCGAGAAAACAGCAAACGCAAGAATGTGTATATTTCAGTATACGTTCCTACTGTTGATCTGACGTTGCCCGACATTTTTCGTTGCTCAATTGGTATTGCTATTGGCAAATTAGTAATGTTATCTACAGCCGGTCTACCATATTTTGGTAAAATGTGTTGCACATAACTCGAGAACGTATCATTTAATTCACGTCTTGACTGCGCAACTAAAGTGTCAAAAACTAAGGTTGACTTTCCCGAACCAGATACACCTGTAAAAACTGTTAACTGGTGTTTTGGAATTTTGACCGAAATGTTTTTTAAATTATTTTGATGAGCATTGTCGATGCCAATCCATTCATTGTTACCCACGCTATCCCCCTTACCGATTATCTTTAATGTACAATTCATTGCAATATTATCATTTTTTTATATGATAATCAAAGTCAATCAATATTGTTACGGTAATAGTTAAAATTGCGAAAATTTAGTTAGACGTTAGTTGAGCTTTCGTTAACGATTCTAACATCTTTTCAAAATAAAAGGATACAAGACCTGGTTGATCAATCATTAAATTATGTCCGGCCTTATTAACTAAGGCCCCTTCAGCAGATTCAGATAATTCAATCAATTTCAGCTGCTGTTCATATCCAACAACTTGGTCATGCCGTCCCACTAGAATACAAACTGCAGTTTTTGAATTCAGATGATGCAAATCATTTTCAAAACTAAGTGAATAAGAATCATCTTGTAATTGACTCAAAAAGTTTTTATTAGCTTTTTTGAGTCCAGGAATAATTAAATTTTGGTAATCCTGCCAACTCTTTTGATTAAGCACAACATTCATCTTCTTGAAATCATAAAAATATTCCTTGTTTTTGTCAGTGCTTATCTTTCCCTCAGAAATATTAATGTGCTTGCCAAGTATTCTTCTACCCTTATCAGCATAAATTACCGGACAAGTCATAAAAAGAGAGAGCACTTGACTTTGAAAATGGTGAGCCAACGCTTGAGCCATATAGGCACCATATGAGTGTCCGAAAAGAATGAATTTTTTTTGTCCAACAATGCTTACGATGAAGTTCTTTAAACTATCAAAGATGCTGTTAGCAGAAGCAGAGGGCGTTGCAATAGAACTCCCCATCCCCGGTAAATCAATATAAATACGCTTGAAACCGTTAAAATGCACTTGCGGTTCGAAGAAGAACATCGTAGATTCTCTGTCCAAATACAGCCCATGTAAGAATACAATAGGAATGCCCTCACCCATCACTTCATATGTTAATCCTTGGAATTCCATTTTCATTATTCTACGCTCCTTCTAATACTGTTTCTTTAATACTTGCATTAACTGTTCTTATAATTTAAGCAGCAATTCACTACTTAGTCAATTTGGTTCAGCGTTGTTTAACAAAGTAAAAACATTCTTAATTTTTTTAAATAACACGAACAAAATAAAAAATACAAGCAATAACTTGTATTTTTTTCATGTTTTCAATTAGTTGTTAACTGCACAATAAATTTTTTCAAACCAGCTTGGCCTGCTTCGGAATTTTTGAAAACGCCAGCGTCTTCAAGGACTCTTTTAAAAATTTGACCAACACTTTGCTCCACCACTTCCGTTACATTATCAGCATTAAAAGTTTCTTCATGTTTTAGTTTATCGGCCCATATCTTGTGTTTTGGGGCCACAGAATCCATATTTCCCAGGAGATATGCTTCGACTTCTGCAAGTTCTGTTTTTAAACGCGGTGGCAAAATAGCCAAACCCATTACTTCTATTAGCCCAATGTTTTCTTTTTTTATGTGTTGTACATCTGAGTGAGGATGAAAGATTCCGTCTGGAAACTCAGACGACGTATTATTGTCTCGTAACACAAGGTCTACTTCATATTTGTGGTCACGGAATCGGACGATTGGTGTAACCGTATGATGTCTTTCACCCGTTTGACTATGAGATTGAATAAATAAACTTGGGTCGTCATAATCTTCCCATGTTTTCATTACTTTACCAGCTGCTGCGAGTAATTTATCGCTGTCCGAATCAATTAAGCGAATTGCAGTCATTGGCCAGTTTAATACCCCCGCTTCCGACAGGTTCACATCTGAAATCTGAAAGCTTTCCTTCAATGTTGCTTTTGCCATAGGTAAATCATAGCGCCCTGCTTGAAAATGATCGTGGGACAATATTGAACCACCCACAATTGGCAAATCTGCATTGGATCCAATAAAATAATCTGGGAATTTAGTAACAAATTCTAACAGTCTAGCTAAGTTTTCCTGATCAACGTGCATTGGTCGAATATTTTCTGATAGCACAATTGCATGTTCATTAAAATAGGCATACGGTGAATATTGAAAATACCAATTTTCATTACCTAAAGTTACTGGAATGACACGATGATTCGACCGAGCAGCATAATCTAAACGACCCCAGTAGCCTTCATTCTCTTTTGCCAACTGAGATGCAGGATACTGTTCCTGTTGTTGTGTTTTATTTTTCAGTGCTGCTGCAATTACCTTAGGATCTTTTTCAGGCTTTGAGAGATTAATTGTAATTTGTAATTGACCATACTCGGTCTCAACTGGGTAAGATAAATTTTGGCTAATTTCCCGCGTCTTGATATAGTTACTTCTTTTCGATAAATCAAAGAAATAGTCAGTAGCCTCCCGCGGGGCGTGATCGTAATGTTGCCAAAAAATTTGTCGAACTTGTGAAGGACGAGGCACAAAATAATCCATTAGTTGTGCACCTAGTATATCAGCATTTATTTTTCTATTCTGTAATGTGCCATTATCTGCTGCAATTGCTACCAAATTATCCAATAGTGTTAACGTAGACAACCTCGAAACATCTTGATCACTTGTTACATGCTCATAATTTGATTCACCAATCATGCCTAATATTTGGTTTCCCAAATAGATTGCATCTTCATTTGTGTAATCCGATTGTTCGATAATACGCTGAGTAAATTCCGTAATTAAATTATTTTCTGACATTATTATTCACCTACTTTACCGACCCAGTGTGCTCCGTCACCAACATTTGCTACATAAAATGAGGGATCGTAGCCAACTACAGATTCATATTTAGCCCCAACAGCCGCTTTCAAATCATCAACATTATCTTGATGTACTAGTGCGATTGCACAACCGCCAAATCCTGCACCGGTCATCCTTGCACCGAGCACACCATCGACGGTTTGTGCTGTTTCCACAAGCGTATCAAGTTCTATTCCAGTTACCGCATAGTCATCCTTTAAAGACTGATGCGATTCATTCATTAACTTACCAAAGCTAGCCAAATCATTTGATTTTAATGCCTCGACAGCAATCTTAGTTCGTTCGTTTTCATAAACAGCATGGCGGGCACGTTTTACAAGTATGTTGCTTTCTAATTTATCAGCATATTTATTAAAAGTTTTGGCGTCTAATTCGCCCAGATATTGGATAGGTGTATATTTTTGCAATTGATAGACTGCTTCTTGAGTTTCACGAACACGCTCATTGTATTTTGAGTCAGCCAACTCTCTCCGTTTGTTCGTATTCATAATAACAACAACATAATCACCCAAATGGATTGGTACCATTTCGTAAATCATCGTATTCGTGTCTAAATAGATAGCTTGGTCCGCTTCACCAAATCCAATAGCAAATTGATCCATTATTCCGGTATTAACACCAACAAAATCGTTTTCAGCACGTTGTCCACTGGCCACCAATTGCAATCTCGGAATTTTTAGATCATATAGCTTTTGCGCCACTACGCCAATTAAGAGTTCTAAAGATGACGATGATGATAATCCTGAGCCGTTTGGTATGTTACCATTGATAACTAATTCAAATCCATGCTCAAAACGGTTACCATATCCTCTTAAAGCCTGCAACACGCCTTTAACAAAATTTCCCCAAGATGATCCAGGTAACTTTTCTTCGTCATTAACGTCAAAACTAATCACCCCTTCATCCGGGAAATTAGTCGAATAGAGTTTTACCAAACTATCCGCTCTTTGAGATGCTACGCCATATGTTCCCAGTGTAATTGATGCTGGAAACACGTGACCACCATTATAATCAGTATGTTCACCGATTAAGTTAATTCGACCTGGTGAGAAAAACTTGTCAGTTGGTTCATGATGAAATTGCTTCTTAAAAACATGAATTAATTCTTCGTATATTTCAGTCATTTCCATTTTTCCTTTCACAATGATTTTCACTTATTCAGCTTGCCATTTGAAATAACGCACCGCAGATGTAAAATCAGCTTGCTTAATTGGCGTGTTATATAGACCAATTGACATGAGTTCATCTCCAGAATAATGTTCATTTGTTCTTTGATCAACATAGATTCCGTCAGATTTCAGGTGACTCATTTTAGTTACAGTGAAAACTGGCTGCGCAGTTGACAAAACACGGTAATTGAATAACAATACTTCTGTCTTATCTTCACTGATAAATTCCCAGGCTGTTTCATTATTTTTAAAAGGACTTTTGATACGGTAGAAATTGCCATACTGGATCAACGAGCGATGCTGTTTATAAAATGTCACTTGATCTTTGATTTCTGATTTTTCTTCTAATGACAACTTAGCTAGGTTTAATTCATATCCAAAGACTCCTGCAGTAGCAACATCCCCACGCATAGCCAGACTCGTTTGACGCCCAGTTTGATGATTAGGCGATGCTGAAACATGCGCGGTCATACTAGAGACTGGGTAGCTTAATGTCGTCCCATATTGAATTTTTAAGCGCTCAACAGGGTCCGTATTGTCTGATGTCCACGATTGTGGAAAGAAATATAACATGCCAGCGTCAAATCGTCCGCCACCGCCAGAGCATCCTTCAAATAAAATATCTGGATAACGTTTGGTCAAACGATCCGCCAAATCATACACACCTAACATATAACGATGTCCCACTTCTCCTTGACGTTCTGGTGACAACGCTGCAGAATATACTTCTGTTAAATGACGGTTCATGTCCCACTTAATGTAATCAATCTTAACATTATCCAAGATATTTACTACTTGTTGGAAAATATTATCCACTACCTCAGGTCTTGAAAAATCAAGCACATATTGATCACGACTAGGGGTCAAATCACGGTTAGGCATACCGAGAATATAATCAGGATGTTGTCGATAGAGATCAGAATTTTTGGAAATCATTTCCGGTTCAAACCATAATCCAAATTTCATACCTTTTTCGTGTACTTTATCTGACAAGCCAACTAAACCACCGCCACTCTGTAATTTAGTAGCGTATTCAAACCAGTCACCCAAAGAACTATCATCATCATCACGTTTTCCAAACCAACCATCATCTAAGACAAACATTTCAATGCCTAATGGGGATGCTTCATCTAATATCTCTTGAATTTTTTCTGCATTAAAATCAAAATAAGTTGCTTCCCAGTTATTAATAACAATTGGTCTCTCTGCATATTGATATTTTCCACGAGCCACACGTTCTCGTAGCAAGTGATGGTAAGCTTGTGACATACCATTTAAACCTTCATCAGAATAAACCAACAACGCTTCAGGTGTCTGAAAGTCATCATCAGCGTTTAATTGCCAATCAAATCCATCTTCGTTAATACCAGATAGAACACGTGTCTGTTCCACATAATCTCTTTCGATAGTGAATTGATGATTTCCCGAATAAACCAGTTGGATACCAACAGCTTCACCCTCATTTTCGGTTGTGTTCGGTGTTACTAGCGCTACAAATGGATTCATGTGGTGCGAGCTTGTTCCTCGATGACTAGAAAATTCAGCCACTCCTTGGCGCACAGTTTGTCGCTCCATTTGACGTTCACGCACATGGGCGCCGGGTAACGAGATGATTTCTAGATCACTTGCTGGTAAATCTAATTGCAGTGATGCAATTTTCTCAATATTAATACTTTGTTGAGAGAGATTCGTTATTTTAGTTGATCTTGCAACTACTGGCCGGTCATTATAAATTGTGTAATAAAGTGATACTTGGGCATTTAGCGTACTATCCACAAGATTAATTATTAATGTTTTAGCTTCATCTTCAGATAACACGTAGGCCTGAGGCAGACGATCTAGATGTGGCTTGCCATTTACGATTTTGAATGATTGAAAACGAAAATCAGATGCTTGTGCACCGTTGGCTCCTTGAATTTTAATCGCGGCTTGACGAAAATCTCCCGTATTATAACCACCGTATTCTTGTAATAATGTGTCCTTCGAATAGCTACGATCTGTTTGATGTGGTTCTCCAGCTAAGTTTGGTGAGAATCCTCTATCTAGACGTGGATAATGTCGTGAACCATGATATTTTGTAATTTTTTTACCAAAATAGAGATGGCTTAGCAGTCCGCCCTCTTCAATTTGTATCAGGTAAGATATTTGTCGATTTGAAAGATGAAAAACATTTTGCTCGTCATCAAAAGAAATGTTTGCATTAGCCATAATCTTCCTCCGTGAAGTCTTTTACTAAATTACAAACACAGTTTACCACTCGTTTACTAAAATGTAAACGGTTACTTTTACTTTTTAAAAGTTTCTCGATATTTCAAATTTCCCGGTATTGTAGCCCAAACTGTCCAATCACGTTCATCATTCGCTAATTCGTAGGCTTGTTCTAAAGCCGTCTTCCCTAGTGCCGCGGGATTTAGATCTACCGTCGTTAGTGCCGGAACCAAGTAAGAGGATAACTCAACATTATCAAAGCTCACCACATCAATATCAATTCCTGGCTCTAGATTCTCGGATTTCAATGCATTAATGGCACCAATTGCAATAGGATCCGAAGCAACTAATAGTGCATCTATACTGTGTTCTTCTCTTAATAACGATATAGCGCCTTGCATGCCCGTTTCAGCATGCCACGGACCGGTGTAAAAATGAGGGCTCATTTGATGCTCTTCAGCCCAATTACGATAGATTTCACTACGCACATCTTCAACAGCAAGTGTTGAGGAGCCATCTAATTCTAGCAAATCGTTCACGCCACCAATAAATCCAATATGTCGCCGTCCAGCTTGATAAAACTCATCCAATATCCGAGTTGTCATCAACCGCAGTTCGGGATTGACAGAGTCAATGGTTTCATAGCGCGTTTTGGCATCAACCAACACAATTCGCTCATTAATTTTCTGCAATTGGTTCACCGCTTTTTGAGTCATATCGCCTAAAATAATTATGGCATCGTAAGTTGCGAAATCCGCGATATTAATGCCTTGATTAATTCGAATAATTTCATCAACAATAATATTTTGATCTTGCGCATTTTGCTCAATACTCAAGTATATTTGTCGCCAATAAGCATCGCTAGCTTCTCGGATTTCAGAAAAAACCGTCAATACTGCAATATGGATCAATTTTTTGGAAATACTTTTTTTATGTTTTTTTGTGTAATTCAACCTTTGCGCGGCATCAATAATCTTTCGGCGAGTTTCGTCAGAAACTGACAGAGTCAGGTCATTATTTAAAACTCGAGATACCGTGCTTGATGACACATCCGTTTCCAGCGCTATCTGCTTAATTGTTACCATATTTTCTTCCTCAATTTATGCAAGTTCATTTGCTTTATTTATACTCCTTATCATTTTACATCAAAATATAAAAAATACCTATTTACTAAATATTTACTAAAAAGTATTGATTTTTTAAATGAAAGCGCTTACTATTGAGATGTTAGCTACTACAAAAAGGAGATTACAATTATGAAGTCTAACCAGCAGTCAATGACATCACGCGTTTCATACGCTTTTGGTGCATTCGGTAATGATATGTTTTTTGCGACATTATCAACGTATTTCATTATGTTTGTTACCACGCATTTGTTCAATAGTGGTAATGCCGCGCAAAATGACAAAATGATTAGTTCCATTACGCTAATTATCTTTCTACTACGATTTGTTGAATTAGCAATTGATCCATTTATTGGTAATGCAATTGATAATACAAGCACTCGTTGGGGTAAATTTAAACCTTGGGTGGTGGTTGGTGGAACGGTTGGATCAGTTGCTCTGATCATTCTTTTCACAAATATGGGCGGTCTAAATAAATCAAACCCACTTCTTTATTTGATTATCTTTGGCATAATCTATATTATTATGGATATCTTCTATTCATTTAAAGATATTGGGTTCTGGTCAATGATACCGGCATTAACTTTTGACTCACGCGAACGTGAAAAAACTGCAACTTTTGCCCGTATCGGTTCTACAATCGGTGGAAACTTAGTCGGTGTTGTTGTTATGCCCATTGTTTTGTTTTTCTCTTTGAATCAAAATGATGGTACTGGTGACACTCGTGGTTGGTTCTGGTTTGCTGTTATTATTGCGGTAATCGCATGGCTGAGTGCAGTCGCTGTTGGTGTTGGTACTAAAGAAGTTGATTCCGACCTACGTAAGAACAAAGAAAAAACAACATTCAAAAATGTTATCCATATTCTAACGCATAATGATCAGCTCATGTGGATTGCCCTGTCTTATGGTTTTTACACCACGGGCGTCACTCTTGTTAATTCACTAGAGTTATATTATTTCACTTTTATTTTAGGAAACTCATCTGCTTTCTCAATTTTCGCCTCACTAAACATTGTAACTGGCTTACTATCTGTTTCACTATTTCCAAAATTAGCTGATAAACTTAATCGACGTAATTTATTTTTCTGGTGTATCTTAACCATGATTATCGGATTAGTTCTGTTTATTTTTGCAGGACAGTCACTCACAATGGTTCTAATCGCTGCCGAATTATTTGCCATTCCACAACCACTTGTGTTCTTAGTGGTTCTCATGACAATCTCTGATTCTGTGGAGTACGGTCAACTGAAGCTCGGGCATCGTGATGAATCATTAACGTTGTCGGTTCGTCCACTATTAGATAAACTAGCTGGTGCTATTTCAAACGGCGTCGTCGGATTAACTGCCGTAGTCGCTGGAATGACAACTGGTGCTACAGCTTCTTCAGTAACAGGGTCCGGACAATCCATTTTCAAAACCATTATGTTTGGTTTGCCAATTGTTATTATTTTAATCGGCACCTACGTATTTTATCGCAAAGTAACACTTACTGAGCGCAAGCACGCTGAAATTGTTGACCAACTTGAAAAAACATGGGGAAAGAAATTTGTTGACACAACAACGACTACAACCACGCCTGAATTAAAAACTGGTGAGTACACATACAATGCGCCTATTGCCGGTGAATTAATTAATCTCTCATCCGTTAATGACCATGCATTTGCTTCAGGATCTCTAGGTCAAGGATTTGCAATTCGTCCGAGCGATGGTCGGGTTTATGCGCCGTTTGATGCAACCGTTCGCGTTGCCTTCTCAACGAAACATGTCATTGGCCTTGTTTCAGACACTGGTCTAGTCACATTAATTCACATTGGTATTGGTACTGTTGCTATGCAAGGGACAGGTTTTGTTACTTACTTCGAGCGCGGCCAACATGTTAAGAAAGGTGATCTACTCATTGAGTTCTGGGACAAATCAATAAAGGATGCTGGCTTTGATGACACCATTATTGTGACAATAACAAATTCTAATGTCCTTTCTGAATTCAACATTGTAAAACCAATTGGTAGTAAAGTCGATAAAGATGATATTGTTTTGACTTTAATCAATAAATAAGTAAATTTTAACATACAGGAACAAAAAGTTATCAATATATAATATATTGATAACTTTTTGTTTCTTATGAAGACTGTGTACATTAAATTTTGATATACTACAAACACAAGTTAAATTTATTTAAGGAGGCAAGGTTTATGTTACGTTCTATTTTAATATTTCCTAAACTTTCAGAAATAACAACAATCCAAAATATTAGGCGCGAACTTGATCCCTTATATCCACATATTCGTCCACACATAACTCTTGTGTTTCCATTTGAAAGTGAGGCTACAGACGAAGTCATTATCCAAAATATTCAAACGATTTTAAAACCATTCTCGGCTTTCAACGTGACCTTTGAAAATTTTTCGTCTGATGAGAAAAGTTATCTTTGGCTACCTGTTGACGAGGGGTGTTCGGTCATTCAAAAGATGCATGATGTTTTATATCAATCCCCTTTGTTCTCACCCTTTCTACGCCCTGAATTTCCATATACACCCCATATCACAGTGGGACAGATACACAATCAGCAAGCAATGTTATCAACCTTAAAAGTGCTAAACTCAAAACAACTGCAAATCCATGCTGAAATCGACACCGTTTCAATCGAACATATCCTAGATAATGACGATTCAGACGAATTTTTCCAAATTACCCTATCTAGACCAAAAAAATAATCAACCATTAGGTCAACATAAAAAGAAATTATTTAGTATATTCGCAAACAATTTTCGATTCGTTCTTGTTTAGTTTAATCCAAACTGCGATTACACCAAATAACGCAACATGTAACGTTAGGCTCATTACACTCCCTTCGATGCCAAAACGCCCACCATTTAACCATTCATAAGCTTGTGTTGGAATTGATTTGAAAATTAGCGCACCGCTGTTGGTACCAGAAACTGCAACACCAAGAATTGGCCCTTGAAAAAAGTTCCACGCACCATGAAAGGCACCCACCACCCACAAATCTTCGGTTTCAATTCGAATCATAGCCATGATAGCACCAAACAAAAATAGTTCTAAGAAAGCTACTCTAGTTATTCCTGGGTTTGCCAAATGTAGCGCAGCGAAAAAAAGCGAGCTAATTATAATAGCTGAAGCATGGCTTAAATGTTGACTTAATTTACCTAACAAATAGCCTCTAACTAATATTTCTTCGCCCATGCCTTGAATACAAAAACCTAAAAGAAAGAGAACGAGCCACAGCACATTACCTATATGCCAAATGTTAATGACTTGAAATCCTCCAAAAGCAACTGCTATTATCCAAGTTAGTACAAAGAATATTGCCCCTGCAGCGTACCCTATCAAATATCTGTATGCCTTTTTATCTTTAGCAAAGGGCATTATAATTCTAAGATCATTTTTCCGACTTTTATATTGAAACATCAAAAAAATTGGTAAAGTAATTTGACTAATCAACATGAAAACTATGGCTACCTGACTATTTTCAAGCCATTCCTCGGATAAACCGCTACGCTCAGCATATATTCCGCTAAAAAATCCGCCGATATCCAATACAAAACTGAGTAAAAATGCATATACCAAATACTTTAAAACTATTTTTAATTTCCCCATGTTCAATGCTTCCCCCTAGCAATTAATACGTAACCAAAATAGTTTATAATGTTTCTTAATTAATGTCAAATAATTATAAAAAAGCATATCCTCATGAGATATGCTTTTTAAAATTATTTTTTCGCTTTTCTAAGTGCTTTAAAGAGGATTTCAAACTGCCCTCGAAATGACATAGCTTGTTCAAATATGTCCTCACCATCATTTAACATTTTCACTGTCACCCATCCCAAAGCCTCGGTGATTGAAACAGCTACGGAAGCATTGATTACAGCACCGGATACAGTTCCCACAGCTGGTATAAATTTAATAATATTCCCCACTGCGCTACGACCAAGACCTACAACTACCAGTTCCTTAGATAAACTTTTACCTAAACCTTCTGACCATGATTGCCCAAACAATTTATGCAATCGTGACATCATAGTTAGTTGAATTGGTACTAGTAAAAACGCATCTGAGAACGGAATTGGCGAGCAGCCCACAATTGCAGCACTCAATGATGCAGCGTGAATAATTCGATGACACTTCTGAGCTGTTTGTTGATCAACTCCCGTCAAAAAGGTATCAAAAACTTGATCAAGATTCGATCGACTTTTAAAAAATATCTTGTCCGCCCTGGATTTCGATTTTTCATATGAATTCTGTATAATCTTTGAGGTTTTGTCAGGAAATCGTTGCAGTACTTCAGAAAAAAATGAATTGAATTCTTTGTCTTCTGAGACTGGATCATCGTTTCCCTTTTTAAACTGGTTTTTATCCATATTATTTAAGTCCTCTATCTTTATTATACCCTCATTTTAATTTTAATCGCATTTAAAGGCGCATAAAAAAACCTGATTTATTTCTAAAGTCAGGTTTTTTTGATTCATAATTAAAACTTTTGTGCGAATGTAACAAATTGCTTTGCTGCATTTGCAAGGAAATTTTGCGTATCTGTGTTAGTAATATGACCATTTTCATCGGCTAAGTTTTGAACATTGCCAATATACAATTCTGGTTGTTGTAAAGTTGGCATATCCAAGAATACCAAAGATTGACGTAGCACGTGATGAGCCAATACACCAGAAATACCAGAAACTGACTGTGAAGCGACTAGCGCTGGTTTGCCAGCCCATGCGTTTTCACCCCAAGGTCGAGAAGCAACATCTAAGGCATTTTTCAAAGCTGCTGAAATGCTTCGGTTATGCTCAGGTGTGACAAAGATAAATGCATCTTGCTCAGCAACTGCCGCGCGGAACTTTGTATATTCTTCAGGCGAATCAGCATCGAAATCTTGATTGTAAAGGGGTAAGTTACTGATATTTAAGTAATTTACCTCAGCATCTTCAGGCAGACCAGCAACAAGTGCATCAGCTACTCCCTTTGAAAATGAGTTTTCACGAATCGAACCAACAACAACACCATATTTTGTCATTTATGTGACCTTCTTTCTAATTACTAAAAGTAAGTATACAATGAAATTGAGTAGTTTGCAAGCATCTATTTATATCTGTTTGTACACTAACCAAGCCATCTTTGAGTAACCATTTTCAACGAAATTTACAAACGAGTAGATTAATTATTTGCTAGTTCAATGAACTTGTTCACTTGATCTACATTTGCTCCGATCATAATAATTGCCCGCAGTGGCAAGTTTTCCATTAGCTCTCGATTACTATCAGACGCACTAATACTTTCAATCGCTGTTTGTAAACCAGACGCCACGAGTGATTCATGTAAACCATCTCGGTTAATGATTTCGCTAATATAAGTGTCTCCGCTGATCGGACGATTATTTGTCGTGCCCATTTCTAAAGAAACCGTTTTTTCTAATCTAATATCGCGCGAAGAACTACCTATTTTTAGATTATAGTCACCTTGATCAACTTGCCAGATACTTTTTTTCACGTTATACCAAGCAAAACTTCTCCGATCTAAGAAAAATTCGACAGTTTTACTTTCTCCTGGATTGAGTCCGACTTTAACAAATGCTTTTAATTCTTGACGAGGTTTCTCAACACGGCTTTCTAGATTTTGAATATAGATTTGAGCTGTTTCTTTGCCATATATTGAGCCCACATTGGTTATTTTGATTTTACCCGTGACATGCTTTTTCGTATTAGCTACTATTTCCAAATCGTCATACTTAAAATCTGTATAGCTTAATCCATGTCCAAATGGAAACGCAACCTCTTTCCTCTTTAAATCATAATGCCGATAACCAACAAATATTCCTTCATGGTAATTTTCTTCATCTACACTAGCATTGAACGTACCGTATGCCGGTGTGTCTTCAATTTTTTCAGGAAAAGTTTCTGCTAATTTACCTGACGGATTTGTTTGACCAGTAAGAATATTCCATGTCGCCTCACCGACAGCTTCGCCGGCTAAATAAGTTTCTACAATTGCTTTTACCTTATTTCTCCAAGGTGTTGCAACCGCTGATCCATTTTGAAGAACAACAATTATATTAGGATTAATTGCTGATAGCTTTTGAATCAAATTGACTTGATTTTCCGGCAAATCAATGGTTTTTTTGTCAAATCCTTCTGACTCATCTTGTTCTGGGACACCAGCAAAGAAAATGATTTTGTCACTCAACTCAGCAATAGATTCTGCTTGCTGTTCTAAATCTAAATTACCTTTTTCTTCAGATAGGCTATACCCTGCAGTATAAGTAACATTGTAATCACTGTTGCGTGCAACCTCATGTGGCGTAACAACTTTGTATGCATTTACATGTGAACTACCGCCACCTTGGTATCTTGGATTCTGGGCTAGTTCACCAATTAATGCAATTTTTTCAGTTTGTTTAATTGGTAAAACATCGTCATCGTTTTTTAGTAAAGCAATGCTATCCTCTGCTGCTTTTCGAGCAAACTCATGTTGATTATTCTTATCATAATCCGTACTATCATCTTCGCTAACACGGAACTTTTCAACCAACGCCAGTACGCGTAATACTGAGATATCCAATTTTGATTCTTCTAGCTGACCATTTTGGACAGCAGATACAATTCTATCAATCGAATATGCACCATTTCCAGGCATTTCTAAGTCTAAACCTGCTTTTAGCGAAGCAATATTATCGGCTACTGCTCCCCAATCTGACATAACGACGCCAGTATATCCCCATTCATTACGCAGTATTTCGGTTAACAAACGATAATTTTGAGAATTGAGCACACCATTAATCGCGTTGTAAGAGCACATTAACGTTGCTGGATGTGCCTCTTTGACAATCTTTTCAAAAGCCAGCAAGTATATCTCACGTAAAGCACGTTCATCAACATTCGAGGACGAGGTAAAACGTTGATCTTCTCGATTATTGGCTGCAAAGTGCTTGACACTCACGCCAACACCTTGCGATTGCACGCCCTTCACATAAGCGCTTCCTAGTTCTCCAGTTAGATATGGATCTTCGGAAAAATATTCAAAATTTCTTCCTGCCAATGGAGAACGCTTAATATTAATACCTGGCCCCAATAAAACTGACACATTTTCAGCTCTAGATGCTGTTCCAAGATTTTGACCTAATTGATAAAGCATGTCCACATTAAATGAACTAGCCATCAAAGCTGAACTTGGAAAAGCAATGGCTTCCACACTTTGATTCAAGCCTAGTGCGTCTGCACTACTTGCTTGTTTTCGCAATCCTGAAGGACCATCTGTTACCATGATTTTTGGTATATCATTTTCAATATTTTCCGCGGTAAACCAGAAATCTTTCCCCGTTACTAATTCTGCTTTTTCACGAACGGTTAGCCCTTGTACAAAGGATAAATTAAATTCTGTGCTCATTCTTTCAACTCCTTGTTATCTAATATACTGCTGCCAATAAAGTCAATTCATTGTTTCTAACTATAGAATACACCAAACTCAATACCATGGTAGAAATATGAATTAGCTATTAGTAACTAACGCATTAATTCACTATTAGCAATCATTTTGAAAGCTAATTTTGTAGTTCTCCCACCTCATTAGCTTGCTTACATATGTTCCTTATGAAGAAATAAAATACAGCTAACACAAGCATTAATACGCCTGCAATAATGATTGAGAATTTAGAAGTATTGTTACCAAATAAATTACCTAATGTTGCTAGCAAATATGGCGATAAATAGGTACCTAAGTTTGTACCAACCATAGCGATAGAAATCGCCAAATTTCCTGAATTTGCTGGCGCTTTTTCCAAGATTGTACCAAATGCTATCGGTAGAAATACCGATCCGCCAATACCACCAATAGCCATACCCAGAGTAATGACGAACATGTTAGGTGCTAGTGCAACTATCAAGAAAGATATGCCAATAATCGCATAACTCAATGAGAAAGTATATTGCTTCGTTATTTTCACAATATAGCCATAGAGCAAACTACCTAAAAATCCGACCAAAGTATAGACTGATAATGCCGTTCCAATAAACGAAGCATTTTCAAATTTTTCTTCAACAACAAATCCAGCTGACTTTAGGAATACAGCCATTAATAACGCAAACGAGATCAGCAAACCAAACGATGAAAACAAAACATAACTATTAATACTTTGTTTAGGTTTTTCAACCACTTCATTTGTGACTAAGTCATCCTTAGTAGTCGTATCTGGTACATAAACCAAAAACAGAATGAACGAAACTAATGCTAAGAAGTAAATACTATACGAATAATGCCAATTGTAATTAACCAAAATTCCTGCAATAAATGTTGTTACAGTTTGACCTACACTTTGAACAGCACTTTGAAAACCTAGCATTTTATTGCGTGTATCTCCACTCCAAAAGTCATTAATCAAACTGACAGCTAATGAGTTAAACATTCCCAAGCCAGCACCTAAAACCAATCGAGAAATATATACAAGAAAATAGTTATCAGAGAACATAGGCACTACACCTGAAACTCCTGCCAAGAATAAGCCAGTTAAAACTGTTTTTCTAGTTCCAAAAACTCTTACAATAAAAGGGCTCAGTAGCACGAAAATCATAACCGTAATATTAGATGCCGTAACTAACGCTTCAACAGCAGTTGCACTTTGATTGGCAAATGTTTGTTGCATTTTTGGAATTGTAATTGAAATTGACGCAGTTGAAGTCAATAATAATGAAATTGATAAGAATGCTAGTTTAAACATATTTGATGAATATTTATCTTTAATCATTTTAGTTTTCCTTTGCTGTTAAAATGATGCGACGATACGTTTTTAGAGGATGCTCACCATCATTTTTAACTTCCAAAATCACATGAATCGTTTGACCATCAGAAATATCTTTTGGCACATCAATGCTAACGGTTGGTTGGTTTTCATTCTTTATACGAATTTTGTGATAACTATCAGCCAATGGTTCAGCATTATAGCCAATTAAAAACCCCTCAATATCTTCCTGCTTTGCTTCCAAATGTTCGTGAGCGTTATAGGTAGAGGCTTCATCATAAATCCACCATTTATAATATAGCTTACGTCCGTTCAAATCTTTAGCATAAACTGTATATTCAACTCTTTCTCCTGGCTTTACATCCCTTTCTAAGTTCATATCTATGTCAACAATTGGATAATGCGACACCTTATCGAAATCATCTGTAGCACTCCATGCAGCACGTGCAATAAAGTCATCTTGAATATCATCAAACCATCGTGTTAAAGTATATGCAGCTTCATAACGCTTCGTATATGGATTAAAGTCCAATGCTTCGTTAGTATAGAGCGTTGATGATTTTTCAACAAATCGGCCACCCCAACCCCCAAAGGTTGGATCAGAACTATTTCTCAAGCCATTGTTAATTAAATAGAAAAACGATGGTGAGTCCCCTTCCGAAATAAAATCAAAACGCTCGTATTCGGGATTTTTTTCTAAATATGAATCAATTCCTCGTTGCTCATCCTCATTCTCACCATCTATAACGCGTCCATCACCTATCAAAGCATAGTTTGCCAAGAATGAACCAAAATTATTAACCAATTTTTTTTGCCAATCGTGGTTCAATTTACGGGTTAAATTGTAGTTGGTATATTTCCAAAGATAAGCAAAATACCAAAAATTGAATTTATCATTAATAACTTTAATATGCCATTTTTTTGCGATGTATTCACTATAGGTGTCATCCTGATCAAGAATTATATAAATAACCACTTTTTCTTCAATACGTTTTTTTATAGTGGACCATTCTAGACTGTGCCCATATTTTTCCTCTATTGATCTCAATGCACGAGCCGTTGTATTGGTTCCACCCCAAGTTTGAATATATAACGGACGTTCATCTGTATCTTCTAGTAAATAGTTTTCTAGAAACCTTGAACCATCTGTTTCTTGTTCATATTCACCTTTGAAACTGATATTACCAACATGGTAGATACTTTGTAAGTATTCAGGTGTTGGATACCCCTCACCATGGACTTTTAAATGATCATAAACTTTTCCATACTCTGAAATTAGATACGGAATCCACTTTTCTCCAGTCCAACGTTCTGGCTTAATCCCTTTTTCATCATCGCCCGCGTAATGATATACTGAGCTCGTCAATATGATACCCTCTGTATCAAATTCATTACTGTATAACAAATACCGCAAAAAAGAATTCATATCATCTACTTCGCCATCAGTAGTAATTATGGTCCGTGCTTTTTCGTTAAGTTGTTTAATCATATCATAAACCTTTCCAATATTTTGAAAGCGCTTTCTATATTGTTATACTAACACTAAATGACTACATAAAAAAAACTAAACAACTTAACAAAATGAACTTATATGACTAAACAAAGGTTAACGAGTGTATGATAATGTTAGAGGAAATGTTATGAATATGGAAAAAATAGCGAAAATAGCTGGTGTTTCAAAAGCAGCAGTATCTTTCGCCCTAAATGATAAGCCTGGAATCAGCCAAGCAACACGCAATCAAATTTTAAAGATTGCTGAAGAATTGAATTATGTTCCTCGACGAAAAATAAAAAAAGATACTATTGTTTTTCTTTTAGTTACTAATGATCACGCGCAATCATTGGATTATTTTCAACGTCTCCCTTTTTTTCAATCCATTATCGATGCTTTCAAAACAAAGTCGTATTTAAAAGGTTATAACCTCTCACTTCAGACTGTTTCTAAGCTAGATCAAGATCCCTTTTCAACTTGGCAACAGACAAATATCTATGGCGTTGTAATACTAGGCACATTTTTAACATCAGATGATGTGTTATTGCTAAACAAGGTGCATGCAAACATAGTTATTTTGGACAATCCGTCTATTGAAAATTCTCATAGTTCGGTAGTTATTAATAATAAAGAGGGTGTTCGAAGCATTGTCCATCAGATTTCTCCAAAGGAGACCGTTTTATACGTTCACGGATTACCAGCTATTCCTAATTTTCAGGAACGCAACACTGCCTTTAAATATTCAGCCCAGACGAAAGATTTCAATTTAACGGAAATTAAAATGGATAGTTTTAGTTTTTCAGAAACAACAACTTCTGAGCAACAACTTATTATCAATACGCTACAAAATAACACAACTATAGTAGCTGAGAACGATTATTTAGCTTTGAAAATTGCACAGATTGTAGCCGAAAAAAAATTGACACATAACGTGAAAGCACTCTTTGGTTTCGATAATATCAGAACCTTATCTCAATCACCGATCCCAATTAAAACAGTTTCAGTAAATGTGTCTGTCATGGTAGACATGGCAATTGATTTAATTTTAAAAGAATACAAAGTCCCTGTTCATGTAACAGTAGATACAAACTTTGTTGAAGGTGACAAAAATGAAAAGTAGACTTTATCTATTAGTATTTTCACTTTTATTAAACGCACTTGGTAATGCCGTGGCAATCACTACAAATCTTGGTGCTAATCCATGGACTGCTGCTGGTCAAGGATTGGCAGCAACTTTTGACATATCTCTCGGTACAGCTTTGGTCAGCTTTGGTGTTTTCGTATTGTTGCTGAATTCTCTGCTGGCGCGTGAAATTAATTTCCGTCGAATTATCGGAAATTTTTTGTTCATGTTTCCGTTTAGTTACTTAGTTGATTGGATTGTTACATGCTTAAACGACTCATTTCTTTTAACAAGTAACTTGTATGTTAAACTAATCTTTAATCTTTTAGCAATTACAACGATTGCTATAGCAGTTGCCATGTACCAGCAGGCAAACTTAATCTTGCATCCAAACGATGAATTGATGTTCACATTACGATTCAAATATACACATGGAAATGCAACTAAAGCACAACTCATCGCTTATATGCTTCCTTTGTCCATTCTGGTTCTAGCTTTTTATATTAATGACCAATGGTTTGGGGTTGGTATTGGACTTGTAGCTTCACTATTTTTGCAAGGTCCTATTGTTGATTTAACACACAAAATATTCTTTATAAAAAATTAAAATGAATAGAAAAAGACATAACGCAAGTTATGTCTTTTCCTATTTAGATATATTTTCTTCAATAATGTCATGGAGTTGTTGGAAGTCTTTTTTCACATTATAATCATGACGTTCCTGATTCATCAGTTCCTTTAAACTACTTTCAATTCGATCGATATCGGTTTCATCTGTGTAATCAATCCAATTCACATGCTCTAACCAATCAAAGTACGCGTGCTTCCCTTTTCCATAACTATTTCCAAAAAGCAAGCATGGTGTCCCAGTGAGGACAGAGAAAACCATAGCATGCCAACGGTCTGTGATAATAATTTCTTGGTGTGAAAACAACTCCAGCTGTTGCTCAAACAAAGTGTCACGTGTGATCGGCGTAATCTCTTTTGGTTCATCTAATACGGTATCAACACGTTCCACTGGTCTGTCCCCACCGAGTATTTCTTTTATTTTATCAATGGTGGTTTGTTTGACAACCTTCTCTGAATCATGACGCAAAACAAACAAAGCCCCATTACGTTCAAATTTCCAGTCCACCGAATTCATGTATAATACCATGTCCGGCGTGAAAATAACTTTATTGTCAAAAGTCGTAAGCATACGATGAAAGCTTTGTGCGTCGCGAGCTACAAGAACAAGATTTGGGTTCTTGCTATAGGCTTCCTGACTTTTTCTTTTTTCAATCTCACCATCCTCATTATCCTCAAAATGAATTGATTGGGGAAATGAGATCGTAAGGTTGTCAACAAATGTCGAAAAGACTTTACGCCTTTCCTCTTCGTGGTTGTGATACAAATTACCCATATTGCCACCACCAGTAAACGCAATAACATCATCTTTACGCAAATTCTCTTGGACAACAGGTATCGCCTCATCACCGTCTTCCTCAATAATTTCAATATACTGATAGTTTGGAAATTCGTTCTCAATATATTTTCTTTCAGCCAATGATACTGCCTGATCACCCATATTTGTATAACGTGGTACACCAAACATATAAAATTTTGGACGATCATTTTGTGGAATTTCATGAACGACTTCTGTCGTATCAATGTAAAAATTAGCCATTAACTACACTCCTTTTTGGGGGCTATGATAGACTAGCTGTATCATAAGCCTTTGCCATTTTTTTACTATTGACAAACAGACTTGCTAACACAATACTTAATCCATTTGACATAGCAAAAACGAAAAATACCAATGCTGTTCCAAGAATAGCAACTAACTGGGGATAGATTAAACTAATGACGAAGTTGGTTATCCAAGTTGTTGCTGTAGCCACGGACATAAATTGCGCCTTAACCTTTCCAGGAAACATTTCGGCTAACAAGAGCCATGTTACAGGACTTACAATACCTTGATGATTAGCCAAAAACAACGTTAAACTGACAAGCACCGAAGCATTAGTTATTCCTTGAGAAAAAACACTAGATTTCATAATAGTTCCAAGTAGCGCCATAAAAACAACGTTACCAATCAGGCCAATAATCAACATGCGATGATGATTGGCATGTTCTATCATTCGAGTACCAAATATACTAGCAATAACAGAAACGACACCAATTAACACATTGGCGTACAAGGAGCCACTTTCACCCATACCAACTTTTTCAAGTAAAATTGTACCGTAATACATCACGGTGTTTACACCTGAGATTTGCTGAATCAGAGCAATCACAATTCCTGTCACTAACAAATAAAACAATTTTTTGTTTTTTAATGCTATTGACCAATTAAATTCATTATCGTTTTGCTCACTAGATTGATCACTTTGAGATTTGATAAGCTGGTTAGTATTTTTAAATCCCAATCGACGAAATATTTTTCGAGCTCGGTTAAAACGATGCTTTAAAAGTAACCATTGCGGACTACCGCTGATACGAAACGAGTTTACCCACAGAATAATTGATGGAACCGCACCAGAAATCACCATAACACGCCAAATTGGACCCCAATGGCCCCAGATGTTGCCTAATATTGCATTTACAATGAAAGCACATAACTGACCAAGTACAATAAAAATAGCGTTTTTGTTGACATTGGCGCTTCTTAAATTTTCCGGTGAAATTTCTGCTAAATACATTGGTGACAAACTTGATGCAGCACCAACTGCTAAACCTAATACAAATCGAAAAAGTGACATAAGCCAAAAGTTCATGGCAACAGCGCAAAGCACCGTAGCTATTGTAAATACGATTGCAATGATTCGTAGCGTTTTACGGCGACCAATTTTATCAGCAACTCGACCACATCCCAGCGCCCCAAAACAAGCACCAATAACCAATGAACTGGACACAACGCCTTGTAAGGTCGGTGTCAAATTCAGTTGGTCCGGACGGCTCATGAACGCCAGTGCACCGTTAATCACACCAGTATCATAGCCAAATAAAAATCCGCCTAATGATATAACGTAAACACAGTAATGCAGAAAATTCAGCTTAACTTTTTTTGATTTAGTTTTCATACTTTTCAATATTCCTTTGTAAAAATTTTAAAAGTGAGAAAACCATAAATCACTTAAACAAATTCTTCGTATTCTTTTGGATCTTGGTCATCCACACGCCCATCTTTACGTTCCAAATCAGATATTTGGCTAACCTCAGTCTCTGTCAGTGTAAAGTCAAAGATATCTAAGTTACGTCGCTGATGCTGAGGAGTGGTAGCTTTAGCAACTGGTAAAATACCACGTTGTATATGCCATCTCAAAATAATTTGACCCGCATTTTTATCATATTTTTCGGCTAATTTTAAAATTAACGGTTCTGTTAATTCGCTACTGCCTCGGCCTAATGGGCTCCAAGCCTCAGTTACGATACCATACTCTTGATTAGTAGACACCAATGATTCCTGCGGCCAATATGGATGAATTTCATTTTGGTTAACAGCCGGTGTGACCCCCGTTGCTGAAATAATCTTATCCAGATGTTCCTTTTCAAAGTTGGACACACCAATTGAACGAACTAGTCCACGCCTTTGTGCCTCAATTAATGCTTGCCAAGCCTCCACATAATTGTCTCGTTTAGGAAGTGGCCAATGAATCAAATAAAGATCCAAATAGTCTAATCCTAAACGAAGCAATGATTCTTCAATGATTTTCAGAGCATCGTCGAAATGATGATATTTACCAGGAAGTTTTGTTGTTACATAAAATTGCGAGCGTGGGATACCTGAACGACGAATAGCTTCTCCAACCGCACCTTCACTGTCATAATTTGTAGACGTATCAAGCAATCGGTAACCGATTTGTATAGCATTTAAAATCTGGTCAACGCCTTGATAACCTCGAATCTGAAAGGTTCCCAAGCCAATTTTTGGTAACTGATGCCCATCATTTAGTTCATATAACTCATTCAAACTCATTAAAAATGTCTCCTATTCTACTGCAAAAGGGTTTATAAAAAAGCCTAACTTGTTAACTAACAAATTTAAGCTTTAGTAGCAATACTGATATAATCCTTAATCAGCTTTTTTATAATCAGCGTTTTTTGGATCATGTTCATAAAGATTAGTGTTTTCGGCAGTTGACTCAGGATCAATCTTTTCCTTTTGATCCTTAACCTGCTCTTCTTTATTTTGGTCTTTATTTTTGTTTTCTGTCATGATAAGTTTCTCCTATACCTACTTTCTGTGTAAAACAGTTAATTATAGTTTTACGCAGTGAGTTTTTATAAATTACTTATTTGTGCGACTAGTAATCCAAGATACGATTAAGACTAATACAACTGCACCAATAATTGAAGGAATAAGTGCCATTCCTGCTAAGCTTGGTCCCCATGATCCAAGAAGGCTTTCACCTAACCAAGAACCAATTAAACCAGCAATGATGTTACTAATCCATCCCATAGCTGCACCGCGGCTTGTAATTGCTCCTGCAATAGCACCGATAACTGCACCTACGATAAGTGTCCAAATTAATCCCATAATGATATCTCTCCTTCTGGTTCTCTATCAGAACCTAAGTCCAGATTACCACTGTCATATTTTTTCCGCAAATATTTAGCTTGCACTTTTATCACGTTTGATTCTAAAAAGGGCTTAGTGACTACTAATCAAACTGGCTATAAAATTAATCATAGTGGCAATGAGGAGTGTACTAAAGGCAAAAGAAATGAGTGAGTGCCCTAATGCAACTTTTCGAAAACGGGTTGTAGAAAAATTTGTATCCGAAACTTGGTAAGTCATACCAATAGTATAGGCTAAATACAAAAAATCCCAGAAATTAGGAAGACCCTTTGCATTAAATGACACACCACCATTATTTTGGTAATAAATTTCCGTGTAGTGAATAGCGTACAATAATTGAATCAAATTCCAAGAAGAAAAAACACTAAAAATACAAAATACAATTTCCAGGCGACTGCCTTTGCTGATAGTTAATAACAAAATCACAATAAACACACTCACTGCACTTGAAAAGACAACAAACGCATCAATCAGTGGATATCGAATACCTTCTTTGAGAATTACTTTCTTCGTGTGCCGGCCTTGATCCATCGGATAAAAAGAGTAAATTACTAAACAAAAAAGTACGACTATAGCGCAGTCCCATCCTGTTAGGAGAATGTATTCCCAAGACGCAGTCAAAGAAGTTAGCAAAGCTACTAAGGTACCACTAGTCAAGGCAAGCAAGAAAACATTCCCGTGTTTATGCAAAAATTTTTGAATTTTTATTCGCTTCATAGCTTACATCAACCTAGTTCTAATATAAAAAGCACAACGTTTAGACCGCTGTGCTGAGACTTGCTACTGCAACTTCAAACCGCTTTTACGTTTACTTGACACGATTATCGTCATCGTTCACTGCTTGAGAAGTTGTTTTTTTCACGGCATCAACGCCATCTGAAGTTTTTTCTTTGATTGTGCTACCAGCGTCTGTTACGCGATCCTGTAAGCTTGTTTGTGATGCGTCAAATTCTTTTTGTGTTTGAATATCAACTACTTCAACATTTAACTCAACTAGCGTCAAACTTGTTGTTTCTCGCACCTGTTTTGTGATTACTTCTGTTAGTTGCTTATAAATATCATGTGCGTTGTGTCCATATTCCATGATGATATCTAAATCTACCGCAACTTGTTCTTTTCCGACCTCGACACCAATGCCATCAGTGGGGTTATCCGTATTCACAATTTTATTTTTAATGTTTGCGACAAAACCACCGTCAACACCTAGCAATCCTGTCACGTTTTCAATTGCATAGCCCACTACTTTTTGAATCACTTTGTCATCAAATGTTAATTCACCTTTAGGTTGACGATTCTCTGTTGCAGTATTTTGTGTAGTTGTTTTTTCCCTAGACATAATTAAATCCTTTCTATATCTAAATAATTAATTTTTACGTGTAAATATTTTAGAGACAATTGACAAATCGACATTATACGCTTCGAGCAAGTAGCCAATCCAACCTGCTAGTAAGGTGACAACTATAATCAAAATCGTCTTCCAAAATCCTACAGTTACCAATAGAGTTGACAGAATGAAACCCGCAAGACCACCAACCCAAATATTAATTGATTTTTTGTCTTTCATTATATCCGCACTCCTTTTTAAATCACACGTGTGACTTTACGCTTTGAGTTTGATTTCTGATTTACTTTAATATCAACTTTAATGGGAATTCGATTTATGCCAGCGAGTAAATCATTCAAGCTTTTCGTTAAATCGTATGAAATACGAGGTAATTCTTCGACTGTCGCCTGTTTATAAACTGAATCAGCAACAATATAAAATTTTCGTTGACGACGAGTATTTTTCAATCTCACTTTAATATTTGATAAATCTTCACCTGAGAGCTTTGTCTGAATAAACTGGTTGATACCATGATTACTCAACGCAAGCCGTCCTTCTTTGGTTTGCTTCAAAGGAATATCTGGTAATTCTACCGGCCATATCAATATGAGTAAAAACACAAGCACGGTCAGTGCCAGCAGTACAAGACCATAGTAATAAATGAAAAGATCACTCTTAAAGTCTAAATGTATATTAAACTCTGCTAAAAATTTGAACACTTCATCAATTATTTTTGGCCATATCAACAAACAAAGCCCAACCAAATATCCGAGGCTGAAAATACTCAGAACAATTTTTTGACTTTTCTTCATATCATACCTCTCTATTACCTTATGCTACTGTTTTGCTCTCATACCAAGCACCATTGACACGACTAGTACAAGAATCACAGCACCAATTATCGAAGGAATGATTGCCATTCCCGCCAAGCTAGGTCCCCATTGACCCAACAAAGCCTGGCCAATAGCCGATCCGATTAGACCAGCAATAATATTGCTAATCCACCCCATTGACTCACCACGATTTGTGATAGCACCTGCAATGGCACCAATAATGGCACCTACAATTAATGACCAAATCATAATCTTTCCTCCATTCTCTTCTCTATGAATTATGATATCCAATTCACTAGCCTAAATATAACACTATCGGAAAGCGTTTACAAAAATAACGCTTACCCCCTTTACAAAACAATGAAATTATGAGTTATTTTTAAAAGATTAAAAAAACAACAGCTCCTCATCAATAAGTTGCTATCGTTATTATCTGTTCAATGATTTAATTATGGATTTCCTCTTCCAAACGGTCCCCAGCTTTGTCGATGCCTTTAGCTGCAAATATGGTCCCTCCAACTGCTATACCGCCTAGAATTAATGTAGATGCCAACAATACCTTAAGTACAGTTTTTAACATAGTTTTCCTCCTTTATACCTAAAATGAAAATTTGTTAATCTTCTTTTGTTTTCTTCCAATTTCTGACAAAATAATAGAAACTGAACAATAATTGAGACAACGCCAAAAGCATCGACAGTTTATCCCAAAAGCCAAATTTTTTATTCTTTTTATCCATCTTTTCTCCACTTTCTTCATTGATCCAACCACATTTCTGATTAGTATCTACGAAATTCAAAGGAGCTCATGATTTACTTTAAGCCACCAGTAACATTGATTGACTCACCTGTTACATAGCTAGATTCATTTGAAGCTAGGAAAACATAAGCGCCTGCTAATTCTGCCGGTTGACCAGCTCTACCGATGGGTGTCGATTGGCCAAATGTTGGAATGTTCTCCGGTAACTGTCCACCAACAATCTGCAAAGGTGTCCAAATGGGACCAGGTGCCACACTATTCACGCGAATCCCTCGATTAGCCAATTGTTTAGCCAAACTCATCGTCATATTCTTGATAGCAGCTTTTGTACCTGCATAATCCACGAGAAATGACGATGGTTGCTCTGCCTGAATAGAATTCGTTGTTATGATACTGCTGCCAGGTTGCATATGTGGTAAAGCCGCTTTAACAAGCCAAATGAGACTAAAAACATTTGTTGCATAAGTGTCGGTTATTTGTTGTGTCGACAAATTAGCTATATCAACTTCCGCTTGTTGTTTACCAGCTACTAACGTCAAAATACTTAAATCACCAAAAAATGAAACTGCTTCATCAATCAACTTTTGGCTAAATGCTTCATTCTTTAAATCACCTGGAACTAGCTTGATTTTACGACCCAATGATTCAATAATGCCCTTAACTTCTTGTGCATCTGGTTCTTCTTCAGGAAGATAATTTAACACAATATCAGCACCTTCATGCGCATACGCTATCGCCACAGATCTGCCGATTCCTGAGTCACCACCGGTTATCAGTGCTTTCTTATGTTTTAGGCGGTCATGCCCAACGTAACTTGCTGCACCATCATCTGGTGTTGGCGACATCTTGCTTTGTAATCCTGGTTCAGGTTGACTCTGTTTTGGAAAATTCTGCTTTGCATATTCTCCATTTATGTTTGTCATATAATTCCTCCCTTTTTCATACAATACTCAGCACAATCTTGACACGCACTAATAACGTGTATATTGTTTAACAAACACTTTGTTTGTTATGCCTACTATATCATTAGTAGAGAGCGGTTACAAAAATTTTGCCTATAGTTTTTAGAAGGGTAATTGCATTAAAAGAGCTCTTAAAAAAGGACTCTTTTTTATTAACTTTAACTATCTTAATAAATTATATTTCAATGAGTATTTTGTCCGTAATATGCGTTTACACCGTGTTTTCTATAGTAATGACGGTCTAACAAATATTGTGGTACGTGAATATCTTGCGAAGGATTAAGGCTCATAGTATGATAATCAATTTCAGCTACAACATCCAAAACTATAGCATTATGAACCGCATCCATAGCATCTTTCCCCCATGTAAATGGTCCATGATCATTCGTCAAAACACCCGGAACTGCCGTGGGATCAATATCTTCACTTTCAAACGCGCGTACAATTGATTTCCCAGTATTTAGTTCGTACTCACTATCTACTTCATTTTTAGTCAAACGCCGAGCGACTGGAACATCCCCATAAAATGTGTCCGCATGGGTTGTTCCAGCAGCAGGAACTGGTATTCCTGCTTGAGCAAAGGCAACAGCCCATTTTGAATGGGTGTGAACGATTCCACCCAAATCAGTCCAATGTCGGTACAAAAATGCATGGGTTGGGGTATCTGTAGAAGGATTCAAATTTCCTTCCACAACATGCCCATCTAAACTAACAACCACCATGTCTTCAGGCTTGAGGTCATTATAATCAACACCACTAGGCTTAATTACAAAAACCCCTTTCTCGCGATCAACTTGGGAAACATTTCCCCAAGTTAAGGTCACTAAATTATTAGCTGGCAAAGCCATGTTAGCTTCGTAAACTTTTTTTTTCAAATCTTCTAACATAACGTTTACTCCTTCTCTTTTTTTGATGGCAATGTTTTAATCGCTGTCAATTCAATATCTAGCCCTGCGACATATCGCTCCATAAACTGTTCAAATCCTTGAACATCTTCAGGTTCAGGAGATAAGGTTTCGTATTTTTCATTGATAAACACATTATTATCCAAAAAATCATCCAAAGTTTGAGTTGTTTTTTTATTTATCGTGTACAAAGACAACACGGCCATTCCCCATGGGCCACCTTCACCTGCTGTTTTCATTACGGTAATATCGGTATTTAGTGCTGCGGCTAATAATTTTTGTGCCACAATGGGCGTTTTGAAGACACCTCCTTGCGCCACGATATTGTCTGTCAAAACTTTTTCGTCAGATAGAATACGCATACCGATTTTAATAGCACCAAATGCTGTGAAAAAATGAAATCTCATTAAATTACCAATAGTAAATTCAGAATCTGGCTGTCGCACTAATAATGGCCGTCCTTCTGGGACCGCGGTAATATTCTCACCAGAATAATAACCGTAACCAGACAGACCACCAGCATCTGGTTCTGCTTCCGTCAATGCGGTATTAAAAAGTGCTTGGTATAATTCACTGGTAGAAATATTACTGCCAATCATCTTAGAAAATTGCGAAAATAGTTTGACCCACGCACTCAAATCAGATGCTGAGTTATTGGCATGAACCATTGCTACTGGCGAGCCGGTAGGCGTTGTCACTATATCAATATTTGTATAAACGTGCTGTAAACTTTTTTCTAATACAATCATAGAAAAAATTGATGTACCTACTGAAATATTTCCAGAACGTTTTTTAACACTGTTAGTTGACACCATACCCGTTCCTGCATCTCCTTCCGGAGGTGCAATAGTTGCTCCTGCTGATAAATTGCCACTAGGGTCAAGTAACCTCGCCCCTTTCTCTGTTAAGTACCCACCAACCTCACCAGCTGTTAATGGCTTTGGTAGTAAGTCTTGAATGTGCCAATTATATTGTTGGACAGACTTCAAAGAATCAAACTGGCTCAGCATGCGCTGACTGTAGCTCCCAGTTTTCTCATCAATTGGGAACATTCCAGAAGCGTCACCGATACCTATAACTTTTTGATCAGTCAATTGCCAATGAACGTAGCCTGCCAAGGTTGTTAAAAATTCAATGTTTTTGACGTGGGTCTCTTGGTTCAAAATAGCTTGATAAAGATGGGCAACACTCCAACGTTGTGGAATATTAAATTCAAATAATTTTGTCAATTCTAGCGATGCCTCTTCAGTGATGGCATTACGCCATGTACGAAAAGGAACCAATAATTCATTGTTTTTATCAAATGCTAGATAACCATGCATCATCGCTGAAAATCCCATGGTTTTGATTTTTTTTATCTCAACATTGTAATCGACAAATACTTTCTTTCTAAGATTGCTATAAGCTGTTTGCAATCCCAGCCAAATATCATCTATCGCATATGTCCACAGCCCATCTTGCAAACTGTTATCCCATTCATAGCTACCTGAAGCAATTGTTTTGAAATCTTCAGTTGTTAAGATTGCCTTTACCGTCGTCGAACCAAATTCAACACCAAGTGCAACTTCACCATTTTTAATCGCTTGTTTTATTTTTTCATCTGCCATAAATATGCTCTCCTTTATGGAAAAACGCCAACCAGTACAAGATGCCCGCTCTGCGATTTCCCTATTTCAACTGAACCAGTTTATCTATCGAATACTCTTTAATGGTTTGTTCCTTGCGCTTCTATTTCTTCAAGCGTTCTGCCATGAGTTTCGGGTACGGCAAACTTAATAAATAAGACGGCGATGATTGAAATTACACCAAAGATAGCAAATACCGTTGCTTGCGGCATGGCAGCCGTCATGATAGGAAATAATAACCCTACAGCAAAGGAACCAAGCCAATTAAATGACGATGCCAATCCACTAGCACGACCGCGAATTGCTAGCGGAAATACCTCACCAACTAATACCCAGGTGAGTGGTGCCCAAGTGAATGAATAGAAAGCAACAAATATTGACAGAAATACCACTATCAGCATAGGTGGAAACTTGTCTGCACCCACCAATGCATTGAGTGCTGATGGCATTAAGAATGACAATGCCATTACGGTTCCACCGACCATCAGTAGCGTACGCCGTTTGAACTTGTCTGCTATTACCATATACAACAACGCGCCTAGGACAAGTATCACACCTTGTACGATTGGCCATAGTAATGCGCTTGACGCAGCTTGTCCACTTGCTTTTTCAACAATCAACGGAATGTAGTAAAATATTGCGTTGGCACCCATAAACTGTTGGAAAGCTGCCACACCAATACCCGCGGTGACTAAATATCGATACTTACTGGAAAATAATGTACTTAAAGTAATATTTTTTTGCGCACCGGACTCAATTGCTACAGTATTTTGTATGTCTTCTAGCTCTGGATCCACTTCACTGGCAGTACGAATATAAGTTAACACTTGTCGTGCTTCGGCTAATTTGTGCGTTTTCACTAAAAATCGTGGTGACTCAGGTAAACGAAGAACACCAAAGAAAAGTATGATTGCCGGCACAGCTGCTAATCCAAGCATTAATCGCCAAGCAATCGTATGCGGCAAGCCTTGTAGCAAATAGTCAACGATATATGATAAAAGCATTCCAGAAACAATCATCAGCTGATTCAACCCTGATAACCGACCTCTATTTTTGGCAGGTGCCATTTCGGACATATATGAAGGTACTAATGCCGAAGCTGCACCAACTGCTAAGCCCAAGAGGAAGCGAGCAATTAATAACCACACCACCCCATTATTTGGAGAAACACCAGCCATAATTGCACCAACTGCAAAGATAAATGATGAAGCCAGTATCATTCGACGACGACCTAATCTATCTGACAGTTGTCCAGCTAATGCGCCGCCAAGAATTGCTCCTAACATAAGAGTTGAAGTGATCCAACCGATAGTTCCTGCATCTGTTAGATGCCAGTCTTTTTGTAAAAATGGTAAAGCGCCAGTCATAACGCCAATATCGTAACCAAATAAAATGCCGCCAAATGCACCAAAGAAATATATAAATGAACTGGCGATTCTTTTTGTAGATCCATTTTCCATGATTATGCCCTTTACTTAATATCTACATATGTGACACCGAATAAGTTGGCCAAATCTGTCAGCTGTTCAGAATCAACAGAGAAACTCAATGTTGTGTGATGTCCGCCACCTACTGTTAACCAACCTTCTGCACCCTCTTTCAAACCAGCCTTTGGTGTCCATAATTGCTTAGCAACTGGTAGATATGGTGTTTCAGCTTCTGGTTTATTTCCTGTGACATCATAGCTAATTAGCTTAAACTCATCACCAAAATCAGAAATTGTCACATCAACAGCATCACCAGTACGTCCACTAAAGACCAAACGAGCGGGATCTTCTTTACCACCAATTCCAAGAGGATGCACCTCAACACGTGGTTTATCTGATGCTATCGTTGGATCCACTTCGAGCATATGTGATCCGAGAATTGCTTCGTGACCTTGTCTCAAATCCAAAGTGTAGTCTTCCATAAATGCTGTCGCTTGATTATGTGACACAATTTTTAACAAACGTGTTAAGGCTGCCGTCTTCCAGTCCCCCTCACCGGCAAATCCAAATCCATCTGCCATCAAAAGCTGTGCTGCCAAACCAGGCAATTGTTCAAGGCCAACTAAGTCTTCAAAATTAGTGGTGAAAGCCGAATAACCTTTATCAGTCAAAAATCTCTTGATACCAAGGTATTCGCGTAATTGATATTTCACATTATGTTCATATTTTTCAGAATCATTTTGCCCAGCAACAAAGTCATACTTATCTTGAAGTTCGGTATATAGATTATCAATATCAGCATCATCAATTGCGTTAACATACGTCACTAAGTCGCCAACACCCCAATAATCAACCGTCCAGCCAAATTTAATTTGCGCTTCGATTTTGTCACCATCAGTTACCGCAACATTACGCATCTTATCAGCAAAAGTAACTACTTTAATTTTGAAACTTTCTTCGTAAGCAACCGCAACATCCATCCACTTGCCGATTTGTACTTGAACGGCTTCATCAGCCCAGTGTCCAAAGACAATTTTATTATTCAATCGAAGCCTAGCATTGATAAATGCATATTCACGGTCACCATGTGCTGACTGATTTAAGTTCATATAATCAAAATCAATTGAATCGTATGGAATATTGTTCAACATTTGGGTTGCCAAATGGAGCAATGGTTTGTTGAGCAATTGCGTGCCACGAATCCAGTTTTTAGCTGGTGAAAATGTATGTGCCCATGTGATAACACCAGCAACAGAGTCATCATAATTTGCTTCTTTCATTGCTTCAGTAATGTTTTCAGCTGTCACACCAACAGTTTTAAATTCAATTGGATAAGGTAAATTACCTGATTCATTTAACTTTTCAATAATTTTTTTTGAATCTTCTTCAACTTGTTTCAGTACTTCAGGACCGTACAAAAATTGAGATCCTGTCACAAACCAAAACTTGTAATCTTTTATATCAGCCATTTTTCATCCTCTGTATTTGTACTTGTAGCGACATTAGTTATTTTGAAGCGACTCGGAATCAAACAATACTATCTAGAATAATCATTTTTTGGAAACGCTTACAAACAAACTATAAAACATTTGTCCGTATAAGTCAAATAAATATATTTTTATACGATAACTTATTTTTAAAAACACAAAAAAGCTAACTAGAAGATAGATTCTAGTTAGCTTTGTTTTAGCCGTTTAATTTAACTAATATCACTTACTGATTCTCTTTCAATCAATTGAGAATGATAGACAATCGACTCGACCTTGTGATGTTTGATTTTCTGTAACAGCAACCTTGCCGCATCTTGTCCCATTTTCTCTTTAGCATGTGACACCGTTGTCAACCTAGGAGACAAATATTGCGATAATTGGAAATCATCAAAACCAATCACGGAGATATCTTGTGGTACTTTAAGCCCCACCTCATGAATCAAATCTACAATGCGTATCGCTAATTGATCATTATACGCGATGACGGCTGTGGGCCTCTGATCTGGATTTTTCACCAATAATTCACGCATACTTTGAAGTGCTTCATTCACTTCATCAGATTTATACATGATCGAGGAACTCTCTGGTAAGATATTCGGATGGTTCTGATACGACTGAAGAAAGCCATTCAAACGATGAATACCTTGAACATCAGAAACTTGAAATACACCTGTGATTCTTTTATGTCCGCGTTTAATCAAATATTCCGTTACCTGATAGATTGCATTTTTATCATCACTGACCAACGTGGTACCTTCAAAATTATTGTATGATGCATTAATGAAAACCATCGGAATATTTAGTTGCGCAATTTTTTGATACAAATCAATATTAGGTGTATCGATGGCGCTTTGGGTTGGTTCAATGATTAATCCACCCAAATTTTGGCTCATCAAATTTGTTAATGCTGTGCGTTCACGTTTTGGGTCGTTATGGGTGTTAGCCAAAATAAGCGAAAATCCATTTTCAGATAGCACTTGATCAGCACCATCAATAATTGCTGGAAAAATATAAGATGCCACATGAGTAGATAAGATACCAATTACTTTGGGAATTTCCTCATATTTTTTTGCAGCCGACCAATCAGCCACAAACGAACCGCCACCTTGCACACGATAAACATACTTTTCATTTTCTAAATCAGAAATAGCACGTCGTACGGTATAACGGCTGACAGAAAATGCTGTCATCATTTCGCTCTCTGTTGGTAGCTGTTGATTTTTATCGTATTCTCCGCTCAATATTTTTTCTAAAATGTCTTTTTTAACAATTTCATATTTATTTGCCATATTTAATAAAAATGCGCCGAAATGTTTCTGGCACTGCTCGTCCTTTTATATGATCGTTTTAATCTTATTCTTTGCAATGTAGCAATTGTATAAAATTAATCATACATTGAGTTTATCATACTGTTGTCATGCATAGCTTATTTTTTCAAATTTGTGTATTGTTTATTGAAAATCACTTCAGGGTATTTATTAGATTTCTTAGTCAAGAGCTTTTCTTTATCGCCTTTCAAATAGTGGTCAAAGAAATCACTAACATACGTTCTTGTAATATCAACAGTATGGTATGGTGTCAGCCCTCTTGCAAAAAGAAGCGGTGAAATGTAAGAAATTTCCGTAAAACTTTGATGGTAAAATTTATCTACCGTCAAAAAGTAAGTATCATTAATACTCTTCTTCATGACAGAATTCAAATCAGGTTTAAATTCTTTATACGTCACTTGCTCTTTAACAGAAGCATGAGGCTTTAAGCTTTTGGCCGTATTACCTGACATAATGTACATAAATGGTTGTGAAACACCTTTAGTTGCTACCGTACCCCAGAACCCCCCTTCCAGACTCACACCAGCTTTAATACGGTTATCTTGTGCTAACGCTTCAGCTGTCGTTGCACCACCGAAGGAATGACCAAACATACCAATTTTATTCATATTTAACTTTCCAGTAAATCTAGAATTCGACTGATTCCATGCAGACAGTTTATCAATTACAAAAGTAACATCTTTAGATCGAACCGCCACACTTTTGACATTATAGTTATAGAGCCCTTTAGAAGTATTGTATTTTGGATCTGCTTGGTAATAGGCAGTTTTACCATTTGATAATGTTACTTTAGCCGATGTATACGGATGATCCATACCAACAACGATGTATCCGCGACTGACAAGCTCTTCAATCGCTGACATGCTTTGATATCTAGTTGAACGTAACCCCGGTGAAAACAAAACGACTGGATAATTCTTTTTATCATTAGAGATACTAGCATTCTTTACAACGTGCGTTTTAACTAATGATAAGTGACTAAATAATTGTTTCGGTAAATTAAATACCAAGCTCATTGCTTCGCCTAAACTACTTGGATAGGATTCTTTTCGTTTTGATGTCATTGCTTTTTTATTTGTCGGATACCAGACACTAACAGCCACATTTCGCTTATCAGAGCTAGTTTTTGTGAATGTTTCCAATCGACTTGAATCAACCAAGATTCGAGTCTGTTCACCTATACCATATTTACCTGAGGGTTGTGGCATGGTGAAAACAGGTAAAATGATGCTCATGAATGTTGATATAGCAATTACCAAGATGCTTATAAATGTAAATAATCCTTTCAAAACAGCGTGTTTCCGGTGATTATTTTGGTGGTTTAGGCGATATAACATGTATCCCATAGATAAAAATGCTATTAAATATGTGCCTAACATTTGGATACGTACTTTATCGATAAATACATGCAGTCCGCCTATAACTAGCATGGTTGATAATAACCAGTAGTAAGTAGTTTTTTTCCAGTGCCCCCATACTGAAAATATTAGGCTTAACAAGGTTATTATTGTTAACAATATTTCTAAAATTCGCATATTTTTCTCCTTTTTACTTTCTAGAAATGCCAACTAACAATGTTATTATAAACTGTGAAGTAAACTTCAATGTCAAGTTCAAAATATTCTACCCTATCTGTTGACGCCACAAATATATGGCACCATTGTGCTCGTGAAACATTCATATGAGAAATAAACACATTGAACTATCCTTCTCACAAAAGCATAAAACACTGCTACAAAAGATTGCAGTCTAGAAAATCCATCAAAAAAAACCAGCTAATTGCTAGTTTTTTGTAAAAATGCTACGAAACAAATACCATTTTGCATGTCATGGACTGAAAGGACACTGATATGGGCGCAGCTTTATGAAAATATTTACTGCAATTTGACTTCCATTAGTAAATTTTGATTAGCATTCACCGTTGTTTCTAATGATTTAATCAAAATAATACTGATAACAGCCAAAGGAAGAAACAATAATATGACTACTGACCAACTCATGTGTGTTGAAGTATTTTCGTATATGCCAAATTGTAAATCAAACAAAAAGTGTAAGATGGCACCAATGTGAATACTGTTTGTAATAATTTTTACCAGAGAAAAAAATAAACCAATACAAAAAGCATAGAAAACTTGCTGAGCAACGCCCTTAGTGGTATCTAATCCTAAATTGAATAGATGCAACAAACCGAATATGATACTAGTCACTATTGATGTAATGAGCAATTTGTTATTGTATTTTTTTAAAAACCGCTGAGTTAGATTGAATAAATATCCTCTCACAAGATATTCTTCTAAAAATCCGGCACCCAAAGCTATAGCTGTACAAGTGACAATAATTTCAGGTGAACTCTGGAACAAATGTAACATACTTTGAATATTTTCATTAATAATATATAGCAAAATAAAATAACCAAAGGCAAGTAGTGATGAATATTTTTGAAACGTAGACAGTTCAATGCGGTGTACGAATAATCGACCATGGTTTGAAATCGAATTGACAAGACGTGAAAATATGTAGATGCACACGATTAAAAGAAAAGTTATTATGATTAAATTTTTTAATGGGGCTTGATCTGGAGAATACGGTTCAATCAAGATACCAATAAAAAACGTTATGATAATTGCCATATTCTTTATGAGAAACATTATCGGCTTATATTTTTTTCGTACCATATTTAAAACATCCTTTGATTTTTTATTATCGTTGCAAACACGCTGCAATAACGTTATTATAAACGATGAAGTTAACTTCAATGTCAAGCTAAACTTGCTATTTTGTCATTGAAATAAAGTGGAACCAATTATTTTAGAGGAAAATGATATGAAACAACTAACTCGTGGCCAACTAGCAAAAATAACAGGTCTTAGTGCGGCGACAATTCGTTATTATGAACAATGCGGACTACTACCAAAACCAAAACGTTTAGCAAATGGTTATCGCATATATGATGAAACTTATTTACCAAAAATTAAGTTTATTCAAGATGCCAAATCGCTAGGTTACACTTTAAAAGAGATTCAAGAAAGCCTGAATATGCTTAGCAAACAAATGTCCCCAGACGATTTAAAAAAGCTTGTTGCAGATAAAATAACTCAAATCGAATCCAGAATTGATAATCTAATTGCCATGAAAAAATTATTGACATCTTTGTTAGAATTTTCAGATTCCGACATTTACAATTATTTGGGCACTTTTTAAGCAAAAAAAGATAACCATCGTATATGGCTATCTTTTTTAAAAATTAAAGTATCTCATCAAAGCCATTACTAGAACGCTCAATAAAACTACAGCCATCAGAGAACGCCTAAAATAACCAATAATTAAACCGGGCAACAATGCTACTAAAGCAGTAAAGTTCACTGTCGCCAGATGCCCGTACCCATGAACAACAAATATATTTTGAAACATAAGTGTTGTCATCATTGCTAACGGTAAATACCTTAAAAATGTCGTCATCCAATCTGGAAAATTAATATACTTAGCCATAAAAAAAGGTATTACTCTAGGAATAAGTGTCACAATAATACTACCTAGAAGGACGATATAAAATTTCGTATCACTCATATCACTTACCCTCACTTCTATTTACCAAAACGGCGTAAAAACTTCCCAAAACAGAGGCTATCAATACAGACACAACTGCGCTAAAGAAATACATAAGTATATATAACAAAGTCGTAGAAACAATTATAATTGACAGCACCTTAAACCTGCTTTCCTTCGGATTTTGGAACATAGAAATGCTTGTCAGCAACCAAAGTCCGGCAAACATTCCCGTTAAAGCAAAATCCAAGCCGAATGCTGCAGGATCAGTAATGTTTTTGCCAACTACTGCAAAAATAACACAAGCTAGCCACCACGTTGCCCACGAAGCAATATTTAAGCCATGCATCCACATCACTGATCTTTCCTTGCCAGCAGCAATATTCACAGATAGTATGCCAAATGATTCGTCAGTTACTAAACTACCCATAAGCAAACTAGATACTGTAGATTGCCGTGGAAAAACCTGTGTAACCGTTAATGATTGTAAAAACATGCGAAAGTTAACCAAAAAAACCATCATGACAATACTGCTAATAGAAGCATTGGCAGCCAGCATACTAACAACAATAAACTGTCCAGAACCAGCATAAAAAATCGCTGACAGCAAAAAGACTTGCCAAATAGTAAAGTGTTCTGAGCCAGCTATTGTTCCAAATGCTGCGCCAATACTAATATACCCTAGCATGGTTGGCAGGGAAGCCTTTACGCCACTCCAAAAATCATTCAATTGTTGTTGTGATAACGACATAGATTATTCTCAATTCCTAAAATTTTAGTCGGTTGAAGCGATATAAATATCCTATCACATCTGTTTTTGAATGTTAAGAGGTTTATTAGCAAATAATTAGATAACACCTTATAAAAATTCCAACACACTTAGTATGTTGGAATTTATTATTAAAACAAATAATACATCAAAGACTCGTCACTTTATAGAACGAAAAGTCGCCGTAACCATCATGCTGATGTGCATCAGTGACCGCTATGAAGTTGAAGAGCCCCGTGAAACCTCCAATTTCACCTTTTTCACCATTAACCCCTTCATCAGATAAATAATTAACATCAACATTTTTTAGTAATATCAGCCATTCATCGTCGGCAGACATTCTATAAAACACTGTCGCTTCACCAAAATTATAGACAAATTTTATTTGAACGTGTCCATTTGAAATAGGCACCTTAACATACTGATAAATTTTTTTCTCACCCAACTTTGCTTGTGTTAAACCTAATGCTATCGCGTTTAATGCTTCTGACCAGTATAAATTTGCATACAACCAATTATTAGCATCATAATATAGCCCTGCTCCAGCTGATTCAGAATAATGATCTGGATGAATTTCCACTTCAGTTTCTAGAGAATAAGTGAACGATGTAGCTCGTGTAGCTAAAATACTTGGATTCATTTGTGAGAAAAGTGACTCGCCGCCATAAATTCTTAAGTAATTTGTATTTCCCAAATGATTGACCCATGTTTTGTTCTGAAAACGATACGGGGATAAAAATCGCTTGTCATAATGAGGCTCATTAAAGTACTCCGTGATATCTTCAGAATACTTTATTGTCGCTTCTTCTTGTTGTGGGCCATCGATATTTTCCTTAGCAAAATTTGTGCCGTCAGCCATTTGTAACCAACCGTCTGCCGTCCAATTTACTTTCTGGATACCAGTTTCTCGTCCTAATGGATTTAATGTCGTACCAGGTAATGGGCGTGACATCAAATGGGCAACGTACCACTCACCATTGGGTGTCTCCACCAAAGAACCGTGGCCCGACTTTTGTATATTAGAATTTGGATTATACATCTCAAATTGCCCAGCATCAGGATCTCCTAGGGAAAAAAGGTGTTCCGGTGAGGAAGTAATAATTGGTTCGCCACTAGGATGTGATTCATAAGGTCCAAATATGTCTTTTGATCGGCCAATTTCGACACCGTGGGCATATCCTGTACCCCCAGCTGCAATCATAAGATAATAGTAACCATTTCTTTTGTAAATTATTGGTGCTTCAGCAGCACCCCTTGAAGTAAATCCGGTAGTCACTCGATGCCACGAACCAACAATTTTCTGCTTTTCAAAGTTGAATTCAGCTATGACAATATGACCTGGCGCTTGATAATTTGGCCTTGACTCCCATTCTAAGATAGCAATATATTTCTTGCCATCATCGTCATGAAAAATAGATGGATCAAAGCCTATTGATGTGAGGTAAATTGGCTCTGACCAAGGGCCGTGAATACTTTCCGACCAAAGCGCATACGAATCGGCATTAAATTCTCGACCCGCCATGTTTAACATGTGCGAATAAGCAATCCAATAACGTTTTTTGTGTGCATCATAGGATAGATGTGGCGCCCAAATTCCTGCTGGTGTGTTTGTTCCCTTCAAAGAGATCTCTTCTTTTTTCAAAACATGATCAATTAATTGCCAATTTTTTAAGTCAGTTGATTCAAATAGCTGAATTGCAGGTGTCCAATGAAAGGTTGAAGTAGCAATATAATATTTATTTTCTACCCTAATGATGGATGGATCAGGTGCCATTCCAGGAATAATCGGGTTTTTTATTTTTAACATATGATCACTCTCTTTCAATTAATCGCCTCAGTATGTTTAAATCTTGGCCCATTTTTTGTTGACAGACCTTTCGAGTGACCAAGAATCCCAGCCGAACCATTCCTTATCATTAATTGTGTCAATATTAATTTTGTAACTCCAGAAAAAATAACCATCGACACGTTGCCACTGCTCAATTTGTAAGTTCCAAAGATCTTGATAAATACTCAGCGCATTGTTTTGATCAATTTCTACTTCTTGATCAAATACCTGTTGAACAGGACTAACACCACCTTTGGTGTCTGAACCTGTGGCCAAAGAATTAAACAAAGTCCATTCACCCACCACTACTGGAACGAATTCTCTAACCTTAGCAATCGCATCCCCAATCTCATTCATGTATTGATGATACGAATCAAGTGTTAACTCCCCTGTCTTCATTTCAGCAATCATTAGGTATTGGTGGGTATCTAATACAACATTCTCAAATTCATTTTTCTTAAAAAAGTCCGCCCATTTTGAAATATCAAACCCATCATGAAACATAACCACCTTGTCAAGCGGTAGTACTTCTCGTAATTTGATGTATGCTTGCTTATAAAATTCGTATAGAAACTTAAAGGTAATCGTTGCGTTTTCCAATGCCATCTCCGAATCACGAGGCTTATACCGATCAAGCATTGTTTGAAACATTTCGGCTGTTGCAGGTTCATTTAATACTTCAATACCATATAATCCAACTCTTTGCCCATAGCGTTCGGCCAAACGACGCAAAACTGAAATAGCAAAATCTACTTGGTCTGAGTGTTGTGCCCAGTTCTGAACGCCAGATATACCACCATTGTCAAAACCATTTTGACTCCCAGGAACTGTATGCAAATCAATTAAAATTTTAAGGTTATATGCTTCAGCCCAACTAAAGGCTTTATCAAGATAATCGATAGCACCAATAAATGGTGGCACATCACCAAAGATAAAATAAGGAACTGGAATACGTATCGTGTCAATTCCTAAACTAGCGATGTTTAAGAAATCAGCCTCCGTAATAAAATTAGCCCGGTGCATATTTATGCGCGTTCTGTATTCTGTTTCACTTAAGTCACGTGGCAAATAATACTCATCTTCTGCTTCCACACCATCAAATAATTGTGGCGCCATCCACTTTTCCAAAACAAGCCATCCACCTAAATTAACACCTTTAATCATTGTCTAAATTCTCCTTTACTTTGTCGACTTAATCATTTGGATAAATATCATAGCTAGTGCAGAAAAAACAACAGCTGTTGGAAATACCAAATTATATCCACCAAATCCAACTAAAATACTCGTAACAATTGGACCAACTGTCTGGCCTAATGTGGTTGCCATGTTTAAGATTCCTAAATCCTTACCCGATTCATTCTTGTTAGGCAAAACATCTATATTCAACGCTTGATCAACCGCACCATACACCGCATAACCTAGTCCTGAGAATCCTGCAAACAGAATCATTGAGAATGGTGACTTCATAATCCATGGTAACAAAAACCCAATTGACATGAGCAAGGTTGCAATATTTACTGGCAGCTTTCGACGGCCAAATTTGTCTGACAAACTTCCTGAAACTAGTGAACCAACTAGTCCGACAACCATTGTCACGATTGACATGACCGAAATAGTCGCAGCAGCAGCTGTTTCACTTTGACCAATATAACTTAACAAAATATATAACTGATAATTCAAAATCATGTAGTATGAAAAAATTAATAATGACCTACCGGTAAAGGCTAACCAAAAATCACGGGCGCCTTTAAGCGGTGGACGAAATGAAGCTAATAATTCCTTAACGCCACCTGTAACTGATGGTAATGACTTTGCAGAACGCTCGTGTGGCCAAACGATAACTGTCGCAATACCTGCAATACCCATTAGGATACCGGCTGTAATAAATCCTGGGGTCTGTAACGTAATAAAGCGGGCACCAATCAAGGTTCCAAGCGACGTTCCAACGGTAGTACCAGCTGAATAAAAGGCTGATGTCGTTGCACGCAAGTTTTCAGGAACTCGATCTGACAGAGTCGCCATAGCTGGCGCAATCATCATATTTAAACCAATCATACTGATACAGTAACTAACACCGATCAACCAGACATTTTGAAACAGACCGATAGCAAACAAGGATACACCGCCGATAACACCACCTGCAACAATCCATGGTGTACGTTGGCCAAAGCGAGAACGCGTGCGATCTGATAAATTACCAACGATTAAGTTTGATAATAATGAGGTTATGGCGGTTGCTGCGTTTAAAACACCAAACACGGCTGTGGAACCTTCGGCTCCTACCACATTTCGCAAATGTTGTGGCAAAAGAACTGCAGCTATAATTGCCAATCCAGCCATCCACAACAATGAGAACAAGAAATAGGATATCGTGAATCGAAATCCATCTTTTTTGCCCAATTTAATTTGAGCATCTACTGTCTTATCCATTATCAGTTACTTCTTTCTATAATTTTTACATCCCAAGGTTGCAATGTCACTTGACTACCTTGAGTCATGTGTTCTTGTTTGATTAGCTCCATACCTGAGAAAGGCGTAGCAAGGCTTGTACTCGTATCCGAAAAATTGAACAGAAAATCAATGTTCGCGCCGTACTCATTTTTTGCTGATTTAACAATCACTGGAAAAGTTACATCATAATCAGATTGGGAAATTCCTGATTGATTGATAACATGCTTTACTAGAGCATTCGTAACAGATTGGCTTGGCCAAGCACCTAAATACCATGCCATACCATTACCATATTTGTTTTCTGTAATAGCACCAAATTTTTTCCAATGATGATTATATGAGGCTAAAATTGTTGCTCCGTCACTCTCGAGCAATTCAGCCCACTCACTGATGTGCAAATCAGTATCTTCAAATATGCCAGTTTGATCTTCTAATGTCTCACCGTTGGGGTCGACAAACATGTGATAATGCGCACCAATTGCTTCTCGAATAATTGCTGGTTGTATATCAGTCCGTACTTTGACATGTTCATCAGTCACACCGTCTTTAAACGTGAACAATACATTGCCACCGTCATGAATGTACTGATTTAACGCTTTCAAAAAGGTTTCGTCACTGACATATAACATTGGTACGACAACTAATGCGTAATCACTCAAATTAATTGTCTTTGGATTCAAAATATCGGTTCGGACATTTAATTTGTAAAATGTATCGTACAATCTTCGAAATACATCATTGTAGTTTACGTCTTTTCCAATCGCAAACTCTATCCAATCACTAGATGTTGCTGTGAGACTTTCGTTATCTACCACAAACGCTACGTCTGCTGCATGATTTAAGTTGACTAACTTATCAGACAAACGTTCAAAGTCATGTCCCAATTTTTGAGCCTCTTCATAAACTGGATTTGGTTCAAAATCATGACTCAGTAACCCTTTCCAATATGTCTCGAAAGAATTATGGATAGAATGCCAGTGCCAATATTCAATCATGTTCGCGCCATTGGCAATATGGTTAAAAGCAAGTTGATAAAGTTGTCCTGGAAATGGTGTCCAGCTTTTAAATGCTTGTGCCTGCGTTTCTAGCACTAAATAATTTTGATGCTTAATTGAACGCGCAACATCGCCAGCAAAAGAATTTTCTGTCCCTGTAAGCTGACTTTGTGAGGGATGATAGACGTCAATTCCCACAAAGTCTAACGGTTCAGCTGCTTCAAAATGATTGACATCTGGTTGAATGCCATACGAATAATCACGCCATTCAAAATCAAAATTGTGTGTTACAAATTGAAAATCTTTTTTATACTCATTGACCAAGTCAACTTGCCAACTTAAGTATTCCTTCACTAATGAACGTTGGTATTTTGCAAACTCACCTGCTAAACTGCCGTTAATTGTACCGTTTACATTCGGAAAGTCCTCCCATGTGTTAATACGATTCGACCAATAGTCAAGACCAAACTCTTTATTGAATGTATCAAGATCACCAGAAAATTTTTCTTTAATTTCTTCAACAAAACCGGCCTGTACGTGACTTGCAGATGTACCATAGTGCTTAGTTTCATTATCGACTTGATAGCCAATGATATTCTCGTAATCAACCGTTTCCTGCAACATATGACGAATGATTCGCTCAGAATAATATCGATAAATCGGACTGGTAATATCCATTATCTGCCTGGCACCATAAGGTAGCCGGTTTCCGTTATTTTCAACAAGCACCTCAGGAAACTTCCTAGCCAACCAAGTAGGAAATGCATACGTCGGCGTGCCCACAATAACCGATATCTTTGCATCCCTCATTTTATTTAACGTATAAATCAGTTTGCTAAAATCGAATACACCATCTTGTGGTTCGTAGGTACTCCAAGTACTTTCTCCAATTCTGACGACATTAATTTTAGCTTCTTGCATCATTTTGATATCTTGATCAATACGATCGTAGGGCAAATACTCAAAATAATAGGCAACGCCAAACAATAATTCCTTATTTTTGTTCATACTATTCCTTCCTTTGTGTTAGAATAAAATTACAACTCTTGATAACGCTTTCATTATGGGGCATAATTATCTTAAATGTAAGCGCTTTATTTATGATAAAACAGCCCTTTTTGAGGTTATCAAATGAAATCATTCGAAAAAAAAGAGCTCCAAGGCTCAATACGATTACCCGCATTAGATTGGAACATCTCTTTCTTTGGCGGTCATCAGCAAGATATCAAATCTGGCTGGCACTACCCTTCTGAACGTCATCTGGCATTTGAAGTATTTTACATTGTCGAAGGCGCAATCAATGTAACGGCCTTTGATAATACAATTCGCCTAGAATCTGGAGATATTATGGTTTTATATCCCAATGTATGGCACGAAACAACTAGTCTAACAAATACAACCTACTTTAATTTTCATTTCAATTTAGATGATGAACGATTCGTCACAAATTTAATAAATCAGGGTATCCTTAATTTTCCTAACGGCTCACTAAAAAATATCCCTCTTATAAAAAGTTTGGACAAATTACGGGATGTATTAAATAAGAATATGGCGTACACTTTTAAGGATGAGTTGAAACTTCACGTGTTACTGTCTGATTTTATTTTCCAATTATTTTCTAGTGAAATATTAGAACACACACCACTTAACTCCTCACAACTTAAAATAGCCAGTTCAATTGCTTATGGTATAAGAACTACTTTGCAAAAAAATATCCACAGCTATTTTAACGAAGATTTCATTGTTAGCGATCATTCGTCACGCTTAAGTATCGACAAAATTTATAGTGATTTAAAAATTAGTCCAAGTTATGGCGGAGAAGTGTTTAGAAACATTTATGGATACGCGCCACGACAATATTTAACAAAATTAAAAATTGCCCAAGCCAAGCGGTTACTGCAAATGCCTGATTTGAGTGTGATTAACATTAGTGAAGCGCTGGGTTACCGAGATCCCGCTCATTTTTCACGACAATTTAAAAAATGGACTGAAAATACTCCCTATCAATATCGTAAAAGTCATCAATAAAAAAGTACTGACTGTTAACAATCAGTACTTTTCTTAAAATACAGCATTTTCCAACACGGTCCACTCATCAAATATCGTATCTTCATCTTCAAAACGACGATTATTCAATAAGTATTCCTTTGCTTTTAAAACCAATGGTGAAGCATTACGAATACTAATATTTTCAAGCGGTATAAAAACAGCGCCTAATGAATCTTGCCCATCAAACTGTGGTGCTATCTCTTCAATTTTGCCAGACAACTCTTCAACATCATAAAATACAGCGATGTGTTGATTATAGTGGTAATTTAAATAATCCCAAGGATATTTAAAACTAGTAATTCCCAACTGACTATATTTCTGAACCGTCAAACCTGTTTCTTCTGCTATTTCACGTTTAATAGCAAGCGATAATTCTTCACCATCTTCTAACTACCACCCGGCAAATCAAAACGATTAATGTAAGGTCCACCATTCTTTTTTATGACAACAATCCCTTTGCTGCTTGAATAAATAATGCCATAAACGCCAAATGCACGATGATATTTTTCCATATCCATTCCTTCTTTCTAAAGTGTGAATAGCGTAAAAAAGCAAGTCAGTAATATGACTTGCTTTTTCATATAAATTTATAGTACAACACTACCTAAAAATTTTCAAAGGCAGTGTCAATTTGCTGATATTCTGTTTCAGTTAAGTCAATGTTTAATGTAGCAACGTTATTGGTCACTTGGCTTGCATTACGCGCCCCCGGAATAACCGCACTGATACTGGGATTAGCAATATACCAAGCCAGAATAGTTTGCGAAATTGAAGCATTGTGATTTTCCGATATTTTCTCAACAAGTTTTAAGGCAGAGATAATTGTTTCAAATTGCTCTTTTGTAAACTGATCAAACTTATCAGCATCCGCCAAGCTGTACTTTCCTGTTAACAATCCAGAAGCCAATGGAAAATATGGCACAAAACCAATATTGTTTTCTTGCAAGTATGGCCATAATTTATTTTCCGCTTCGCGGTGCACTAAACTATATGCATCTTCTACATAGTCTACTTGACCATTTTTATTAGCTTCTTTAATTTGTTCTAAACTGAAGTTTGACACACCGACTGCACGAATTTTCCCAGATTTCTTCAAATCATTTAAAGCAGCAACTGCTTCATCTTTGGGCGTGTTTTCATCAGGAAAATGAATATAGAAAATATCAATATAGTCCGTCTGAAGTCTTGCCAAGGCATCATCAACTGCTTTTTTAAGAAAAGTTGGTGTATTATTTATTTTTAAATCATTGTCTGGATCTTGTGCCGCTTTAGTAGCAATTTTAAAGCTTGAGCGGGGGTACTTTTTAAGAACTTCCCCAATGATTTCTTCTGAGCGACCAAGACCATACATATAAGCCGTATCAATCATTTGGACCTTAGAATCTAATGCTTCCCGAACTATATCAAAGCCGTCTTCATCTTGTAGGCCCTCGAATAAATTATGACCGCCCACTTTGTTGGTGCCAATGCCCAATTTCAAAACCTTATTACTTTCTTTTTGATTATGTGACATGATTCTCCTCTCTACATTCAACTAACTATTAATTAGCTTAATTATATAGCAGGTTAATCAACAATACTGTTTTCATGCTTAATTGTTACATTTAAAATTCTCGTTTGAGCAGATAATACTCATTCATATCGCGCAATTGACCACGATGAACATAGTAATCCGGATGAGTTGCCAAATATGAAAAACCTGCGTGTTTGGCAACTGCATTACTGCCAATATTCTCTACATCGGCAAACAATGATAACTTATTCAAACCAATATTTTCAAAAGCATACTCACAAATCTTACGGACAGACTTGGTCATGATACCCTGATGCTGGAATTTTGAATCTAGCCAATATCCTATCTCTGCTTTTTTGTTCTCTGAATCAATATAATGAAGATCAATTACACCCACAATATGATTATCTCGAATAATTGAAAACAAGGCATCAGTACCATCTGCGATACCATGCATTTTTTTCTTTATATAATTAACTTCGTCTTTTTTTGTTTTTGTTAATGCCACAAACCCAAGAAATTGACCGATGTTTTCTTGATCATTATAGAGTAACTCAAATATTTCATCGGCATGGCTTAGTTCGGTCACCGCGATAGCAAGATTATTCTCTATCGTACTTTTAAAGTAAACACTCATAATTTTCCCTCATAACGTTTAGAATATCATAAATTCTAACACAATTATGATAATATTACATTATTTTTATTAGATATTCGGATTTTTGTGCAATATATGCGCAGGATTACCAACGATAGTCACGTGGCTTGGAACATCATGTAAGACCACTGTTGCAGCTCCAATCTTCACATGATTTCCAATTGTAATATTTCCCAAAATAGTAGCATGGGCACCAATCAATGTGTGATTGCCGATTTTTGGGTGCCGGCGACTTGTATCTCCAAGTGCATGATGGGTGCTGCCTAGAGTTACACCATGATATAAAATAACATCATCACCAATAATTGCTGTTTCACCAATCACAGTTCCAGAACCGTGGTCAATTAACAGACGTCTCCCAATTTGCGCGCCAGGATGTATCTCGACTCCCGTGATTAAACGTCCCCATTGCGAACATAGATGCGCAAGAAGCTTCAAATTGAGTTGCCACAACTGATGACTAATGCGATAAAACCAAACGGCATGCAAACCAGAATAAGTTAAAATAATTTGCAAATTAGAAGAAATGGCGGGATCGTAATTTCTGATCATTTTAATATTTTCAAAAATAATTATTCTCCTTTGAGTATTCTATAAATTACCAAGGTTAATATCATTTTGAACAGATTTAATAGACTGTTCTAGTATTGCCAGACCGCTATCTAATTCCTCATAACTAACAGTTAATGGTGGAGCTATCCTGAACACACCACCCATCCCTGGCAGATTAACAATATTCATATGAAGCCCTAGTTTATAACAGCGTTTTGTAATTTCATCACCAATAAATTCAGATCTTTCTTTATTGCTTTTACTTTTTATAATTTCTAATCCTTGCAGAAGCCCACGACCGCGAGCATCCCCAACAATATCATATTCATCGACTAGTTTCTGCAATCCGTCATGTAAATAATTTCCTTTTTCCTTAGTTACTTGGCATAAATTATCACGTTCAATAATATTCATAACTGTGCAACCAACAGCTGCTACCAAGGGATCGTTTACGTGCGATGTATAAAAAAGAAATCCTTTTTCATGAGCCTTTTTTTCAATTTTATCCGTCGTAACTAATGCTGCCAAGGGTAGACCCGAGCCCAATGTTTTTGATAAAGTCAAAATATCAGGTTCAACGTCATCGTACTGATATGCAAACCATTCACCAGTTCTACCTAAGCTAGTTTGCGCTTCATCAAATATCAGTAGCATACCACGTTCGCGACATTTTTCCTTTAGTGCTGCCAAGTATCCTTTTGGGGGCACCAGAATACCACCACCCGATACAATTGGTTCCACAATGCAAGCCGCTAGGCTACCAACCGATTGTGCATCAACCATTTCAAATCCATAATCTAGTTCTTCGTGCCAATCGTATTCTCCTTCTGAATTGAAAAAATTGGGACGGTATGTATACGGCGTTGGAATTGAAAGTTGACCTGGAGACGTTGGTGCCCCTGATTTTCTAGCTGAGGCATAGGTAGCACCAGCGCTAGCCTGCGTCACACCGTGCCATGATTTATTAAAAGAGACAACCTCAAATTTTCCTGTGACCAATTTAGCCATTCTCAAAGCGGCTTCATTAACTTCCGACCCAGTCGACAACGGAATAACTTTTTTTAAATTTCCCCCTGTTTTACTGGCAATGTTTTTAGACAAATTAATATTAGGTCGCGAAAGCATTCCGCTATATAAATGATCCAATCGTTGTACGGTTTGCTGTAAAGTCGTAACAATTTCCGGATTTGAATGTCCTAATGTAGAACTCATCTGCCCTGATGTAAAATCAAGTATTTTTTCACCTGATTCTGTAAACAAGTAGGTTCCTTTTGCGTGATCAATAATATCGGGACTAAAATCCATTCCAGCGTACCGACCAACATATTTTTCTACATCAGCCCACGGTTCCTGTGATTTTTCAAATGCTTCTATCATATTCAGATACCTCTTTCAATTAATAGTTAACTTGAAATTAATTTTAAAGCAATATAAAATTAATGAAAAGATAAAGTATCTGACGATATAGTTCAGTTTTTCTAAATGATTGAGGTAATATGAATGAATATTTGGCAACTGCAAATTTTAACCCACCTAGCCGAACTAGGAACAATGAATCGAGTTGCTGAGGCTTTATTTGTTAGTCCTGCAACAATATCACAGCAATTAAAAGACCTTGAAGACGATTTAGAATTAACGCTGATTGAAAAACAAGGACGGAAAGTTTATCTGAACCAAACTGGACAAGAACTAGTGGAGAGAGCCCAGCCAGTTTTATCAGAATTAGAAACGATCGAAAATGATTTTAAAACACGACAAAGTGAAATTACTGGCATTGTTAGAATTGCAACTTTCACCAGCGCATTAAATTCTATACTTATTCCTGTCATAAAAAAGATTAATCAAACTTTTCCAAGTATAGAATGCAGAATATATGAAGAAGAACCCGACCAAAGCTTATTAGGACTTCGGTCACACAAATTTGATATTGTTTTAACCGGTTATTTTGAAAAAAAGGTCACTTTTCCCAATTCAGACATCATATCGACCAATATTGGCGAAGATAAATTATTAGTAGTCTCAAGTAAAGACGATAAAAGTATTTTCCCAATTAAGCACTTTTCAGACTTAGCATCAAAAAAGTGGATCATAGAACCCAAGAATACATATTTATCCAATCATATCATCCAAATGTGCCGAGAAAATTTATTTGACCCTGATGTCGTTAGTGAAATTCACAGTTATGATGCTATAAAAAGCTTAGTGAAATCACAACTCGGTATCTCCATTTTGCCTTCCTTAGCACTTACTGCGGGTACTGATATGAATGGAATTTTTGTTCATGATTTCGATACTAAAAGCAAGAGACAAATCTACCTTTTAGAACGTAAGCCACAAAAAAGAATTCCTGCAATTAAAATCGTGTCGCAAATGATTACCGATCAAGCAACTGCAGTTTTAAAAAACTTTAATTGATTTTTATAAGTTTAATTTTGCCAAATTTAAAAAGCGACTTCAGTGATTGAAATCGCTTTTTTATTTTTTCTAACACACTTCTAAGATATTTTTCTTGAAACCTGCTGATAATATGTTTTCGATGTTTTCAGATAGATTAAGTAATAAATTAAGACTATCGAGATCACTGTTAGTACAGTGGTCAGATAAACTACTGGACCAATAATTATACCAAACAATTGCAGAATTTTATGAATCATTGGCATCGCAAAACATAAGTGCATAATCGCGACAACCACAGGCAGACCAAATATCCAAATGATTTGTGAACGAATCGTTTGCTTAACTTCTTGACTGGACATGCCTATTTTTTGCAAAATATCGAATTGCTTTTGGTCAGAACGTCCCTCAGATATTTGCTTATAATAAATAATCAAACCAGTTGCCATAATAAAACTAACTGAGAATACTAAACCAATAAAGAAAAAGCCACCATAAAATTCTTTTAATACAGATATTGTTGAAAATCTATCTTCACTCGTAATATTGTATGTTTGAGATACCTCTTTTAAGAATTTTTCTCTTTGCTGCTCAGTACCTGTGACATTGAATAATAACTGGTTCTTATAAGTAATATTCTGTTTCGTATCACCTAAATCATTAAACTCGTTTCCTAGAGCACTTGTAACACTCTTAGAAGGCACAACTACTATCAGTGAATGTGTCATATTAGGCTGAACGCTAGGAATCCCTTTAATCTTTTTCAACACGCTTTTCACATGGTAGTTTTTATCCAAAAAAGTGATATTGCCCCCATTGAATGTTCCTTGTCTATCATAGACATATATTTCATTAGCCTTTAACTTGTTTGAGCTATTATTGGCCATATATTTATACTGTTTTTCTGTTATGAACTGGATTTCAGACAAATTGTCGGCACTCCCAACGGAATCACCAGTTAAAGGTTGTAGCTTCCCTTGAGTCGTTAAATCCCCAGCTATCGCAGTACTAATTTCTAATTTGTAGGGTTTGTCTATTTTTATACCATTATTACTAGCAACTTTTCTCACAGACTTAATGGGCACTTTACGGTCAGATGAGCTTGTCAAAATAACAGCCCGCGGGAATTGTTGATTGATGTAGTCTTCTTGTCCAACAAACATTGAAACTGTTGTAACAATAACAACCAGCGACATAGTTGTTAATAGCGTAATGCTAGCCAGACCTGTTGCATTCTGCTTCATTCTAAATAACATATTCGACACAGTTATAAAATGATTTGCTTGGTAGTAATACTTTCCATTTCGTTTCATTACTTTTAAAATAATCGTCGAAGCTACGATGAACAGAATATATGTCGCACAAACAACTAACAGTACAGCTATAAAGAATTGACCAATTGCTTTTAAAGGTGAATGAACCGTTAAGGAAATATAATATCCCATTGTTAGCAGGACTAGTCCAAGGCCAAATAATACCCAATGGCTTCTGGGTTCTGATTCTCCCTTTTTAGTTGCATGCAATAAAGATATGGTTTTAAGTTTAAAAATCGAAAATATGTCTGTTATCAGCAAGAATAAAAAACATATCATAAAAAATACAACAATAAATACTATGGACACGGCTGTGATGTTTAGCTGGAATTCGGTACCACCCACGAGCTTCATAAATAGTAAGATTAATACTTTACTGAACACAACACCAGTAATGAGGCCAAAAAAAGTAACTGCCAGAAAAGAAATAAATTGTTGTCTCCAGCTAATTTTAATCAGATCAATTTTTTGTAACCCTAAAATGCTGAAAAGACCAAACTCTGACTGTTTTCGTTTACTTAGAAAACTATAGGTATAGAGCAGAAAAATAATAGAAAAAATAGCAATTATGATTTGAGAAAAAGTAAGCATTTCAATTACAGATACATTGGCTGCTAATTTTTTGACCCCTTTTGAATAAATAAGTAACTGAATAACCATGTTCAAAGCGACAGCAGCACTGCCTGCTAACATAAATGGTAAGTACTCTAACCTGTTTTTTACAATTGATTGCCAAGCTAATTTCCAATACAACATTTTAATCAATCCCCCCTAATAAATTAGTCATGGCATCACTAATTGTCAGTAACATTTCTTGCTCCGTTTTATTCCCTCGGTATGTCTGATGGAACACTTTTCCATCTTTAATAAATAAAACTCTTTGAGCATGACTAGCGGCCAAAGCAGAATGCGTAACCATTAATATTGTTTGATTTTGCTGATTATATTGTTCAAATATTGACAAAATATCAGCTGAATTCTTAGAATCTAAAGCTCCTGTTGGTTCATCAGCTAATAAAATTTCTGGATTGGTGATCAACGCTCTGCCAATAGCCACTCGCTGTTTTTGTCCGCCAGATAACTCATATGGATACTTATTCAACAGATCCTGTAATCCCAACTGTTTGGCAAGATTACTCAGTTTCTGCTCCTTATTATTTGTATTTTTAGCTAGTATAAGCGGTAAATATATATTATCCGCAACCGACATTGTATCAAGCAAATTAAAATCCTGGAACACAAATCCTAGGTGATCTCGGCGAAAGGCAGCTAATTGTTTATCTGACAAATGTTTGAAATTCTGATTATTTAAAGAAATAGTTCCTGCTGTTGGTTGATCAAGTGTGGCAATGCAGTTTAGCAAAGTCGATTTACCTGAACCAGACTCACCCATGATTGCAATGAACTCACCCTTCTCTACCTCAAAACTGACATCCGCCAAGGCAACAACTGTATTATTTTTAAATTTACTCTGATATTCTTTTTTCAAATGCTCAACTTTAAGTAGTGTCATGAATTTTATTCTCCTATATCGTTTATCATAATTCTATTTTAAATTAAAAAAGAGATGATTAACCTTACATATCATCTCCACACCTTACAACTTTGTAAGGTTTATTTAATTACAGTTTGTTGAAAATTAATTATGACTGTTGTACCAACATTTACTTCAGATTGAATGGTTATATCGTGACCTAAATTATTTAAAATTCTTTTAACCATGTATAAACCAAGGCCACTCGCATTACTATTAATGCGCCCATTAAATCCTGTATAGCCTTGATTAAAAATCATTGGTAAATCATTTTGCGCAATACCAATGCCCGTGTCTTTAATAATGACCTGATTGTCATTTTGACAAATAATATTTATTTTGCCCTGAGGTGTATATTTAATTGCATTAAATATAACTTGTTCAAATACAAATCGAAGCCATTTGGCATCACTAACGACAGAAAAATCAAATTCATTTATGCTAACAGCTAAATCTTTATGGATGAACCAATATTTATAATCTTTGATCACCGATCTTAAAGACTTTTGGACACTCATATCCTGGTACGCTATATCCTGATTGAAGTTTTTTAAACGAATAAACTGCAACATCATATCCAAATACTGATTGATCACTAACAATTGATTACTAGTTTCATATTTTTCAATTGTCCCAGTTTGATTCATTAAATCTAAAACGGACAGCGGTACTTTAATTTGATGGGCCCACATTGCATAGTAATCTTGAATGTCATTTGCATCTTCATTTAACTGTGCCTGCATTTTTTCTTGATGCAATTGTTGCTTTTTAATTAATTGTTGGTACATTCGTTCGTGACTAGACAAGGTCGCAATGCTTGATAATGTATGTACCTCTTCTTCGCACAGCAACTGAATCAGTCCCTTGTGTGCTCGGTACCATTTCCAAAATAAAATATAAGTAATTACAATTAAAATATAACAACCACCCCAAAGGACATCGAACATCGAGTCTAAACTTAGTGATCGCATAATCACGCTCCACATTAGCAAAAGAAAAGTTAACATAAATGAGGCGTACAGATACCAAAAGTCAGATAAAAACTGCAACGCTAAGCCAAATATTTTTTTAATCACTAAGCTTAATCCCCTTACCTTTGACAGTTTGTAAATACTTTGAAAATCCAATTTCTGTTACTTTGTTACGCAATCTCGTTAGCGTGACCGCTAACGTATTCTTATCAACAAACATCTCGTTATCCCACAAAGTAGCCATAATGTCCTCTCTGGTAACAAGTTGATTTGGATGAGTAAATAAAAGATACAATAGCTTTGTTTCATTTTTGGAGAGAACTACCTCTCGACTGTCATATATTAACTGATTATCAATAATATTCAAGGTATAACCTTGAAATTGAGAATGCTTTTTCTCTACACTAAAGCTATATTCGCGTCTCAGCAATGCATTAATTTTTACGATTAATAAATCTATGTTAAACGGCTTAGTAATGTAATCATCTGCGCCGAAATTCATGGCCAGAATCATATCACTTTCTTCATCACGACTAGATAAAAAAATTATCGGTATCATGCTATTTTGACGTATTTTCTGTGTCCAAAAAAAACCATTATAGTAAGGTAAATTAATATCCATCAACACTAAATGTGGTGAATGCATTGTAATTTCCTCTTCAACTTGATTAAAATCTTTACAACTAACTGCACTTAGTCCCCAACTAATCAAACCCTTTTTCAGCAGGCTTACGATTTCTTGATTATCCTCAACTATAAAAATTTTATATTTCATAATTTGTGTCCTTTATTTACTTACTTGAAGGTAAACCAAATCATGAATAAATGCAAGCTCATTCGCTAAGCATAGGGATTACCGAATTTGTCACAATACTTGTAAAATCCCAGTTTGTACAGATTGGTTGTTTTATCAATTTGATCTACTGGCAGTGCGTGAACTGTTTTCATAACTTGATTTGTAAACTCTAAGGTTGCTGTTCCATTGGCAGTAATTAAAGGTTCATCTACTACAACTTGTTCTTCCAAGAATCTAGACAAGTTTGTATATTGCTCATAACTCTGCCACAAATATACTGAATTACCAGTATGCTTTTTATCATTCAATAAACCATTTTTAGCCAAGAAATCAACTGCACCACAAATGGCCGCCACCGTTTTCCCCGCGACTAAACGATTTTTGATTAGATTAGTAATTTCAAGGCTGTTGATATGCCATGAATTACCACCAATCAAAACAAGTAACTCGGTTTCTAGAGGAATCTCGTTAATAGAGTAGTCTACTTTAGTCTGAAAACCACCAATGGAGTGTATAGTTTTTTGAATGGAAGCAGTTTTGACTGTCCAATCGGTTAATTGATTTAATTGACTTGATAGATAGGCACCTTCCCAATCTGCATATTCGTTTAACAAAAGAAACACTGCTGTTTTCATGTATCATTCCTCTTTCTTAATATTTAAATAGCTTATCATATAGAAAAAGGGAACACAAGTTCGCATATCGACACAAAAAAAGCATCGTTATGTAATCAACAATGCCTTTTCTAATATTAAAAATAATAATTGAGTTCAGCCTTATTCTTCAAATCCCTTAACCATTGGTAGCAAGGCAGCTAACATCAGTACGCCAATAAATCCTAGAATAATACCCAAAGTCATCATCCCCCAAACCATTGTCATTACCATACCTAATCCAAATACGATCGCACTAACAAAACCAAACAAACTGATTACTACGATTCTAGTATTCCAAATCCATAACGCTTTTCCTGCCATTTTACGTTTAGCCAAAAATACAGCTAGAGCACTAATAATACCAACGCCACCTAGAATTGCACCTTGTAACTCTACGCCCCATTCCGGTAGTAAAACCATACACATCCCAATTGCGAATAGAAAGCCACTACTAATCCACCCTAGTAAGATTATAAAGTCATTTTTCTTCATTAGATTCCACTATCCTTTTAGTTTGTGCCTAAATGTACCCATCGTTTTCCTGCGTATACGCCGACAAATGATAACACTATGCCGCCTGCAATGGCTGGTACAAAGTTAGTTTCCATCAGTGTGGGTCCGTAATTTAGTAGTTGATCAGCCGAAACTGCACCCAAGCTACCTAACAAAATACCAGTGCCAAGGGTGATGTTTTTCCTCAATACTGTACCAGGTTGTTTCACCACATTTCCCAAAAATGCGACACCTAACCCTGTCACAACTCCGATAATGATATTTAATACAATTGCCATCTCTTATCTCCTTTATCCTTTTGATTGAATTAATTATCTAATTACTTTGTTTATAAATTGCTAAGGTTTTGTTTCGGTTTTGTTAATGACGTTTTATTAATCAAAACATCGATACTTTTGTTTACAATTTGTTAATCTTAAGCGTTACTGCGTTTTATCAGCAAATTTTTGATACAATGAGAATTGAATTCTTTAACTGATTAACTGGACGCCATATATCATTCCACGAAAGATAATCATATGCAGCTCATCAAAAAAATAACGACAAAATTTAATGACATCATTGATCATCACAACTTAAGACATCACATTTCAGAAAAATCTGATCGTGTAGTTCTATATAATGCCGCAAGCACAATATCTAATTTGGTATTTGCGCTTATCAAATTAACTATTGGTATATTCTTTTTATCTTTATGGTTTTTAATATTTGGTGGCTATTATATTATTTTACTGGCTATTCGATCATACTTTTTGTGGCGATATCGTCAAATTAGAGTTTCAAACATAAATCCCTTAGAGCGAGAAAAAATTGAAATTAGATACTTGCGAGAAGGTGGTATCTTATACGGTTTACTGGGCATGGCTCTTGTTACATTATCGATTTATATGTATATCGTAAACGAACCACAACGATATAATCAGAGTATTGTGTTGCTAATTGCACTAATTGGCTTCACTAAAATTGTGACATCCGTCGTTGGCTGGATTAAAGCTCGTCATTTTCGTAGTCCAATTATTACTTATTTAAAATCATTAAATTTAGCTGATGGATTAGTTGCCATTGTGATGACACAATATGCACTATTGTCCTATGAAAATTCACCTAGTGCTTCGTCATCAACAGGATTGTTTGGTGCGGCAATTGGTATTTTTTTAATTATTGTTGGTTTGGTGATAACACTTCGAGCCCATATAAAGTCCATTTCGCGCTAAATGACTGCAACTGTAAAAAGACCGCCATGCACACATCACATGATGAATGTATAGGGGTCTTTTTAGTACAAATATATTCTGAAATCATTCTCATTTTATTCAACTACTCTCGCGTTCGTCTATCTGAAAAGAGGTATAAATGTGACTGGACTCATTGCCTTTACTAAACAACATTTTTAAAGCAGTTTCTCCCATATTATAGAATGACTGTGTGACGCTCGTGATACGGGGGCTAACAATATCAACTAAATAAGTGCCGTCAATGCTGATCACTGCTAGTTGATCTGGTACATTAATATCTAATTTTTGAGCTGTATTAATAATGCCTATTGCTGCCAAGTCGCTCGCGCCAATAACTGCTGTTATATCCGTTTGTGATGCATAATATTGCATTGATGCTACACCACTTTCATATGAGTAATCGCCATCAAAAATCCAATCATCATTTTGCGGAATACGATGGTCCTTCAGAGCTGACAAATAGCCGGCTACTCGTTGCTGACCTATAAATTTATCCACTTCCAAACTCGATAAACCAATTTTTTTGTGCCCTTTGTGAATCAAAAACTTGGTTGCTTCATATCCTATTTTAAAATCATCTGAAGAAACAAACTTTGATTCTTTACTCATTGCAGTTGAAACAAATACATTCGAAATGCCACTATTCTTTAGTAGGTTGATAGCATCACCACATAATTCTACGGAAATTAATAATATGCCCTTGACCGGTCGCTCAATAACAGTATTAAGTGCTTTAATTTGCGTCTCTTCATCATTATCACCCACAAATAAAATTATCACACTCAAATCCTTCTTATAGGCATTTTTTTGAATACTTTCAATGATTTTCATCGCAAAATTTGTTTTGGGCGTTGATACCAAAATTGCAATAACATTGCTTTTCATGGTCACCAATTCTACTGCGGCTTTATTTTTTTTGTAGCCCAATTCTTGAATTGCTTTATGAACTCTTTTTTCAGTTGCTAGAGAATAGGCTTCTTTTTTACCCGCTAACACTCTGGAAACAGTTGCGATTGAAACATTTGCATTTTTAGCAACATCTTTAATTGTAACTGACATCATTAACCCCGTTTTCTAACTTACTACCTCATTTTATTATATCCCAACACTACTCCATCGTATAAATTAAATAAATTCTTATTTTTGTCGTGCACTTATGATTAAATCAATTATTACACTAAGTAAACGTTTACTGTACTGGTATAAATGGATTGTAAACGTTTACGCAAAGTGGTAATCTATGAGTACAAAATAAAAAGGAGAATCAAACAATGACAAAACAATGGTTTAAGGACTCAGTAGTATATCAAATATATCCTATGAGTTTTCAAGACAGTAATAACGATGGTATTGGTGACCTTGCCGGTATCACTCAACGATTGCAGTATATCCATAACTTGGGTGCTGATGTCATCTGGTTAAATCCTATTTATGTCTCTCCAAATAAAGACAACGGCTACGATATTGCTGATTATCGCAATATTAACCCAAATTATGGCACAATGCAGGATTTTGAAGATTTACTTCAACAAGCACATCGCCTAGATCTTAAAATTATGATGGATTTGGTTGTTAATCATACGTCAGATCAACATGTTTGGTTTAAAGAAAGTTGCAAGAATCAAACTAACGAGTACGCCAATTATTATATTTGGCGGGATCCAGTAGACGGACATGAACCAAATAATTGGCTTGCAGCATTTGGCGGTTCTGCTTGGACTTATGTTCCTGAACGAAAGCAATACTATCTACACATGTTTGCCGAAGGACAACCAGATCTCAATTGGGAAAATCCTGAAGTTCGCGAGGCAGTTTTCGATATTGAACGCTTTTGGTTGGATAAAGGTGTTGATGGATTTCGAATGGATGTAATCAATTTAATTTCTAAACCTGAAGGCTTGCCTGATGTCACAGAACCAGTAACTGCAGGAACAACAATGGATTTTGTAGCAGATGGTCACCGACTTAACGAATTTTTACGCCAAATGAACGACGAAGTACTGTCCAAATACGACACAATTACTGTTGGTGAAATGCCTAGCTCAACCCCTGAAGATGCGATTAAATATACTGGATTAGATAGTCATGAATTGAACATGGTCTTCCAATTCGAACATGTTTCCCTCAGCCCAAATCCGGACGTACGACTGGGTAAATGGAATGACGAACCTATTAATCTAGTGGAGTTGAAAGCTTCCTTAAATCGTTGGCAAATTGGATTAGATGGCAAGGGATGGAATAGTCTCTATTGGAATAATCATGACCAGCCACGTGCAGTTTCTCGATTTGGAAATGATCAACCTGAATTCAGAGTATTATCTGCTAAAATGTTAGCAACTACCTTGCATATGATGCAAGGAACACCCTACGTTTATCAAGGTGAAGAGCTAGGTATGACTAACGGTCATTTTGAGAGTTTGGAACAATATGAAGATATTGAGTCAGTCAACTTTTATCACGAGTTTGTTGATGAGCAAAAGATTGTTGACAGCGCAACAATGCTAAAGTATTTAGCTAATATGTCACGTGATAATGCGAGAACCCCTATGCAATGGAATAACCAACAAAATGCCGGATTTTCAAATGTGACACCTTGGTATGCACCAAACAAAAATTACACAGCAATCAATGCCGAAAATGTTTTATCTGATAACGACTCCGTTTACTATCATTACCAGAAGCTAATACAACTTCGTCATGATTCAGAGATTGTTAGATATGGAACGTTTGAAGCGATTGATTCTGAAGACAACCAGGTATACGCATACCTTCGTCACTATAAAGAACAGTCTGTTCTTGTTTTGAGCAACTTCACTGACAAAGTAGTCACCCGTGACTATGGACAAACGAAGTTCTCAGAATTGTTAATCAATAACTATTTAGGTGATCAGGGAACAACCTTACGCCCATATGAAAGCAAAGTTTATCTTTTGACGAAATAATCAAAATTTCTGACAAAAAGAAGGTGCTATTTTGAATCAAAAAAATCCTCATTCTAAAATTTTTGTTCTAGCTGTTTTATCCGTATCTGTTATGATCACAACAGGTACAGCCATTTCCTCTGCATTACCTGAAATGGCGAAGAGTTTCCCAAATATTTCCGTATCACAAATTGATATGATTGCTACCATACAGCAATTTTCAGTTATGATAACATTACTTCTCTCTGGTTTCATTTCCAAAAAACTTGGTATTAAGAGGACGATTACAATTGGATTGATTTTAACGGGCGTAGCCGGTGTATTTCCGTTTTTCTCCCATAGTTTCATCTTAATTTTAATTTCAAGGTTAATCGTGGGGTGTGGTATTGGCCTGTTTAATTCACTTGCCATCACTATCATTGATTTATTTTACGAAGACCCTACGCGTTCTCAAATGCTTGGTTTTCGTTCTGCTACGGAGCAAATTGGTGTTTCAATTTTAAACATTGTCGTTGGCTTACTCGTGCTAATTAACTGGCATGCTTCATTTTTAATCTATCTTTTGGCTTTCCCACTACTAGCCTTCTTTTTAAAAGTAGTGCCAGAACCACCTATCCCACAAGGTAGCGATAATAATAAACAGCGTATTAACTTACCTGTCCTCATTATGACAGTATTATTAGCGTTCATGGTTGCTTGTACTACAGCAGTTATTATTCAGGTTCCAAATATTATAGTCACTGATCTTTCAAAATCAAGCGCCGTTTCAAGTTTGATTATTTCAGCTAATACACTGATGGGCATGGTAATGGGCATACTTTTCGGACGTATTTATCGTTTTGTTAAAAAATTTATTTTACCATTAGGCATTTTATTTATGGCGCTCGGTTCATTAATTATGGTTAGTTTTCATAGCGTTTTTGGTGTCACACTTGGTGCTGTTGTTTGCGGTATGTCATATCCACTTGTAGGGTCTTATATCTTCTCGCTAGTCAGTGTTATAGCACCAAAAGGATCGGAAACATTGGCTAACTCAACTCTATTAATTGGCGCAAATCTTGGGTCTTTCTCAACCCCCTTGTTCTTAAGCGAATTAGGAAAACTGAACTCATTAACGACACATGCTGGTCCATTCTTAACAGCATTCTGGTTGTTGATCATTCTGACAATGATTGTATTGATTTACCAAACCTTTTTCCAGAAAAAAGTACATCAAAATATTATGAATTAATGATCATAAATAGGTTTAAAATATATAACAAAAAAGCTTTGTCTCAAGGACAAAGCTTTTTCATTTATCACACTTTAAACAATGTTGGGCGTACATACTTCAACAACTCAATAACGATTGTAGGTGCTAAAGAAAGAACTATAATCACAATCCAATGTCCTAATGAAAGCGCCGTTAAACCAAATAACGTCTGTGTAAATGGTATTAACGTAATCACCAAGGTAATTACTGTCGCTAAAATTGCCATGTTAACTAACGAAGGATTCGCACGATAACTAATAGCAAAAAGCGTCTTTTCTGAACGAATATTGAACACGTGGAATATAGAAGTCAATGACAGAATGGTGAAAGCCATTGTTTGACCAATTTGTTCGTTAGCTTGCAAACCACCAAAGACAACATTTTGCCCAACCCAGATGGCTGCCAAGGTAACAATCGCAAATAAAGCAGCATTTAAGCCGATTTGACGACCTAACCCTTGTGCAAATAACTTAGTATTTTTAGGCATCGGCGGTTCGTTCATAACGTTGGTTAACATTGGCTCACGACTAAGAGCAAATCCTGGCAAACCATCTGATACCAGGTTAATGAACAACAGATGTACGGGTAGCAATGGCGAGCCCCACCCCAGCAACATGGCTATCAAGATCACTAATAACTCGGATATATTGGCACTTAATAAGAAATTAATTGTCTTTCGAACTTTAACATAAACACCACGTCCTTCAGAAATAGCATTAATAATCGTCGCAAAATTATCGTCTGTCAAAATGATGTCCGAAGCTTCACGGGCAACATCTGTCCCTGTCTCACCCATCGAAATACCAACATCTGCTGCTTTTAATGCTGGAGCATCGTTGACACCATCTCCAGTCATCGCAATGGTTGCATCTTGACGTTGCCATGATTTAATAATTCTAATTTTGTCAGTTGGTGTTACACGGGCATATACGCTGTACTTCTGGACATTACCATCTAGCTCTTTGTCTGATAATTTAGCTAACTCTGAACCTGTAATTGTTTGATCCCCATTACGTAAAATGCCAATTTCACGTGCAATTGCACTAGCCGTTTCAACGTGATCTCCGGTAATCATAATTGTTCTAACACCTGCAAGACGAGCCTTTTCAACTGCTGGTGCCGATTCTGGGCGTGGCGGATCGATAATACCAACTAGCCCCACCAATGTCAAATCTTGTTCATAAAATTCTTGTGTTGGCGCTTCCGGCATAACATCAAATGTTCTTTTAGCAATCGTCAGAACACGTAATGCCTGTCCACCGAAAGTTTTGTTAACACTTTCAGCTTTATCACGATTTCCATGCTTAATCATTGGAAGCAAAACATCAAATGCACCTTTGGTAATCGCAATGTAGCCACCTTCTGGTTGCTTATGGACGGTGGTCATTCTTTTTTTCGTCGAATTAAACGGTATCTGTTCGACTAGCGGATACTTTTCTAACAACTCTTCCCGTGTCGCTTCTTTATCAATAGCTCTTACTAACGCTACTTCTGTTGGTAGACCATCATAAACAGTCTGTCCCTCAACAGTTTTAACCGAAACATTGGTTGATATGGCTGCCAAAGATAACACTTCCTTAGTAGCATCGTCCAATCCATCTGCAATATTAGTCAAATGATCCTGTTCATCTTGCCACACCCTTCGAACAGTCATCTTATTTTGCGTTAATGTACCCGTTTTATCGGAAGCAATAACATTCGTTGTTCCCAAGGTTTCTACTGCTGGTAACCGTCGAATAATCGCATGCTTTTGTGCGATTCGTTGGACGCCAAGCGCCAGCGTCATTGTAACAATTACTGCTAATGTTTCTGGAACAACCGCAACGGCCAGCGAAATTGCTGTCAAAAAGATATGCTTCAAATCCATGCCCTGGTAAATACCTAGCCCAAGCACAACCACTGCGGCACCTATAGCTACCCAAGAGATATTTTTTCCTAATTGAACTAAACGTCGTTGCAATGGTGTTAGTGGAATTTTTGACTCATTACTAAGTAGACTTGCAATTTTACCCATTTCAGTCTGCATACCAACGGCTGTAACAATTGCTCGTCCATGACCGTTAACAATCGTCGTCCCACGATATACCATCGTAATTCGTTCTCCAAGACCAACTTCATCGTCTGGTTTAAACGTGGCATCTGCATTCTTTTCAACCGGCAAACTTTCACCTGTTAAAGCAGACTCTTCAGCTTGAAGCTCAATAGCCTCAATTAACCGGGCATCAGCGGCGATTGCGCTACCATTTTCGACAACCAATACATCACCAAGCACAACATCATCCGCGTCAATCTGTTCTATCTGTCCATCACGTAAAACTTTAACTTGCGTTCGATTGAGATTTTGCAAGGCTGCTAATGAATCTTCAGCTTTTCCTTCCTGAACGATTGATAAGACCGAATTAATAACGACAATACCAATAATTAAGAGACTTTCAAAATAGTTCCCAGTATCTTCTAAGTATGTAGCAACAAACGAAATAACTGCCGCAATTAGCAAGATAATTGTAGCAACATCATTTAGGCTGATTAAGATTTTTTTCAATAATGAAACTTTTTTTTCAGCTACAAAAACGTTGGCACCATATTCTTCACGATTTTTAGAAACTTGCTCAGCATCTAAGCCTTTCCCCATATCAACGTGATGCGATGCGATTGTTTCCTTAACACCTCTTCGGAATGCTTCCATTTAGTGTCCTCCTTTTTGTTTACTGCTTATGGAAAGATTATAAAACCACATGATAAAATGTGGCCACGACACGTTTTTCCCAGCGTGTTCATGTTGGCAGTTGCATACTATTCAAGAACAAGCGCAACAATAATGATCAATTCAAGCGAAGTCCCTAACACTCACTTGATTGATCATTGCGCTTTATAGATAAAAATGAATCATTTCCATCTTAAATTAGTCATTGTATGTCTCTACGTAACTCAGTTACGCTCTTCGCTGTCAAAATTTATTCTCTCATGATATATGAGAATATGATAAAAGAAGAATAAAAATGATTATTCTTATCTAATTAGTATGATACTTCTATTGTAACATAACTGAACAAACGCTGTATTATACGTAAACAAAAAAGAATAGAAAATGAAAACAATATCCGCAATATGAGAAACGCTTATCAAATAGATTTTATTTGCTCAAAGATATTAATAAGCTCCAACAAACTGAGTGCAACTTCGGCCCCTTTGTTTCCTGATTTGGCACCTGACCGTTGCTGTGCTTGCTCTAAAGTATCTGTAGTCAACACCCCAAAAACAATTGGTACATCTGTACTTAAACTTATTTGAGAAATGCCGTTAGCAACACCATTAATAACAAGGTCATAATGATCTGTGTCTCCTTTTATTACAGCACCTAGTGTTACAATACCATCATATTTTTGAACCTGCGCTATTCTTTTCGCAACCATTGGAATTTCCAAAGCTCCTGGTACCCAAATAATATCAATATTACTCTCATCAATACCATGCATTTCTAGAGATTCTTGCGCGCCAGAAATAAGTTGCTTAACAATTAAATCATTAAACTTGCTGGCCACAATTGCAATTTTTTTATTTGTTTGATCAATTAACTTAGCTTTATAAATCATTTTTATTTACCTTCTTAATGTCAATCACAGCTTGTGATTAAATTTTTCCTTTTTTGTTTGCATATATTGTTCATTCTTATCATTAATGCCCGTAATTAAGGGTACCTGTTCAATAACCTCAATACCTTCGTCAATTAACGACTGTACTTTATCCGGATTATTCGTTAATAAGCGAATTTTGGTTAATCCTGATATTTTCAAAATTTTGGCAGCCTTTTTATAGTCCCGTTCATCCGGCAAATGCCCTAAGTGAACATTCGCATCATACGTATCAAACTTATTTTCTTGCAACACATAACTTTTTAGTTTTTCATGAAGTCCAATACCACGACCTTCTTGACGAAGATAAACAAGAGCCCCACCTTGCTTATTTATTGTTTTGAGCGCTTCTCTCAGTTGAGGACCGCATTCACAACGTTGTGAACCAAATATTTCGCCGGTTAAACACTCGGAGTGTAAGCGAACTAAGGGAATTTGATCAAAACTTCGACTGCTTTGAATAAGCAAATCAGATTTTTCTTCATCATTCACGCTAAACTCCGTCAAATGAAAATCACCGTATTGAGTTGGTAAATATACCGTTGGTCCCTCGTCAATACCTGCTTGTTTTTGGTCTTCTCGGTAATTAATTAGATCCTGCATTGATAATTGAAATATATCGTGTTTTTTCGCTAATTCTTTAAGTTCTTTTTCTCGAGCCATTGTTCCGTCTTGTGCCAAAATTTCTATTATATACGCCACAGGCGGCACACCAGCTATTTTAGCTAACTCAACAGCCCCTTCTGTATGTCCCTGTCTTGTCAGTACGCCACCATCTTCAGCGACTAATGGGAAAATATGACCAGGCGTCTCAAAGTCAACAGATGTTGTACTTAGATTAGCTAAATTTTTGATTGTGGCAGCACGTTCATACGCAGAAACACCCGTCGTGCTGTCAATATGATCAACGCTCACAGTGAACTTTGTCCCAAATTTTTCAGAATTATGCGTCGTCATTTGGTCTAACCCGAGTTCATCAGCACGAGATTTAGTGATTGGTACAGCTAGAACACCCCTTGCAATTGAAAGGGCTTCATTGACCGTAGCTGCCGTCACAAATGATGCTAAACCGACCAAATCTCCTTCATGTTCTCTTTTTTTGTCATCGCTCAAAATAATCAGCTTACCCTTTTTCAACTCTTTAACTGCTGTTTTAACTTTTTCTGTAGTACTTGTCATTATTACTTTCCTTTCATTAAATATTTCGCCAAAATATCGGTTTCAACATTTACCAAATCTCGTTCATGCAATAATCCCAAAGTTGTCTTGGTTAATGTAAGTGGTATTAGACCAACTTGAAATACATCTTCTCTCGCTTGAACAATGGTTAGGCTCACACCTGAAATAGTAACTGAACCTTTATTGACGATTTGATTTATTTGTTGACGGTCTGCTAATTTAAAAGTTAACAATGTGGTTTCTTCACTGTACTCTTTTTTGACTACTTCAGCTGTCTGATCTACATGACCTAGAACAAAGTGACCATCAAATCGGTTGGAAACTAAAAGTGCTTTCTCCAAGTTTACTTTTTGCCCAACTTGATAGAATTTAACAATGGTCGTTTCAAAAGTCGGTACCATAATATCGAATTCAGCATAATTTGATTCTAGCTGATTAATTGTTAAACAAACGCCATCAACCATAATGCTATCGCCTACTCTGCTATCAGAAAAATAGTCCTCGGATGCAGCAATTTTTAAGCGCATTTCTTTGTCATTACGCTGATAAATGCTTATTAAACGACCAACTTCTTGTGTAATACCTGTAAACATTATTGCGTTCCCCCTTGATGATTGATATAGACTTTTTTGACAGCATTGCCAACTTGCACTTCATTTTTAGGCTTTTGGCTAACAGATATTCCTTTCAGACTATCTTTAGATAATACTTTATCTGTTGTATAAATTAGCATTTCTTGCCACAAGTTTTCTTTCAAAAATGAGTGAATCAAACTTGGTCCGCCTTCAACCATCACAGATTGAATATTTTGTTTGGCTAAATCTATTAATATATCTTTAAGCGCACCAGACATTAATTTGACATAAGAATGCTGTTTTGAAAATAGAACATTTTCCGTATATATCAGCCAATTATTTGAAAAATCAAAGTTCGTATTTTGCAACCGTCCACGACGATCAATAACAACTCTCAATGGTTGTTTATGACTGATATTGATGTGCCGTACAGTTAACATTGGTTGATCTGTGATCATGGTCTCGCTGCCAATCATTATTGCACTTCTAGTTGCACGCTCTCGGTGTACATCAGCATCAGCTAGCTCATCAGTCAGTTTTTTTCGTTTTCCAAATTTTTCAGCAACAAATCCGTTTTGAGACATGGCAAGTTTCAACTGAACATATGGTAGTCGTGTGGTATAAAAATAATGAAATGCAGGGTTGATCTCTTTATTTTCAACTGTATTCAAAACATCGACAGTGATACCAGCTGATCTTAGCATTTTAATTCCTGTTCCATTTGTTGACGGATTCGGATCAATGCTACCAACAACCACACGCTTCAGTCCCCAATTTTGAATTTGAACTGCACAAGAGCCTACTTTCCCCTGCGTGGAACACGGCTCCAAAGTGACATAAAGCGTAGCACCTAAAATGTCGGTCTTGTTTTTGACACGATTAAAAGCATTTATTTCAGCATGCGCTTCACCAAACTTTTCATGATATCCTGTCGCGATAACCTGACCATCTTTAACAATTACTGCACCAACCCTAGGATTTTCAAAAGTTTGATACGGCATTGCTCGAATTGCCTCATCTGCAGCGAGCTTCATCCATGTTAAATCATTCATACTTACCTCCTGAATTTTTCAGGACAAAAAACCCGATGCGTTAAAAATACACATCGGGTTTATAGTAGTTTAGATTAATTCAAAAAACCTAGACAATATAAAAAAAGCATCGTCTAAACTATTTCAAATCTTCTCCCATCCAGACTTTAACTGTCGGTCACAGAATTTCACTGTGTCAACCGCGAAAATATCGCGGGTCACGGACTGAGGTTATTCACCATCACCGTCGGTCGGGAATTACACCCTGCCCCGAAGATTAATTTATTTAACAAAACTAATTTATCATTAGAATTCTACAATGTCAATCAAAAATATTTTTTACGCTTTTTAATTCTTATTCTGTAGACAGCAAAAAAGTAAAAAGTCGCCCTAAACACCCTTTTTACTCATTTTTTTCTCTCACTAACGGGCATGATGCACATCTTAGTGCACCGTCTAATAGTGAATGCCATGTAAACACGATAGGGATGACCGTATAACCTTCATTTTTTAAAGCCTCTTGCAACGCTGTATGTCTTTTTTGCACAATAACTTTTTTAGGCCCAATAACTAAAACATTCCCACCCATCTCTTTTCTGGTTTTTGCATCAATATCAATAAATTTATAATCGACCAGTTCTTTCGGTAAGTCTTTTAAGACAGGTTTATGGATAATAGCAGTTTTTGGACCAATAATGGTCATACAACAATCCAAGTGCAAAATTGCATCATCATTCAAATACACTGGTACTACTTTCCACGGTCTATCGACAATCTCATTCTCAAAATCCTTGTCTAAAATACTTTGTAGCCATTTTGCACCAGCTTCATTACTAGCATATTTACCAATGCCGACGAATACATAAGGATAGTTAACGATAACGTCACCACCCTCCAGATATATTTTATCCTTTTGATTTAACGTGTGCACCTGATTCTTATTGTTAATAGCTGCAACAATTCTTTGATACCCACGTCGTTCAATTTTTCGCATTTCAATTTGAACATTTCCTTCAATAAAATGTTCTCCAACGCTCATAGCACTATCTCGTGCATACATTTGCCCCATTCCATAGGGATCTAGCTTTGTTGGGGTTACCGAATCAACATGGTGTACCTTGACACCATGTGTTTCCAAAATTCGTTGGAATTCTGCTAATTCTCGTTGAAATTTTTTAGCAAGGAAACTCGGAACTTTTTTACCTCGCAAAAGAGTATAAATATGTTTTGTCATAAATTGTTTCCATTTTGCAGTATGTTCTTCCTGCTCTATTTCATGCGTATCTGGAAAATATAGCTTTGTTGCATCCCCAATAATGACTTCTTTTAATGGATCATATTCGTTATAAACATTGATTTTCATTTGATTTCCCCTTTTTCTTTTAAGCATACACAAACTCTAAATGTACAAACTCATAACATGCTTTAAGTTCTTCTAAAATACGGACTTTTTTATCACGTAACAATACTGTCCCAATTTCGTCATCGACAACATCAATCATCACCTTAACTGAAAAATACATGCCCGTTTTATAAATATGACAGCCAGTTAATATGACTTCTTTTCCAAAGTGTTTTCTAAGGCATGCTTCAAATTCATTCTGAATGTTTTCATCAATTAACCGGCCGCCACAGATTTCAATGAATGCATTTTTTAGTACTTTAACCGGCGTTGTAATTGAAAATAAGACTAGTATTACCGTCACAAAGAAATCACCCGTGTATAGCAAGAACCCTAGGATTGAATTTTTTGGAATCAATAAAACTAGAAAGGCTGCTAACCCAATCCCCCCACACATGATTGAATCAATTCGCGTACTTTTGGATTCTGCAGATAGCATCGTACTAGCACGACCAATTTTTTGATTTTGCCGACTATAAAACAAAGATATCGTTAAACATAATATGACCATAATGATTTCATATGGAATTATCGGCGTTAAGTTTAATACATCCCCTTTATGGTAAACGAAATATTGATATGCTTTTTGACTTACTTGAATAGTGGAGGTCGTTAACAAAATCAGTGTCATCATTGATTTAAAAGCAGCATACATTGGTTCAAACATGAAGTGACCATTTGGAAAACGCTCACTTGTTCTGGCACTATACTTTGAAATCGTAATTGCAGCGATTCCAGAAACCAGTGTCATTATTGTAAAGTAACTATCTACGAACAACGCTTGAATCTGGGTAATATAATAAACAACAATTCCCAAACTGCCCATCAGCAAATTCATCGCAAGTCCGACCATAAATGCACGTTGCTCAATCTTTTTTTGAGTCATAATATTTTTCCGTATTAATTTAATTGTTTTCTCGCTTCGCGAACTGCCTATGCACTTCTACACAATTGCTGACTATTTTAAAATTGAATCTTATATAATTGAATTAGGATTCGATACCTCTTTCCGCGCATTTGATTAACTAAAGTAATTACCTTAGTTAATCACTTTACAGTAATTCACTTAACCTGTCAATAGATTTTAGATGCAACATGTATTTAAAATGATATAAAGAACACTCAAAAAAGCATTATTCTATCAAAATAATGCTTACAAGAAAAATATTTTTAATTCGTTAGCTAATTTACTTTAACTGAAAAACGATCAGCAAAACTTTGAAGTTTTGCATCAACCAACTCGGCCACTAAACGAGCGTCATGAATAGCAGTGATAACCAAATTAGCACCAGTATTAGCATCACCCGCTACCATATAATTCTCTTGGTTTGTTGTCCCCATGACATTCAGGCGAGTAATATCCAAATCATTTAATATTTTCGTATTGAGACCTGTAAATCCTACTGCAACCAATACCAAATCAGCAGAATAGTCTTTTTCCGAATTCGAAATCACTTGCTTATTGGCATCAATCAAAACAGTTCGAACGCCAGTTACTTCTCCAAATGAATTACCTAAAAATTCTACTGTTTGCGTTTGATAAGGTATTAATTCCTGGTTAACTGTGTCCATGGCTTCCGCCTGCCCATAACTAATTTGCTTTTGCCATGGATATTCCGGCCAAGGTGTCGTACGATCTGTCGGCTTTTCAGTATGATAATCAAACTGTGTTACATTTTCTGCACCTAGCCGAATCGCTGTTGCAATACAATCTGTCGCCGTGTCACCAGAACCAATCACAATCACCTGCTGATTAGATAATGTTTTTTCAAATGTAGTCGTACCGTTTTTTAATACATTTTTGGTTGTCTGGCTTAGAAATGGTAGTGCAAAATCAATTCCTTTCAAATCACGTCCGGGTACATCTACATCTCGTGCAACCGATGCGCCAGTAGCAACAATGACTTTATCAAAATCAGCGTCTAATTGTTCCTTAGTAATATCCTCTCCAATCGTTGTATTAACTTTAAATTTGATACCGACTTCTGACATGACTTTAAAACGACGATCAACAACCCACTTTTCTAATTTCATGTTTGGAATGCCATACATTAAAAGGCCACCTAAACGTTCATCTTTTTCAAAAATAGTGACCTCATGGCCCAATTGATTTAAGCGCCAAGCTGCTGTAATCCCTGCTGGCCCGGAGCCGATGACTGCAATTTTTTTACCAGTTCGCTGTTCTGGTAATCCTTCTGGAACTACCCAGCCATGCGCAAAAGCATATTCAACAATAAAATCTTCATTGTCTTTGATTGTCACACCTGCACCATTCAAAAACTCATTACACGACACTTCGCATGGCGCAGGACAAACTTTTCCAGTAAACTCAGGAATTGGATTTGTTTTTGCCAATCTTAACCAAGCTTGATGGAGCTCTTTTCGATACAAGAGGTCATTCCATTCCGGAATTAGATTGTCATTTGGACAACCACTCATTTGTTTACTTTTATTGCCGTACAACGCACCAATATGACAATAAGGGACACCACAGTTCATACATCGAGCAGCTTGTTCGACTCGTTGATCAAACGCTAGTGGTTCTGCCATGTAATTGAAATCCTTAATACGTTCAGTAATTTTACGATAAGGATTATCAACACGTTCATATTTGAGAAAGCCAAATGGATCAGCCATTATAATTACCTCATTTCGATAATAATGTTTCTAATTCTTCTTCAGTTTCTGGTACTCGTTCATATTCTGGCATCAGTTCATTAAAAGCCTTGAGTTCCTTAGTCAATCCACTAAATCCTTCGGTTTCATATTTATTCATAATGTTTAAAACCTGATGATATTCGGTTGGATATACTTTAATAAAATTAGCCTTTTCATCCTCAAAATGCGCTAAAATATCTTTAGCTTTTTGTGAGTCAGTGTACGCTGCATGTGATTGAAGTAAACTATACAATACGTCGTCTCCATGTGTTTGATTTATCTCAAAAAGATCAACCATTTCCAGATTAATATTAGCAGCCGCTTGATGATCTGGATCATAAATATAAGCAATACCACCCGACATACCAGCAGCAAAATTACGACCAATTTTACCCAGAATGACAGCAACGCCACCCGTCATATATTCGCAACCGTGATCCCCAACGCCTTCAACAACACCACAAACGCCAGAGTTGCGAACAAAGAATCGCTCACCCGCGCGGCCATGGAAATATGCCTCACCAGCAAATCCACCAAAACAAGCAACATTACCGATAATTGGTGAATTATTCGTATCGTATCCTGCATCTTTTGGTGGCGTTACAATTAAACGCGCACCTGATAATGACTTACCAACATAATCATTGGCTTCTCCAATGACCTTAAGCTCCATTCCTTGTGTCGTATAGGCTGCAAAAGACTGCCCTGCAGAGCCAGTATACGTATATCTAAGGAGTCCTGGTGATAATTTGGTATTTCCATAACGCTCTGCTATCCAACCACCCATCCGAGCGCCAACAGCACGTGATACATTATCAATTGGTGCAGACATCGTTAATGTTTGTGTGTTATCAATGGCTGCTTTGGCAGCCATATCTAATTCTGGCCATTGTCGCTTAGCAATGAATGGGTCTTTTGTTTTTCGTGCTATTGGAATAACTTGACCAATCATGTTCGAAAAATCAAGTGACTTATACTTTTTGTTCGTTGTAAAGCGAGTTTTCAACAGTTCTGTATGTCCGACCATTTCTTCCAAGGTGCGGAACCCTAATTCAGCCATTAACTCGCGTAAATCTTGTGCCAAAAAGGTCATCATATTTATGATATCTTCCGGTTTTCCCTGGAAACGTGAACGCAATAATGGATTTTGAGAAGTAATGCCCACTGGACAAGTATTTAAATGGCAAACACGCATCATAATACAGCCTATAGCCACCATTGATAAGGTTGCAAATGAAAACTCTTCCGCACCAAGCATAGCGGCAATAGCTATATCTCTACCAGTCAACAGTTTGCCATCAGTTTCTAAAGTCATTCGCTGACGTAATTTATTAGCGGATAGAATTTGGTGTGTTTCAGCTAACCCTAATTCCCATGGTAATCCAGCATCACGAATCGAATTTCGTGGCGCCGCCCCTGTGCCACCATCATATCCAGAAACGGTCACCGTATCAGCACCAGCTTTCACCGCACCAGTTGCAATCGTACCAACACCTGTTGAGGAAACTAATTTAACATTGATTTTGGCATATGGGTTAACCGCTTTCAAGTCAAATATTAACTGCTTTAAATCCTCAATCGAATAGATATCGTGATGTGGTGGCGGAGAAATTAAGCGTACCCCTGGTGTTGAACCACGTGTTTCGGCAATCCATGGAAATACTTTATTTCCAGCTAGTTGTCCACCTTCGCCAGGCTTGGCCCCTTGCGCCATTTTGATTTGAATTTCTTCGGCTGACATCAAGTATTCTGCGTTAACACCAAAACGTGAGGAAGCAACCTGCTTAATTTTAGAATTTTTAATTGTGTGAAAACGTTTCCTATTCTCACCACCTTCACCAGAATTTGACTTAGCGCCTAATCGGTTCATTGCCTCAGCTATCGTTTCATGAGCCTCTTGAGATAATGCACCAAATGACATGGCACCAACCTTAAATCGCTTCACTATATTTTCAATACGCTCTACTTCATGAATGTCAATGGGTTGACGATTAGGCACAATCTCCCACATTGACCGGATAGTGCCAGGATGTTCATGCTCCGCTTCATGAATGTCAGCCACATACTCCTTGAAGAGTTCTTCATTTCCAGTCCGAACCGCCGTTTGAAATTTATACATCATCATTTGATTGTATAGATGGTATTCACCATCTTCTCGTAGTGAATAAGCACCACCTGAAGGAATTGGGTCGTCTTGAGATTCGTCATACGCTGTTGTATAGCGTTTTAAGTATTCTTCCTCAATTTGATTTAAGTCTAAACCACCAATTCGTGAATGTGTACCAGTAAAGTAGGTATCAACTACATTTTTTGATAAACCAATCGCTTCGAATAATTGCGCTCCATAATAGCCTTGAATCGTAGAAATACCCATTTTGGCCATAATCTTAACGATACCTTTTTCAGCAGCTACACGATAGTTTTCTTGATGTGCTGCATCATTCATATCATATGCTTCTAAAATTCTGTAAGCACCACGCGGATATATCGCGGCTGCACCGTACCCAACCAACGTTGCAAAATGATGGGTTTCAATTGCTTCCGCAGTGTTTAATACAATGGAAGCATTTGTGGCGTTTCCGTTGGCCGCCAAATAATTTTTTAGTGAGGACACAGCTAGAAGAGCCGGTACAGTCAGTTGATTTTTGGTTACCTCACGATCAGATAGAATCAAAATTGTTGCGCCAGAAGCAATCGCTGCATCGGCTTGCTGATTAATTCCAATTAGAGCACGCTCCAATCGCCCATTTGCTAGTCCGGTTAAGTTATAAGCCAGCTTGATAAGCGCAACCTTTTGTTTAGAATTGGAAATATGTGCAATTTTAGCAAAATCAGCCGGTGAAAGAATTGGTGAGTCAATTTTTAACTTGCTAGCATTTTCTGGTAAATCTCGTTGAAAATCAACTTCTCTGCCTAAATACATTTGTGTTGCAATGACTAAATGCTCACGAAGTGCATCAATTGGCGGGTTGGTCACTTGCGCAAATTGTTGTTTAAAAAAAGTAAATAATCCTTGTGGCCTGTCTGATAAGATTGCCAATGGTGAGTCATAACCCATGGCAACCGTTGGTTCTTGCCCAGTATTAGCCATTTTCAAAACTGCACCATCAATCACTTCTTGGGTATATCCGAAGCGTTTAAAAAGAGTCAGCCGTTCTTTATCATTTAAACGTTGTTCTAATAAATTTTGATTTGGTAGGTCTTGCAATGTTTCTTGGTATTCATCGAGCCATTGTCGATAAGGATATTGCGTCGCAAAATGATGCTTCAATTCCTCATTCCTTGTAAAGGTTCCCGTCGTCGTATCTACAAGAATCATGTTTGCCGGTCCAAGCACTCCTTTTTCGATAATTGAATTAGCGGGCACATCAACCACCCCAGATTCAGAAGATAAAATAACATACCCGTCGTCCGTCACCAAATAACGTGAAGGTCGTAACCCATTGCGATCCAATCTTGCACCGACAATGTTGCCATCAGTAAAAACAACAGCGGCTGGACCGTCCCAAGGTGCCATAAATGATTCATTATATTCTGTAAAGGCAGCCAACTCATCTGACACATTCGCTTCTTTTGAATGTGCTTCTGGCACCAGCATTAATAGGGCTTGCGGTATTGAGCGACCATGTCGATACAAGTGTTCCATTGTATTTTCCATCATGGCTGAGTCGGAATTTTCTTCATTATAAATCGCAACCCCATGCGTTTTCATCCAATTAACGTCACCTTGCAAAGTATTAATCTCACCATTATGTGCCAAAAAACGAAATGGCTGTGCACGGTCCCAAGATGGGAAAGTATTAGTTGAAAAACGTGAATGAGTTAGCGCTATTTTGGCCTCAACATCTTCATCGTGTAAATCCAAAAAGAACTGCCCAACTTGGTAAGCATGAAGCATCCCCTTATAGGTAATCGTTTTAGCCGATAACGAAACAATATACATATCTTCGTCTGAAATCGTATCTTCTAAATGACGGCGTAGTGTATACAACGCGTCATCAAAATCCCTTCCTAGAGCAACATGCTGCGGTTTCTTAATAAATATCTGTCGAAATCCAGGCATAGCCTGTTGCGCAGTAGGACCACAAGCATCAAAATCAAACGGTACATCTCGATCAAAAATGTACTCAAAACCATCTGCACTGATTTCAGTAATTATTTTATCTAAAACCTTATTCTTAGCCACAGTATCAAACGGCAAAAAAAGCATTGCCACAGCATATTCACCTGATTGTGGTAAAGTAATACCCTCTATTCTTGCTACTTTTCTAAAAAATTTGTCAGGAATTGACATCAATAGACCTGCACCATCCCCTGTATCTGGCTCTGATCCTGTGCCACCTCGATGATTCATTCGTGTTAATAGTGTAATGGCGCGTTCAACAAGTTCATGAGAAAACTGCCCATAACGTTGCGCAATAAATCCCATACCGCAGGCATCGTGCTCGAGAGATTCATCCCAGAGCGGCGCGTTTTTCACCATTTGCTCACGAAGTTTTGATTGTTTCATTCTTTTTTACCCACATTTCATCTTAATTTAAGCTGACCATATATTGAACACAAAACGGAAAAAAATTAAAACTTTTTATAATTATACTCTTATTTTTTTAATCTTTTGATATAATTTTGGAATAAAATACTCATAAACGTTGATATGATAACTAGTTTTTTAATATCTTATGCAGTTCTTTTGCTTTTTATTTTTCTATTGATAGAATGAAAGTATTGAGTAACTATTCAAATACGAATGGATGAGAGGAATGAATATGAATTTATTAAATGGATTAATTGGTAATGCTTCAAGCGTTCCTGTTGCAAGTGTCCAAAAAGAAATTGAGCCTCTTTTAATTGAATCGGAAATAGTCGAAAACGCATTCCGACTTGTACGTGACTTGGTTATTTTTACAAACAAGAGGCTTATTTTAAGTGATATTCAAGGATTTACAGGTAAAAAAGTTGAGTATAAATCTATCGCCTACCGCTCTATTGCAAGGTTTTCTACCGAAACTAGTGGTCACTTTGATCTCGATGGAGAAGTAAAAATCTGGATATCTGGACAAACAGAGCCATCAGAAAAAATACAATTTAAAAAAGGGCAAGCATTAACAGATGTACAAAAATTATTAGCTCAAAAAGTTTTATAAAAAACAACCATTCGGCTGTGTTGAAAACCATTTAGTTTTACGTGCTGAACGTCCACGTTAAAAAGTTTTGGGAGAGATTTGAGAATATGAGTAATTTTTTTGGTTTTCTGTGGCTAATTATTAGCGTAGCTTTTTGGGTTACAATAATAATTCTGATTGTTAATAGAGCGAGAAAAAAAGAAACTTCCTTTACATGGAAAACGCCCTTAATTCTTTTTGTAGTAGGTGTGTTATGTTTATTTATTGGTGTTATTACTGCTACAAGCGATTCTAATTCTGATAAGGATACAGCTGCAAGCAGTTCCTCATCTAGTCAAGCAACAAAAAAGAGTTCATCAGTTGATCAATCTAGCTTGTCGTCAAGCAAAGCAAAAGATTCTTCTGAAAAAGCCGAATCGATTTCTCGAGAAGCGTCCGAATCATCAGCGTCTTCTGAGGAAGCTGCAAGTGAATCTGCTGCTTCTGCTTCAAAGGCTGCAAGCGAATCTGCCGCTTCTGCTTCGAAAGCCGCTTCAAAAGCGTCTAGTGAGGCCGCAGAAAAAGATCCTAATTCATATAATACTGGAATCACGTACGATCAAATCGCAAGGAGTCCTGAGGACTACAAAGGAAAAAAGATGCAGTTTACTGGTAGGGTCATTCAAGTTATGGAAGATGACGACGAAACCGAAATTCGTCTTGCGGTAGATGGAAATTCTGACAATATTATTCTCGTAGGATTCAATCCCGATATTCTGTCAGGATCTCGAGTTCTTGAAGATGATCTTGTAACAATTTCTGGTGAAAGTGTGGGTACCATTTCATATAAATCAACTATGGCTGGAAAAATAACCGTACCTGCTATAGCTGCAAATATCATTAACGACCAAGGAAAAGCAAGTGATGACTACGGATATTAATATGGCTTATTGATGCCCTTTATTGGGCGTACATATCAAGTATCATAGACTTACAATAAAAATACTAATAAGCGAGATAAAATATGGCCCATTTTTTAAATTACATTGTGTCACACATCAGATATATTTACATCCTTATTTATACGCTACTTACAGCAATACTAGTTATTATGGGTGGCTATTTGTTCTGGATGCATCATCATAAATAGTTAAATTTCTGCGAGTTTAAACATCAAAAAAACACCTAATTTGCATAATTAGATGCTTTTTATAAACTACAATTATTTTACAAGCAAGACATTTGTATCCGCACGTTCAGATACATAACGTGCAGTAGAACCAATAAACATTCGTGTCAAGACAGTTGTACCTGTTTTTCCCATTACAATCAGGTCTGGATTATAATTTTCTATGACCTCGTTAACCAAAACGAAACGAGCATCCCCTTTAAAGATATGTGTGTCAAATGGTACACCAGCAGGTTCAACAACAGATGCTGCTTTGGAAAGATTATCTGATGCTAACTTTGTTAAGCTATCTGTCATCGAGGCGTAAAAAATCTGGCTACCATCATGATAGGCAACAGTAGAGTATTGAATGACACTAACAATTTCTATCTTTGCATTAAATTTTTTAGCTAACTGGGTGCTGTACTCCACAGCTCTCATAGCTGCCTCACTACCATCAGTCGCAACAACAATTGTATTAATCATGAGCATTTCCTTTCCAATAAACATAAGATGGCCAATCTTAACGCTGCCTTAAGCGTAAGAATACTTTAAACAATAAAAAACAACCCACTCTCTAACAATATTCCCCAAGGCTTTCACTTGGCCAAATAATTATTATTCTGCTTAAACTAATCAATTAACATCATGCACGTAGCATTCACTTAACTTCATAATATAAACAACGAGCAAGTTGTCTCCTGGATTAGCCGAAATCCATTTATACCACTTACGTGAAATAAGTCTAGCAACTGCGTTGCTACAGGACTTCTTCTAATCTATGTCTAAAGTATACAACACCTTCCGTCGAATTGCAAGCGCTTACAATTTATTTTAACAAAAAAGCTGTGCTTTACACACAACTATCCTTTTGTAACAATTCAGTAAGCCATCAATGACGTTTCATACTTTTAATAGGATATGTCAAAGAAATCATACTTGGTATCACAATTGGTAATACGATAATTAATATTATTAATCCAAAGATTACTGTAATTGCCACCTGAATCAAAGTTAATACACCAGAAGGTATCAATGCGGCGAAAGTACCACCTAAAATGAGTGCGGCAGACAATACAACAACACCAATTATCCCAGTAGCTCTGAGTATTCTATCTCTAGCTGATGGTATTTCTTTTTGCAGATCACGATATTTCATCATCAAGAAAATACTATAATCAACACCCAGCGCTAGTAACATAATAAATGCAAAAAATGGTGTCGTCCAAGAAAGCATATCTTGCTTGAGAAAGATATGACTTGTAATCTGAGTAAGGCTCAATGCCATGACATAAGATACCAGCAAGGTTCCCATAATATATAACGGTTGTAAGAAGGATTTGGTAATAAAGATTAACGCAATCAGTATACCAACGACCATTATAATGCCTGTTCTAATGAAGTCTGCCGAAGCAATTGTTCTTGTATCATTTGTTCTCGAAGTTTGCCCACCAATTGCAGCAATTGCGTTAGCTAATCCTGTTCCTTTCAAGGCGCCCTCAACTTGACTTTGTAACTGAGAAACCTTCTTCATTGCTTTTTCAGAATTCGGGTTACTATCTAGAACAATATTCAAGCTGGTTGCTTTCTTATTTTCAGACATGTATGCATCTAAAGCCGATTTATATGCTTTTCCATGCAATACATTTTTCGGTACATAGTAAGTATTAGCTGCTGAAGATTCTTTCAAGCCAATCAAATAATCATTTGCTGATTCTAAACCACCGCTGATTTGGGTTGATCCTTGGCTCGCCTCTTTTAATCCCTCTTGTAGTGATTGAACTTGTCCAACCGTACCTTTCAGTGAATTATACATCGTTTGTTGACCACTATTAAGTGCATCAATACCAGAAGTTAATTGGCTTTGATTATCGGCTAAACGCTGACTACCCGACTTGATTTCTGCAACACCATTATTAACTGCCGTTGCACCAGAAGAAGCACTAGAAACACCATTTGTATATGTATGCATTTGACTCTGCATATCTGATACACCGGTATTTAATTGTGACAATCCTTCTGTTAATTGTTGTGAACCATTTACTAATCCAGCTTGACCATTTGTTCCCCTTAATGCCGTCAGTATTTGCTGTGTACCAGAAATAGCTTCACTGAGTTTATCTAATGCTGCAATTGAAGCAGTATTGGCTTTAATTGAGCTGGTTGCTAAAGCACCTAAGTTAGACATTTGTTCAGCAAAAGCCTTCAAATTACTTAATTCTTCAGTAAGTGCATTGCCTGTTTGTTGAAAAGCAGACATGTCATTTTCTAATTTTTGCGCAGCTGTACTTGCTGCAGCAATATTATTTTTGTTAGTACTTTGTGCTGAACTGATTTGTGCATTGATGGATTTTGATTGTTCTTGTAATGCTGATCTTAATGCAGCTTGCTGCTCATTACTTAATGATGACTTACTATTAATGCTACTAATAATATTATTAATATCATTTTCAGAAAGCACATTGAGTGAACTATTACTATTCAAAGCTGTATTTAATGAACTTTTCAAATCACTTGCATCTTCCTGTACGTTAGCACTAGATGTCGTTAGCAGACTAGAAGTATTGTTAAGTTTGGATAGACTATCACTATTGTCTGAGCTTTTAGATAATGATGCCATGGATTCATTCAAACTTTGTAAGCTTTCCTTCAATTCATTAATCTGACTCTGTTGACCCGCTACATTATTGCCAGATTGTGCACTCAGTTCTGATTCTAATTGATTTAGTCCATCTGTAATTTGTGCAGAACCACTGTTTAAACTACTTACACCAGTATTCAGTGTACCAACTCCTGATTGAATGGCCGCCTTATTACTATCCAAAGTTGCCAACCCCTCAGCCAACCCGGACGTGCCAGAAGATAGCGTACCTATACCGGTATTCAAATCATTTGCACCTGAGCTTAGTTGTGCACTACCACTCTTTAGTTCTGCGGAACCATCTGCTAATTGCTTGGCCCCATCAACCCCCTCGTTAATATTACTAGTTGATAACTGATTACTTGCATCACTCAAACCATTACCAATAGTCTTTGTACCAGAAATTGCACTTTTTAAACCATCAGTAACACTACCCAATTGATTACGCACATATAACTCTTTTATTTTGGAGCCACCAGGACGTGTGGCTGACGTAACCGTCTTAACACCTTTGGTCTTTTTTAGTTTGTCTGCCAAACTATCAATAGTCTGAAGACTTGCTTCATTGTCTAACCTATTCTTTGACTTTATATATAGTGTCGAAGGTTCTGCAGTTCCTGCTGAAAAATGTTTTTGAACTACTTTAAATCCTTTTTTAGCAGGAATATCCTCACCTAACTCTGTTAATGTGTCATAGTTTAATTGACTATTGTAACTGACAAAGAGCGGTATAGCCATTAAAATCACAGTCAATAAAGCAATCAAAGGATACTTGATGGACTTTTTAGCTATGCCTTGCCATAACTTGCTTTCGGAAGTCTCACCAAACCGTTTACTTGGCCAAAACAAGTATTTACCAAATACAGCCATAAAGAATGGGTTCAAGGTTAATAGTACAAGCAACAATACAGCAACCGCTATTGAAACGCCTACTGCTGACTTATAAATTGAAAACTTTGCCAGCTCCAGCGTAGCAAAACCAATCAGCACAGAAATGCCGCTGTACAAGATTGTTCTGCCAGCCGTTTTCAAAGCACGTTTGGTCGCTTCTACTTTTTCATATCCTGCATTCAGTTCTTCCTTAAACTGATCAAATAAAAGTATATTATAATCAGTCCCTATTCCGAACAAAACAACAACCATAAATACCTGCGTGAAGTTTGAAAGGGGAAAATTAAACTTATCCACCAAATTCATAACAACGCTCAATGAGGTAATAAATGCAACCCCCACAGAGAATAGTGATACAATCGGCGTGATAACTGATCTAAAGACAACCATTAACACTAAGAAAATAAATACAACCGTTATCCATTCTGTTTTATGTAATCCTTTTTCAATTTCTTCAGAGAAGTCATCTTCAAGAATGTCACTACCTGTTATGTAGGTTTTAACACCATCAGTTTTAGCTTGCTTGGTTAAAGTTTGTGTCATTTGACTGACAGATTGCTTTTTATCCACGGTTAACTGAACTAATTCTGTTGTCTTATCTTTGGAAAGCAATTGCGCTTGAGCTTCAGAACTATCTTCTGGCGCTAAAATTGACTTGATATGATAGGTAGATTTATTCTTCTTCAGGTGATCAACTGTTTTCGCAATGTTTTTTCCCTGATCAGCAGTTATTTTTTCATGACCATTGTTGAAAACAACGATTACTTGTCGCGTATTGTCTTGACCTCTGCCCCAATTGTCTTGAATTTTCTGCGCTACCTCACTTTTGACAGCCCTTGGAAGATTCGTATCCCCTTTCTCCTTGATGAGCTGACTTGTGTTTGGCAACCATATGACTGCCGAAATCATAATAATTAGCCAAATAACAGCTTGTATGAGAAACATTCTTTTTCTCTTCAACCGTCTATTCCTCCAGTGTATTTTTCGTACATGATGTTATTAAAACAACACAGTGTACGAAAAATATTATATCATATCTTAATTTCATATCAACTGGTTATTATTTATTGCTATAATATATTGATGGTATTTCTTACTAATGAATCGGAGAAATAAAATGGTTGGTACCAAAAATAATAGACGTGCACAGTTAACGAAAAAAAACATACAAGATGCTCTAATCCACCTAATGAGCGATAAAAATATCAACAGTATATCTGTGACAGATATTTGTAAAACTGCTGATATTAATCGTGGGACATTTTATGCTCATTTTGTTGATGTTGCTGATTGCATGAATCATATGGAAAAAGAAACTGCTAATGAACTTTTTTCTATACTTGAGAATGATAAACAAACTGATTCTGTAGAAGTTTTATTACAAGCCATATTTGAACTAGTTAAAAAAAATAATAAAGTTTTCAATTTTATTTTGACTGAAGATCAAGACTTTTTAGCAAATATTTTATCTACCACAAAACAGAAGTTTTTTAACCAGCTTGTTCCAGACGACGACACACTATCAATGAGTGAAAAGCAATTTCTATACGAGTATACGTTGAACGGAGTTGTTGGTATGATCAGACATTGGATAAAAAGTGACATGAAAGAGTCGCCTAAGACGCTCACATCTTATTTCAACAAATGGTGTTATCAGTCTTAAATTTTCCTTCTCTAATAAAAAAACCTACGTGAATCACGTAGGTTTTTTAATATATCTCACTGAATTTACCATCATCAATTTTGGACATTTTGCCATCAATAATTTGATAAACTTTATCCACCTCTTCCTTCAAACGTAAATCATGGGTAACAACAATAATTGTTTTATCATTCTTATGGGCTAATTCACGTAATAGCGACATAACTTCTTTGGACCGGGCTGTATCCAATGAAGCAGTTGGTTCATCGGCTAAAATATATTCCGGATCAGCATACAAGGCCCGCGCAATAGCAACACGTTGTCTTTGACCACCAGAGAGTTCGTTAGGATACTTTGCTCCCAAGTCCTCGATAGCTAATGTTTTTAAAACAGTACGAAACGCTTCATGAGATAAATGTTGTTCTTTCACTTTATCTACTAGTTCAAATTGCTCATTAACCGTTAAGTAAGGCACTAAGTTATAAGATTGCAAAATAAACCCTACCGTATTTAATCGGAGATCTGACTGCTCTTTTTTCGATAACTCGCCGATTATTTCATCATTAATTTTCACCGTACCGGATGTGGGAGATTGTAATCCACCAGCAATTGTTAAAAAAGTTGTTTTCCCAGAACCTGAAGGACCAACAACTAATATTAATTGCTGGGAGTCAGCACTGAAATTAACATTATCCAAAGCCAAAAATTCACTTGTTCCGGTGCCATATTTTTTACTAACATTTTCAAACTTTAAGCGTGACATAGTATTAACCTCCAATCATTTCAAATGGATCTACTTTAATGATTTGCCTGATTGGTAATAAGGAACCAAGTAACGACATAATCAAAATACCAAAACTTGTGGCAACCACTTGCGTGGTTGAAATGGCTATTGGCACCTCGCTAGGGAGAACGTAAGAAGTTATAATTGTAAAAATAATTGCCAGCCCGATACCCACCACTGCCATTAAAAATGTTTGTGTGAGGGTGTTTAATACCAGATATTTAGTAGAAATACCCTGCGCTTTCATAACACCAAAATTAGGTAATTTTTGAATTGTCAAGATGTATAAGAAGATTGAAATAACAATCAAAACAATCACAAAAAGAAAACCAATCATAAATTTAAAGGTTAACTGCTGGGCTTGATAACCCGGTAACTTTTCAATAAAACTATTTATCGTGTACAACTTGCTATTCTTAAAGTGAGCGTCGCCTGTGATCTTTTTATTAAACACTAACGCGTTGACGGGAGCCTGGTTAATTTTCTTTAAAGTTTGAAAAGACGTATAAATAACCGGAGCCACGTTCAGGGATGCATTCGAAGTAAAGCCAACAATCTTCAACTTCGCGTCACTGTTAGCTATGGTAATCTCATCCCCAATTTTAAACCCTGATTTTTTTAATTCATCAGATACGGTCGCCGTATTATCTCCAGTAAAACGATGCCCAGATATAATTTTTATGTTTTTATAGATAAAGCCATCGCTTTTAATTGCCAAAATTTGTGCGTTAGTTTTATCAGCATGGCTGTTCTTAACTAGTGTGCTGTACTGGCTAATTGCAGTTCCTTGCCCACTAACCTTCTTTTGATCATCACTATCCAGAAATGACTGTGTCAACCGTCCTTCAGCATCTTTGTCTAATAGTATCTTTGATGCCTGCCATTGCGTAATTGCCGACTTGTTTAAATCAGACAAGCCTGTAGCAAGACCATTTAGAATAAAAACTAAATAGCTAATAAAAAGTATTAACGTAACAATTAAACTATAACGTAATTTCTCATGTCTGATTTCTCTTAATGCCAAAAACATGATATGCCTCCTGCCTCTCTAACTGTTTAATTAACATCTTTACTGCTCTCATAAATGCTAATTGCGCGTTTCCTTGCGTAAGAATGATCCACAATCGGAAAGGGATAGTTCTGACCTATTCTAACATTAAATCGTGTCTGTTCTGATTCCGAGAGTTTTCCTGGTTCATGAATCATTTTGTTGTCCACATTCTTTAGTTCTGGCACATATTTTTTAATGAATAATCCATTTGAATCAAATTTTTTTGATTGTAAAGTAGGATTAAATATTCGAAAATAAGGAACACTATCTGTTCCCGTAGAAGCAGCCCACTGCCAACCGCCAATATTACTTGCCGCATCATAATCTAACAATTTATTGTGAAAGTAAGCCTCTCCCCACCGCCAATCAATGAGTAAATCTTTAGTCAAAAATGAAGCGACAATCATTCTTAAACGATTATGCATCCATCCAGTCGCATTTAATTGCCTCATAGCAGCGTCTACAATCGGAAAACCAGTTTGGCCTGTCCGCCAGGCTTCAAATTGCTGTTCATTGTTTATCCAATCAACATGTCGAAAATCCTTATTAATCGATTCAATATTTTGGTTCGGGTACATCACATAAATCATGTTGTAGAAGTCACGCCAGCAAAGCTCTTTCATAAACGTGCTTTTGCCATCACTATCAGGAGACTGATCAATTGCTTGCCAAACTGTTCGAATTGATATTTCTCCAGTCCGCAAATATCGCGACAAATGGCTTGTGCTGTCGTTTGCCGGAAAGTCTCTTTCCTCATCATACTGATCTAAACTTTCATTAATGAATCGATTGAGCACCTTTTTGGCCGTCTCACTACCTAAATCTTTTTTTATAAAAGAAAAACGATCATCAATAAATGTTTCTAGTAGCTGCTCATTTTCTGGAAAAAGTAATCGGGCGCTTTTGATTCGTTTATCAATCACATAGCTTACTGGTGCTGGCTTTTCTTGGCGTATCCACCTTTTAAAGTAAGGGGTAAATACTTTGTACCCTGCCCCTGAATCCTTTTTTACTTCGGTGGCACCGTGTAGATTATAATCAATATAAGGATGTGCTTTAACCTTTAACTTATCCTCAAAAAAAGCTACACTTTTTTGATCCCTATTTCTCCCAAAACCTCTTTCATCAAAATTAAAAAAGATGTCATGCCAATCTGGCAACTTCTGTTTTAAAGAAGCAAAGCAGTCATTAATATCACCATACATTATGTTTAAAGTAATACCTTGTTTTTTGAGTTTGTTTTTAAAATACAAGACACTCGCAAAAAAAGCACTCTGATTGACAGTACTCTTTTCTGTCACTTGTTCCGGATTGATATGAAACACACACAAAATTTCATTACTATGTCGCAATGCATTAAATAATGCAATATTATCCTCTAATCTAAGATCTCTGCGAAACCACATAACAGATACCATTCTATCCCCCCTACTTCTTTCTTTATGGTTGCGAATAATTATGGCAAAACACCATAACAGTTGCCTATAGTGCATTGTATCAAATTAATAAATAATAAACTATTAAAGCGTTTATCGCTAATAAACGAACAATAAAAAATAAATTAAACAATAAATAAGTATTTATCGACTATTTTCAACCAATCAGTATGTTAAAATAAAAAATATCAATAAATTATGAACAATACAGCAAATGGAGTACAACACAATGACAACTGTGATTACGAATGAATTCACAAAAAAACTACCAAAATGCGAGTTACATGTGCATATTGAAGGAACCATTGAACCAGAGCTAAAGCTTAAGTTAGCGCAACGCAATCATATTGCGCTAACTGAAACAACCGTCGAAGACATACAAAAATCTTATCAATTTAACGATCTAGCGTCCTTTTTAGCTGTCTACTATCCAGGAATGTCAGTTTTAATAACTGAAGAAGATTTTTATGATTTAGCTTTTGACTATTTACGAAGAGCTGCTGACAATAATGTTCGTCATGTCGAAATTTTCTTTGATCCTCAAGCTCATACGACGCGAGGTATTGCCTTTAAAACAATCATTACTGGCCTCCATAGAGCCATTGTAGATGCACGTGCTTTAAATGTTGATGCTGCACTTATTATGTGTTTCTTGCGTGATTTACCGAAAGAGTCAGCTCGGCAAACGCTTCTAGAAGCGCTTCCTTACAAAGATAAATTTATTGGTGTAGGACTTGATTCTGATGAACATAATAATCCGCCTTTAAAGTTTGCTCGTCAGTTTGAAGATGCCGCAGCCCACGGCCTGCATTTAACAACTCATTGTGATATTGATCAGAAGGATTCCATTGACCATATCCGCCAAGCACTCGAAATCATGGAAGTCGAGCGACTCGACCACGGTACCAACATCGTCGAAGACCCAGACTTAGTCAACTTCGTTATTAAAAAAGGAATCGGTTTGACATCTTGCCCCCTCTCTAATTCTTTTGTTACGCCAGACATGAAGGGTAAAGAATTGATTGACTTGTTAAACCAAGGTGTTAAAATTTCCATTCATTCTGATGATCCAGCCTATTTTGGTGGATATATCAGTGACAATTACTATAAAATGGCTACTGATTTCAATCTAAGTAAGGAGCAACTAATTCAGTTAGCTCGCAATTCTTTTGAATCAGCTTGGATTAGTACCGACCAGAAAGAATTATATTTAAAAGAGTTAGAACAATATGCCGCCAAAAACTAAGAAAAGCCTATTCCTTTAATGGGAACAGGCTTTTCTTAGTTAATCATCACTCGTTCAAAAATTTGAACTTGTAATTCATATAAAATACAATTAACCAACTGATAAAATTAAATATGAGTATCGTATCTAACAGACGATCACTACGATAAGAAACAACTAATTCATTATGACCTTTCCTTTGTTTGACGATTGGCGTTCCTATTCGACTGAGTTTGACATTTGTGTGCAGCATTTTTTGATTTAATCGGATGATAGTATCTGTGTACTTTATAACCGGAACCTGAATATTCTTAACGCTTCTGCCCTCCCATTCGACTACCAACTTATTGCCTTTAACAGACTTATGGAAGTATTTTTGTTTGTTAATAACTTGATGATGATAAAGTGAATATTTATCTTTACACTTAACTGTTTTCACCGGTAAGTAATCAGGGGTGGACTTTACCACGTATTGTAAAGCTTGTACTTTATTTTTTATGAAAAAAGATTTCTTGATTTCACTGGTATTTTCAGACGTAAAATACGTATGAACAGAAGAATTTAAAAAGGATTCGGTTCGGTGCCACACATTCAAGGCATTGTTAGTTGAAATGCCTGTTTGAAACAACGACAATAGTAATAAACCATAGCTGATAAGCCCAAAAATAACTGATCTAGTATGCCACTTTTCCAAAAGCAAACCAACTGCTAAGAGTAGTAGAACTGTGAAAGGTACGAAAAAACGAAACGGAAATTGAATTGTCTCAATTAATTGATTATGGGAATTATTCAATAATTTCCACGGAAATAGATCTGTACATAAAATAAACAAAAATCCGCAGGTAACCGCTGTTACTTTCAATAATTGCGACTCTTTTTTCCAATGCTTACAGATCGTCCATAGAGCAAACAGCACAATAATCATTAAGATGGGCGGATAAAATAACCAATAACTACTACCTTTAAAAATAGTTGTTTCTGCCATCCATTTATTGACAAATGGTTGAGCAATATTATTTTCACTGTAAATAGCAATAAAACTATAGAGTACATTTAATACTAGAAAACCAAAAATAACAATGGCTAATCCTAGCTGTTTCAAAAGCTTAATTTTAGTGTGCTTACTGTTAGCAAAAAAAGCTGTTAAGAAAAAGCAAGCATACACAAACACAAGCAAAAAAGCTGATAACATATGGATTTGACACATGACGCCGATACATATAGCCGTTTGGATTGGATGAAGCGTCTTTTTTTCAATTAAGTCAATTAGCGGTATAAGGCAGAGTGGAAATAATGCTGCTCCCCAACTCGAAAATCCTTGTCGTAATGTCCAATATTGAACAGAGTATGTGGTCATATAAAAAATACCTAATGGTATTCTATATACAAGCTGTACACCAGCTTTTTTTAAAAGAAGATACAAGGACAAGCCAGAAAAAAAATACAAAATGCCATTTGAAATCACCTGATAACCAAACCAAGAAGGACTAATTAATACAATCAGCCCTTGGATGTAGGCCATAAATGGTCCATACAAGGCATTGACAATTCGACCAGAAGATTGGAATCCATACATGGAAATAAAATATTGAAAGTTCCCATGTTTTATCTGCATAGCGGTATCATACAAGCGATTAAAATGAAAAATAGCATCAGACCCAATAATCATTGCATGATTTAAGAAGAATGGTATTAAAAGCAGTATTGACGACAGTAGTAGAATGGCGATTGGCCATAGTTTTTTAACCTGTTGTAAAAATGTTGACATAACTTCCCCTATTTATGTATTTCTTGGCTAAGATTAGACGCCAGAAAAATACTATCGTTTTAACATAAAATGAACATTAATTTTAAACATATTTATACATAATGACATTTTAGTCTTTTTATAGTTGCTATTTGACCTTGTTTTTATTATGGTAGGTATAAATCAGTTTAGAACGAACTAAAAAAGGATCTATCATGTTAAGACGTCATTTCCCCGTTTATTTACATAAATTTATTATTTTTACCGTTATTTTAATCTCATCCATCCTGTCAACATTACCCGCTTTTACTAACCATATATTCAAATTGAGTTATGATGGTAATATTCACTTGGCGCGCTACGATGCCATAGCACAAGCTCTTAGTCACGGTTCTTTACCCCCACTCGTGAATTTTATTGGTCTACATCATACTGGGCTCGCAATGAACGGTATGTATCCATGGCTCACCAGCATTGTTTTTATAATCCCCAAATTATTATTTAGTAATCCAATAATCGCACTAATGATTGGATTCATTCTTTTAAATTTTATAACAATTTTTAATACTTTCCTACTAGCTAAGTTTATAACACATAAAAGATGGATTCAAATACTCGGCGTAACAATATACCAATTTAGCTCTTATCATATGGCTGTCCTTTATTCTCGCAATGCACTTGGGGAAGCACTGGCTTATGCTTTTTTACCCCTAGTACTGCTGGGATGTCTCAAAATATGGCATAATTTAGCAAATGGTTGGCTATACTTAGGATTCGGTATGGGCGCCATCGCTAACAGTCACATTCTTTCTCTAATCATTGTAACAATCATGATTGCTATTTTCTGTTTTATCAGAATTTTGCGTCATCAATTAACACGAAAAGAAGTCATCAATTACACAAAAGCCGCTGTTCTAGCAATTTTATCGTCTTTTTATACGCTCACTAACATCGGGTCACTGCTATCCTCCAATTTATTAATGAGTCCAACACCAAAATTAGTACCGTTAAATGCAACAAAATACTGGCAAGCTCTTCTTGATAATAGTATCATTGAACGTTCCGCTAGCTTTAACATGGGACCAATTAACACCTTCTTATTGTTTTTCCTAATGATTATGTTGTTTACAAATAAATCTGGTTTATGGCGCCATTGGACAATTGCAACAATTATCGTATTTTTTAGCACTTTTGACTGGTTACCTTGGCAAAACCTCACCAGTACACCGATCAATATGATTCAATTTTTGGGGCGATTATTGTTCATTTCTTCCCTATTGCTAGCCATTAGTGTTATGTATTATTTTGACCAGTATCCTTTAAAATACAAAGACATTAATTTTGTGATTACCTTAGCTTTGGTCGCAGTCAGTTTAAATGCGGTTCACACTTATCACAACAAAACCACGAAAGATGGTTACCGGTTTTGGCTAACTAGAGACAACTATGTCCAAACCATTAAAAATAGCGCAATAGGAATTGATTATTTACCCGCAAACAATAAGCATCAACTACAATCTAGAATAACTGCTTTACAAAATGCAAGTGTTTCTTCCCTGAAAATAAAATCGCAAACATATAATAGTGCTGAGTACATGATCACTACGGCAAAGGAAGGGTACCATTCTCTACCAATTGCTGTATACTCAGGCATTCATTACAATGTTACTTTAAATCACAAAAAAGTAAAACTTGCAAACAGCCACGCTCTTAAATTAAAAATTCCTAAGGGACTGAACCATTTAAAGATTACGGTTACAGTAAATATCAGTAATTATTTCACGATGCTGATTAGTCTATTAACGACAGTGTACAGTATCGGGAAACTAACATTTGCCAACTCAAACAGTTTTGCAAGAAAAAATAAAAAGCGTCAGAAGGATAAGTAATATCTTTTTGGCGTTTTTTATTATACTTTTTTATTTTATGATTACAGCACCATAGAAAGTTTAAGCTGTCACTAGCTTATAACAAATCCCAAGTAGAGGCGCTGATTGAAGGGAACAAGTGAATTAACCGAGCAATTTCTTCTTTGTTAAACTTAAATTCAACGGCTGGTAGCAATGTGTTGATAACATTTTCTGCTTGTTCACTGACTTCTGTTGCACCAAGCAATCGATGTTCATCATCAAAAATTAAGGTGTTCTCACTAATTGTTTCCTTGTTAACCTTACGATACCAATCACCAACCAAATTATTCTCTTCAATTTGATAATTGTTCTCTTTTGCCTCTTCAACAGCTACTCCAACTTTAGCAATTCTAGGAGATGTAAATACAACTGATGGAATCACAGGATATGTGATAGGTTCTCTGCTTTGCCCAGAAAAACGCTTAAACAAATAAGTTGATTCAAAAATTGCTGTTGGCGTCAATTTAGGCTGTGTTTTATCAATAACATCACCTGATGCGTATATGTTATCAACATTAGTTTGCAAATACTCGTTAACGATCACACCTTTTTCATTGTAGTTCACGCCAATCTCTGATAACCCTAAGTTGTCGGTATTTGGGATGCGACCAGTCGCATCTAACACCCATCCAACTGATAATGACTGATCATCACCATAATTCACGATAACTTGATCACCTGATTTTTCAAAACTTGAAACCTTAGCATTTTTAACAAACTTTACCCCACGTTCCTTAAGGTCATCAATTACTTTGTTGACATATGGCTGATAAAATTCTTTAAGCGCTTTGTCCCCGTGCATCAGCACTGTAACGTCAGAACCAGCAGCATTGGCAATTGTTACAAACTCCATGCTAATGTAGCCAGATCCTATAATAACAATCTTGTCGGGTAATTCAGTTAAATCCATAAACTCACGGCTATCATGGGCCAACTCACTACCAGGAATATCAAGCCTATGTGGACGTAAGCCAGTTGAAATGACAATTTTATCAGCTGTTTTTGGCTGACCATCTACTAGAATAGTGTGATTATCTTGAAAAACACCTGATCCTTGAATAATATCAATCCCTGAACTCTTGATAAGTCCACCAATCATCCCTGGCAACTCGTCAATTACTTCTTGCTTGTGCGCAACACTTTCTTTCCAGTTGATTTTCAAGTTACCCGCAACGACGCCCGAGAAACGCTCTGATTCACGAAGTAAAGTAACTGGAGCATCGAGTGTAATTTTAGCATTACAACCATAGTTTGGACATGTACCACCAATCAAATCTTTTTCGATAATACCGACTTTGACCCCTGATTGAGCAAGTGGAACTGCACCATCAAACGTACCATGCCCACTACCCAAATATAAAACATCATAATCGTAGTGCTGTGTCATAAAATTTCCTCCAATTTTAGTGGTTCTTCCTATATTAGTTATGGCAATTATAGTTCAGGCAAATGTTTATGGCAAACAATATACTCGCTCAATGATTAACGATGTAACATGTCTATTTTATAATATAGCAATGATAAGCAATAAATAGCACCCTCAATAATAGTGATAAAGAAGCTGACAGGCCAATTACTAATATAGCTCAAATACAATCCCATCCAGGTGCCAAACAATGCAAACACAAACGAAAGCAATATCATATGATGGACAGACCTAACAATGTATTTGGCAGAGGATGCAGGAACCGTTAACAAAGAAAATATCAATAATGATCCAACAATTTGCGCGGTCACACTGACAGTGCATGCCACTAGTATTAAGAATAGTAAAGAAATCCAGACGGTGCCTTTAGCATTCAAATCAGAACCGATTGTATCAAAAGATATATACTTGAGCTTTCGATACATTAATAGCGTGATTAATAAAATAACGATAATTAAAACTAATAGCTCATATAAATTTTCTTGGCTAATACCAACAATACTACCAAATAAAATGTTAGTGGCATAACTAGACTGCTTATTCGACAGCGACAAAAATAAAACGCCTAATCCAATGAATATTGCTGAAAAAACACTAATAGAAGATTCCCGTTGGCTCAACCGGTTACCTGCGAGAGAAACAAATATTGAACTTAGTATCGTAAATAATAGCATGCCGCCAATGGGTGATATTCCGGCAAAAATAGCAAAACTTGCACCTGAAAAACTAATTTCAGATAAAGTATGGACATAAAAGGATGTTTTACGTGCCACAACGAAAACACCAACAACTGCACAAATAATTGATATAAAAAAGCTTGCTATGAACGCATACTGCATAAACGGATAATTAAACATGCGTACCCCTTTCTGCAGAAGAAGGCAATTCGTTCATTTCACCGTGGTGATTACTAATGTGCAGTTCATAATCACCAAACAAACTAACCAGCTCCGGATCATGTGTAATGAAAATAACAGCTAACTGTTCTTGTGCAATAACTTTTTTAACTAGTTTCAAAAGATCAATCCGTGACTCATAATCCAAATTAGAGGTACTCTCATCTAAAATCAACATCTTGGGATTTGCCATCAATGCTTGTGCTAAGTAGGCACGCTGCTTTTCGCCACCTGAAACACGACCTAAAGCACGATTCTTAATCTCGTTTAAATTAGTTACAGAAATAATTTTTTCTAAGTGCTTCTTTTCTGAAAGAGTTAGCCAAGGCGTAAGAGGATGCGTCAAATTCAACACTACAAAATCCTTTACACTAAGCGGATACTCTGCATCAATATCTCTAAATTGTGGTACTAATTGAATGTCATCAAATTTAATGTGCAAATGAATTTCTGATTGATAACTATTTTTGTCTCTTGCTGCCTTTAGTAAATAATTAATTAGGGTTGTTTTGCCAACCCCGTTATCGCCGGTGATGCATAATAATGCCCCTGAGTAGGTTGAAAAAGAAAGTTGCTGAATTAATAGACTTCCTGGCACTTCAACATCCAACTGTTTAACTTCTAAAATTTTCTCAATCATATGATGACTACTGTTCTGATTTTTGGATTTTTTCTAACTGCTTATACTGACTTAACATCCATTGTTTGTAGTTTTTACCCTTAGGCATCGTTTCAGTAACATTTAATACTGGTACATCATGTTTCTTTGCTAACTTTACTAATTGTCCAACTGTTTTGTCGGTTGCTTGCGTATTTTGAACAAAGAAGCTGATTTTTTTATTTTTAATATCATCTTGCATTGCCTTGATATCTTTTGGTGATGGGTCTGTACCATCTTCAACAGACTTAGAAAAATGTGTATTATTTTCAGAATATCCAAGTTCTTCCAAAGCGTAATCAAATACCGGTTCACTTACATCAACTAACTTATTATCTGAATTCTTTTTTAGTGATTTTATTTTTGTTTGAATAGGTTCCAAGCTTGCGATGTATTTTTTAGCGTTTGCTTTAAAAGCAGCCTTATGTTTAGGATCTATTTTTGAAAACTTGTCAGCCAAGTAGTTTGCGAGTTTAGGCATGGTTTGGCTTTGATACCATAAGTGAGGATTATTGCCGTTTTTCTTTCCTAAAATATCTTCACCAACTCGAACAGATTTAACATTTGCATTTTTTGCTAGCTTAGTCATCCAAGAATCATAACCAATGCCATTGTATACAACTAAATCAGCCTTGGAAACTTCTGTAGCAATTTTGGCACTTGGTTCATAATCATGTGGATCAACATTAGGGTTCGTAATGACCGATTTAACCGTACCATACTGACCCAACACTTTTTGAGCTGCTTCCCCATAAAAATCAACTGAGGAAACTACCTGGATATTTTTTGTATCAGCTCTCACTGTGCTGTTACCAGTAACAAATGTGAAGAGCGTTAAAATAACGCCAATCAAACTGCCAAAAAAATACTTTTGTTTCATAATTCTATTTCCTACTTTCTCATCTATTCTAAAATTTATGTTGAGATAAACGTTTTGTTTAAGTTTGAAACATAAGAACTGCCTTCTCTCTATATTTAGTGTTAAAATATTTCTTTTTTATTATAGTAATCATTACTATTAAAGTCAACGAAAAGTAATGATTACTTTAAAAGAAAAAAAGCAACTATATCTTTACAATATAGCTGCTCTTTTTTATAAATAAGGTAACTTAATGTCATGCTGTCTTGTTATTTTGCTGACACCGGTCACACAAACCAAACAATTCTAATTTTATGTTTAATACCAAAAATTTTTTCAATGAGTCTTTTAATGCAGGAGACAAACTTGAATCTATTTTTATCACCCGATGACAATTTTGGCAAAAAAAGTGGCCATGTTGTGGCGAAACAAAGTCACATTGAAATTTGACATTCAGCTGACCATTTTCAGAACGTTGTTCAACGATGCCCAGCTCAGAGAATTCTTTGATATTACGATAAGTTGTTGTATGGCTAACATTAGGATACAGTTGTTGCATAAAACTATCAACATCAGTCACTGAGACGTATTGTGATTCAAATTTTGATAAGTATTTGAGGAGATCTTTGCGTTGTTTCGTTACACGAAATTCGCTGTTCTGTAAGATATCCAACCCTTTTTTGTATTGTGTCTCTTCATCTGTCATAGTATTACACTTTCATTATTCATCAAATTTACTTAACAATTATTATCTCTCATAATTATTATTTAGTCCACTGCTTTGTTCCAAAGTAGCAGTCGCTCTCGCTTGTTTCCTTAAAACTTGAAAAGTCATTTTTTACTACTTCTAAATTCAAAAATGCTACAATAAGTTTACCAAGGCTTCTTCACTCAATACTTGGGCTCGTGGCACATACCGCGAGGATATGTGCATCGTTTGTATCTATATAAGGAGATATATTATGACAAAAATTAGTGAAGTTTTCCAAGAGTACAATTTTTCGGATGATAAGCTAACGCTGTTAGCTGGTCCATGCGCAATTGAATCATATGAGACATGTGCTGAGGTTGCCGAAAAGTTAAAAGAAATTACTGACGAATTGGGTATCAACTTTGTTTTCAAATCATCATTCGATAAGGCCAATCGTAGTTCACTTGATTCCGATCGTGGTGCGGGAATGGCTCATGGCCTTGAAATTTTGAAAAAGATAAAAGAGACTTATAATGTCCCTATCGTTACTGATGTTCACGAATCTTACCAATGTGAACCAGTTGCAAAGGTCGCTGATGTATTACAGATTCCTGCCTATCTAAGTCGACAAACTGACCTCTTAATTGCCGCTGGCAAAACTGGTCGTGTCGTTAATATTAAAAAAGCTCAATTCATGGCGCCAGAAGATATTCAAAGTGCTGTGCATAAGGTCGAAGAAACCAACAAACATATTTTAGTTACTGAGCGTGGTAGTATGTTTGGTTATCATCAGCTCGTAGTTGATATGACCAGTCTTATTCAAATGCGTGAGACTAATTTTCCTATCATCTACGATGCTACTCACTCTATCCAAATACCTAGTGGTTATGGTAACCATTCGGGTGGTAATAGAGATTATGCATTCCCATTGATGCGCGCAGCCTTAACGATTGGTGTCGCTGGTATCTTTGCGGAAGTACACCCCAACCCACCAAAGGCTATTTCTGATCAGGATAGTCAATTATACCTTTCTAAAATACGTCCAATCTTAGAGGTAGCTAACGACCTCTTCCATCAAAATCTCAAGATGAAGGCGGTTTATGATCATGAAGGTTTATTATGAAGACGCAAAGAAAACATTTGATGTTGAGATAGAAGCACTGACTCGCGTCAAAAGCTCGCTGGGTAAATCATTTGATGAAGCAGTAGATAAAATTTTATCTACTAAAGGTCGCGTTATATTTATCGGCATTGGAAAATCTGGTATCATCGCTGATAAAATTGCTGCTTCATTTTCTTCAGTAGGCTTGGCAAGTTTCTATATTGATGCAGGGACAGCTTATCATGGTGATTTAGGACGTGTATCATCTGATGACGTTGTTATATTCATATCCAACAGTGGTGAAACACAAGAAGTACTTCAAGCCCTGTCAGCACTACAAAATATTCATAACAATGAATTGTCAACTATAGCCATGACAGGTTCTGAAGATTCGACTCTCGCAAAAAATACAGATATTGTGCTCTCAATTGATGTTGCTGAAGAAGCCGATATCACAAAGTTAGCACCAACTAGCTCAACAACAGCCACACTTGTCATGGGAGATGCCTTGCTCGTTGCCATCGAAACTGCCAAAGAGTTTGATCGTGAAAGCTTCGCAATGTACCATCCTGGCGGCTCCATTGGAAAAATTTTGCTTCAAAACGTTAAAAATTCAATGCACACTAAAATTCCCTATGTTCATGTCGACACCTCAATCAATGAGGTAATCTACCGTATCAGTGACTACGGAATAGGTATTACCTTAGTCAAAGATGAACAAGAAAATGTGATTGGTATTATTACTGATGGTGATATTCGAAAAAAGTTCCTTAATATCAGTAAAGTCAAAGGATCAACAGCAAAAGATTATATGACACAAGGTTTTATTAGCATTAGTGAAGACAAAAGAAATCGTGAAGCTTGGAGAAAAATGGCCAACTATAATATTTCCAACTTAGTCGTTTTGGATAAGGATAAAAAAGTTGTCGGTGTGGTCACCATTCATGATGTATTAGAATGATATTTGCTTTGTACCAAAAAGACTGGAAAAACCTCCAGTCTTTTTTGATATAAACATATATAAATCAGTTGAACTGACTCAATACTTTTCGCGAGATAACAATTGATATTAAAACGCCCAGACCAAGTGGTAATAACATCGCATAATTCAAATGGCAAATTTCAAATATCATAAATAAGGCCATTAACGGTGCTTGTTGTGAGGCGGCAAGTAACGTGGCAGCACCTAATATAGCTACTTCCCACATTGGAATACCTGGAACCAAATAAAGTAAAAAACTACCAATAAATGCTCCTAGAACAGCCCCAATGGCAATTGCTGGGGTCAAGGTCCCTCCAGCAGCACCAAATCGAATAGTCAATACAGTCACCACCATTTTTGTTAAAGCACCCAATAGCAATAAACTCACAGAAAGAAACCCTTCACTGTTGATAGCCAATTGTGCTAACGACCGACCATTGCCCATCACTTCTGGGAATATTATGGAAATTAGTCCCGTGGTCAATCCCATCATAGGTAATTGCCACAGAATGTTATTCTTGCGGGTTTGATTTTTTTCTGCCCATTGGCATAACTTTCGAAATAATGCCCCAGCAATACCACATAATGGTGCAATCACTAACACCATCAGCAAAGGGGCTACTGACAATTTTGCATCCCCCACTAAGTAATATGGCTTAAAGCCTTTGGCGATTGACCCAATAAGCATTGCAATCGTTGACATACTTAAGCTGACTGCAACTGTACGTACCGTCATTTTTTTTAATAAAATTTCAGTACAAAAAAACATTCCTGTTATTGGCGCAATGTATATTCCTGCAAAACCAGCGCCTGCGGCTGATGCAATTAGTAATTTACGATCATCACTAGATAACTGAGGCAGGCTAAATTTTTCAAACGCCGACCCTACTTTTTGGGCAAGCATAGCGCCAGATTCTCGAGGAGCGAGCTCACGCCCCACTGAACCACCAGTACCTACATAAAATATTTGTGTCATGACATGAAGGATAGTTTGCCAAAAAGGCATCTTCTCTCCCGACAATGCTTTAGTAATCCCCACCGTTGGTTTTGTCTTTGTTCTTAAAAACCACCAAATAACGGCAGCAATCACACTACCGATAAGCACTGAAAATAATCGGCGGACAGGAATTGTTCCGGTTGGAGCTGGTTGCCAAACGGTTTCTTCGTAGTTCAAAAATAATTGTTCAACATACTCTAATAAAAGCCCTAAAAAAAGAGAACTGAGGCCAACGACAATGCCAATCAAAACTGTTCCACCAATTAAAACCATTAACTGATGTTTACTCTGATCGGATTTAACGTTGTTTTTCTGCAATGTGTTTTTCATGACAAGCACTCACCCTATCTCTCTGATAAATATTGAATTACCTCACTATTATATAATAACTAAACAAAAAAAGATTGCCACTACAACAAATTACTTATCGTAATGGCCATCTTTCTACTTTATTAATTTTTTAAAACTGCAATCATAAAATCCATGAAGTCATGTACGAAGCGCTCAGACTTTACACCAACGGCCACTTTTGTCGTTGTCGGTTCAAGTAGCCGCTCCCGATCGCCAATCGTTCGGCCATAATCTTTCGTTTTTTGATCATGAGTCACGCGCATATTTAATGAAATTGTCATAACATAACTTGGATCTATCGCTACCGCAACGGCTAAAGGATCATGTAAGGCCGCTCCCCTATGATCAATACCTAAATTATCATAAGCATCAATATAATAGTCCATCAAATCAGCATATGTTTGACCAGCTTTAGTTCCTAAGTCACGCCACTTTTCTGTGTGTGCCTTTGTCAGTAGCGTACGAAGGGTCACGTCTAAACCTACCATTGTCAAGTGTTCTTGAGCAGTAAATACTTGATCTGCAGCCTGCGGGTCCTGGTTAATATTTGCCTCTGTAAATGGTGTAACATTGCCAGGAACCGTTAAAGCACCACCCATTAATGTAGTATTCCCAATCAACTGTGCAATCTTTGGATCAATTTGTAATGCTTTGGCTAAATTCGTCAATGGTCCAGTGGGTACATATACTAATTCATCTTGGTATTGATGAGCCATATTTATTAAGAACTGAATGCCACTTTCTTTTTCAATTGATCGCGGCGATTTTTCTAATAAAATATTCCCTACACCATTGTCACCATGAATAGCTTTCGATATAGGCAGTACCTCAAAATCATTAACTGTGGAAGCCTGTGATTCGCCTAAGTATACAGGTACTTCGTCAGCATGTAACAAATGTAATAAATCCAATGTATTTTGTGCTGCAGTTTTCATTAGTGTGTTACCGTAAGAAGCAATCACACCAATTAAATCCACTCGTGGATCACACACAGCTAAAGCCAAAGCTAGCGCATCATCAACACCAGTATCCAAGTCCAAAATCATTTTTGTTGATGCCATTTTAATTTTCCTCTTTACGATATTGATTCATTTTCGGTACTTGTTCAACAAACCACTTTTCAAACGCTGTTGTGTCAATATCAACCGCCACCTGTGCATTCAATCGACCTTCTGACCATCGATTTTGCGTGTCGGCAATCGTGGCGCCCGCAGCCGGTCCAGAAACAATAATATCAACCCAGTAATTTTTTACTGTATAAAATTCAGGATTTAATAGATAACAAATTGTATTGACATCATGCATAGGCTTACCACCTTCTGCAGTATCACCATAAGCTGTCATAACTTTCTGTAACATTTCACCTGCTTCCCCTTGACTACCAATAGCATCTATTGTTTCAAAAGGTAATAGCGCCTTGAGCGTTACATCAAGGCCAATCATAACAATTGGCACACCACTTTTGAAAACAATGTCGGCTGCATCTGGATCAGTAAACACGTTAAATTCTGCAACTGAAGACACATTCCCTCCTGACAAAGAGCCACCCATCAAAACAAATTTTTCAATCTTGTGAAGTAGACTTGGATATTTTTGGATCAACATTGCAATATTCGTATACGACCCAGTAGCAACAATAGTCATTGGCACGATCGATGCCTCCAGTTCTTCGGCCATTGCAGTAATTGCATCTAATTTAATTGCTTCTTTTGTCACTTGAGGAAAATCATATCCAGGCATACCCGATTCGCCATGAATATAAGCAGCATCAGAGAAATCTTTTTTCAATGGTGCAGCGGCACCTTTTGCAACCGGAATCTGCGTTTGATGAAAAAATGTTGTCAACTTTAATAAATTATTGGTTGTTTTGTCAACACTAACATTTCCAGCAACACTTGTTAGTAGCTTGATATCAATGCTAGGATTGCTGAGGGCAATCGATAGAGCAACTGCATCATCAATCCCTGGATCCATGTCTAAAATTATAGGTATCATCATTTCTCCTTTTAAGAACTTCTCTTTTGATTACCAAACGAACATTCCTGCTGTTGCAGCTGACAATAATGAAACTAATATCCCTGACAACAACATGTATGGTACTCGTGCACTAATGTAATCATTTTTTTCTTTGCTGACAAGGCCTTTGAAACAACCAATAATCATGCCCAGGGTTCCAAAGTTAGCAAAACTAGTAAGGAAAACCGTCAAAACAATACGTGCATGTTCATTTGCAAAGAGTCCCTTACCGGCCATAATTGATTTTGAAACTTCACCCATGACAACAAACTCATTAGTTACCAATTTTGTGCCCATGTATTGCGCAATTTGGAAAGCCTCGTGAACATTGAATCCCAGTAACCATGCAAATGGGAACATGATTACGCCAAAGATATTTTCTAATGTTAACCAGTGTAGCCCAGTTAAACTGAACAACTGATTGATCAGTGCCGCCAAAGAAACAAACGCAATAACAGTAGCCGTAATAATTAAAATCAACTTTCCAGCGCCAAGAATTGAATCGCCTAAAAATGAAAAGAAAGGCTCCTTTTTACCATTATCTGATGCAACACTGACGATGACATCTTCTTCAGGCGTCACTTTAGTGGGATTTAAAATCGTAGCGATGATAATAGCACCTAATATATTAAGCGGGATGGCGGTTAAAACATACTTACCAGGAACCATTTGAGTATACGAACCAATAATGGCCGATGTGACACAGCTCATCGACATCATAGCGAGCGTAAAGTTTCTTCGCGCAGACATCATATCTAGTTGTGCTTTTGAAACAGCTAAGACCTCTGTATTTCCTAGAAACATCATTTCAATCGAAAAGAATGCTTCAAATTTTGGTTGTCCAGTTATAAAAGCGAGCCCCTTACCAATCCACTTAATGAGCCATGGTAGTAAACCAATATAGGTTAAAATATCAAACAAGGGCACAACCAATAAAATTGGCAACAAAGCAGAAGTCACAAAGTTTGGCCCGCCATTATTGGAAGTCAACCATTCAGGTAACGCAAATGCAATTCCTTGTGTTGCCACAGAAACAAGCCAATTGAAACCATCAGCTGCAGCTTGCACAGCGATTTGTCCGGCCTTGAATTGAGTAAAAAACCAGGCTAGCAAAATCTCTAGTGCCAGCACAATGCCGACCGATTTCCACTGAATATTTTTTCGATCTCTTGAAAACAGAGCTGCAATGGCAATGAAAACAAAAATACCAAGAATATTAGCAAATAAAAACATAAGTTATTCCTCTCTTGAACAAAATGCAAGTTAGTAAAACGTTTAACCAAAAACATTATAACACCAACTTTTTGAAAATGGAAGCGTTTTCAATTATTTTTTACTGGTACAATAGTTTAAGAACAATGTTTTTAAACTAAGGAGTAAAATGTGATGCGCAAAATCTCAATAAAAGATGTTGCCAAAAAAGCGGGCGTTTCCATTGCTGCTGTATCTCAAATTTTAAATAACAAAGGCCAACGTTTTTCTGAGGCAACGATTGAAAAAGTACTTCAAGCACGAGATGAGTTAGGCTATGTTCCTAACAGCGCTGCAAGAAATCTTAAGGGCAGGCACAAACGCTTGATTGGCATCATAGTCCCTTCTTTCCGCATGCCTTTTTTTGCCGACATTATTCAAAGCATGCAAGCTAGTGCGCCATCTGATGTTAATTTAGTATTTCTAGGGTCAACCGATGAAAGTTTACAAGATGCAATTTTTTCCTTGGTTGAGCGTGGCGTAGAAGCATTAGTTTTTGGCCGGCACATCCCTAATCGAGCGGAAGTTAATACGTTTTTAAAAAAACGTAATATACCGTATCTGGTGCTTGATCAAAATGCCGATATAAATGCACATGATATGGTTCAAACAAATGAATTTACAGGCGGAAGTATGGCAGCCAGTCATTTAATGTCACTTGGTCATCGAGATATCGCTTTAATTTTACCAAATAATCTGACCGATAACATGCGGCAACGTCGAGCTGGTTTCTTAGACACATTATCTACAGCAAATTTAACGCCAAAAGCAATCATTACTACTACTTTGTCAAAACATGGCGGTTTGGCAGCTGTTCATCAACTTATTCAAAGTAAATCTACAGCAGCATTCATTTTGAATGATGAAATGGCTATCGGTGTTTTGCGTGGTTTGGCCTATCAAGATATTAAAGTACCTGATGATATTTCCATCATTGGTTATGATGATACAGATTATGCGGAATTTATGATTCCTACATTAACTACCATAGCACAACCTGTTTGGGAAATTGGTGAAACGGCTTTAAAAATGATTATCCGACGTCTCGATCATCCTAACCTCCCCTTGCAAACCGAATTTTTCGATGTTAAATTGGTTATTCGTGAATCGACCGGGCCAGTTAAAAATACAAAAGGCAACCATTAAGACATTATGGTTGCTTTTTTTCTTGACATTATTTTTAAAATAACGTACACTGTGATCAACCCTTAATTTAGTAAAACGTTTAACCAACTTTGATATTTTAAGGAGTAATCATTATGAAAAATAAGGTTGTTGTTATCGGTAGTCTCAATATTGATACTATTCAAATGATTGATAGATTACCTAACCAAGGAGAAACCATCACCGTTAACAATCAAGCAAGTACATTTGGTGGTAAAGGTGCCAATCAGGCAGTTGCAGCTGCTCGTCAAGGAGCTGATGTAACAATGATCGGTGCTGTAGGTGATGATGACCGTGGACGTGCCTTCAAACAATTATTAAGTGATGAAGGAATATCAACGGATTATATTTTTACAAAGAGCCAGTTTACTGGTTCCGCCACTATAATGTTGGAGCCAGATGGACATAACACGATTATGGTATATGGTGGCGCAAATATGAATTTAACCAGCGCCGATGTGGAAAAAGCGCGCAATATAATTGCTAATGCTGATGTAATCGTAGCACAGCTTGAAGTACCTACTGAGGCCATTGTTGCTGGGTTTAATATCGCCAAGGAAAATGGCGTACTAACTATATTAAATCCGGCACCTATTACGTCACATCTTGATTCAAATATTATTTCATCTACTGATTTAATCATACCAAACGAAACTGAAGCCGCGGCACTAGCTCACACTGAGCCAACTACAAAACAATCGTCGTTAACGCCACTCACTTCCAAATTAAATAAAGTAGGTTTTTCCAACGTAGTGGTTACACTTGGCAGTGATGGTGTTTACTATCATGTCAATGGGTCGGCAGATATTTTACCTGTTTTCAAGGTAAATGCCGTTGATACCACTGCTGCTGGTGACACATTTATTGGTACTTTTTCAGCTAATATTGACGACAACTTGTCGAATCTACCAAGCGTCATTCGACGTAGTTGCTTTGCTAGTTCAATAGCCGTCAGCCGATCTGGTGCAATAGCCTCGATTCCAAATAAAAAAGACGTTGACGCTGGTTTGCTTGCTAATGCTGCTATGGCGGAATGAGGCTTATCATGAATGAAAAAAATTTCCAAAAAAAACAAGCAGCCCTCGCCGCTTTAAATTATATCCAGACCGATATGATTATCGGACTAGGAACTGGTTCAACTGTTTCTTATTTTTTAGATGCTTTAGCTGCTTCTCAATATAACGTCATCGGCGTGACCACTTCAACAATTACTAGTCAGCGATGCGCAGAATTAAATATTCCAATTGTCGACATTGATGCCATTGACCATATTGACGTTACAGTTGATGGTGCAGATGAAGTCGATTCCTACCTTAACGGTATAAAAGGTGGCGGAGCTGCCCTACTGATGGAGAAAATAGTAGCTAAAAACTCAAAGAAAAATATCTGGATCGTTGATCGCAGTAAAGTGCACAACACGCTAGGTTCTTTCCCGCTGCCCGTAGAGGTTATCCCCTACGGTAGCGGTCAGTTGTTACGACAATTTGCCAATAAAGGTCTGTTCCCCAAGCTACGTCGTCATCCCGGAAATAACCAGCCCGTTATCACTGATCCTGGTCACTACATTATTGATTGCCATATGACCACAATTAACAATCCATATGCCCTCGCCGAATATCTTGAAAGCCAAGTTGGCGTTGTTGAGCACGGTTTGTTTTTAAATATTTGTGATCGAATAATTATTGGCGACAACACAGTAGAAATTAAAGAACGACAGCAAGCTCATGTGGAGATAAACTGATGTATATGATATATATTGCACTTGCCATTGGAGCTGGTTTAATTTTGGCTGCTCAAAATGCCGTTAACGCGCAGTTAAGTTTTTTGCTCAAATCTCCCCTCGTTGCTTGTTTTATGGCATATATAGTTGGTTCATTTTCATTGCTCATTCTGACTGTTATTCTGGGTGACTTTTCAAAAATAGAGCTTATCTTCTCAGCACCAATATGGATGACAACAGGTGGTCTTTTCGGATTGGTATTCATTACAAGTTGTATTATTCTTTTCCCAAAAATTGGGTCTGTGGAAACAGTCATGTTTCCAACATTAGGGCAAATTTTATCCGGTATGTTTTTTGAAACCTTTGGATGGTTTAATACAACAGTTGTTATGGTTTCAGTGACTCGCATCATTGGTATCATCATTCTTTTAGCTGGCACTTATATTGCCGTGGTGTTATCGACTCGACATTCAGCTATAGAATTGGCAAGTAGTGAGCATTCAAAATCACAAATGCTAAATCGTCTCTGGGCTTTTGGCGCTGGTATTTTATGCACTGTGCAGTCTACCTTTAATGGTCAACTAGGTCATTACATCCAAAGCCCGACTGTTAGCGCATTATGGGCCTTCATAATCGGATTGATCGTGCTCGCTTTTTTGAAAAACAACAATTGGCGTCATTTGCGCATTGGTATCCGTCTGTCACAATCTTGGTTTGCTGGTTTAGCGGTGCTGCTTTTGTAACCCTTATGTCACTTCTCATCCTACCGTTAGGTCCAGGTCTCACGGTTAGTATTTCAACACTAGGCGTTATGATTGGCGCCATGCTCATTCAACAATTTGGGTTATTTCAATCAAAACAGCAATCAATTTCTATCTATCAAATAATTGGCGTTATTGGCATGTTGATTGGTATTTTAATTATTAAAATATACTAATACTTAAAAACATTACTTAGATGATGTTATTTTGTTTGCTAGTGAGCAAACCATTCTCTTGCAACTCCTAAATTCTTGACCTACTATAGGGATTATAGTACGAAGAAAGTAGGTCTATATTTATGACATTTCATGAACTAAGCGATGGTCAACACTTACCAGAAATTGGTTTCGGCACATATAAATTAAATGGCTTTGCAGGAACACAATCAATTTTATCCGCAGTTGATGCTGGTTATCGTCTATTCGACACTGCCTTTAATTACCAGAACGAAGGTACAGTTGGACAAGCTATACAACAATCGCATGTCAATCGCGATGAATTAATCATCACCTCAAAGCTTCCAGGGAAGTATTACAGTAGTTATCAAGACTCAATTGATCTAATTCAAGAATCCTTGTATCGAAGTAAGTTAGATTACTTTGATTTGTACCTATTACATTGGCCCAACCCGATTGATGATCATTATCTAGAGGCTTGGCACACACTCATTCAGGCGCAAAAGTTTGGTCTTGTTAAATCAATCGGTGTTTGCAATTTTCTTCCTGAACATATTGAACGTTTGAAAAAAGAAACCAATATATTACCAGTTGTTAACCAAGTTGAATTGCATCCTTATTTCAATCAACAGGAATTGCGTGAATACAATAACACTCAAAATATTTTAACACAGGCTTGGAGCCCATTGGGTCGTGCAAGTGCGATTTTGAAAGACCCTGTTTTAGTTGAATTAGCTAAAAAATACCACAAGAATATTGGTCAACTCGTGTTGAAATGGGAAATATCTCTTGGCGTATTGCCTATACCTAAAGCAAGCAGTTACGCAAGACAAAAAGGTAACCTAGATCTTTTTGATTTTGAAATTAGTTCATCTGATATGCAACGTATCAACGATCTAACAAAACCTGATGGCAGGACAAATAATCAAGATCCTGCAGTTTATCAGGAATTTTAATCAATAAAAAAGCAGTCAACTTCTAATCATAGTTGACTGCTTTTTACTAATCTAACGAGATTACACGCTATTTCACACCGCTAGCAACATCAGCATGATAAATATATGAACGCGTCATTGGTAAGTTTGTACCAGAAGGCCCTTTGGTGAGCAAATACTGAACGACATCAATATTTCCAGCTTCAAATGAACCTGCACAAGCTTGCAAATATAAATCCCACATCCTGTAAAAACGTTCACCATATTTTGAAATAACTTCCTCTTCAACTTTGTGGAAATTAGTTGTCCAAATTTCCAATGTTTTCTGATAATGACGACGCAACGGTTCAATATCATCAACCTGCAAAGAAGCATCAATAATGTGTCCCACGTTTTCCGCTATATTTGGGATGTAACCACCTGGGAAAATGTATTTATTGATCCAAGCATCAACACCTGCACCGTCATGTTGCCCAGTAATGCCGTGAATTAAGGCTGTACCATTTTCTGTAAGAAGGTTGTTCACTTGGTTGAAGTATTCACCTAAGTTTTCTTTCCCAACGTGTTCGAACATACCAACAGAAGTTACATGGTCATAAGTATCTTTTAACTCACGATAGTCTTCCAAATAAACATGAACTCGACCTTCAAGTCCTTCTTCTTTAATCTTATTAGAAACAAAATCATACTGTTGTTGACTAAGTGTTACACCAGTGGCTTCCAAGTTGTATTCTTTAGCTGCGGTGAACAGTAATGTGCCCCAGCCACATCCGATGTCTAATAAAGTTTCACCAGATTGTGCATGAAGTTTATTTAAAATGTGGCGTACTTTGTTCCATTGTGCATCTTCAAGTGTATCTCTTTCGCTAACGAAGTAAGCACAAGAATAAGTCATTGTGGGATCCAACCACATGTTATAAAAATCATTACCAATATCATAATGGCTCTGTACGTCTGCTTTACTCTTATTCTCCGAGTGTGAGTGTTTAGGAATAAGTTTAGAAAACTTAGATCCATTCAAAAAACTTTCTTTGGAATCATACGCAATCTTAACCAACTGTTGTAGATTACCTTTAATTTCAATTTTTCCATCCATGTACGCTTCACCAAAAGTGAGCGAGGCATGTGCCATAATGTCTTTGATCGGTATGACCTCGTGAAGGATGATTGTGGCAATTGGGTCTCCTTGACCGTAACTTACCTTTTCCCCATCCCAAAATTCAACGTCGATTGGGGCGTCGAAACTAGACTTAAAAATCTGTTTATAAATTGTTTTGTCAAGCATAATTTCCCCTTTACCTACTATATTGGTATTGTAAGAAAACATTTACCAAAAGTCAAACATTGATAAAAATGGATGATAGTGCTACACCAAGGAATTAGCTATTTTGCATACAAAATACGCTGAACAGTTTGATCATGATTTTCTGTTGGTAAATCATCTAGTAATTGCGTCGATAAGGCTACACTGATCGTATGCCCCGCGTAGTGTTCTAAAAAACGATCATAATATCCAGCCCCAAAACCTAAACGTTTACCGCTAACAGTAAAAGCTAACCCAGGAACAATTACCAGATCCAGTTGTTCAACGGCCTGATAGTTATCTATTAGTGGCTCTCTAATGTTCAACATCCCCGTTTGATAACGTGTATTTGAATCTATTTCCACAAAAATCATTTTGTGATTAATAATTTTTGGTACGAGAACTCGCTTGCTTTTTTCCCAGGCTTTAATAATAATCGGACTCGTATTTAATTCGAACTCCATGCTCAAAGTAACTGCTATACTATCAGCAGATTGCCATTCAGGAGTCTGGAAAAGTAGTGCATAAAGTTGCTCCTCTTCCCTTTTACGCTTCATCAGATTTTCTCTAGCAAGAGCTGCTTTTTGTTGAATTCTTAATTCTGATTTTGTTTGCATTTTTCACCAAAAAAAGCCGGTTTTACCAGCTTTTAAATTATTCAAATAGATGCGTCATTGCTAATGCTTCAGCTTCACGTTTCACTTGCTTGAGTACTTTTTCATCATCATAATGATGAATGGCTGTCACAATCAATTCGGCTACGTTAGTGGCATCATCTTCATCAAATCCACGCGTTGTGATTGCTGCAGTTCCAATACGAATACCAGATGTAACAAATGGACTTAATTGTTCATTTGGCAGAGCTTCTTTGTTTGTAGTAATTGAAACTGTGTCTAATAATTCCTGTGTTTGCTTACCATTTAACGCTGTTTTAGTTAGGTCCAAATTGAATAAATGGTTGTCAGTGCCACCAGCTACAACACGAATATCTTCAGTATCATTGAAAACTTTTGCCATAGCTTGCGCATTTTTAATAACTTGTTGTGCGTAGTCTTTAAATTTAGGTTGTAAAGCTTCTCCAAAGGCAATTGCTTTACCTGCAATAATGTGTTCCAATGGTCCACCTTGCGATCCAGGGAAAATAGCTGAATTAAGCTGCTTAGCATACTTTTCCTGTGATAGAATAACCCCACCACGCGGACCTCGCAATGTTTTATGTGTTGTTGATGTAACAACATCTGCAATGCCTACTGGATTGGGATGTAGCCCAGCAGCTACAAGTCCGGCAATATGCGCCATATCAACCATTAAATAGGCACCCACTTCGTCAGCAATCGCACGAAACTTATCAAATTCAATGATTCGTGAATATGCAGAAGCACCGGCCACAATCATCTGTGGTTTTACTTCACGTGCTTGCTTGGCAATTGCTTCATAATCTAAGGTTTCTGTTTCCGAATTTAATCCATAAGTATGTGATTCATAAACTTTTCCAGAGAAACTGACCTTGGCCCCATGTGTCAAGTGTCCACCAGCGTCAAGACTCATACCCAATATCTTGTCACCTGGCTTTAAAAATGCCATGTAAGCAGCAGCATTCGCTTGGGAACCAGAATGCGGCTGAACGTTAGCATATTCAGCACCAAAAAGTTCTTTTAAACGATCGATAGCTACCTGTTCAACAACGTCCACGTACTCCGTGCCACCATAATAACGCTTATAAGGGTATCCTTCAGCATACTTATTTGTCAACACCGAACCTTGTGCGGCACGTACGGCTTGCGATGTAAAGTTCTCAGAAGCGATTAATTCAATTGTACGGTTTTGACGCGCACTTTCTTGTTGAATCGCACTCCAGACAATAGGATCTAATTCTTGATATGACATTTGATTCTCCTTGGTTGATATAGCCTAATTATACATTAAAAAATCAACGATTTAAATCATAAAATGTCATAATATAGCAAACAATCCCACAATTATCAGATAGATAGTTCGTCTTTAACAGATTGCACAATCATCGCAGGCTCGATGATTTTAGTGTGTACAATAGTTTTATCAAATAACGTTGCTACTTGTGCTGGAATAACTGTATTTGTTCGTTCAGCTAGCTTTTGCAAATCCACTACGCCCCCTTCGTTTTTTTCCTGCAATGCTGCCAAAACTGTTTGTGGAAACTTATAAGGACTTGCTGTTGCTGCAAGTAACGTTTTATGTGTTTCTTCTTCGTAAGCAAAGCGACCAACAGCCGTATGCGGATCAATTAAGTAACCGCTATTTTCAAAGACATCTTTAATCGTATCAACCACTTGAGATTGTGTCGCAAATTTAGCTGTGAATTTTTGCAAATAATTACGCGTTTTATCAGTCAAGGTATATTGACCATTTTCAGCTAATGACTTCATATACTGGCGAACTTCTTCATCATTACGACCACTAGCAAAATACAACAACCGTTCCAAGTTGCTTGATACTAAGATATCCATTGCCGGTGAATTTGTGACTTTAAAATCACGTTGACGATCATAGATACCAGTGTTGAAAAAATCAGTTAATACATTATTTTCATCCGAAGCAACTGTAAACTGATGAACTGGTAATCCTAACTGACTGGCATAATATGAAGCAAGCACATTACCAAAGTTTCCGGTTGGCACATCAATATTGATTTCTTCTCCTGGTACCACCACATCATTTTTTACTAATTGGGCGTAAGCATAAATGTAATACACAATTTGTGGTACTAATCGACCAATATTAATTGAATTAGCTGATGAAAAACGCATACCCTTTTCTGATAATTCCTGAATTAATTTCTCATCGCTCAAAATAGATTTTACAGCTTTTTGGGCATCATCAAAATTACCAGTTATTGCTGTAACATGAGCATTGTGTCCCTCTTCAGTTTGCATCTGTTGACGCTGAATATCACTAACACCAACTTCTGGGTAAAAAACAACTATTTCAGTATTTTCAACATTTGCAAAGCCGCTCATAGCAGCAGTTCCTGTATCGCCAGATGTAGCTGTTAAAATAACAATTTTATCATTTAGTGACTGCTTTTTAGCAGCTGTCGTTAATAGATGTGGTAGTGCCTGTAGTGCAACATCTTTGAATGCTAAGGTTGGTCCATGAAACAATTCAATATAGTGCAACTTGTTTTCATTGTGCAAGGTCACAATGCTCTCAGCATCCCATTGATTGCCATATGATTTTGAAATAATATGGTCAATTTCCTGAACTGTAAAATCATCAAAAAAGGCATCAAATACTTGCGTGGCAATTTCTTGATAGCTTTGCTGGCTTAGATTTTTCCAATCTAATTTTAATTTTGGCCATTTTTCTGGAACGTAAAGACCGCCATCTGGCGCAATACCGTTTATTATTGCTTGGCTAGATGTAACTGCAGGCGCCTGTCCACGTGTTGATACATAATTCATAGTAACTAAATTCCTTTTTTTATAATTTATCCAATTATAACAAATTTGTTTATTTTTAGATATTATAATGATAAAATCATAAGAAGAACATATATAAAATACTCAAAATAAAGGGAATATCACATGGAAATAGGCATCGGTCTTTTTGGTCTCGGCACAGTTGGAAGTGGTGTCGTAAAAATTTTACAACAAAACGCTAATCAAATTACCCAACGCACGGGATCTCATTTGGTCGTACGTCATGCCGTCGTACATAATCTTAATAAACCGCGCACAGGTTTTACACAAGATTTTCCAATCACTGATAATCCTGAGGATATTTTAGGCAATGACGAAATACAAATTGTAGTAGAAGTCATGGGTGGAATTGATTATGCATACGATATTATCAAACGCGCACTTATGGCAAAAAAGCATGTTGTCACGGCAAACAAAGATTTAATCGCAAGTCGTGGACAAGAGTTAGCTGAATTAGCCAACCAGAATGGTGTTGATTTATATTATGAAGCTGCCGTTGCCGGTGGCGTGCCTATCTTGCGTACGCTTTCAAGCAGTTTTACGGCAGATGAAATTTCACGTGTCGCCGGTATCATTAACGGCACAAGTAACTTTATTCTAACGCAAATGGCTACAAATGGTTTAACGTATGCAGAAGCCCTTAAATTAGCTCAAGACAAAGGTTTTGCTGAATCTGATCCCACAAATGACGTGGAAGGTTTTGATGCAGCATACAAGTTAATTATTTTGTCTAACTTTTCGTTTGGTGTGCAACCTGTTATGGATGACGTAACTATTACTGGTATTGCCGACTTAACGGATTCAGATATCAACGATGCGCACGGTTTTGGCTACGCAATCAAATTGCTTGGTGTTGCCCAAAGAGTTGGTAATGCACTCAGTATTGAGGTTTCCCCTCACCTTGTTTCGTTTAACCATCCCTTAGCGACCGTTAACAATGAAAACAATGCCGTTTTAGTTAATGGTGAGTCAGTTGGTGAAGTGATGCTATATGGACCAGGCGCTGGTGAAATGCCTACTGCTAATTCGGTATTAAGTGATTTAACCAATGTCGCTACCAATCTAGCGCTGAATACGCCAGGAAGACCATTTAATACTTTTAACCAAGATCTAGATTTGGCTAAACCTTCACAGCGCGTGGCAAGACGTTTTATTGTTGTAGAAGTAGCTGACACGCCAGGAGCAATGTATTCCGTAACCGGTATGTTTGCTTCCGCAAAAATAAGTTTTACTGATTTAAAGCAAACCCCAGCAAAAAATGGTTTTGCTCGATTAGTTGCTCTGACACACGCTGCCTCTGATGCGCAGCTCAATGTTATTCGTACAACAATCCGAAATGCTGATGGCATTAATTTAGCGGCGGAGTATAAAATTTTCTCATGATTAAAATAACTGTACCAGCTACTAGCGCCAATATTGGCCCTGGCTTTGATTCTCTTGGCGTGGCCTTAAAACTATACTTAACCTTAGAAGTGTATGAAGAAACCTCCGAATGGCAAGTGATTCATGATTACGGTGCAAATATGCCCAGTGATGTTAACAACTTCATTGTCAAAACAGCACTCTTATTAGCCCCAAACTTGACACCTCATCGTATTGTTGTAAAATCTGATATTCCACTTGCACGCGGACTGGGTTCATCATCTTCTGCGCTGTTGGCTGGTCTAGCAATGGCCAATGTTCTGGCTGATATGCGATTGAGTAATGACGCTTTATTGAAGCAAGCGACGGCTTTAGAAGGTCATCCAGATAATGTTGCTCCTGCGTTACTTGGAGGTAGTGTAGCAGCCTTTTACGATGGCGAGCAGGTCTATCATGCACCATTGAGTTTACCAAAAGACATTAATTTCATCACCTTCATTCCGAATTACGAACTGCTCACAACTGAAGCACGTAATGCGTTGCCTGCTAAGATGACATTTAAAGATAGTGTTGCTGCCAGCGCTATCAGTAATACTTTAACCGCAGCATTGAACGCCGGTGATTTCAATACAGCTCGTGTTTTAATTGAAAAGGACCAATTTCATGAACAGGCTCGTGCTCATTTAGCACCACACCTAAAAATTATTCGTGATACTGCCCATCAACTAGAAATCATCGGCACCTATCTTTCTGGTGCGGGTCCGACTGTTATCACTCTCGTATCAAAGGATAATGCAACTAAGTTATTAAAAGTGCTGACAAACATGGCTTTGCCAGGAAAACTATTATTACTAGAACCAGATTATACTGGTTTACAAATTACAAAAAATAATTAGGAGAATATGTGCTTACCAGCACTTACATATTATGAAAGTTACAAAATTTGGTGGTTCTTCACTAGCTAACGGTCAACAACTGCAACGTGTCTACGATATCATTCGTGCTGATGATGATCGAAAAGTTGTTGTTGTCTCAGCACCTGGTAAACGATTCAAAGATGATCGGAAGGTGACCGATTTATTGATATCATACGCGCAAGCTACGCTTGCAGACGAAGATACCACTGAAATTATTGAAACGATTAAACATCGCTATCACTCTATTGGTGAATACTTTGAGTTACCAGATTATGAACTAGCTGACCTCGATGAACAAATTGAACATCTAGCAAGAAAACATTACCGATCATTTGATTATTTATATGCAGCATTCGCTGCTCACGGCGAATATTTAAATGCGCAATTGATTGCTAAAGTCTTTAACCATTTAGGTATGCCAGCTCGTTTTGTGGATCCTAAAGAGATTGGATTGGTCGTGGATGATAATGCGCGATCAGCAACATTTGATACCGCTTCTTATACCACAATCGGCGAGTTAGACCTGTCAACTTCTGAACGACTCATTGTCCCTGGCTTCTTTGGCTACACTAAGAATGGCGACATGGCTACATTTTCACGTGGTGGTTCAGACATAACTGGTGCTATTATGGCACGCGGACTACGAGCTGATTTATATGAAAACTTTACCGATGTCAGTGCTATCTATGCTGTTAATCCTTCAATTGTCGAACATCCAGCAGCTATCCAACAAATGACATACGATGAGATGCGCGAGTTATCTTATGCTGGTTTTGCTGTATTCCATGATGAAGCCATTATTCCAGCCATTCAAGGTGGTATTCGTATAAACATCAAAAATACCAATGATCCCGATGCCCCTGGAACATTTATCGTACCACCTACAGAGGTTCAGCAAGCACGTCCTGTAACTGGTATTGCCAACTCCAACCGCTTTGCTGCCCTATACTTACATCGGTACTTATTGAATAAACAAGTTGGTTTTACCCTTCGTATTCTTGAGATTTTGAAGCGTCACAATATTTCTTACGAACATATGCCTTCTGGTATTGATGATTTGACAATTATTTTTGATAAAACAATGTTAACGCAAGAGCAAGTTGATAACATGTTAAGCGATATTGCTGCTGAAATTAAACCTGATACATTAAAGTGGATTCCAAGCTACGGTATTATAATGGTTGTTGGTGAAGGAATGCGTAATCGTGTTGGTGCCTTGACGGAGATTGTCGCGCCCCTGAAGGAGCGTAATATCAGTCTACAAATGGTTAACCAAGGAGCGAGCGAAATTTCGATTATGTTAGGAATTCAGCCCGACTTATCTGATAGTGCTGTAGAAGCAATCTATACAAATATCTTTAAATGACATTAAAAAGAGGCGTATTAACTATTAAAGTTAATACGCCTCTTTTGTTAAACTGATGCATTGATTATTTTCATCAAATAGGCCAATATATACATCCGGCATTTCCATTTTTTGCCAGTCTATAAAATTGAAATAACCACTTGTTAAGTAATGGAACAATAAGCTTAATGCCGTCCCATGACTTGTAATAATTATTTCACCAGAAGATTCATCAATAATTTGATAAAAAGCTGTTTTCATTCTTTGTTGCACAGTTGCTAAAGATTCTTCCCCAGCGGTTTTAAAATAAAAATTTTGCCACAGCTTTTCTAAATGATTTTGCCAATCTATTTGGTCATTAGTTTGCCGTTCGCGCAATGCAGCATTCAAATTAATTTCTATACCCAGTGTAGTTGCTGTTGGTTCAATAGTCTGCAACGCACGCTGATAAGGTGATGAATAGATAGCCTTAATATTTTTGTCTACAAAATAACCCACCAAATCATGGGCCAACTGCTTTCCTTCTATCGTTAATGGTGCCGAATAATCGTCTTTAATTTTATCATCACGAATGCTATGACGCACGAAATAGATTCTTCTCATAGTGAGTTAAATACCATGTAAATACGTTTCTAGATGTTCTTTACTTAAGTTGTTTGATAGTCCGATTAATAGCTTTAGTCGCGCTTTAGGCCCATTAATGCTGGACGCAAAGATTGCTCCAGATTTCTCTAATTGAACGCCGCCACCTAAATAATCATATACTGGTGCAGCAACACCATTGAAGCTTCTTGACACAATGACCACTGGCGTATTTTTCGCTAATAAATATGCTACTCCGCGAGCTGCTTCGCGAGATAAATTACCAGCACCAAGTGCTTCAATAATAATGCCGTCAATATTAGCATCAGCCAAAATTTTCAATAATTGGCCATCCATGCCAGCGTACGCCTTTAAAACAGGGATATTTTTGTTAATATCCACATCTGGTAATACTTCTCGTTGTGGCAGGTCATAAAAGTAAATAATTTGTCGTTTCGTTAGTAGCCCCATCGTGCCACTAAGTGGTGACGCAAACGTTGCCACATTAGTAGTGTGTGTTTTAGTTACAAATCGAGCGGCATGTATTTCATCATTCATCACAACTATCACACCACGGTTTTTGGATGTATCATCTGCCGCTACACGTAGCGCAGATTGATAATTGTACAAACCATCTGAACCAAGTTCATTGGATGAACGCATTGCTCCCGTTATAACAATAGGAAACGAAACTTTTAATGTGCTATCCAGAAAGAATGCTGTCTCTTCCAAGGTATCAGTACCATGAGTAATGACCACACCATCAAAATCATTTTTGGCTTCAGAGATACGTTTTTGCAATTGTAGCATATGAGACGGACCAATATGTTCACTTGGTAAATTAAAAATGTTCTCAACTTCTAGTTCGATATTTGGAAAGGTAACCTTTGCTTGAACTAAAGGATTTTCATCTCCTGTTTCGACATCGCCATCAGCATCTTCATGCATAGAAATTGTACCACCGGTATGCAAAACCAAAATTTTTTTCATGATTACTTATTCCTTCTAAAATTAACTAACGTATTTTGCCACGAATGCATTTGCTCAATAAATGATTTTGCACGTGGCTTCAAACCAACTTGTTTTTCGTAAATATAGTCAATTACACGTTGCAAACCACGTTTGGTGATTGCTGACATTTTGATGTCATGTACTTGGCGCATATCAATGACGCTAAATTGACGTAAATAAAACACAGTTTTTTGATCAAGCATTAATCGCTGATCGTCCAGATTAAAATGATGTTCTGAAATAATGCCATTGTACTTTTCAGAATAATCAAATTTCCCATCTACTTGACCTGTAATCGGATCAGCCCTTAAGTTTGGCGCCACCCCTAGAGGAACAAGTAATTGAATTTCAAAAATATTAGCAATAATTTGAGGATCGAGTCCCTCATCTAGTTTCTGTAGCGCGACATAAAGTTGATTATACCAGCGTGTTATCTTTTCCCCTTCTTCAAAGGAAGCATCAATTAAACTAGCAATCAGCGCAGCATAGGCATTTGCTTCGATATCTTCGATAAGCCGTGAATATACTTTTATATCTTGAACATCATTCATGTAACCTAGTCCGGTTTCTCGTTTCGGTAGAGCACCATCAAAAGTTACAATTGTGTAAGGTTGTGTACCAGCTGAGAGTTTAGAAGTAGCTTTCTTTGCACCTCGCGCCAAAAAAGTTCGCATGCCGTACGTTTCCGTTAGTATGCGAACTAATAAATCATTATCTTTATATTGTCGTGTATACAATACAATGCCACGAATAATTGCCATAATGACTCCACTAAATCAATCGCCAAAATTTTTCTTTATGACAACACGGTGCTTTGATACAGCATCATTTTAGTAATCTTCTTGACGATATCCTAATGTCTGCAAAGCTTGTGGTCGGTCACGCCAGCGAGGCTCAACCTTAACCCAAGTTTCAAGGAAAACTTTGTCCCCGAGTAAGCGTTCAATGTCCTTGCGCGCCCTCGTACCAATATCTTTGATCATCGCACCCTGTTTACCAATGATGATATTCTTCTGTGTTGGTCGTTCAACAATAATTGATGCCTGAATATGAATTTTTTCTTCATTTTCACGAGCAATTTTGTCGATAACGACAGCAACTGAATGTGGTACCTCTTGACGTGTTAACTGCAATACCTTTTCGCGAATTAATTCTCCAATAACAAAACGTTCAGGGTGATCCGTTAATTGGTCTGCATCGAAATATTGAGGCCCTTCATCCAAGTGAGACACAATATTGTCCAACAACTCTGGAACATTATCACCCTCTGTGGCAGAAATTGGAAATACCTCAGCCCACTCAGGCGCATCATTCTGATAGCTAGCAATAACATCAAGCAAGTCATTTGGCGCTAATAAATCAACTTTGTTAATTAGTAAATAAATTGGTGTATTTTTAACTTCTTGTAACCGGTCAATAATGAAATCGTCACCACGACCACGTGCCATTGCAGCATCTACCACAAACCAGATTGCATCTGCCTCATGAAGCGCAGAAAATGCAGATTTCACCATAAAATCACCGAGTGAATTTTGTGGTTTATGTACACCTGGCGTGTCAATAAACACAACTTGTGCATCATCCGTTGTATAGATGCCTTGTATTTTATTACGGGTAGTTTGTGCTTTATCTGACATAATGGCAATTTTTTCGCCAACGATGCGGTTCAAAAGCGTTGATTTACCAACATTTGGGCGACCAATAATCGCCACAAATCCTGATTTAAAAGTAGATTCTGTCATAATATATATACGGTCTTTGGCCGCATTCTCCTGTATGTGTTTTATTTACTGAAGTCATGAATAAATTGTGAAAAATTGGTAACAATACCAAAATGCCGCCAAACATAAGGTTGAAATACAATCAATAAGATAATAATTTCAAAACCCACGGCAACTAAAACGCCACCAGCAGCGACATCTTTTGCCAGCCCGGCAAGTGGATGATATCTTTTTTCGACAACCAAATCAACCACAGCTTCAATAATCGTGTTCAAAAACTCACTCGATATCACTGTAAATACTGCGACTGCAACCCACAACCAATCTGCACGGTTTAAGCCAAGATGTAAGCCCACAAGCAAAATGAGAAATCCTAGCAAGATATGTATTCGCATGTTGCGTTCTCTGACTAGTATCAGCCAAATACCGTGCAAAGAGTTTCTCATGGCTCGAAAAAATGTACTGTTTCGTTGTACTTTTTTATTGTAGTCTTTAGGCGCACCTTCTAGCTTTTTATCTTTTGAGGCCATAATTATCTAAAATCTCTCGTTGTAAATCAAACATTTCTTTTTCTTCTGCATCGCCTAACATATGATCATATCCATTCAAATGTAAGAAGCCATGCACCACTAGGAAGCCTAACTCACGTTCATAGCTATGCCCCAAGTACTCTGCCTGAGAATTAATAATATCCACAGAAACCAAGATATCACCAATATTTTTCGCTAACTCGGCATCCATCAATTCGTCTGGTAAAACCGGAAGATCATCACCGTCTTCCTCAATTGCGAAACTAATGACGTCAGTGGGTTTGTCTATACCACGATATTTTTTATTGTATTGATGAATTTCTTCATTGTTCATAAATGTTACAGACATTTCTGTATTATCTGGCAATTCCAAATATTTGCCAGCATAATCTAGTACACAACGAACCAGATCCTGATGATATTGATTAACACCAGCTTTTGTTTGGTCAATAATAGCCAAATCCATTAGTTAATTTGCTCCTTTTTTAATTCGGCTAATTTTTTCTCAGCTGCTTCATAGGCACCAACTATTAGACCGACAACCGGATGACGAACCACATCGGCACTACCAAAATGAATAAACGATACATGATTCACGTCTTTCAAAATACGTTGGACCGAAATGAGCCCGGATTTTGCACCATATGGCAAATCGATTTGAGAGATGTCCCCATTAATAATCATTTTTGAGCCAAATCCAAAACGCGTTAGGAACATTTTCATTTGTTGATTCGTTGTATTTTGTGCTTCATCTAGAATAATAAATGCATCATCCAATGTTCGACCACGCATATAGGCCAGTGGCGCAATTTCGACCACACCACGCTCCATTAACCGCTGGGTCTGTTCCGCGCCAATTAATGCATTCATAGCATCGTAAATAGGACGCATATATGGATCTACTTTTTCTTTCAGATCACCTGGAAGAAATCCTAGTGACTCACCTGCTTCAACAGCAGGACGTGTGATAATAATTCTTTCGACGTCACCACGCTTCAAGGCTGATATTGCCATAACAACTGCTAAAAAAGTCTTTCCTGTTCCAGCCGGTCCGATGCCGAACGTGACATCATTTTTACGAATTGATTGGACGTACTGGCGTTGACCAAAATTTTTAACGTGAACGGAACGCCCTTTATTATCACGAATTAGTACTTCAGAGTATAGGTCACCAAAATATTCCAATGTTCCACGCTGTGCCATTGTTATTGCACTCACAACGTCAGTATCGGATATATTAATTTGATGCTTAATTAATCTAGTTAATTCGCGTAGTACAGCTTTAGCTAATGGCACTTTATCCTCATCACCTGAGATGGTCATTTGGTCACCACGAGCATGAAGTCGCACAGTTAATCCTTCTTCGATTAACTGTAAAAAATTATCATTAACGCCAAGCAACTTAGTCTGTTGCTCCACATTTTCAAATGTAAAAATTTGCTGAACTTGTGCTGTCAAAAAGCAAATCCCCTTTATATGTTTCCTTTATTCTACCATATTGCCGTGATTGATGGTAGTTTATGCACTAAATATCAGGCAAAATAAAAAGGACCATTGTCCTTTATTCCACAGTCAAATCATGCATAATTGCGTCATAACCTTCAGCTTCTTCATCAGCTGTCAAACGCAGTGGTGCAGCAATGAGTTCTGTTATTTTAGCTAAAACATATGTGCCAATCGCAGCAAATGCGATAGTAAATAAAATTGCGACTAACTGCTTACCAACCAATGACATATTCCCGTTGATTAAGCCAGCGACACCGCCAACACTTTTATCAGCAAATACACCTGTCAATATTGCACCCACGGCGCCGCCAATACCATGAATACCAAAAGCATCTAATGTATCATCATATCCAAAACTATTTTTAACAAATGTGATACCAGCAAAGCCTATAAAACCAGCTAAGAGTCCCATCACTACAGCTGCCCATGGTGCTACAAAACCAGCAGCAGGCGTAATAGCAACTAGACCAGCAACACCACCACTAGTAATACCGGATAATGTAGCACGTCCATGATACTTATATTCAACAAGACCCCAAGTCAATACAGCTGCCGCTGATGCTAACCATGTGTTAACTAATGCTAGAACAGCTGTGCCATTTGCTGCAAGAGCTGATCCAGAGTTGAAACCAAACCATCCAACCCATAACAAAGCGCCACCAATCAAAACATAAGAAGGTCGTACAGGTATGTGCTTGTCAATATGACGATGTCCAATCATCAAAGCCAGCACCAATCCAGTTACACCACTAGAAATATGAACAACAGTTCCACCAGCAAAATCAATTGCGCCTAACTGAGCCAAGAAGCCACCGCCCCAAACCATGTGCGCTAACGGTGAGTAAATGAAAATCAACCAAAGTGCAATAAATACGAGCAATGCTTTAATTCTAACTCGACCAATGACGGATCCAGTAATAATTGCGGCTGTTATTATCGGAAACATACCTTGGAACAGGGCAAATGCACCGTCAGGAATTGTTAAATCTTTAGTAGAATGCGTGAATGAAACATTCGTTAAGAACAAATGTTTAAAATTACCAATCACATTTCCACTACCACCAAATGATAACGTATATCCAACAACAAACCATACTAACGAAGCAATTCCAATAATCATAACTGGAATAAACATCGTGTGTAACAAGTTTCTACGCTCACCTAAGCCACCGTAGAACAAGGCTAATCCAGGTGTCATTACCCAGACTAATGCAGCTGAAACTAAAACCCATGCTAAATCACCACTGTTCATTAAATCACTCCTACTTGTTTTTTTATTATTAATTTAATATTAGCAGTTCGCTAAATTTTAGTATTAAACTGTGGTAGCTTTTCTTACATTAAATTAAAAAAGACTATAGTGATTTGAATAATCAAATCATTATAGTCTTTTTTACAAGTATAAACTAGAATTATTATACTGTTTGAACAGTCAACATGTTTGTTGTACCTGATTGTGACATTGGTACACCTGCTGCAATAACAATAGTATCACCTGAATTAGCCAATCCTTGGTCTTTTACGGCCTTCTTAGCTAAGTCAACCATTTCGTCAATAGTCTTTGGTGCATCATAAACTACTGGAACAACACCATAGTTCAATGTCAAACCACGTTGTACGCGTTCTGAATAAGTAACGGCCAAAATGTTAACATCAGGACGGTGCTTTGAAACCATACGTGCAGTGTAACCAGAGTTAGTTGATACAACAACAGCCTTAGCGTTCACATTGCGTGCGATACGAGCAACAGATGCTGCAACAGCTTCCGTTGAATCAGTCTCATCGAAGAAAATATCCTCATGACGACCGTTTTCGCGCAATGAAGTTTCAGCTTTTTCGTCGATAGCAGCCATTGTGGCAACAGATTCAACTGGATAGTCTCCGTTAGCTGATTCACCTGATAACATTGTTGCATCAGTACCATCAAACACAGCGTTGGCAACATCGGAAGCTTCGGCACGCGTAGGACGTGGGTTTTCTTCCATTGAGTCAAGCATTTGTGTAGCAGTAATAACAGGTAAACCTGCCTTGTTCATCTTGCGAATCATGTCTTTTTGAACCAAAGGCACGTTTTCAGCAGGAATTTCAACACCCATGTCACCACGTGGTACCATCAAGGCATCTGAAACTTCCAAAATTGCATCAAGGTTGTCAATACCTTCTTGTGATTCAATCTTAGGAATAATTTGAACATGTTCCATGTTCTTTTCCTTCAATAGTCCACGAATTTCAAGCACATCTTCAGGCTTACGAACGAATGAAGCAGCAATATAGTTGATTTCGTGATCCAAACCAAAACGGATGTCATCAGCATCTTTTTCAGTAATACCTGGCAAGTTAATTGAAACACCAGGTGCGTTAACACCCTTACGTGATCCCAAAATACCATCATTATCAACGCGAACAACTAATTCGCGAGTGGCTGAATCTTTTTCGATAACAGTTGTACCAAGCAACCCATCATCAAACAAGACTTGTCCACCTTCTTTAACATCATCGAACAAACCAGCGTATGTAACGGCGATTTTTTCTTTCGTTCCTTCAAGGTTTTCATCCATTGCAATACGCAATGTGTCACCTGTATGGAATTCGATCTTGCCGTCAGCTTGCTTTGTTGTACGGATTTCAGCACCCTTAGTGTCCAACAAAATACCAACTGTCTTACCAGTAATCTTTTCGGCTTCGTGAACAGCATTCATACGACCCAAATGTTCTTCGTGATCACCGTGTGAAAAGTTAAAACGGAATACGTTGGCGCCCGCTTGGATTAACTTTACGATTGTTTCGACATCAGATGATGACGGACCAAGTGTTGAGACGATTTTCGTCTTTTTCATGGTTAAATAGCTCCTTAGTTATCTTGGTTGTTGCTTGTGCAACTCTACCCAATCTCTATTTTATACATTATGACCCATTTGTACAAGTCATATTATTAGTAAGTTTGTTTAAAAATAATATTCTCACTGCCTAGTAAAGCTGCTAATTCGCGCATGATAACGGTTTCACTAGTCATCCAAAATTCTTGATCAAGTTTTTGATTTTTACCATCTTTTTGCCAGTGAATCACCACTGGATTATGGCCATGATGTTTTTTCATGATTTGGCTGATTTCCTCACGTCTTTCCGGTGTGTCATGCTTTTCGTCAAGCTGAAGAAACCAGGTCCCTTGAATAGGTTGAACGCGCTGGGGTTCTGGCGCTAAATTAATATGATTAGCCACAATAGCGATTTCATTCCGCATATCACGCTCTGATTTACCAGCAATACTCAATATCGTTCCGGGCTTTAGAAAATTGCTTATTTTTTTAAATAGTTGTGGGAATATAGTTACACTAATTTCTCCAGTGGTATCAGAGACTTTCACGAAAGCCATGTCATCCCCTTTTTTAGTGCGGATCTGGCGAATACTGTCGACAATTGCGATTATTTTTTCAACCTGACTGGGCTGTACGACATTTCCTATTTGACTAAAACCATTTTCCAAAATGAAATCAACATATGTATCTAAAGGATGACCTGATAAATTTACGCCAATGACTTCTTTTTCTTTTTTCAGACGATCAGACAAAGCAAAATCATCATACTTCTTAATTTTCGTTTCTTCCAAAATTAAGTTACCAAAGCTTGCACCTTCAATCAAACTCGCTATATTTTCGATTAGTTCGCGTCGATTATAGCCAAACGAATCAAGTGCACCAGCATATACTAACTGCTCTAACACTTCTCGTTTACGCATTTTATCTGGCAAACGTCTTACAAAGGACTGGATTGTTTGAAATGAACCATTATTCTGTCGCTCTTCCAATACACCAGTCACAAAGTCTGTACGAACACCACGGATATTATTCAAACCCATTTGTAATTGGTTTTCGATAGATGTCCAAAACTTATATGACTTGTTGACATCTGGCGCTAATACTACAATTCCGCGTATTTTGGCTTCAGAAACATATTGTTGCACTTTTTTCTGTTCACCCAGATTTGCATTTAATAGAGCTGTAAAAAAAGCAACTGGATAATGTGCCTTTAGATAGGCTAGCTCAAAAGCCAATTTACTATAAGCAACTGCGTGAGAACGATTAAAACCATAATTAGCGAATTCATCAATATAAGAAAAAATAAGTTCTGCTTGTTCTTGATCATGCCCATTTTTTAAAGCGCCTTTAATAAATTGTTCATGCAATTTCTGCATTTTGTCGACTTTTTTCTTCGACATGGCACTTCGTAAAACATCCGCCTCACCTAGCGTGAATCCAGCATATGATTCCGCAACTAGCATAACTTGCTCTTGATATACAATAATACCAAAAGTGGGCGCCAAAATAGATTTCAAACTAGGGTCTGGGATCGTCACTGCTTCTTTACCATGGCGTCGAGCGATAAACTTATCAATATTTTGTGCAGGACCAGGACGATAAAGCGCGTTAACAGCCACAATATGTTCAAAGGTGGCTGGCTTCAGCTTTCGCAACACATTTTTAATGCCTGCAGATTCAAATTGGAAAACCCCATTTGTGTCGCCTTTAGCAAATAATGCTAAGGTTTTGGCATCATCTAAAGCAATTTTGGTAATATCAAACCTTTCTGGTAGCTCTTTTTGAGCATAATAGAGTGCCTGGCTTAAAATGGCTAAATTTTGTAGTCCTAGAATATCAATTTTAAGTAACCCTAATTGTTCAACCGGATCTTTTTCAAATTGTGTTAATAAGCGTCCCTCCGTACCAGATTGCACAGGCAATGTTTGTACCAAAGGATTCGCACTAAGTACAATTCCTGCCGCATGTGTAGAGTAATTTTTTGGTAAGCCTTCAATTTTCAACGCCGTTTGTAATAATAATCTACCATTATCAATATCACGAAGGGCATTCTGTAATTGTGGTGCTTTAAGCGCATCATCAATGGACACCTTACGTCCATTTTTTCCTTCAGGTATACTAGCACTCAACTTGCTCAATGTCGGGGTTGGTAATCCAAACACCCTACCAACATCGCGTAGAGCTTGTTTAGAAGCTAAAGTACCAAATGTAATAATTTGACCAAAATTTCTTTTCCCGTACTTTTGATGAAGGTAGGTGAATAGTTCTTCACGTTTGCTTGGTGGCCAATCAATATCAATATCAGGCATTTGCACTCGCTCATCATTTAGAAAACGTTCAAATAGCAAGTTGAATTGCAAGGGATCTACATCGGTAATTTGTAAACTGTACGCAACCAAAGATCCAGCGACAGAGCCACGTCCTGGTCCAGTTTGAATGTGATTTTTATGTGCGAAGTTAACAATGTCCCAAACAATCAGGAAGTAATCGCTAAATCCTAACACTTCAATGGTTTTTAATTCGTGCTGCAATCTTTCTTCGTACAAGTTCAAACTCACATTATGTCCTTGCAATCGTTTTTTTAATCCACTGACAGCAATCGTTTCTAAAAACTGTGCGTTGGTCACGCCAGATGGTGTTTCAAAGGGTGGTAAAGCTGTATCTTTAAATTCAATGCTGACATTGCTTTTTGATACCAATAATTCGTTATTAATATAGGCTGTCTTTAGTATTTCTGTACCTTGGTATTCTTGCTGAACGACAGCTAAATCTCTTAAAATATGTGAGCCTTGTTGTTGAGCCAAAATTTTAATATCGTCCAATTTAACATTTGCATCAATTGCTTTTAAGACTTGAGTGGTGAAAGCATCATCTGAGTTAAGATAATCAATATCATCTAAAGCAATCATATGACCACCAGTACGTTCGCTAAATTGTGCTAACCTCTCTTGTATCTGCGGTGCCATTTGGGAATTAATACCAATAAAAGAATGGTGCTCGTCAACAAGGGTGACGAGTTGTTGCCAATAATTATTAACTTCCTCATACCCTGAAGAGATGAGCTGAACGAGCTCACTGTCAGTTGGAAAAACAATGTTTATACCGTCTAAGTGTTTAACCATTGTTTCCCACTGAAAATCTCCTTGACTAGTCATCTTGGCTGATGATAGCCACATTAGATTTTGGTAGCCTACTTGATTCTCAGCTAATAGTACGACTGGAAATAGCGTAGCAGTATTCACAAGTCCGTTGACCATTAATGTCAAGCCAAATAAAGGTTTAATCCCATGCTTTTTTGTTTGTCGAAACCAGTCTATCGCCCCGTACATTACATTAACATCAGCCAGTGCAATGGCTTCATAACCACGAGTCTTTGCTGTTTGGACAATTTGTTCAATTGTATTTGGATTTTTTAATAAGCTATAACTGCTTAAAATTTGAAGCGGTGCGTACATTTCAACTCCTTATACGAACATCCGTTTTCTTTAATTATACAGAAAAATCACAGAAAAGTCGTTAATTTTAACAAATATTAGGGTTCCGTAAAATCACAGATTAGACATTTTCTATTTTCTTGTTTAAATTCCCTTAAAAACTTGCCATTTGTGAAAAAAGGTGTATTATAATGACAGTAAAGAGGTAAAAATCATGAAATACATTATGGTAGCAATTTGGTCGGCAATATTTGGTGAGATTTTGGGTTATATTGTATCCCAATTGAATTCTAGTACTTATGATTTTGTTACTGTTGCTGTCATTGCTGTCATTGTTGGTGAAGTTGCGCTAGTTGCAATTCCAGCAATTTCAGGATCAGCTGCACCAAAAGAAGTTGCGTCTGAAGAATAAATCACAAGATCAAAAAAGAGCTCAGTTGAGCTCTTTTTTGTTTATCTAAAAGTTATTTTTCTTGTGCAAGTTTTACAATTTCTAAAATGACGTCTGTTGCCTGTTCCATGACAGTTGTAGAAACATATTCAAAACGGCCATGCATATTTTCGCCACCGGCAAAAATATTTGGTGTTGGTAGCCCTAGGAAAGTTATTTTTGAACCATCGGTACCGCCACGGACAGGCTCAATAATTGGTTTAATCTCTAAGTTATTCATCGCTTTTTCAGCCAAATTAACTGAACGCATATCATCTTTCAAGATTTCACCCATATTATAGTATTGATCTTTCAATACAACTTTAATACGCCTTTCCCCTAATTTCTGATTAAAGGCATCGGCAATATCTAATAATCTTTGCTTACGTTCTTCAAATATATTTCGATCATGATCACGAACAATATATCGCAGGGTTGCTTCTTCAGGATTACCGTCAACTGCTAGAAGATGCCAAAATCCTTCTGTTCCTTCAGTATTTTCTGGGCGATCATGGACAGGAAGTTGTTCATGGAAATCAAATGCTAGTTGAATGGCATTAACCATTGTATCTTTTGCAGTTCCTGGATGAACATTTCGTCCCTGAATTGTGATAACGGCGCTCGCAGCATTAAATGTCTCCCATTCAAGCTCGCCTAACGGTCCGCCATCCATTGTATAAGCGAAGTCAGCACCAAATGCTTCAACATCAAAATGATCGGCACCAATACCAATCTCTTCATCTGGTCCAAAAGCAAATCGCAAATTACCATGCTTGATCTCTGGATGTGCAATTAAATACTGAGCTGCCGTAATGATTTCAGCATCTCCAGCTTTATCATCAGCACCTAATAGTGTTGTACCATCAGTTGTAATTAGCGTATGTCCCGCATATTTTTTTAAGCTAGGAAATTCCTTAGTTGTCAATTCATAACCACTATTTCCCAACTTAATTGACGATTGGCCGTCGTAATTTTCAATAATTTGTGGGTTAATGTTCGCCCCATTAAAATCTGCAGTATCAACGTGTGCAATAAAGCCAATTGTGGGTACAGCACTGTCATCAATATTGCTTGATAATTCCGCAAATACATAACCATCCTTCATGGTGCGTACATTTTCAAAACCAATAGCTTTTAACTCCTCAGCTAAATCTGCCAAAAAAGCGACCTCTTTAGGTGATGACGGAACTGTTTCTGAGTTCTCATCAGATTGTGTATCTACCTTTACATACTTCAAAAAACGTTCTGTCAATTCAGGATACTTTGTCATATATTACTCCTTTTTGAGCATTTGCTCACTGTTTTAACCGTTAACTAAATATATTTGTATGGATCTGTATTAATTTTTGTAGCAACTACATCAACAGTGTCACCAAACCATTCTTTGACCTTATCAACCATTTTTTCGTTAGCAATAGCTTCCATATGATGATCAGGATCAATCACAATAAAATTTGAAGCCAAGATGTCATGCCCAACGTGATAGTAGACATCGGCTGTGACGTAGGCATCAGCTCCTGCTTGTTGCGCAACCCGCCACCAACGGCCACCATCTCCACCTAGCACAGCGATCTTTTGAATTGGCTTTGTCACATCTTTAGCAATAACACGCACTGCTTGAACATGAAACAAATCACGAATTTTCACAGCGTATTCTTGTACAGAAATTGGTTGCTCTAATTGTCCGATCCTGCCAAGACCAGTTTTCTTATCTACATTTGGTACTAAAGGCACTACATCTTGAATACCAAGTGCTTCGGCCAACCAATCATTCATGCCACCTTGTGCACTGTCCATATTAGTATGTGAAGCATAAACAACGATATGGTGTTGAATCAAATCTGCATACATTCGATTTTGAGGCTGTGATAAGTCTAGATTTTTCGCCGGGAAGAACATGACCTCATGGTGTGCCCATATAAAATTGACCTGATTATCAATTGCTTCTTGAACCACTTCTGGACGAACATCAAGGGCTGTCATTACTCGATGTACAGGCTGCTTAGGATCACCAATTTGCAGTCCCGTGGGGTCACCCTCCTCAGCTAATTGTTTCGGCGCAAAAAGTTCAATCTTGTCAATTAACTCTTGTGCAATCACTTGATAACCTCCTGAATTTGCTGATATTTTTTTTTCCAATCTTGATAAATGGGTGAATCAGCTTTTCCAGCAAATTCAAGATTTTCAAAAATTGTGTCGATACGATCCAATTCTTTCTGCCATTTAGCAACAAAAACTGACGTTTTTCTCTTTCGCAAGACAGGACCAAATTTTTTATCGAGGCTTGATAAACTTTGGGTGCCCTTTGTTGCAATCATAATTTCATAAAAGTGGTTATCCTCTTGTTCAATAACCTCGTCGTTAATTTTATACTGATGATTGTTTAGCCATGTTCGCACAATGTGCTCATCAGTATTAGGTTGTAGTATAAGCGTTTCAAAACGTTTTGCTCTTGAAAATCCCGCTTCTAATATATCTGTAATTAAGACACCACCCATACCAGCGATTGTGACCGTGTCAATATGATCCTCATCTTTAATTGCCGCTAATCCATTCGCCAATCTCGCCTCAAGTTGTGTGGTTAACGCTCTTCGAACAATTTCGTGCTGCGCATTTTCGTAAGGTCCTTTAGCAACCTCACCAGCAATCGCAAACGATATTTTGTTATTGATTAATAGATTAGCAGGTAAATAGGCGTGATCAGAGCCAATATCGGCTAACCTTGCGCCTTTGGGTACAAATGAAGCCACAGCTGCAAGCCGTGGTGAAAGATGAATACTGTCCATTTTCTATCCTTAGAGTTGTTTTTTTTACTCATTTTAGTATAACAAATAAGTCAATATCTCGCTGATATCATGTACTTTTAATTAATAAAGACCACAAGTTATATCATACTCAAATTTCATAATTAAAAACATTAGAATGTTAGAAAATATAACATAATTTTGGGATTAAATTCTATTGCATACGAATAGTTTGCACGATAATTTGTCTTGTGTTACACTCTAGGCGTGAGCTTTTCACAAATAACTGAAAACACCAAAATCTGGGGTGCCGTCGCGCTGAGATAAAACCCATCACACCTGATCTAGTTAATACTAGCGTAGGGAGATTTACTTGAAAATGTATTAATGAACTGACATATCTTGACGGTACTATGTTTTGTAACGTTATCACTATAATATATGATGATGAAATAACACAAGTTTGTTAAGTAACGTTTCTGCATTGAGATCATGACCACAATTTTTCAAGCCAGTCTTCCTTGTGAAGTCTGGCTTTTTCTAATTACACCCGATTTTGCGGTGATTTCGGTTACATCAATTATTAACCAATAAGTCATGTAAACAGTTGTATAGCTCATGCACCTATTGGTTAATATCGGAAATTTTAGGAGGTTTTGCAAATGTCTGCAAACAAATGGTCACTTCGCGATGTTATCTTCATCGCACTAATCGGTGTTTTTTTTGGATTTATATTTTGGGCTTGGGCATTTGGTTATAATGTCATCGCTGCCTTTTTAACACCATTTGGATTAAGCGCATATGCTAATGATGCAACATTGGGTCCTTGGCTAATGGCTGGTCCGATGGCTGGGTTCATCTTACGTCGTCCTGGCGCATCAATTATAGGTGAAACACTTGGCGGCACAATTGAAATGGTGTTTGGCTCTCAATGGGGTGTCATGAACGTTGTTTCTGCATTAATCCAAGGGTTTGGTACCGAACTTGGATTTGCTGTATTTGGCTACCGTCGTTGGGACAAAACGAGTTTGTCAATGTCTGTCATCACAGTTACCATTGTGACGTTTATTTGGGACCTGTTCCGTAATGGTTATGCTGACTACTCATTTGGTTTGTTGATTGGATTATTTATTACTCGCCTCATTTCAGCAGCTATTTTTGCAGGAGTTATCGTTTACTTCACACAAAAATTAGTTGCTAAATCAGGTATTCTAGAGGTCAATAAAAACGAGGTGGTCTCATGATATCAAGTATTGCGGTCCAAGTATTGCCGATGACAGCTGACACAGAAGAAGTCATTCGCATAGTTGATCATATGATTGCTTATATTGACAAGAGTGGTGTCAACTATCAGGTAGGTGCTTTCGAATCAACTCTCGAAGGTGATTACGATCAACTAATGGATATTTTAAAAAATTTGCCCAAGGTTGCAGCAGAAATTAGTGACATCCCTGTTATGGTATACAGCAAAATAAACATGGCTACAGATTCTGATGTTTTAACCATTGCAAAGAAAACAGATAAATATAAATAAGCGGAATTTCCGCGTACATAGGGAATTATTATGGTTACTCATTTAAAACATATCAGTTTGTCATATGGCAATACAAAAATACTTGATGATACCACCATGTCACTATCTCACAATAGTTTTAACCTGCTAATTGGTCCCTCTGGCTCTGGAAAATCAACCCTTCTCCGAATATTTGCAGGATTATATCCGCAACTAAAAGGTGAAGTACTTGTTAATGATCAAGCAGTTACCACATTACCGGCTAACGAGAAAGCCAGAGTCGTCGGTTTTTTATTTCAAGATCCAGACACCCAATTTGTTATGAAAACGCCACTGGATGAATTGATTTTCACTTTAGAAAACTTGCAAGTTCATCCTTCTGATATCAAGCAACGTGCAACGCACGCTCTAGAATTTGTTGGTATTTCAGACTTAACTCATCAAGACATTGACACCTTATCAGGTGGTGAAAAACAAAAAGTTGCATTGGCTATCATTGTTGCAATGCAAAGTGATTTCTTATTATTAGACGAACCTTTTGCAAATATTGATAGCCAATCTCGCCAAGACCTATTAGCTAAATTGAAAGATTTACAAATACAGGGACAAACCACTATATTAATCACTGATCATGATTTACATGGGTACGAGCCACTTGTTGATCATGTGTGGGAAATACACCACAAAAAAGTAGCAACTGTTAGTAACTTTCAGAATCGTATTTTACCGGAACAAAATGTCCACCTGCAATTACCTAAAGAAGGTGTTTTGCAATTAAAAAATTTTGAACTTTTAGTGGGGCAACGTCAATTAATTAGTATTTCTGATTTACCTTTGTCTCCCGGTGGAATTACGCTCTTTACTGGAGCAAATGGCACAGGCAAGTCATCCCTTTTCAATGCGCTAACTCGACTAAAATCCTACCAGGGTGACATTTTGTATATAGATCAAAATATCAAAAAATTTAATGCTGCTAAATATGCAAAACAAGTAGCATTGATCTTTCAAAATGCAGAACGGCAGTTTTTACGAATGACGATTCGTGAGGAAATCGCGTTGAGCATGCAACATGCGCAACAACCAGAAAAATGGTCCGAAAACGTCATTACTCGTTACTTAGAGCGCTTAAATTTGGATGGGCTACAAGATCATGTCGTTTATCAGCTCTCTGGCGGGCAAAAGAAAAAAGTTCAACTCTTGGTGATGTTAATTGTTGGCACACCAATATTATTGTTAGACGAACCTATTGCTGGTCTGGACACAGATTCCGTTCGGGTTGTAGGCGAAATTTTACGAGAAATCGCAGATAATGGACGGCAACATTTTATTATTATTAGCCACCAACTAGATCAGCTACGCCCAATCATTGATTATCATTTGCATCTATCTAATCGAACTTTACAATATATGGAGCATTTTTTATGAATCCAAGTGTTAAATTTCTACTTATACTTATCGTTAGCATCGAACTAACTTTTGTCCTTAATTATCAAGTCAATGTTGTTGTAGCGATTATTGCTGGTATTTATCTTGTTTTTTCAAAACTGTCTTGGAAACGTTATTTGCTATTAATTGCCATGCCTATCTTGCCTGTCTTAGGTGCATGGACATCATTTACAACTTTTGGTTCCCATGAAATGGCAATTATCATGATGACTCGAATTGTTGCCTACATATTCCTAGGAGCGGCTTTTTCGTTTACAACTGACATGATCTTGCTTCTAGACACACTCGAACAAAAATTTCGTGTGCCAACCACTTTTGTCTACGGTCTTCGCGGTGCATTATCCTTTGTGCCCCGTGTTAAACAAGAAGTCCAGACTATCCGAACGGCAGCTTTAATGCGTGGTGAATCTTTAACATTTTACTCACCACAATTATTTTTCAAAGCTATTTTGGTCTCACTCCGGTGGTCAACTCGTTTAGCAGAAGCTATGGCCTCACATGGATTTACCGAAAATGCTGAGCGGACACACTTTAACACAATTGTAATCAAAAAAAGAGACTGGATGATGGCAATCAGTCTCTTAGTCATATTACAGTGCATCATAATATATCTTTAATGGGTGCAAATGTTTTACGATGAATCGGTGTAATGCCGATTTTTTTTATACCCTCAAGATGTTCTTTTGTACCGTATCCAGCGTTTTTTTCGAAACCATAACCAGGATATTTTAAACCATAAGAAGCCATTAGGCGATCACGTGTGACCTTTGCAATAATACTGGCTGCACCTATAGAATTACTTCGTGCATCTCCTTTAATTAAAAATTCTTGCGGCAAATCTAAATCTAACCGCATAGCATCTATTAATAAAGCTTCAGGTATGGGAGCCAACTGGTTGACTGCTTCGGTCATCGCAACACGTGCTGCTTCATAAATATTAATTTCATCAATAATTGAGGCTTCGACCCTGCCAACACCTATAGAAATTGCTTTTTCTATAATTTTGTCGTACAACTCGTCTCTTTTTTTTGCAGACAGTTGCTTAGAATCTATGACATCTAAAACATCAAAATCATGCGGTAAAATAACAGCTGCCGCAACAACTGGGCCAGCTAAAGGCCCCCGACCAACTTCATCCACGCCAGCAATTAAGTCGTAGCCTTGCATCCAGTACTGACGCTCAATATCAAAACGAGATAAAAAATGCTCGCGTTTTTCCCGCAACATCACTTGCTTTTTTTGCCAAGCCTTCAATGCATTTTGTACACCAACACGCTTATCTTGTTGCCAAATTAGCAACTGCTCGTCATTAGGAGATGTGTTTTTGAGTTGTAATTTAATATTTGCAATTGTGTCAGTCATTTTTCGTCTCAATTAAATCAAGTGTAAACGCCCCTAGTTTATTTTTTCTAAGATCATTTAGTATTCGTTCACTGGCCTTGTCATAATCGTCTTTGAATCCTAATTTGCTTGTGATGGATAATAAAACATCTACATTTTCTTGATCAAAAATATTGTCGTTCAAATGATATCGCTCAATAATGGCCTCTGGTCGATATTCTCGAAAAAAGTTGATCAAAAATAGCGCAGCATCATCTTTGGCAAAGATTGTATCTTTCACCGCTCCTGTTAATGCTAATTTCATGCCAATGTTTTGATCTTCAAACTTTGGCCAGAGCACCCCAGGAGAATCCAGTAATTCTAATTTTGTTGGTGTTTTTAGCCAAGCAATTTTCTTCGTTACACCTGGTCGATCCGCCGTTGGCGCAACATTTTTCATTACCAAGTGATTCAATAATGTTGACTTACCGACATTTGGCACCCCAGAAATCATGGCACGAATAGGCTGATCTTGGATACCTTTTGCTAGTTGTGCTGCTTTTTTTGCTTCAACTGCTCGTCGGGCTGCTTTAGTCACTAATTGCGGAGTTCTTGGGTCACGCGTGTCGAGCACAAGTACTGTGTATCCTTGTGCTTCAAAATGTTTTTTCCATGCCCGTGTTTGATCAGGATCTGCCAAATCAGCTTTAGTCATAATTAACAAACGGGGTTTATTGCCGATTAACTTATCCACTTCCGGATTACGTGAGCTTTCGGGAATACGGGAATCAACCAGCTCAAAAACAACGTCGACTAGTTTTAAATTTTCCCGCATCAAACGGAAGGCTTTGGCCATATGGCCTGGGAACCATTGAATTATTTGTGCCATTAAACATATGTCCTTTCTAACATTAACGCTCAGCGTTGTATAGTGACCACGCTTCGTCAAATGTTGTCATACTCATTAAATAGGTTGTATTCTCTTCTAAGTACTTTGACAATTCATCAAAATCACTACTTTGTTTTGGAAATGACGAATCTAAAAAGGCATTGTTTGCAAATTGTTGCACTTCACTGGCTGCCATAGAATTACGATTCGTCATTAACCAATTGTAAAATGAACGATCACTTTTTCTCATTAGCAAGACCTCCTTGGAAAACAAACTGATCTGCTTTTATATTAATGACCTTTGCTTTAAATTTAATGCCTTGCGTTGTGGGTAACTTACTCATATCAATGAATATTTGCTTCTTCTTCGGTACGATTGTGACGTATTCAGGCGCATCGTAACTTGATCTAACGTAACTCATCACAGTTTTAATTGGCAACGATAGGTTACCAATTGCTAAAGATTTCGCCTGCATAACGATGTTCCCATTAGGCGTTAATTTGGCATCTAGCGCCATGCCAAAATTAAATTTTTGGCCCAAAAGTTTGGCGCTACCATACATCATCACGTCATCCCCAATTTTAAAAGTATAGCCACTGTTATCTGTATCATTAAGATAATGAGCAACTAAGGCATTGATTTGTTTTTTATTTAAGGATACATCAAACGTCGCGTCCGATTTACTGATCTTGGATACATTGTCCTTAATTTTTACTGGCCCGCTAGCTTCATTGAAAAGCCAGATTCCACCTACCAATAATATAGATATTAGACCCCAAAAAAGCCAGAACCAAATTGGCTTTTTCTTTTTGACTATTTTATTTGATCTAGCTATTGTTTGATCAGCCATTGCTTTGTTTCCTTTTTCATTTTGTTAAATAACTGTGTTGTCATGTAATTATAGCCCTTATTATTAGGGTGGTAATTGTCTTCCGTACTAATCCATGCGTTGTTAACATTCTTTTGACCCGTCAATACGGCTGTCATGGCAGCATTCGAATTTGAACTGCTATTTGAGTTAGCTGATTCCTTAATGAGCCCTTCTCGTTGCGTTGTTGTTTTAAATTGACCATACGTTAAATTGAAAATACTGACAAAATATGCATTGCCAGCTTCTTTGGCAGCTTGAGCATTAATGTTATTAAATAGCTTAACGTCGTCATTAAAATCAGATCGATCGGCAAAATGAACATATAAAGGATTATAATTTCCAAATATAAATATTGGTGCATCAGAATTATAAGAGCGAATATCCCTTATCAAAACAGATAACTTTTGTTGATAAGATTGTTGCCCTGCTTTAACGGCAGCTGACAACGTCTTTGGAGACGTTGCCAAAACATTTTCCAAAAGCAATTGTTGCAAATCATTACCACCGGAGGTCATTACAATCACATTAGCTTTTTGTAATCGTTTTTGAAATTTTTGTTGCGTATCCAATCTTTTTTTGATTTGGTCAGATCGATCCCCTGCTTTACCAAAATTACTAACAGTGACACTAACGTTGTATTGTGCACGAATTTGTTTAGCAATGCGCCCAGAATACCCCTTCATATTTTTTTCGTCTCCAACACCCTCTGTTAATGAGTCCCCAAGGGCAACTAAATTAATATGTGATACTTTTTGCACCGATTTTTGAGGTTGATTTAAATCATTTTTTTGATTTTCCCAAGTTTTGATGCCATAAAATGCCCCAATGCCAATCAATAAGATGGTTATTAAACTGATGGCAAACTTTCGCATGTGCAATTCTCCTGAAACTTAACTGGTAACCATTATAGCGTAAATGACCATTATGTACAAAGAACAAGTATTCCTCGCTCTTTATTTTTTTATTTTATAAAGTGATATTTAAATTAAATGAACGCGTGATACGATAACACTATATACTACGGCTACAACATACACGCCAATCAGGCGATCGAGATAATCCGTTCCAATCTGTACTAGAAAAACAGAAAGTGTTTGGTTGACCCCAAGACCGTGAAGCACCTGTACAATCGTGCTTGACCCAGAAGAAGTAATGCCGTGAAAAAGAATGACGGTAATTACTGAACTCACAATTGTCGCCGGTACGGATATGATCAAAGCTGACCACCAAATATTTTTAACATCCGTAGCGCTGACTTTTCTGTAAATTAATCCTGCCACAAGAGCGGTAACAATTTGGCTAGGCATGTAGTAAATTGAAAAAAGGTCACCTGTTGTACCGTTTATTAATGCTGTCAAAATACCAACGACTACGCCACCAACTGGACCAAAAAAAGATGCGCCTAAAAGCGTACCAATCGTGTCTAAGTAAACTGGTAACTTGGCAAGTAAAGCAATGTGACCACCAACAATATTAATCACAATAAATAAGGCAATTAACGTGATACGCTGAGTAGATAGCCTTTTCATGATAATACCTCAAGATCTGTGGCAATATTGGTTAATTCAGTCAATATGGTTGCTGACGAAATTCCCAATAGGCGAGCTATGATTTCCGCCATAACATGCAAAGAATCCACCTCTGTTAAAATCACTGCGTTCGCTTCTTTTTTCCAAAAATCAGCTATATCAACTATGCTTTGTCCGAGGGCTACACCTTCTGTTACTACAGTGACATATTTACTAATGCCACGAGTATACTCAGGATATAATGCATGAATAATCACAAGTGGATCATTAATAACCGCCCCCATCACGTGTTCTTGTTGCCAATGAAAATCAAAATAAAACTTAATGATTTTTGTGATAAATATTGATTGCTCAGGATTCAATCGCTGCATTAATGACAAGATATTTGGTGTCAGTAACATTTTTCGAGTAACATCTAATGGGACAATTTCAGCTACAATAGGACTATTTTTCAAAACATAATCAGCTGCATTCGGATCTACCCAGAAGTTGTATTCAGCAACTGGTGAGGTATTCCCATTCGAAAGATAGGATCCACCCATAATGATTAGGCGCGACATATTTTGCCAAACCTTGGGATTTTCTTGCATGGCTAGCGCAATATTTGTCAACGGTCCCAAAGCCAGTACCCAAACATCATTATGATTGGTGAGTAACTGATTGTATGCTGAATGGGCACTTATTGTGCTGGCCTCTATCATTGGGACAGCAATATTACTTTGTCCTAACCCATCCAATCCGTGGGTATCCTGTGCACTGATGTACTCATGTTGCAAGGGTTCATGTGCCCCTTCAAAGACAGGAACATCAGTCCTTCCTACCTCTTCAAGCACTTTGAGAGTATTCTGAACACCGATTTTTGTAGGGACATTTCCCTCGACAACAGTAATGGCGATAACATCAAGCTCTGGTGATTTTAATGCGACCAAAAGTGCTAAACTATCATCAATTCCTGGATCCGTGTCAATTATAACTTTTTGCATTTTATCTTTCCTTTCTGTCATATGTGATTTTATTGATACAATACAATCACACTTGGTTTTTTATTCTGGGATTTTCCGAACCAGTCCGGCACGATTGCCGATTTTGATAAATGCTTTTTAAGTGTACCAATTTTAATGCAACAATAAAACCCCAGAAATAAAATTCTGGGGTTTTTATTTTAGCGTGCTCGGTACAAAATTGCTAATGCGCCTACGCCTGTATGAGTAGAAATAATTGGTGTTGTATTTAAAACTGGAATTTCAATATCAGGCCAAATTGCTTTTAAGCGTGCTGCAATTTGAGCTGCTTCCTCTGGAATTCCTGCGTGAGAGATACCTATTGACAATACTTCCTTATACTCTTGCATCTTAGCAATAACATTATTGTTGAATTTAGCAATAGTTTTCATGCCTCGGCCTTTGAGCAGTACTTCAACCGTGCCATCATTTTTTGTTACACCAGCACCGACCTTAATGTTTAGCAAATTACCGATAATTCCTTGTGTTTTACTCAAGCGACCACCGGCAACCATATTTGTCAAAGAAGTAAAACTCAAAAAAATATGCGACTCATCACGAGCTTTTTCAACCGCTGGTAATATTTCAGCCATCGTAGCCCCTTGGGACGCCATTTTTGCCGCTTGTAAGACAACAAATGCTTGCGCACGGTCAGCCGCTAATGTGTCAAATGTTGTAATCTTAGCACTTGTCAATGCGGCTGCTTGTTCAGCAGCGCGGACAGTTCCTGATAGCCCTGATGATAAATGGAGACTTAAAATTTCGGAATCTGGAAATTTCTGATGAATATCATCATAAACAGCTTGAAATGTGCCGATTGATGGCTGCGATGTTTGAGGAAGACTCTTACTTTCAATCATCTTTTCAAGAAATTCATCGCGCTGAATAGTGACACCATCTTCATAGACTGTACCATCGATTTGTACTGATAGCGGCACAATTTTGATATCGTATTTGGTAATTTCTTCTGGAGTTAATGCTACAGCTGAATCTGTAACGATTTTAATATTTGACATATTCTTTCCTTATATGCGTTCGTAGCGTTCGACAACGAATGCGTAATCATGATTATCATCTTTCGCATGTGGTTCACTGGACTTTAGTTGAAATTGTGTTAAATCCACCTCATCAACAAAAGTATCGCCATCAATCACACCGTCAACTCGCGTTATAACTAAATCTGTTGCATAGGGCATAAATTCACGGTAAACTGCTGCGCCACCAGCAATCGTAATATCTCGCTCTTCCTTAGCTATCAAATTTTTGGCTTCTTCAATGGAATGAATAACTTTTACTTCTGGATAACTTGGTGTCCAGTCTTCTTGCCTAGTCATAACTACAGTTGTTCGTTTAGGCAATGGCCGCCCAATGCTAAGCCACGTTGGGCGCCCCATAATCATTAGGGTATTGACTGTTTCATCTCTAAACAGTTTGAGATCATCAGGCATATGCCAAGGTATACCACCATCTTTTCCAATTGCATGTTGACGATCTTCAGCCCATACCATTTTAATTTTGGTCATTTACGTACTCCTTTGCAAACTTTTCAAGTGCGTCGTGATCATTTAAAATATCACCAACAACGACTGCGTACTCAATTTTTTTAAGCACACGCCCCAATAAAGGCCCAGGTGTTAAAATACCAGAACGGATCAATTCACCGCCACTAATGTTAAGATCAGCAGCTTTTGTAATCGGTAACATCTCTATTATATGACTTATTCTCTGAATTGTCTCGGGCTGACTACCAGTTAGTGACAAAACTTCAAGCAATTCTTCCTGATAAGCTAAAACTTGGTATATATCAAATACAGTTGATTTCTTTGGATTATGCACAATAGGAACAATTGCGTTGACCGTTTTCATCACGTTACGACTCATTTTCCAATCGTACATAAATTGACGACGTTTCTTGTCATCAAATTGCGTTCTTGATAATATATGTGCCCAAGCCACGGTGTAATTTGTAGCCTGGTCTTTATTTAAATCATCTATAATACTTGACCAATCTTCAATGTGCGGACCTGGTAAATAATTCATGACCTGATCGCGCAGGGCCAGTTCTAAACTCTGCGATGCTTGACTACCTAACAATAATTTTTCAAATTCAACTCGAACTCGTTCAACCGCGATTTTAGCCAAGTTCGGTGCCAAATCTACCAATGCTTTTTGAGTATCAGCTTCAATGTTAAAACCAAGTTGGGCGCTAAATCTCAGGGCACGCATCATTCTCAGGGCATCTTCTGTGAAGCGTTTTTCGGCATCACCAACGGCTCGAATAACGCCTTTTTTCATGTCCTCTAGACCATCAAAGAGATCTAATACCTCACCGTCGTGCCGCATTGCCAAAGCATTAATTGTGAAATCACGTCTTTTAAGATCCTCTTCGAGGCTACGTACAAAAGTGACATGATCAGGTCGCCTAAAATCTGTGTAAGTTGACTCGACACGAAAAGTCGTAATTTCATATCCTGTCCCATGGTCCAAAACCATCACTGTCCCGTGTTGAATGCCCGTATCCACAGTATTATGGAACAATGATTTCACTTCTTCTGGAAAAGCGCTACTTGCAATATCAACATCATGAATCGTTTTTCCAAGCATAGTATCACGTACCGAACCACCAACAAAATAAGCTTCAAATCCAGCATCTTCTAACTTTGTTAATATTGGTTGTGCATCTATAAATTCTTGAGGTAATTGTGTAATTTTCATATGAGTCTATTTTACCAAAATAGCAGCATTTGCGTATCTTTAATATTTTGCATTTTCTAATCGCATTTGCATATCAGCATCTTCTGGTTCGATATTTAAATATCTGACCATCATATCAATCTCACCTTGACGTTCACCTTCTTCATGGTACCAATCAATAATATCACGCAAAAATGAAGTATTCTCTTGGAAAAAGGGTAAAGCCATTTCCCAATATTTAGTAGCTTGATCTTCCTTGCCTTCCTGATAATAGGCGCGCGCCAAATGCCAGTAAAATTCAGGATCAATAACATCTTCTTGAATATGTTTCTCTAACAACTGAATGTCTGCTTCGAATTCTCGTTGCTTTAATAGCAAAGCAGACAAAATAATTATTGACGTCACATCTGTATCATCTAACGCCAAAGCATTTTGATAATATGCTTTAGCTTTAGCATCATCTCCAAGTTTTTCTGCTGCCAACCCTGCTAGACGATATAATACTGTATTGGTCTCATCTTGAGCTAATCCTTCTTGATAAACTCGGTAAGCGTCCTCAAGTTGTTGTTCTTGTTCATACGCTTGTCCCAATATCGGATAAATAGACGTATATTTAGGGTCCACTTCCAATACACCATTAAACAAATCAATCGCTTCTCGGGTTCGTTTGTTTTCTTGATACAGAACTGCCAATTGGAATCGTGTATCTAATGTCATTTGTTCTGGTTTAATTTGTTCTAAATAACCAACCGCATGCTCATAATTACCCACTTGAGCATACGCCATACCAATACGCGCTACAATATCAACTCGACTAATTTCTCGTTTGCCTTTTTTCAACAACGCACGATAGCGTGGAATCGCCTTGGGATAACTTTGATTAGCATAATAAAATTCAGCTAAGGCAAATTGAATCACATCTTCATCTGGGGATATTCTTTCTGCCTGCAATAGACTGTGTTCTGCAGATTCCGTTAATCCCTCAGACTGATAGACATCTGCCTTAACGAGTAAAGCCTGTAAGTATGAAGGTGAATCAGGCTTAATTTGCGCTAAATAGTCTTGCGCTTCATCAATCTCACCATCTTCTATCGCAATATCAGCTAATGCCGTACGAAGTTCATCCTCATCAGGGTATTTTTCTAATAATTTTTTATAGGCACGACGTGACTGGTTCAAAAACCCAAGAGCATATAACTCCTCAGCTAAACTATAAATTAAATCATCACTATCTTTTCGTAATGATTGTGCAAAAAATTTTTTTGCATCATCTAGTTGCCCACTTGAGAGAGCATCAAGCATTTGTTGCGCATAGTTCGTTTCCATAATAACCTCGTTTTTAATCAGTAATTGTAAACATTTGTTCCGTTTGCAGATCTGAAATCGCATTTAAATCTACTGTCACGCCAATGCCGTAATTCCTTGGCACTGATATAATCCCATTACTCACGCGTAAACGTTCCTCAATAATATCACGTTCAAAATAGCGCCTGCTATCTGAAATATCTCCTGGGAAAGCAATTTTAGGTAAACTACTAATTGCTATATCGACGCTTCTACCTAAACCACTAGTTAGCATGCCGCCAACCCATGGCTTATCAACAAGTTGAATAGCCGTCAAAGCGTTGGAAATACCACCAATCTTGCCCTGTTTAATTGTCAAAGCTTTCGCCGAACGACATTTCAACATCGTAGCAACATCGTTAAGATTATTAATTGATTCGTCTAAACTAATGATTTTACTTGTATGAGCTTGGAGTACCGCATGCTGTACAAAATCATTTTCACCAAGTGGTTGTTCAATGAACCCAACATTTTCAGGTAACCTGTTAATTTGTGCAATATTTTCATCTGTAAAGCTACTGTTTGCATCAATTGAAAATTGTTGTTCAGGATATTTTTTTAACAGCCGGTTCAAATTTTCAAAGTCAACTACATGAGCATCAATTTTAAGCTTAATTCTCTGATATCCTTGCGTTAATGCTTCATCAATACTATCTGCCATACCGACAGCGATTCCGACTGGAACTGTTCCCCCTTGGCCATGAATCATTTGTTGTAGAGATTGATGCGTTAGTTTACCAATCGCGTCCCAAACAGCCATTTCTAAACCTGCCTTAGCGAATGAAGCAAATGGCGTCAGTTGATTCAAACGTATCGAAAACGATTGGGGATTACTAAAAGAGAATCTTCGAATTTGTGGTAACAAAACTGTTTTTAAAATTTCTCGACTGACAGATTGATTTTCAAGCGTATACGAGAAGTCTGCAAACGACTGAACTTCACCATAACCTACAGCTATCTCACCACTATCTTCGTTCAATAGTTCAACGGTGACAATAGTTAATGGTCGTTCGCTAATGGTGTGATGCGCAGTTTCAAAGGCTTGCAACATAGTCAGTGCAATAGGTATTAAAGTTATTTTTTTAATTTGATACATCGAGTACCTCAATAAATGCTGCTGGTTGCTCAAAATGCGCATTATGTCCAGCATTGGGCACTATGCTTATTTTGGCATTTGGCAGTAAGTTTGTCATTTCTTCGGCAATAAGGTTAAATTTAATATCTTGTTCTCCTACAATAACTTGTGTGGGTGTATGTAATGATTGCAAACAAGGCCAATAATTTGGTTGCACACCACTACCCATATATCGGAGTGAGTTCGCAACGTTGATTGGATTCTGATTTATCCGTTGTTGATGCATAAACTTCTTTTGCTCTGGACTAACATGTTGTTGTGTAGCAAATAGTGGCATCTGCTCCCAGTCCGTAACAAATGTTTCAAAGTTTTGCTGGATTTTTTCAGCCTTTTTGTAATCAGAAACACGCCGTTCATGACGTTCTTGAGCAGTCTTCAGTCCAGCAGTTGTGCTCTCTAAGTATAATCGTTTTACCAACTCACTGTGCACCTTGGTAAAGCCTAAAGCTAACCGACCGCCCATCGAGTAGCCTAGTAGGTTAATATTTTTCCAGTGCAATTGATTCAATATAATCGCTAAATCTTGTATTTGATGAGCCATTTCAAATCTGGTAACTTCAACCGACGTTGTATGACCACCAAACCCCAGTAAGTCCAAAGTCAGTACTTGTCCCGGTAAATGATCAATAATATGATTAAAATCACAATGAGAGCCCATAAAGCCATGTAATAATAGCCACTTTTGATTTTCATCATTATTTTTCGTCAGGTAAGCCTGATAAGGATAATTATTGACGTCAATAATCATTTTAACATCTCCAATACTTCACGATGGTCATCTCTATTCCTCTGACGATCACTTTTATATTCAATCAGTCTTGTCGTTTTTGAAGGTGTCTGTAGAATTTGGCTTAATGCTTCTGGAACATTCAATTGATGATAGTCTATATCATATAAATCAGCGATTTTTTTAATGTCTATATTTAACGGCGTGCCAAATAATTGTTCAAAATACTTTGGCGCACCGGCCTGTGGTAGAAATGAGAAAATGCCCCCACCGTTGTTATTAATTACGATAATATCTAACGGTAACTGATAGTTTTTAGCCATCATTAAACCATTCATATCATGAAACAGCGTCAAATCACCTGTCAACAAAACACTCCGCTGCTTAACCACTGCGCTCATGCCCAATGCACTCGATATCACACCATCAATGCCGTTAGCTCCACGGTTTGCATAAATGCGCTGCGTATGGTTTCCAGTAAAAAAGTTATCCATGTCACGTATTGGCATACTGTTAGCCACAAAAATATGCGTGTCATCTGGAACAGCATCATCCAAAGCAGTTATAATATTCATTTCGTTACGAGTTTTTATTACTTTAGGCAAAGACAACCACTTTTGATTAAAATCAATCTGATTTTTAGACAGCGTCAAATGCATGCTTTCCAGGAAATCATGTGGCGCCATCTTGATTGCTCGTGCAATATGCCTTGTATGATCTACACCAGCATCTTCATCAACATGCCAAGTTAAAATATTTTCCTCTTTTAGCCACTGTAATACACGTGCAGACACTGGCGTTTTACCAAACCGAACAACTAAATCAGGCTTCAAATCAGCATTAATCTTATGTGCCTGAAGTAAAACATCTATGCCATGAATTGTATATGTGTGTCTGCTTTGACTCAGAACATCGGCAATGACAGGTACACTATTTTTAATAGCGAACTTTTTCAAACTATCGTCATAACTATTCAAAACATTTGGACCAGCCAATATTAATAATCTTTTTGCCGTTATTGGTGGTAAACGATATTGCACGGATTGCTTGTCAAAAACTACTCGTTGAACATGCACCTCATCTTGGCGATCTAATACAGGCATTAATGGCTTACGAAGTGGTAAATTAATTTGAATAGGGCCACGTGGTGCAGTAATAGATAAGTTAACCACTTTTTGTACTATGAAATCAATATACTCTGTCACATCGCTGTGCATATCTTGCAAACGTATTAAAACTGCCTGCTTTGTTAATTGTCCAAACAAATTGCTTTGCGGTATAGTCTGTGGCGCCCCATTGAACTGCAATTCTTGGGGTCGATCAGTCGATAATACGACTAATGGTATGTTCGCAGCATACGCTTCAGCCACTGCTGGCATATACTCTGCAATTGCAGTGCCAGATGTTCCTAGCAGAACAACAGGTTCTAAAAGTGTTTTGGCGATTCCTAAAGCAAAAAAGCCAGCTGACCGTTCATCAACATCAACAAATAATTTAATTTCATTATTTTGTTCTGCGTATTCTGCTAAAAGTAATGCTATCGGTGTACTTCTGGATCCAGGAGACACAATAAAATGTCGAATGCCACTTTCAAATAGTGCCTCTAGTAGGTGCTTTGTATTAAAAGTTAGTGTGTCCGTCATTTGATAGTTCCTCCAGTAACTCAAGCATTGGTTGAAACTTTAAAGTTGTTTCGTAATATTCTTGTTGGCTATCTGATTCAGCAACAATACCAGCGCCTGCAAACAGACGAGCATTTCGCCCATTAACATACATTGATCTAATACCGACAACGAATTCTCCGAAATTATTTTTTGTAAAATATCCTATTGGGGATGCAAATAATCCTCGGGGATGCAATTCATAATTACGAATATATACCAAGGCATTTTTTCTTGGTAAACCGCCCAAAGCTGGGGTTGGATGTAATTTTCCGACAACATCTTTAATAGAAATGTTGGTAGCTAATGTGCCTTGGATTGGCGTATAAAGATGTTGAACCTGCCTATTTTTCAACAAGAAAGGCTTATTTGGCACATGCAATTGATTAGTTAAACTACCCAATTGCTGAACAATATTATCCACAACATAACGATGCTCTTGATTGTTCTTTTCGCTATTCAATAACTCTTTACCCAGTTTAACATCTTCTAGGTCTATCTGTCCGCGACGAATTGTACCGGCCACAGCTGCTGTTTCTACTTGGTTATCATTTATTTTAACCAGTCGCTCTGGTGTGGCAGTTATAAATAGTTCAGTATCCCTTTTGAGGGCCGCATGATAAACATCTTGCTGTTTTTGCAGTGCTGGTATAACTTTAGACAAAACCAATTTTGCTGATAAGGTTATTTGCTGTTGCCGACTAAAAACCACCTTTTTTAAACTTCGATTAACACTCAACTCATTAATTAAAGTCTGCACCCTTGCTTGCCAATCAGTCTCAGCACTTTCATCGATAATTTGCGGTGCTTGTGGTTTTTTTAATTGACTAAGTTGCATTAAATAATCGTCAATAGCTGTAGTACTAGATAGTAATTGATTATCTTGCAATAAAACTAAAAATTCAGGCTCAAACCAAAAACCCTTCATGATTCCTGCTTCTAACTGATCATCAAAAGAGCTGGCACCAAAAACAATCGAATCTGTTTTATCTGGCATTTTTGACCATATTTTTTTTTGTCCAAACGCATACATTGTGCTTTTTTTATCACTAGTTTCAAAGAATGCAGCAACTTGAACATTATCTAACATTTGATTTAATAAACTGCGATCCATCGACCTCAGCGTGCGTCGATATTGTATCAATTCGTCTATGATTACCATTTCACATGTGCCTTTAACATATAAAAAGCAACAGATGTTGATCTGTCGCTTTTACTTTAGTTGTTACGCAGACGCCTAGCGGCCTGCCAGACATTGCCTACTTCAAAATTTTCATTTATTATCACACCATTTTCAATGCCCGCAAGTACAAATGCTTTTGCATCCGCTACAGCATCCGTAACACTGGACGTTACGATGTTAGCTGCAATGCTGGATGAAAAAGTACAGCCAGCGCCGTTGTTCATGGGGATATGTGACATCACTTTTTTCTGTTCAAATATTGTATAGTTGTTATTGTGAAACAAAAGATCGAATGTTTGATTACCAGCGAGTCGCGCGCCACTTTTAACTACAACACTCTCGACTCCAAAACTACCAATAACTTTTGCTGCAGCTTTCATATCGTCTACACTCTGAATCGTTAAACCAGACAATAATTGTGCCTCATCTAGATTTGGAGTTGCGACTGTGGCTAATGGTAATAACTGATTTTTTATTTCTTGTACCAAAAAATCAGTATTTGTACTATCCGTTTCTTTGAACACCATCACGGGATCAACAATAACAGGTACATCGACTTTTTTTAAATACTCAGCAACTAGATCAATAATGTCAACTGTGGGCAGTAAGCCAACTTTAATCGCAGCAATATCATCTGATGCTAACGTTGAATCAAGTTGTGCTTGAATAATTTTTAAATCAGTTGGATAAATTTTAAAATTGTCGTTTGTTACGGTCACAATACTTGTGATCACACTTAACCCAAAGTATCCAAATTCATTAAATGTAGCTAAATCAGCCTGAATTCCACCACCTGAAAGTGAATCAGAGCCAGCGATTGTTAGTAACTTCTTAACCATTATTGATCAGCTGATGCTGTAAAACTAATATTCTGTCCATCATCTGTAATCTGCGTCACAACGGCATCATTTCCACCTGATGTAATGTTCCATGAATAAGTACGCCTATTTTCTTTAGCCCATGCAATAGCTTCACTAATCTTTTTGCCCTTTAATTGCGCTGAATCAGCGGCACTACTTGAACTGCTTGAAGATGATGAACTTGAGCTACTTGAAGATGACGACGAGCTTGATTCACTTGACGATGACTCAGAATCACTTGATTCACTTTCATCCGAAGAACTGCTATCTTCAGATGTTGAATCAGAATTTTCTTCGATTGTACTGTTTGTACTAGTTTTCTGTTCAATTGGTGTGGTTGTTTTTTGTGCTGTTGAATAATTCATGTAGATAAAAATACTCAACGCTACAACAATTAAAATTACAAGCACGATAAAAAAATTACGTACTGGATGCTTTTTTTTATAAAATTGTGGTCGTTTATAATTATTATAATCTGCCATATTAACCTCTAATCACTAACTATTATATCAAATAAAGCGATAAATTTCCTACCATATATATGGTATGATTAATTTTACGAGATATTACGAGGTTTTGACTATGGAAACAACTAATCTAGAACGTATTTCTATTAGAGACTTAATTATGATTGCAATTGGTACTGGAATGTATGGCTGGGGGTTAATTAATGTTAACATTCCTAATGACTTAGCCGAAGGTGGCATTTCTGGTATCACACTAATTTTGCGTGCACTTTTTAATTGGAATCCTGCTTATACTAACTTACTATTAAATGTCCCTTTACTTTTTATTGGCTATCGTATTTTAGGGCGTCGTGCGCTGATTTACACTATTTGGGGCATTGCATCCCTATCATTTTGGCTTTGGTTGTGGCAAGTTGTGCCCACTCCGCCTGCACTTCATCATGATATGCTGATTGCTGGAATAATTGCCGGGATAATTGCCGGATTTGGTTTAGGTATTGTATTCCGCTTTGGTGGCACATCAGGCGGCAGTGACGTTGTCGCTCGTATTGTAGAGCAAAAATTTAGCATTCCTATCGGACGGACAATGTTTATCCTAGATGCCTGTGTTTTACTGTTATCACTTGTTTATATTGATATTGTTCACATGATGTACACACTGATTGCTTCATTTGTATTTTCACAAGTTGTTAGCATGACGCAACGCGGCGCTTATGATGCAAGGTCCTTTATGATCTTTACACAGTATCCAGAAGAAATGTCACATGCTATTATGGATGAACTTGATCGTGGTACTAGTTTGCTTAAAGCTGAAGGAGGCTACTCTCATCGAGATCAACGTGTTGTTTATGCCGTAGTTGACCCTTCAGAAGTCAGCACAGTCCGGCGCATTGTTGATCAGGTAGATCCAAAAGCTTTTGTTTCCATATTTACAACGCAAGAACAGCTTGGCGAAGGTTTTTCTTATCTTCGTCCCAAAAAATCAATATTCAAATTAAAATAAAAGCCACAATTTTATATTGTGGCTTTTATTTTTTGACTGGTTCTTTTTTCTCATCATCTTTTGGTGTTGTACCGTCAGCTAATGTCTTTTCCGTAGGTTTATCCCAAGTTACAAAGTCACAATCGGGATATCTTTGGCAACCATAAAACGTTCGTCCACGTTTAGTTTTTCGCTGAACAATTTGTCCTTTATGGCACTTTGGACATAGCAAACCGATTTCCTGAACAATTGCTTTTGTATTACGACAATCGGGGAAACGTGCACAGGCATAGAACTTGCCATAACGACCCATTTTGACTAGCATGGGCGCACCACAAACCTCGCAATCCATCCCCGCCAGTTCATCATGCATAATAATCTTTTCAAGAGATGTCTCAGCTTTCTCGACTTCCTTTTGAAAGGGTTTAAAGAATGAATCAATGACTGGTACCCAGTGCTTGTTACCCGTTTCGACCTCATCTAGCTCATGTTCAACCGCAGCCGTGAACTTCATGTTTGTCACGTCAGGAAAACTTTCTTCGACAATCGTTTGAACAATTTCTCCCAGTTCAGTTGGCACAAACTTACGAGCATCAATACGAACATAGTTCCGCCGTTGGATTGTATCTAGAGTTGGCGCGTAAGTTGATGGACGCCCTACGCCATTTTCCTCTAAGGCTTTAATTAGCGTTGCTTCAGAATAGCGTGCTGGTGGCAAAGTGAAGTGTTGTTCAGGATCTGTATTTGCCAAACTCACCTTGTCCCCTTCGCTCAACGAAGGCAAAACATTATCTTTCTTTTTTGCTGTTGGATAGGCCTTTGTAAATCCTTCAAAATTTGTTTTAGAACCATTAGCTCTAAAGATAACGCCGTTTTGTTCAATTGTCACAGCCATTGTATCTAAAATTTCTGGTGTCATTTGGCTAGCAACAAATCGGGACCAGATCAAAGAGTATAGCTTAAATTGATCAGGGGTTAGTTTATCTTTGATAGACTCTGGCGTCCGATTGACATCAGATGGTCGTATGGCCTCATGGGCATCTTGAGCTCCCTCCTGTAGCTTTCCTTGCACTGGCTTATGCTGTGAGTATTCTTCACCCCATGTATCGTGAATAAATTGTGCTGCAGCATTCTTTGCAACAGATGAAATACGCGTCGAATCTGTACGCATATAAGTAATTAATCCTACTTGACCTAACCCCTTACCCAGATTAATACCTTCATATAGTTGCTGTGCAGCCATCATTGTTTTACGCGTTCTAAATTTTAACTGTGTATTGGCTGTTTGTTGCATTGTTGACGTCGTAAATGGTGGTTGAGGTTGGCGCTTGCGTTGCTTCGTATCCACCTTAACAATATCAAAATCACCATCTTTGTTAATCCGCTTCAACACATCTTGCACACTGTCATTGTCTGGCAATGGCTGTTTTTTTCCATCAAATCCGTAGAATATTGATTTGAATTTGGTACGATTCTTTTTAAACATAGAATCTAGCGTCCAATATTCTTCTGGCTGAAAAGCCTGTATCTCACGTTCACGCGCAATGATCAAGCCTAAGGCCACAGACTGCACACGGCCAGCCGACAACCCACGCTTCACGGTTTTCCAAAGAATCGGTGATATTGAATAACCTACTAATCGATCAAGAATACGACGTGCTTGCTGTGCATCAACAAGATCTTGATTAATAACACGCGGTGTTTTAAAGGAATTTTTAATCGTATCTTTTGTGATTTCATTGAAAACAACTCGATTAGGTTGTTCAGGATTTAAATCCAAAATATGCTGCAAATGCCAAGCTATTGCTTCACCTTCACGATCCGGATCGGAAGCCAGATAAACGGCTTTTGCGGCTTTTGCTTCCTTGCGTAATCCCTTAATAACATCGCCTTTTCCACGAATATTAATATACTTAGGATCATAATCGTTTTCGACATCAACACCTAAGGTGGATTTAGGCAGATCACGTATATGACCAAGGCTAGCAACTACTTTATAGTTGCGACCTAAATACTTTTCAATTGTTTTTGCTTTCGATGGACTTTCAACAATAACTAGATTTTTCTTGATTTTAGATTTCTTCCGTGGTGCCGCTTTTTTCTTTTTTGTTGCTGTTTTGGTTTCTGCCAAAGTAAATTTCCTCGCAATCTTTTATGTTTAAATATAGTATTTTCTGTTACATCAGTCACTAATCAAATTGTTTAAGACTTTATAATTTAAAATTGATTTGATTATAACACAAAACCGTCTGTCCAGAATTAATCTAAGCAGACGGCGTTGTAATTGGAAAATAAGTTTTACCTTTTCCAAGCAAAGAAATGCAACAGTTTAATAATACCTAGTACCAGTAAAGAGGCCCCAAGTAATTGCCAAAGGAAGATTGCACTAAGCAAAGGCGCAAACAATAACGCGATTCCACCAATAATACTGATGAGAGCTGAAAACATCGCCCACCCTTTTTGTGTGTAATACTTCAGTGACCCAAATTCAATAATTCCTTCGAGTATCCATGTCATACCAACAAGCAAGCCGACAATTATAAACAAGTAGGTAGTTGCTGCATACAGGTTTATAAAGGTAAATACGCCAGCGATAAAGTAGACAGCCCCAATAACCAAGTTACCCACACGAGCCCAACCGTCTTCATCTTTTCTATCGAATACGGATGCTATGTGCGATATACCTATCGCAATAAAAGCTAACCCAATCAAAGCGGCTACTACTGAAGCACTGTGCGTTGGCCAAAAAAGTATCAGAGCACCAAAAATAATTGACACAATAGCGTCAAATCCAATAATATTGCGTAGCTTTTTTAAAAATATGTCTGACATCATCTATCCTCCTTCTCACTTACTTCATATTATACGCTTTTAGTGGCTAGTTCTCATTTTTGGATTAATCTTGATGTTTAATATGCTTTAGACTTAATTCATCATCTACTTTTTGTGAAAATAAAAACCAACCAGAAACTAACCTGGCTGACTTTTTTTCCCTATTATCAATGCTTGTCTGAATAAAAACCACTCTCGGTCATATAACCTTTAGTGGCTACCCCCATAGTTACCATAGGCGCAGCACCAAATAATCGCAAGCCTTTATTCAAATAAGCATTAGCACGGTTTTCTTGCTGATTTTTTCTCAGTATATCGTAATCAATATCTCGACTCATTAGCATATCCTCCTTTCACTTAAACATAGTAGCAAATAAAAACAACCAAAATACTCCGTTTGGTTGTTCTTAGCCTATTTCGTTTTTATTGATTGGTGCCTATTAAAGAATCCATATCAGAAAGACAATTTGAAGACAAACTCCTACTAAAATTAAAGTAAATAGATGGACCATGTTGGACTCGAACCAACGACCGAACGGTTATGAGCCGTTTGCTCTAACCAACTGAGCTAATGGTCCAGACAGTAATGCCCCACAATAGTACTTTGAAATAAAATTGGTAATTTTACATCATGATATTTTCGAAACTATCGTAGGTCATAACCAGTTTAAATTATATCATCAAAACATAATAAATTAAACTTGAAAAACATAAATATTGAAAAAATAAGATATGGTTTTCCGTGACCACATCTTATTTATTGTACACATTTCAGCATACATATTTAAGGAGCATTTGACTCGTTGTCAGAAAATTATTGATGTGTAAACGAATCCTCAACATAAGAAAACGCTTACAAATTTATTATATCAGCATTTCAAGTTCCGTCAATGCCTTTTATGATATAAATGTTTTAAGTTTACATATCGAACAACTGGTCTGTACAAGTATATTTGCATGTCATACTTTAGAAGTATTATAATTAAAAAAGTATGGTAACTCACGCTTAAAAATAAAAAATTTGTTCCTACTTTTTAATAATACTAAAAAATGATTGTTCAATACGTGCCAAATATCCACGCTAAACTGTTCGGGAGAGAATTTATTATGTTAAAGTTACTAAAAAAAGTAACTATCAGTGCAGTGTTAGTGGTTGCCACTAGTACGATATACCCTGCTTTGGGTGTTGCTGCTGATAGTTATCAGAAGGACAAACTAAGTGGTGCTGAGCAGCATCCTCTTAGTTTCAAAAACGAAAAACAACTTGTTCTAGCTGATCAAGATAGTCAAAAGCGTGCGGTTGATGCTCATATTCAGCTCAATTATGCTGAAGAACCAACTGCACAACAAGCGACAAAACTAAACTACGATCCTGTTGGTTGGCACAATTATAAATTCAAATATAAAAAAGCCAACGCATCTATTGGTAAGTCATGGCTATTCAATCGCGGACATCTTATTGGCTATCAATTCAGCGGTTTAAATGATGAAGCAAAAAACTTAGTTCCAGAGACAGCTTACCTAAATACTGGCGCACTTAAAAAATCGAATGCCAGTAACAAAAAAGCTATGCTTTATTATGAAAGAGGTCTCACAAAATGGCTTAAGCACCACAAATCAAGCCGTTTAGATTATCAAGTTACACCAATGTATAGTGGCAATGAACTCTTGCCACGACAGATTCGCCTATCTTACATAGGCTATTCTAACTCTGGAGAGAAAGTTAAGATTAGTCTTAAATCATACCGTGAAGAAGATGGCAATGACGGTGCAACAGTAGTTTACCTAAATAATGACAGTTCAAACGCAATTATTAATTATGCTGATGGAACGGCCAAAAATACATTACACAAAAAAGCTGACTTAGCCGCTCAAAAAGAAGCTGCAGAAGAAGCTAGCTCCGCGGCAGCTTCTTCATCTGCCAGAGCCAGTTCTGAAGCAGTGTCATCTGCCAAAGCTAGTTCCGAAGCAGAACAATCTTCAATAGCTGCTGCACAAAAAGCTGCAAGTGAAGCTAGTGTATCACAGGCAGCCGCCGCGTCATCTCAAGCGGCAGCTAATTCTGCAGCAGCAGCTTCAGCTGCACAAGCACAAGCAGCACAGAATCAATCTGCAGCAACACAAACATACACTGGTGAAAGTCAACAAATTATCGGAAATTCAAAATCACATATTTATCATGTTCCTGGTCAAGCTGGCTACTATATGAACAGTAGCAACGCTGTTTATTTTAATAGTGAAGCAGACGCCCAAGCGGCAGGATATCGTAAATCATTACGTTAACAAAAAAGCCCTCACGGGCATACATAATTATTTTGCACGAACTCAAAAAGATTGAATTAAATATCACTTTGCTGATTCAAAATCATAGAAATAAATGCTCTACGATAAGTCAACTTTTCACTGATATTTTCTAAAATCGTCCGTGTCTCTCGTGGCTTATCGGTAATCACGCCATTGACACCTATCATATAGGCCGTTTCAACATCAAGCTTGTCGTTAACTGTCCAACTATACAAATCTTTGTTATGCTGTCTAATTTGGCTGGATAAATGTGCATCAACCTTTGAATATTCTATAGCATAGAATTTACTAATTTTATTTCCATCAACTGTATTTTTAACGGGTGATAATAATCCTGTAGTTAAACTAGTGTATTGATATATTCGCTTAATAACGTTTTGGTTCATTGATTGAATTTCGCTTTTATTTTCCTTCATTTGCTTGCCATATTTGGCTACAAATTGTTTTAATTGCTCATCTGTTATCGTTTGATTCAACTTTAATTCTACTAATAATTTTTGTTTTTTGTTATTCGCCAAATCAATATATTTCGAAAAGCTAGTTAAATAAAATTGATGCCCATCTTCTGTAACTTTTTTGGTTTTCAGAGTAGACCAATTTGTTTTTGATATGTCAAGCGTTTCCCCCGAGACTGTTTTTACTTTAGTATTGTGTGTCAGAACATATACGCCATCTTTTGTGGGTTGAATGTCAATTTCAATGTAATCAGGATGAGTAGCAATAGTTCTTTTCAAAGCAATTAACGAGTTTGGGACGGCATTCGGATATGAAACACCTTTATGTGCAATCACTAAATATTTTTCTCTTGGCGATATAAAATAATTACCGGAAATTAAAGTACTGCCTGCCCCAATGACTATGAGTATGAGTCCTTGCAAAAATATCGAAGAGCCATTCAATTTTTTTTCAGCATCTTTCTTGTGGTCGGTTGTCAAAAGAGTGACATACAGGTTTAAGATATATGCAGTAATAACATACATTAATCCACTTGTAATGGCAAGTAAGATATTAGCAATGAGGCGTCTATTATTTACGTCAAAAAAAGTATCAGCAAATAGCTGCAAAAAATATAATAACGCAAAACCAATGCCACTTGCTACCACCAAACGAATTATTGATTTTAAGAATAACTGTATTGCCGAGGCCATGCCTTCTCTTGCAGATATCTTGATAGCGTCCAATAAGGAATAATCTTGATAAATCGCAAAATAACTAATGTGTCTGAATTTAATTAACAATAAAATCAGTACAAGATAACACGCTGTGAAAATTGTATTTGCCCAAAATCCACTCACCATATCAACAAAAGTTTTGGGTAATGCAAGATATTGAGCAAATGGCACTTTTAAACCAAATTCAACTAACGGGACCATCAAAATAATAAATGCCGCGATTGAAGTATGTAATTTGTAAGACAACAACTGCCTAGTAAAACGCTTTTCGCTTTTTTCTCCCCACGAACGCCGAAGAAAGTATAATACAATACCTGCGAACATAAACCAAAGGACAATATAAACCGCAATTATTCCCAATAAAGATCCTAAGTATTTTGAAGTTGAGTCGGTCAGTGAAGCTAAACTACTCGTATCAACTCGATAAAAGTCCGGTAACGTTTTTTGAGCAAAATAAATGATTATTTTGGCAACGAGATTGTAAATAAACAAGGCGACTGCCCATTTAAAAAGTGTATTTAATTTTATTTTCTTCATAAGTATTCTCTCACGAACTTCAGGGATATTATAAATTTTATTTTAGACATAAAAAAGAAAGCACAAGCTAGTACTATTTATAGTACGTAACCCGAACAATCTCATGTTACCATTAAAACAAATTAATGTCATAATCTGTTATTATCAGTCTAATAATCATCGATGCGTTTTAAAAAGTTGATGGTCACTTGATTGAAATTTTCTGGTTCTTCAATATGTGGAATATGTCCCGCTTCTTCAAATATGTGTTCTTCACCGAATGTAGACATATCCTTCAAATCATAAACGTGGTCAGCTGGCCATAACGGAGAATGTTTACCCGCCAAGAATAAATGTGGTACGCGTTCACGTTTAACAATGTCACGCCAATCTTCGATAAAACTGTTTACTAATAACGGTTCATTATATTTAAAGTTAAAGGGATGATAAGCCGCTGCAAGTTTACGTTTGATGTCACTTGAAATTTTAGCATGTGTTAATTTAGTATGTGGCAACTTTTCTGCCGCCGTCCATATCATTGTTATATCTGCATTAAAAATCCCCAGAGACCAAGTTTCATCCCTTAAAATCTTGGGAATTTGATCTTCCGTAATAATAGCTTTGACATCTGCTTCGCCATACAGCGACAAATAGGACCAAATTGTACTTGCACCCATTGAATGTCCTACAAGAATTACTTGATTGAGCTGAAGCGCTGCGATCAACTCGGCTAAATCTTGCCCATGTCTTGACATACGCATGCCATAATCAACCGTTTGACTTTCACCATGATTGCGACGATCATAAGTAATCACCTGAAACCCAGCCTGTTTAAGCGGTTCTATTTGTGCCGCCCACGTAGCCTGATTGCCTGAATAACCTGCAACTAAAATAATTGGTTGCCCGTCGCCGTATATATTGTAATTCAGTTTTACGTCATCATTTGTTATAAATGTTGACATTGTTTACCCCCAACATCTTCAATTCTTAAACTCATCACAACTTTGTACTTAAATATGGATTGGTAGCCCATCGGCTAACTCAGCTGCATCCATAATTGCTTCACCGAGTGTCGGATGTGGATGTATTGTCAATGAAATGTCCTTCGTTGTCAAACCATTTTCAATCGCTAAGGACAACTCGGAAATCAGGTCTGATGCAGAGGGACCAACAATCTGTGCGCCAATTAAGGCATTACTACTCTTATCACTAATCAGCCGTACAAAACCAACAGCTTGATCCATAGAAATGGCTCGACCATTACCGGCAAACGGGAACTTTGAAATTTTTGCTTCCAAATGATTTACTTTGACTGACTCAGGCGTTTCACCAGTTGTTGCTAATTCATACTGCGTATAGGCTACAGAAGGTAGTGAATAATGTAAATCACGCGCCTGCGCATCTTCTGCGATGGCTGCAGCAGCTATTTTTCCTTCGAAACTAGCTTTATGAGCCAACTGCGGACCTGCGACAACGTCTCCAATGGCATATATATGCGGTACGCTCGTTTTCATTGTATCGCTTTTTGTAATCAAGCCTTTGCTGTCTACTTTGATATCGGTATTGTTCAATCCCAAACCGTCTGTATTGGCACGACGTCCCACAGCTACTAAGAGATAATCGCCCGTAATACTTTGCTCCTTACCGTCTGCCTCATAGGTCAACGTCACTTCCTTAGCAGTCTGTGTTGCTTCCTTAGCCATTGCGGATGTCACAACCGTACCACCATGAGCTTTAAAATCATCTAATACTGGTTTCGTCATTTCCGCATCAAAACCGTTTAGTGTGTGATCCAAACCCTCAATAATGGTTACTTGCGCTCCTAAATTAGCATAGGCACCGCCAATCTCAGATCCAATAACGCCACCACCAACAATAATTAATCTTTTTGGTATTTCAGTAAAACCTAAAGCACCAGTAGAATCAACGATGCGTTCACCAAACGGAATAGTTGGAATTTCAATTGGCCTCGAACCTGTAGCAATTATTGCATTGTTAAACTGCAATAGTTCATGACCATCCTCTTGTAAAACATTCAAGGTCTCGTTGTCATTGAACACTGCCTCTCCTTTAACAATTTCAACATGATGCTTTTTTAATAGCATCTCTACACCAGAAGTTAGCGTGTGTACCACCTTATTTTGTTTCCAATCTTGTGTCTGTTGCCAGTCAAGTGTGGCTCCAGAAGTGAGTAATCCAAACGGAGTCTCCTCAGTTGCTTCACGGTATCTATGACCCACATTAATTAATGCCTTTGATGGAATACAACCAATATTTAAGCACACACCACCAATATTATCACGCTCGATAATAACAACTTTTTGTCCAAGCTCAGCAGCCCGAATAGCAGCAACATAACCACCAGGACCAGATCCAATGACTACTGTATCAATTTCACGTGCTTGTGCACCAACAACCATAATTACACCTCCATCAACATATAGGCTGGGTCAGACAATAGCTGCTTCAAATAATTAAGGGCCGATTGTCCTAGCATGCCATCAATCAAACGATGATCATAGGTCAATGATAATTTCATGTTTTGGCCCACGGCTAGCTCTCCATCGTCATTGACAATCGGTTCCTTTAAGATCGAACCTAATCCCAATATTGCTACTTCTTTACCGTTAATAATTGGTGTAAACCAAGTACCTCGGGCCGAACCAAGGTTAGAAATTGTGATTGTTCCGCCCTGCATTTGGGCAGGTGTAATTGATCCATCACGAACTGCTTCAGCAAGATCAGTTATTTCTTGCGCAATTGTGAAAATAGACTTTCGATCTGCATTCTTAATGACTGGCACAAACAACCCAGCTGGCGCATCCACAGCGATACCCATGTTAACATCATCGTGATAAACAATTTCTTGCGCCTTCATGTCAACACTAGCATTTAATTCTGGGAATTTCTTAGCTACAGCTGCCAACGCTTTAACAGCATAGGCTAGGTATGTTAAACGTATGCCTTTGTCATCTCGAGCCATTTCCTTAAACGCCTTACGGTGGCCAACCAATTTTCTAACATCAACAGAATCAAAATTCGTTACTGTTGGAATAGCTGCTTGCCTATCCATCGCTCTAGCTATCGCTTTACGTACTGGTGCCATTGGTTGACGCCCTTCACGCAATGGTAATGCTGGTGCTGGTTCCTCATGAACAGCTGCAGACGACTCTGTTTGAGATGTGGTTGATGTTTGCGTTTGAGTGGGTGCTGAATTGTCTGATCCCTGGAAATTTTCAACGTCTGCTAATGTAACATGACCATGGCGACCAGTAGCTGGTACTTGTGTTAAATCTATATTTTTCTCATGAGCCAAATGACGTACTGATGGCATTGCCAGCACATGACCGTTTGCTACTTGAACAGTGCTAGTTTCCTTAGGATCTGTGTTTTTTGGGGTGCTTTGCTCTGTCTCCACTACGTTCGAAGAAATACTTGGTTGCGCTACATGACCGTTATCAGAGTCATTTTCACTGCTGCCGTCTCCATCAAACTCAATTAACGGATCGCCAACCTCAACTGTTGTTCCGGCGTCAACAAAAAGTTTTGTAACTTTACCACCATACGGAGACAAAATTTCTTGCATCAATTTATCATTTTGTACTTCTGCGACTGGATCATCAGCCGCTATCGTATCACCAACTTTAACCAGCCAAGAAGTAATATCTCCCTCCGCCATACCTTCGCCAATATCTGGCATCTTAAAAATCTCAGTCATAATTTACAACCTCCACTACTTTGGCCACAACATCGTCAGACTTAATCATCCAATCGTTTTCTGCTTGTCCAAATGGATAAACAGAGTCTGGTGCAGCTACTCGACCGATAGGTGCTTTTAAACTCAAAATAAATCGTTCAGAAATTTCACTCATAATAGCAGCGCCAATACCTGCCATTCGCTGCGCTTCTTGCACAACAACCACACGACCTGTTTTAGCAACGGTTTCTCCGATTGATTGAATATCTAATGGTGAAACTGTACGAAGATCTAGCACCTCAGCTGAAATACCGTTCTTAGATAATTCCTCAGCTGCCTTCAAGGCAACAGGAACACCACCGCCATACGAAATGATTGATACATCATCTCCCTCGCGTGCAATCGCAGCTTTATCTAATGGTGTCGTGTAGTATCCTTCCGGCACTTCACCTTTCAATGATCTATACAAATGTAAATTTTCTAGAAATACAACTGGATCATTGGACGCAATAGAACTTAGTAGCAACCCCTTTGCGTCAGCAGGATTTGCCGGCATCACAACTCGGATACCAGGAATTTGTGCTACCATGCCCTCTAAATTATCAGCATGCATTTCTGGTGTTTTAGTTCCGCCACCATAAGGCGAACGGACAACAATTGGCATGTTACGCGTACCATTAAACCGGAAACGATTTCGTGCCATTTGACCTGCTATCGAATCCATTACTTCAAACACAAAGCCAAAGAATTGAATTTCCATAATTGGTCGATAATCTTGAGTAGTCAAACCAATTGCCATGCCACCTATACCTGATTCTGCTAAAGGCGTATTAAACACACGATCTTCGCCGTATTTAGCTTGAAGACCATCAGTGGCACGGAAAACACCACCATTTTTTCCAACGTCTTCACCAAAGATAATCACATCATCATCTTTTTCCAATGCCAAGTCCATCGCTTCACGAATGGCATCGATATAACTTTTCACAGCCATGTTACTTTCCCTCGCTTTCAAACTTAGCTATTTGCTCTTTCATTGCTTGACTTGGGACTTCGAGTGTATTTTTAATAAAGTTAGAAATTTTTTGTTTCTCGACACTATCTGCAATCTTAATTTGGTCATCAATCAGTTGATTGACTTCTTTTACATAATCGTCTTCTTGTTCTTCGTTCCAAATACCCTGATCCTGCAATAACTTGCGCATGCGAATAAGCGGTTCTTTTTTCCACCATTCTCCAATATCATCTTTCGTTCGGTAACGTAGCGGATCATCTCCAGCTGTCGAATGAGCCTCCAAACGATTAGTAATCGTTTCAATCAGCACAGGGCCATTGCCGTTTGCCGCCCATGCACGAGCCTCTTTAGAAGCCAAATAAACAGCGATTGGATCGTTCCCGTCCACTACCAGACTTGGTAATCCAGCCGCCCAACCTTTTGCAGCTAAATGCGGTGCTGCTGTTTGCAAAGCGCGTGGTGTAGAAATAGCGTAACCATTGTTCTGAACGAAGAACACTGCATTAGCGTTATACGCTCCGGCGAAATTTATGCCCTCATAAAAATCGCCTTGTGATGTACCACCATCACCTGTATAAGCATACACGACCGCGTTTTTTCCACGTTTCTTCAACCCTAACGCAATGCCGGCCGCCTCCACATACTGAGCACCAATGATAATTTGTGGCATCCACGAATTTACTGGTTTGTCGTCTTCAGTAGTATATACATTACCTAAAACATGCCCACGTGACCACAAAATCGCTTTCCAAATTGGCCATCCCTTCACAACAATTTGGGGGATGTCACGATAACCCGGCATTAGCCAGTCATCATCATTAAAAGCATAAGAGGAGGCCATCTGTGAGGCTTCTTGACCAGCTGTTGGTGCAAAAAATCCAAACCGCCCCTGCTTAGCTAGTTTTGTTGAACGAATATCTAACTGCCGACTTAAAATCATGCGTTTTATAATATTGATTAAGTCTTCATTAGATAACTCAGCACGCTCGAAAGCTTCATCATCAACAATTTTTCCAGTATTGTCTAATACACTTAATGTTGGGGAACTATCTGCTTGTGCAGTAAGCTGATGATTAAAGTCAAGTACTTGCTTATTTGTTGCTGTTATGTCAGCCATTTATTTTTACCTCATCTTTCTGAAAGAATGTTTCTAAAAGCTCATCATTTGTGATGCTGCCAAAGTATTGTCCATCTTTATTTCTGTCAAGTACTTCGGCAATTGCATCGCGAGTAAATGGTATACCGATTAATTCTGATTTTATTTCACGCCAATCTCTAACCCCTAAAAAGTCTCCTGTAAAGTTTACATCTGTAATATCACCATTTTTAACATCGATTTGTACATCAATTGCACCACCATCATATTTAGCATGATTGTTATACATAAACTGTGGGCTTTTTCCGTAATTCCAGGCCCACTGTGAAAACTTTTCATCGCGCAGCTTTTTGATAGAAGCCTTTTGTGCTTCACTCAACACATATTCCGTATCTTTGCCCTCATCTGTTAAATAGTATTTCAACTGATCAATAAATGTACTAATTGTTAACCCTTCAGGTGCATAGTCTTTGATATTGCCAACACGAGCACGAACTGATTTAGCCGCCTTAGATATGAACTTTTCGTCAGCCACATTAAGAGAACGTACCATAGCATCCACATCAGTGTCCCAGAGCAGTGTGCCATGATGCATTAGATAGCCACCGGCATATCTCTGGGCATTCCCAGAAACCTTTTTCCCCGCAATCTCTAAATCATTTCGTCCGGAGATATCAACATGTATACCAAGTGACTCCAAAGCATCCGCCATTGGTTTAACAAATTGATGAAAATCAACACTAGCACTAGTAGCAACTGGAACAAAAAATGTAAAACAAATGTTTCCTAAATCATGATAAACTGCGCCTCCTCCTGAAACACGACGAACAACTTGAACATTTTGTGACTCTATATACGCCTGATTTACCTCCGAAAAGGTGTTTTGATTTTCACCAATAATCACTGCTTTTTTGTTCTGCCATAATGCAAAAACCGGCTTTTTTGGTTTTAAATTTTTCAGTAACCAAGCATCCATGGCGATGTTGGTATAGGCATCTTGATTAAAGTAATTAATAAATTGCATATTATCAGCTCCTTATTGTAACCGCTTACACTCTACAACTTCATTGTACCACTAGTTTGACCAAAAAAATGATACATTTTAAAGTTTACAGCGCAAAAAAGAACCCTTACGGGTTCTTTATCTGATCTCTAAATTGTTTTACAACGGCGTAATCGCCAATGTAAGGCACATCAACACCATCTATTTTTTGATAAGGATCTTCACCCTTGCCAGCAACAATAACAATATCATTTTCATTTGCAGCAGAAATTGCTTCATGAATGGCTGCAATACGATTCATTTCATAATGCACCTCTAATTTATCATTATTGATATGCGCGGCAATCTCATGTGCAATATCCAATGGGTTTTCAAATTGTGGATCATCAGCGGTTAAATAAACTACATCAGCCAAATCGCTCACTACGTGTCCAAAATCAGCACGTCTCGAAACACCTTTATTACCTGGGGAGCCAACTACAACAAGCACTCTACCATTTGGATACTGGGCCTGCGCAAAGCTAAGTAAGGCCTGCATGGAGACAAAATTATGAGCATAATCAACAAAAGCAACCCCATGTCCATTAATTGGCAAACTAAGCATCCGGCCGGGAATAAACACTTCATCTAATCCTTTTACCATGGCTTGATGCTTAACACCAGCAAAAGAAACCAACATCATTGCTGCCATTGCGTTTGACTCATTGAAGTCTCCTGGAACATTTAAACGATACGAACCAAGCATCTCGTTGAATTCACTCTTAACAACTGTGAACCTACTTTCATGAATAGCACTTTCTTCAGAAGTAAACATTTGACGGCTGTATGTGTAGACCTTATGATGTGTTTTTTTAGCATAGGTGTAAATAGTATCAAAATGGTCTGTTTCAGCGTTGACAATCACCTCATCTGAGTGATCTAGTAACATCAACTTGTGTGCCAAATAATCTTCAAATGTTGGGTGCTCATTAGGGCCAATATGATCTGGGGAGATATTCAAGAAGGCGCCCACATCATAGCGTAGTCCATAAACACGATTTTTAAGATATGCTTGTGAACTCACCTCCATCACAAGGTGAGTCATACCATTATCAACAACTTGACGCATATCTTTAAACAATTCATATGACTCAGGTGTTGTTAAATCAGACTTTTTCTTGTCGGATGCTTGCGGACCAGTAATGCGATCAACTGTAGAAAATAAGGCTGTATGATTATTAGTTGCCTCTTTCAGCATTGTATAGGCAAAATAAGCAGCAGTCGTTTTACCTTTGGTACCTGTAAAAGCACCAATCCATAGCTGCTCCTGCGGATAGTCAAAAAAAGCCATTGATAACAATGATAAAGCCTTTTGAACATTCGTTACTTGCCACTGCGGTAAATCAACATCAATTTTTGTTTCTGTAATTAATCCTGTAATACCATGTACATTATCCAAGTAAGCCCTTTTGAAGGCGCCCTTAATAACAAATAAAGTATTTTTTTGTACTTCTCGGGTATCATAGTGTAAGAAATCAAACGTCATATCAACGTCTGGTGCATCTAATAATAGATTATGGTCCACTAATAAATTTTGAATTGTTTCAGTTGTTAATCTCATAATTTCATTATACTAAAAAAGCTGTGCAATAGTCGCACAAACTTTCAAATGCCTTCTTATTTTTGCTTATTCACTGACAAGGCCATATCAGCACTGGCAGCAGCATTGTCACGGTAGATATGCTTATCGTCAGCCACTGCAGCATAGACCTTGGCTAATTCCCGGGTTAAAATTTCTCGAACCTCAGTCGTTGTATGTGTATCCATCAACATTTGACGTAATGCTGAAGCATGGGCGAATCCACGCAAATAAATTTTAAAGTATCTTTTCAAAGCCTCAAAGTGTTTCGTTGTTACCGTTTCACTAACTTCATCAAATAAGTCTAATTGTAGATTCAACAACGCAATTGATTCTTCTAGTGTATGTTGGCGCGGTTCCTTTTCAAAAGCATACGGATTTTCAAAAATTCCTCGACCAATCATAATCCCATCAATACCTGGGTGTTCTTGGACTAATGCTATTCCCTGTGCTCTAGTTTTAATATCACCATTAATTTGGATTAATGTGTTGGGTGCTATTTCGTCACGCATTGCCAGTATTTCATCAATATGTTCATAATGAGCTGGTGCTTTAGACATCTCTTTACGAGACCGTAGATGGACAGTCAGAACTGCTACCTGATGCCGTAAAATAATTGGTAACCATTCTCTAAATTCTTCTGGTTTATAAAAACCAAGCCGCGTTTTTACTGAAACCGGCAAACTACCGCTTTGAGCGGCAACAATAATTTCTTCAGCTAAATCAGGATGCCTGATCAAATCAGATCCAGAACTATTTTTAATCACTGTGCCATCTGGGCAACCCATATTAATATCAACAGCCTGATAGCCCATGTCTGCTAAAACCTCTATTGACCCAGCTATTTCTTTGGGTCTTGATCCCCATATCTGTGCCACGGGCTGTTGTTCGCCTTCAGCGACTGCTAAGCGACCCTGAACAGAAAACTTAGCTTTAGGATGAACCATCGAACTAGCATTGGTAAACTCAGTATAATAAACATCCGGTGCCGCTGCTTTGGCGACAACACGTCTAAAAACAGTATCAGTTACGGCTTCCATTGGTGCCATACTAAAAAAAGGTTGTTTGCTCTCGTGATTATTTTGTACTTTTTCAATGACTTCGTCCCAGAAAAAATTTGGTTTTAATTCTGACATTATTTTGCCTCATAAACTTTCATACTCATAAAAATATCTCTCCCATTTTAACATGAGAAAGACATTTTCACAAAATATTAACAACCTAAAAAAGTGAATAAATGATCAATTTGATCTGCTACTAAGCATCATCATTTTTGAAATGGCTCTAAATACGCCCCTCCCTATGAATCGCACTTAAAGTGTAGAATGATCCAGTAACGACAATCAATGCCTGAGAAGACTCACGAACACGCATTGCAAGTGAGATGGCTGCCGAAGCATCATTAGCAATCTCAACCTCAATACTTGGATAGTTCGATAAGATATCAGTTGCCAATTCGTCTGCAGATAACGCTCGTGTTTTGTTATTCGGTGTAACGGTAATGACGCGCTGAACAAATGGTATAATTTCATCCAACATCTCATGATAATCTTTGTCCTTGAGAACACCTAGAATCAAAGTCGGCTTAATTTTTAAATGCCAAGAATTTAATGCAGAGACTAATCCCTGAATGCCATCAACATTATGAGCAGCATCAAACAAAATGTTTTTATCAGCATGATAATTCATCCGTCCCAACATTTTTACATTAGCAATGCCATTACGAGTCTTTTCGGTATCAAATTGATATCCTTTTTCGATCAATGCCGCTTTCGTTTTCAATACGATACTGAAATTATGAACCTGAAAAGCACCAGCCATACTTAAGAAATAACCGCTCTTGCCATTAATAATCAAATCAAGGCCAGATGGTGAGGTATTAGCTATAATGATTTCATCTCGCTTATGTTCGAACCAACGTGCGCCAACTTTTTCTGTTCGCGCTTTTAATACCTTTTTGGCTTCAATATCTTGTCCCGGATAGTCGATTACCCATGTACCCGGTTTGATAATAGCGGCCTTGTTTTCAGCAATTTCGGCGATATTATGTCCCAACAAATTTTGATGGTCAATGCTAATTTTAGTAAAAACAGTTAACATTGGTGGCTCAATCGCATTAGTGGCATCCCAAAGGCCACCTAACCCCGTTTCAAAAATAACCAAATTCACTTTTTTGTCAACAAATGCCAGCAATGAAATAATCGTAAAATACTCAAAATAAGATAAATAATAAAGTGGCACATTGTGGTGTTTAAAAAGAACGACTAATTGATCATAATATTTTAAAAAATCACTTTTGGATATCATTTCCCCATTAATACGAATTTGTTCACGATCGTCCATGATAGAAGGACTTGAAAAATGACCATAGGTGTATCCATTGGCCTTTAAAATTGATCCCAACATTGTGCCTGTTGACCCTTTACCATTAGTCCCAGCAATATGGATAATTTTTAACGATTTGTCAGGATGCCCTAACCACATCAACACCTCTTTTAGTACAGCTACCCTACCTTCATCAAGAATACGCCATGTGTTGTCCAGACTTTTTAACACTGTCTTGTAGCGCGTTGTAACTTTTAACTCGCTTTTATCCATTTTTTTATCCACAATCAATCTCCAAAAAAGATATTTTCATTTAAACGCTTTGGTGAGCGATATACCGTCTAAGACGTTTTCGAATTCCACATCAAGTAATTGTGCCATAGTGGGCGCTTCATCTACTAAGCTCGCTTCTTCAATTGTGCCATGCGCAATATCTGGTCCGGCCATCACAAGGGTAGTCTGATAGCCTACTTTATCCGGTCTGAATCCATGTACTGCTTTATAGCGATCGCTTTGACCTAATTCCTTCTCATCTGTGGGTTCCACAACTACTGGCCGATCAACTTCATCTGTAAAGAAAAAACCGTTTTGCGCTTCAACAATAAAAGTGGCTTCTGGATCAATGTGCCACTTGATAATATCTGCAGAAGTATAAATCATTTCGATACCAGGTACTTGCTGTACAACAGCACGCACCTCATCCACTAATGAAAGATCTTTTATATAAATATACGTAGACCCATCAGTTGTTTTGGCTAACACTCGCCAATCATTTGCAATCAGCCCTTTGTCAGTTACAGTGAGCCAATCATTAATGGCAAATAACTTGTTTAAATGGATCATATTTGCAACGTCAATTTGAAAATGATCACCTAAAACAACGAAATTGGTTTGCTCAAAAGCACCTGCATCTTTCGTCGCTTGAATAATATCACCAAGGTTGCCATCTAATCTTTTTAAAGCCTCATAAGCTTGCTTAGAACGCACCCCATATTTGTGCCGATGCGAATCCATATCAACTAGATGAATAGCTGTCATATCTGGCTTCTTGTGTTTAATTGTGTCTGCTGCGGCTTTTGTAATAAATTGGTCTAACTGTGGTTGTGCAATTCCTTTTCGAAACTTACCAAATTTTCTATTCATATCAAATAAAAAATAGGGTGAACTAGCATGAAACGACACAAAATATTGGTTGGTCCAAATTCGGTTAGGAAAAATTTCAGCGATATTCCATGTAATTGGCGCTTTGGCTGAAACCGGCCATAAAAAAGCGGCTGTTTTTAATCCCTTGTTGTGTGCCAAATCAAATAAAGTTGGTGTCTTGATGTCCCGCGCGTACCAAAACCAGTCTGGTGAATCCCCTAACTCCGGCTGGATTTTTGTATTGTTTACAATACCATGCTTGGCGGGATAAACACCAGTCATAATAGTTGTATGTGAAGGATAAGTTAGCGTTGGATAAATGCCTTCAACTTTTTTTACATGGGTTCCCCGAGCGATTAAAGCAGCAACATTAGGCATCAAATCAATGTGCTCTGCAATATCTTCAGCACCCATAGCATCAAAAGATACAATTACTAACGGGTTTTTAATAGTCATGAGTTTCTTCCTTCTCGTCAAATTACAAATATTTATATTTCATTTATTGTAGCACTGATATGAGAGACGTTCAAAAATATAACATTAGTATTTGAGTACTATACTTTAACTTAAATTCATTACTAAATAGACAATTAAAACTCAAGTGATAGACGTCTTATGATCATTTAAAATTCATATAACTATTGCACCTTATAATAATTTAAAATAGGATCACAATAAATAAGGAGAAATTTATGCCAGGGTTTTATATCATCATTTTTTCAGTTTTATTATTACTAATTTATGTGTCATTTCGTCTGAATGATGTTCACTTACTTGCATTTGTCAGCACAGTGTTGATTATCCAAATTGGATTTTGTGCCTTTGCTTTTTTCTTATTCAAACGTTTATAGTGGGGTACGCTACTAATTTTTCAGTTAAAAATCCTCTTCTGTTTTGTAAAACTTCCGATTGTCTAAGCCAAATACTTTATCGGAAAATGATCCTGAATTTGTTTTTTCTAAAGCCCCCGTCATCATTTGAATCCCCGCATCCAGCTCATCAAGTTGATGGAGAACTTCTGCTTCCATTAGTGCCGGACGAACGGGCGATCCAAACTCTAGCAAACCATGATGTGCTAGAACCACATGACGTAAAATAATCATTTCTTCACTCTGCAAATCAAAATGTAACTCATTTGCTGCCAAAACGATTTGCTCACCAATTAACGTAATATGGCCAATTAAGTTTCCTGCCAATGTATATTGTGTAGCAATTGGTCCAGAAAGTTCGATCACTTTCCCCAAGTCATGCAGCAAGGCACCAGAAATCAGCAAATCCTGATTAAGTTGCGGATATTGTAAAACAAGATTTTTTGCTAGTTTAGCAATCGACAAAGAGTGAAAAGCCAGTCCGCCTCCAAATGCGTGATGATTCATCTTTGCGGCAGGATATTTTAAAAACAAATCATTATATTGCGTAAATAACTTTCTAACTAATCGATTCCAGGTAGGGTTAGCAATTGACAAGATAAAATCACTAAGTTCTTCGCTCATTTCGGCTTCTTTAACTGGCGCATGAGTCATAAAATCTGAAGGACTATCAGGTTCCCCAGCTTCAGTTAGTCTGACGTGAGTAATTTGTATCTGAGGCTGATCACGATATGATCCCCTAACGCCTTGTAAGCTAACAACTTTCCCAGGAATCAAAGTCTTAATTTGTTCATCAGTAGCATCCCAAAGATTACCAGGCAGATCTCCTGAGCGATCCGAAAACAGTATACTGATATAAGTTTTCCCTGTTTTCGTTAAACGTACCTCTGCAGCTTTGATTAATGCAAAATTATCAATATGCTCTGTATCTTGATACTCTGCTAATAATTTGTTCATCTCATGGCCCCTTACCAGCTTAATTAGTTATAATTCTATCACTTTGTCGAAGTGTTCGTTATGAATAGCAGCTGTCCAATAGATAACTTGCTGATTCCGTCCAATATCAGTTAATAATGCTATAACATTTTGTTTGCGACTTAAATCAAAATTAACAAAGCCATCATCTACTAGAATAGGCATATTAATAATATCCTTAATAACTTGGCTTAACGCTAAACGAAAAGCCACATATAGTTGTTCTTGCGTCCCGGTAGATAATTCTACTACACTAAACTTTTGTCGATCATTTCTCACGACCTGCAACGTATTTTTATCGAATTGAATGTTTACATATCGACCGGCTGTCAGTTTTTGAAAATAGTCCGTTGCTAACTGCTGCATCTTTGGAAAGCGATTTTGAGATGCATCTTGCAAGGCTTGATTTATCCATTTTACGCTCATTTTTTTTGCTAAATATTCGCCAAATTGTTGTGTCAGTTCTGTTTTTTGGTTAGCAAGATCTTGTTGTAACATCATGAACTGATCGTTACTAGTTCTTTGCTCTTGCTGAGCTTTATAATGTGCAATGTCGCTCTGCAATTCAAAGGCATGTTTTTGTAGTATCGTTAAGTGTTTTTGTTGTTTTTCCTTCTGTTCAAGCAGTTGAGTTTCATCATCATACTTTAACAGTTCTTGGCTCGTACTTTCATCAATTTGGTTCATGATATCTTGATAGCGCTGCTTTAATTGTTCATTTTTATTATATTGATCTAATGTGTTTTGCAGTTCGTGCAAATCTGTGACATGATATTCTTTAAAAATTGTTTTCTGTTCGTTCAACTTCTCAGACAACTTTTCCTGTTGTTGTTGTATTTCAGTGACAATTTGATTTTGCTGTTGCACATACATACTTCGCTTACTTTGCTCTGAAAGACTTTCTTGTTGTTGAACACTTATTAATTGCGCAATGGTTAATTCTAACGAATCTGAAAGAATCTGAATATCAAGCTTCAATGCAATTGGCTGTATCATTTGAATAAGACTGTCATATTGGCCTTCAATTTGTTCATTTAAGCTTTGAATATCCATTTTTTGTTGTTCATATTGATCCACCTCAGGCTGTATCTTCTTAATGTTTTGTATATTAAGGGGGCTGTAAGCCTTTTGAATCATTTGGCGTATTTGATTTTTCTTCTGTCGCTTATAGAAGAGACCTGCGGTTACAATTAGTGACAAAATAACCATCCACAGGGCAGGCCAGTGCATTATAAAAATACTAACGAATAAGATTAAAATTAACGCACCAGTTGACAGCAAATACACATTTGAAGAGGATAAACTTTGCAATTCACTGTCTGTTAATCCTTTCGGCACATCCCCCTCAAACTGAGCTTCAATTTGTTCCTTCTGCTTTAGCAAATTAGTTCGCTTCTCAGTATTCACTGCTAAATTTCGTTGCGCTACGTGTGCTTTTGTCAAAACCATTTGGTCGGTGTTGTCATCACTCACTTCATGAGGCACTTCAATATTTTTTAACGCTTCATTATGCCGCAAAATATTATCATTCAAAGAGTCAATTTCAATTTGTAATCGTCGTGCTTGCACGACCTGCTTTTCATCAACAGAGGGTACATTTTCGATTTCTATTTTTTTAGCTGATTCAAACAATTGGTATTGTTGTACTAACTGTTGTGTTTCTTGTAGTTGTTGACTAGCAGTAAGAATTTTTTCTTCTTGCTCATGTTGCTCACTTTCTAAATCAGTTAGTGCTTGTTCTGCCAACATAAAGTCATCTAATTCAGCACTTTTTTGATGTAATTCTTCCGTTGCATTTTCATATTCTTTAATGGCAATATTTAAAGGCCTTTTATTTGCCCGCGGAGCAAATAGTTTATCAGCAGACTTATCAAATTCAGCCATGACATCTAACCAACCGGTGCTCCCTACAGCACCAATATTTAGCAGCAACTTTTGAAAATCCACTGATTTGATTTGAGATATTCGGGTTAGGTCTTCTTGGTTAAAATTAAAAATATCGTCAAATGCTTCTCTTGTAAGTGGCGATAATTTTTGTTTCAACCACTTTTCTGGATCAATAATTTCCGTTTGATTAATTAAGCGTGTAATTGTCAAAGTTGTTTTGGTACGATTCAAACGCGTAATTTTGACATCACCCTCATCGGTTTCTAAAATTAGGCTACCACCGTATTGGCTTCCGTCCTTTGGATCGTAAACATTATGACCATTTTTTTTCGTTGGAAAGCCAAACAAGACACCTACAATAAATGCTCTTAGGGTTGTTTTTCCCGACTCATTTTGTCCGAAAATAACCTGCAAACCATCCGATAAATCAAAAGCTTCTTGCGACCAACGGCCAAATCCGCTAATTTCTAAGCGTTTAATCTTCATTGTTTTGTCGCCTTTCTGCGATTAATTGTTCCATAGCATTTTGAAGTTCTTCCTGACCATCATCACTCATGAAATGCTCACGAATAAATACAGGAACTTGACTTGGCAAGTAATCAGTTATGTTAGACTCTTCAAAAACCTTGTCAAGCGCCCCTGTCCAGTATTGTTGATCAATATTGTCAGAAACTAATGATAATTGTCCAGCATTAGCAACACTTAAACGAACGACCCACATGTTAGTTGGTAATTGATCACGTATTTTGTCTAATGTCACACCGCTATTAATTCTTTCAATAATGGTTGCATCAATCTGAGCAGTTATAGTGATTGACCAAAAAGTTATTTTGTCATTTTTGAGACTGATAATTTGATCAATTAGGTCAGTCTCATCTGTCATTGACGAAATCGTCGTACTATTCCAATTAATTGGTGCAATATTTTTAAATTCTGGAATTAAACGTTGATTCTCAGAGTGAACCAAGTAATAGCCTTTGTCCCCGGTTTCTTTACGATTTAAGCCCTGTAAAACACCAGAATAACCAATAAACGGCTGCTCATTTAGCGTCTGACGTATATGAATGTGACCCAAAGCCCAATAATCATAGTTCTTTTGCAACATATCACTCAAGGAAAAAGGAGCATAAGGATCACCAGCCACACCAAGTGCACCATGATACAAGCCTATTTGATAGTCAGTATCTCCCTTGCTAGGAAAATCATCAATGATTTTTTCAGTTTGACGTTGGGTTTGGTAACTAAAGCCCGTCAGCGCAACTTTTTCTCCAGAATGAAGTATTTTAATTTTTGTTTCTACTTCTTGATGAAAAACGTGGATATTGTTTGGCCAGGGCAGATGATTTCTCGTATCTGCTTCAAAGTCATGATTCCCAAAACTTAAAAAAACATCAATGTTCACATCTGAAAGTCGTTTGAATTGTTTGCTCACTACTTCTTGAATAAATGGACTATTCTCCGCTGAATTATATAAATCTCCTGGGAATAAGACAAAATCGACCTCAGCAGAAATAGCATCATCAATTAATTGCTCAAATGCCTTAATTGTTGCTGTTTGAACTGTTTTTTTTAGAGTAAATGGCAACTGTTTATCCAGACCAGAAAAAGGATTGCCAAGATGCACATCACCTGCATGAATAAATTTCATATAATCTCCTAAGCGAATATTTGTTCGTATAGATAAGTATACCTAAAAAAATAATGTGATTCAACTAAAAAAGCGCTCTAAACAGCGCTTTTTGTCAGTATTTTAATGTTTAAAGTGACGTGTTCCACTGAAGATTAAGACAACGCCCAATTCATCAGCCTTGGCAATCGAATCCTTGTCTTTTATAGATCCACCAGGCTCAACAATCGCTTTAATACCATGTTCTGCTGCATATTGAACAGAATCATCCATTGGGAAAAATGCATCTGAAGCTAATACTGCTTCATCAAACCCTGGCTTTTTTTCTGCCTTTTGGATTGAGTAAACAACTGAATCAATACGATTCGGCTGTCCTGCACCGATGCCTAATGTTTGACCATTACGAGCGACAACAATAGCATTTGACTTCACATGTTTCACTACTTTTTGAGCAAAAACCATTGCCTGTAACTGTTCTTTAGTAGGCTGTGCTTTTGAAACCACGGTAAAATTATTTTCAGACTCACCAACCAAATCACGCTCTTGTACAACCACCCCACCTAATACGGAAGTGACTTCCAATTTTTGTGGAATACTTGTTGTAAATGGTAATGTCAGCAAACGAAGATTTTTTTTAGCTGCTAAAATTTCATATGCTTCCGGTGTGAAGCTTGGTGCAATAATAATTTCAAGGAAAATATCATGCATCTTTTCGGCAGTTGCTGCGTCAACTTCACGATTAAGCGCTACAATACCACCAAAAATTGAAATATCGTCAGCAGCAAAGGCTTGATCCCAAGCAGCTTCCAAAGTTTGTCCCTGCCCTATTCCAGCTGGATTCATGTGCTTAACTGTAACAACTGTCGTTTCTTCATATTCAGCAATTATTCTAAGGGCTGCATCAGCGTCACGAATATTGTTATATGACAATTTTTTGCCGTGTAAAATATCAGCATTCAGAACCGAATAGGCTTCAGGTAAGGCTGTCTTATAGGCAGCAGCTGGTTGATGTGGATTTTCCCCGTAACGCATATCATCAAATTTTTCGTAAGCTAATGTTAGATTTTCAGGAAATGATGTTTCCGTCAAATAATTGGCAATCAAGGCATCATAACTGGCAGTATGTTGAAACACTTTTGCGGCTAATGACTTACGATATTCACGATCCACTTCACCAGCTTTTAGCTTATTGACAACAACATCATAATCTTTTGGATCCACAATTGGCAAAACTGATGCAAAATTTTTAGCTGCAGAACGTAACATTGAGGGTCCACCAATATCAATGTTTTCAATTGCTTCCGCCTCAGTAACACCTTCTTTTTGGATGGTTGATTTGAAGGGATATAAATTAACAACTACCATATCAATCGGTGTGATATCAAATTCTGCTAATTTAGCCATGTGCTCTGGTAAGTCACGACGAGCAAGTAAACCAGCATGGACACGAGGATGTAAAGTTTTTACACGGCCATCCAACATTTCTGGAAAATCAGTTACTTCATCAATTGAAATAACATCTAAACCGGCATCGACCAACACTTTATGAGTACCGCCAGTAGATACCAATTCATAACCTAATTCAACTAAATTTTTGGCAAAAGGGATTAAACCACTTTTATCAGAAACGCTAAGTAATGCTCGTGTCATTTTAAAAATACTCCTTCATCTATTAACTTTGCAAGTGTGTTGGGATACAGCACATGTTCAACATTATGAATACGTGTCTCAAGTAAATCAATGGTATCATTCACCAAAATTGGGACAGCTTCTTGAGCAATTATCTCACCGGTATCAATGCCATTATCCACAAAATGAACGGTTACACCGGTCTCTGAAACACCGGCTTCAAAGGCATCTAGGATGCTGTGTCGTCCCGGGAATTTAGGCAGCATGGCCGGATGGAGGTTAATAATCTTCCCTGAATAGGCATCGATTAACTTTGGCGTCAAAATACGCATATAACCAGCCAATAAAATACCATCAACTTGATCTGTTTTAAGTTGATTAATAATGACCTGTTCCGCTTCGATCTTCGTTTCATAATTAGAATATTTGATTGCTGTAGCAGGAATACCGAATAATTTTGCTAAATTCAGGGCACCAGCAGTTGATTTATCAACAATCAAACGTACGATTTCAGCATTCAGATTTCGTTGTAAAATAGCATCATTTAATGCTTGAAAGTTGGTCCCCGTACCAGACGCAAAAACTGCTAACTTTACTTTTCTCACCATGGTTCATTACCTGTAAAGACAACTCGATCGTTCTGAGCAGGCGTTATTTTACCAAGCACGTAGGCTGTTTGATTTTGATGAGTTAATAAGGTCATTGCATCTGCTAATTGTTGTGGCTTTACAATCAGAATCATACCTAATCCATTATTGAACGTCAATAGCATATCTTCTAAAGATAAATGTCCTTTAGCTTGTAGTTCGTGGAAAATAGGCAAAATTGGCCATGAACCCCAGCTTATTTCAGCAGAAACATTATCGGGCAATGCTCGAGGTAAGTTCTCTATGATTCCTCCACCAGTAATATGCGCCATGGACTGCACAAGGTTGGCTGCAACAACCGGCCAAACAGATTGAGCATATAAAGCTGTTGGAGTCAGTAAGGTTGCCTTTGTCTCAGGAGATAATTGATTAAAGTCGTCATCCGACTGAACACCAAAAACCTGACGTACTAGCGAATAGCCGTTAGAGTGAATTCCAGAAGATGGCAAACCAATCAAAACATCTCCTTCAGAGACATTTTTTGCAGACAATAATTGTTGCCGCTCTGCAATACCAACAGCAAAAGCTGCTAAGTCATAATGTTTTTCCGCGTACAATCCTGGTAGTTCAGCACTTTCACCACCAATTAGAGACATATTTGATGCTTTGGCGGCTTTGGCAATGCCAGTGACAATTTCAGCAACAACTTCTGGTCTCATCTTGTCCACAGCTAAATAATCCAGTAAGAAAGCTGGCTTTGCGCCCTGAGCTAAGATATCATTAGCCACCATCGCTACTAAATCTTGTCCAATTGTATCATGTTTATCCGCAGCGATAGCCAACAGTAGTTTTGTTCCTACCCCATCAGCGCCTGAAATCAAAACCGGATCAGTGTATCCTTTTCCTAAAGCAAATGCAGCGCCAAAACCACCAATACCGTCAAGCACTTGGTCATTATATGTATCTGCAACTGCATCTTTCATTAAATCAACAGCACGTTCTCCAGCCTTGATATCGACGCCAGCTTTCTGATACGCATTTTTCTCACTCATATTTCCACCCCCTGAATTGTTTGTGAATCTAAATGGATAGTGCCATCTGACAAAAGCTCCTGATGTCGCAATGAAGCCACTTGACGGGGATGATAAGTGGTTACTGGTTCAGGAACGAAATCAACTTCTCCAGAACGAACAAATCGGTCTAAACTGGCTTTATAATCATAAATTGGACTTGGATAATGCCCATCAAAGTAAGCGGTCGTTAGCCCAGTTCCTTCTCCATCATATGGTAAGTCAATTGCCTTAACCAGTGCATCAACTGACAAAAATCCAAGTGAATCAGCTTCAATCATTTTTGTCATTTCAAGCAATGAATGATTTGCGCCCATCAGTTCTTCTGTTGTTTGCATATCAATACCATAAAATGACGGAAATTTAAATATAGGACTCGCAATTCTTACATGAACTGATTTAGCACCAGCTTCTTTCAGCATTCGCACGATAAACATAGAGGTTGTTCCACGAACAATTGAGTCATCTATCAAAACGACATTTTTATCAACAACAACGTCACGGACAGCGCTTAATTTCATACGAACGGCTCGTTCTCTTTTATCTTGTGTTGGTTCAATAAATGTACGCGCAATGTATTGATTTTTTACTAACCCCATCTCATTTGGTAAACCACTGGCTTCAGCAAACCCAGCGGCTGCACTCAAACTAGAGTTCGGAATGCCAACAACAATGTCTGCTTCCGGAACCGGCTGTTCTGCTGCTAAAGCTGCCCCCATCCGCTTACGTGCCTTGTGTACATTCACACCATAAATCATTGAATCAGGGCGAGCAAAATAGATATATTCCATCGAGTCAATATTTAAAGTGGTTTTATCAGTATATGTATCGATGGTTAAACCATTGTCGTCGATCGCGATTAGTTCGCCAGGTTGTACATCGCGTACGAACTTGGCACCAACAACTTCAATAGCAGCTGTTTCAGATGTAACAATGTAGTGGCCATCCGGCATTTGACCAATGACAAAAGGTCGAAACGCGTGTGGATCCAACGCAGCAAACATTCCATGTGGCGTCAATAGCAAGAACGCAAATCCACCATGTACAATGTTTAAAGCTTCTTTTAGTTTATCAATAAATTTGTCTGCTTTAGATCGGCGAATTAAATGCAATAAAATTTCAGAATCAGAAGATGATTGAAAAATGGCCCCTTCTTCTTCCAAATTTTCACGTAATGTAAGGGCATTTGTCAAATTACCATTGTGCGCTAATGAGATTTGCATGTCATGAAAATTCACCATCAAAGGTTGGATATTTTCTAACCCATTAGATCCAGCTGTGGCATAACGCACATGACCAATAGCACTTTTCCCAGCTAATGCTTCAATGCGAGATGTATCTCGAAAAACATCACTCAGTAGACCTAAACCACGTTCTTGCCACAAATGACCATTATTGTTAGCAACAATACCAGCACCCTCTTGACCACGATGTTGTAATGCATGTAGTCCATAGTATGTTAATTGCGCCGCATCGGATCGACCCCAGACGCCAAAAATGCCACATTCTTCATTCAAACTACGCACATTAAGACGTGATGTTTCATTTTTTTGTTCGTTCATCATCGTTACTCCGCGTTTAGTTTCCATGCGATACTCTCCTGGTAGATTTTCTTCGTTTCGCTTAATGACAATTGAATATCGCTTGTTGTCGTTGTAATATTAATCGTATCATCTGCTGTAACCACACCTAATTTTATTACTCGGTCACCGGCTAGTGATTCAAATGTTGTCCTATTTTCAGGTGACACACTGACTACAAAACGACTTGGTGTTTCCGAAAATAAATACTTATCGGCTAAGTCTACCGAGATATCAAAACCAAGATTTCCAGCAAAGGCGCTCTCAAGAAGACCAACGATTAATCCACCTTCAGATAAATCATGCGCACTATTAAGCAGACGTTGATCAGTGACATCTAGAATGACCTGTTGCGCTGCTAACTCGTCCTCATCATTAAAATCAAATAATTGACCGGCAATATGTCCTGTTTGCATCTTTTGAATTTCTGAACCGTTAAAGCTATCTTTCGTTCGCCCTACAAGATAAATGTTATCGCCTGCTTTTTGAAATGCCGTTCGTGTTGCTTTTGTGATATCTTCAAGCAAACCAACCATGCCAATCATTGGTGTGGGATAAATTGCTTGCCCATCTGTTTCGTTGTAAAGAGACACGTTTCCAGAAATAATTGGTGTGTCAAGCTGTTTAGCCACGTCATTAATCCCAGCAACAGCTTGATCCAACTCATAATAAACTTCTGGATTATCCGGTGAACCAAAGTTCAAGCCATCTGTGATGCCAATTGGCTTTGCCCCTGTGGATACAATATTTCTAGCCGCTTCAGCAACTGCCATTTTGGCACCCACACGTGGATTGAGATATAAATAACGAGCATTGACATCTGTTGTCATCGCTAATGCCTTTTGCGTATCACGAATACGAATCAACGCCGCATCTCCACCAGGCTTAATAGCCGTATCAGCGCGCACTTGAGAATCAAAGTGTCGGAACAACGATGCTTTAGAAGCAATTGTTGGTTGTGCGAGTAATGTTAATATTGTTTCTTTGACGTTACCCATGTCTGGCTCAAATTGTTCATCTGTAAAGTTCGCCAATCTTGCCGGTTCAATCATTGGTAAGTCTTGCTTTGGCGCATGCGTTAAGAAATCAACAGGCACATCTGCAACAACTTCATTTTTGAAGTTTAATCGATAACGACCATCATCGGTAACTTGACCAATGATTACAGCATCTAAATCAGCCGATTGGAACAAATCAATAATAGCTTGTTCTTCACCCTTTTTAACAACCAGCACCATGCGTTCTTGCGACTCTGACAACATTAGTTCATATGGCGTCATTCCTGTTTCACGTTGAGGGACCATATCCAAGTTCAAGTGAATACCCATGCCTGCTTTAGCAGCCATTTCAGAACTCGAAGATAGGAGTCCAGCTGCACCCATATCTTGAATGCCAACAATAATATCAGAATGTTCACGAATTGCTTGGAGCGTTGCGTCCATCACCAACTTTTCCAAGAATGGATCGCCAACTTGAACAGCCGAACGATCAGATTTTTCTGCACTTGAAAACTCAGCAGAGGCAAATGAAGCGCCATTAATACCATCACGACCAGTTTTAGCACCAACATAGATAATTGAATTTCCTATGCCTTTAGCTTGTCCAACTTGCATAGCATTTTGGTCCATCAAGCCAACAGCCATAACATTTACCAATGGATTGCCAGCGTAAACGCCATCGAAACCAATTTCGCCTCCCACTGTGGGAATACCAATCGCATTACCGTATCCCGCAATTCCTGCTATGACACCGTCAACAATATGTTTTGTATGCGCATTGTCCAATTCACCAAAACGTAGCGAATCCAGTACAGCAATAGGTTGGGCACCCATTGAAAAAATATCACGTAAGATACCGCCAACTCCGGTTGCTGCCCCCTCATACGGTTCAACAAATGAAGGATGATTATGACTTTCAGCCTTAAAAACAACTGCTTGATTGTCACCAATGTCTAAAATTCCAGCACCTTCACCTGGTCCCTGTAAAACACGTTCGTTGGATGACCAGAATTTGCGCAAAATTGGCTTTGATTTCTTATAAGAAACGTGTTCCGACCACATTCCTGAAAAAATGCCTGTTTCAGTAAAATTAGGTAGACGCTTTAACTCCTTAACAATCAAATCATATTCTTGTTCTGTAAGCCCCCACTCTATATAAATTTTACTGTCACGTACTTCTTCGGGTGATAATTCATTTGTTGTCATTATATTAGGCTCCTGCTAGAATGCCGCTCAAAATACTTTTGAAAAAGTTCTTACCATCTTCGTTACCAGTCACTGCTTCAACTGCACGCTCTGGGTGTGGCATCATACCAAAGACGTTACCATTTTCATTCATAATCCCCGCTATATCATGTGCTGATCCATTGGGATTATCCACATATCGGAAAACAATCAGATTATCCTCTTCAAGTTTCGTCAATGTTTCTGCATCGGCATAATAATTTCCTTCTGCATGTGCCACAGGAATATTAATTATTTCTTCAGAATCATAAGCATTTGTATAAGCAGTGTTTGGATTTGCAATTGAAAGTGCTATTTCATCGCAAATAAATCCTGGTTTTTTATTTGTTAATAGTTGTCCAGGTAGCAAACCAGCTTCTGTCAAAATTTGAAATCCATTACAAATGCCAACAATAAGCTTGCCATCATTAGCCGCCTGTGTCACAGCACTCATGATTGGTGAAAAACGGGCAATCGCTCCTGTACGCAAATAATCTCCGTATGAAAAACCCCCTGGTAAAAAGATTGCATCATATTCTTTCAAATTATTATGTTTTGCAGAAACAATTTCTGCGTCAACACCAAATTCTTGCAATGCATGTAACATGTCAAAATCACAATTTGATCCTGGAAAACTAATAACCGCAGCTTTCATGATAGTACCTCGTCCTCATCTACCAAAGATAAATCAAAGCGGTAGGTTTCGGTATTTTGATTGATTAATAGGGCATCAGTGAAACTTTCAACTTCTGAAGTAGCAGCATCAACATCGGTCGCTTTCAGCTTAATTTCAAAATATTTTCCTTGTGATACTTGCTCGATTCCGCTATAATCCATACGATTTAACGCAGCTTTAATCACTTCACCTTGTGGATCAAGGATTGATGGCTTGTATGTGACATATATTTTTGCTAAGTACATATTATTTCTCCAAATTTTCTAAACGTGATAGAACATCACGATAACCAACAGTAACATCACCAGCATGTTTTCGAAATACATCTTTATCAAGTGACTTACCTGTTTTTTGGTCGACCAAACGCATATTATCTGGTGACAATTCATCAGCCAAGATTAACTTTCCCTCACTATCACGACCATATTCTAATTTAAAGTCGACTAAGTTAATATTAATTTCATCAAATATTTCTGTGAGCGCTTGATTAACTTCTTGGGCATATGCACGTAATTTTGTGAGTTCAGATAATGTGGCAAAACCAAGAGCTAAAATTTGAGAATCATTCATGAAGGGATCATCCAGCTCGTCTGATTTATAGTAAAATTCTTGAACAACTGGTGTTAATTTTTGCATTGGCGTTGCGTTAAATTTACTTACAAAATGCCCTGATGCGTAGTTTCGCGTAACCACTTCAATGGGCAAAATATCAAGGGCTAAGTCCAGTTCGTCTGTTTCAGAAACCGAAGAAAGATAATGATTTTCAATGCCCTGACGTGTTAAATGTTCAAATAATATATGCGAAATTGCACTATTCAATTGGCCTTTTTCTGGTATATTTTCATGTACCTTACCATTTAAAGCTGTTGCTTGATCCATATAATGAACCCACAAAATTGTAGGATTATCTGTGAAATAAACTTGTTTCGCCTTACCTTGATATTTCAGTTCTCCGCGAGTCACTGTTTTGTCTTCGTATTCAGTTGCGCTGCTCATGCAAGTCACCCCATTCTTTTAATTTTCGACCATTTTCTGTTCCTAGTACCGTAATATGACCCATTTTACGATTAGGTTTAACAGCCAATTTACCATAATCGTGAAAATGCCACTCAGGATGATGAATTAAATCTTCTCTAGCTTGTGTTAACTCATCGCCCAACAAATTCAACATTGTAGCAGGGCTTTGCAACTCAATTTTTGGTATAGGTAGACCGACAATACTTCTAATATGTCCTTCAAACTGTGATACATTTGTCGCTTCAATACTATAATGTCCAGAATTATGTGGTCGCGGTGCTAATTCGTTAACCCATACTTCCTCGTCAGCGACAAATAACTCAATACCAAGTACGCCACGCAATTTAAGTGACTCAGCGATATTCTCAGCAATTGCTTCAATTTTATTCTTGAGTGTCAATGAGATGTCGGCAGGTGCTGTTGTCGTTTTTAAAATGTGATTTTCATGAACATTTTCGACAATCGGCCAGGTCACAATTTGCCCATCTTGGGAACGTGAAACCATAATACTTAGCTCTTGTTTAAAATTCACAACTTGTTCTAAAATTAATTGCGTATCTGGAAAATCTTTTTCAAGATTAACAATATCTTGCACTGTATTAATTGACCACTGACCATGGCCATCATATCCTCCACTCACTGTTTTTAAGATAGCTGGTAAAGTTACCTTTCGTAAATCTTCGGGTGAATTTACTTCAATGAAATTTGTGACTGGTACTTTAGCATCATCCCGAATAAACTTTTTTTCAGTAATGCGATCGCTTGTAATTCTTAGTAGTTCTGTACCTTGCGGCAATTCTGCATCGCTTTGCTCATTCAATGCATCTCGATCAACATTTTCAAATTCATATGTTAACACTTCACTTCGTCGTGATAATTCATTTAATGCTTCGACATCATCATAATCAGCAACTATCTGAAAATCTGATACTTGCCCCGCTGGAGAGCCTTTCGTGGGATCCAAAATTCCAACACGGTACCCCATTTCTTTTGCAGAAAGAGCCATCATTTGACCAAGTTGGCCACCGCCAATAATACCAATCGTTGCCGGCGGTAAAATTACTCCTGTCATATCAATTCTGCCTCGCTTTCAATAGAAGTCTTTGTTTGGCGTTCTCGATATTCATTCAAGGCCTGCAATACGTCATTATCATTTAAAGCAATAATTTGTGCAGCTAGAATTGCCGCATTTTTTGCACCTGCATCACCTATTGCAACTGTAGCAACGGGGACCCCTGCGGGCATTTGAACAATAGAGAGTAAAGAATCCAGTCCATTTAGTGCCCGTGATTGCATCGGCACGCCGATGACTGGTAGCGTTGTATTAGCTGCCAGCATACCAGGCAAATGAGCCGCGCCGCCGGCACCAGCAATAATTACTTGAAGCTTATTGTCTCTTGCTTGTGTGCCAAATGCTTGTAATTCTTGAGGCATGCGATGCGCTGAAATGACGTGTTTTTCGTAAGTAACACCTAATATATCCAAAATTTCTGTCGTTTTTTTCATGCTGGACCAATCACTAGTTGATCCCATGACAACTGCAACTTGAGGCATATTTTTCTCCAATGTGTACAATTTTTGTGATTTGCAAGGTTATCGTTCGTTTACAATTACAATTTAACAGATTTTTATACATTTGTGTTCGTTTTAAAATAAGAAAATTCACAATAATTAAAAAAGAGTTCGTATATAACGAACGTTTTTGACATTTATTTGTTTTTATCCGAACGTTAGCGATGTATGCGTTTACAAAAACATTAAAACTGAACGTTCGTCTAAAATTTTGAGCAATAAAAAAGAAGCATTTCTGCTTCTACGAAATTAATACTTTTCTAAATATGAATCTGTTTCCCATTGAGAAACATACTGACGATATGATGTATATTCAATCTTCTTTGCTTCAATAAATTTGTCAGCAATATGTTCACCAATCGCTGCACGGACAACGTCATCAGCTGCAAGTTCACGAACTGCCGCCAACAATGTGTCTGGCAAATCTGTAATACCGGCACGCTCACGTTCAATTTCATCCATCAAATAAATGTTTTTATCAACTGAAGCCAATGGTTCCAACTCACGCTTAATACCATCTAATCCTGAAGCAAGAATTGCTGCAAGAGATGTGTAAGGGTTGGCCGTTGGATCTACTGAACGCAGTTCCAAACGTGTTGATTGCCCACGTGATGCTGGAACACGTACCATTGGTGAACGGTTTGAAGCTGACCAAGCAACATAAACTGGTGCTTCAAAGCCAGGCGTCAAACGCTTATATGAGTTAACAGTTGGGTTTGCCAAAGCTGTAAAGGCTGTAGCGTGTTCCAAAACACCACCCAAGAAGTTATAAGCTGCTTTTGAAAGTCCCATTTCATCAGAAACATCTTCAAATGCATTGCCTTCTTTAGTAAACAAAGACATGTTTGTGTGCATACCTGAACCATTAATGCCAGCAACTGGTTTTGGCATGAATGTTGCAAAGTAACCATTCTTACGCGCAATTGTTTTAACAACGAGCTTAAATGTCTGAATGTTATCTGCCGCTTCCAATGCTGATGCATACTTAAAATCAACTTCGTGTTGACCTTCAGCAACTTCGTGGTGAGCTGCTTCGATTTCAAAGCCCATCTTTTCCAATGTCAAGACGATTTCACGACGAACATTTTCACCCATATCCAAAGGTGCCAAATCAAAGTAGCCACCCTTATCATTCAATTCAGTGGTTGGGTTTCCTTTTTCATCAAGCTTGAACAAAAAGAATTCAGGCTCAGTACCAACATTAAATGAAGTAAATCCAGCTTCACGTGCTTCTGTTAACACAGTACGTAGTGCGTGACGAGGGTCGCCAGCAAATGGTTCACGATCCGCTGTATAAATATCAGCAATTAATCGTGCCACCTTACCGCCGTGTCCGTCAGTCGCCCATGGGAAAATCATGAATGTGGACAAATCAGGATATAGATACATATCTGATTCATTAATACGCACAAATCCTTCGATAGATGAACCGTCAAACATCAAATCATTATCTAACACTTTATCTAACTGTGACGTGGGCACTTCGACATTTTTAATAGCGCCCAAGACGTCTGTAAATGTTACGCGGATAAACTCCACGTTTTCGTCTGCCACGATTTGCTTAATTTCTTCTTTGGTAAAAGTTTTGCGAGCCATGATTGTCCTTTCTTAATGAGCCCCGAATCGTCCAAGTTGGGCGAATTCTTTTTGTAGTGAACGGCGTAGTGCTGCTTCTGAATCTTGTTTTTCTTGTGCTTTACGGCGTTGCTTGGCAAAAATTTCTTGAATATCCTTGATAGAGTCTCCAGCATCCAAGAAATCACGAATTTCGAGCAAACGATCAACATCATTTAATGAAAAACGTCTCTGGCCACCTTTGCCGCGACCCGGCGCAATTAATTTCTGTTGTTCATAGTATCTAATCTGACGATCAGTCAATAACGTGAGCTCGCGTACAGTACCAATTGGTAAAATTGATAAATTACGTCTCAATTCGCGTTCGCTCATCACAATACCTCCGCTTAAGATACTTTTATTCTAAACGAAATTAATAACCTTTGCAAATTATGTGTCAGGTTTTCTAACATTAAGTTTAGTTATAGACCAAATGAAATATTTTCGGTTTGATGGCTAATTGTACTCAGTTCAACTTTGACCTTTTTCAACTCCTGGCGACCAATTGTTTTTAAAAGCGCCTCCCCAGTTGCTAAATGTGCTACTTGGTCAATTAGGTCCTCTTTGATGATTAATAAGTTTTTCATTTCATTTCGTGTGTTTAATCGCTGCACGATAAAGCTACCAAATTGCCCGAGTAACTCAACAGGAACATCTAATGGGCTTTGTGTACTCAGCATCAAATCCAATCCTAGTTTTCGTCCCTCACGAATTAACGAAAAGATGCCGTAATTGCCATGACCATCATTAGACAAGTATCGATGTGCTTCATCAATAAAGATTGTTACAGGAAAGCTTAGTCCATTAAGTTTTGCTATGCTCATCATCTGCAGAGTCAGAATTTCAACAAGTACTTGATTTAATTTTTGTTCGTGACTAAACAAAGATAAATCGATGATCAAACTCTGTTTCGTCGCCCGACGTGTTATAAACAATCGCAGTAAATAATCGACATCATAGTGCACAATTTCTTGTTTCGTTGATCTTAACAATAAAGTACGTATTTGTTTATTTTTTAAGGTTTGTTTTAATTGAGCAAGACTTGACCATGCTTTGGCAATGGCTTCCTTATCATAAATTTGTCCTAATAATGAAAAATCAGCACGCTCATCAACATAAGGCGTAATAAATTCTTCTTGCAACTGATTAGCCAGCAAGCTTAAATCAAAGTATTTATCCTTAATTTTAAGCTGTTCCACTAGGTTATCATGTTCAATTTGGCTTCTATTGATCTTTTTATAGATTCCTGGTTTTGCTACAACATTGTTTTGTATTTGCAAACTTTCAATTGCAGCGGGTAAATTGGCTAGCAGCGATTCATCTGTAATATTTAATAGGTGAGCAATTTGATCACTCATTAAGTGAGTAACATCAAAGAAACCATCATCCCCCAACACAATACGCTGTACATTTGGTATTGTACGGAATTCACCTGTTGGATCTAATACAATAACATTCTGCTGGTTCTTTTTGAGTTCTTCTATAATGGTTAGCGCAGTCGAAGACTTTCCGCTACCAGTAACACCAGTAATTAGCAAGTGCTGAGATAATAATTCATCAGCAGAAATGGGCAAATATTCTTGTGCTTTCGCATCGAAAAATTGTCGCTTAAATATTAGTGAAGTATCCTTACGTTTTTGTTTATCTATCATTTTTATTCCTATATAAAGAAAAATTTTTGACACTATTTTTATGCTTTCGCTTATTATAGCGCTGTTCACTGTATAAATAAATGGTAATGAATTTTATTTATCAAAAAATGGTTTCATTATCTGAAACCATTTTTATTCAGTCAATTCAATTTATTTTGTTCCACCAGCATCACCATTTGCGCCTTCTTCTATTCCTGGATTCCACCAACTCACACGGGCATTAGTATTGCGTACTTTCAAATTAAATTCACTAACCAATTTTTCGGGTGCATTATGCCACGTATATGTTTTTTTCAATTCAGCATGTGTAATAATTCGATATGCCGTTGATGGGAAAAGGCAACTAATAATTGTTAACTGTGCTTTCTTAGTTGGGTTTAACACTGATACCTCTGTTGATGCAACTGTATTTTGGCTAGTAATTTCGTATTGGTAAATCCCCTTGCTATTAGCCAACAAAACGCTTTTCCCGTTTAACCATGATGAACCCTTCACCTTGCCATCTTGCAAATACGGTGAATCATTATTGGTTGTCTGTTGCAACGCGCTAAATCCAGTCTGACCATCATTAAAATTGTGGGCTGCCAACCCATAGTTTCCTTGTCCCATAACTGGCTTTTGTTTCCCCTCCGGATCTTTTTCAGATTTATTCGCGTAATTTGCACCAAGGTTCAGTCCTTCATCACTATAGGCATCATTATAAATTGGCAATAAAATATTTGTACTTGGAATTGATACAAATCCTTGTTTCTCAAAATTTTTTGTTGCATTTCGCATAACCATTTTTCGAATCAGGGCGCGCGAAGTTGTATCCTCTGATGCTTTTTTATTAGCCGTTTTGCGTTCTTGTTCATGAATTGGTTTCAAAATAACTGTTTTGATGCCCGCCACATTTTTTTGGTATAAGTAAGAACCTCCAAGGACAAGCAATGAGATGAAACTTGTAACAAACAGTGCATCATAAAACAAATGATGATGACTAAACTTCTTATGACGCAGTCTAGAAATTACGAGTTGACTAGCAGCAACTAACAAAAAGATCATCACAAAAACTGCAACATATATCCCTATTTTTTGCATGATCTGCCATACTGTCATGTCGCCACTAGACGCCACTGCTAATACTGAAGGCAATTTTATCATCATAATAATCCGTCCTCACCTGAATTCTTGTGATCCCTACTTTGCATCGTACCAAGTGTCACCATGATGTGCATCAACTTTCAATGGTACGTCTAATGCAACGGCTGAATCCATTACATTCGTAACAACTTCGGTCAATTCATCAATTTCGTCTACGGGGGTTTCAAAAATCAATTCATCGTGTACTTGAAGCAACATTCTCGCCTGTAAATTATTCTCTCGTAAAGCCTCGTTAACCTTTATCATCGCAATTTTGATAATATCTGCTGCTGAACCCTGGATGGGCGAGTTCATCGCAGTGCGTTCAGCGAATGACCTTAAATTAAAGTTCTTTGCTTGAATATCTGGCAAATAACGTCGCCTATGGGCAATTGTTTCTACATAACCATGTTCATGTGCAAAAGTCTTAATTGTATTCATCCATTCATGAATTTGAGGGAACTCTTGGAAATAAGTATCAATAAAACGTTTCGCCTCGGCACGTGAAATCCCCAAATTATTAGCCAATCCATAATCCGAAATACCATACACAATACCAAAATTCACAGCTTTAGCCGTACGACGCTTAAGTGGATCAACTACTGCATCATCGGCTAAGCCAAAGACAGCTCGAGCTGTTTCGGCATGGATATCTTCGCCATTTAGAAAGGCTTTTTGCATGTTTTTATCACCCGTAACATGGGCCAAAACACGTAATTCAATTTGAGAATAATCGGCACCAAATATTTGCCAATTCGGATGACTAGGAACAAATGCTGTTCGGATTAAGCGCCCTTCTTCTGAACGCATTGGAATATTCTGCAAATTAGGATCAACTGATGACAATCGACCAGTTTGTGTCAAAGTCTGCAAAAATCGTGTGTGAATCTTGCTGTCCTTAGGATATATAACTGAAAGCAGGCCGTCAATGTAAGTTGATTTTAGTTTCGCTAGCTGACGATACTGCAAAATATGGTCAACTATAGGCGCTTGTGGTGCTAGTTTTTCTAAAACATCCACAGCCGTTGAGTAGCCTGTCTTTGTTTTTTTAATTACAGGCAAACCCATTTTTTCAAACAACAATACCCCTAATTGTTTTGGTGAGTTTAGATTAAACTCTTCACCAGCTTCAATATAGATGGCTGATTGAATATCAGCTATTCGTTCGGATAAATCTTTGCCTTTATTTCGTAAGTATTCAGGATTGACCTTAATCCCTTGATATTCCATATCAGCTAAAACAAACGCTAATGGTAGCTCAATGTCCGTATATAGGTGCGTTTGTTCGTGTTGCTTTAATTCTGTGAACGCTGGTTTTTCTAATTTGAAAAGTCCATCCGCTTTATGAGCAATGTGCGACAATAAAAGATTGGTATCGGTTGGCACAGTGAATTTGGCGCCTTTACCATAAATATCTTCATCAGGTGCCAAATAAACATCAAAACGCTGTGCCAAAGTGGACAAAACATTATCATTAGCTACCGTATCAAGCAAATATGCAACCAGTATAAAATCAAAATTCACGCCCTTAAGTGCCAAACCAAGTCGCTTAAATAATACAAGCTGTGCTTTAACATTAAAAACATTTTTTAAAATCTGCTCATTCTCAATCACCGACTTCAACTCTTCAGTTTGTAACAAGGAGATGTCACGACTAGCATAGTAGCCAACTTCTGGATTACCAATAGCGAAACCAATCATTTCACCCTCGTGATAATTATCACCCACAAATTCAATATGAACTGATATCTTATCACCTAGCATCGCAATTGCTCTTAAATTATTTTCTTTTAATTCGACAAAATTTATACCATTGTCAAATTCTTTTGTATTCTCAAGCTGCCCAGATTTACGTAATGCTTTTATTTTCGCTAAATGTTGTTTGAAATCCAAATTTTCATAGAATGGAATAATCTTCTCAAAATCGACACCTCTATATTCCATTTCTTCAAGCGGTAAAGGTAAGTTAGCATCAGTTAAAATTGTAGCTAATTCACGTGCTTGGAAGGCTAATTCACGATCATTGATCAAATTGTCCTTCATTTTTGACTGCTTCAGTTTATCGATATTATCATACAAATTATCAATGTTATTATATTCGGCAAGAAGTTTTAATGCTGTCTTTTCACCGACCTTTGTAACACCAGGGTAATTATCAGATGTATCGCCCGTCAACGCCTTCTTATCAATGATTTGAGCCGGTGAAAGCCCAAATTTTTCTTTTATATAAGCTGGTGTATAGCTTTCAATATCTGTTACACCTTTTTTAGTCACGTTTACAGTAACGTTTTCCGTGGCTAATTGCGTCAAATCTTGATCGCCAGTTACAATAATGACAGAATATCCTGCTGCTTCACCCATACGTGAATAAGTTCCAATGATATCGTCAGCTTCTAATCCAGCCTGTTCATAATTCCGCAATCCATGCAACATAACCATTTCACGTAAATATGGAAACTGTTCTTTAAATTCCTCTGGTACTTTAGAACGGCCATCCTTATATTCAGGAAATAACTTCCCACGATGCGTTTCTTTTCCAGAACCAGCATCCCAAGCCACTAATGCTAAATCTGGAGCCATTGGATCTACAATTTTATCTAAAAAGTTATTAAAAGCCACTAATGCATTTGTATGCAATCCTTCATGCGAGATCATACGATCTAACTGATTGTACATCGCATAAAAAGCTCTAAAAGCCAGCGAATTACCATCAATAAGTAATAGTTTTTTATTGGTCATCTTAATGTCCCATCTTATATTTATCTATATTAAGTGTAACACACGTTGATATATCACTTAAGTATAGTAATTTCTTATGAACCAGTTTTTGCACGTATTTTATGTTGTTACTAGTCAAAAAGATAAAAAACTTTTAGCCAAATTCACCAGCTAAAAGTTCTACGTGCTTTTTTATTTAGTTAAAAATGCTGCTAATTAGCAAAGATTATTTATTATCAATATTGCTCATCGAATAAAACAAGTCGTTCTCACTGTCAGTTTCAATATTAAATAATAAATTTTCTTCTGTCGAATACTTTAATAATGAATAAGTACGTCCGCTATTTTCAAATTCAAACTCAACACTTGTTTTATCCGTGTATACATGTAGCTTGAAGACATTTGGATTAACGACACCGCTTTGTTCGACAAATTTTTTATTATATTCAGTATTTGCATCACTATCAGCGATATTTTTTGTTTGTCGTGATACCGTGTAATATCCGGTATCTGCATTATAATTTAAGTCAACGGTTGAATCCTTCTGCTTGAATGACAAATGAATGTTTCCACAGACAGTTTCCTTCTTTTTATTTGTCATTTGTAAATAGAAGTTTTGACTTGTCCAGCGTTGGGTATCCAATAGTTGATAATAGCCATCGTTATCTTTAGATAATTGACTTGTATTAATCGTATCTTTAACTGTTTTTGTCAAACTATCATAGGGCTTAACCAGTGAAGATGCCATTGTGTACTCACCATTAACTTTGGTTAAATTCAATTGGTGCGCTAACGATAATGATCCCAACTTATATGATTGTTCATTATTCGCATCAACTATTTTTTTACATGAATACCCCCAATTACCTAACCAACCAATTGACAATATATTCGTGTTATCCGATGTTTGAAAATAGTTACTAGCATAATAATCTGAACCATCATCAACACGCTTTGGTTGCTGTTCAGCAACAAATACACCATTATCATCAAGGTGCCCAACCATATAATAAGAACCACTGGTCTGACCGTAATTGTAGCCATTAGCACCGAAAAACATCACCGTTTTAGTTGTCCCCGTAGTTGTATCACACATTGTTTTTAGATTTGGGCATTCAATCAATCCCAGATCCTTACCATTTAAAGCACCGCTGTTCAATGGTGTAGCACCTACATAGTTGAAGTTTTTACCATCGCCACTAGTATAAACACCAATTTTATCGTCTTCAGCAAGATACATCGTCATTTTTTTCGTTTCTTTATTGAAAAAGACGTATGGATCTCTAAAGTGAGCTTTTGCAGATGATGCAGACATAATAGCTCCGTCAGAATAAGGTTGATAGGTCACACCATTATCGATAGAATAAGCCACATATTGTTTTTGTCCCGTTGGTGTATAACTAGTGAAATAAGCGATGATTGCTTTTTTTGGCAAATCAGAAAAGAACTTATTCGTGTTTTTAATTACTGATCCAGTCGCAACTGCTTCCCATTTATTCTGAAACTTTGGAATAGCGATACCTAGTTTCTCGTAATGTACGAAATCTTTTGTCTTAACATGATACCATTCCGTGCCATCGTCATCATGCTTATAATTCAAATCAGCTAAATAGTAAATATGGTAGTATCCCGATGAATCCTGCCAAATACTTTGTACGTCATTCATAAGCCCTTGCTCAATATTATGGTGATAATATTGTTGATACTCATTTGATGTCACAGTCCCCGCCAGCACAGGTGAAGTGCTGATGAAAAACAGTGAAAATACTGCTCCAGCTACCCTTAGTAGTCTTGTAAATGTCATAAAAATACTCTCTCCCTTAAATTTGCGCATAAGATTTATTTTACCTGAAACATTTTATTTGTCAAACGTTAGTCATTTTAACTAAATAAAAAAGAGCCACACAATAGGTAAACATGTGGTCCCACATTCAAGAGTGTGCATTTTTCGGTAGAGTTGAAAAGCACATACAATATTTTAAAACGATAACATTTTGAAAGCAATGGACTATACTAGTCAGTATTTGTGAAAGTGTTCAAAAGTATTATTTCAGCTTATAAATAATATTATCTGGAATTGTTGACTTACTAATGATGTATGGACCTTCTACTACCCGTTTATCACTAATATCGGCTTTAACAAAACTATTCTTTTTCAATGGCCTTACATTTTCACCACTTAATTCATAATTGAGTGTCTTTCTTTCACCTTTTTTGGTCACAAAGTGAAATTTGTATATATAACTATGTGAATGAGCAATAACCTTCCCATTATCATCTGTAGTTTTTTCTTTTTTAGGAACATGTGCAGGTGCTTTGGCATAGCCGACTTCTGTTACATATGTATCATGATAATAACGTGCTGCTTGCACAAAAACAATAGCCAGTAATACCAAGATAATTGATACCAAAATAATGCTTTTTCTCCGATTCAAATTCATAATATTCCTCAACAATAATTTTCATATTTTACCAACTATTTCATTATACGTGATTATTTTTTTAAAATTAAAATTTTTGTTTCTAGTTTATAACTAAATTTTTTTCACAAAAAAAAGACCCATATGGGTCTTCTTCATTAGTCGCGTGAGCCACTAACAACGCCGAAGATGCGTAACAGCGCGAAGAAAATATTGACAAAGTCTAGGTATAATCTCAAGGCGCCATTTACTGCAAGTCCTGTTGTATCTGCTTGACCAGCAAATTGTGAATACATTACCTTCAAGTTCTGATTATCATATGCTGTAAATAAGGAAAAGACAACGACACTAGCCCATGAGAGCAATAGCGAAACGATTCCACTATAGAAAAACATATTAGCAATTGATGCTATCAGCAAACCAATTAACAGACCAAACAAAATCGAACCTAGTCCCGTCAAATCACGTTTTGTGAAAACACCATAAGCTGCCATTCCACCGAAAACCGCGGATGCAGAAACGAAAGCCATCATCACAGAAGCTCCTGTATAAACAGCTAACAAGACACCAAGCGTCAAGCCTTCAACCACTGCAAAAGCCATCAACAAGCCAAAAGCACGAGCAGGATTTTTAAAAGTTGCACGACCAATCATCGTTATAATCAACATCTGAATACCCAACAGTGCCAAAAGACCAATAACATTACCTACGAGCAACTTAGCAACTTGTTCCAAAAAAAAGTTTTGTACTATAAAGCCTGTCACTGCGGTAAGTAAAACTGCTATACCCATAAAGCTATATGTCTGTTTAAAGAATGCGCGCATTCCCTCATCTACACCCGTCACATCACGACGGGCGTTCATATTAAAATTATCCATTACTATTTACCTCCAGTATTCTAAACAATTCTGGTTATATTAATTATAACAGAAATCACATTAAATAGATATTAAGTCAAGTCTGTTCTCAATTGGCCAAGTAGCTTTTCATAAGCAAATTCATATTTTTCAATGTCACCAGCGCCCATAAAGACCATTACAGCATTTTCATATGGCATTAACAGACTCATGTCGTTTTCTTCAATGATGCCACCAAACTTACTAATTTCAGATCCTAAGTCCTTGGAAGTAATCGTTCCGGCTTGTTCTCGTGCAGAGCCAAAAATATTGGCTAGATAAACTTGATCTGCCGCTTCTAAACTGCTAGCAAATTCGTCTTTATACGCAATTACGCGTGAAAAAGTATGCGGTTGGAAAATGGCAATAATTTTTTTATTGGGATACTTTTGGCGTGCCGCGTCTAATGTCGCTGTAATTTCTGTTGGATGGTGAGCATAATCATCAATCACTGTAATATCAGCAATTTGCTTTTCACTAAAACGACGTTTAACCCCCTGATAGGTCAGCAAATATTGACGAATTAAATCAAGGTCAACCTCTTCCATATAAGATACAGCAATCACTGCTAACGCATTTAAAATACCATGTTGCCCAAATAAAGGAACAGCAAATTCGCCTAAGTCTTTACCACGAAAAACAACGTCAAAATGCGACCCCTGAGTTGATTTGTGAATGTTAGTCGCTACAAAATCATCTCTTTCTGGATTGACGCCATAGTAGTAAACATCTGCTGAGGGTTTCAAAGAACGCAAGTGCTCATCATCACCCCAAGCAAAAATAGCCTTTTTAACATTATTAGCAAAATCAGCAAATGCAGACGTTACATCTTCAATGCCAGTATAATAATCAGGATGATCAAAATCAATATTTGTTAAAATCGCATAATCCGGGGCATAATCTTTAAAATGACGACGATATTCATCTGCCTCAACAACAAAAAATTGTGAGTTAGGCACGCCTCGTCCTGTACCATCTCCGATAAGATATGAGGTAGGGGCAATATTCTTCAACACGTGAGCTAGTAATCCGGTTGTGGACGTTTTGCCGTGGGCTCCTGCAACTGCTATGGATGTAGTTTGTGATATTTGTTCTTGAACAGCTTCTGGATACGAAACCATGGTTACACCAATTTCTAATGCCCGAGCCACTTCAATTTGATCATTATTAAAAGCGTTTCCCCTCACAAAAATAGCATCTTGATTGGCATCTATATTTCTTGCATCAAATGTTAATATTTTAATACCTGCTGCCTCTAATGGAGCTTGCGTATATGTATACGTATCAATATCTGAACCAAGCACCTCATTTCCTTGGTCATGCAAAATTTGTGCTAACGGTCCCATTCCAGTACCTTTGATGCCAATAAAATAATATTTTTTACTCATTTTTTTACGATCTCCATCACAAACGTGAAATACTGTAACTCACCTTTTCGCAACTCAAACACCAATTTCCGATACTTTGTACTTTCATCATTGAATATTCGATAAACATGAGGTGCGTTTCTAATTTTATCTACCATCTTATCAACACTTTCAGCTGCATTAATCAATTGATCAACACGAGCTGTACTTCCCCTGTCTTAATAATTTGTATCAACTAATCCATCTGTATAGAGCGTTGCACCCTTTTCGAAGTCAAACACATCGCCAATTTCACCAAAATCATTTGGTAAAACCAAGGCACCTGGTTTTTCAGGAGCGCCCGGTAAATGTAACTCTCGTCCAGAAACAATCATCCCTGAAGATGGCACACCGCGTAATGCACCATCCCATATCAAGGCGCCTGAGGGCATCATAGTTCCAGGCTGAGCTACCACAACTTTAATCCCTGTTTTCATATTTGGCGATCCAGAGACAATTTGAAGGCTTTTTTGGTCACTAACTTTTGTTTGTGTGATATGTAAATGATCTGAATCTGGATGATTCGAAAGGTTTTCAACGAAACCAATAACAAGTTTTGAAGGTGAAACCTTCATAATTTCATCAAATCCAGCTGATTTGATGTTGGCGTTAAAAATATTTATTTGCTCTTCGTTTAAGAATATTTGACCATTTTCTCCAATAATCCCTAATTCGGCACCTACATTAGCAATGTTAAACCCAGTGGCCTGACCTGTTTCAGCATTACTTATTCGTGTCACGTTTCCGACAGTAGTCACAATTTGTTTTTCCGCGTTAGGAGCAAGTGTAACAACAAGTATGTCCCCACAAGATTTTTGGTTATATGAAGTAATCATTTTATTATATTCCTTAAATTTAATATATTTTCTATTTTACATTATTCTTAACTTGCTTGCACACTAACCTCTATACCAACTACCACAGAAATCAGCTATATCTAGCACTGCACTGACTTCACAGTACAAAAAAAAGCCTGTCGGCTTAGTTCTTTTGATCCATATAATTGATTAATAACTGGGCTGAAGCCTTACCAGCTTCAACTACGAAATCATCAAAGACAATATTAGATTCTCCATTAGCTAAATCGGAAACCCCACGTAATACAATAAATGGGGTTCCAAACTGTGTAGCAACTTGTGCTACCGCTGCTGCTTCCATCTCAGCAACTAATGCCTCTGGAAAATGGGACAAAATTTTCTTTTTACCATCATCTTGAACAAATTGATCACCAGAAACAATTAAGCCTTCTTTGCCCGCTGTCAAATTCTTAAAATCAGCAACCACTGCTGGATCAGCTTCGTAATATAAGGGCTTGTTTGGCAATTGACCATAAGCATATCCGAATGCTGTCACATCAACATCTGAATACGCAATACGTGTGCCAATAACTTCATCCCCTATTTTTAAATCGGGGTCTAATGCACCAGCAGAACCAGTGTTAACAATCAAATCAGGATTAAAATTATCAATCATCACTGTAGCAGCAGAACCTGCAGCCACTTTACCAATACCAGACTCAGTGAGCATTACTTCATGATTTTTATAAGTTCCTGAAGTAATCATTGTGCTGCCGTGCTGTCTTGTTTCTGTATTTTCAAGAATTGCAGACAATGCAATCTTTTCCTCCGCCATTGGCGTGATAATTCCTATTTTCATTTTTTTCTCCAAATTTACTAGTTAATTAAAAAAAAGGCAGCGTACGTTGCAATAATTAATAAAATCAAAACAATAATAATTACATTGTAACGATGCGTTAAGCGTTTTGATTTGCCTTTCGCTGTTAGCTTACCATCTGACCCTAATTCATAACGTCCTTTACGTGTTAACCGCATCTCTTCTCGAGTTTCTGGCTGGACAATTTCAACTTGAGTTGGATGTTTTCTAGCGTAGTCTTTTTCAACTTTGATACGTTCTTTTTCACGCGCCTTTTGCTCTTTTTTGGCTGCTTTACGTGACATTTTATCCATAAATTAACCCCGCAAGTAATTCCAATACAAAAAGGCTGTGACAGTTTTTTGATCAATTAATTTTCCTGAATCAAACAACGATTTCACTTCACTAAAAGACATGGTTACTAAATCCATTGTCTCCCCTAAATCGCGTGGTAATTGTTGATCTTGTTCAATGGGTGTTAAATTTCTCGCAACATATAAATGCATATAAGCATCAGAAAAACCAACTGTTTCAACAAAACCTAACGCTTTTTCAATAGAACCCGCTGCCATACGTAATTCTTCATTTAGTTCACGCTCAACTGCATGATGAGGTTCGTCAAAATCACGTTGATCCAATTTTCCAGCGGGAATTTCCAAAATAAAATCACCAATTGTGGCACGCCATTGTTTCTCTAAAATAATATGTTCATCATCAACAAAAGCTAAAACGCCAATTGCAGGCACGTGCCGAACAATATCTCTTTTAGCTTTTTTCCCATTATAGAGATCAACATCTTGCGTTTCAACGCTAAATATTGGCCCCTCATAAATTATCTTAGACGATGTTACTGTCTCACGATATGCCACCATTAAACGTCTGCTGCCTCAACCGAAAGTGGACGAACCTGGGCTGCTTGATAAGACTTATACCCTTGTACCAGTACGTACGCTACTTTTTCGCCTTGAATCAATGACTTAAAGCCATCCATATCAATACCATTAAAATGAACAAAGACATCATCTCCACCTTCATCGGGTGTAATGTATCCATATCCACGTTCTTTTTGCCAAATTTTTACTGTTCCTGTTTTCATAAATATAGTATAACACACCTTTATATTGTTAGTTTAAAACGGTTCAAGCACAACGTTAAAAGGAGCTTATTCTCCACCAAAAATGAAAGTCAAATTTGGTGGAACAACTGTATTTCATTGTATAATAAAAGTGAACTCTTGCACATGTATCTATCATTGATATGCAGGTACCAAAATGCTCAATAAACGCTATGAACAACTTAAAGCCGCTGAAGGTGGCGCTATTATCAGCCTTACTGCCTATAGTCTGATCACTATTATGAAATTGCTAGTTGGAAATATTGGTCATTCGGAAGCCTTAATCGCTGATGGATTCAATAATTCAACTGACATTTTAGCGTCACTAACGGTGCTGATTGGGCTTCATTTTTCGCGCCGACCACCTGATAAAAACCACCAATACGGTCACTGGAAATCAGAAAACATCGCCAGCATGATTACTTCAATAATTATGTTAATCGTTGCGTTACAAGTTCTATTTAGTGCTTTTAGAAATATCCTGAGTGGTCAAATAGTCACACCTAGCCCCCTCAGCGCAATTGTTGGCATTATTTCAGCCATCCTACTTAGCTTTTTGTACTTTCACAACCAGAAGTTGGCCAAAAACGTACATAGCACAGCTTTGCTTGCAGCTGCTAAGGACAACCTCAGTGATATTTTTACTAGTATAGCCACCACGTTGGCAATCCTCGCATCCTCATTTCATTTTTCATGGCTTGATGCTACTGTAGCAATCATTATTTCTCTATTAATCCTTAACATGGCAGTTGATATTTTTAAAAACAGTGTGTTTATGCTTTCAGATGGTTTTGATCAGCATACACTGGATCAGTATCGTTTGACAGTTAACAGAATTCCTGGTGTCATCGCTGTAAAAGAGATAAGAGGTCGATCTTATAGTGAAAACATTGCCCTGGATATTGTCGTAACAATGAACCCACAACTGACTGTGGCAGAAAGTCATGCCATCACAAAACTTATTGAAAAAAAATTATTTGAAGCGTACCAAATTTTTGACGTTGAAATCCATGTCGAGCCAGAAAATAAGTAATAAAAAAATGGCCAAAAGGCCATTTTTTAGTCTAAAACAAACCAGTAATTGTACCATTCTCATCAATATCAATATCCAATGCCGCTGGATGTTTTGGTAATCCAGGCATTGTCATGATGTTTCCCGTTAATGCAACTAAAAATCCAGCGCCAAGTTTTGGTACGAATTCACGGATATAAATTTTGAAATCTTTAGGTGCCCCAAGTTTTTTAGCATCATCTGTAAATGAATACTGGGTTTTTGCCATAATAATTGGTAACTTGTCCCAACCATATTTTTCAAAATCTTGTAATTGTTTTTGCGCCTTAGTTGATAATTCAACACCCGTCCCACCGTATATTGTTTGCACGATAGTATTTAGTTTATCAATAGCTGAATCGTCAGCTTGATATAGTGGTGTAAAATCTGCTTCTTGAGCTGATTTTTTAATGACAGCTGCAGCCAAATCTTGTGCCCCTGCACCGCCTTTTGCCCAAACTTCTGTTGTATAAGCTGTTGCGCCAAATTGTTGGACGTAGTCTTTAATAACCTGTAACTCTGCTTCCGTATCCGAGGTGAAGCGATTAATGGCTACCAACACTGGTACGCCATAACGATTCATCGCTGTCAGGTGTTGACCCAAATTTTCTAAGCCGTTCTTGAGCGCAGTGACATCTTCATTATTCAAATTTGATAATGCAACGCCACCATGGTGTTTCAAAGCACGTACAGTAGCGACAATAACAATTGTATCTGGCGTTTTACCAAGCAACGGCACCTTAACATCTAGAAACTTCTCGCCACCCAAGTCTGCACCAAATCCCGCCTCCGTTACAACATAATCTGCTAATTTCAGAGCTGTTTTGGTTGCCAAAATAGAGTTAGTTCCTTGAGCGATGTTAGCAAATGGACCACCGTGAATAATTGCCGGTGTGTGTGCCAGTGTTTGGACAAGATTGGGTTTGATAGCGTCCTTCAATAAAACAGTTAAGGCACCAGCAACACCTAAATCAGCAACAGTCACTGGTTCTTTGCTGTAGGTATAACCAACAACAATACGCTTGATACGCTCTTTCATATCCATTAAATCAGTTGAGAGTGTTAGAATAGCCATCAATTCAGAAGCTACAGTAATGTCAAAACCATCTTCACGCGGAACACCTGAAGTTGGGCCACCTAAGCCGACAGTGACATGACGCAATTCACGATCATTAATATCTACTACACGTTTCCACAAAATACGACGTGGATCAATATTTAATGGATTTCCTTGGTGAATACTATTATCTAGTAATGCAGCAAGTGTATCATGAGCTGATGTTAATGCATGGAAGTCTCCAGTAAAATGTAAATTAATATCAGCCATTGGAACGACTTGCGCAAAGCCACCACCAGTTGCGCCACCTTTAAGCCCCATCACAGGCCCCAAGGAGGGTTCACGTAGCGCAATCATCGTCTTTTTATCGGCCAAATTTAGCGCATCAGCCAAACCAACCGTTACTGTTGATTTTCCTTCGCCGGCGGGAGTTGGATTAATTGACGTAACCAAAATCAACTTACCCAATTCTTGCTTACGCACGATAGATGGATCCAAATTAATTTTTGCTTTGTCGTATCCATAGGGTTCAATTTCATTAGCCTGCAGCCCTGCAGCAGTAGCAATTTCGGTAATTGGTTTTATTTCAACGGATTGGGCAATTTCAATATCTGTTTGCATGTTTGTTTCCCTTTATAATTTTTGAACAGCTTGATAAGCAATATCGTGACGATATTGTAAATCCATCGGTGTCTTATCTAATACATTATAAACTTTTTCTTGTGCCAATTTCACATTTTTGTCATGAGCAATAACAGTGGCTACACGCCCGCCATTTGCATGCAACACCGTGTTCGCCAATTTGACGCCAGCATAATTAGTCACTAATGGGATTTGAGGAACGATTGCTCCTTTTTGAGGACGTTCAGGATAACCCTTCGCTGCTAGAACAACCCCAACATACACTTCTTCCTCTTGCCAATGTGACGCTGGTTTTTCACCTGACAATAGCTGCAAAATTAATTGATAAAAATCACCCTCAAATTGAGGTAATACTACTTGTGCCTCAGGGTCACCAAAGCGTACATTGAATTCAATGACTTTAGGACCTTCTTCAGTTAACATGACGCCTGTATATAAGACACCAGTAAATGACGCGTGCTCTTCAACCATTGCTTTCACTGTTGGATTAACTAAAGTTTCAATAGTTTCCTGACGAATTTGATCTGAAATCCATTTCACTGGGCTATAAGCCCCCATTCCACCGGTGTTAGGTCCTTCATCACCATCAAAACGACGTTTATGGTCTTGTGCTAAAGGCGCATGAGTCATTGCACCGTTTTGACCCACTAATGTAAATACAGAAAACTCGACTCCTTTCAGATATTCCTCAATAACCAATTTGACATCAACATTTTGCGTGTATAACTTTTCCAAATAAACTTGAGCATCAGCGGCATTTTCAATAATAGTGACCCCTTTGCCCAAAGCCAATCCATCTAGCTTAAAAACAATTGGAAAACCAAATTTTGCAATAGCTTGATTCGCTTCATTAAAAGAAGTTACGGTCATTGATTGCGCAGTTGGAATATTGTACTTTTGAAGAATGTTCTTCGTAAATGATTTAGAACCTTCAAGTTGAGCTGCTTTTTTTGTTGGACCAAATATTTTTAAGGAGGCTTCTGTGAATACGTCAACGATACCTAGTGTCAACGGCTCTTCATTGCCAACAAACGTTAGATCAACATGTTCTTGGTTTGCGAAATCCCTTAGTTCAATTAAATTGGTCACTGGAATCTCAACTCGTCGTAAATGGTCATCTGTCATCCCATCATTTCCGGGTGTAACAATGACTTCATCTACTTGTGGACTTTTTAAAAATGTCTGTGCTAGCGCATGCTCACGTGCACCAGAACCGATAATCAAAACTTTTGTCATGACTGGCCTCTTTGTTTGTTAATAACTATAGTTTAACAATTATATTGACAATTTTGTATGTTTTTAAATTATATTTTTATAATAAATAAAGATATAGTTCGTTTTTTGATAGGTATTTTCACGATCTGACAAAATTTATCGAACGTTTGGATTGTAAACGGTTTCTTTTTGGACAACAAAAAGAACCAGTACAAAACTGATTCCTGATATATTCAGTATTTATTTGTCTAAAATAGCTTGGATCTCTTTAAGTTCAGCCGCAGAGAAATCTAAATTATCGGAAAACTTTAAGTTGTCAACTAAATGTTCAACCTTACTTGCACCAATGACGACTGTTGCAACGCGTTCATCCTTTAATAACCAAGCTAGCGCCATTTGTGACAATTTTTGTCCACGGCCTTGCGCAATTGCATTTAAAGCATTTAGCTTGGCAATTAAGGCATCCTTACCGTTCTTAAATAAGAATTGGTTTGTTGGATGGATTGGATAATCAGCAGGAATTTCTTTCAGATAACGATCAGTCAATAAGCCTTCAGCAAGTGGTCCATAGGCTACAAGACCCGCATGATTTTGATCCAAGACATCCAAAAGACCATCCTTTTCAGCTGTTCGGTTCAACATGTTATAAGATACTTGGTTACCAATAAATGGTGTACCAAGTTCATCGAATATTTTAGTGATTGCTTTTGTTTGCTCGGCAGTGTAGTTCGAAACACCAACATAAAGCGCCTTACCCTGTTTTACAACCAAGTCTAACGCACGAGCAGTTTCCTCTAAACGTGTGTTTGGATCCCAACGGTGTGCATAAAAGATATCAACATAATCTAGTCCCATCCGTTGTAAGCTCAAATCCAGCGCGGCAACTAATGTTTTCTTGCCAGAAAATTCGCCTAATGGTCCAGGCCACATATGATAACCGGCTTTCGTCGTAATCACCAATTCATCACGATAAGGTTTTAAATCATTACAATAAACATTTCCAAATGTCACTTCGGCTGTGCCATTGCTTGGCCCATAATTTGATGCGTTATCAAAACTAAAGATACCACTATCAAACGCTTTTAAAATCACATTTCTAGAATTTTCAAGTGGCATTTGATCACCTAAATTACGCCACAATCCAAACGAAACTGCCGGTAAAATAAGACCAGAATCACTAACTCGGCGATAAGGTAACTTTTCGTAACGTTGTTCATCTGCTGCATATACCATTTTAAATCAATCCTCCTAAAAGTAGTTTTGCCACGCGCTCGTGCTCCAAAATATTCGGATGCACTTGTTGTGGCGAAATTTTCCACGGCGTAGTATCCAATAAAACAAAACAATCGAAGCGTTTTATCTCTTGCTCAAAAACTTTTTTAAACGCACCGTTGAAAGGCACTAGGAGCACTATCTTGGCATCATGGAAACGTTTAATTAGCTCAAGCAAGTACACCCGTAACCCAAAACAAAAATCTTGCACCGTTGCACCATAATTATAGTCGTTTGTGCCATAATTGACAATTACTAAATCAGAAGGTGCCCTAGGGCGCTCAACATTCGGAGCAACGTGCCACAATGCCTCGACAGCCGTTGGTTCCTGAAAAGGAGCACTCGGCGTTAAACCTGAACCACCATAGCCAATCCGAGCTAGTGGCTTATGAAGCATTTCAGCAATCAATTCAGGATAGCTGAGCTCTGGATGCGGCTCATGTCCAATCATTTCCTCACCAGCAGTAATGGAATCACCAATAAATGTAATGTAATTTACATCGGTTGCAATTGGGGCTAGCTCTCCAGAATCAATTTGACCCGAAACTAATGTGATTGGATTAGTCCATAGCGTCATTTGATTACCAGCAATAGACCGTACCAACAAAATATAGTGTCCGTCAGTTACTGATAATTTGAGTACATTATTTTCAACATTAATTTCATGCCAATTTTCTCCGTTAAGAGACAATACCAGCGATAGACCATCGTATTTTTTTGCAAACTTTAAAGTGACTTCTTGCGCACCTTGAACCATAAATTCCAATGCTGCGCCAAATTGAGTTGTAACAAATCCATTACTTGTTTTTCCCCATTCAGGAGATAAAAAAGATTCTAGATCCACTATTTTCATAACATTACGTCCAAATTGTCTGGGCTTTTCAGCACATCCTCAATACTTTCAAACACATTGATGCGTCTGATTGCTTCAGCAAATGATTCGGCCACAGACAATACTTTCAGCTTACTCATGTTTTTATGTTCGGCTATTTCAACAGTATTTGCTACAACAACATGATCAATTGGTGCTTTTTCAAGATGATCAACCGCGTTATCTGACAACACAGCGTGCGTAGCAACAGCATAAATTTCAATCGCACCTGCATTAGCAGCTGCTTCACTGGCAAGGACCATACTTGTTCCTGTATCAATGATATCATCGATTAAAATAGCACGTTTACCAGCCACATTACCAGTAATTTGATATGGTGTATTTGGGCGAACGCTATCAAAACGTCGGTCAACTAGTGCCCAATCTGCATGTAAAAGTTTGGCAAACTTGCGTGCACGAGCAACACTAGAATGATCCGGCGCAACAACAACTAAATCATCCCCTAACAAATCATTAGCATAAAAGTAATGCCCCAAAGCCGGCATGGCTAGCAAATGATCTACAGGAATATCAAAGAATCCTTGAACCTGATCCGCATGTAAATCCATCGTCATGACCCGTTTTACGCCCTGCGACTCCAACATATTGGCAATCATACGTGCTGAAATAGGTTCTCGAGAACGGGCTTTTCGGTCTGAACGTGCATAACCGAAATAGGGAATAATGACGTTGATTGAATTGGCAGAAGCACGACGTGCTGCATCAATAAAAATCATCAATTTCATGAAATTATCATTCACCGGCGCCGTAATTCCTTGAATGACATACACATTCCGACCACGAACAGTATTTTCAATTCGCTCATATATTTCATTATCAGCAAATGTTTTGATATCAATTGGGGCTAATGGTACACCTAAAATTGTTGATATTTCACCTGCCAGTTCATCATTACTGCCAAGGTTAAATAGCTCATATGCTGGTGTCATAAAGTTCTCCATTCATTATTATATTATACATTATACTATATGAAAACGATTACATGAAATCATATGGGGTAATATTTTCCATTCCGATCATCGGATTAACCGCACTACTAATAACCATTGTTGTTGTCAAATGAGGTGTTTTTTCAGGGATAGTTTCCGATTCATCTGAACTATCGTGCTCATTAACTTCAGTTTTACTGTGACTCAACCTTTGTTGCAGGAATGTGAATCTTTTCGGCACCAGTGTGCGTGAAGCACGTTCAAATGCAGTGTATTCTCCGACAAGAATCAAAGCCTCTTTGGCTCTGGTAATTCCTGTATATAATAAATTTCGATTAAGCATTAAACCAAAATGATTTGTCAAAACCATGATAACCAATTGAAACTCGTTACCTTGTGCTTTATGGACGGTCGTAGCGTACGCTAATGACAGTTGATTCAAATTTTTTTTGGGATAAGCCAATTCTTTACCATCAAAATCAATGATGAGGCGATCTTCATTATCATCATTGCCAATGTCAGACTTGTACTGGACAGCAATTATTTTGCCCATATCTCCGTTATAAACATCTCGCTCGCTGTCATTTTCTAGCTGTAAGACCTTATCACCCTTTCGGAAAATTGTCATTCCAAACTGCAAACTTTTTTGATTTGATTTAAGCGGATTGAACAATTTTTGAGCCATTTGATTTAAGGCAATTACACCGGCAGATGTTTTGTACATTGGGGTTAATATTTGTAAATCGTCTTGCGTGTAACCTTTTTTAATCGCCAATGCAACCACTTGTTCAATTGCTTGCGAAGCTTGCTCTGAATTTACCATAAAACTCGAACGATCTGGTTGATTCTCTAAGAAATCTGCTGGTAACTCACCGTTTTTAATATGCGTTGCAAGTTCAGTAATGCTGCTCCCACGGCCTTGTCGATAGATAACTTCTAATTCAATATGAGTGATATCTCCGCTACTCACTAAATCCTCTAATACATTGCCTGGTCCAACCGACGGTAGTTGATCGCTATCTCCGACGATAATTACCTTCATCCCATTTGGAACCGCTGCTAGCAATTTTGAAGTTAATTCAATATCTAGCATCGACGCTTCATCTATTATTAGTAGACCGCCTGCGATAGGATTATCCGCATTAAACTCTGGCTCATCCAAATCAGCAATACCCAGTAGCCGATGGATTGTCGAAGCATCATAACCCGTTACCTCAGTCATCCGCTTTGCTGCACGTCCTGTTGGTGAAGCCATTCTGACCTGATAATTTTTGAGAAAATCTTTAGTATTGTCTGCAAACTTTGCACGATTTTGAATCATTTTCTTCCAAGTGGCGACCATTGTGCGGATAATTGTCGTTTTTCCAGTTCCTGGTCCACCTGTTAACAAGAAAATTTGTGATTTCAACCCAGTTTTAACCGCCTCAACTTGTGTCTGATCGAGCGTCATTTGTCCAGGCGTCACAAATGATTCATCAATATCATTTGCTGTTATATTCAATGGAGAACTTGTATTTAATAATCGTTTTAAGTTAATAGCCGTTTCTTTTTCAGCAATGTACAACCTTTTCGCATAATAACGGCCATCATCGTTAACCAAAATATTGCTTTCAATTAAGCTCTGGATGGCCTTTTGAATTTGATTCGACATTTCGGTATTGTTTTGATGCAACATTTGCTCGACTGACAATAATAGTTGATCGTGTGATAAAAACATATGACCATATTGAAACGTCACATTCATAATTGTTGCGTAAACAGCGGCTTGCATACGCCGTTCATCGAATTTATCTACACCAACCTTATGACCAATATCATCGGCTTTTTTAAAACTAATGCCATCAAATTCAAATACTAAACGGTAAGGATCTTGCGTTAAAATGTCTTGTGCCTCATTACCGTATTGATCATATAAACGCCCGGCAATGTCCGCACCAATACCAAATTGATTGCCAATTTGGAACAAGCGTTCTAGACCTAAGTTAAGTCGCAAGGTACGCGCCAGTTTTCGAGCTGTTTCTGCTTTTACAATACCGTCAAGAATTTTTGCGTCATCTAGAATTAGATTGACAGCATTTAATCCCAAATGATTAACAATTTTTTCAGCCGTTTTTTTACCAATTCCAGTAAATTGGCCACTAGCAAAATACTTAATCAACCCGTTTTCATCAGGAGGCAGTTCATTTTCGTAATGATCGACTTTAAATTGCTGTCCGTACTTTGGATGTCGAACCAATTGGCCATAAAATCCGTATACACTTCCTTCTTGGACGTCAGCAAATGTTCCAGTGGCAATCATTTCTGGCTCTTGCCAATCTTCTAAAGTTGATTCTTCAATATGTACCGACAAAATTTTAAAATAGGATTCTGTCGATGAAAAAATAACGTTTTGTAACGTGCCAGTTATTTTATCTAATTGTTTTTCCGGGTATGCCATCAAATTGTTGTCGAATCATCCTGTTTCTTATTCAGATAACTGGTATTATTCCAGTCCTCTATCACAAAATTCTCACCATCAGTAGTTGATAAAATAGTCGTTGATGTATTAGTCAAGCCACCCCGCTCACGAATGCTCATACGGGGTTGCTTTAGTAAGCCATTTATTCCAAAAGACAGTTCCATACCATGAGAAACAATTAAAATATTGCTTTCTGGGAAATTATTAGCGGTTGCTTTAATAAAACGAACAAACCGAGCTTCAGCTTTTGTATATCCCTCGCCACCAAATTCTTTACCTTCAAATTTATCTAAATCATTGCGGTAGTTGTCAAAGCTTGATGCATACTGTTCTTTTACATTAGCAACTAGTTCACCTTCCCATTCGCCCAAGCCAACTTCAGCTAGATTTGACCGTAAAGATAAAGCAGGCTTATATTTTAGTTGTTTAGCGATGTTAATCGCAGTAATACGTGCCCTACGTATTGGCGAAGCATAAATGTGTTCAAACTTGATTTTACTCAAGAACTTGCCCACTTTTTTCATATCATTGTAACTCGAAGGTAACAATTCAGAATCACCATGCCCACCTTGAAAACGGCGCTCAAGATTCCATTCAGTTTGTCCATGTCGTACAAAATAAAATTTTGTCATAATTAATTACTTAGGCCTCCTGCATTAACCACTTCAAAAGAAATTTATTCATTTATTTCTTCCAGAACGCCTCGTTCAATTAACTCATTCACGAAAAAATAATAAAGTTTCACCAACTCAGCAGCATTATTGTTTTTGAAAATATCAACTCGCACAACATCTCCAGCAGAAACTGTACTCATTTTAAATCCAGTCAGTTCTTGATTGATTGAGACTTTCAATTGAATAGCATTATCGAGCGCTTTTTCTGGTTCTAAAGCACGGTGTAATATATGTACACCAGCTTTATTTGTAATAAAGCCAAGATCTCCAAGCGTATATTTTTTAATATTATTACTAAGTTTATATGTTTTATCGCCAGGTATCGTTACAGTTTTGTCAAAAGCCATGTCTTATTTTCTCCCTGATTTGTCTAATTAATATTATAACAAGTATTTCGGTCAAATGCTTTGCTACCAATAAACTTCTTGAACGAATATAGTACCAAATAGCAACAGCTAAGTACAAAAAAAGCTATTCAAATGAATAGCTTCTAGTATTTAAAAGTTTTGGTTAAATTGTGAACCCTTAGGATGATTTGGTACTGTAATTTTACCATTGATAATTGACTTTTCTGCCTTTTTAACTGCGGCCTTTTGAGACTTGGTCAATTCAGACTTTGTTAAATAAACACCATGATCGTCCAAGCCATAAGCGATGGTTTTACCACCAGGGAACTTCTTGTCTTTATTATATTTATCAGCAATGTTTTTCACACCATCGCCAACTGAAGTAATTGAAGAGGCCATCGTCGATGTGACCTTTTTCCCATCCTTTGATGTATATGATCCGTCAGATTTTTGATCACGGTCAACACCAATAATGTACAAACGATCTTTTGAGTCTGCATCTAACTTTGTATTTTCAGCCTTAGCTTCAGCAAATGCGCCATTACCGACAAATCCTGCGGCCGCAAAGATTGTGCGAATACCAGAAGCATACATAGCAGCCGCAATAGTCTTTCCCTTGGCAGAATCAGAGAAAGAATCTGCATATTGTTTTTGAACCGTCAATGATGAATCCGTTGCTTTCACGCCCGCTTCAAATCCTGCATCAAAAGCGTCAATGATGTTTCCATGGATACCACCAATAAAGCCTACTGTTTTTTCACCATTTTCTTTTGCTTTGGTTGCTGCAGCTACACCAGCTAAGTAAGAAGATTGCTCCGAACGGAACATCACACTTGCTACATTCTTACGGTTTTTGACAATATCATCAACTAGCACAAACTTCTGTTTTGGATTAAGTTTTGCTGATTTGCTGATTGATTGGTTTAACGAGTAACCAATACCGTAGACAATGTCATATTTTTTACTTTTTGTAGCCAAATTAAAATTCTGATTTAAATCTGACTGACTTTTTGTATTAAAATATGTAACTGCTGCATTTTGTCCAGCCTTTAAATTGTTTTCCTTGGCATAAGATTTTGCGCCTTCCCATGCTGATTGATTAAAGGAATGATCATCAACACCACCAACATCTAAGACCAATCCTAAAGTAGCACTTTTATTTGCATTTTTTGAGCTAGAAGAGTTGTGACTGGTAGCTGCATAAATGCCACCTGCAATCACAGCAGCAGCTGCTAAACCAGTAAAAATTTTTGTTGACCTATTCATGATAATTTCTCCCATTTCACCTTGTTTTCAAGTAAATAATCTTGTTTAGTGTAGCAATTTCTCAGATACTAACATTAATACATTTTACGTGACCGCGAAGAAAAAACAAGGCCATTTTCAGTCCTTGTTTTTTTAAAAAAAATGTCCCGACACACTTTATTTTTTAACAACAAATCGCAATCCTTTTGGAAAAAAGTTCTTAATTTGTCCGTTAACGTAGCGTCCCCATCCAGCACCGTTGCCATTAGCAGTCATTAATACCCAACCTTTGTCTAGGTCCAGCCTTGTCTGAATGACATCTCCGTGGACAAACTGTGCCCACTCCTCAGGATTCATTTCATACGACTGTTTAACTTCAACAGGGTTTAAAGCCAGAGCTAACGCATGTGCTGGCTCGAACCTTTTTTTCTTAAATAGACCTAATTCAAGGCCAAGACGTAATATTTTCATACTTGAAATATCTGGTGTCCCAATTGGTGCCATATACAAGTGGTCACCAAACAAAACATATTCATTCGCTTTTTGATCAAATGTAATCAGTGCTTCCTCAAAAAAATTAGATAAGATTTCACGTTGTTGTTTATCTAATGGTTTGTTCTTAAGCGGTTTGACAACAGATACATCATCGTAATCACCATTAGCCTTAACAAGCTTCGCCACAAAATGTCCTTCCCCTTCCAGCTTATGTGGCCACAATCTTGCAGCTTTTTTCATCACATCTTTTGTCGTCGTCGCACTGTGCTCAGTTGTTCCATTGACAAAAGCTTCGTCTATCCATTCAGGACGTGCATCACTAAGATTAGCGCCATCCGGCTTTTCAATCGAAACCAAACTAAATTCAGGATACGCCGCCATGAGCCAATTGATTATTTGCTCATCCTCTTCTGGAGCAAATGTACAAGTCGAGTAAACTATCTGCCCTCCCGGACGAAGCATTTTAACAGCTTCTGTGAGGATTTCACGCTGCCTCGTGGCGTTCTCTGCTGGATAATGTTCGTGCCAATAGGCTATCGCACCAGGATCTTTACGAAACATCCCCTCACCAGAACAAGGGGCGTCTAATAAAATTTTATCAAAAAAACCAGGTAATTTTGAACTCAGCTCAGCTGGTGTATGTGAACTGACAATCGCATTTTTAATACCCATACGCTCAATGTTTTCACTCAAAATTTTAGCGCGGTTTAAAAATATTTCGTTAGACCATAATAGCCCTTTTTGTCCCATGAATGCTGCTAGATGGGTTGATTTTCCACCTGGCGCAGCGGCTAAATCTAAAACGCGTTCGCCAGGATTTGGCCAAACAACCTCACCCACAAATTGCGCTGACGGTTCTTGGGAGTAAACCACACCAGTAACGTGATCTACTGAATGCCCGTTAACAGCTCCAAAATGTCCCCATTTACCATAGGGAAGATTACCATGATCTTCTGTATCACTGATGACAGGATATGGCTTTAACGGATTCACACGATACGCTTTTTGAACCGGTTCGTCAAAACTCAATAAAAAATCTTCATACTCATCGCCGAGGATCCGATTGTATTTATTTTTAAAGTCTTCAGGCAACATCAATAGTTATCAACCTCTTTATCTGTAGGAATTGAAGGAATAGCACCTGGACGTGTTACAGCGATTGCGCTAGCAATGTTGGCCCGCTGCACAGCATCATCTAAATTACTAAAATCAGGTGCTATGACGCTGGCTAATGTACCAATAAAAGTGTCACCTGCCGCGGTAGTATCTTGTGCGTCTACCTTTTCAGGTTGTACCCACCATCTTTTTTGACCATCAGCGATAAATGATCCCGCTTCTCCTAATGTGATAATACTCCGTTGGACTCCCTTCGCTTGTAGGGCATCACTAACTCGGTTTAAAACACCCTCGTCATTAATAACATTGATGCCCGTCAGTAATTGCGCTTCTGTTTCATTGGGCAGCACAATATCAGTGACAGCCATTAATTCTGGAGTAAGTTCATACACAGCCGGAGCTGGATTTAGGATTGTTTGCACATTATTTTTTTTAGCAATTTTAAATGCCGACAAAATAACTTCGAACGGCACTTCAAATTGTGCGATTAGCACATCAGCTTGCGCAATTAACGCTGTATTTATGTCCTCAATCGTTAAGGCTTGGTTTGCACCACCATGAATCAATATTGTGTTTGCACCACTCTCTTGCAACATAATGTATGCTGATCCAGTTGGCACATCACTATTTGTTGACACTGCGTCCACATTGACACCATTGGTGAGTAATGTTGCTCTCATAAACTGTCCATTTGCATCATTCCCAACAGCACCGATAAATGAAACATTTGCTCCTTGTCGTGATGCGGCAACTGCCTGATTAGCCCCTTTACCACCTGGTGCTGTTGTTACTTCAGTAAGTGCCATCGTTTCACCAACCAGTGGCATACGTGGCATTTTCATAATATTATCGACATTCAAGCTGCCGAGTACGACAATGTTTTTAGTCATGTTCCCGTCCAATTTTGATAAAATTTCTTTTATTATCATACCATGAAATGGTTGTTTAATAGCATAGATGATTCATATTATTTTATAGGCACAAAATAAAAAACTAATTATTAAACTAATAATTAGTTTTTAAGATCTGTATTTAGGCCGGAAATAGCGATAAATAGCTTGCGCTGAAATCAATAAAAATATTGCAGCTGCCAGCATTAAGGTCTTATAAGTTTGATCGTGATATACCAGCATAGCACGAACTATCGCTGTCACACCAATATACAAGAAGTTATCAGTCGAAATATGAGCATCTTTGACAAAATACTCTCTGCCTATCCCCAAAAATTCAAAAAACAAAAATACAATTAAGATTTGTTCAGCTAATTCAGTGAAATGTCCTGAGATATTCTTAATCGATAGCATCTGTGCTAAATTCCAGATTTCACGTATTAAAAATCCAAATATTACGATACCAATCAAAATCATCATAATGTTCAAGACATATTCATAATATCCAGCGACTTTTTGATGCCATTCATGTTTCATTTTTTTCTCCCTTTAATACGAACAGATAGATGAACAACAACTGCATATCTGTATTAAAAGTTTAACATAATAATTAAAAATCGAACAAGCTTAACTGATTTTCATCTGGTAATCCATCTAAAACAGAATGCAATGTCATAAACTCAATAATTGTTTGTGAAACCTTACCACGTTTCTTTAAATCTTCTTTGCTGATAAATGGTTTTTCGGTCCGTGCAGCTACAATTTGCTTAGCAACGTTATCACCCAAGCCTGGCAAAGAAACGAAAGGTGGAATCAAGGTGTCCCCATCAATCACCCACTCAAGCGCCTCAGACTTGTTTAAATCAACCATAGCGAAAGTAATGTTACGCTCCAAGGCTTCATTGGCCATTTCTAAAACAGTCAATAAGTTTTTATCCCCAACTGTTGCATCATTTCCAAGTGACTTCAACTTCTGAATAGCAGCTTTGGTGGCATCTTTACCCCGACTCATTGCTACGATATCAAATGCATCAGCACGTACAGAAAAGTAAGTTGCATAATAGATTGTTGGAAAATAAACCTTAAAGTACGCGATCCTCAATGCCATTAACACATAGGCAGCAGCATGCGCCCGTGGGAACATATACTTGATTTTAAGCATTGATTGGATATACCACTCTGGGATTTTTTCTTCACGTAGTTGTTTCTGATATTCTTCTGTTATTCCTTTTCCTTTACGGACCTTTTCCATAATATTAAAAGCATCTGCTGCAGGAACACCCCAATTAATCAAATCAGTCATAATTTTATCACGTGTTCCAATTACTGTTCCAATGGTGGCTGTTCCATTTTCAATTAATTCATTAGCATTGCCTACCCAAACGTCTGTTCCGTGCGATAGACCAGAAATTTGTAATAATTCTGAATATGTGTGTGGCTGTGTTTCTGTCAACATTCCTCGCACAAAGTTTGTACCAAACTCTGGTAATCCTAGTGTGCCAGTATTGGAAAAAATCTGTTCTGGCGTAACACCCAAAGCTTCAGTTGAGGTAAATAAGCTTAATACGCCTGGGTCATTTGCAGGTATTGACTGTGGATCAATACCAGACATATCTTTTAATGTACGCACCATTGTGGGATCATCGTGACCCAATATATCCATCTTGAGCAAATTATCGTGGATTGAATGATAATCCATGTGCGTAGTTTGCCAAAGGGACTTTTGATCATCCGCAGGATACTGAATCGGAGTAAAATCGTAGACCTCATATTCACGGGGCACAATTAAAATACCACCCGGATGTTGTCCAGTAGTACGTTTCACACCCGTCATCCCCTGCGCTAAACGCTCTATTTCAGCACCACGGTAATGTTGGTCATGTTCGCGCTCATAAGCTTTAACATAGCCGAAAGCTGTTTTTTCAGCAACGGTCGCAATGGTTCCAGCGCGGTATACATTATGTTCGCCAAACAAAACTTTCATATAATTATGAGCAATTGGTTGATAATCACCAGAAAAATTCAAATCAATATCAGGCACTTTATTTCCTGTGAAGCCCATGAAAGTTTCAAAAGGAATGTTTTGTCCATCCCCAATTAAAAATTCACCTGGATGATTTGGGTCTTCTTTTTCAGGCAAATCATAACCAGATTCATATTCTTTCGGATCAACCAATTCAAAGTAGTCTCCATGTGCAGAACGATAGTGAGGCGGTAATGGATTTACTTCTGTGATTCCAGACATTGTAGCTACAAAAGAGGAGCCAACTGATCCACGTGAACCGACTAAATAGCCGTCCTTAACTGACTTAGCAACTAATCTTTGCGCAATGATATAGTGTGGCGCAAAACCGTTTCCAATAATCGCTTTCAGTTCTTGATCAATACGGGCCTGTATTTCTTTGGGTATTGGCTCACCATACCATTGTTTAGCTGTTCGATAAGTTCTCTCAGTTAATTCATCACCAGCGCCAGGAATATTTGGTGGATAAGATCCGCTTTTCAAAGGTTCAATATCTTCAAGCATATTAGCAACTAAATGTGTATTATCAATGACCAACTTTTTTGCTAAATCAGCGCCCATAAAAGCATAATCGTCAAGTAATTCCTGAGTTGTCTTGAAATTCAAATCTGGTAAAGCTGTGCGATTTTGTGGATTACCGGGCTGTGTAGCGATTAAAATATTGCGATATATTTTGTCTTCTGGGTTTGTATACTTTACATCTTCAGTAACTACAACGGGCTTTTTAAGTTTATCCCCAATAGCCACCATATCTTTCAAAATACTCTGCAACTTTTCTTCCGTTGCAATTAACCCTGACTCAATCATCGGTTGATAATTTGCCGTTGGTTGTATTTCGATAAAGTCGTAATACGCTGCTTTTTTCTCTGCTTCCTGAATACCCTTTTCAATCAAAGAAATAATCACATCACCGCTGGTATCACCCGTTCCTACAAGTAGTCCCTCGCGATACTGTTCTAATATAGAACGCGGAATACGCGGTACCCGAGCAAAAAACTTAATGTTAGATCGAGACACTAATTTGTATAAATTTTTCAAACCTGTTGCATTTTGAACTAGCAAAGTGGCATGCACGGGACGCCCGTGCTTCCAAGCGTCTCCTTCAGTCATGCGATCATTCAACTCATTATGTCGGTTTAAATTATAACGTTCGTGTGCTTCCTTAATTAATCGCCAAGCGATATGTCCAGTGGTTTCTGCATCAAAAATAGCGCGATGCGCTTGTTCCAAATTAATATTGAAACGCTTGGCGATTGTGCCTAATCTATAAGACTTATAATCAGGGTATAACCAGCGTGTAAATGGTAACGTATCAATAATAGCATTCGTGATAATGGGTTGATTATAGCGCGTATAGGCAGCATTCATAAAGCCAACATCAAATGTAACATTATGCCCAACCAAGACGGCATTTCCAGACCATTCACGAAAACGTTTAATAATATTTTCTTCGGTATCTGAATTGGCAACCATAGCATCGGTAATAGAAGTTAACTTGGTGGTGAACTCAGAAAGTGGGAATCCAGGATTAATGTACTCTGAGAACTTCTCAATTACGTTACCCAACTGCATTTTAACCGCTGATAACTCAATAATACGATCTGTCACTGCCGATAAACCAGTTGTTTCAAGATCAAAAGCTACAAAAATAGTGTCTTTATTCAATAACTCGGTTTGATCTAAATTAAAGCCAATAGGCTCACCATCCTCAACCAAGTTAGCTTCCATGCCATAAATTATTTTCAAACCATTTTTTGCACCAGCAGCTGATGCCTCAGGGAATCCCTGAACATTACCAGTATCAGTAACAGCCAAGGCAGTTTGCCCCCAGCTTTTTGCTAATTTCGCAACGCCTGAAAAATCAGTAACTGCATCCATCGCTGACATATTAGTGTGTGCATGCAATTCAATATGTTTTTCTTCACCTTGATAAACTTCTTGTCGATTAGCATGATCTACAACCTGCAAATCATATATGTTCATCACCAATTCACGTGCGTATTGATCTTCTTGAATATTTCCACTTAATCGCACCCACAAACCAGACTTTAAACCGTCAAAAACAGCTTCGTCATTCTCATTGTTTGAAAATTTCTTAGCAGAAATCGAGCTTGAATAATCTGTCAATTTGAGTGTTAGTAGTTTCCGTCCAGAACGTAGCTCTCTTATTTCTTCCGCAAAAATATATCCTTCTATAACGACACGATTTTCTTCACCATCTATACTATCTAAACGTGTAATTTCAGCATCAGCAGGTATCTTACGCCCTAAAGCTAATGCAACACCTTCGCTAGAAACTTTAGGCTTTGATTGTTCATTGGCAACAATTGCTTTCTGCAAATCTTCACGCGCTCTAGCATGATGTTGTGCCACATTTTCTTGAATTTCTTGCTCAAGTTGTTCATCCAATTTTGGAGTCAACTTAATTTTTGGTAATCCAAAAGAATGATAAACTGTCGCAATTGAATCGATAACCTCAGCAGTCAGTGCGCGATACAAAATTGATGCGCCGACTGCAACACCAAAGTGGTTCGTTTCAATTGTCTTTAGTATTGTGTTGCTAGCAAGTTGTTGCGTTGTCGCATGGTTAAGACTTGATTCTTGTAGCGCTAGATGCCAATAAGAGTTGACGACTTCTTCGTTAACTTGCTGTACTGGCGTGGTGATCTGAAGTTGAACCACTGCTATATTAGTGAACGCAGTTCGTAAATACTGCTGAAATTGCATGTATACATTTACCGGCAGTATCTGTTCAATTTCGACATGAAAAAGCCACATTTTTTGACTAACTGAAACATCAACTTGAGACAAACAACCGTCATCAAAATAATGATGAATTTCTTCTGGCAGTTGAATATGCGTAAGTAAGTGCTGTAATTGTTCTTGTTGCGTTAACTTCATTTTATCCTCTACTTGAGTAAAAAAGCCGATAAAATATCGGCAATTTTAAATATACTTATTTTTCTGACGCATTTAGCAGTACTGAGACAGAATCCACGACTTCGCTAACTCGCATCTCAATGTTTGTGTTACTTGCTCGAACTTTGACTTCTACGACATCTTCGTCAGCCTTTTTACCGACTGTAATACGAATTGGTAGGCCAATCAAGTCCGCATCAGCAAACTTAACGCCAGCTCGTTCTTTACGGTCGTCAACTAATACTTCCATGCCTTGCGCTACCAACAATGTCTCTAGCTGTTCAGCCACACGAGCTTGGTCTTCATCCTTCATGTTAATTGGAACAATATGAATGTCAAATGGTGCTACGCTAGCAGGCCAAACTAATCCATCTTCATCAGCCTTTTGTTCGGCAATAGCACTCAATAAACGTGACACACCGATACCATACGATCCCATGATAACATCGGTTTGGCGTCCGTTATTATCCAGAACTTGTGCGCCTAAGGTTTTCGAGTATCGCGTACCAAGTTTAAAAATATGACCAATTTCAATACCTGAAGTAAACTGTAATTTACCCTTACCATCTATGGCTAAATCACCCTCGCGTACTGTACGGAAATCACTAACATTTTCTGCGAGTAAGTCAACATCACGATTCCAGTTAATATTGACATAATGCATCCCATCTTCATTAGCACCAGCGGCAAAATTAGCTAGATCAGCTGCTCTCTCATCAACTAAAAGCTTAACTTCTTCTGGTAATCCAACTGGTCCCAATGAACCAAATCCAGCACCAACTGCTTTACGAACATCCGCTTCTTCAGCCATAACCAACGAATCAGCATGTAAATAATTCTGAACCTTAACTTCGTTGACTTCAAAATCGCCAGTTGTCACAACAGCAACTAGTTCGTCATCTGCAACGAACATAATCGTCTTAACTAATTCATTCTTTGGCTTATCCAAAAGTGTGGCAACATCATCAATTGTCTTTTCGTTAGGGGTTGAAATCTTTTCAAGCGCCAACTGTTCAGCTGTTGCAGATCGACGTTCGTAAAAGTCCTTAGCCATTTCAAGATTAGCCGCATAATCTGTTGCATCAGAATAAGCAATCGTATCTTCACCAGCTGCAGCAGGTGCCGAAAATTCTTTAGAATCTGATCCACCCATAGCACCAGCATCGCCAACTATTGCACGATACTCGAGTCCTAGTCGATCAAAGATATTGGTGTAGGCTTCTTCCATATTATGAAATGCCTCATCCAAGCCTTCTTGATCAGCACTAAATGAGTAAGCATCTTTCATAATAAATTCACGAGTACGTAATAGACCGAAACGTGGTCGGTTTTCATCACGGAACTTTGCCTGAATTTGATAAACAGTCAATGGCAATTTCTTGTATGACTTAATTTCATCAGCAATTAATTGCGTAAAAGTTTCTTCGTGCGTAGGACCCAAAATAAAATCGCGATCTTGACGATTTTTAAACTTATATAAAGCTGGTCCGTATGTTTCATAACGACCAGAGCGTTGCCATAGCTCGGCTGGCAAGACTTCGGGTACCAACATTTCGTTGGCATCAATCTTATCCATCTCTTCACGAATAATTGTTTCAATTTTATTTAAAACTCGTTTTGCTAATGGTAAATATGAAAACATTCCCGCTGCAATTGGGCGAATATACCCTGCTTTTAGCAAAAGTTGATGGCTTTTTACTTCAGCCTCTGCTGGAATATCCCGCAATGTTGGCATTAATAATTTCGACTGTTTCATGAATTCCCCTTATGTTTTGTTGTTATGTACGGTGCCGATAGCACCAGTTTTTATCTTAAAATATCGTTTATAGTGACGGCAATCATTAAAATAATCATAAATACAGCGCCAACGATAGTTACAGCGTTTTCAAATGACTGTGGCAAAGGTCGACGTAATATACCCTCCAACAAATTCAAAATGAGTTTACCACCATCCAATGCTGGAATTGGAATTAGATTCATAATACCCAAATTAAGTGATAGCATAGCCATAAATATTAATATGTTTAAGAATCCTGTTTTTGCTACGGATGAAGTTGTTTTAGCAATAGACACAGGGCCACCAAGCTTATCTAAGCTAAAGCCACCAGTAAATAGATGGCTTAATGCATGCCATATTTGGCTAATTGTCGCACCTGTATTTATTAAACCATACTTTAGACGTGAAATGGTATCAGTGTGTGTTTTTTCGATGATACCAACTTGTTTAGTCTGCACACCATTTATTTTAACAGTTTTTGGTCTCACTTCAACCTGCTTTTTGTGACCATTGCGTAACACTGTGATGTTCAGCTGACTTTCCTTAGAGTTACCAATAGCATTGGCAACTTGGTCCCAAGTAGTCGTTTTGACCCTATCAATTTGTGTGATTTCGTCACCAGCTTTTAGACCAGCTTGATCAGCCGGCATATTTTTTTGAACGGTGCCAATAATAGGTTCATTTAAACCCACACTAGCGATGGCAAACCCTACTCCTGAAAAAATAACCAGGGCTAATATAAAGTTCATAACTGGACCAGCAATATTAATTAACGCACGTTTCCATACTTTGGCGCTTTGTAGCCATACATCTCGTGGCGCAACCTGAACCTCAACACCATTTTCCTCAATAATCGTTGCATCATGATCAACATGTACAGTCGTCATGTCTGTGGCATTGTCTGAATATCCCGTCAGGGTCAAAGCGTCACTTAAATCGAACGAATCAACTTGGAAAGGCACACCGATCCCAGCCTCATCTATTTGTGTATCTATTTTTGTGACTTTTCCCTGTTCATTAAAAGTCAAACGTAATCGTTGACCTGCATCCAGATCGGGTTCTTCATCCATGCCAGCCATACGAACATACCCACCTACAGGTAGTATGCGAATAGTATAGGCTGTATGATTTCGATTCCAACTGAGCAGTTTTGGTCCCATTCCAATTGCAAATTCACGAACTAATACACCAGATTTTTTCGCGACAAAAAAATGTCCAAATTCATGCACTGTAACGAGCACGCCAAACACAAATATAAAAGCAATAATTGATGTAACATTCATAAATTTAGCACCTACCTGATTTGAAGAAATCTAATAATCTTGCAAAATCATTTTTAATTGAGTATACCCAATACGGCCATCATAGGCATAACGATTAACATTGAATCAAAACGGTCTAATATGCCACCATGTCCAGGCAAAATATTACCCGAATCTTTCACACCATAATGACGTTTGAAACCGGATTCAATTAAGTCACCTAACTGACCAGCAATTGACAAAATGGCCGTAAACGCTAGCAATTCGATGAAGTTATAATCCGGCAACCAATGGAAGATGGTAAATAATGCCGGAATCACAATAATAGCTACCATGCTACCACCAATAGAACCTTCCCAAGTTTTATTGGGGCTGATTTTAGGAGCCAGTTTATTTTTTCCAATGGCACGACCAACCATATAAGCACCTGAATCAGTGATCCATACAATCAGCATACCGAACATGACCGTAGCAATCCCCTTACTATCTGCTTGAAAAAAGTAATGGAATCCTGTACCAACATATACAATCGTCAGCGCCAATGTTCCTGCATCATCAAAATTAAAATGATTACGACTCAAAACGGTATGTAGCAAAAGTAAGAAGACAATAATATAAAAAATGACGCTTCCATTAATATTAAATGGCATATCTTGCCAAGTTGATTTCGGTAGTGTAATTACAATAACACCAACAAAGCTCAGCAATGCTTCCGCAGATACGAAAAAACGATGTTTCATACGTAGTATCTCGCTCATAGCAACAACTGCCATGGCTAACGTCAAAATCAAAAGAGGCATACCACCAATTACTAACAATGGCACAAAGATAATTAAAGCAACGACTGCTGTAATAACACGTGTTTTCATTAAGCTTGTTTCTCACTTTCATCATTGAGACCGCCAAATCGTCGATCTCGTTTTGTATAAGATTGTATGGCTGTCATTAGATCATCCGAAGAATAGTCAGGCCATAGAACATCAGTAAAATATAATTCTGCGTAAGCGGCTTGGTATGGCAAAAAATTACTCAAGCGCAATTCACCAGAGGTTCGAATCATCAAGTCTGGTGTGGCCAAGTCTCCCAAGTGTGCTGTCTGTAAGGCGGCAGCGAAAACTTCCGAATTAATATCATCCGGTGACAAATGGCCCTTGGCTACTTCTTCGGCTATTTTTTTTGTAGCATCAACAATTTCAATTTGTCCGCCATAATTCATTGCAAAGTTTAAAACCATGCCGGTACCACTGGCAGTCTCTTCAATTGCTCTATTAACAGCATCTTGAGTCGCTGCTGGTAACGCATCAACATTTCCAGTAACAGAAACTCGAATGTTATTTTTAATCAAATCAGGTACGAAATCATTAAAAAAAGCGATTGGCAGCTGCATTAGAAAGTTGACCTCATCATTGGGACGTGACCAATTTTCCGTAGAAAATACATATAGTGTCAGGACTTTAACGCCCATATCACTTGCTGCAGACGCAATGCGCTTTACTGTATTCATGCCAGCCTTGTGTCCCGCAGCTCTTGGCATTAAGCGTTTCTTTGCCCATCGACCATTACCATCCATGATAATTGCAATATGCTCTGGAATTTTAAGTTGCGTAGTATCGTAAACGGTGTTCTCTTTTGTTTTAAAAAGCGCCAAAACGCTCCTCCTTCGTATGCAATATTTTTTTGCATAATGGTATCTAGTACATTTTACCAGAATGAAACGCTGCGTACAAAAAAAATCGATAAGAATATTTCTATCGATTTTTATATTTTATTGAACTGTTACACTCTTTGCCAAGTTTCGAGGTCGATCAACATCCAACCCTCTATCTAGAGTTGCGTAATAGGCAATTAATTGAGCTGGAATCACTTCCAATAATGGCATCAGTAGTTCATTGACTTCTGGCAAAATATAGGCGTCGCCAGTTTTAGCCAGTTCTTTGGTTGCTATGACAATTGTATTAGCACCACGTGCGGCAACTTGTGCAATTTCACCTCGAACTAATCCAGCTGTCTTCGCTTGTGTAAGGAGTGCAAAAACTGGTGTTCCTTCTTCAATAAGTGAGATCGTACCGTGCTTTAGTTCTCCAGCAGCAAACCCTTCCGTTTGCACGTAGGAGATTTCTTTTAACTTGAGTGCCGCCTCAACAGCTACGGCAGCGTCTAGGCCACGTCCGATATAAAATGCTGAGCGCTGTCCAGATAATGCACTTTCTGCTATTGCTTTAAAATCTTCTTTTTGATCAATGATCACTTGCATTTCAACAGCTACTTTCGCCAATTCAAGCTTCAAATTCAATCCTGAATGACCAATAGCGTGGGCTAAAATAGCTTCAACACTTATTTGAGCCGTGTATGCCTTGGTAGAAGCAACCGCTATTTCCGGTCCGGCGAGTAGAGGTAATGCGAAGTCAGCTTCTCGTGTTAATGTTGAATTCATAACATTAGCAATAGTCAAGGTTGGATAGCCCTGTTTCGTAATATTATCCAAAACTTCACGAGAGTCAGCCGTTTCACCTGATTGGCTCAAGAAAATAAAGAATGGTTTTTGACTGAGCATTGGTTGATCATAAGCAAATTCTGAAGAAATATGGACTTCAGTCGGAATCTTAGCCCATTGTTCAAAATACCGTTTGCCAACTAATCCGGCATGATACGATGTTCCTGCAGCAACAATATATAAGCGATCAGCCGCTTTCATCGCATCAATAATGTTGGCATCGATATTTTGAATATTATTCTCGTCATCAAAATAATATTGAGAAAGCGTGCGAGTAACAATTGCTTGCTCATCCACTTCTTTAAGCATGTAGTATGGATAAACACCTTTATCTGTTTCTGCAGCATCAATATCGAGGTGGAATGGTAACCGGGTAATTGGTTCTCCTTGCGCATTGAATAATGTCACTTTATCTTTCTCAACAATCGCTACTTCATCATCCATCAATTCGATAAAGTCATGGGTTATATCTAACATAGCAGCAGCGTCAGAGGTCACCACATTTCCCTGATCTGAAACACCAATCAGTAAAGGACTTTTCTTTTTAGCAGTATACATAATCCCGGGTTCTTGACGATCCATCAACAAGAATGCGTATGCTGAATTGCCGTCTAGTAAAGCAATCATTTTCTTAAAAGCGTCGACTGCTGACAAGTTCTCTTCTTTTGCAAACTTATCTATCAATTGGACAGCAACTTCTGTATCTGTCTGAGAATGTAGTTTTACACCTTGCAAATATGTATCACGTAATTCATCGTAATTTTCAATCACACCATTGTGTGCTAAGTAGAAACGTCCATCTTCTGAAGCATGGGGATGCGCATTTTCAACAGATACACCACCGTGAGTTGCCCAACGCGTATGAGCAATACCCGAAGTACCCTTGATATTCTTATTTTCCGTAGCACGTTCCAAATCAGCTACACGGCCTGTTTCCTTGACCAAATAGTCTCCTTGGTCACCATCATTTACATACACGCCAGCTGAATCATAACCACGATATTCTAGCTTTTCTAGACCTTTTAACAAAGTTGGTAACACTTGATTAAAACTAGTAAATCCAACAATTCCACACATTTATATAGTCCTACTTTCAAAAATGGTTTTATTTTTTATTTTGTTCACAAGTGTTATTTTACACAGCTTAAAAGCCATTGTCAAACAACTTTTTAATTATTGGTATACCTTATAAAAAGTGATTGGTACAACATTACTATTTAGAATATTTCTTCTATACAATATGAGTTTATGGTATCATATAAAAAAATTGAAGGTGAGACATATTGTGACAAAACTCGTTACATGGCACATCAAAAATGCCAAAATTCTAGATGTATTTAATTTAAAATTTGACGATACAGAATTATGGATTAACGATAATCAAATTTTATACCGCGGAAAGCGAAGTGACTTAACAGCTGAAAATACATTTGATGCTGGTGGCGGATATATTGTGCCTGGGTTGATAGATTCCCATTTACACATTGAAAGCTCATTACTCACGCCCAGTGAATTTGGAAAACTGGTTATACCACATGGAATCACTCGAATATTTGCAGATCCCCATGAAATTGCCAGTGTAGCTGGTGTGTCTGGCATCCAATATATGTTGGAAGATGCTAAACAAACACCGCTAAACATTCATTACATGTTACCTTCTTCAGTACCCGCTACACCTTTTGAACATGCTGGAGCGACGCTTCACGCTGATGCTTTAAAGCCATTCTATAGCGTGCCGGAAGTCAACGGTTTAGCAGAAGTTATGGATTTTCCTGCTGTAGCAAATCTTGATCCCGATATGTTACAAAAAATTAAAGATGCTGAAGATGCTGGTCGACATGTTGACGGGCATGCTGCCGGTTTAACTCCGGAGCAACTTGCAGTTTATCGAAATGTTGGCATTGACACTGATCACGAAAGTGAGAATGCAAAAGAAGCATTAGAACGCTTAAATGCTGGTTTCTCCATATTTGTTCGCGAAGGCACGGTTGAGCGTGATGAAAAAGCAATACTGCCTGCAATTACAATGGCCAATCAATCACACTTTTCTTTTGCCACAGATGACAAAACAGCTAACGACATCCAAAGTGAAGGTTCCATTGATTATAGCGTGAAACTTGCCATTGAAAATGGTATGGATCCAGCAATTGCTTTTACAATAGCAACGTATAATGCCGCTCAAGCGCATAAGTTACAAAATATCGGCGCATTGACAGATGGATTTGTGGCCGATCTAGCAGTATTCGATGATTTAGCACATTTGGAGACACCAAAAGTCATGATTGGTGGTCATTGGTATAAAGACAATCAATCAATTGTCACACCGTTAGCCAACCAATCATTAAACTTCTCATTAACCAAATCCGATATCGCCTTACCTCTCCAATCTGATAAACCAGCACATATTATCAATATCACACCTCACCACATCACCACCGAGCACACAGTGGAAGAAGTTCCTGTTGAGCAAGGGCTGTTCGTTGCAAACGAAACTTTCGCTAAAATTGTAGTCGCAGAACGTTATCACAATCTTGGCCATGGTGTCGGTATCATCAAAGGATTTAACATGCGCGACGGTGCGATTGCTTCAACTATTGCTCATGATTCCCATAACGTGATTATAGCAGGCGTAAACGACGACGACATGATTTTAGCAGCAGATACGCTGCATGAAATCGGCGGTGGCCAAGTTGTCGTTAACCATGGTAAAATTACGACCCTACCACTCCCAATTGGCGGTTTAATGTCAGATCAACCATTTGAAAATGTCATCAAAACTAACCAGCAATTACTACAAGCTTTCTCAGAAATCAGTGACGTGCCATTTGATCCATTTTTAACTTTATCGTTCATGGCATTACCGGTCATTCCAAGTTTAAAGATTACCGATCAAGGCCTATTCGATTTCGAAAAATTTGATTTCATAACAGTACAGGATTAAAAAAATGAGAGCATTAAGTATTTCCCCAGAAAAATTATTAACAATAATCATTGGGCAACCCATAACTTTAGATATTTCTTATGCAGGCCAACTACTTCTGGCATCAACGGTGCATCAACAACCAAACCTACCTTCTGAAATGGCAGGCGCATTAGCCGAAGTTAGTGACACTGGTCAAGTTAAATTTATTACTTTGGTCCATCCATTTAAAGTGATTAATCGTGACGAATTATTTAATATTGATGAAAGCAATATCCATCGAGAACCATATAATTGGTTTGGTCCACAGGCGCTTGTCATTGAGAAAAAAATGCAGGACTTCATCAACAGTTATGACGGCCCCGTTACTGAGGATGGTGCGATTCCTCGCCAATACATCCCCGATAACATTGCTGAACCAATTATTTTATCAGACAAATATTGGCAAGACTACGCTTCATTTGTCAATGACCCTGATGGTAACTTTGCGAAGCAAATCAAACCAATATTTAAAATCATATAAACAAAAAAGCAATAGCGATGAGAACCGCCATTGCTTTTTTTCTGTGTTTTAGTTTTATGCACCGGTAAAACGTGAAATAAATAATTGCGCAATATTAAAATAAATTAGAACTGAAGTTAAATCTGATAAAGTTGTAATAAATGGACCACTTGCTACCGCCGGATCCATGCCTAATTTATCAATAAGTTCAGGGATCAAATACCCCGCTAGGTTGGCTACCATAATGGCAACTGCCATCGCGATTCCCACCGCAAGACCCAGTTGATAATTATGCTTCCAAAAAGTAACAATTAGAAAAACCGAGAAACCCGTTGCTGTCCCTACTAAAAACCCTGCAAGAATTTCACTCAAGAAATTTTTGACGGCACTATTACTACTTCCCACAGCTAAGCGCCGGACAGCCAAAGCCAATGCTTGCGTCCCAGCATTACCAGCTGTACCAGTAATCAGAGAAATAAACACAGCCAGTATTGACGCTTTTCGTACCAGACCATCAAATGAACTAATCAGTGTAGCCGTTGACATTCCTAATAAAAGAAGTGCAATCAGCCAAGGAATACGTTTAATCGCCGAATGCCACGCCGTATCATCTGTTTGGCTAACGTTAACGGCAGCCAATCCAGAATAATCTTCAACAGCCTCTTCATCAATAACATCCACAATATCATCAACTGTAATGACACCTAATAATCGGTCATTATCATCTGTAACTGGAATGGATATGAAGTTATAATCAGCCACAATTTGTGCAACGTCTTGCTGATCATCACCAGCTTTAACACTGATAATTCTGTCTTTCGTGATTTCCGATACCAACATATCATCAGGATGTGTTAACAAATCACGAAGAGAAATAACACCAACTAGCCGTTCTTGTTTATCCAATACATAAACGTAGTTGATCGCCTCAGCTTCAAGTGCTTGTTGCTTAACTAAACGCATCACTTCATCAACACGCAAATCTGCCTCAACTGCCAAGTACTCAATTGACATTAATGACCCAGCAGTTTGCTCCTCATAATTGATCAGCTTACGAATATCTTCAGCCTCATCTTTTGGCATTAAGCTTAAGTAGGTTGCAACTAACCGCGTTGGCATTTCCTGAAGAAGATCGACCTCGTTATCGGCATACATATTGCGCAAAATTTGAACCGCCTTTTGAGGAGGCATTTCTTGCAAGAGGTCATCAATATCTTCATCATCAACATCTATATTATCAAAAACAGTCGCTAATGTTTCATTGTCAAGTAATCGCCATGCTACTGCACGTAATTGCTCAGGCAATCCACTATACACTTGTCCCATTTCAAAGTCGTGTAGCGCATTAAATGACGTCACAAAAGCCTCATCTTGTCCTGAATGCAATAAATCAGAAAGATGAGCGATATTTTGATGTAGTTGTTCTGATTTTTCTTCCACTGTTTACTCTATATCTCTCAAAGTTTTTAAATCGTCTGGTAAAGGCGTATTAAATTCTCGGTATTCCTCAATGAAGGGATCATAAAATTTCATATGATAAGCATGCAACGCTTGTCTTTGTAATCCATGCCACGCTGGTCCACCATACAAAGTATCCCCTACCAAAGGGTGCCCTATATTGGCAAAATGAACACGAATTTGATGTGTTCGTCCTGTATGCAATTGCACCTTCACACGAGTCATATTTTGTTCATCATCTTCATAACGACGTTCTACCCAATATTCTGTGCGAGATGGTTTGCCATCATCACGGACTTCTCTTTTGATAAAATCACCATCCATGCGACCAATTGGTGCATTAATATCGCCATGATCATCCGCTAAAATTCCTGATGGATAAGCCAAATAAAATTTTTCAACCGTGTGGTCTTGTAATTGTTGATCCAAGACAGCATGGGCAAATCTATGCTTGGCTAATAAGACAATTCCTGATGTATCACGATCGAGGCGAGTAACAACATGAGGAACTAAATCATCAGCCTTAATTGTTTCGAGATGTCCTTTAACTTGATTGACCAAAGTATGCAAACGATCAGCATGTCCTGGAACCGTTGTTATACCGTATGGTTTATCAACAACTAGCCAATGTTCATTTTCAAATATAATGTCTAATGGTTTATAGTCCGGCACAACCAAGTCATTACTTTTTTCCGTAGGCATAACAATCGTAACGATGTCACCATTCTTCAAATAATCGGATGTATAAACTGGTTTTTCATTAACCAAGATTGCGCCGCCGTTATGCTTCATCTGGCTAAACATTCTATGTGAAACGCCATGGTTTTGCAAAAAAGTACGCACTTTACGCTGTTCATTACCACTATATTTCCAAGTAAATTTCATATTTAATCTTATTCAATAACTTAAATTATATACTACAATAATCGCATTATATAATATTTAGCTTGTACCGCCTTGGAACAAACTATTACTAAATTTCCTCTCAAATTTATGTATAAAAAATCCTGTCCCTCAAGACAGTAATTAGCTGTTTAATTTATTCAATTTCACTGATAAAGGCATTCTGTACACGTCGCCAAAAATCCACATGCCGATATTGAGCAAAATGGACCCTTTTTTCAGAGACCTTAAAGCGTAGTTCAGTAATATTGTGCCCTTTAATCTCTTCTTGGTCATACATAACCAAAAAATGATTGCTTTTTGGTTTCATCACAATTTCTTGATCTTGTGGCACAATTAGCGGTGAACCTAAGGTTCGAAATACTCGGTTATTAATTGAGGCTATTTCAGACATTTGAATTGCTGGCAAGCTCGGATGTAGCACTGCACCACCATTAGCCTTATTATAAGCTGTTGATCCAGTTGGCGTTGCAACAGCAATACCATCTCCACGAAAACGCTCAAAGGCCTGGCCACCTAAATATATGTCGGCAACTAAAGTGCCAATAGGTTGCTTTATAACCGCTTCATTAAGCGCTAAAAATTTGTAAGATTCACCACTAGTTCTCACAACAGTCAGCTCGAGTAGTGGGTAACTAACTTTTTGGCCGTTATCATGGATTAAACTATCAACAAACTGGTCAAGCTCCGTGCTTAACCAATCCGTATAAAACCCCAAATGACCTGTATGAAGGCCAACAAAACGCACGCTTTCTGTTTGATCAACATACTTTTGAAAAGCGCCCAAAAGCGTGCCATCCCCACCAACGGAAACGACAATATCCGGATTTCTATCATCAATATCGACATTATTTTTCTTCATTGCCAGTATTAATTTTTTGGCAATAATCACGCTATGTTCAGCATGATTATTGAAAATTGCGATTTTCATTCTATTGCTCTTATCTCACTAAGTTCTTGATCTAAAGCAAAAGTTGATTCGGATAGTTTAGTCAGTCGATTTGCTAAATCTTCGTTCAACTCCCCATGCTTATAACGTAAATCATGTTCCACAGTAGCCCAAAAATTCATCGCCATTGTCCGCACCTGAATCTCTGCCAATACTTTTAGTTCTCCAGTATACATCTGGACTGGATATTCAATCACAAGATGATACGAACGATAACCCGAAGGTTTAGCATTACTGACATAATCACGCTCTTCTAAAATTTGAAAATCCGTCCTTTGACGCAACAAATCGACCACAGTATAAATGTCTTCAACATACTTTGTCATAATACGAACACCGGCAATATCTTGCAAATCAAGAGCCAACCGATTCTCATCTAAATGTCGACGAACTATCTTTTCTTCAATTGAGGCTTGAGACTTTACACGACCAGTTACAAATTCAATTGATGAATCTTCACCAGATTTTTCGTATTGCTGACGCAAACCACGTAATTTTACTTTAAGCTCTGAGACGGTTTGAATATATGGTATAAAAAAATGATCCCAATCCATACTGTCATCCTTTATTATATTTTTTTAATTACTACTATTCTATTTTAACATATTTATGAGCGTATCATTTGTCAAGTACACCCTTGACGACTATACTAATATTTTGTATATTGAATAAGTTAATAACTCAGGAGAACAATCATGCTATCTATATATCATTTCGATACGCCACTGTCCGATAATTGCTTAATTACAGAGCAATATCTACAAAAAATTAGTCAACAAATTCATCGTTCACATCATCTGTTTTTTGTGCCTTTAATCAATGAACCAATTTTGAAAATGATTAAAGATGATAATTCATCATGTGCTGATGAACCAACAGACAAAGCCAGCTTAGTCTATCGACTCACTCTCGATTTCAAAGCTGCTCAAATTGAAGGTAATAAAAAAGCGCGAGCATTACTCATTAACCTACAAGAGGCGCTAACGGTTGGTCATCAGAAATACTCACGTAATTTAGTAATCAATATTGCTAAAAAAGTGGGCATCAACATCACAGACTTTCTGTATAACCGTAATTCAAAAGAAACGATGCAGGCCATATTAGAAGATCAACAACTAGCTCACGTTATGATGCCAAAGGTTCAGGCTACGGTAGCAATTGATGATGCAGTCGATTTAAAAACACAAATCTTAACTGATTTCTCTGTTAACGATTTGCTACCTGCATTTTTACCCCATATATCAGATGATGATGCATCAGAAAAAAACGCAGAAGCATCAGTTAATTTAGCATAAATGATTACAAATAAAAAAACTGCTACGAGATAGCAGTTTTTTATTTGTAATCATATTAAGCAGTTATTCGAGCTAGACTCGCCGCACCAATCACACCAGCATCGTTACCTAACTCCGCTAACTTTACACGTGTAGAGTGACGAACTGTTGGGAAAGCAAACTTGGTCCAATGTTCTTCAACACGTGCACGCAAGAACTCGCCAGCAGCAGCAACACCACCACCGATAACAACGGCTGATGGATTCAAGATATTAGACATAGTAGCTGTGGCATAACCCAAATAGTAAGCCACTTTGTCAACAACTTTATTTGCCAAAAAGTCGCCCTGTTTTGCTAAATCAAAGACAATTTTTGATGTGACTTCTTCTCCATTGTCGATCATCTTCTTTAATTTTGAACTACCTACATATTCTTCAGCAATATTTTGTGCCAAATGAACAACACCAGTAGCTGAAGCATATTGTTCTAAGCAGCCACGATTACCGCATGTGCACAAGTATCCATCAGGTTCAACAATCATGTGACCGACTTCTCCGCCGGCACCAACTGTACCGTGGATTAGCTGACCATTGGCTAACAATCCACCACCGACACCGGTACCTAAGGTAATGAATGAAACTTCATCATCATTATTACCAGCACCCTTCCATGCTTCGCCAAGAGCAGCAGAGTTAGCATCGTTATCAATTGTCAAAGTAAATCCAGTTCCTGCCTCAATATCTGCTTTGACAGGTTGTTCTGTTTTCCAATTTAAGTTAAAGGCGCCTGTGACTGTACCTGTTTCACGGTTAACAGTTCCCGGTGTACCCATACCAATACCAATGATGCGTTCTTTATCCAATTGGTATAAGTCTAAATGATGATTAATGGATTCAACAATATCTGGAACAATGTGTGCACCATCATCCAAAATGTTTGTTTTAATTGACCACTTTTGTTGAATTTCACCTTGATCAGTCAAAATTGCAAACTTGATAGTTGTACCACCAAGATCAACGCCAATAAGTTTATCTTTTGCCATGATTATTAAAGTGCAAAGCGTATTTCTAAAGACAAATTAACTGCCTTATATGATGATTAATCAGCGCAATGCATGTTTCCTCCATAAAATTTATTACTTACATATTTTAACAGAAAGTGCTTACATAGTGCAAGCGTTTTCATCATTTTCATTAAATGTTTTCAATCACTTGGATTTTCGACTTCCATTGTGTGTTCATGTGATAAAATTAACTTAATCGTTGCATAATCTTTTGCATTTAAAATGTCAGTTTTGTAGAGATTATCTACTTCTAGTGCTGCTAATTCGATATCCCACAGACGCTTACCAACGTGAATATACACACCGAATTCTTTTAAATATTGTAATACATCATAAAATGTTTTCATATTCTTAAACCTGCCCAAAAAGTTAAAATAATCAGCAATATTGTTATAGCGCCCATGATTAAGCGCACTCGAATAGCGTATTTCCCACTGCGCCCATAGAAACCAAACATTACCGCAAACATCATCCCACCGATTAAGCCACCGATGTGCCCCCATATATCAATATCCGTTGATGAAAATCCTGTGACTAAATTCAAAATGACAAAGAGCCCCAACATTGTTCCCATCGACTTAACTTGCGGATCTTCTTTAAAACGAATGGCATACAAAATTAGTCCACCAAACATGGCAAAAAGTGCTGTAGATGCACCTACAGAAACACTCGACGGCGCCAATAAATATGAAAAAATATTACCAATAATACCACCAAAAAAATATAGTCCAAAAAATTTTGCACTGCCAAATGCTCGTTCAACAAGTGGTCCAATAAACCATAAAGTGATCATATTAGTGACAATGTGTAAAAAACCAGCATGGAGAAAAACCGGCGTTAACAATCGCCAGTATTCATGTTTTAACTGGATATATGGTCCCCATTTTGCACCCATATTAATTAAGAATTCACTATTCTCCGTCGTTCCGCGGCTTAATATAAGCTCAATTAGGAATACAAAAGTAGTTACCAAAAATATAATTGTCGTTATCGGTGCTGTTTGATATTGTTCTTTTAATGCCTTCATAACCTTTATTTTAACAGATTATGGTTTTTTATGTTTTGTTGTGTGATAAATGAATTAACTTATTCGTATGCATCAGAAAAAGCATTCGACAAATCGAATGCTTTTTCTCAACGACGATCTTTTAACCGCTGTTGCATCAAATATTGATATCGTGTATACCAAACGTCAACATATCCTTGTGAGAATGGTCCAGAACCTTCGTTTATCCAATCAACCAAAATTTTGACATGAGCTTTCAAAATTTTATCGATTTCTGGTGGATAATGCCACTTTTTACTATGAGCCGCATATTCATCTGCATCCAGTAAATGTTTGACGCCATCAGGAAAAACTTTAATATCTAAATCGTAGTCAATATATTTTAGCGCCTCTTTATCGAGTACATACGGAGAAGCTAAATTACAATAATACGACACACCATTATCGCGAATCATCGCAATAATGTTAAACCAATATTTCTTATGGAAATAAACAATAGCAGGTTCTCGGGTAACCCATCGTCTACCATCATCTTCCGTTACCAAAGTGTGATCGTTTAGGCCAATGATAGAATTTTCACTGGTCTTTAGTACCATGGTATCGCGCCAAGTTCGATGCAACGAGCCATCATGCTTATAGCTTTTGATCGTGATGAAGTCACCTTCTCGTGGTCCACGACTGGGTCTATCAACGTTCATAACGCTACCTACTCTTCTAACACCGAATTCCTATTTAATTGTACCACATTTCAATCATCTGCAGATACTTCTAACTCATGAATTACCACATTAATTAATTCGGCATTATAACCTTTCGTATACAAACTATTTTTAGTTTTATATATCCTTTGACTTGGTACTTCGTTACGGTAGCGTCGCCAGCTTTTTTCCGCTTGACGCTTGATATTTTCTAACTCAATTTCATCGTCATTTTCTGTAATCACCCTATCAACAACAATCTCTGCAATATCAAAAGAGAATCCTTTTGTGGCTAAAGCTTGTACAATTTTTTGTTTCTTAGCACGAGTTGATTCTCTTTTGTATGTGGTAGCAGATTTTAAAGCAAGTTTCTCTGCAATTTCAATTTGCTCCTCGTGAGTATAATCAGATAATGCTGTTTCGATATCATCATCATTAACACCTGCCTGCTTCAAATCCATCTTGATAACATTGGGTCCCTTAGGACTAATAATTTTTTTTGTTGAAACATAGTGTTGCGCATAATTTAAATCATCGATATATTTTTGTTCATATAATTGTGCAACAACTTCATCCTGAATACTTTCAGATACCTCTTTTTCACTCATTTTCTGTTTCACTTGTTTGACTGTGTGCAATGAGTGGCTAAGGAAGTTAAGAGCAATGCTTAACGCCTTGGCAATGGAATCATTATGCTTAATTTCTGCAATTAATTCGTCATCTAATTCTCGCCCTTTCGCCAAACCAAATTTAATGAGAACACTTTCCGCCACACCAAAAGCGAATTGATTATCTAGATCAATATTATAGCGACCCGCTTTTTTTTGAATTGAAATTTTAGTTATCTTTTTCATAACTCTATTGTACGATAAATATTGCTATTCACATGTATTTTAAAATAAAAAATGATGCTAATACTGACATTAACATCACAATTTTTAAATTAAATGATTTGATCTAATCCGATGACAACACCGTCTATATTTTTCACAGCTTCTATAGCGCGAATTACACCTGGTACAAAGGCTGATCGACTTGTTGTACTTTGGGTCAGCGTTAATTGCTCATCCACACCACCAAAATAAACGCTTTGCTGTGCGATATAGCCAGGTAACCGTACAGCATGAACTGGCACACGATCAATCTGTTCGCCGCGAGCTGGCGCTAATTTTGTTGATGTAGGTTCCGCAATGCGGGCTTTTGCAATCAATCTTGCTGTTTGCTTAGCCGTTCCAGATGGTGCATCCACCTTTTTAGGGTTGTGCGCTTCAATAATTTCTGCATCAGGAAAATATTTGGCCGCTAACTGTGAGAATTGCATTAACAAAACCGCTGATAAACTAAAGTTTGGTACAATTAAAACGCCTTTTGATGACTGTTCACGCAGTATTGCTACTTGTTCATCAGACAAACCAGTGGCACCAATCACTAGCGGCATGTTGTGCTCGATTGCGTACATTGCATTGTCAAATACAGTTGCTGGGGTACTGACATCCAGCCAAATATCTGCTGCTACATTAATATCTGATAAGGAGGTCCATACAGGTACCTTACTCTCATGTTGATGACCACTCACAATACCAACAATTTCATATTCTTCATTCAAGTTATCTTGAATAGCTTGGCCTAATTTACCAAAACCACCAGCTAAAATTATTTTTGTCATTATTTCTCCAATAATTCATTCAAATGTAATTTTTCTGCGTCACTTAAAGGAATAAGAGGCAGACGTACAGCTTCACGTACGAATCCTTTTTCGGCTAATTTCGTCTTAACTGGAGTTGGGGAAGGGTAAGCAAATAGGGCATTCATTCGTGGGGTTAGGTAACGTTGCAAACGCCCAGCTTCGCGCCAATTACCTGCATTCATAGCAGAAAACAATTCAGACATTTCGTCACCATAAAGATGTGAAGCTACCGAAATTGTTCCAGCACCGCCGACGGTGTAAGCCGAAAGAGTCATTGCATCTTCACCAGTATAGACTGCAAATCCAGTGGTCCCTTCTACCTCTGCTTCAACAAATTCAGTTGATGTTGTTTCCTTAATTGCATTAATATTAGGATGTTGAGCTAATTCAATCACACTATCAACCGTGAGACCGACCACCGTACGTCCAGGAATGTTATATAACATAACAGGCTTTTCGGATGCATCAGCGATAGCTTTAAAATGTGCAATCATACCAGCTTGACTTGGCTTATTATAATACGGTGTTACTGCCAAGATGCCGTTAATATGCTCGATTTTGCTTAAAGCTTTGGCTGCTTCTACGGATTCCTTTGTATTATTGGAACCTGCATTAGCAATTAAAAGCGCACGATTACCAACCTGTTTTGCAATAAACCGTGTCAACTCTACTTTCTCTTCAAAAGACAGTGTTGGAGATTCACCTGTTGTTCCTGCAATCACAAATCCTTGCGAACCATGATTTAACAGGTGTTCAATTAATTTCTCTAATGACTCATAATCAATCTCATCGTTTACTGTAAAAGGCGTAATAATTGCCGTAATTAAATTAATTCCTTCGTACATGCTTATTCTCCTTGTGACATTCGCCACTCAATAAAATCTTTCAAAGCATTAAATCCTGGCAACAAAGCTGCTTCATCGATGTTTAACTTGGCACTGTGCAGTGAATGATTGTCATTAACACCCAACCAAAGCATGACACCAGGAATATGTTGCAATATGTAACCAAAATCCTCACCTGTCATCGCAGGTTTTGCTTCTTCAAAAGCAATGTCTTGACGCTGTTCCATGAAACTCAGCAAATTGTTAGCTAAGTCAGGATTGTTTTCAACAGGCAAATAACTTCCTGTTTCAAGGCGAACATTAATCTTGACATCATTTGCCAACGCCACACCTTCAACGATTTGGCGAATTCGTGTTGTCATTTTATCCAAGCCATCTTTGGTCATACTACGAACTGTTCCGGCAAGATGCACCGTGTCTGGAATAACATTATTTGTAAAGCCGCCGCTAATCATTCCAAGACTCACTACACCACCTTCTATCGGATCAACGTCACGCGATACAACAGTTTGTAACAACATAATTAATTCAGCCGAAATGACAATTGGATCCTTACCTAAGTGGGGATAGGCCGCATGACCACCTTGCCCATGGATGTCAATTTCGAGCTCGGCCGTTCCAGCAAATAAAGTGCCCGCTAAGGTACTCAAAGTTCCAGCAGGTAAATTAGGCTGATCATGAATGCCGTAAAATTCATCAGGATGCCACTCACCTTCAAAGATTCCTAAATCAACCGCTAATTTGCCACCACTTTTTGACTCTTCAGCCGGTTGGAAAAAGACAATTAAATTGTCTTTAGGTTGATGCTCACTAAAATACTGAACTAATCCCAAAGCTATAGACATGTGAACATCATGACCACATGCATGCATAACACCTTTATGTGTTGATTCAAATGGCAATCCAGTATCTTCTGTAACTGGTAGCGCGTCAATATCAGCACGATATCCTACCGTCCGGCTTGGGTCAGTCCCAGAAAATTTTACAAGCATTGCGGTAGGTAATTCTTCTACTTGACGTATTGTCATAAAATTAGTTTGCCAAGATTGAATCTTTTCTAACAAATAACGATGCGTTTTAAATTCCGCTAAAGCAAGTTCTGGAATTTTATGTAAGTCACGCCGATAGGTTTTCAAATCTTCTTCACTAACTGGCATTATAAGCCTCGCAATGCGTCAATTAACGCAGTCTTTTGTTGCGTCTTCGAATCAATCTCCTTAATGACTTTTGCAGGAACACCCGCAACTACTGTATTGGCTGGTACATCCTTTGTGACAATCGCTCCAGCCGCAACTACTGCGCCGTCACCGACCTGTACGCCTTCAATAACGACGGCATTAGCGCCAACTAGAACGTTATTTCCGATGCGAACAGGTTGGGCAGATGCTGGTTCAATCACACCAGCTAATACCGCGCCAGCACCAATATGAGAATTTTCACCAACAATGGCACGGCCGCCAAGTACAGCACCCATATCAATCATTGTGTTAGCACCAATCTCTGCACCAATATTAATCACTGCGCCCAACATAATCACCGCATTGTCACCAATTTCAACTTGATCGCGAATAATGGCACCTGGTTCAATGCGAGCATTAATTTCTTTTTTATCAAGCAAAGGAACGGCAGAGTTACGTGAATCATTTTCAATAAATACATCTTCTGATGGTAGATTCTTAATTAACAATTCAATTTCAGACCAGTCGCCAATTAATTGTCCAAATGACTCATTTCCAAATTGTTGCACAGTATCTGGCACTTCAGTTGCCAATGTGCCTTTATATGTAACTTTTACTGGGGTAATTTTTTTTGCATTTGCAATGAAATTAATTAGTTTTTGTGCTTCGTTTTCAGCCATGTTATTTATCTCCTAGAGTATAATCCTGATCTAAACTGATCATGTGTTCAAAAGTTTCACGTTCAACAACGACTTGATGTTGACCATTTTCCACGAAGACAACGGCCGGTCGTGGATTTCGGTTATAATTTGAAGCCATTGCATACCCGTACGCACCTGTTGCAAGCACAGATAAAATGTCACCAGGTTTTGTCGCCGGTAATTCTTCCTGCCAAACCAATACGTCACCTGACTCACAATATTTACCAGCAATCCGCACAATTTCTTCACTTTTAGCATTTGGTTGATTGGCTAAAACCGCTTCGTAATTTGCTTGATAAAGTGCTGGACGAATATTATCTCCCATACCACCATCTACAGCCAAGTAATTTCTAATTCCTGGAATATCCTTACGCGACCCAACTGTATATAGGGTTTGTCCGGCTGGTCCGACAATCGAACGACCAGGTTCAATCCATATTTCTGGCATTGCCCAATCGTACTGTGTAGCCTTTTCTTTCAAAACACGGATAATAGCATCCGCAAACTCGCTTTCTGGCAAAGGTTGATCCTCATCAGTATAACGAATACCAAATCCACCGCCAGTATTAATGACTTCTGGTTGCCATCCCCATGAGTAAGCAGTATCTGCTAATAGTGCTGCATTTTTCTCAAATCCAGTCACATCAAATATTTGAGATCCAATATGCGCATGTAAGCCACGCAAATGAAGATGGTTATCTTTTATTGCAATATCATAGGCCTGCTTCGCTTGACCTGTTTGTAAATCAAAGCCAAATTTACTATCTTGTTGACCAGTACTAATAAATTCATGAGTATGAGCTGAAATTCCTGGTGAAATACGTAGTAAAATATCTTGAATAACATTTTTTTCCGCCGTAATTTCTGACAGTAGCTGTAACTCAAGAAAATTATCAACAATAATTGTTCCCACACCATTTTCAACGGCCATCACAAGTTCATCATAACTCTTATTATTACCATTAAAACTAAGATGCTGAGTTGGAAAATCAGCTTTAATTGCTGTGTATAATTCCCCACCAGACACGACATCAGCGTGAATATTTTCTTGAGCTGCCACCTGATAAATTGCTTTAGTAGCAAAAGCTTTACCAGCATAACTCACTACATATGGGACATTTTCTTGTTCAAAGATACGCTTAAACGCTCTCATTGTCTTACGAATAAGTGTTACATCGTAAACTGCTAACGGCGTGCCATATGTCTTTGCCAGTTCGATTGTATCAACACCATCAACTGTCAGATGTTGCTTTTCATTTATTGGATACGTCATCATTTCCCCTTGAATTACACAAAAAAACCCTTTGATAGGTTCGCAAAACGGACTTATCAAAGGGCATTGTTAGCATTTTTGACAGTTTCCATAGCTCACCGCATCTCTGCGACAGTCTAATAGCTCTTAACTATTAGCCCAATCAAGGTCATTTGTAGACACCCTTGATTTCGGCGATATCCCCTAAGCTTACTATCAATTGCTACAGCAACTCCGGTAAGTGTATTGTCAATCGCGACCTCTATGTGAAATAATTTTTATTCTGTCATTATTATGACTGAATCATTATTGAATGTCAAGGTTTTTTCGTCTAATTCTTTGCTAGCAATCATGTGATTTTAAAAAGACGTTAATAATTTGTTCATCCGCGGTGCATAAATATCACCAAAGCGTGTAAAGTGCATTAGTATATAATAAAACTCATACCATTTTTCACGTTTTTGCCAGCCATCATCCAATGGCCATTCTTGCATATATTGATTATAAAATGACGGACTAAAGCCGGCAAACACTCTTGAAATCGCCAAATCATATTCCCGATCACCGTAGAACACGTTAGGATCAATAAATACAGGTTTACCTTGATCGTTAAACATAAAGTTTCCTGCCCAGAAATCACCATGCAGTAGTGATGGTTGAACTGTTTGCGCGTGATTATCATTTAATATTGTTTCACGTAAATTACTATAGTGATCACCACGTTGGGTCAGCCAAAAATTATTTTTTTGCGCTTGTGCCATTAGCGGATCCAAGCGTTGTTTCACAAAGAATTCAGCCCAAGAAGATTGCCAAGTATTATTTTTAGGCACAAAATCTACTAAGTTATCACTATCAAATCCAAACTTTGGCGCTGTAGCTTGGTGCATTTTAACCAGCGACTTTGCTAATTCTTGTTGTGACCCATTTCCTTGATTAATCCACGTCAAGACTAAGTAGGCGTGCCCTTGTAACTGTCCCTGCGCTAAAACGGCTGGCACAGTCACCTCTTCCCCCAAAGCCTTCAAGCCAGCAACTTCATGATCAAAAAAACTTGCTTGAGCATTTTGTTGAATCTTTAAAAAATAGCGCTGGTTATTCGAATAGATTGAAAACGCCTCGTTAATGTCTCCACCACGTACCTTCTCTAAGTCGTGTGGTTTTTCAAGTCCCAAACGAGTAACAAAATCGTTGCCTAAGTCCATATTATCCTCCAAAATTTATTATCGGAACAAAAAAACACAATTTTCATTACGAAAACTGTGTTTTTGGCAAAATAATACCCTTATTATCGACAAATTTATTCAATTGTCTCACAGGTATTATCATCTGATTGTAGTGTATCATAATATTATACAGACGTCACTACTTTGTGTACTTCTCTACTGTTAGCTGATGACTGGTAAATTGGCTGCAATTAAATCGTTAGTTACATCCACAAATTTTTCATCGTTCAAACGCAACAAACGCCAATCGTATTCCCTATCATTATCAAATTCATCAATATATGGTTCAAACTCACCTTCAGTTTGTAAAATCAGATAGCCTGCAAAAGCATCCGAAAATTCACTTTCAGTGCTAATAACACGTACTAATTGATTATTAGAAAAAAATCCGATGGCTAACTGATCATTATTCCACTGACCTTCAAAGGACCACTTTAAAGTAATCCAATCTGAAAGTGTTATTCCTAGGTTCAATAGATAATCCACAGATAAACGAATGTGGATTGGATGCTTGCTGGATTGAGAGTCGATTCCTTGAGCATCCAATTGAGAAGAGAAGATGCCACTTAATGCCTCAAAATCACTCACACTGGGTACTTTTTCTTCATTTTGCCATGCTTCAACAGTTTCAACTTCAACATCTAGTGCATCAGCAATCTCTATTGTTGAAATTTTAGTTAATTCTTGTAGTTTTTTTAAGTTATTCATAGTTATAATTATACAGAAAAACCGCCATGAATGGCGGTTATTTCGACATTATTTTTTTCTGTTTCTTTGCAACCATTGCTGAACGAACGACACCAATGATTGTTGGCATTAATGTGACCAACGCAATACCCAAAATAATTACAGAAAAGTGTGCTTTAACAAATGGAATATTTCCGAACATATAACCAGCACCGGTTGCAATTAAACTCCAAGAGAACGCAGCAATCAAACTATTACGTAGGAAATGTTTGTATGAAAATTGGCTGATACCAGCCACAAACGGTACAAATGTGCGGACAATCGGCATGTATCGCCCAATGATTATTGCCGCAGCACCACGCTTTTCAAAGAAAGCTTCAGCTTCTTTGATATGTTGTTCTTTAATGAAACGACCAAAGAAACGATGATGTAAAATTTTATAACCACCTGTACGACCAATCCAAAAATTGACTGAGTCACCAATAACAGCTGCTAAGAAGAATACAATCATAAATACCCAATGATTAAGTCCGGCATTTAGCCCAGCAGGCGTAGCAGCAATAGCTCCTGCAGCAAACAACAGTGAATCTCCAGGTAGAAACGGCATAATCACACTACCAGTTTCAATGAAAATTACTGCAAATAAAATCAAATACGTCCATAAACCGAACGCTTGCACAAGATTACCAATATGGACATCAATGTGCAAAATAAAATCAATTAGAAATGACATAAAGTTCCCCTAAAGTACGAATAGTAATATTTTACCACACATGTGAGCATGTCATATTAAAATATACCTTTTCATCCCTATTGCGATTTTAATTGCCTTCTAACCAGAAAAATTACGGTAACTTACTTATTTAATGCCTGTTTTGGTTGTCTCATTGAAAGACAGCCAAACACGACCATCCAAATGGTAGCACCAATTGCTGGTAGACGAGATTCTGGATTAAAGAAAAGCGTAATAAATACAAAACTGAAAAACAGAATTGCCAATGGCACTAACGTCTTGGGTGCTATGACAAGAAAGCCATCAGGCATGTAACTATCTGACTTGCGATACTTCATGTAAGCGAATAATATGAGTACATAAATCATCAAAAACAAGTCCGTCGATGCGCTTGTCACAAAACTAAATGCATTTGTGATTGATGGAATAACCGAGATTAAGGCCGAAAAAGCAACCATTAATGATGTAACCAGTACAGCATTCACTGGTAATTGTGTTTTTGATGTTTTTCTAAATGGTTGTAAAAACTTGGCCTTAGATTGGAATGATAAAGCAAAGAAATTACGGCTAGCACTAAACAAAACTGAATTTAATGCTGAAGCAGCACTCGTTAATACTACGAAATTAATTAAAGCGGCAGCCCATTTCACACCTGCCAACTGGAAAACCATCACGAAAGGACTTTGATCCTCTGGAATTTTCTGCCATGGATAAATCGTCATAATAATGAACAATGCACCCAGATAGAAAAACAATATGCGCCAAGGAATTTGGTTAATCGCTTTGGGCAAAACCGAACGGGGATTTTCCGTTTCAGCCGTTGTCATGCCAATAAATTCCATGCCGACAAATGCAAACATGACCATTTGAAAGGCATTAATAAAATTACCAACCCCGTTAGGAAATAACTCAAAGTGATGCCAAACATTACTAAAAGCAACTTTTCCAACTGGTGTTTCAAATCCTGTCAAAGCCATGATAATACCTGTCACAATCAATGATAGGATGGCTACAATCTTTATCATGGCAAACCAGAATTCAGTTTCACCATAAAGTGCTACGGCAATTAAGTTGATCGACGTTAGCAAAATAAGCATGACGATTTGAATCAACCAACTTGGTAAATCCGGCAGCCAAAACTGAATATATTTTGCCACTGCAGTCAGCTCTGCCATCCCCATAAATACAACAGTTAACCAATATGACCAACGTGCAAAGAATCCGGCACGGTTACCTAAAAATTTAGTGATGAAAGAAATAAAGGTATGTTGACTGGGATCAGCATACAGCAGTTCACCAATGGCACGCATTACAACAAACATAAACATTCCAATAACTAAGTAAACCAATAAAATGGACGGTCCAGCAAAATGGATTGAATTTCCTGCTCCCATGAATAGACCAGTACCAATTGTTCCACCAATAGCTATTAACTGAACGTGTCGGTTTTGTAAACCTCGTTTCGGAAGATTACTGTCGCCTTTTGAATCGGACATAATAATATAAATTTCCCTTTCCTATTGCAAAGCACCCCTCGATCATCTCAGGGTGCTTTGACTTTTCATACATACATGATCTAGTATGCTGATTTTTTTCTAAAAATAAACAACGCTATTTTGTTCATTCGGTTTCACGTGAGTAATTAGAAACATCAGACAAAATCAAATATTGGAATTCATCGTATGACATTGTAACTGTTTTTGTATCACCATACTTACGAACAGTAACCGTGTTACTATCTACCTCTGAATCGCCTAGTACCAAAGTATATGGAATTTTGTTCGTTTGCGCTTCACGAATGAGGTAGCCCATCTTAGCGTCTTTTGTTTCAACATTAGCGCGCAATCCAGCATCCTGTAACTTCTGCTGTACAGCGTTCGCATAATTACCATGAGCACCTAAATTAACAGGGATGATTTGTACTTGTAAAGGTGACAACCATGTTGGGAAAGCACCCTTGTACATTTCAATCAAGTAGGCTGTGAAACGTTCCATCGTACCAACAATACCACGATGTAACATCACTGGACGATGATTATCCAGACCATCACGACCAATATATTTCAAGTCAAATCGTTCTGGCAACAAGAAGTCTAATTGGATAGTTGACAATGTTTCTTCATTACCTAAGGCAGTCTTTGTTTGAACGTCTAACTTTGGACCATAGAAAGCAGCTTCACCTTCAGCCTCGAAATAATCAAGACCGAGATCATCCATTGCTGTTTTCAATTGCTTTTGTGACTTTTCCCACATTTCATCATCATCAAAATACTTTTCTGTATTTTTGGGATCACGATAAGACAAACGGAAACGATAATCTTTAATGTTGAAGTCACGATAGACACCCATCATCATTGTTAGAATAGACTTAAACTCTTCTTCTAACTTTTCTGGTTCAACGAATGTATGACCATCGTTCAATGTCATCTCACGAACACGAGATAACCCTGTCAAAGCACCAGATTTTTCATAACGATGCATCATTCCTAATTCAGCAATACGCATTGGTAATTCACGGTATGAACGTGGCTTATGATTAAATACCATGATATGTGATGGACAATTCATTGGACGTAATTCCAAAAATTCGCCATCCCCCATATCCATTGGTGGGAACATATCTTCACGATAATGGTCCCAGTGACCAGATGTCTTATATAAGTTCAAATTAGACAATACTGGTGTGTAAACGTGCTGGTAGCCATTTGACAGCTCTTTATCTGTAATATATCTTTCAACTTGGCGACGAATTGTTGCACCATTTGGCAGCCAAACTGGTAATCCTGAACCAACCTCCTGGCTAGTAAAGAATAGATCAAGATCACGTCCAATGACACGATGATCACGTTCCTTAGCTTCTTCACGACGAGCAATTTCTGCTTCAACGTCAGCTGCTTTCCAAAAGGCCGTTCCATATACTCGTTGCATCATTGGGTTGCTTGAATCTCCACGCCAGTAAGCGCCAGCCACTGAAGTAAGCTTAAAATGCTTAATCCAACCCGTTGATGGTACCAGACCACCCTTATCAAGCTCAATATGATCTCCTTGAACAGCAATTGTGATCTTTTCATCGACTGGTAGATCATTTACTAACTCAACTTTATATGGATCATCAGCAAATATTTCTAATGCTTCATCACGTGTGATTTCGCGAGAAAGAATTGGTAGATCCTCTTTCACAATTTTGTGCATAATCGCCTCGATTTCAGGGAAATCTTCGATTGACACTTGATTGCCAGCCCCATTATCTGTGTCGTAATAGAAGCCATTTTCAATAAAAGGACCAACTCCAAAATGAATGTTAGCAAATTTTGGAATTCGCTTTAATGCTTGTGCTAATAAATGAGATGCTGAGTGACGAAGTAGATCTAATGCTTCGCTATCTGATGTAGTGATTAGTTGAAAATCGCCACTTTCAGTAATAACATCGTTCATGCCAATGTATGAACCATTTATTTTTCCTGACACTGACTTCTTTGCCAATGACTTTGAAATACTTTCGGCAACCCCAATTGGCTTAATCCCTTCATCAAACTTTTTAATAGCGCCATCTGGGAATGTAAGACTGATTTCTGCCATGCTATTTTCCTTTCAAATTCCATTCTAGTATTTTACATTAATAAAACAAAAACGTCCCTTCAGATCCTTATTAGATCTAAAGGGACGTTTTACCGCGGTACCACCCAAGTTTAAAACAGGAAAAATTCCTATTTCTCTCAAATGATATATAACGGTATCACCCGGGCAACTTTTCATTTAAAACTACTAAATCACCACTCAAAGGTAGTCTCTTATGTATGCACTGCTCATTTTCACCAAACATGAACTCTCTTTAAGTACATGACAATCGAGTTGTCCTTATCAATGTTTCTGAGAAACATCATAACATTTTTTTTGCTGTGTTGCAATTATTTTTTTAAATCTGCTAATACAATCTTTAGCGCTTCTAATGCCTCGGCATCATGATCTAAAATACCATTATCAAAAACATTTTGTAGTGCAGCAATTTGATTTTTTGTAAGTGCCATTTTTATTATTCTCCTGTTTGCTTAATCATTTAATTCTACTCAAAAAATATAATCATACTACTTAGTTTGAAACTAATGCTAACTTTCTATCCCAGAGCTACCATCTGAAATATTGACGTGTCTTGGCCGTGATCCGTCTGCTGGTCCAATGTAACCGCCTGCTTCCAAATCATCAATTAATCGAGCGGCTCGATTATAACCAATCCTGAAACGACGTTGTAACAGTGATGTTGAGGCTTTTTGTTGTTCGATAACAAATTGCAAAGCTTCTTGGAATAACTCATCATCACTATTTCCATCAGCATTTTCCGAATTATCTTGAGCAATTTCTTCATCTGTAACAGTCATTGCATCGGAATACTGAACCTCTTGTTGTGACTTAACAAATTCAACAATATTAGTCACATCAGTGTTACTAATAAATGCACCTTGAACACGTTGTGTCGGCTTACCGGGCGGTGCAAAAATCATATCCCCTTTTCCGAGCAGCTTCTCAGCACCATTACTGTCCAGAATAGTGCGCGAATCAATTCCAGAAGCTGTTCTAAAAGCAATTCTACCAGGAATATTACTTTTTATGGTACCGTTAATCACTTTAACGTCAGGTCGCTGTGTGGCCAAAATCATGTGAATACCGGCTGCACGAGCTTTAGCACCAAGGCGCGCGATAGAAACTTCAATTTCATTACCCACCGTACTCATTAGGTCAGCGAATTCATCTACAATAGCAACAATATATGGCATTGGTTGCATAATTGGCTGATCTGTTTCCTTAGCTTCAGCATTCTGCTTTTCAACCGCCGCATTATATTCACCAATATTACGTTTTCCAAATTGAGCTAAAAGCTTGTAACGATTTTCCATCTCGTCAACAACTTTTTGCAAAGACTTCGCTGCTTTACGGGGCTCCGAAACAACTGGTGTCAGCAAGTGTGGTATCCCGTTATAAATAGATAACTCAACAACTTTTGGATCAACCATCATTAATTTAACTTCATTAGGTTTTGCACGCAAAAGGATAGATACAATAATACCATTAAGCCCTACTGATTTTCCAGATCCAGTAGATCCAGCAATAAGCAAATGAGGCATAGCCGATAAGTCTGCCATGATAATATTTCCTGTTACATCTCGGCCAAGTGGCACATTGAGTGGATTATCATCAAATGGCGCATTCTCAATCATGTCTCGGAATCCAACAGTTGCCTGAGTATCATTAGGAACCTCTATACCAACATAGGGTTTACCGGGGATTGGCGCCTCAATTCGTATTGATTTTGCAGCTAATGCCAATGCTAAATCATCCGATAGATTAGCAATTCGATTTACTTTAACGCCTTGCCCTGGTTTCAACTCATATTGAGTTACCGTAGGTCCTAATGAGACACTGGTCACTTCCGCCTCAACACCAAAGCTTTGCAGCGTATCATGGACAAGACGCGATTTGTCGGTTAAACCTTTAAACTCTTTTGTTTGGTCTGTAGGCGCTAACTGCGTTAATAGGTCAGCAGTTGGTAACTGGTAATCCGGATTTTCTTTTTCCAACATATCTGTAGAAACTTCGCTATCACTAACAGAAGTCTTTTCGGCCTGATCTTTGGAAGACTTTTTTGTTGGTTGAGGCGCTATAGGACCATTCCATTTAATTTCAGGCTCATTGAAATTTTCATGAACACTAGGTGGATTGACGTCTTTTTCTATTTTTGGGAGAACATCGGTTGACAAACTATCATCTCGGCTCACACCTAATGGATCATCTCCATAATCAGTAATATCTTTCTTGTGTCTATCACGTTTGAAAAGCGATTGTCGGGTTGGCTTTTCATTAGCTCGTTTTTCCTGAATATGAGTAACCCCTTCATGAGCTTTTTCAACACCTTGCTGAACAATGTCACGAGCTGGAATACGGAAAAAGATTGCAATACCACTGAATAATAAGATTATTGTTACAATCCACGTGCCAATGCTAGACATTAACATAAACAGTAGATGATATAATGCCGCGCCGATTATACCACCGCCAACCGGTGTGTTTGCTGATTGATTGACAAAATCTTGACCAATTAACCGCACCACTTCGCCAACATATCCATCTGCATTTTTTAGTGTGTATTCAAAAAATAACAATGATGAAATTGTCTCAATAGCAATGAACATCATAAAAGCGCCAACCCAAAAATGAGTTGCTATTTTAGGTGTTTTTCGAGTAATAAAATAGTACCCTAAAAATAATGTCATAGGTATTAAAATCACAAGATACATATTTCCAAAGAAAAAACGAAAAATGTCAGCGATAAATACCCCTAATATGCCAAGCTTAAATATACCTAGTATACCTAAGACAATACCACCCAAGAAGCATAGGTTTTGAACTAAAGGGTTCTTTTTTTTACTCTTTTTACCACGTGTTGTACGCCGTCTTTGTGTAGTCTTTCTTGTCGCCAAAGTTCCACCTCTTAGTCAGTTCATTCTAACACTTTATTTTATCATTTTTGAAACTCGAACAAATGTTCACATCAAATTCTTAAGCTTTGCTTAACTCTATTTCAAAAATTTAATTTTTAAACACAAAAAAACGCAACCAGAGTTGCGCTTTTTAGTAGCTCGTGAGAGAATCGAACTCTCGATTCCGCCGTGAAAGGGCAGCGTCTTAGCCACTTGACCAACGAGCCATGGTCAATAGTTGTTCGTTGTAACGAAACAACTATATTAGTTTATCAGGGAAATTTATATCTGTCAACTGTTTATTTCAGTTTGTCTTGCTCGTATGTGTGAGTTGTTTCTAAATTTGAAAAAGATTGCTGGCGCAATGCTTCATAAAGCACAATTGCGACAGTATTCGATAAATTCAACGAACGAACATGTGAATCATCCTGTGGGATACGAATAGCCTTCTCCGGATTTTGACGCATAAATACTTCTGGTAACCCTGTGGTTTCTTTTCCAAATAAGAAGTAATTGTCAGTATCATTTTGTGCGTAATTAGGCTGTGTATAGTCTTGGTTAGCAAATTTAGAAACCAAGTATAAGTTGTCTGTTTCTGCTAAAGTGTCTAGAAAATCAGGCAAGCTTGGGTGTTTCACCAACTTTACATGATCCCAATAATCTAACCCGGCACGTTTAACGTGTTTGTCATCAAGTTCAAACCCCAACGGTTCAATTAAATGTAAGACTGCATCAGTTCCAGCAGTCGTACGAGCAATATTTCCCGTATTAGCAGGCATTAAGGGTTCAAATAAAACAATATGATTCGTCATTTTTCAGCTACTTCCTCTACTTCAAATAAATCTGAGTTTGCACGCCACCAATCATAGATGTGTGTAACAAACACTTTAGCTACAGCATATGATGGCACCGCTAACACAATACCTAATACACCAAAAATATGTCCACTGCTCAATAACACAACGATAACAGTAACAGGGTGAATTGATAACGCCTCCCCGAGAATTTTTGGTGAAATAACATGTGCTTCAATCGGTTGTTCAATAGCTAGCACGATAATAGCTAATATTAGCATTTTTGGGCCACCAGCAATCAAAGCAACTGTGAAAACTGGCACTTGTGCAATAATTGATCCAACATACGGGATTAAGTTAAAGAAGCCTGCCATCAGCGCTAATAAAATACCGTACGGCAAACCAATAATGGTATACCCTATGGAAAACATAATCATTACAGCGAGTGCAACACCAAGTTGTCCACGAATATATTGAGCGATTTGCTTACTAATTTCCGTTAATAAGTAGCGTACTGATAGTTGTGAGTTATTTGGAAACTTACTAGAAACAAATGACGAAAATTTGTGTCCATCTAACAGCATATAATAAAGAATAAACGGCGTCGAAACAATTGTCACACCAATTGATGTAAGGATTGATGCAAATGAACTGATGCCTGCAACCCCGCTTGTCAAATATTTTTTGCTCCAATCTAATACATTTTGATTAAGATCAGAATTCGTATGATTCAAATAATCTCTGATAAACTTAAATTGTTCACTGGCAAAGGTCTCATTAATAAAAGCTTCGCTGGTTTTCCAGTAATTTGGCCAGTTATCGATAAATTGAATGACTTGATTGCGCAATACCATGACAATAGCAGCAATGGCTACTCCAATGATAGCTAATAAGACAATCAAGACCACACCAATCGATAAGTTTCTTGGTAAATGCACATATTTTTCCAGAAGACCGACAATCGGACTCAGCAAATAATACAGCACACCGCTTATCATTATAGGTGCACCGACAGCCGTAAATAATGCACGAATTGGTTCAAACAAAAAACGTACTTGCCAAGCCAAAAAAATGATTAGCAAAACTAATAAAATTACAATCAGACCATTTAACAAGTCATTGCCAGAAAACCAACGACTATACCATGACTGTTGCTCTGGTTTTTTCATAAAAACGCCCCTTCTCATGCTATACAATTGTAATTATTTTACCATAGAATTGCGAATGGCTGTTACTTTGCAATATTTTTACGATGATGTGATAATTAAATAAGGCTAAAAATTATATTTGTGTAAATGCTTACATACAAGTATAATTAAAACAGACATTCAAAGGAGCTACTATATAATGGCAGTCTATAAAATTCTATTTGGTACGTATACAAAGCGCGTTTCAAAAGGTATATATGAAGCTGAGCTTGATACAGAGAAAAAATTATTACAAAACTCCACATTCGTTGGGGGTTTGACAAATCCAACTTATTTGGCAATATCAAAAGCCAACAAAGTCTACGCGGTTGAGAATCGTGATGGTCAAGGTGGTGTTGTTACATTTGATAATTCCGTTCGACCCCTTGCTGAGATTGATGCACAATTAAGTGAAGGCTCAGCACCTGCATATATTGGTGTTGATGAAGATCGTCAACTTGTTTATGCAGGTTATTATCACCGTGGAACTGTTGAAGTTTACCGAATTAATGATGATGGTAATTTGACGTTAACCGATACTTGGCAAAATGAAGGGTCAGGTCCACGTCCTGAACAAGGATCTTCACATATTCACTTTAGCAATTTAACTCCTGACAACCGTTTAGTTGCAGTTGATCTAGGTACAGATGAAGTTATTACTTTTGACGTATCAGACAATGGCAAGCTAGCTGAAGCCGCTCATTTCAAAGCAGAAGATGGCTTTGGCCCTCGTCATATTCGATTTTCGCCAGATGGTCAATATGCTTACCTCCTCGGCGAATTATCAAGTCTACTCAGTGTTTTGAAATACAACAGTGAAGATGGTTCTTTTGAACACGTACAGACAGCACCAACTATACCATCAGATTGGACAGCACATAACGGAGCTGCTGCAATCCGTATCAGTAAAGACGGTCGCTTCATATATGTTTCAAATCGTGGTAATAACTCAGTCGCAGTCTTCAAAACAACCAATCTTGGATCTGAAATTGAACGTATTCAATTAATCAGTACTGAAGGTGAGTTCCCAAGAGACATGAATTGGGATGAATCTGAACAATTCTTGGTGGTTGCTAATCAAGATACCGACAATGTATCATTGTACGCTCGTGATGACGAGTCCGGCGAATTATCACTACTCCAAAAAGACTTCACAGTTCCAGAAGGTGTTCGTGTATTATTTGAATAACAAAAAAGGATGCATCATTGACAGATGCGTCCTTTTTTATTTGCATTAAAATAACTTATCGTGAACTACGATTCATACGTTTTTCGGCGTAACCCAATGAGCGACTAATTCCAAACGTCAAAACGAAGTAAATCAGTGATGCAATAACTAATGGGAAAAATGGTTTGAAACTAGCTCCTTGAACGACACCAGTTTGGAACATCAATTCACCAACACCAATAACAGAAACAACCGAACCTTCTTTGATAATTGTCACAAATTCATTACCTAGAGCAGGTAAAATGTTTTTTACCGCTTGTGGTAATATGACATATCGCATTGTCTTGCCTTTTGACAAGCCAAGTGAGCGCGAAGCCTCCGTTTGTCCAAAGTCAACAGAGTTGATTCCTGAACGAATGATTTCAGCAACATAAGCAGCTGAATTAAGTCCCATTGCAAGAGCACCAGCAGCAAAAGCTGATAAATTCAAGCCAATTACTTGCGTACCGAAAAACACCATAAACGCTTGTACTAGCAACGGTGTGCCACGGACATACTCAACATAAACATTACCAATAATTCTTAAAATGGCGTTGGGAGACAACTTGAATAAGGCAAAGACTGTTCCAAGCACAATACCCAAAACTACCGCCACTGCAGCTAAGGCAAGCGTCAACAATGTTCCCTTAACAAACAAATTACCATACTTAGCCCAGAAGCTTTGATCGGCAAACATTAGCTTATTAGCTCTTTTTTGATAAGCTTCCAATTCACCTGATTTAATGATGTTACCAAGTGACTTGTTAATTTTGGCTTTTAGGACTGGAGAATTTTTAGGCATTGCGATTGAAACTGCTCCTTCTCCAGAAGAAGGCTTTGGGTAAATAATTTTAAAGGCTTTATTTTGTTGTGTGTAAGCCTTAGATATTGGTTCATTAAGCACGATTCCAGCAATTTTACCAGTGGATAATTGTGCAACCAAATCAGGAACTTTTTGAAGACTGACTATTGTTGATCCACTCATACTTTCTTGAGCATAAGTTTCTTGGGTAGTTTGTTTTTGTACACCAATTTTCTTACCAGAAAAAGAGTTTAGGTTGCCACTATATTTAGAGGCATCTTTTTTCAAAACCATTACAGTCTGCAAAGGCTTCATATATGAATTTGAAAAATCAACTACCTTTTCTCGTTCTGGTGTGGCATTGATACCCGAAATAATGACATCAATTTTACCAGTTTGCAAGGCACCGATTAAACCATCAAATCCCATTTCCTTAATAACAGGCTTAACACCAAGATCCTTAGCAATTTTTTTAGCCATCTCAACATCAAAACCAACAATTTGGTCACGTCCGTTGACCGTAGCATGGAACTCAAATGGTGCATAATCTGCTGACAGACCAATTACTAACGTACCCTTTTTCTTGATTTTAGTTAGGGCCGGATCCGTAGTCGCAGCATCAGCATGAGTTGGCAAAACTGCTAACAATGGCAGTAACATTGTAATCGTCATTATCACGATTGATATTTTTTTTAATATACTATTCATTTAATTTCTCCTCATGTGAAACAACATTACTAATTTTACCTTGATTTGAATTTTTATACAATAAAAAAACGTAGATATACAAAATATATTGAATAACTAAATTTTTTATACAAAAAAACTCGCCGAAGCGAGTCTACCTGTTACAAGTATCTATAGGCCATGTTTTGTTCCAGTGTAATGCAGGTAACATTACACCTTCGGTAATCATCTATCTAAGTTCGTTCAAACGAACCATACCGACCATCGCTTCATTTCACTAGGCCAGCCGCCCCTACCAAAAGTTTGGGTTGCCCGTTTGTGGGGTTTACCTCGTCTCAAATACTAGCTTTCACTAGCATATACGTTTCTATGGCACCTTCGAGCCTATTCAGACATAGCCTAAGCCTTAGCCCTTTCGACTGCCGTAACATCACTGTTCCTGGGTTTATTTTTTATCCCAGCACAAACACTACACCCATCTCAGAGTGTACGAGCATGGACCTTCCTCACGTTAGAAATATAACGCGCAATTACCCGATACTTGCAAAAATTATTATCTTTTTATTTATTCAGCACTATTATGATCGCGACCAAACACCACACGCTCCAAATTAGCAACACGCTTAATCAAATCTAAGTTAGTTACTGCCGCTTGCTGTGCGACTGCTGCTTGTCTTTGATCCTCAACTGGTTGAGGTTGAGAAGCAGTTTGAACTGGTTGTTGCGGTGCAACACTTTGTTGCTGTTTAACAGCAACTAGTTGATCTTGGGCATCTTTCAAAGCGACTTGTAAACGAGCCACTTCACTTTTTAGTTGTTCAACTCGGCTACCAAATGCACCATAGTCTTTAATAATATCATCTAGAAAGCTGTCAACATCAGCAGGATCGTAACCGACCCCCATACGTTTTTGCTTAAAGACGCGTTCCAAAATGTCTTTTTGCGTGTATTTTACTTGTTCCACAAGCTATACCTCGATTATTTTTTTACTTATCCTATGTTACCAATAATTCTAATGAATTACAAGGCATTTTTAATACTAATAATCGTAACGGTTTTCATTCATTTTTTCTTCAAGCTCCGAAGCATACTCTTGTAACTGATACATGTCCACTTGGACAAGAGGATACGGCGTTTGCGTTTGATACTTTGTCACAACTTGAAAATCAAATATTGTCTTCCCTTCAAATTCCGTATCATAAAAGAACAGTGCACCATCTGTGTGCGCTAACATGAATTTCTGGTAATTTTTTAGTTGAATAGGCGATTGAAAGGGTTTAGTCGATACGCTCTCAGAAAAATCGCTCTGTGCAATCAATTTCTGCAATTTAGCTTGATTATCCTCACTCCATTGACTGCCAAACTGTTTAAAAGGCAACATTACAGCCAATTTAAGTTGCGGATAGTCTTTCTTCATATCAGCAACAACTTCAATTGTCCATTGCTCAATGCCTAGCTGGGCACCTGTGATAACCCATTCCAATCCATTATCAACTTGTTCTTTTAGCGTTTGATGTAATGCATACTTGATAACTTTAATTTTAGGATCTTTGTCACCGAATGTTCCTAATTCATAACTTCGGTAACCCGTTACCCAAAGTCGCATAATATTCTCCTCTATAAGAAAAGGTCTTGCTATGAAAGCAAGACCGAGAAACTCTAAATTAATTGTTGCCAGTTGTAGACCCAGTTGAAGCAGAGTTTGCACTAATTCCTGCTTCAGATGGGGTTTCCCCAGATTGCGCAATGGAATTCACACTCGGCAGTCCACCGTTACTCCAAGAAGCATCTTTGACTTCATATTCAACGATATTTCCCTTCACTTTAGCAGTAACTGTATCTGGTGCGGTCCAATCGGTATTTGACTTATTTTGCATAGCATAAGCCATCACTTTGGCATAATACTGCGCCGGTAAATCTTGCTCTGTCCAAGGAATGTAATTTTTACTAGGAACATCAAATCCAGTCCATACAGAGAGCGTATACGATTTTGTATAGCCGGTAAACCAAGCATCCGATATCGCTTTATCAGGCATCCCAGCATTATCATCATAGGCTACTAGCCCTGACTTACCAGCCTGATATAACCCAGAAATTGCGGCATCTGCTGCGGTTGCATTAGGCTTGATAACACCCTTCATCATATCAGTTAACATGAAGGCTGTACTGGTCTTCATAGCACGTGTGCCACTTGATGTGTAGCTATGGGTTGTGCCATCTGCAGTGACAATTTTAGAAATATAAGTTGGCTTGTAATAGACACCACCATTAGCAACAGCACCAAACGCTGCTGCCTCCTGTTCGGTTGAAACATCGATTCCAATGGCCATTGAACCACCCGGTGTTGAGTTCGTCGTAATGCCTAGTCCATTAACAAACTTCTCGGCATTTGAACCACCAACCTCTTCTAAGGTTCTGATTGCAGGAATATTTCGCGATTGCGTTAAGGCCGTACGCATGGTAATGTTTCCCATGTATTTTTTATCCCAGTTGTAAACACTTATGTTTGTACCGTTATATTTGTATTTTTTATCTTCAACTGTTCGATAAGTTGGCCAGTTAAGGTATTCAATTGCTGGCCCATAATCTAGTAATGGTTTAATTGATGAACCAGATGAACGGTTCTTGCCGGTTGCTCGGTTAAGTGCCTGCAAGGTATTAACATTACGTCCGCCAATTTGGGCTATAACGTGACCATTATTTGGATCTGTCATTGTTGCACCAATTTGTAAGTCATCACTAGAAAAAGTAACAGAACCATCATTGGCATTATCATAAAGGGATTGTTGTAAATTAGAATCCATATTAGTATAGATTTTCAAACCGGCTTTTGTTGTATCATAACCTAGCTTTTTAGCTTCCGTTATTACTGATAAAGCGTACCCATCAGCAACTTGACGAGTGCTATTAGCCGCCTCTGTTTTGGCATTTAAATCTTGTAAGCCATCGCTGACAGGCACTTTCATTGCTTCTGTCGCTTGCTTTGACGTAATCGCACCATAAGTAACCATAGCTTTCAAAACTGTGTCACGACGCTCTTTTGCAGCCGTAGTGTCCTTTAAGTAGGGATCATAATAAGTTGGTGATTGTGGCATGCCAGCAAGCAAAGCCAATTGTGGCAAAGAAAGATCAGTTAACGCTTTACCATAAAAATATTCTGAAGCTGTTTTCATTCCGTAAACGCCGTGTCCCATGTACACTTTGTTCATATAAAACGTCAAAATTTGATTTTTAGTAAAATTCTTCTCCACACGTAAGGCTAACCATGCTTCTTGCGCCTTACGTTTAAATGTTTGGTCAGCCGTTGATGTACTAAAGACGGACAATTTAACTAATTGTTGCGTCAGAGTAGATCCGCCCTGCATCCCCAGAGAAGAACCCTTAATATTGGAAATTGCAGCTCCGGCAATACGTATTGGGTCTACACCATGATGTTTGTAAAAACGTCGATCTTCAATAGAAACAACAGCTTGCTTTAATTGTTTGGGAATTTCATTGGAATTAGCATAATCACGATCTTGAGTGGCCATGCTCCAAAAGACGTTCCCCTTAGAATCTAAGAGCTGTGTAGAGTTTTCCGAAGCTAAATCCGACTCTGTAATATTGGGTGCATCATTCGCATAAGTGAAGAACAAGGCTGTTCCCGCAAGCCCAGCAATCACACCAAGAGTAAATAACCATAAGAATATGGCTAATATCCAACGACGCTTCTTTTTAGTTTTTCTTGGTTTTCTGGGCCCACTACCCTTTGGACCATTTGGTTTTGGCGGACGTGGTGGTTCTTGTGCAGGGTATTGGTCGTACATCTTATGATTACGATTTACACGCGACCATTGATTCGCTTTGTCATTTGCCATACTATTGAAAACTCCTAAAATTTAATGTAATGCTTCAAGCATTTTATCCACAGCTGTGAGATAATCCAAACTCGGATTTAAACTTTCAGGCACAACAAAACTCTTATCAACTATTTCTTGATAAGAAATCGACTGTTTGCCATTCAAATGTTGCCACTGTTGTATTAATTCGCTAGCAGGATAGACATAATTCTCATTTAAACTCGTAAATTTGATGATAACAAACCCGATACCACCTTGGGACAAAATACTTGCTAAATGAGAAATTTGATGTTCATGGAAATTTTTCAAAGGGAATGACGTTTTATTTTTTGTTTCCTTTGCATCAAAGTCAATATACTTTCCTTGATAAACACCATTATAATCAGTTGTAGAGGCTTGTTTAAAATAAGCTTCTGTAATTTTGGCAGCAGAGCGAGCAGGATAGTCAACTTTTACTATGGTTATTGGTGTAGGCTTTTTATGAACTACTGCCAAACGATTAGCAAGATAATAGTCATTTGCAAGATTAATTTCATCTTCCAAACCCATACCTCGCTTACCAAATAATACCTTTTTAGTTGTTTTACCGGTACGCAATGTGTTATTTTTTAACGTCTTACCGTGATGAGTACCGACTGGATAATTAATTGTCATCGCAACTCTCAATATTTTCTGTAAAATATATATTTTTTATTTTACCATAAAAAAGAACTTAACCATAATTAGGTTAAGCAATGTCAATGCTTGTGTGTTGCAAGTCATTCAAAAACCGTCCAACTAAAGAGTTAGTCGGACGGTTTTACTTATTATTTTTTCAACTTTTCCACGCCATCTTTGACGGCATCAACTGCATCTTCAGCAGAATCCTTAACGGCTTCGGCAGCATCAGATAACTTGTCTTTCGCCTTACCAAAAAGTCCCTGTGCTTTACCTTGTGCTTCGCGACTCTTGTCACCGGTAACTTTGCCTTCAACTTCTTTTGCTTTACCAGCAACCTTGTCCTGAGCATTATCAAACTTATCTTCAACTGACATATAATGTCCTCCTTGAACTTTATTTGATGTTACATATATAGTATAACTTAAATGTAAGCGCTTGTAAACAACTTACAGTAAAGTTACATTGTATATTTAACAGCTGATCTTCCATCATAGAGAAAACAATTAGTCATTTAATTTATAGTTAATCCTCGTTAAATATTCAAATTACATAATAATGTCACATGCCATCCACTCGTTTCTGTGGGTGGTTTGTCTATGTCAATATTTATTCTCAAAATCGAGTGTGTACGCCTTTTCCAGAATTTGATATAATTTTTACTAAGCTCATTAAGGAGTCATCATGACAATTATTTTTCTTTACACTTTTATTTTATTCGTAACACTCTGTTTAATTACTTTTTTATTCGTCGGAATTATAATTCGCAGCCGCGGAACAATCATTATCACCTCTTTTGGTATTGTTATTCAAACAATACTGTTTTGTTTTTTTCGTTTCTTTATGTTCACATAAATTATCTATAATCTATTTGTTTGACCAATATTCTTATTGCAGTCTTTTTGCTATTTCAGACGCAATAACTGTATAAAAGTCGATATTCCGTTGGATTTTTCTCAGGCCATCTGTGATAAAATAGCAGTAGCAAAAACATCGGAGAATATGATAGTGCCCTTTTCATTGTTATTTGTTCTGACCCTTCTATTAACTGCACTGTTAATCGCTGGACTAATCCTTCATAATCGTTATATGATCATCACAGCTGTTGTAGGGATTGTAGTGCAAATTATTGTGCTCATTTATTTGTGTTTCATATTTATTCCATCACTATAAAAATAGTCACATTGAGCCAAACGTTACACTTTGTTTGATAAGCGGTCTATTTGAATAAAGATAATTGCTGTGATAACATGAACGGTAGTAGTCGTGCCTTATGTTTTGCATTTAATTTCAAGCAATCACGATCAAAATTAGGGAGAATATTTTATGAAAAAAGTGTCAGTTTTTGTTTTAATGATTTCACTCATACTTATGTTTGCGTCTTTGATTAGTTGGATTATGAGCCAACCAACTTTTGCTATTATTGCCTCTAACTTAGGCTTGCTTATTTTAGCGATTTCATATCTTTGGGAAAACCGCAATAATTTCTTGAAATAAAAAGTCCTTCTGGACGTACATATTAATTAAATAAAGACAGATAATTTGTCGAAAAAAATAAACCTCATTTGAGGTTTATTTTTTTCGGAGATTATTCCCAATGAAAGAAATCCGGTAAGCCTGTATATTCATATAAATTCCATTTGCCTGGAATGTCTATTTTTTCCATTATTTACCCCATCTTAATTAAATTAAACATCATGAATATTCCGTTTTAAACGTAATTTTTTAATGTTTCTGAATTTACCACATAAATCAAACTCTAGTGTCAATATTGCATGTACTTTGTACAGTTATTATAAGTATTTAAATTTGTTATCCTGAACAAAAGGTAAAATAATTATGAAAATAGATGTTTTTGGTGAAAGATTAAAAGCCGCTCGAAAAATAAAAAATATGACACAGTTGGGACTTTCAGCACGTCTAGACGTAAGTAAAGGTACTATATCAGCTTATGAACAAGCATCCTCTTATCCATCTATTGAAACAGTTGTTAAGCTTTGTGAAGTTTTAGTTGTTTCTTCTGATTACCTTTTAGGACTTTCAGACAACCTAACATTTGAAATAGGTGGTTTAACAGATGAACAAAGAAATAGTATTCTGCAATTCATTTCCACGTTGGAAACTGCAAATCGAATAATCAGCAAAAACTAAAAAGACTATAATCCAATTAATTGTAGTCTTTTTATATTTACTTCTTTGCACCTGATAATTAGAGGTAATATTGATTCAACAATTTTCGTTCACAGTTTCTAAAAATGAAGACAAAGATGCTGGGCAATTCTCAATTGAAAGAGCCCTAATTGTCTGAGTATATAGCTCAGCATTTTTTTTAGATGAAGGATTTAGTTCCGAGACAGCATGTTCATAAGCTTCTGCCCAGCCTTTCCAATTTTTTTCCAAATAAGGCTCAAGAGTATCATCAACAATGAATGTTTGCTGATGTGTTCCCGCATCTGGAAAATCATTGTTCTCCAGAGTGTTCTCTAACCCTAGAAAGCGCACAATTTTATTATTTTCACTAATATGAGCCTGCTGTACTTTTCCCCTGGCTTCACCAGTCTTATCCGACCTCTCGCCCCATCCAGAATCATTGTCAAAAACTACGCTTGTTGGTATACCAAGTCCTTTTAAAATTGCATAATATTGGGGGATTTTAGATTTAGAACCACAACTAATAATTACTATACCTTTTTGTGCAAGCGAGACATTTACCATCTTTTCGGAAATACTTTCTATAATTGCTTTATCGGTACTCCCTTCAACCAAAATGACTTCATTAGCATATATGCCTATTGGAAGATCATTTGAATATAGCTTTTCCAAATATTCCTTCTTTTTCTGACGGTCTTGAACAGAATATCTTTCTAGGTCGTCAATTACTTCACTCATACTTGCATGAAATATTTTAGTAGAATAGGAAGTTCCATTACTATGACGAATAAGCCTGTATATTTGCTCAAAATGCTTTTCTTCCAAAAAGTATGGTGAATGCGTTGCATATGTCACCTGAACATCATTCGAAGGTTTATCTGCTAATTTTCGAAGTACAGATGCAAAAACTTGTGCTTGAATAGGATGCTGAAATAACTCAGGTTCTTCAATTGCCAGACAAAGTACGCCATTATCATTCTCATTTTCATCATCTTTTTCAGACAAGAGTTGTAATGCTGAAATTAACACAGTTCTCTGAAAACCATGCCCTTGTTTTGTAACTGGAGTTTGATTCTCTCCATCATTAACTTTAATGGTAAAGGTTGTTTTGGGAGGATTTATTTCTTGAATATTGGGTTGAATTTCTACACTTCGATTAGTATTATATCCTCTAACAACCTTGTTAAATTTGGAAGTTAATTTTTTTAAAGGTTCACCAAAGACATCTTCATATATATTTTTTTCATTTTGTTGAATCGTTTTAAATTCATTTATTAATCTGTCATCTGCTGATTTACGGTCTACTGCTCTTTCAATAATTTCACTCAGCAGACTATTTCTAGAATCCGAAGCTTCCTCATTGGCCCTTAAATCAGCTCTAACCAAGGTAAATTTAAATCTACTTGCAAGAGCATCATTACTATTAAATCCATTGAAATTAGTCGTTAGCTCCTCTGGAACGTTTGTCAATTTATCAGGATTATCAGATTCCCATCTATTTAACTCATCTAAAATGTTCTTCTTTGTTGTGGCATTTTTTAATTGAAGTTCAGGATATTTCAACTGAATATTTTTATATCTTTCTTTTAACTCTGAAACAGCAATATTTGGTACTTTTAAATCAGTAAATAAGTTATAGCCCTTTATATTAGCAGATAATCGTTCATTACCATCAGCAAATGTCCGAATCTTCCATGCCGTAAAAGTATTAACATCAGCATTAACATATTTCCCAAGTACTACACGGTCATTATCATTTAAATCATCAAAAGTTACTCTAACTTCGATATTTTCTTGTTCATGTCCATATGTAGCATCTTGAGGTGTAAGCATACCGGACCTTCCTCCATTGAAAAACCAATCCAAAGCGTAAAGGACAGTTGATTTTCCGACCCCATTAGGTCCTACAAAACTTGTGACATTATAAAATTTAATTTTGGCTTCATATAAAGTTCTGAAATTAGAAATTTCAACTTCTGCTATTTTCATTTATAAAATTCCTCTCATCCCATTTAACATTACTTGCATTTAAGTACCAATATAATTATTAAATAACAATTATAAATATACAACAAAAATCAAATAAAGAAATCTTTTTTTAACTATTTTAACAAATACAATACTTTATTGTATGACAATTGAATAAAAAGCACTGAGCATAAATATACTCAGTGCTTTTCCGTAGGAAAAAAGTAGGGAACCAACTTTTTTTAATGAAAATCAATCATTATAGTAGTTGAAAGATATTGATTTATAGGCATTCCCAATCCATATTATGTTGGCCTTCTATTCCCATTCAACTGTTGCAGGTGGCTTAGCCGTAATATCATACACCACGCGGTTAATATGACCAACTTCATTGACAATACGAGCTGATATTTTTTGCAATAATTCCCATGGCATACGTGCAAAATCAGCTGTCATACCATCGACAGAAGTAATGGCACGGATTGCTATCGTGTAATCGTAAGTACGGTAATCACCCATGACACCAACTGAACGGACACCAGTCAATACCGTAAAGTATTGCCATATGTCTCCTTCTAGACCAGCTTTGGCGATTTCATCACGCAAAATCCAATCAGAGTCACGTACGATTTCTAACTTATCTTCAGTGATGTCTCCTAGGATACGAATCCCTAATCCGGGTCCAGGGAATGGTTGACGCCAGACCATTTCGTGTGGCATATTCAACTTTTCACCTAATTCACGAACCTCATCCTTAAATAATGTGTTAAGTGGCTCAATTAGCTGGAATTGCATATCCTCTGGTAAGCCACCAACGTTATGATGTGACTTGATAGTTTGTGCCGTATCGGTACCAGATTCAATCACATCAGTATATAGCGTACCCTGTGCTAAGAATTCAATGCCATCTAACTTTTTAGCCTCATCATTGAAAACTTGGATAAACTCATTTCCAATAATCTTTCGCTTTTGTTCAGGATCTGAAACACCGGCCAATTTATCCAAAAAACGTTCTTGGGCATCAACTTTAATGATGTTTAATCCAAACTTACCACCTAACATTGTCATCACCTGATCTGCTTCGTTTTTACGAAGCAAACCATGATCTACAAATATAGATGTCAATTGGTCACCAATCGCGCGGTGCAACAAAACACCAACAACTGATGAATCAACACCACCTGATAGTCCAAGCAATACCTTTTTATCCCCTACAATTTCGCGAATTTTTTGAATTTGTTCATCAATAAATCCACTCATGTCCCAGTTAGATTCTGCTTTAGCAATATTTTTAACAAAATTCGTTAAAATTTGCTTACCATTTTCTGACAAGGTCGTTTCTGCGTGGAACTGAACCCCATACAAGCGACGCTCTTCGTTAGCAATAGCAGCAATTGGTGTTTTATCTGAGCCACCAATCACTTTAAATCCTTCAGGTAATTCAATGACATTATCTGAATGGCTCATCAAAACAGTTTGTGATACTGGTGTATCAGCTAATAATCGCCCAGCAGACTCAGTTTGTTGTAGGACAGTTTGTCCAAATTCGCCATTGCCTGGATTAGCTTCAACTTTACCGCCTAATTCTTGTGCCATTAGTTGCATACCGTAGCATACACCTAAAACTGGAATATCTAAATTGAATATTTCGCTATCAATGGTAAACGCATTTTCCTCATAAACCGACTTAGGACCACCAGACAAGATGATGGCCTTGGGATTATAGGACTTGATTTCTTCGGCAGTCATATTACGTGACTTAAGTTCTGAAAACACACCCATTTCACGTATACGTCGTGTGATTAATTGATTATATTGGCTTCCATAGTCTAAAACTAAGACTTTATCAAGTTTGTCAACCATTGCTTATCCTTTCGCGTAGTTAGGCGCTTGTTTAGTAATTTCAACATCATGTGGATGTGATTCACGCAAACCGTTATCTGTTATTTGAACAATCTTAGCATTCAATTTTAGGCTTTCAATTGTTTGTGACCCCGTGTAACCCATTCCGGCACGTAATCCACCATCAGTTTGGAAGATTGCATCATCAATTGACATATCTCCTTCTTTAAACGAACCGTCAGATTCCAGTACTGATCCTTTTAACAGATCTGATACCATTGTCGCATCTGCCCCTGCTGCAATCGCTTTAACAATGTCACCCGAATAATGAATACCACCAACAGCAATGACTGATTTGTTGTCATATGCAGCTGCCACATCTGCAATATTCATTGTGACTGTTAAGAATGGGTATGTAATGTCGTTTGGTAGTGATGATTCAACGGAACGTCCTGCAAGTATTGTATCTGCTCCTGCTTCATATAAAGCAGCAGCAATGCTTTGATCTTCAACGACACCAACAGCAATGAACAAATCTGGATATGCTTGTCGTATTTGCTTAATAAGATCACGCGTATTCTTAGCTAACGCTTCATGCAAATAAAAGAATATAGCATCCGCTCCTGCATTAACCAATGCAGCAACACGAGTTTCTGCATCAGCCACTAACCATACTTCAGCTGCTACACGTAAACGATTCTGTGAATCAACTAAAGCATTAGGATATTTGTCAGTATCAACGACTGTTTCCTTAACTTGTTGCAAACTGGTTACTTGTTTTGACAAATCTTCTTGCTCAGCAACAACACCTAACCCACCATTCAAAGCGGTTGGCACAACACGTGTATCTGTTTCCGGACCAAAAGCCTCTGAAACAAGCGGAATATTTAATTCAAAATTTTCTGACAATTGTGTACGCAAGGTAACACTATATGGTAAAACATTTGAGGCTCCTGGTACTAACAAAACTTGATCGTAGCCAAGACCTATGAACTCTGTATTTTCAGGCATGATTTTCTCCAAAGATGATTGAACTATTATTTGCAATGATAATTAGAATTGGGCAGCAACAACAGGCTTTTGCTTATCTGTTGCTGCTTCGAAATCAAATACTTCGCTATCACGTGCGATATGCTCATGATTAACTAAGTCATCAATCGTCGTTTCTCCTAATTGTGCCATTTTTTTATGAATATCTACTAACATAGCATTTAAAATGGTTGTCAAATCGCCTTTATATGTAACACGAGCTTCAATACCTTCTGGTACCATCTTTTTAGCTTCGTTCACTTCACCTTGGAAGTAACGATCCTTTGATCCATTTTCCATCGCAGCAATTGAACCCATACCTCGATATGTTTTGTACTTTTGACCATTGTCCTCAAACACTTCACCAGGTGTTTCTTCCGTCCCAGAAAACATTGATCCAAGCATAACCGCATTCCCACCAGCTGATATTGCTTTAACAATATCTAATGATGTTTTAACACCGCCATCAGCAATGATTTTCTTGCCACGTGCAGCCGCTTCAAGGGCGGCATCACGAATAGCAGAAACTTGTGGTACACCAATACCAGCAACCACACGTGTGGTACAAATTGATCCAGGACCAATTCCAATTTTAACAACATCAGCGCCCGCATCGTATAATGCAGCTGCACCTTCTCGAGTTGCAATATTACCAGCAATAATATTTAAATTAGGGAAAGTCGACCTCACCTCAGATACCTTGCGGAGAACGCCCTCAGAATGTCCATGTGCGGAATCCAGCACAATTGCATCAGCTCCTGCTTCAACCATAGCTTGCACACGATCTACAGTGTCATTCGTTACACCAACGGCACCAGCAACAAGCAGATGTCCTTCAGCATCAACAGCCGAATTAGGAAAGTCTGCTGAGTCAAACGTTGCCGTTTTAACCTTGCGAACTTCATCAGCCTGTGCACTAATTGTCATATTTTTATGAATGACACCAAGGCCACCTAACTTAGCTAAAGCTGTGGCAAAGCGTGCTTCTGTCACTGTATCCATCGCAGCTGATAGTAATGGAATATTAAGCTTCAAAGTAGGTGTTAAGCTTGTGGTCACCGAAACAGATTCAGGTGTCACAGTTGACTGTAAGTCGCCAACTAACTTGACGTCTTCAAATGTTAATCCCATTGGGACAAACTTGTTTGTTGAACTAAACTTCTGCATAAGATCCTCCAAAATAAACATGCATTCTACCTTTGTCGTATAAACAAATAAGCAATTGAACCCATCCCCAGTATGTATTGCAATTTGTTTTTAACACGAACTTCACCGGTAGTTTATATAATTTAATCAGGCCTTTTTGTTAACACAATTGTTAACGGATCCGCCATCATCTTTAAACACAAAAAAAGCATCTGGGACACAGAGATCCACAAATGCTTTTGAATCGTCAAAAACATTTGCGGATAGTCACGACTTTTGGGGCGTGGTAGAAACTGTTGGCCGTTTTCCAACGATATATCTGCAAATAACTTCTTTAGTTGTTGTTATCATATTACCCGCTTTTATGAGAAAAAGCAACCGTTAGTTAGGCAGGAAAAAACCATCTGACTTGACTTAAAATTTTCCTAGAAATATGTCATTTACAACTAATTAAACACTCAATAACTTATAAAAAAAGCACCTGATTTTTTTTTATTTACAATCAGTTGCTCTTTTCTTCATATATTTATTTATCAATATTTTTTTTGCTATCTTGCTTGTAGTCATCAATTGTATCTTTAACGGCTTCCTCTGCTGCATCCTTGATATCAGTTACAGCGTCTTTTGCCTTACCGAAAATGTTTTGGGTTTTACCTTGTAATTCCCGTTGTTTGTCACCAGTAACTTTCCCCTCAACTTCCTTTGCTTTTCCAGCAATCTTGTCCTTGGCATTATCAAATTTTTCTTCAACTGTCATCTTACATGTTCTCCTTGAGGTCTATTCAATGTTACAAATCAATCATATCGTAGTACATAATGTTTGTAAATTATTTTGATTCTAATAATGGGTCCATTTACCTCAAAAAGTGCAAAACAAAAAGCCACACGGGGGTGAGTGGCTTTCGCAAAAGTTCAAGTTTTCTCATTGAAGATCAACCAAACTATATTATTAATTATAAGTTCTCTAAAAGCAGGTTACAAGCCAAAACGATAGTCAATAAAACAAGGATTGTTCAAAAGAAAAAGCACCTGCTACGGCGCTTAAATAATGCAATGCTGACAAACAGATAAATGAAATTGTAAGTTACAATTATCTAATCATGGAAGAAATGTGTAGTAACTGTCAGTAATTACAATAGTAAAATGAGCTTACTTAAAGTAACTCATGAATTAATTATACCACATAAAAGTAATGGTTACTATTTATTTAAAAATAAAATAAAAAGCACTTATCCCTCTTGATGGATTAGTGCTCATACTACAATTAGTCTCTTGCTTTGATGCACCAAATCACTTAATTGAACCGGCGAAAGATGGCAAAAAGTTCGGTGAAATCGTTTCAACGCGTACATTCAATCCAGGCTTTGGTGCGGCAATATACTGATTATTGCCAATATAAATAGCTACATGGTATGAAGCGCCTGGCGTACCCCAAAATAGTAAGTCACCTGGCTGAGCTTGAGAAACCGACTTCTTTTGAGTGTACATTTCTTGTTCAACGGACGAGTGTGGTAATGAGATGCCGGCAGCATTTTTGAAAACATAACTCACTAATCCAGAGCAATCAAACCCAGTTGAAGGCGTTCCTCCACCCCAAACATAAGGAATATTTTGTGCTACCAATTGTTGCGCTAGCGCAATAATTGCGGCAGAATTTCCAGACGTAGATTGTGTTGTATTAGAATTTACTATTTGACTGACAGCCCCAGTAGAAAGATTGACTAAATTACCGTTGCTGTTCGTAGTTGAAGATAGCTGATTATACTGTTGTCCAGCACTCGACTCGGAACTTGAAACAGCAGCTGCACCGTAAGAACTATTGATGTTGGCTGAAGCATCTGTTGCAGTTGAATCTGCAGAACTCGTATAAGCTGTAGCGTCACTTGCAGCACTTGTAGCACTTGTCTCACTACTTTGCAAACTACTAGTATTGCCTGATGTGTTTTGCGTTTCTGACGCTACATCTGCCGTGCTAGACGTTGTTGAAGAGGTGGCCTCCGTCGCTGAACTTGTTTCTTCATCTGATCCGCTCGAGACTGCCGAACTCTCTGTCACTGAACTTGATGGCGCTGATTCTCCACTTGACACACTAGAATCTGCGGTGCTTGCCAACGTTGATTCTTCACTTGATGGAGTCGAAGATACTGAGCTTTCAGCTGCTGAGCTCGAGGCCAACGAATCTTGACTGGAAGTACTAGAAGTGACTGAAGATTCCGTTGATTCTACGTTACCAGCTGCTGACACCTCTGAAACAGGTGCGCTAGCGGCAGTTTGCAACGAGTCAGCGTAGGAATCAGTACTTTTATTAATGTCTGTTGGTGATTGATCAGCCACTGTTGTTTGTGTATCGGCGCCAACACTAGTTGGCAAGTTTAATGTTTGCCCTACTGATATCAAATCAGAATTATTATTCTCACTCACGAGATCATCTACATTCAAATTATGATTATGAGCAATCGACCAAAGAGAATCTCCAGCCTTTACTTTATATGATGTTAATTTAGTAGTGGCTTTTTGGGAAACTTTTTTCTCAGCTGGTGTCTCAATATGAGCTACTTTATCTTTTGGTATTGTTAAACTCTTTTGAGTGAGATTAACCGTTTTGTTATCAATTAGTCCAGCAGCTTCGGCAACAGAATTAACAGCCTTGTTGACAGTGCTTTTAACATCATCAGCATGGGCGATACCCGAGCCAACGCCTACTAGACCTAATAAACTCAGTCCTGAAGCTACTACTTTTTTATCCAGTCGTTCCATATTTCCCTACCTTTCCACTCTAAACACCACAATCAGTGTTATTTTTTACTCTCAATGTTTAAATTTTTCTTAACATTTTAATTCTATCATGAAATTGTTAAAAAAACATAAGGAATGCACTATTGTTACTAACTTGAAATTTTATTTCTACAAAAAAACAGGGTGAATAAAATACCCCGTTTTTAATCGTTTGTAATAAAACTATTAATCACTTTTTAAGACACCACCAACCGCATAATGGTCTTTTGGCATTTCGCGTAAAATAACGTGAACGGCTTCTCGTGATGCGCCTGCGTCCTCAACAATAACATTGGTAATGTCTTTCACCATTTTGGCAAGTTGTTCGTGAGTACGACCTTCAAGCAATTCGACTTGTACTATTGGCATAAGTATTCTCCTTCTATTTCCTATATTTTACTTTTTATCGTCTAAATTTTCAAGTTGCTCTTCTAGCCGTTGTTCAGCTTCAATCTGCGCCTCGACGGTTTCAACTTTTGGAACAGCGACCGCCCGCTTCATCTGCAGCTGACGGTCAGCATCAAGAAACTCCCCTGAAACACTAACTGTGTTCATTAAATTGATAAACGCTTTTGGATCAGCACGATGGACGACCTCTTGCATTTCAAATAATTCGTAACGGGAAAGAACCATCATTAATGTTGTCGAATCACGTTTGGTATAGGCGCCTTTCGATGGTAAAATGGTAATTCCTCGGATTAGGTCTTTGTGCAACTCTGCAACGACTTCATCACCTTTGGAGGTCACAATCATTGCCGTCAACTTCTGATAACCAGTATATAGCGTATCAACAACACGACCGGTTGCATAAATGCCAATGATTGTGAATAAGGCATTTTGCCAGCCTATAAATGAACCAGCAATAACAACAACGCCGAAATTAATCACGTTCATCAGCGCACCAATCGATTTTCCGGTCCGCTTTTGAACAACCATCGCGACAATATCCATGCCACCTGTTGAAAAACCATATCTCATGGCTAATCCGATCGAAGCACCAATTAATAAACCACCAAATAAGGCTGCTAACAGCGGATTCGTAGTTAAGGCTTGTGTTGGCGCAATAATTTGAACAGCAGATACGAATAGTGAATTAGCAAAGCTCAATATTGTAAATTTGCCACCAATCATTTTCCAACCAACAATTCCAACTGGAATGTTGAATATCATAATAAATGTTCCAGTAGGCATGCTAACGTGGAAAAAGTTTTGGGAGAACAAAGATAATAGCTGCGCAATACCGTTAAATCCACCTGAGAAAACATTATTAGGAATTAAAAAAGCGTTTAATCCAACTACTTGTACAACTGAACTAGCAAAAAAGATGAGTATCGTAAGTAGTACTTTTCGCCAGTTAATTTTAATATTTTTCATCGCCCAACACTCCACAAAATTCAAATTACATCATTCTTTATCATAACAAAAAAAGTCACGAATATGTTCGTGACTTTTTGTTTTGCTCAATTATATTAACCTTTACGCATTTTACATTTTTTCTAAACGATCAATACGTTCTTCAATTGGTGGATGCGTATCAAACAAACGCTCCTTGTTCTTCAAAGGATTACTAATATACAATGCAGCTGATGAAGAATCCACATCCTTCATCGGCTGTGCGTTACCTAATTTTCGTAATGCTGAAATCAATCCTTGTGGGTTTCTCGTTAGCTCCGCACTACCAGCATCAGCAAGATATTCACGGTTACGTGAAATCGCCATTTGAATTGCTGCAGCAGCCAACGGTGCTAAAACCATCATTAAAATCGAAAATACTAACAACAGTATTTGTAAACCACCACCACCATTACGATCATCATTCCGTCGCCTATCACCACTGCCCCAAAACCACCAATTACCACCAATATTAGTTAATAGTGTGATAGCAGCGGCTAAGGCTAAAGCAATAGTTGAAATTCGTATGTCGTAGTTGCGCACATGGCTCATTTCGTGAGCTATAACACCCTCTAACTCGCTTCGGTTCATAATCTTCAGTAGCCCAGTAGTGGCGGCAACTGCCGAATGCTCAGGATTATTTCCGGTAGCAAAAGCATTAGGACTATCGTCATCAATAATAAATACCCGTGGCATCGGTACTTGAGCAACCATCGCCATGTCCTCGACTGTGTGCCACAGTTCTGGAGCTTGGTCAGCATTTTTGATTTCGTGACCATGGTTCATCGCCATGACTACATTAGTTGAATTACTAACCATAATAATTGTGTAAATAGCACCAATAACTATGGCCGCAACTACGCCAGTTTCTAAGGAATTAAGCAATAGGTAACCTACTGCAGCTCCGACTAAGGCTACCAAAATAAAAAATACAAATAATAATACAATGGTGCGCCGTTTATTTGATTGTATTTGTTGGTACAACATTAGAACTTAACCGTAGGGACTTCTTTCTCAGCTTCTGGGACTTGCAAAAATTCACTAGGTTCAAAATGATGAATTCCCGCAACAATATTACTTGGAAATTGTTGTAACTTCGTATTGTAAAGTGCTGTTGTTGAATTAAACAACTGACGTGAATAGGCAATCTTGTTTTCCGTGTTTGTTAGTTCTTCTTGCAACTTTGTAAAGTTTGTATTAGCTTTCAAATCAGGATATGCTTCAGCACGGGCAAAGAATCCAGATAAAACACCAGTCAATTGGTTTGAGGCAACCATCTTATCAGCCGGCGTTGCGGCCCGTTCCACCTCTTGACGAAGTTTCGTTACTTCTTCTAACGTACCGCTTTCATGCTTAGCGTACCCCTTAACAGTTTCCACTAAATTTGGAATCAAATCATTACGACGCTTTAATTGAACGTCAATCTGGCTCCAAGATTCTTTTGTTTGCATGCGTGTTTTTACAAGCGAGTTGTAAATGCTAACCCAAGCAACAGCGATAATTACAACGATCGCAATTATAATCAATATTGTCATAATGTTTCCTCTTTCTAATCGACGCCAGTTTTGGCTTTAATCCACAAAAACTGCACGTTTGTCCTTCAGACCAACTTCATTAAACCATTTTTCATACCAGTTGGCAAAAAAAGGTAATTGTTGAAACAGTGTATAAATTGTAACACGTTTATTATTATCAATGATATCATATTGCCAGACCGCGTGCTCTTGTTGGTCACGGTGCTGAATAATCTCTAATGATACAGATCCTATTTTTAATACCGCTCCGTCTTTATCATTTTGTAATAACGTTAAGACAAAGTTTTGCTTTGCCGCCTCAACAAACAAACTATCAAGTATTTCAGCTGACAAATCCTTTTGCTGCATCATCAAATTTTGAGTATCTGTCATATCAAGTCCGACAATATCAATAGAATACTCGTTATCTTTTAGAAGATAGCTAATTGCTGTCAAGCGCTTTTGAAAAATAGTTAATGCCTCAACACCAGCGATTTGAATGGCTTCTGTTTGCACTAACTTCATGAAATGCACAGTGTCTAAGTAAAAACGTTTATTTACAATATCCCAGTATGCAACGCGTAAATTTTGAGATATTTCTTCTAAATAATAACCTCCTGCAGCTAAAGGTGCCTTGGTAAATTGGAAAGCCGCGTTTGGAAATTCTTCAAAATGGAGTTCAGCCACTTTTTGCATCTTTGGTAAAATGACTTGCGTATGCGATAGCGAGGTCATTTTAGCTAAGTTTGAGAAAGCCACAGCAATCCAATGTGTATTGGGGTACCAGTGTTCACTCGCTACACGCATAATTTCTGATTTATGAACGTCAAAAGCCAATATTTTTTTGGTAATATCCAATATTTCAGCAGTCTGATTGGCTTCAGAAAGTGCTTCAATTAACACTTGCCACCGTTGAAACACTTCTAAGTCTTTCTTCAATTGTTGTGAATAGTTATAAGTATCAAAATTCATATCATTTCTTCTGCAATAGTGTTTTCAAGTAGTCAACATAAAGGTGATCTACTTTTTGAATGAAAGCGTCAATGTCATCAAAATGTGACAATATTTCTTCGATTTCTAGGTGACGTAAAGCGTCATCTTTTTCCAATTGAAGCATTTCGGATTCGTGTTCAGCTAACTTAGCTTTTACTTCAGGAACTCTTTGCTGCGAGGCCAACAACAAATCACGTTTATTTTCTAATTCTTCCCGGGCCTTTTTATCAGTACGCCCTAGCAGTCCAGATTTATTTTCTTTTAGTTGAGCTAACTGATCATTTAAAACTTGCACTTCTAAATTCCGTTTAGTTTCATCGTCCAAAAAAGTTTGTAAGCCATTCGTAATTTGTTTTATTTCACGAATTTGAATATCATTGATATTTGCACCAGTTGGCAATTTAATTGTTTCTTGCCATTCACTGACTATTTTTTTATTAATTGTTAACGTGAGCGACAACACGTCTAAGATTGCAAATTGGCGGTGATCCCACCAAGTGCCAATATACACTTGATAAATTGATGGTTCATCGCTGGTAGCCACAAAATCAAAAAAACTAAACTGTTGTTTTAAATATTTCAATAATTCAGGTGCTAAGAAAATTGCCAGATTATCATGAATGTCAGTAACCATTTGGGCGAGTAGAGCATTAGAATCTGCATGAGGACGTTGGCGAATTTGCTCGTTAAATTTTTTGGAGTCAAGTAATTCATATACTTGGGGCACCTGTTGGTTCATTACAGCAGACTGTAATTGTCCGAGGTACATAATTTTACTATCGAGCCGATTGATTAATTCTGGCTGCAACACAGTTTGAGAATCTGTCATTGTTTTGCCTCCGCTAAAAGCTTAATTTAAAACCTAATTTTAGCATACCGTATATAATCCTCAAAAAGTACTATCTTAAGAATTTTTTATTGTCTTTATAGGTGTTATTTATCATAAAAAAAACGATGAAAAATCATCGTTTTGGTTGCAGTATTTTAGGAATATAACGCATTCTTCGGCCTAATAACTCATCTCCCAAGCCCATTCGCAAATAAGTTATGATTAACAAAGCGCCACCAATCAAGACCGCACTAAAAGTTGTCACAGTAACCGAGAACTTTGTATCCATTGGGAAAATAAAGTTGTCCATAGCAAAGACGATAATATAGGCAACAATAGCCATTAGGGCTGAAGCCATAAACATTTGCCATAGTTCTTTACCAATCATACTAAATGAAACACCATAAACCTTTTGCAAAAAGTCCAACATATAGAGAATTGAAATGAACATGCCAATCACGCTCGTCATCAAAGCACCCATACCTTCAAAATAGCGTATCAATGGAATCTGCAAAACGATTTTAATGATAATGCCAACAAAGAATGCTTTCATAACAATTTTAACTTCTGAAAGAGCTTGTAATACAAATGCAAGCAACATGAACAAACTAAATACCAATGCCAAGATTGTTGAGTATTGTAGCATGTAAATACCTTCTTGGTTTGAGGCCTCAATTGGATAGAACATTTTATACAAAGGTTCTGCAATTGCATACATTCCCAAAACACTAGGCAACATAATCAAAGAGAACAACTTCAATACCTGCTTTAATTGATCTTGAATCGTTTCATAAGTTAACGCAGCTTTACTACCTGATAACATTGGTAACGCTGTCGCCGCTATACTAGTTGAAAATGGCACAATAATCATTATGAGCTTATTGGGATTTGCACTAAAGAGTGAAAATTTTTCCAACAAATCCGATTTAGAAACGGAAAAAAAGTGATTCATTATGCTAAAGAATGAATACTGATCAACAGCTTGAAACAGTGTTATAGCAGAGCCAATAATGATAAATGGCCATGATTCTTTCAAAATATTTAGCACTAAACTGAGTGTTCTAGCCTTTTCGTGTTTTACAGAGTGAAGCACTGGTCGGGACAATATATGACGATACTTCACCCATCCCCACATTAATACCAACATACTAAAAATGGCACCAATAAATGCTGCAAAAGTTGATTGCACAACTACACCAGTCCAATTATCTGGGTCAGCTTTTAACACAATAACTGCCATTACTAGCATGTAAATAACCCGAGCAATTTGTTCTACAACCTGTGACATGGCTGATATACTCATTAATTGATGCCCTTGAAATAAGCCACGGATCATTGACATTAAAGGAAAAATAGCTACCGCCGGTGCTAAGGAATGAAGTACTGGAATAACATCAGCATTGTCATTGGATAAGGCGGGAGCAGCAAAGTACAAAATCAAACCAAACACTATGCCTAGTACAATACCCAAGGCCATAGATTGCCTTGTTAACTGCCTTGATCGGTAGACATCGTTTTTAGCTGCCAATTCCGCGACTACTTTTGAAATGGCTGCAGGAATACCAAATGTAGCTATCGCTAAAAAGATTGCATAGATGGTATATCCTTGGTTAAATAAGCCGTTCGCTCTTGTACCGTAGCTACCAAGCATGGCCATCCACGGAATTAAGTATACAACGCCTAATACGCGTGAAACCATGTTTCCAACGGACAACCACGCTGAACCTTTAATTAATGTTGCTTGATTGCTTTCTTTTGTCGTTGGTTGTTTCTCTAGAGAGCTATCAGCAGTAGATATTTGTTCTGGAACCTGCAAATTAGGTTTCTTTTTTATAATTTTTTGCCGTGCACGAATATTTTTCTCTTTAATAGCCAAAATTTCTTGTTCTGTTGGCTGAGGTATAGTAGCATGGCTACGTGACTTCCGTGTCGTTTTTGGTCCCAGATTACGTTTTTCTTGTAAGTGCCGTCCTGCCAATGCTAGAATTTCATCAGCCGTTAACGTTTTACCGTCAACATCTGTTTTATCAACGCGACTATTACCGTTGAATTTTTCTGGACGTTGATCATTCGTCATGTTTGAGACCTCATTTTTAATTATGTACCCCGCAAAAGCGGGATTATTGCTTTTCTTCAACTAGCAATAAAGTATAAATTTGTTAATTCGATATCTTAACCTACCACAATATTAACAAACTTACCAGGAATAGCAATTATTTTGCGAATTTCCTTACCAGAAATAAAGTTCTGGACATTTTCATCAGCCTTAGCATAGTCGAGCATAGCATCTTTATCAATGTTACGAGCAACAGTGGCTTTACCTCGCACTTTACCATTCACTTGGAAAATAATTTCCACACTATCTTCAACAAGCTGACTTTCGTCATAAGTTGGCCATGAAACGTAACTAATATCCTCTTCATGTCCAAGTTTTGACCATAGTTCTTCAGCTAAGTGTGGTGCAATCGGCGCCAACATTTGAACAAAACCATCCATATACTGGACAGGTAAGGCTTCTGATTTATATGCTTCATTAACAAAAACCATTAATTGAGAAATAGCTGTGTTAAATCGCATATTCTCCAAATCTTCCGAAACTTTTTTAACTGTTTGATGATAGATTTTATCTAAGTCCCCTTTGTTGACCGTTGTTACATGGTCACGTAACTTATCTTCCTCATCAACTAGCAGACGCCATACACGATCCAACCAACGACGCGATCCGGAAACGCCATCTTCAGACCAAGGCTTGCTTTGTGTCAATGGCCCCATGAACATTTCATATACACGTAATGTATCTGCGCCATAATTGTTAACAATTTCATCAGGATTAACAACATTCCCCTTAGATTTAGACATTTTCTCGTGGTTTTCACCTAAGATCATGCCTTGGTTAACTAATTTTTGGAATGGCTCTTTAGTTGGTACAACACCTAAGTCATATAAGAACTTGTGCCAAAAACGTGCATACAATAAATGCAAAACAGCGTGTTCTGCACCACCTACGTACAAATCAACATTCATCCAGTACTTTAACTTTTCAGGATCAGCCAATGCCTCTGAATTATGCGGATCAACATAACGTAGGAAATACCATGATGAACCAGCCCACTGCGGCATGGTATTGGTCTCACGACGCCCCTTAACACCATCTTCACGAGTAACATTTAGCCAATCAGTAGCATTAGCTAATGGTGATTCTCCCGTTCCAGAAGGTTTTAATTGTTCTTGTGTCATTTCTGGTAGACGCAATGGCAATTCTGATTCAGGAACGAGGGTTTGTGTACCATCTTCCCAATGAATAACTGGAATAGGTTCACCCCAATAACGTTGACGTGAAAAGATCCAATCACGCAAGCGATAGTTAATTTGTTGATGACCAGCATTATGTTCTTCCAACCAACTAATAGCTTTATCGATGGCTTCTTGCTTATTTAACCCATCTAAGAAGCCAGAATTAATATGCGTACCATCGTCAGTGTAAGCAGCTTCTTCAACATTGCCACCTTCAATAACAGCTTTAATTGGTAAATTGAACTTTTTAGCAAATTCCCAATCACGATCATCGTGTGCTGGAACAGCCATAATAGCACCAGTACCGTAAGAAGACAAAACATAGTCAGCAATCCAAATAGGTAACTTCTCACCATTGATTGGATTAGTAGCATAAGCACCTGTAAAGGCTCCGGTCTTATCTTTGTTCAAATCTGTTCGTTCCAAATCAGATTTAGTTTCTACCTCTTTTTTATAGTTGGCAATGGCTTCTTTTTGCTCTAGCGTAGTGATTTCATCTACCAGTTCATGTTCTGGTGATAGAACCATATACTGGGCACCAAACAACGTATCTGGTCGTGTGGTATAAACTTCAATTTGTTTGTCTGAATCTGCAATATTGAAGAATACAGAAGCACCAATTGACTTCCCAATCCAGTGACGTTGTTGTTCCTTAATAGCTTCTGGCCAATCTAAATCTTCCAAATCTTCAAGTAAACGATCGGCATAAGCTGTAATGCGCAAAACCCATTGTTTCATTGGCTTGCGGTAAACTGGATAACCACCACGTTCTGTCTTACCATCAATGACTTCTTCGTTGGCAACAACAATACCCCCACCTGGAAAATCTGGAGCCCAGTTAACCATGATTTCATCTTCGTAGGCTAAGCCTTTTTCGTATAACTTTTCAAAAATCCATTGTGACCACTTATAATATTCAGGATCAGTTGTATTGATTTCACGCGACCAATCAATTGAAAAGCCAAGTGACTTAATTTGATTTTTAAACACTTGGACATTTTTGTTGGTGAAGCCTGCTGGATTATTACCTGTTTTAATTGCGTATTGTTCCGCAGGTAATCCAAATGCGTCCCATCCCATTGGATGCAAAACATTGAAACCTTTAGCACGCTTATAACGACTCATAATATCAGTCGCTGTATAACCCTCGGGATGCCCAACATGTAATCCTTGTCCAGAAGGATAGGGGAACATATCCATAACGTAGTACTTTTCTTTTTCTGATTTATCAGGAGCCCTAAACGTCTCGTGTTCATCCCAATATTTTTGCCACTTGGCTTCAATAGATTTGTGATCGTATGCCATAAATTTTTCCTTTTATCATTTATTTATTCTCTTTAGTGATGCATGGACGCTCCGTTGAAACAAAAAAGCCCCATATCACACCAAAAAGGCATGACACGGGGCGAAACTTAATTTTCGCGGTACCACCCATGTTCACGTATTGCTACGTCTCATTTATCTTAACGCGACAAAACGTTGCCAGCTACTTAGTTTCACTAGCAATTTAATCAACTGAGTTCCGAACTTTGTTTGGTAAGTTTCCAGCGCCACTTACTCTCTGATACCCCGCCATACGTAATAGTGTTGAACAATAATGCTATTATTATAACACAAATTACTATAATCAGGTATAATTGAATGCATGACTATTCAACAAAAGAAACAAAGATTAAGTACAGTATTGGCGACTATACTCTTTGGTATAATGACGTTTGGCGTTCTGATGAGTCCCAACTGGTTTCGCCAATTTGATATATTTTTCCAACAGTTGATCCAACATCGTGGTACCTTTACTACTTTATTTTTTACTTATATTACACAGGCTGGCAATATGACTGCAATTATTGTAGTATCAGTAATTGTTAGTATTTTTCTGGCCTATAAACATTGTTATCGCGAACTTTTATTTTTGTCCGTTAATATCATATTCTCAGCTGGAATCATTACACAAGTGCTCAAACACATGATTACTCGTGTCAGGCCACAACCACAACTTATTCAAGAGAGTGGCTACAGCTTTCCCTCTGGTCATTCTATGGCCGCAATTTTATTATATGGTTCATTAATTATTTTGATCAATTATCACCTAAAGCCAAGTTTATTCAAAACTGCCAGTGTAATTGTTCTAACTAGTTTAATTATCATTATTCCAATCAGCAGAGTGTATGTTAACGTGCATTATCCAAGTGATATTCTTGCTGGTTTATCACTTGGTTACGTGTTACTTTTTATTTCGAAGTATTTTATTTTTGATCTTAAATCACCTACAGGAGTTCTTCATGATTCTCACAAGTAATACTTTCACACATCAATTAATTGAACAAACAGTCAAAATTAACGATATCGTTCTCGATGGCACGACGGCAAATGGTATCAATACCAGATTTTTAGCTACGAGAGTTGGGAATGCTGGAAAAGTGCTTAGCTATGCGACAACCAAGGACAATGCCAATGCTGCCGCTGCTTCACTTTTCATGAGTGGCTTGTCAGATCGTGTAACCTTGCTGGGGAAAACATTGGATGACCAATTCATCAATGAACTTGGTTCACAAAACCAAATTAGTGTCGCCATTTTCGATTATTCTGATGACGCTAAAAATGTTAACGATCGACCAGCTAATTACCTACAACAAATTTCATACGTCTTACCGCGGCTAACCCACGGGGGTTTACTCATTGTTAAATTTGAGCAAGTACCTGAAGCATGGCATGAATATAAAAATAATCTACTTGAGGCCGACTATTCACAAGCCAGTTATATTACAAGGTTCGTCCAAACGGATGTTATTGAAAGGATTTAATAATGAAAAAATTTTTGCCGCATATTATTATGGGAATCATATTAATCATTAGCATTGTTGGCATTTTACTGATGACACAGCAAAAAACAGCTAGTACAAAAAAAGATCCTAAACTAGATAAAGTTGCACTCCCTCAACTAACAACTAAAATTGCTAAAAACGAGAGTAAACTCATCATGAAGACAACTTATGGTGACATCACCATAAAACTCTTCAATAAATACACACCACTAGCTGTTGAAAATTTCATTACTCACGCCAAAGATGGTTACTATAACAACACATCATTTCATCGTGTTATTAATAATTTTATGATTCAAGGTGGTGATCCAACAGGTACAGGTAGTGGTGGGCAATCAATTTGGAAAGGTAAAGACAAGAATATCGATAGTGGTAACGGATTTAAAAATGAAATTAGTACCTCACTGTACAATATTCGTGGCGCTGTTTCAATGGCAAATGCAGGTACAGACACTAATGCTAGTCAGTTCTTCATTGTCCAAAACCCAGAAGATGTTTCAAGTGGCGTCAACCCCAATATTTACCCGACAAAAATTGTCAATGCTTATAAAAAAGGCGGCTATCCTAGTTTGGATGGTAATTACACTGTATTTGGCCAAGTCATTGATGGCATGGCGGTAGTAGATAAAATAGCCAACGCTAAAGTTAGCGCAACTTCAAGTGGTGAAAAATCAAAGCCGGCTAATCCCGTAAAGATTACAAATATTGAAATTATAAAAGAAGCACAATAAAAAAACAGGTAGCGTATGCTACCTGTTTTTTTGAGCTTCATTTTTCAAACGTCCGCATAATCAAAACATCTACTTTAGAAACCTGTGTTACGAAGGATGGTACCGTACCTGCCATCGCTCTTTGTAAACGGCTCAGCCCGGTTTCACCAATCACAATTAAATCATTATGGTGGTCCTTCGGGAAATCACGCGCAATCACGCGCTTTGGTGAACCAAAACGTACATGAATATCGACATCATTATGCCCCAATGACTTAGCATAATCAAAAGATTCATTAATAGCCTTTTCTGCAGTTTGTTCCATTTGGTAAACCACGTCTTCATTCATTGCGATCGAACCAAAATAACCACCACCTGTGGTATCCACTACTGTCAAAATATCAATGTGTGAATCAGGAGCAAACGCAACAACTTTTTTTATCAATGTGTTTGAAACTTCTGAACCATCAATTGCAACCAAAATGTTATTATATGCCATACGCCTATCCCTCTTATTTCTTAATAACTACATTATAACGCTATTAAAAAAATAATGTAAGCGCTTTTAATAGATTACATTTCTTTCTGTAAGTTATTCATGATCCGATAGCCTTCGTCCTGTCCAATAATAACTTGATCCGCAACATTTAGAAATAACCCATGCTCAACGATACCAATCTGTCCATCTAAATAATGCCCTAGTTCAAACGGCTGATCAATTTGTTCTAAATCTAGATCAACAATATAGTGTCCTAAGTCCGTTACTAGCGGTTGCTGATGGTTGTCTAGACGTAATTTGGGGTGCAAATGACGCTCTTTTAGTTCAGCTATTAGTTTACCACTGCCAAATGCTACTACTTCTACTGGCAAAGGAAATTGTCCCAGTTTACTATGCAGCTTCTGTTCGTCAATAATCCAAATCACACGTCTAGAATATCTCGCCACAATTTTCTCCATTAAGAAAGCTGCTCCACCACCTTTGATGCCATTTAAATGCTGATCAACCTCATCCGCACCATCAATTGTTAAATCTATCATTGGTACTAAGTCAATATCACGAATCGGAATACCAAGTTCTTCCGCACGTCTGGCAGTCTTTGTTGAGGTGGTCACGCCAATAATAGTCATTTTTTCATCTTGAATACGTTTAGCTAATGCCTCTAAAAAGTATGCTATCGTAGAACCTGTTCCAAGACCAACAACCATTCCATCTTCTATTAGTGTGGCGGCAAATTCACCGGCATGTTTCTTTTGCTTGTTCATCTTTTTGTTTTACAACACTTTTTCTAAGAATTCTTGTGCCCGCTTTGTCTTTGGCTTATCAAAGAATGATTGTGGTGTAGCAATCTCTTGTATGCCACCGTCAGCCATAAACCATACAGTATCCGCTACTTCACGTGCAAACCCCATCTCATGCGTTACAACAATCATGGTCATTCCATCTTCTGCCAACTGCTTCATCACGCCTAATACCTCACCTACCATTTCTGGATCTAAGGCACTTGTCGGCTCATCAAAGAGCAATACATCAGGAGACATTGCCAGAGCACGTGCAATCGCTACACGTTGTTTCTGCCCTCCTGAGAGACTGTCTGGATAAACAGTTCCTTTATCGGCTAGGCCAACTTGAGCAAGTAGCTTTTCAGCAGTTTCTGTTGCTTCCTTGTCGCTAATATTTTTAACTTTTACCGGTGCTAATTTAATGTTCTCAATCACAGACAAATTTGGAAACAAATTAAAGCTTTGAAACACCATACCCATTTTTTCACGTAACTGATCCAACTCTTTTTCAGACAGATTTGTTAAATCCTGATCCTCAAAATTCACCTTACCACTAGTTGGTGCATCTAACATATTAATGGCGCGCAAAAAAGTAGATTTGCCTGCGCCAGAAGGACCAATAACAGAGATAACCTCTCCTTTTTGCACAGCGACATTTACATTATCAAAAATTATTTTTTCACCAAATTGTTTTTTCAAGTTTTTTATATTCAATAACTCAGTCATTATTAATCTCCATTTCTAATGTTAATTACTATTATACAGTGTTATAATTTATATGCATCTGTTATTCGTATTAAACTGAATACATTGTATAATATTGCATAAAACTAACTTTAATAAACTATATATGGAGACTACTAATGGCTAAAATTGTAAATCGTGAAGAAAAAGTATCAAATTCATTCGAAGATCTCATTTCATTACCAACTAGTGAAAGTAATGACGAAACTCGAAAAGCAGCACTAGGTCATGATAAAGACGAAAAGAAGAAATAAAAAAACACGCTTACGCGTGTTTTTTTGAATACTAATAAAATTATTAGTCTTCGATATCAGTAACTGTTCCGGCACCAACAGTGTGGCCACCTTCACGAACAGTAAACTTCAACCCTTGTTCGATGGCAACTGGTGAGATCAATTCGATTTCGAATGTCACTTGGTCACCAGGCATAACCATTTCAACACCGGCTGGCAATTCAACAACACCTGTAACATCAGTTGTGTGGAAGTAGAATTGTGGACGGTAGTTAGTGAAGAATGGTGTATGACGACCACCTTCTTCCTTTGTCAAGACATAAACTTCAGCCTTGAACTTCTTGTGTGTCTTAATTGAACCTGGCTTTGCCAAAACTTGACCACGTTCAATGTTGCTACGATCAACACCACGCAACAATGCACCAATGTTATCACCCGCTTGAGCTTCTTCCAAAGTCTTACGGAACATTTCGATACCTGTAACAGTAGTCTTTTGAACTTCGTCCTTCAAACCAACGATTTCAATTTCAGTTCCTGTAGTCAATACACCTCGGTCAACACGACCAGAAGCAACTGTACCACGACCAGTGATTGTGAAGACATCTTCGACAGGCATCAAGAATGGCTTGTCTGTTTCACGTGCTGGTTCTGGAATGTATGAATCAACAGTATCCATCAATTCTTCGATAACCTTAACTTGTTCAGGATCACCTTCCAAAGCCTTCAAAGCTGAACCCTTAAGTACAGGAATATCGTCACCAGGGAAGTCATATTCTGACAACAATTCACGAACTTCCATTTCAACCAATTCAACTAATTCTTCATCATCAACCAAATCAGTCTTGTTCAAGAAGACAACCAAGTAGTCAACACCAACTTGACGTGCCAACAAGATGTGTTCACGTGTTTGTGGCATAGGACCATCAGTTGCAGCAACAACCAAGATAGCACCATCCATTTGGGCAGCACCAGTGATCATGTTTTTAACGTAATCCGCGTGACCTGGGGCATCGATGTGGGCATAGTGACGCTTCTCTGTTTCATATTCGATATGAGAAGTGTTAATTGTGATACCACGTTCTTTTTCTTCAGGCGCGTTATCGATTTCAGCAAAATCAGTAGCATCAACACCTTGCTTTTCAGCCAATACCTTTGAGATAGCGGCAGTCAAAGTCGTCTTTCCGTGATCGACGTGTCCAATAGTACCAATGTTAACGTGGGGCTTAGTGCGAACGTAAGTTTCCTTAGCCAATGTAGTTTCCTCCAAAATTCATTTTTCAATATTATGAAAAATGTTTATAAATATATTTTACAACGCAAGCCGTCAAAAGACAACAAATAACTTGCATTTTTCCGGCTTTTGAAGCCAGAAATTATTATACCGACTTATTAAGAAAATGTAAACCGTTTTGAACTTAATTTTCAAAAAAGCTTTCAGTCAACGCATTTATTTTTTCATGCCATTGTCGTTGATTTTCTGGCTCATCTGGTTTAGAGCGACCATAATAATGTGCGATACTGTTATCAACCCATTTTTCAATATCAGTTATTGCGATATCAACTCGTGGGTATAGCAATGTTAGCTCAATGCGCATTTGATGAGCCAACATTTCTAAGGCAATGGGGTCTTCTTGCCCTAATCTGCTTTCAAGTGTTGCTGCTGCAGCTTCAAAAACTGCTGAACTAGTTAATGGCATTACATCACTGAACTGTATCGTATAAATTTCATCATCAAGCCAGCGGTACTTAACTACCCCATCAATCTGTAGTTTTTGCAGATCTTCTAATAAAGTTGCGCGGATAATGGGTAATGCGTACGGATCCACAAGGAGAAATTTAGCACCAACAACAAACTGTGCTACTGGTAAATGTCGCGCAGATTCGTAGCGATCACGTTGTGCTAGTAAATCATAATCACTCATATGATAAAACTGACGCGCAACAGTATCAAGTGTTGCTTTCATATTCTCTTGCGCCCGTTCCTCAGCCTGTCTAATTTCCTTTAGAACTTCATCAACGACGTCTAAATCATCCCAAAGTACAGCCAATTGTTGTGCATAAACAAAATTTTGATTTTGAACTGCAAGCGCTACAATCATTCGAAAATTAGATTCATCATCTAAATATTCTAATAGAAAGTCATCCGCATAAGATGAAGCAAGTTGATATTGCTCATCCATAAATAACGCCGTTACTAGACGATAATTAACTTTGAATGTTTGCATCTTTTCGTAGAGTGTGGCTAACGTTTCAGCAGCATCATGCCAATTTTTTTGTTTTGTCTCAATATTGGCTCGATCAATTAATTCTTGATTTTCTGGTGTTATATTTTCATCCATAATTTATTGTGTTCAAACAATACCCAAATCATGCAGTATATCATTAAAACACATGCCCTCCTTTCAAATATTCAAAAGCCCAACTCAATCGAGTTGGGACTTTTATTATTCAGTAGTTTTACTTTGTACGTTCTTTTTTGCTGGACGGCGAACCTTTTTTTTATTGCTATTAGGTGTTGCCAGTTTCTTTTGTGCTGGTTTTTTGCTTGCTTGAGCACCAGATTGTGTCGGCGTTGTTTTATGGTTATTTGGTCTGCGATTTTGGTTAACTTCCATAACTACAGGCATAACCATAGGTCGGCGTCTTGTTTGCTCAAATAAGAAACGTGACAATACATCGCGAACACCGGCTTTTAGCTCATTCCAATCAAAACTTTTATTGTTAGTTAAATAATCTTCAATCTGTTTAACGGTTAAATCAGAAGCTTCTTTCATTAAATCACGATTTGCTTTAACATAAACAAATCCACGTGATGTTAACTTTGGTTTTGATACAACTTGACGTTTTTTACGATCAATTGTCACAACAGAAACAAAAACACCATCTTCAGACAAAATACGACGATCACGCAAGACCACGTTACCAATATCGCCAATACCGGATCCATCAATCAACGTTTCACCAATAGCAAAAGAATCTTTTAACTCAAATTGGCCGTCAATTAACTTAAATTGATCCCCCTTCATTGCCATCAAAATATGATCTTCAGGTAAATTAACCTCTTCAGCAGCATCTTTAGCTGCTGACATCACACGATACTCTCCTTGAATAGGCATAAAGTACGCTGGTTGCATGATGTTAAGCATCATTTGTAAATCATTTCGTGATGCATGACCACTAGAACGCATATCAGTGCTAATCTGCTTCACATCAGCACCTTGCTTGAAAATCATATCGCGTGTTTTTGCTACAACACTTTCCATGGCTGTAGAAGGTGTTGTGGTAATAAACACAAGATCATCTGAGCCAATCTTAATGTGAGCGTCTTCGCCATTTGCCATGCGGTTCAAATGCTTAATTGGTTCCCCCATGCGGCCTGTTTCTAAAATAACCGTTTCATGGGCAACTAAACTCTTCATATTTTTTAAACTGACGAATAGTTGACTTTCTGGCAAAGGTAACTGCAACTTTTTTAATTTGATAGCTGTCCGTACAACATTTTCGATATCATTTCCTGATAAGACAAGCTTACGTTTTGTCGCAGCAGTGGCATCAATAATTTGCTGAATTCTTTGAATATTCGAAGCAACGGCCGCTACAATAATGCGCTTTTTTTTGTTGTCACGGAACGTTTCTAATATATAATCGCCAATCTTTGATTCATTAACTGAATCAGCTCCACCCTCTGTACCAGCAGCATCAGCCAATAAAGCCAATACTTTCCTCTGACCAACTTCTACTAAACGAGGAATATCAGTACGATAGTAACTTTCTGCTGTTTGATCAAACTTAAAATCGCCAGTATACACAACTTGGCCATATTCAGTAGCAATTACAATACCTAGTGATTCTGGAATTGAATGTGTGGTATTAAAGAAGGATACTTTAACATTACCAAAGTCAATTTCACTTTTTTCATTAATAATGTGGTAATCATTATAATCTTTTAGTGCCGGCTGATCTTTTATTGCTAGCTTAGCTAATTCAATTGTTAGTTCGGATCCAAAAATCGGTACATTGACTTGCTGCAAAAAATACGGCAAAGCACCAATTGCATCCGCGTGTCCGTGTGACAAGAAAACGCCCGCAATTTTTTCAGTATTCTTAATCAAATATTCAAAATCCGGCACCACTACATCTACACCAAGCTGGTCTGTTTCTGGATACTTTAATCCTGCGTCCAATATAAAAATCTCGTCATTAACTGTGACGGCATACATGTTTTTCCCATTTTCGCGGACTCCGCCAAAGGGAATAATACTTAAATCTGTCATTAATCTTTCCTTTATAAACGTGCGATTAACTAGATGTTTTAGGTATCACCATAGTCTACACACTTTTTTTATTCGTATATTTATGAATAACAGGAGCCTGCTGGTCTAAAACACTGAGGTCTTCCTTGTTGCTTGTCTCGATACGTAATGTTTCTATTTTAGCATACTTTTCAACTCTTTTCTGGTATTATTGAAACAGCGTGTTAATAATAGAATAGTATCTGTTAAGATGACAGATAAAAATTAATAAACAGCATGTCTATAGATGAAAGGAACAAGATACCTCATGCAACGTCATCCATTCAAACCATCACACAAAGTTCGCAATGCCATTATAATAATTATTATTTTTGTTGCAGTAGTGGTGATGGGATTTGTAATTGTTGGTCACCAATCTGACAACAAAAAAGCAACTTCTTCAAGCAAAGTTTCTCATAGCTCATCGACATCTTCAAGCAAAAAGAAGGCAAAAAAAGCAAGTACCTCTTCAGATACATCAAACAGTACTTCAGCAGAAGAATCCACTTCAGTTATAAGTTCTTCCACAAGCGTGGCTGCAGCTCCATCTGTTGCTAGTAGCGAAGTTTCCCAAGTCTTAAGCAGTGCTACCCAAGATGCGACGCAGACACCAGTACAAGATAACAGCAATACATCTAGTGTTAGCGATAGTTCTTCCTCATCAAGTGCCGCTTCTTCAAGTACAACTACATTTGGAAACTGGTCTTTAGCAACTTATAATGAAGTTGCCCTTGGTTCAGCCACCTATGATCAAATTCGTGCTACTTACGGTAACCCTACTTACTTAACCGCAGATCAAAAATATGCTTATGCTACTTGGCAAAGCCAAAGTGGTACAAAAGTCTCTATCGTCTTTACACCTAGCGGTGACAGCAATAATGTTCAACTCATTGCAAGTAACAAAACCCAATCAGGTTTACAATAAAAAAGACATCTTAACTGATGTCTTTTTTATTATGCTGCTACCCTTTTATCCCAGCTCTTTCAGCAATGGGAACCAAAACATTACCAATGGCAGCTACTAAAATGATTCCAGTAATAATTTCAAAAATACTGTTAAACGACACGATGCCTATGAGCCAGCCTAGTAAATTATGATTAGGTATGCCGGTAAAATTCGTGCGCATCACCGTAAAACCGATGACAGTAAGCAAGACCACTCCAACTGTATTAGTCAAAGCGGCTAGTCCGCCCAAGAATCCCAATCCAAGCGTACGGAAACCAAAATTTTTGTTGCGCAACCACTTATTAAACGCCATACCAATTATTAGACCTACCAAAATACGAGGTATAAACGCCGTAAAAGGATTTTGAAACATTAATGAACCGATAGAACCCGGTGTCGACCAAGCTTGCCATAAAGTTAACAATCCCCAAAAGCCACCAATAAAGGCACCCCGACGTGCTCCTAGAAGAATTGCAGCGATAGCTACGGTAAACTGTATGATTGTTGGTTGTGCGCCCACAATAACAGCACCGAGCGGTATATATCCAAGCCAAGGAATCAGTACTTGTAATAAGATAATTGCCATAAAGAAGGTTGTAATCACCAAATATTTCGTCTTATTGTTGCTCATTATATTTACTCCTATGTGTATTCCACGCCTATATCATATCATAGAGCAACATTATTCATTTAACATTTGTTTTTGTCACCAAATATCGGTATAATTTATGAGTACTGCGTCTATAGTTCAACGGGATAGAACAAGAACCTCCTAAGTTTTAGCTCCCAGTTCGAGTCTGGGTGGACGCATCAGAAAAGGGTGCCGATTTGGCACCCTTTTTCTATCCTATTATATTCGCTCGTTCGGCTATTGGTAATAATACACTACCAATTATACTGACTAGAATAAATCCTACAATCATTTCAAACAAGGCATTAAATGATACAATGCTAATCAGCCAAGCTAAGATATTGTGCGTTGGTACACCCGTGAAGTTAGTATGCATAATGGTAAAACCTAACGTGGTTAGCAAAACAACCCCTACTGTGTTGATTAAAGCTGCGGTTGTACCTAATACCCCTAACCCAACCGTCCGAATCGCTGTAGACTGGTTTCGTAGTAGCTTATTAAAGAGATAGCCAATAATCAAACCAACTAAAACACGTGGAATAATGGCAGTCAAAGGATTTTGAAACATTAAAGAACCTATCGTTCCTGGATGAGTGATGGCATTTGCAAATGATAATAATCCCCACCAGCAGCCAACAATTGCGCCATATTTTGGACCTAAAATAATGCTAGCAATGGCAACGGTAAATTGAATAATCGTCACTGAAGCGCCAACAATAAATGCCCCAAGGGGTAATAACCCAAGCCAAGGAACAAAAATTTGTAAAAATACAATTGCGATAAAAAGTGTCGTTATTACGAAATAACGTGTTTTTTGATTGATCATTATAGACTCCCCAATAATTGCATATGCCCTAAACTATATAGATACATCATTAATTTGTCAATAAAAAAAGCACTAACTTTTGATGATAGCGCTCTTTGTTGATTGTTATTCTACAATTGTGAACTGACGATTTTTCAAACTAATTTGCACATCGGCTGCTTGAGCCACATTGGGTTCGTGTGTAACCAAAATAACTGTTTTACCAACTTCATGTGCCAGTTCTTGGAAAATTTTGATAACTTCTTGTGTATTTTCCTCATCCAGATTACCTGTTGGCTCATCAGCAATAACTATTTTAGCATCCACAGCCAAAGCTCGTGCAATGGCCACTCGTTGTTGCTGACCACCTGACAACTGCTGAACATTTTTATCTGCCAACGTACGGTTAATACCAAGCTTCTCTAAGGTTGCATAAATATAATCCTTGTCGCCAGTATGCTTTGATTTGGTCATCGACAACGCTGATGATACATTTTGTGCGGCCGTCATATAATTTAAGAGATTATATGATTGGAAAATGATTGCAACCTTTTGATTCCGGTATTTGGTTAATCCATACTTACTAATGTTCTCACCATCTAGCGTAATCGTCCCTTCTGATGGTGTGTCTAAACCTGCTAAAAAACTAAGCAGTGTTGTTTTACCAGAACCAGATTGTCCGACTATACTATACAATGTTTTCGGTTCAAATGACATATTAATATGTTCATATAGTGGCTTTTCCTGTGCATTATATTGATGTGTTAAATCTTTTATTGCCAATGTCATTAATAATTCTCCTTCTGATTAGCCATTAAGGCGCATGAATAATTTTGCAATAGTTTTACTTTATTCATTTGACAAAATCTTTTTTGGCTTTAAGCGGAAAATTGGTGTTGATCCAGCGACGACAGCAATCGCAATGATTCCCAAACCTAAGCCACCAAGTTCAGCCATTGACTTTGCGCTAATCTTTGTTTTTAGGTTGCTTACTTGACTGCCACTAGCTGTCATACTAGTTTGACCACTTCTACCAGCGCCAGAAGGTGCTGATCCACCGCCGCCACCTGATTGTTGTCCACCACCGCCACCAAACCCAGCGCCGGTGCTAGTTGATTGCGTAGCAGTAGTTTGTTGTGAAACAAGTTGCTTCCCTACCGCACTTCCTACAAAGTTTCCAGCAACTCCTGCAATCACTAGAGACAATACTAATACCGCAAATAATTCTGAGAAAAGTTGAAGCACAATTTTAAATTTACTTTCTCCTAATGCCATCAAGACACCAATCTCATGACGACGTTCACGAATCATCAAAACGGTAATTAATGCCAAAATAATCGTACCAGCAATACCAACAATCCAAACAATCTTATTGGCAAAACTTTGAACATTCTTCATAGGCTTCATCAACAAAGCATAAGTTTCCGAGCTAGATGTCAAACTGAAACTGCTTGAAATTAGCTTTTTAGCTTGCTTTGTAAATGCCTTTTCTTTAGATGAATCTGTTAATGTGTAAACAACACTTGTTACAGATGTTGTGTCACCATTAACTGTTCCTGCAAATGTATAACTTGTATAGATTGTATTTGATGGATCACTCATATTTGGTCCACCTTGACTTGATGATGATGTCTTTGCTTTGTAAATACCCACAACATTTAATGTATAAGTTTTTGCATCATCGTCTGTTGTTTTAACCTTAATGGTGCTACCAACTTTTAAGCTGTTGCTTGTTGCCAATTCACTTTCGATCACAACATTATTAGTATTTTTATCGGCGGCGGTAATACCGCGACCTGATGTGATTTTATAACTTTTTGATTTGAAGTTAGTTTCGGCAGCTGTTGTTGACACACCACTAATTGTTATATCACCGCTGTTTGATGAACCACCGAATCCACCTTGACCACCGCCGCCACTTGATGAGGATGTTGTAACCGCTGAAAAGCCACTAGCGTTTACTGAAGCACTATTACTATATTGATAACCAGCCACATTACTCAAAGCAGAAATTTTTTCAGCCGTTTTAATTTTTACACTTGGCATTGTAATGGCAGCCGGTGCTGCATTAGACGATGAGCTACTTGATGAAGACGAACTGCTTTGACTTTTGCGCATTGAGGCAAAAGCTTTTTCACGGTCTGCACTTAAAGTAACCGTCGTACCTGCCGAATTTTTAGCGCTATTCGTTGCTTGAATAGCAGCGCTTTGTATGATGATACCTGCCAATACAAATATCATAATGGCACTCATTACCAGTGTAATCAACGCTGTACGCCCTATTTTTTGCCGTAAATAGAGCCCAGCCCGTTTGATAAAATCCATAATAATGCTCCTTAACATTTCTTAATATTGGTAATTTAGCACTTCTAAATTAAATTCAAATCAATTAAACGAAAATTAAAGTATCATAGTATTCGTTTTTTTGGCAAAAATCTGCATTTATTGTATAATTTAATCAAGAATAATTTTAAAGAGAATAGAGGAGCAAACTTAATGTTATCGGAATTCAAAGCTTTTATTATGCGAGGAAATGTACTTGACTTGGCAGTTGGTGTCATTATTGGTGGCGCCTTTACTGGATTAGTTAAATCATTAACAACTAACTTAATCGGTCCAATCATTGCATTTGCAACTGGCGGAACAACAGACTTAGACCAATTGCAGCTTGTCATTACAAAAACGTTAACATTTAAATATGGTGCTTTCTTAAATGACGTAATTAATTTTTTGATTACTGCTTTCGTTGTATTCCTGATTGTTAAGTTTATTAACCGCTTGTTTAAAGCTAACAAACAAGAAGAAGCAAAAGCTAATCCTGAATTAGAGATTTTAACAGAAATCCGTGACTTGTTAGATGCTGAGAAAAAGGCTCAATAAAAAAGAAGTTCAAATTTGAACTTCTTTTTTTATTTATCGAATAGCCTTTAGTGCATCATCAATTTGTTCCAAAATAATCTTTTGGTTATCTGCTTGCTCAAGATCATAAGTCTGCAAATCGATTTTAATTTTTGGAGATGCATCATAAGCATCGAACCAATCACGATAGGCTGACCACATTTTATAATAATAGGCTCTTAAACCTTCATTATTATCAAATTGTTCATAATCACGACCACGCTTTTTAATACGGTATAAAATGGTTTCAAAATCAGTTTCAGCGTATACCATCAAATCAGGAGCTTTTTTAGGCATTTTTTGTAGTTCAACCATCATATTATCTAATAGGCTGGTATAAACGTCCATCTCAGAGTCAGAGATATTACCATCTTTGTGGTTTTCTTCTGTAAACAAAGCATCTTCATAAATTGAACGATCAAGCACATTATTATCATCCGCCAACGCTTGCTTAATCATGTCGAAACGACGATTTAAAAAGTATATTTGCAACAAGAAACCATATTGCTTTGGATCAGAGTAATAAAGCGGTAAAACGGGATTATCGCCTACCGGTTCATAAAATGCTTTCGTATTCATATGCTTTGCAATCAAACTTGTGAGTGTTGTTTTACCAACACCGATCATACCCGCAGTAATAATCACCATGACAACCTTCTTCCTGATGTTTTCATTATTTTGACTTGAAAATTAGTTTAAATCAGCCATTTTCAAGTAATCGCTGGTGAGCGACTTTTGTCATATCTGATTAATCCTCGCAAAATATTCAGAGGTATTTTCAGTATTTCAGACAATGTTTATTATATCAAATACATCCTTCAAAATAAATGCAGACTACTTCAAATGCCTATCAATTTATTCTACAAAAAAACATCCTCACGGATGTTTTTATTTAACCAACAGCTTTAAAGCTGAGCGAATATATCCATCTGTAGTATCGCTATTACGACCAATAATCTGAGCGACCGCTTTCACATCTTTAGCTGTGTAGCCAAGTGCTAATAGTGCTTCAAGCGCATCATCCAAGGCTTGCGATTGTTCTGGATTGCTTGAAGAATCAACCATACCTGTTTTAGATGCTAACTCATCTAACTTCCCTTTCAAATCCAAAACAATTTGCTGCGCCGTTTTCTTTCCGACACCAGGGAATTGTGTCAAATAAGCCACATTATCATTTTCAACTGCACTAATAAGACCCTCGGCGTCCCCGTTTGCCAAAATGGCTAAGGCACTTTTAGGCCCAATCCCTGACACATTTAATAGTTTATTAAACAAGGCTTTCTCATCAGCATCAATAAATCCATATAAGCTGATGTCATTTTCACGAACAATTTGCTGTACATAGACATGCGATTCCACATTCTCCTCAAAACGATAAGGATTAGCACTGTACAGGCGATATCCCACGCCACTTCGGGATGCAATCACAATATACGATGGTGTGATATTTGTGATTAGCCCATTAATATACTCATACATTTACGCAATAACTCTCTTTCAAATGGTTTCTTTTAGTTTAGCATAAAACGCACATAGCACTCACCCTAAAATAAATCAGTTTAAACTAAAACTGTTAGCATCCGTCGTAATTTCATCAACACCTAGTCCAATATAATAAGGGAACTCTGACGGTGATATTGTCCAAACATTTAGTCGTCGCCCTTGCTGTCTGAGCGCTTGAATTGTTTGACTCGTTAATTTTTTCCCGTTAATATCCAGCCCTGCTTTGGGCCCTAATTCGTTTAATTTTTCAGACAACTGCACTGGATCACTAGCCGAATCCCATAAAAGTTCGAGCGAAATCTTTTTGTCTAGTGCATATACGTGTTTTAAGGCTTCACACTGCAGGCTAATTATCGTACTGTTGTTATACAATCCTGCATTTTTAACTGCAGCAATTAAATTTTGAACATCACCATCGCTCATTTGACTAGCCGGCTGTTTAATTTCAATAATTGGCCGTAAATTATTATTAGACATCTCAGTTAAATACTCTTTTAAGGTTGGCAAAGTTAGTGATTGATATTTTCCAACATTAACACCAGAATCAATATGATATTGTTTAATCTGAGCTAAGGTTAAGTCTTTAATAGCACCATGACCGTTAGTCATACGATCAATAGTACCATCATGGCTCACAACCCACTGCTTGTCTTTTGTAAGCCAAATATCTGTCTCCGCACCATAACTACCTTTAGCTAATTGAAACGCTGGTATTGAATTCTCAGGTGCTAAATTTGACGCCCCACGGTGAGCAATTAGCTTTGTTTGAAGATTACCATTAACACGGTATTGAACGCTCCCATCAGAAGCAAGGTAATACGTATGCTTATCAACTGACTTCAATTGATTTTTAACAGCAAGGTTTGTTACTGAATCAAAATAATAAGTTTTTGATCCAATCGTTTGTAAACCACTTTGACGTTTGCCATCTTTAAAAAAATACTTTCCAGTTCCATCATCTAAATAACCGTTAGCCGGTTCAGCCGTCTTATAATAACTGCCATTCACATAGCCAGAGTGCGGCGTTTGGCCTACCGAACCATTTTCAATTTGTGTTAGCACTACTTTTTCTAACATTGAAGGTGGCTCCACAGAGCCCGCTTCCGAATTCACAATTTTGGTAAAAAGCATGCCCGATATCAATGCACACAAACCTAAAATAAATCTCATGTTACCCCCGTTGTTACTCTTTATAGCATTCTACTTTGATAAACAGATACACAAATAAAAAATACGTCTGAGAGCCAGATGTATTTTTTTTTCGTTTTGTTCGTCTTTATTATTTATGAATAAACATCGCGTCTCCAAAACTGAAGAAACGATACTGATCATCAACCGCATGTTTATAAGCATTCAAAATATTATCACGCCCAGTAAAAGCAGCGACTAACATGACCAATGTTGATTTAGGCAAATGGAAGTTAGTTATAAAGGCATCTACAACTGTCCAGTTGTATCCTGGTTTAATAAAAATATCCGTCCAACCTGAATCAGCGGTCAGGTCACCATTAAACTTAGTACCAATAGTTTCAAGGGTGCGTATTGACGTCGTACCGGTAGCAATGATACGCCCACCGTGTTTTCTAACCGAATTCAATTCATCCGCAGCTTCTTGGCTGAGTTGGTAAAATTCCGAATGCATTTTATGATCTTCAATATTTTCTTCATCGACAGGCCGGAACGTTCCAAGACCTACATGAAGCGTTAATTCGACCGTTTTAACACCTTTGGCACGAACCCTATCTAACAACTCAGGTGTCCAATGTAGCCCTGCTGTTGGTGCTGCTGCTGAACCATCAACCTTTGAATATACCGTTTGATAACGTTCTTGATCGTCAAGCTTTTCTTTAATATAAGGTGGTAATGGCATTTCGCCCAACTGATCAAGTAGCTCCATGAAGATGCCATCATAATGAAATTCAATATATCGACCACCATGTTCTAATTCACCAACAACTGTTGCGGTCATAATCGGATTTTCAATATCATCACCAAAAACAATGGTTGACCCAACGGGTGATTTTTTCGCTGGTTTAACTAACGTCTCCCATACATCACCATGATCTTGACGAAGTAGTAAGACTTCAGCATGTCCACCAGTTTCCGGACGTGCGCCATGTAAACGTGCTGGTAAAACACGTGAATTATTCATGACAATAGCATCCCCAGGATTCAAGTAATCTAATATGTCATAGAAATGTTTATCCTCATAGCCACCAGTTTTAGCGTTCAATGCTAATAATCTCGAAGCATCACGTTGCTTCAACGGTGTTTGTGCAATTAACGCCTCTGGTAAATCATAATCAAAATCTGATAATGTATATTTTTTTTCTTCTGCCATAATGATATCGAATCCCTTTAAAAATAATCTAATTTCCATTGTAACATACTTGTTTGCAAAGAAAAAAGCCATTGCACTGGCTTAACAAATGAAAAAAATAGAAAACACTTTATACACTGCCGGTGTTACCACTGAGACCTGTTTTCTTTTCGAATTCAAAGCCAGTTTGCGCTACTTTTTCAAGTTCATCGGCAGTCAACACTTTATTTACATTTGGAATTTCAAGTTGCTCCAAGACATCAGCATATGTCAAATCATGTTGATTCAAATGATCAACTAATAAAGCTAATTCATGACGCTGTGTAGCGGTCGGTTTATTAATTGTTATCGTTTCATCGAAAGCTCGCTCAACAGACCGATCATAACGCTTGTTATCGGACTCAATTGCATATTCATTTTGAATTTTGTCCAATCTGTCCGTCAATTCTTCGGTTAGTTCATCAAAAGTAAGCGGTTGGCCGAAACGTCTTTTTTGCATAAACGAGGAATCAAGCGATAAATTCACCATACTAGCTTGTTTGTATTCTGCTTCATGAATATGTCCGTGAACAGATAAAACGGGGTATGGCAAATCAATTGCATAATGGCTCATCCATACATTAATACCATTGATTTTTATAGCTTTAGCAGTTTCAATATATTCAATAATGTTTGTTTCAGGTGTCTTTATTGCTGCTTTAATTTGATCTGAATGATCGTGATTCCCTTTAAAGAACACTTTTTTACCTTTTAGACGACTGAGTTGTTCTACAAAATCCTGTTTCTTGCGAAACATGCCCAAATCGCCAAGAAAATAAACTGTGTCCTCATCCGTTACAGTTTCGTTCCAAGTATCCTCCAGATATCGATCCATATTTTCAATCGTTGGCTCTATATTTAATGCTTGCAGTGATACTGCCCGTGATTTATCAAAATATAGAATTTTTTCATGATTGAAATGTGTGTCTGAAATAATAAAATTTGTCATAATTTCCTTTGATAGGCGTGCCCTAAATGAGTGTACCCCGCTTCAGTGACAACACGTCCACGCGGTGTGCGCTGCAAAAAACCAATCTGCAATAAATATGGTTCAACCATTGCCTCTAATGTTTCTGACTCTTCACCAATATTAGCAGCTATTGTATTTAACCCAACCGGCCCACCTTTATAATATTCGATCATTGTTTCTAAAAGCTTATGATCGGTTTCGTCAAGACCTCTATTGTCAACGCGCAATTTATCCAAACCAATAGTCACAATATTCTTGTCAATTGCATCTTTTCCCTCGACCTGAGCAAAATCACGGACGCGTTTCAACAAACGATTGGCGATACGAGGTGTGCCACGAGAGCGCAGCGATATTTCATATGCACCTTCCGATTTAATTGGTGCATTAAAGATGTCTGCCGTGCGAACGACTATTTGCTGTAATTCTTCTGGAGTATAGTATTGTAGCGAGTTAATAATGCCAAATCGATCACGAAGTGGCTTGGATAACATACCAGGACGCGTGGTTGCCCCGATTAAAGTAAATGGCGGCAACGGAAAATGAACTGGACGCGCCGTTGGCCCCTGACCAACCATAATATCAACAAAATAATCTTCCATTGCTGAATACATTATTTCCTCAATATTAGTAGGAATTCGATGTATTTCATCAATAAACAAGATATCCCCCGGCTCCAGTTCATTCAGTAATGCTACCAAATCACCTGGCTTTTCAATAGCAGGACCCGATGTTGTTTTAATATTAACATTCATCTCATTAGCAATAATCATCGCTAGCGTTGTTTTACCTAATCCTGGTGGTCCAAAAAGCAATACATGATCCAATGCTTCTTCACGTTGCTTTGCTGCCGAAATATAAACATTTAACTCTTCTTTTAACGCCTCTTGCCCAATATACTCACGCAAAAATTGCGGACGCAATGATAATTCACTACGCTGTTCTTCATCATTGGCAGCTGCGTCACGTAATAAATGATCTACTTCGGTGTCTTGTTCATACCATTGATTAAATTGTGGGTTATCTTCTGTCATAGCTAGTCCTATATTATACACGTTCGATGATGTGGTTATGTTTTTGAACATCATACTGTTTAATATGACGTAATAAAAACTCCTTAAGCTTATAAGTAAATTATAACAAAAGGAGTTTTTATGTTTTAAAAAATTTTATCGATTTACTGTCACAGTTAAATCAGGAACGGCCTGATGCTGACGTGTGTAAAACGTTACGATATACTTATCATCTGTTACTTCTAGAACCGCATAAGTTCCACCAAGGTCCGCACGTGACCCCTTTGGCAGGGTTGTTGAACCTGGATTGATAAATAACTTATGATCATATGAAACAGCCCCTTCTTTGTGTGTATGACCAAACAAAACAACTTGTGCATGGGCATCATTTGCAGCTTCGTTCATCGAATCCAAATTAGCCCATTTTAATATTGCCGTCGCATTGTAAAGGTGACCGTGGGTTTGAAAAAAAGTTATACCATCAATAACCGTTGAACGTGCTTCAGCAAAATCAGGATCATCGTCCATGTTACCGATTACCGTAGAAACACCCTCAAAAATGTCATCATCAGCGTTCAATTCAGAATCACCATTGTAAAAAATGCCATCAACTTTATCTCGCCACTGAGCCAAAATATCTACTAAAATTTTTCGATCACTGTGTATATCTGAAACAATTAAAAATTTAACCATTATTCTCCTTTCAACCAAACTGGTAATTTTTTACCGAGTTCTTGCAGTGCTAAACCACGATGACTAATTGTATTTTTTTCACTTGCAGACATTTCTGCAAAGGTTTTGTTCATGCTGGGTACAAAAAATATTGGATCATATCCAAATCCATCTTGTCCGCGTTCACTTTCTGTTATATAGCCATCTACTTGTCCGTTAACTATTAGGTTTGATCCCTTAGGACTATGTAAAGCGATAACGCTATTGAAGTGTGCTGTTCGCTGCTCGTTAGGAACCTTAGCTAACTTTTGCAAAACTTTATCAATATTTGCTTGATCATCGTGATCGCCAGCATAGCGTGCTGAATAAACTCCAGGTTCACCATTTAAAGCATCCACTGACATACCAGAGTCATCAGCCAAAATGTAATCATTAGGGGCAACTTTAGCAATCGTTTCAACTTTCTTCACAGCGTTTTCTTCAAATGTTGTCCCATCTTCAACAATTTCGGGAACATACCCTATTTCTTGAAGTGAAACGACAGGTAAGTCAATACTTATTGACGCCAGTAAGGCTTCAATTTCAGTTATTTTATGAGCATTATTGCTCGCTATAATTAGCTTCACTTTTCTTCCTCCAAATGGTCCCCAACAATATTAAGGTGGCGCACATCTAACTCATGATTTCGTGCTAACCAACTACTAGCAATCGTTTTGAATTTTAGTTTATCACCTGTCGTGTTATAAATATCATCGCTATGATTGTGTTTCACTTCTGAATGAATGTCGAGTTCATCCAAATATTGTTTCATCACCGCAACCGTCTTGGCGCCAGAATCAACTAGTGTAACATCCGATCCGACTGCTTCTTGAATAAAAGGCGTCAGTAATGGAAAATGAGTACACCCCAAGATTAGCGTGTCAATATTTGCCTCTTTGAAGGCACTCAAATGATGGGCAATTACCTCGCGGGCTTCATCGCTCTGATAGAGATTATTTTCCACTAAAGTAACAAATTCAGGCTCAGCTTGCGAAGTAATCTGAACATTATTGTCAATTGCTAACATTTTTTCATTGTAGACTTGCGATTCGACAGTGCCTTGAGTTGCAATCAATCCAATTTTTTTATTTTGACTAATTGAAACGGCCGCTTCTGCGCCTGGTTGAATGACACCAATGACTGGAATACATAATTGTTCTCGTAATTGTGATAAAGCTCTAGCAGTGGCAGTATTACAAGCAATGACCAACATTTTGATATTTTGTTCATTTACCAGATAATGAGCCATTTGAAAAGTATAGTCAATAACTTCTTTTTCGGAGCGCGGTCCATATGGCATACGTGCCGTATCACCAATATAAATTAATTGTTCGTTCGGTAATTGCTTCTGGGATTCTTTGACAACAGTTAGGCCACCAATACCAGAGTCAACTAGCCCAATAGGATTATTTTTTATCATATAATTAATTATGACGAGGATAATAAAAAATGCAAGCATTTGAGCACTAATTTTGTGTATAATGAAATGAAAGGATTTTCGTCAACCATGGATATCAACGATTACGATAAAATTTTACAAACAAACTTTCAAGTAAACAGTTTTGCACTCAGTTTGCTACGGGACGGTCTCTTAAAGAATTTACTTCAAGAAGACTATCCGCATATTTTATACTGGGCCGGTAAAGAAATTGCACGTCAGTTTCCAACTGACACACTGTCGACAGTAAAAGAGTTTTTTGCCAACGCTGCCTTTGGTGATTTAGAAATTAAATCACAAAATAGCAAGAACCAACGTTGGGAATTAACTGGCGATTTAGTGCGACAACGTCTTGCGTTAAATAAAAATGCTGATTTTAGTTTAGAGGCCGGCTTTTTAGCACAACAGCTTGAAGTACAAACTGGTGCCATTGCAGAAGCCAATTTCAAGTATTTGAAGAAAAACGAAGGCGTTTCTTTTGAAGTAATCACTGACCTATCTGAAACAGTTAATGTTGATGATCTTAGGCAACGTGCAGCTGCACGAGATTCTTTCTTAGATCGAACACATGCTACAACAGAAAAAGCTACCGTTGTGGAAGTACGCGATAACGACGATATTTCACGTGAACAGTCTATCACAGACTCCTTGTTAGCTTTTAAGTTTGATGAAACCGTCATGCCTACAGAAGAAAGTTCTGGGTTAAGTGCTTTATCTGGTGAAGAAATTGATCCATTTAATGTGCCAACATCTACAGAAAACTCACAGTCCCCTTTTAAATAATAAAAAACCGTTAACGACAGCGTTAGCGGTTTTTTATTACATTTCGATACTTTTTTGCAAACAAAAAACCCCTGACCGAAGAGGGGGGTTGGTCAGGGGGTTGATAACATAAGTTATCGGTGTATCAATCAACAATTGGGGGAGCTGATTGATGCATTACTGGGGGAAGTAATGAAACTCAAATGTTATTTGAGTATATGTCTATTATAGACTAATTCATTCGTAATAATGTGTCTGGATTTTGACAAAAGTATTACGCGACAATGACATAATATTTAGTGAAGTAAATAACTTTTTAAGGAATAATTAACAAAAAAAGGCATCTCCGAAGAAATACCTTTTACATACCTTAAACGTCGCGGCGACGTTCTTTAATACGAGCTGCCTTACCTTGCAAAGCACGCAAGTAGTACAACTTTGCACGGCGTACTTGACCAAAGCGAGTAACTTCAATCTTTTCAACACGTGGTGAGTGTAATGGGAATGTACGTTCCACACCAACACCTGAAGAAATCTTACGAACTGTATAAGTTGCTTGGATGCCAGCGCCCTTGCGCTTAATAACAACACCTTCAAACAACTGAACACGTTCACGTGAACCTTCAACGATCTTGGCATACACCTTAACAGTGTCTCCTGCACGGAAAGCAGGAATGTCAGTACGTAATTGTGCTGATGTAACGTTTTCTAAAATAGTATTTTGACGCATTGGTCATTCTCCTGATCGACAATCATACACTTGCCCTTAGGCTAAACGCACAGCGGATTATCGTTAATGTGGGCTTTGATAGCCAACAGTAATTATAGCAAATTATAATTTTTATGTCTAGTATTATTTTGCGCACTTCATTAAATCGGCGGAAATAATATCAATTTTAGCTTGTGATTCTTGTTGTGACTCAGATTCAACCCCAATGTAGAACTTTAGCTTAGGTTCTGTGCCTGATGGTCGTAAGGCCACCCAAGAACCATCATCCAACCAATACTTTAACACATTTGCTTTTGGTTGAGATAACTTAGCCGTTGATCCATCTTTGTTTATTTCGACTGAGGTTGAAAAGTCTTGCACGCGTGCAACTTTTACTCCGCCAATTTCAGCGGGTTGGTTATCACGAAAGCCAGCTATAATTGCCGCCATTTCATCATTGCCATGAATTCCTGGGAAATCTAAGCTAATTGTTTTCTCTTCAAAGTATCCAAATTTCTCAAATAATTCATACAATCCATCTGCGAAAGTCTTCCCTTGTGACTTGTAGTATGCAGCTACCTCTGCAAATAATACCAATGCTTGAATGGCATCTTTATCATGAGAGAATGGCTTGACCAAGTAGCCAAAACTTTCTTCAAAACCAAACAAAAATGTATTGGATTTTGTTTCCTCAAATTGATCAATCGTAGCTGCAATATATTTAAACCCAGTTAACACATCAGCTGTTTCAACACCAAAGCTTTCAGCAACCTTTGACGCAAAGCGTGACGATACAATTGATGTCACAATCGACCCATTAGTTGGCAAAGTGTTTGTGTCTTTTTTAGCTGTTAATAAGTAGTTAACCAACACAGCGGCAATTTGATTTCCTGTCAAAATTTGGAATGTACCATCCGCTAGTTTAACAGCAGCCCCCATACGATCAGCGTCAGGATCTGTTGCTACAACAGCATCTGCCCCATCACGCTTAGCATATTCAATAGCTAATGATAACGCGGCAGCATCTTCCGGATTAGGTTTTTTAACCGTTGGAAAATCACCATCAATAACAGCTTGTTCTTTTACAATTGTGTAATTTGTGAAACCTGCCTGCTGCAATGCTTTTTCACCAATGTATTGCCCTGTTCCGTGTAGCGGTGAATAAACAAACTTTAGCGAAGCACCCTCTTTGGCAACAAGGTCAGCGTTAACCGTCACTGTTTCCATCTTCTTCAAATATTTATTATCAATTTCATCATCAATAATTTGTACATTTTTGTTGTCTTCGTCTAATGCGATATTAAAAATATCAGTAATGTTCGACAGTTCATTAACCACAGCATCAACTGCTTCTGGAACCATTTGACCGCCATCTTCTCCATAAACCTTGTAACCGTTATATTCTTTAGGATTATGTGATGCAGTGATCATAATGCCGGCGAAAGCGTGTAATTCACGTACAGTAAATGACAATTCTGGTGTTGGACGCAACGAACTAAAAAGGAAACTCTTAATTCCGTGTGCCGACAATACTTGTGCCGCATTTGAAGCAAATTCAGGCGAAAAATGACGCGAATCAAAACTGATTGCTACGCCACGCTTTTTTGCATCTGATCCTTGCTCATCAATGTAACGCGCCAAAGCTTCAGTTACTTGACGAACTGTGAAAACATTCATGCGGTTTGTCCCTGCACCCAATACACCGCGCATTCCAGCTGTACCAAAACTTAGATTTTGATAAAAAGCGTCTTCCTGCTGGTCTGGTGTGTATTTTTCTAAATCAGCAGCCAAATAATCTGGTAAAGTCGCTTCTTGCCATTTTGTAAGTGCTTCTTTATAACTCATGATTTACCTTCTTCTTTCGTAATTTCTTAAATTATAACAAATTTATTTTCGAATAAACAATTGAATAATGCGTTGCCGACATTTAGGACTGCGTAAAATCACTATAAATACTACAGCCATTATAATGATTAAGGCAATTGAAATTCGTCTTGGAATTTCAAGATGACCAATAAAATAACCTATTGAAACCATGACTAGTGACCACAGAAAACTAGCAAAGGCTGACATCCGTAAGTAATTTAAAAATGCTAACCCTAAACGGTGAGCTAATAGTGGTACCGCAACACGAATAAAAGGTAAAAAACGTCCCAAGACAATAAATAACAACCAGCGTTTTGGATGAAAATTGCCTGCGATTTGTTCAACTAACTCACCATGTACATGTTTTTTAATAATTGGAATTTTACCAAATTGCTTTGTAATATAGGCGCCAAACCAGTAATTAACACCATCCCCCAAAAAGGACGCAACGGCAAAAACTAAAATAACTAGCCCCAATTCAAAAATATTGTGATGTGTCCCTGCCAAGCCTCCGACTGTAATCAAAATAGCATCTCCAGGAATAAATCCTGTTAGAATACCTGCCGTTTCAACAAAGATTAGTAAAAACATCACAATGAAAGTTGATATAGAAAATTCAGTGTCGCTTCCAATTAAATGGGTAATCCACTCTGGCATCGTTGCTAATATATTTATAAACATTTCCCCTCCAAAATGTCATATTATTTTGAAAAAAGCGCGACAAGATCACTTATTACTCGGGTTGAAATAACTCAACACCAAGTAATTCATTATTTTGTGGCTTTTCTCCAGGATTTTCTATCACCGCAAACAATACGTCAATCAAAACTTTCGCCGCCTGCTTCACTGGTTGTACGACTGTTGGCAAATCAGGGTGTAGCTGACGAACGATTGGTGTACCATCGTAACCTATAATTTTTACATCTTCTGGAACACGTTTGCCGATTTTTCTAAGTGCGTTTTGTAATTGAATTGCACCAACATCATTGTAAGCAAAAACACCATCAATATCGTCTTTTATAACGTAGTTAATCATTTTATCGAGATCTTCTTTGGAAGCAAACCCTTCCAAGTTAAAGTTTTCTTGGAACACCTTGGCTGAAGAGTCTTTTGTCGCTCTCAAAAAACCATCATAGCGAATATGTGTAGGTGATTTCGAGCCATCATCATCGCTCAGTATTAATAGGCGTCGAGCACCTGTTGAAAGCAAGTACTTACCAGCAAGATAGCCTCCTTCCTCATTGTCTTCAGAAACGATAGGAATATCATCTGATAGATATCGATCATAAGAGACAATCGGTAAATAAGTATTCTGGTACTCTTCAATATCTAGATTGTGTGAAGAAGTTATTATACCTTCAACTTGATTAGCAGCGAGCATTTGCAAGTATTGCTGCTCTTTTTCAACATTATTTGCTGATGCTGCAATAATAACTTTATAACCTTTTAAGAACAATAACTGTTCGATTTCATTGGCTAGTGCAGTAAAAAATGGGTTTTCCATATTAGGTAGAATCAAACCTATAAATTGTGATGATTTACCTTGTAATGAACGTGCCATTGCATTTGGTTGATAATGTAGTTCACGCATTGCAGCATGGACCTTATCAATTGTTTTTTGGCTCAAAGAACCATAGCTGTTAATAACACGTGATACTGTTGTCACAGAAACACCAGCTAGCGCTGCGACATCACTTAATTTTGCAACCATTACATACCTCCATAGTCTTATATTATTTTATCACACCAACAGCCTTATAATCGAAAATTAATTTGGCCTGAGACTTGACTTTATAATGCCAAAGGTTTAGCATAGTCACCGTAAGTTACTTTTGTCACAAAAAAGGAGAATTAATCATGGAAGCACTTGTTCTAACCGGAACTAAGAAATTAGAAGTAAAGGACATTGACCGTCCAAAGGTTTTGCCAAATGAAGTTTTGATTCACACAGCGTTTGCTGGTATTTGTGGAACTGATCACGCACTATACGCTGGTTTGCCAGGTTCAGCTGATGCTGTTCCTCCAATCGTTCTTGGTCATGAGAACTCAGGTGTTGTTGCAGAAATCGGTTCTGCTGTTACTAACGTTAAAGTTGGTGACCGCGTAACTGTTGACCCTAACATTTATTGTGGACAATGCAAGTACTGCCGTACTGCACGCCCTGAATTATGCGAAAACTTGTCAGCTGTTGGTGTGACACGTGATGGTGGCTTTGAAGAATTCTTCACTGCACCTGCATCTGTTGTTTATCCAATTCCTGATAACGTTTCATTAAAGTCAGCTGCTGTTGTTGAACCAATTTCATGTGCCGTTCACGGTATTCAATTGTTGAAGGTTACCCCTTACCAAAAGGCTTTGGTAATTGGTGATGGATTCATGGGCGAATTATTCGTTCAAATCTTGCAAGCATATGGTATTCACCAAGTTGACTTAGCTGGTATTGTTGACGAAAAGTTGGCAATGAACAAAGAAAAGTTTGGCGTAAAGAACACGTACAACACAATGAAGGGTGACAAGATCCCTGAAGGTGAATATGATGTCATTATTGAAGCCGTTGGTCTACCACAAACACAAGAAGCTGCTATTGAAGCATCAGCTCGTGGCGCTCAAGTATTGATGTTTGGTGTTGGTGGTCCTGACGCCAAGTTCCAAATGAACACTTATGAAGTATTCCAAAAGCAGTTAACTATTCAAGGTTCATTTATCAACCCTAACGCCTTTGAAGATTCACTGGCTCTGCTATCATCTGGTAAGTTGAATGTTGAAGCATTGATGTCACACGAATTAGACTATAAGACTGTTGACGACTTTGTTAACGGTAAGTTAGGTGTCGTATCTAAGGCTGTTGTGAAGGTTGGCGGCGAAGAGGCATAATTATGACTCAAAACGAGACAAAGACGAAAAGCTCTAGAACTATTTCAATGAGTTTGTCGATTACCTACTTTACTATTTCGCTAGTTATCAATGCCATGGGTAATGTCTTAACATTAGTTACCTCTGATCATATTCACCCTGCCTTTCTTGGTTCTGCATACTGGACAGCAGCAGAAGCTAACTTAGGTCACGCGATTCTAGGAAATAATTCTCTAGCATTATTCTGGGCTTTTCTAGTTCTTGGTATGTTAATCTCCTTCTTAAATGCATTTTTGATGAAGAAGCTTGATTGGAAAAGAATTTTAGGTAACTTTATATTCATGCTACCTTTTTCAATTTTCATTCAATGGTTTTCAAACATTTTTAATCAAATTATGCCTGATGCAAAGTCATTGCCAATGGTCATTTTGTACATCGTGATTAACTTCGTAGGAGTTGCCCTTATTGGTACTGCTATTTCAATATATCAACGTGTGAATTTGGTTTTGCATCCAGCAGATGATTTGATGCAAATTTTGCGTTTTAAGTATTTTAAGGGTTCTGCTTTCAAAGCAATGTGGGCCTCATACATTCCACCAACAATTTTTGCCATTATTGCGTTTATTATTACTTTCCCAAATCTGTATAATTTTGGCTTAGGAACGCTCTTCGCCTTTCTTTTCCAAGGCGGAATAACTGGAATTGCTGACAAACTAGTATTTCGTAATTTAGATCACCAAGCTGTTGATGTTGGTGAATAAGATAAACTCATTGTTTGGTATGAAAAATATTAATTTTGGAGGAAAAAATTATGGCTTTTGCTGATTATTACTCAGGTTTACAACACGTTGGTATTCCATCATCTTCACTAGAACAATCTGAAGCATTTTGGACCAAATTAGGTTTTAAAAAGACTGGTGATTTTCCTGCCGGAAATGTCATCTTTATGCAACGTGAAAATCTAGTGATCGAAACATGGAGCGGTGACGAAGTTGCTGGTAAGCCAGGAGCTATTAACCATATTTCAATGGACACTACTGATGCTGATGCCGCTTTTGATGCCGCTAAGGCTGAAGGCTTCACTCTGATTGATTCAGAAGTACAACATTTACCATTTTGGGATAAAGGAATCAAGTTCTTTAATCTTCAAGGACCTGATGGCGTTATCGTAGAATTCTGTGAAATCGTTAAATAATTAAAATAAAAAAAACGATGACCAAGAGTCATCGTTTTTTTTAGCTTATTCTGCAATCTTTTCAGTAGCGGGCAAACTGCTTATATAATCGTATACACCCTGACCAGCCAAACTACCATCACCGACAGCAGTAGTTATTTGCCTCAAATCTTTTACACGAACATCGCCGACAGCAAAAACACCGGGAATACTCGTTTGCATCTTATCGTCTGTTACAATCCATCCTTCTGGATCAGTAATATTGAGATTTTCAAAGCCTTGCGTATTTGCCTTTAATCCTACGTAAATGAACACACCTGAAGCATCAATATGACGCTTTTCATTTGTCTGGTTATTGATAACGTCAACACCTGTAACTTTGTCATCGTCACCAGTAATCGCCACCACTTCGGTATGCCACTCAAATTTCATTTTAGAGTTATCAAATGCACGATTTTGGATAATTTGTTGTGCACGCAATTTGTCACGACGATGAAGTACTGTCACTGATTTTGCTAAATTAGTTAGGTATAAACCTTCTTCAATAGCCGAATCACCACCACCAATAACCAGAACATCCTCGTCTCGGAAAAATGCACCATCACACACCGCACAATAACTTACACCACGACCCTGATACTTATCTTCACCCGTTACATCTAAGTGGATATGCTCTGACCCAGTTGCGATAATTATCGCTTTAGCAGCATAAGTCCCCATGTCTGTGTGAATTATTTTTCTATAATCTTCAACTTCAATACTTTCTACTGATCCAAAACCATATTCAGCACCAAATTGTGTTGACGAAGAATACATCTTTTCAGCTAAATCTGGTCCCAAAATCGAATCAAACCCAGGGTAATTTTCCACCTCAGCTGTATTATTCATTTGGCCGCCATAAATACCACGATCCAACATTAATACTGATAAATTAGCTCTTGAAGCATATGTGGCTGCAGTCATTCCCGCTGGTCCAGCCCCAATAACGACCACATCATATTCCTTGAGTTCTTCTGACATATTTTACCCCTTTACTTACTTTTTGTTAACACTAATTGTACTCGATTATGTACCCCTTGTCGAGCATAACCATCTTATTTAAAAAACAGGAAGTATTTCTCCTGTTTTTAAATTACAACTTTGATGCCAATTCTTTAATATAAGCACGTAATGCATCTTTTGTTTGCGGATGCTTTAAACCAAATTCAATGTTTGTTTCCAAGAAGCCAATTTTTGAACCAATATCATAACGGCTACCCTTAAATTCATGAGCATATACGTGTTGACGGTTGTTCAATGAATCAATAGCATCAGTCAATTGAATTTCATTTCCTTTACCAGGTTTTGTATTTTCTAGTTCCTCGAAAATTTCAGGTGTCAAAAGGTACCGGCCAATAATCGCTAGGTCTGAAGGTGCATCTTCAGGCTTTGGCTTTTCAACGAAGCTCTTTACACGATATAGTCCACCTTTATCAACTTGCGCGGCTGGATCTATTACACCGTATTCTGATACTTGATCGTGAGGTACTTTCATAACAGCTAACGTTGATTCACCAGTTTCCTCATAACGTTGGATCAATTGTTTTGTCAACGGTACTTCATCTTGCATCAAGTCATCACCCAGCAAAACAACAAACGGTTCGTCACCGATAAACGCTTTAGCAGTCAGTACAGCATCACCGAGACCCTTGGGATGTGATTGACGGATGAAATACATATTAATATCTGTTGTTTCCTCGACAAGCTTTAATAATTCATCCTTTCCTTTTTCACGTAAATTATTCTCTAATTCTGGGTTAGAATCAAAATGATCCTCGATGGAACGCTTTGATTTACCATCAACAATAACGATATCTTCAATGCCAGATTCAATCGCTTCACGCACGATGTATTCAATCGTTGGTGTGTCAACGATTGGCAACATTTCTTTAGCTAATGCCTTAGTTGCTGGCAAAAAACGTGTGCCCAATCCTGCTGCTGGAATAATAGCTTTACGTACTGGTTTCATGATTTTTTCCTCTTTATTTTTTCTAATCTTCACTGCGCAACGGACGACTCATTAGGTCGCTAATTACATCGCGTAATGGCTCATTTTCATATAATATGCGATAAATACCGGCTGTTATAGGCATTTCCACATGATGATGTTGCGAAAATTCATATACTGCTTTTGTAGTGCTAACACCCTCAATAACCATGCCCATGTCATCTTGAATCTCTTGCAAACTCTTTCCTTCACCTAACTGTTTCCCAGCACGGTAATTTCTGGAGTTTGGTGACATGCCAGTAACAATCAAATCACCAATGCCTGCAAGTCCTAAAAACGTTTCTGGTTGGGCGCCCATTGCTTGACCTAGGGCGCGCATTTCCGATAAACCACGTGTCAGCAAAGCAGCCTGTGCATTAGCGCCATAACCTAATCCTATTAACGCACCTGATCCGATGGCGATAATATTCTTTAAAGCCGCTGCCAGTTCTGATCCTAACAAATCATGATTCGTATAAGGTCTAAATGAACTATTGGCAAATACCTGCTGTAGTAATTTGGCAGCCTCTTCATTTTCAGAAGCAATCGATACAGATGTCAAGTCATGCTTGATAACATCTTCTGCATGCGATGGGCCAGAAATCATTGCCAACGTGGAACGGTACTTTGCAGGTACTTCTTCGGCAAGCATTTCCGACACACGCTTATAGGTTACTTGCTCTAGTCCTTTAGTAGCATGCGCCAAAATCACCTGATGATCTTGCTTATTTAAAACGTCAGCTAGCTGACGTGCAACTTCTCGTACAACTTTAGTAGGAACAACTGTCAAAACAATTTCAGCATCCATCACTGCCAAGGCCATGTTACTGGTTGCCATTAACTCAGATGATAACTTTGCGTCTGGCAAATACTTTTGATTGGTATGTTGACTGTTTATTTCATCCGCTTGTGTCGCAGTACGTGTCCACAGACGCACATCATTATTATTTTCTGCAGCAACGTTTGCCAACGCAGTGCCCCAAGAGCCACCGCCCAATACGGCTATTTTAGTCATTTTTTTCGTCCCCTGCATCAATTTTTTCATTCTTTTCCATTTCAGCAGTCATACGCTCTTCCAATGTTTTCAGCGCATCAATGCCCATATTCGCCGTACGGAACTTGACCGAGGCTGCATCAATCACACTTGCAGTATTTCTACCAGGCGTCACCGGCACAACCATTCGCTTAATCTTAACACCCAAAATTTCTAAGGAGTCATTATCGTCACCTAAGCGGTCAAAATTAGCTTCACCAATTTTACCATTAGATAAATGGATGTTTAACGCAATTGTAGCATGTGATCGAACAGATACAGCACCATAAACTTGCTGAACATCAATTATTCCGACACCACGCACTTCCATCATATTACGTAATACACCGTTTGGCTCTCCAATCAGCCTCTCTTCATCTTCTTGATAAATATCGACACGATCATCAGCGACCAAACGTGCTTTCCCTTGTTGAATTAATTCCAAGGCTGATTCTGTCTTACCAATTCCCGCGTCGCCAGTAATTAAAACGCCTAATCCATGAACATCAATCAAAACACCGTGCACATTTTTACGTGGCGCGAGTTCACCACCCAAATAATATGTCATGTTGGATAAAATTCGTGAGGATGTTAAGGTTGATGACAAAATCGGAATATGTGCTTCATCAGCTGCTTGATTTAATTCATCACTTATTGGTAATCCAGTTGAAATAACGAATGCCGGCGTTTTTTCATCCGCCATGCGACGAAATACTAATAGTAATTCATCATGACTCATACGCTCAGAAAACGATGTTTCAGTAATACCAAGCAACTGAATTCTTTCTGGCGCATAGTAATTGAAATAACCTGTCATTTCTAATCCAGGGCGAGAAATATCTGCAGTAGTAATTTCTCGGTCTAGATACTGTTCACCGGCAACAATCTTTAGTCGGGTATTTTCTACTAATTGTTTTACTGTTACTGAATTTTGTGCCATTTTAATGTCTTTCTACTTGCACATGCAAATCTTTTGTCAAAAACGTGTTAATAATGGAAACAATAAGTGCAATAATCATTGCCCAGCCAAAACTTGAAAATTCAAATCCGCCAACAAGATCAGCAGTCACTTCCAATAACATTGCATTAACAACAATAGCAAAAAAGCCAAATGTCAAAATCGTTAATGGTAACGTTAAAATTGTTAAAATTGGTTTAATGATAGCATTCAATATCGATAATACAAATGCTGCCAACAAAGCTGCACCCCAGCTATCTACTCTAAATCCTGATGGAAAAATCATTGATAAAAGTAGAAAGGTCAGCATGTTTATCGCTAAACGAACAATAAATCGCATTAAATTCTCCATTACTTATAATTTTTGAAAACGTTTACCATATTGATATGGTAAGCTTTCAATAATTCCATTATAACAAATATCCTAGATAGTTTGTCAAATGTACTTGAAAGTAACTATCCAAAATACTTACTTACTTTGTTGTCTAATAATCATCTGTGATACTTAGTATTTAATTAAATTTAGCCTAACTGTGTTTATGCTCTTGCAGATTTGGTACTATTGTAATTAGTCGTGCTATCAATCCACTTTTTGACTATCATATTGTGATGACGTAAAACTAGCAGTGGCATGAAATAACGACATCATTTGAAAGCATACGGAGAACTCCTTATGAAACGACTAACTTATTCCCTTGTTACATCGGGGCACAATAATCTATGATTAACACATTGAAACGCATTTTAACTGATAAAACATTTTTCATAACGCTCATATTGTCCATCTTATCTTTATGCTTTGGTCAGGTGAAATCAACAGACATCGACTTTAAAACCATTATTTCCTTATCATCCTTGTTAATTATTATTGCCATCTATCAAGATTTAGGAATTTTAAAATTTATTGCCAATTACATCGTTTCAAAGTGCCATTCTACACGCTTAGTTTTTCTAGTACTTTTACTCTGTTCGTTCTTTGGTTCGATGTTATTTACAAACGATGTAGCTATCCTGACGCTTATCCCAATTTTCTTTAATATTAGTAAACGCATCCCATTTCCTAAAATATTCGCTATTAGCTTGTTAACCATCTACGCTAACCTTGGCAGTTCATTCACACCTTTTGGTAATCCACAAAACATATATATTGTTTCTTTTTATAAGTTAAGTGTCATTGATTTTTTAGGAATGAGCATTCCTTTTGGTTTAATCTCACTGATCACTTTGCTTTTCTCTGTTTTGTTTATTAAAAATAAACAGATTGAAAAACAAAGTTCAAATATAATATCCATAAACCGAACAAAAACAGTGTGGCTACTACTAGCAAGTATAGTGGTGTTATTGGGTATACTATCAGTCATTCCTGTAATCATATCTCTGCTTATTAGCCTCCTAAGTGGGTTGACGCTTAGTAAAAAAATATTTAAACGCGTTGATTATGCAGTCATACTGACGTTCATTAATTTTTTCATAATTGTTGGCGCGATTAGTCGTATTAACTTTGTTAGCGGGCTGATCACTAACCATACAAATAATGCTTTATCAACTTTTATATCGGCTATCGTCACAAGTCAATTGATTAGTAATGTCCCTGCTGCTGTATTATTATCCAAATTCACAAACCATGTCTATGCATTATTTTTAGGTGTCAGCGTTGGTGGTCTAGGCACTATTATTGCCTCCTTAGCTAACTTACTGGCCTTAAGGCAATACGCTGGCTATTCGCAAAATCGTTCAAACTTTCAATTCTTCAAAACCTTTACCCTACTCAATATGATTTTTCTAGTCCTATTCATTGTGGTGGGAATCGTTTTGCTATAACTATGATTCAAAACTTTATTTTTTTCTCAAATTAATAGCAAATTAAAAGGCATGACATAGTTGTCGTGCCTTTTAACTAAACAAATTTTATATAAAGAAATTATAGCCAGGATTTAATTCAATAATTTTTCCTGTTCTCTTGTACACGATCCACTCAGCAATATCTGTCGTGTAATCACCAATTCGCTTCAAGTATCCTGCAATTACTAAGTAATCTGCTGCTGAGTCTACCAATTCGGCGTCCTCTTTCATACCATTAACAGAATCTGTTCGAACTTTAGCAGCACTTTGCGTAAGCACACTGTTTTTATCAGCAATCGCTTCAGCACCAAGAGCATCATTTTTCACATAGTAATCCATGACCTCTGAAACCATAGTAGCAACCATCTCGCCCATTTCGCCCAGTTCTTGTTCAACACTAGCAATGTGCTTCGTGCCTTTAACACGTATTGTTGAATTTGCAATATTACGTGCTTGGTCTCCCATACGTTCAAGCACTGATACAGCCTTTAAGATAGTAACAATTTCACGTAAATCAGTGGTTACTGGCTGATACAAAGCTATCATTTCGAAAGTTTTCTTTTCAATAGCTGCCTCGCGCTCATTAATTTGGTGGTCGTTTTCTAGGATCTTACGAGCCCCTTCACGATCGTGGTCCACGAATGATTGCACAGCTTTTTGAATAGTTTGTGAAACCAGCATACCCATTTCTGTAAATGAGCTATCTAAATCTGCTAATTCTTCATCAAATAATCGACGCATAGTGAAACCTCCTTTAACTTTATTATATTATAACTGTTCTGTATCCAAATTGTGTAAATTAGCCAAAACGACCTGAAACGTAATCTTGTGTTTCTTTTTTTGCTGGATCCAAGAAGATATGCTTTGTCTCATCAACTTCAATTAAGTCACCACTCAAGAAAAATGCAGTACGATCAGAAATTCGTGATGCTTGTGACATCGAATGTGTCACAATAATCATTGCATAATCGTCGCGCAATTTTAACAAAGTTTCTTCAATGTTGTGACTAGACACTGGATCTAACGCAGATGTAGGTTCGTCTAACAATAAAAGTTCTGGGGATGTAGCCAAAACACGTGCAATGGAGACACGTTGCTGTTGACCACCGGATAATCCAAGAGCTGACTTGTGCAAATTATCTTTCACTTCATCCCAAACAGAAGATTGCTTCAAAGCTTTTTCTACCGCTTCATCCAAAACAGCTTTATCTTTGACCCCAGCAAGTCGCAAGCCAAATGCCACATTTTCATAAGTTGAAAACGGAAATGGATTAGGCTGTTGAAAGACCATCCCAATACGTTTGCGTAGGTCAACCGTATCGGTTGTGGGTGCATAAATATCCGTATCTTTGAATTTGAAAGACCCTGTCACCGTCACATTATCTTCTAAATCATGCATACGATTAATTGCACGTAAGTATGTTGACTTTCCTGATCCCGAAGGGCCGATTAACGCAGTAATGCCCTTCTCTGGAAAATCTAAGTCAATACCATGCAACGCCTCTTTTTTACCGTACCAAAGATGTACATCGCGGGTTGATAAAATTGTTTTTTCTTTATTATCTGTCATCCAAAGTTACCTGATATGTAATCGTTTGTAAGTGCTACTTTTGGTCGCGTAAATATTTTTCGTGTTAGATCGTATTCAATGACCTTGCCCATATGAAAGAATGCTGTATAGTCACTAATTCGGGCTGCCTGTTGCATGTTGTGAGTAACAATAATAATTGTATATTGATCTTTTAATTTAAGTAGCGTGTCTTCAACCTGAGCGGATGATATAGGATCTAGCGCACTCGAAGGCTCATCTAACAACAAAATATCAGGCTTCAATGCCAACGCACGAGCGATCACCAATCGCTGTGCTTGACCACCGGATAATGCTAATGCGGATTTATTTAGTTCATCCTTAACTTGATCCCATAAAGCAGCTTGTTTCAAGCTGGTTTCAACTACTTCATCTAGTTGCTGCTTAGTGTAATTACCTCGGCTAGTTAGTGCAAAAGTTATATTGTCATAAATTGACTTAGCAAAAGGATTGGGACGTTGAAATACCATGCCGATATGTCGACGCATTTCATAAACATCAATTTTCTTGGTATTAATGTCCAAACCGCGATACATAATGTTCCCATTAACGGTAGCAACACCATCATTCATACGGTTTAGTGAACGTAAAAATGTTGATTTCCCGGATCCTGAAGCGCCAACCAAGCTCGTAATTTTATAACGCTCAAACTGCAGGTCGCCTTCGCTCAAGGCAAGATTATCACCATAAAACACTTGCAAGTCATGTGTGGACAGAGCAATTTCATGTTTTTCGGTATCCATTTTATAAATAAACCGCTCTGGTGCATTTTCTCTAATGAACTCACTAGCTGGTTTAAGATCTGTATTTGAATTTATCATAATGGCCTCACGCACTCGTTAACTTCTTGTAAAGCTTCATACCTAATTTTCGTGCGCTAAAGTTGAATAGCAACACAACAATAATCAAAACAGCAGAAGCTCCTGCTGACACGGCACTAACATCAGGCATAATACCTTCAGAATTAATTTTCCAAATATGTACAGCTAGTGTCTCTGCTGGTCGCATTGGATTCAAAGGGCTCGAAATGTTAAATGGATTCCAGTCGGCAAAATTCAAAGCTGGAGCAGATTGTCCTGCAGTATAAATTAAGGCTGCAGCTTCACCAAATACTCGTCCAGCCGATAGAACAACACCCGTCACAATTGATGGAACGGCTGCAGGCAAAATAACATGCAAAACCGTTTCCCATCGTGACAAGCCAAGTGCCGCACCTGCTTCACGCTGTAAATCAGGAATTTGTGCTAAACTCGTTTCGATTGAACGTGTCAAAAGAGGTAGATTAAACAATGTTAATGCAATTGCACCAGACAAAATAGAAAAACCTAATTTAAATTGTACAACAAAAAGTAAGAATCCAAACAAACCAACAACAACAGAAGGCAAAGAACTTAATATTTCGATAGCTGTACGTATAATTGCTGTAAAATGATTTTTTTGCGCATATTCATTAAGATAAATTGCTGCACCCAACGCAATGGGAAAGCTAATCAACATGGCTAAAATTAACAAGTAGAAAGAATTAAAAAGTTGTATTCCAATACCACCGCCTGCTTCAAATGCACGTGCTGGAGAAGTTAAGAAGTGCCATGATAAATGTGGTACGCCTTGTACAAGAATAAAAGCTAGCATCGCAAACAAAATTAAAGCGACAATGCCAGAAATAGCGTAAATAACGCCTGTTGCAATTTTATCAGCAGTTTTTGCATTCATTATTTCATCGCTCCTCTACGTCCAATTGCACGAACAATCAAATTAAATACCAATGACATCAGTAACAGAATCATTGCCAGAGTCCACAAGACATCATTTTGTAGTGAGCCCATAACCGTGTTTCCGATACCCATGGTCAAAACAGACGTTAAGGTAGATGCTGGAGTAGTTAAGCCTGTAGGCATTAATGCAGCATTACCAATAACCATTTGAACAGCTAGCGCTTCACCAAATGCACGTGCCATGCCAAACACAATCGCTGTCATAATACCAGGTGTTGCTGAACGCAAAACAACTTTATAAATCATTTGCCAACGTGTAGCACCAATTGCTAAAGCAGATTCTCGGTAATAACGCGGAACTGATTTTAATGTGTCCACGGTCATCGAGGTGATAGTTGGTAATATCATAACAAACAAAACTATTGTTCCAGATAAAATACCAAAACCAGAGCCACCAGTTATATTTCGTATAAAAGGAACGACGACAGTTAAACCAATGAACCCATAGACAACTGAGGGAATACCAACCAGCAATTCAATAATTGGTTGCATAATTTTTGCCCCGCGTTTTTGCGCTATTTCAGTCATAAACAAAGATGTTCCAATCGCAAATGGCGTAGCAACTACCGCAGCTAAAAAGGTTACTAAAAATGAACCAATGATCATTGGTAATGCACCAATATAAGGCTGCTTTGTTGCCGGGTTGGTTACAGACGGATTCCAAGTTGTTCCAAATAGAAAGTCTTTAACATTAACGCCATCTCTAAAGAATGTTGAAAGTCCGCGACTCAGAACAAAGGCGAAAATTGCCACGACCACAATACCAATCAAGGCTAATGCCGTTAAACTAACAGCACGGCCAAACGTGTCCTTATGCGTGGATTCAGATCTCTGCATAAGTTTTTTTGTAATGTTATCCATTTTTTCTCCAAGGTGCATGTCGAAATATGATATTTTCGAACAAGAAATATGTTTATTTTCTAGTCACTTGACCATTTACGTCACGACTAATCTTCATGTCATGAATTGATATGTATCCTAGTTTCGATACAAGTGTTGATTGAACCTTTTTGGAAGTTAAATACTTTAAAAACTTAGCTACGGGTTCGGATGGTTTTCCTTTGGTGTAAACATGTTCATATGACCAAATAGCATATTTTCCAGAAACGACATTCTGTTTAGTAGGTTTTACACCATTAACTTTAGCCGCTACCACACTGTCATCAATATAACCAAAGGCTGCATATGAGATAGCCCCCGGTGTCGTGCTGACAATTGAACGAACCATTCCTGAAGAATCCTGTTCCTGTGCCTCAGTACTTTGTGCGCTATTCAATCCCCACTGTTCAAAAGTGGCTCGTGTCCCTGATCCGGCCGCACGGTTAATGATGACAATTTTTTGATCATTACCACCAACCTCTTTCCAATTCGTTACCTTTCCAGTAAAAACAGCAATGAGTTGTTTAGTTGTCAAATTTTTGACACCATTGTGTTTGTTCAATAGTGGCGCAATGCCGACAACTGCGACTTGATGATCTACCAACTCTTTGGCATCAATACCGTCTTTTTCTTCAGCAAATACATCAGAATTACCAATGTCAACAGCGCCTTGCGACACCTGACTTAACCCTGTACCTGTTCCACCGCCTTGAACGTTGATGAAGGTACCAAGATTGTCTTTAGCGTATTCCTCGCCAGCAGCTTCAACCAGCGGTTGTAAAGCCGTTGACCCAACTGCAGTGATCGACGTATTTGACGCACTTTTATCGCGCATTGCATACGCTGTTCCAAGCGCTGCAGCAACTGCCACGGCTACAATCGTGAATACGATTGAACCGCGATATGATTTCGACATGTTAATGCCTCCCAAGATTTACTACTACATATTTATTATCTTAAACTTATGTAAATGTCAAAACGCTTTTATGTAAAGATTGTGTAAAGAGCATGATGTTTTCATACAAAAAACATCAATTTTAATGTTTTGACGCGTTTCTACAAGGGTAGAATAACACTGATTGTTGTACCGACACCTACCTGTGATTTAATATTGATTTCCCCATTATGTTGGTTCACAATCTCATTGACAATAGCGAGCCCCAATCCAGTACCACTTGCTATTTTACGTTGTCTTGATTCGTCACCACGATAGAAACGCTCAAATATACGAGACTGCTGATTTAACGGAATACCAATACCCGAATCACTGACTTTTATTTGCCATTGTTGCGTGTCTTTATATGCTGATATCCAAACTTCACCGTCTATTTTATTATACTTAACCGAATTAGTTAATAAATTTTGGACGATAGTAGACACATCACTAGCAATACCTGACACACTAAAGTCCGGCGCAATATCATTGTGTACCGTAACCGTTTTAGTATCAATTTTTTCTAATTGTTGTTCAACAATGGCTGAAATTTCCAAATTAGATATTTTTTCATCCACTTTGTGTTGCATACGTGACAAAGACAATATGTCATTAACCAGTGCTGACAAACGTTTTGCCTCATCCGCCACAATTTGCAAAAATTGGGTTCTCGTTTCTTCGTCCGCCCCTGCGTCACCCTGTAACGTCTCAACAAATCCTGTAATTGCAGTCAACGGTGTTTTAAACTCATGCGAAGCATTTGCCAAAAAATCGGCTTGCATGCGCTCTAATTTCAATACCTCTGTCAAATCATACAACATAACCATCACTTCTGCATTTGATCCAGATTGATGAAATAATGTGCTAACATCATATTGTCGTGCCTCGCCATCAATCATCAAGTTCAAAATGGAGTGCTGCCTTTGATTGGTGTTAAAGGTATGATTAATGATTTCTGACAACGTAAACTGACGAATCACTAAACTGTCTAAAATTGGTACTTCTGGCATCTCTACACCAAGCATATCGGCAGCGGTTTGATTGAAAACATCTATCATATGATGACGACTAACATTAATGACACCCACTGGTAAGCTGGCCAATAATGTCTGATAATTATTTATTTCACGATTGGCACTATATTGCGAATGGCGAACATAACTTTGTAATTCATTGAATTGTTCTAATAATTCGTAGTATGGAGATGTTGGTTCTGCTAAAACACCCCGTGGTGTTTCTCCAGCTGAAGTAGCAATCATTCTTTTCTTCATAATTGTTAATTCTGCTGTTTCTTTGTTTTGCCAAAAATTTAAAAACCATACTTCAAAATTAGCTACAACAAAAAATATAATAACTAATATGTAGAGCTGATTATGAGACACGTGGATCACTCGAGTTACTATAAATAATAATAAAATATTTAGACTATATATACTGGTTATTTTGCCAATTCTTTTCTTCATAAGTTTATTCTATCATGGTTTTGAATTTGCATAACGGTAACGCACAAAAAAACAAGCACTCTGCTTGTCCTTATCAAATATACTTATTTATCTGTCACTTTACCACTTGCATCGCGAGTGACTTTCATATCTGTTAATCCAATGTATCCTAGCTTAGGTACAATATTTTTTTGAACCTCTTTGGTCGTGAAGTACTCTAAGAATGACTTAGTAGCCCCAGTTGGCTTCCCCTTAGTGTACATGTGTTCGTAAGCCCAAATTGGCCATGAATTATCTTCAACATTTTTTTTATTAGGATGAACTTTATTTAAGTCCAGTGCCTTAATACCGTCAGAGTCGAGGTAAGCAAATGCCAGGTACGAAATCGATCCTGGTGTTGTTTTGACAATCTTTTGCACCGTGCCATTGGAATCTTGTTCGGTCGCTTGTACAGCATCCTGACCGTCCAAGATATTTTTTTCAAAAACAGCCCGTGTTCCTGACCCAGTTGCACGATTGATAACGACAATTTTTTCATCGTTACCACCAACTTCTTTCCAATTTGTTACCTTACCAGTAAAAATATTACGCAACTGTTCTTTTGTTAAACTCGTGATCTGCACATCACTATTCACAACTGGCGCAATACCAACCACAGCTACTTTATGATCCACTAGTTTAGTGGCGTCAATACCATCTTTTTCTTCAGCAAACACATCTGAATTACCAATTTGTGCTGATCCATCAGATACTTGACTTAACCCGGCACCCGATCCACCACCTTGCACTGTAATTGTTACATTAGGATTTTTCTCTTGGAATGACTTAGCAACTTGCTCTGCTAAAGGCTGTAATGCTGTTGATCCTAACGATAACACTTTTCCACTAACATTAGAAGATGACGTCGTACTTGTTTTATTATCGCTGGACTTATCATTAGCAGAAGTATACAAGGCTATTCCAGCCGCAATGACCACTATACCACCAATAATTCCTACAATCTTTTTGTTCATGAAGATTTCTCCCTTAGAAATATGTAGTGAAACAAGGTTGTAGTAGAGGCTCTTGGGTGCCGCTCCTTGTTTACAACTTATATATTACGGGAGTTATGTTATGAAACACGCCACAATTTGGTCGCATTCTTGTAAATGCGTGTAAAGAAAAATTTACAAAACAAAAATGGCTCACCTCCGACGCTATGTCTACAGTTTGCCATTTACTATAATAACGCCACATATGTCTTATGAAAACACTAATTCGTCATAGTATATCCAAATCCGCGAACTGTTTTCAATATTTTAGGCGCCTTTGGATTTGACTCAATCTTATCTCGTAAGTTACTGATATGCATATCTACCATACGGCTTTCGCCAGTATATTCATATCCCCACACAGCCGTCAAAATTGTTTCACGATCAATTACACGTCCCAATCGCTGTGCAAAATATAATAATAAATCATATTCCCGTGGCGTTAAGGACAAAACAATATTTTCTTTCATAACTGTTTTTTTGCTATCATTGATGAGCAAATCTTGTATAGAAATAACCATTTCGTCCGTTTTGTTGGTATCTGTACTAACTTGTGAACGACGTAATACAGCTTTTAGTCTTGCTACAACTTCTCGAGGGCTGAAAGGCTTAGTGATATAATCATCTGCACCTAATTCTAAGCCAAGCACACGATCAAACTCATCCCCTTTTGCAGTCACCAAAATTATTGGTGTGCTAACTTTATCTTGACGTAACTGCTTTAAAACGGTCATGCCATCCATTTCTGGCAGCATTAGATCCAACAATATTGCATTGAATTGTTGCTCTTTTGCCTTTTGATAAGCGGATAAACCATCCGATGCAACTGTTACTTCGTAACCATTCTGTTGCAAATTGTATTGCAGCAGCGTTGCAATTGCCGTTTCATCATCAACAACAAGTATCTTAGTCATGTCTATCTCCATGCGTTTCTATACTTGCATTGTAACAAAAAAAAGAAAAACGACCTAACGTTTTTCTCAATATTTACGTAATTTATACAATTGGTTCGTCCGTTAAAGAATCATCAGTCGTTGTATCCAAATCCGGCAGATTAATTTGCTCATCAGATTTTTCTGCTTGAGCCTCCGTATTTGAAACGGCAGTACCATTCGCATTAGAATCAATACCATATGCTTGACGCACCTTGACATATAGTTCTTGTCGCAATGCGGCATGCTCAGGATCATCCAAATAGTCTTTAGCTTTCTCACGCCCTTGACCAATTCGTTCACCTTCGTAAGCATACCATGCACCTGCTTTGTCGATAATATCTTGATCAACAGCGAGATCAAGAATTTCACCAGTTTGTGAAATACCATGGCCATACATAATATCAACTTCAGCAACTTTGAATGGTGGAGCCACCTTGTTTTTAACAATTTTAACTTTTGTCAAATTACCAGTGACATCAGTACCGTCTTTAATTTGTGTTGAACGTCTGACTTCTAAACGTACTGTCGAATAAAACTTTAGTGCACGACCACCGGGTGTAGTTTCTGGGTTTCCAAACATTACGCCGACTTTTTCACGAATTTGATTGATGAAAATAGCAATTGTTCCCGTTCGGTTCAGGGTTCCTGCTAACTTACGTAGTGCTTGACTCATTAAACGAGCTTGCAATCCAACGTGCGCATCACCCATTTCACCTTCGATTTCGGCACGAGGTACTAATGCAGCAACTGAGTCAACAACAATCATATCTACGGCACCTGATTGTACCAAAGCATCAGCAATTTCTAATCCCTGTTCGCCTGTATCCGGTTGTGACAAAAGTAATTCGTCTTTTTTAACGCCGAGGGCTTCAGCATATTTAACGTCCAAAGCATTTTCAGCATCAATATAGGCAGCCGTTCCGCCTTGCTTTTGAACTTCAGCAACTGCATGAAGTGCGATGGTTGTTTTACCTGATGATTCTGGACCGTATACTTCAATAATACGCCCCTTGGGATAGCCACCAACACCCAAAGCAACATCAATTTTAACAGAACCAGAAGGGATCGTTTCGATCTGCGTTAGCGCGTTATCTCCTAACGTCATCACTGAACCTTTCCCAAAGTTCTTTTCAATTTTCTTTAGCGCTTCATCTAGCGCGGCTCGACGACCATCTTTCTTTGCTTGATCGTCTTTTTTAGTCGTTTTCTTTGCTACCATTGCGGCTAACTCCTTTTATCTTACTTGATTAGTGTACCTTTTTCGCGAGTCAAAAGCAAGTGCTTTTCGAACATTTGTTCGTTTCTGTTTGCTTTCTTCTTGATTATACGAAAAAAGCGCTAAAAGCGCTTTTAGTTCCTTACATACCATCAGAAAAGACATTTCTATTTTGCCAAAAATAATCGATACCAGAATAAATTGTAAAGATAACAGCAACCCACAATAAGACATCCCCAATAGGAAAATTAATAATGGAAAATGGCGCGTTGTGAATATATAAGAAGAAAATAGCAAACATTTGTGAAAATGTTTTTATCTTTCCTGGCATCTGTGCTGCCAAAACCTTGCCATTGTTTTCAACAATTAGTGTACGTAAACCTGTAACGGCTAACTCTCGAATAACGATAACCGCAGTCATCCAAGCTGGAACAACATTGAAGCTCGTTAAGAAAATCAACGCTGTCATAACCAAAAGTTTGTCAGCCAAAGGATCCGCAAACTTTCCAAAATTGGTAACTAAATGCTGGCTACGAGCTATCTGACCGTCCAAGAAGTCAGTTGCAGAGGCTATTGCAAATACAACAGCGGCAATCAACCAATTAACGGGCATGGTTGCTCCTAAAAAGCTGATATTAGACCAAGCATATGGTACTGTCAGCAATAAAATAAATACTGGAATTAAAATAATTCTGAAAACAGTTAGTTTATTGGGTAAATTCATGATACATCCTTTATTTATTGAGATTAAAAAGCACATTCCAAAATGATGTTGTTGCACCACTTACTTCGACATTTTGTCCATCAACTGTAACTGAAGCATTATTAACATTAGAAAATTGTAGATTAAATGCCGTTGTTCCCGATGGAATTTCTACTGTTTTACTGCCACTAGCCAATGTTTCATTTAGTAAAATGTTACTACTAGCATCATTGACCTTAACTGAAGTACCTGTGTTCTTTGCTGTTATAACAACTGTATGCTTTTTAGTATTTTCATTAGACAAATTATAGATTGTCGTCTGCAAACTTGTATTTGTTTCTGGTGTACCTAAATCAAGTGTCGAGGATTCCTCACTGGAACTAGAAGCAGATGACTTCGATGCTGATGATTTACTAGAGGATTTGGAAACCTCAGAAGTAGAAACAGAGATATTACCGCCGTTAGATGTCTGTTGAGAATTGGTTCCTATGTGTGTCAATACAAACCAAATAACTATTAAAGCCACAAGAATCAATAGCCCTAAACCAATTGTTGGCATAGAGTTTGCCAACCGTGATCTTGCTGTTGGGGTATTATCTATCCCAGCACGAACAATACCATCATTATCCCTGTGTGCCCGGCTCAAGTCGCTAGTTCGAGACATAGAAATTGGTTTTGTTTCTCCTAATAACTCATCGGGATGTAACCCAACAGCTAATGCATATTGCCGAATAAAAGCACGAACGTAAAAATCACCAGGTAAAACGCTAAGATTGTTTTCTTCAATAGCTGATAAATACCGGCGTTGGATTTTTGTAATTTCTTGGATATCATCCAATGATAATTGTTTTTCTAAGCGAGCAGCCTTAAGTTGCTCGCCTATTTGATTTGTTAAAGTTTCATTCATAATAGCCCACAAGACTACTTATGCAACACAAATCGTTGCAACGTAGCATTTCGATATATTTTATCCGCTGTTACAAGAATGTCATCAAATGTTAAATCTTGTAACAACTCTATCTTATCAAAAAGATTAGTTCCAAACAAGACATCATCACCTTGCAAAGCCATATTTTCTAAGGAATTCAATTTCTGGATCCCCTCGCCAACTGTAGCTCTTCGTAGTGACTCAAAAGCATTTTGTTGGTTTTCTAAAACATTTTGATAATCGTCAATTTGACTTTGAATTTCTTGCGTCAGAATGTCATAATCGTCCGTTTCCGCAAAAAAACTCACATACTGATAATGTTTTATAATATCAAATGATGTGTCAAATTCTGTATCAATAATACCATGACTATATAAATTCTGATACCAATCTGTTTGCTCGCCAAACAATAAATCATCCAAAATATCAGCAATTAAAATACGTTTGGTTGCTTCTATACCAGCGACCTGATTCTGATCAAGTCGGATACCAAAGGCAACTTTAGGACGCGAAACATTAAAGTAGCGTTCTGATTGTTGTTCTTTTGCTGGTAAATTTTTTTCCTGGAAACGGGTTAACTTTTTAGGACGTAAATCTTTTTTGAATTGATTATCTTTAACAACTGCTAATATTTCTTCAGGATTAAAATGCCCCACAATGTGTAGTGTCAGCTGTGTAGGTTGATAAAATGCAGAATGAATAGCGTATAGTAGTTCAGGTGTGATGGTTGCAATCGTTTCACGGGTTCCAGCGATATCTTTAGCAATTGACGAGTCAGGATATAATGTATTTAACAATCCCATATAGAGTGCCCAATTAGGGTCATCATCATACATTTGTATTTCTTGCCCAATAATTCCTTGTTCTTTTTCTACTGTTTGTTTTGAAAAATAAGGCGTTTGAACAAAATCTAATAAATGTGTTAAGGCTGGTATTAAGTTTTGAGTAGTTGAAAACAGATAACTTGTTTGATAAGCATTGGTAAATGCATTAGCATCAGCCCCCAATTCACCAAATCTTGCGAATGCATCTTCATTTTCTTTTTCAAATAGTTTGTGCTCCAGAAAATGTGCTGTGCCAGCAGGAATCTGAATTGGTTGTGCATCATCGATAGCAAATTTTTGCTCTAACGCACCATAAGCCGTTGTTAACACAGCAAAAGTTTTATGGTAATTAGACTTCGGAACCATCACTATTGACAGACCATTATCTAACGTTTCTGTAATCACATCTTCTTTTAGCTTTAGATAATGTTTTGTTTTCATATTAGACCTCAGGCAATAATATATAACGACTTTGAAGCGATATCTTTTGAGCAGCATTTTGAATATCGTCAGCAGTCACAGACTTAACGCGATCAATCCATTCCTGTTCACTCGTTTCTCTTCTTGTGAGTAATCGAGAAAAAGCAACTTCCATTTGACTTGCAGGTGAGTCACGTTGACTTAAGTAATCACTAATTAAGCTCATCTTAATCGCATCAACTGTTTGATTGTCAAAGTCGCCCTCTTGAACGGCTTTAATTTGTTCTTGTATCATCGTGTCAGTCTGACGCACTTTTGTAGTATCCAAGCCAGCCGCAATAGTTAAAAATCCAGTATCATGTTGCCAACGAGAATAGATGCTATATGCTAGTGACTCCTTCTCGCGCACATTCATAAATAATTTTGATAGTGGCGTACCACCCAACAACGAATTCATGACCATAACAGCAAAACGCTGATCATCAAATGGTTTAACATTTAATTGATAAGCCATGGTAAGCATAGCCTGATTAATCGAAGTTTTATGCTCAACTAATTCACTAAGATGTAATCGAGAGGCTTGCCTATAAAATGGCTCTTTTTCTTCCTTAGCTTGATGTGGCACAATCGGCCACTTCTCTAACAATGAAATAATTTGCTGTTGATTAATATCACCAAGCACAACGATATTCATAGCATCGTCGTTGATCATGTTCTGATAAGCTTGATAAACACCAGATGGATTTAAATGAGCAACAGTCTCTTCATTACCACTAGCGGATACACGCATGCCAGATTTATCATAGGTTATTTCACGAAGTTTAGCCACCGAGTAACGACTTTTATCATCTTTAACGCTGGCAAGTTCATTAATTAGGCTTTGCTGCTCATTGGCAAATACTTGTTCATTGAATGCATGATTCTCCGTCAAAGGATTAAATATCATCTCGCGTAAAAAATCAAAAGCTTCGGTCAGAAGCTGTTTTCCACCCACTATGTAGGTGGGTGCTGGTATTTGCAAAGTAAAGCGTACATGATGCGTTTGACCAATGCGGAAAACATCAGTTTGATATTGGGCACCATACAAATCAATTGTTTTTTGCGCCACTTGTTGTTGTGTTTTATAACGTGCCGAGCTAACAGCAGTCAAATAAGACACTAATGCACGTGCACTAATGTTCTCAGGCTCAACTGCTGTTGAAAAATCAACGGCGATGTGCAATGTTTTAAATTGTGTGGTTGGCAGAATCACAAGATTCGCGCCGTGATTAATAATTGTTTTTTTCATAGTATTGGTGAGAAAAGTCTACTAAACTTTTGCTTAAACTTCATCCAGGAAGACTGTTTCTCAAAATATTCCATTGTTAATTTTGTGGACTTTAATACATCTTGCTCAAATAAATCTTCTAGATCAGCTGCAAAGTCCGGATCATATATAAATGCGTTGCCTTCAAAATTAAGAGAAAATGAACGGATATCCATATTAGCTGACCCGACAGTTGCTACCTCGTTATCAATGATCACAACCTTGCTATGTAAAAAACCACCATCATAGCGGTAAACTGTCGCGCCGAGATCAATTAATTCTTGAGCATAATATTCTGTTGCCCGATAAACTAAAGGATGATCGGGCTGATTAGGTATCATTAATTTCACCTTAACCCCGGATAAAATAGCAACTTCAAGCGTTTCTAACACAGGACCGTCCGGAATGAAATAAGGGGTTTGAATACTTATGCTCTCACGGGCAGAAGAAAACATTCTCATGTAACCTTGTTTGATCTGCTTCATATCGTCATCAGGACCACTGGAAACAATTTGAACCATAGACTTCCCTGGTAACGAGAAGTTTTCAGGGAAGTACTTTGTCGTCTGGGTCAATAACTCTCTACCTTCAGCGGTGGCGTTCCAATCCATTAAAAATCGACTTTGCAATGATAATACTGCATCCCCAATAATTCGAGTATGAGTATCACGCCAATAACCAAATTTTTTAGATTCACCAATATATTGATCACCGACATTAAATCCGCCGATGTATCCAATTTTACCATCAATAATAGCAATTTTACGGTGATTTCTGAAGTTGAAGCGCAAAGTTAGTAGCTGAAAGCGTCGCATTAAGAACGGTACAGCAACACCCCCAGCTGCACGTAATTGTCTATACATTTTAGGATGTTGTCCATGAGAACCAAACTGATCGTAAATAACGCGAACTTCAACACCTTCACCAGCTTTTTCAGTTAATAGGTCAACTAGCTGATGTCCTATTTTATCATCAAAAATAGAAAAATATTCTAAATGAATATGTTCCTTTGCAGCCCTAATATCTGAGAATAATTTATCAAACTTTTTTTGTCCATCACTAAAAATTGTAATTTTATTACCACGTGTCAAAACTGCGCGATCAGATGATAAAAATAATTTCAACAATTCTGTTGCACTGTATGGAATAGGAAGTAAGTTCTCAATATCTTGTAACTGTTTTTTTTGATTTAAAGCAATCTGATCTAAACCACGTTGTTCTTGGGTCCGTAGGCGAAATATCTTTTTACTAGAAATACGACTACCAGCCAAAAAGAAGATGGCAAATCCTACAACAGGTAACAACAAAAGCACAAGCATCCATGCCCAAATTGTAGCAATTTCACGTTTTTGCCGAAAAACAGCAATAAATGAAATAATTGTATTGATAACCAATGCTATTAATATAACAATCCAAAAAGATGTCCTAAGCATACTGCCCTCCCCAGCGCAACAAAAACTATTAATACCATTCTAACATAAAAGCAGCACCATTACGGTGCTGCTAAAGTATGTGTCAATTACCAAACCATTTCGTACTATATTTTTGTAAACGACCGTCTTTTTTATAAGTTTTTAATTCTTTATTTACTGCTTGTCGTAATTTTTTATCTGCTTTGCGGAAGCCAACTGCATTGTCATTTACTGGGAAACCACCTGTTGTGATTGTGTAATCATTTGGGTTAGACTGATGCGCAACATAATAACGTGCATAGTCTTCATCAATCAATAACCCATCAATGCGACTCGCATTCAAATCATTGAATGCTTTGTCAAATGTATCATAGCCAATAACCTTTTGATCTTTAACATATTGTTTCAAAACTTTAGGATACAGTGCAAAAGTTTGATCACCACTTGAAGCTGTTTGATCGCCCAATACTTTATCTTGCATATCAGAAAACTTATTAATGTTACTTTTCTTTAAAGTAACAAGAACTTGTGTTGCCTTGTGATAAGGTGTTGAAAAAGCAACCTTCTTTTTCCGGTCATCTGTAATTGTATAACCGTTCCAGATAGCATCAATGTTTCCGGTATTTAATTCTGTTTCTTTCATTGACCAATCAATGGGTTGCCATTTTACCTTGATACCCAAACTTTTGAACACAGCGGTTGCCAAATCAACATCAAATCCTACTAATTTACCCGATTTATCGCGAAATCCCATTGGAACAAATGTATCATCTAGACCAATCGTAATTTGCTTTTCCCTCTTGATTCGTGACCATTGATCTGTTTTCACTACTGTCTGTTCTGTACTTTTGCTTTTTTGGGAATTATTAGATAAAGAGAGAGCTGCCATAACGACCAGTGCGATAAATAAAATACCAACAATACTATTAACAACAATCTTCTTTTTCATGCTTGGCATTAGCGTTTTACCTCCGTTGCAAAATCAAACACGCGATCAGAAACCATTTCAGCAAATGGCTGATCGTGCGTAATAATAACTTGTGTTACACCACGTTTCTTAAGCGTTTTAACAACATCAGCGACTTGGTGTGTCGATGCTTCATCCAATCCACTTGTAGGTTCATCATATGCCAAAATTTTCGGGTTCATGGCCAGTGCACGTGCAATTGCTGCACGCTGCTTTTGACCACCAGATAATTGATAGGGAAACAAATTAGCTTTATCTAACATGCCTAAGGATTCCAAAAGCTCCTGCCCTTGTTCAACGGCCTTTGATGAAGACTGTTTATTAACATTAATAGGTGCTAACGTGATATTGTCAATGACTGTGTAGTTTGGGAATAGATTAAAATCTTGGAAAATCATGCCAATATTCGTATCGGAGCTTTCACCTTTAATATCGATGTTTTCACCATTTAAAATAATTTCGCCATCGTCTGCAGTTTCTAATCCTGCCATAATTTTAATTAAGGTTGTTTTACCAATGCCAGATGGGCCGACAATGCTTAATACTTCACCATCATGTACTGTTAAATTCAAGGATTTAAAGATCACATTTTGATCGTATTTTTTAGTTAAGTTTTTGATTTCTAACATTAAATTACCTCCATGTATTCAAAACTGTTTCACTACGGCGCAATAATAATGTGACAACCGCCGTCATAATCAAATATATCAATCCAACTAATAGATATGGCATCAAAGTCACGTCACGACTAGCCGCAATATTCCCTGCTCGCAAGATGTCACCTAAGCCAATAACATAAACTAAAGAAGTGTCCTTGACCAAGTTAATCACTTCATTACCAAATGAAGGAACGACAATCTTGACTACTTGTGGCAAAATTATTTTAAAAAATGTTTGTATTTTACTAAAGCCAAGTACTTTAGCAGCATCATATTGCCCTCTTGGGACTGATTGTAGTCCACCACGGAAAATTTCAGCAAGATAGGCTGCATAATTGATAATAAACGCTATGATAGCAGCTTCAAATCGTGGAAATGCTATACCCATCATTCCAAGACCATAGTAGATAAAAATCAATTGTAAAAGTAACGGCGTACCACGCATAATCCAGATATAACCGTTAATCAACCAACGTATTGTAAAGTAAGGTGATTTCATCCCTAAGGATACTAAAATTCCCAATGGTACAGATCCAATGATTGTTAGGAAGAACACCCCTAGCGTCGTTTTTAGTCCAGCCAATAAACTGGGAAGAATTGTAGTTAGATAACTCATAATTGAAACTCCTTTGTTGAATTGCACTTATAACTCATATATTTTCACGAGAAAGAACAATCACATTTATAATGTATTTATAAAACGAAAAAATCCTCTTACAGTATTTCTACTGCAAGAGGACGCAAAAGCGTGGTTCCACCTCGAATTCAACTTTTGCTCACACAAAAGTTCTCCACCAGTCTTCTAACCAATTAAAAACGCCCCCAAATACAAGAAATGTATTTAGAGGGCGTTTCATCGCGGTTCCACCTCTTTGTTATGCTACTATCACTAGTAGCATCTCAATAAGTCAAAGACTGTTATGTGATAACGGACACTTCCGACAAAGCTTACTTTGTTCAGCTTTATACTCATAGATGTGTTTCGTTCAATTTAACTATTTGCTCACAGCAACCGCAAATTCTCTTCTAAATTTAAAATGAACTACTCTTCTACTCAACGTTTTACTATATGGTCATAATTATACTATAAAAAGATAACTTGTCAACGCAGAAACTGAAATAAAGACCATACGGGATAATATGATGCAGCCGCAAAAACTAGATTTAAAATTACTGTTGGCAATACCTCGTACAATAAAAACGATAACATACTAACATTAGCAATTCCAGTAACAAATCCACTAACATAAGAAATCAGTAGGTAAATAAGCAAGCCAGCTAAATATAAAAGCAAGCCACTTACTAGACGCTCATCTAGCACTTTATGCAGTTGCTTCATCACAGCTACCGCGGCAATAAATGCAAAAGTATATGTACCAAAAATACCAGTGTAGTACATATCAAACAATATACCAATGACCACAATATAAAACCATAAAGGTAACTCGTTTTCAACATCAAATTGGACACCCAAAAAGAGCCAACCAAGTGTCAAAGTGGGTAAAATGTGCCAAGGAAATTGTGTAAATAACCCCCCCATACTAGACATGAATGTTCCATCAACAAACAGTATCAAAAATAATAACACAGGATAAATTACACGCAATCTCGTCAATTGCCAAAATGCCATTAATTTGCTCCTATCTGTGAAATTGCAACCATAACTGTGGTGATATTACCTAGATCAGCCGCAGGTTCAATGTATATTTTCTTGGATAAACCATAATCATCCGTCGTGACACTAGCAACCTTACCAACGTACAATCCTGCTGGAATAACACCACCGAGGCCAGAAGTTTCAACTAAATCACCTTTACTGATTTTATTATTTGACGTAACTTGCCCCATAATTAGTTGATTTTTCTCACGGTTAAAACTTGTTACAATGCCGTTAACATCGCCATCATCACCCTTAATTTTAATCGCAAATCTATTGGCATCGGAACTAGTATCAGAAATCAAAGCCACTTTTGAATTAGTTGTGTTTACTTCACTAATACGGCCAATAATTCCGGCACCTGCAAGCACTGGCATCCCTTTTTTCAAACCTGAATTGGATCCTTCATCGATAACTAATTGTGACTGCCATGTTGTCGGTGAACGACTAATGGTCACAGCCGAAACTGTTTTATAGTCTGTCAATGTGGCTTTTAGTTTTAATTGTTGCTTCAGAGATTTGTTCTCTTCTTCAACTGTTTGTAGGTGAACCTTGTCTTGAGCAAATTCATCAATCTTAGATTTCAACCGCTTGTTTTCTTCAAATGTATCTAACAGGTTACTAATACTATTTGCTGTACGCCCAACGGCAGTCGTTGGAACAGCAATAATACGACTAACGCCACCCGCTAAATCATTCCCAAACCGCTGTAAAAAAGGTGGCGTATTCGTTCTCTTGGCCCACCAATTTGATCCTGCAATTAAACTTACAATTACTATAAACGCAACAATTATTGATACCAACGTGCGTGATGAAAATATTTTTTTCATGTATTTCCCCAAAAAGCCAGTTACCACTTCTAAAAACAGTTGACAGTTTCATCTACTTTCAATGGTATGCTACCTTGTTTTACTTAGAAACTTTTATTTGACATTAATTCTTGAAAATAAATAATAGCGTAGCGCAAGCGCCACGCTATTTTAAACTACCATTACTTTTGTCGCATGACATCAATAGATTTCAACGCCTCACCAGTACCAATAGCAACTGCATCTAATGGCTCGTTAGCTATTAAAACTGGTACCTTAGTTGCATCCTGAATAATTTTTTCAATGTCGCGCAATAATGCTCCACCACCGGTCAAAATCATACCGTGATCAATAACATCTGCAGCTAACTCCGGTTGAGTCGATTCCAACGTCTCACGAATAGCTGCCACGATTTCTTGCACTGGTTCTTGAATTGATGTGGCTACATCTTCAGCGGTAACATCAATTGTCTTAGGCAAACCAGTCAATAAGTCACGACCTCTGACCGTAGCATTTGGTAAGGTACGTGCTAAAGCAAGTGATGCAGCACCAATTTCGATTTTGAGTCTTTCAGCTGTCGGCTCACCAATGGTAACATTATATTTGTTACGAACAAAATTAGCAATTGCTTCGTCCAACTTGTCTCCGGCTATACGGATTGAACGGCTTGAAACAATTCCACCTAATGAAATTGTCGCAACATCAGTCGTTCCGCCGCCCATGTCAACAACCATTGATCCAGTAGGATCCATAACTGGTAACCCAGCACCAACCGCTGCGGCAAAAGGCTCCTCTATAACATAAGCGTCACGCGCGCCAGCAACACGAGCAGCATCAATAACAGCACGTCTTTCAACAGCTGTTACACCTGAAGGTACGCCAATCGTTACATAAGGTTTGCCAATACGTCCGCCAAGTGCTTTTTGCAAATAGTAACGAATCATTGCAACGGTTGTATCATAATCGGCAATAACACCGTCACGCATCGGACGAATAGCAGCGATACTTGCAGGTGTTCGGCCTAACATGTCTTTAGCTTCAGAACCTACAGCAACGACTTCATTGGTTTGTGTATTACGCGCAACTACTGATGGTTCACGCAATATGATGCCACGACCTTCGATATATACATATGTGTTAGCGGTACCCAGATCGATACCAACATTTTTTTGTCCAAATGAAAATGCCACTGTACTGCCCCTTATCGTGTTACGACTGCAATTGCAACACATTTAAATTTTACTTAACTTATAATATTGTAGCATAAAACTGGTTTAATTCGCACATCAATTTGAGCGAACATATGTAACTTTACCCTGAGCGTGAGCAATACCACGAATAGTATTCTGATATGCGAAATTTGCCCATGCCTTTTGAAATTCCGGAAATACTGCTGGTGTCACTTCAATTTCGTCTATTTTCCCATCACGCAAATCATTTAATGCTTGTGTATAATCCATAATTCACCTCATAGACAGTATAACATTTTTAAAATTAGCACTCTACTTTAAAGAGTGCTAATTTTAATTGCATTTTTCTTAAATCGTGCTATAATTAAAGCATAACCTACAGAAAGGAATCGTGTGCAATACTATGGTGAAATGCAATAACTGTATTCCATGGTGCTTCACACTAAGTAAAAGATATGGCACAACAAGATTCGTTTGGTTTTGGTAATTTAGATGAAATGTTTCGCGCAATGAATGAACAAATGGCGCAAGCACAAGGACAACAAAATACACAAGCACAAAAAAATAATAATGGTAATAAAAAAAGACGCTTACTTGATGAGTTTGGTATTAATTTAACCAAACAAGCTCGCGACGGAAAGCTCGACCCTGTTATTGGTCGAGATAACGAAGTTGCTCGCACAATTGAAATTTTAAATCGTCGTACAAAGAATAATCCAGTACTAATTGGTGAACCTGGTGTTGGTAAAACAGCTATTGTTGAAGGCCTAGCGCAAGCTATTGTAGCTGGAAAGGTGCCTGAAAAGTTACAGCATAAAGAAGTTATTCGTTTGGAAATGTCGGCCTTAGTTCAAGGTACGAGCATGCGTGGTCAATTCGAAGCACGGATGCGTGAATTAATGAAAGAAGTTACGAACAGCGATGATGTCATCTTGTTCATTGATGAAATTCATGAAATTATGGGTGCCGGAAATGCTGAAGGTGGTATGGATGCAGGTAATATTTTGAAGCCTGCCCTAGCTCGTGGTGAGTTCCAATTAATCGGTGCAACAACTTTAAATGAGTATCGAAAAATTGAAAAAGATGGTGCTATTGCCCGTCGTTTCCAGCCAGTGCAAGTTGAAGAACCTTCTAAAGAAGAAACTATCACGATTTTAGAAGGAATTAGTGAACGGTATGAAAAGTATCACTATGTTACATTCAGTGATTCTGCCCTTCAAGCAGCTGTTGAACTATCTGATCGTTACATTCCAGAAAGATTCCTACCGGATAAAGCAATTGATTTACTTGATGAAGCTGGCTCACGTAAAAATTTGACAATGAAAGTTGCGGACCCCAAAACTATTCAAGTGAATATCGAAGCAGCTGATAAATTAAAGCAAGAAGCAATTGATAAAGAAGATTTTGAAAAAGCAAGCTATTGGCGTGATCAGGTAAACCAACTTGAGTCACAAAAGGCACAAGTCGAGGCTCACCCCGAGATGTCAAAGCCACAAACAGTAACAGAGCAAGATATATTAAAAATTGTTGAAGATAAAACTGATATTCCTGTTGGAGCTTTAAAAGAAAACGAGGCTAATCAACTAAAAGATTTGGACAAAAACTTATCGAAACATGTTATTGGTCAAGATGAGGCAGTAGAAAAACTAGCCAAGGCGATTCGCCGTAATCGTATTGGTCTCACAAAATCTGGTCGTCCAATTGGATCATTCCTATTTGTCGGGCCGACCGGTGTTGGTAAAACTGAAACTGCCAAGCAATTAGCTAAGGAAATGTTTGGTAGCAAAGATGCTATGATTCGTTTCGACATGTCAGAGTACATGGAAAAACATACCGTTTCTAAAATGATTGGTGCTCCTGCCGGTTATGTCGGTTACGAAGAGGCTGGTCAATTAACAGAACAAGTTCGCCGTCGTCCCTACTCATTGGTTCTCTTTGATGAAGTAGAAAAAGCACATCCAGATGTAATGAACATGTTCTTACAGATTCTTGATGATGGCCGTCTAACTGATGCACAAGGTCACATAGTGAGTTTCAAAGACACTGTCATTATTATGACTTCTAACGCTGGTTCAACAGACACAGGAAATACACCTGTGGGATTCGCCCAAGTTGATCAACAAAATCGTTTGATGCAACGTTTGGAAAATTATTTCCGTCCAGAGTTCTTGAACCGTTTAGACGATATCATTGATTTCCAACCTTTGTCACAAGATCATCTACTAAAAATTGTCGACTTATTATTGACTGATATGAATGAGAACTTGTCTGACAACGATTTGCACATTGATTTAAGCACTGCTGCTAAGCAGAAATTAGTGGAGCTCGGTTATGACCCTGCGATGGGTGCTCGACCTCTCCGTCGTGTCATGCAAGATAAAATTGCCGATGGTATCGCCGATTTCTATTTAGAACACCCAGATGTTCATCATTTGCAAGCTGACATTGTTCATAATGAATTTGTTATTAGTGAAGTTAAGCCAGAACCAGTTACTGTAAATAAAATTTAACTTACGTGTGATATGAAACGACTTTCAGGTCGTTTTTTGTTTGTGATATAATATGTAGGTATATTCAAAGGGGATATTATGGCAAATACATCGCCCGTATGGGTTTATTATAAAAATATAGCAACTGGTGATGAGTTACACGAACCAACAAGATTAGATGGCGAAGCAGGCGCACCTTACGAAATCGCAATTTTAGATATCGTCAATTATCAGTATATCGATACTTCAGGATCTTTGACGGGATTGTTTGGTAGCCTACCTCAGTCATTAGAGCTTTATTATCGGCCACAAGAATGGCAAGCTGTACACCGTATTAACATGTTTATCGAAACAGTAACCAGTGTACAGGTTTTTCTAGAGCCAGATAATTTATCAAACGTTACGACAAACTTAAACCCAAATACTTTTTGGGCAACTCAATTACGCGCTATTTCTGGTAATGGTCAATTTTGGTATCAAATTGGTGACTATCATTGGATTCGTTATGATGCTACCCAAATGAAACTGTCAGACACAGCTCCAGAAGTTGAAAATATTAACTATTTTAATGATGCAGAAAAAAGTAAAAGTAATCAGCCTAACGCGGTTGTTAATTTCCTTCCCGATCGATCTATAGAAGTCTATGCTGAACCTTATGGGTTGCCAATCGGTAGTGTTTCCGATAGTGATTTTGTGGCAATAACGGAAGAAATTCACGATGATAATAACATTGTTTGGTATAAAATAGCTACTAAAGGATGGATTAACAGTATTTATATTAACAAGCTATAAAAAAATCGACCAAGTTGGTCGATTTTTTTAGTCTAATATTGTTGTCGTAAATGTTTTGTCACCTGAATTACGGATTAGAATTGCTTGCATTTCATTGGCCGCTTTAATAATTATTCGAATCGGTACATTCGTTGGTAAATACTTTAACGCCGATTGAGATACATATGTCGCAAAACTTTCAATCTCAGTTTGACTGTAGAACTGTGTTGTCACTGTAACTTTCATACTAGAAAGCGTACCTGACTTAAAATTAGCAACTGCCGTAGCACCAGCTATATTGGGAAAGAAATTTGAAACATCATTTTTAAAGTTAGCAAAAGATGTGTTAGCCTCTGAACCCAAGCTTGATGTATCAGTTGATTCCTTAGGCAAAACAATAGACTTTTGATTAATGCTAGTCCATTCTTTCAAGTCAGTTCCGCTACTACTTGTAGACTCTGCATAAAAGTTACCTGGCGCTAATGAATCTGTTTTTGAATTGGCATACATGGCAATCACAATAGGCGTATCTGAATCAACCCCTTTTTGTTCTCGAACTTTTTTGATAATTTCTGGTGCAATTTTTTTACCATAAGCTATGCGATCAGCATCTGAAATATTTTGTGTATATGTAGCACCATATTGTTCTTTTTGGTATTCATCCTGTGTGTTCATCGCTACGCCGATAACCATGCCAGCTAATTTAAGGTCGTCACCATCTTTGGTCATGAAATCTTGTTCGGTTAGTGTTTGAACGTAAATCGGATTACGTGAACTATCTGTCTTACCATTATCTTCAGGATTTAATTCATCACTATTACTGCTACTTTTACGCTCAAGTAATGAAGAAACAGTAGACGAACTCAAATATTGTCCCTCTTGAAAAATATAACTGCTCGTCTTAAAATGTGTTTTAGCCAAATCAAGCAATGATGATTCAAAGTTTTTCACATCAAGACTATTCGTCTCAGAAGTTGACGTAATACCACGAGCTGCACTCACCAAATAACGACCATTTTTGATCACCGTTTGGTACTGACCTGGTGTGCTCTGAGTCAACTGGACACCACTTGTTTTTTTACTTGTTGTTAGTGTGACACGATTCACATTGAAAAAATATAAAATGCCAACGGCGATAATCAAAATACCAACGACAATCGCTATATAACCACGAAAACCAATCCGCTTCATTATTTTCCGTCCTCTTTTACTTGTTCATCAACAAACTGTTGTTCGGTCCAAACTGTAACACCTAATTGACTAGCTTTATCAAGTTTGCTACCTGCAGCTTCTCCTGCAATAACTAAGTCTGTTTTCACTGACACTGATCCGGCGACGTTAGCCCCATGATCTTGCAACCATTTTGTTGCAGCAGGTCGACTACTCTGTTCTAGTTTACCAGTTAAGACTACCTTTTTGCCATAGAAAAATGAATTTTCGTCAATCACTGTATCAGATAAATATGATTGGTTAACACCGGAAGAAGCTAGTTCGACAAGTAGTTGCTTAGATTCTGGCGTACTAAAGTATTGAACAATTGACTGGGCAATCGTGTGACCAATACCATTAATATTTGCGATGTCTTCAACAGAGGCTTCTGAAACAGCTGATAAGGTCCTGAACTTTTCTGCTATCAGTCGAGCCGCTTTTGCACCAACCATGCGAATCCCTAAGCCAAATAATAAGCGTTCAAGAGAATTTTCCTTTGAACTGTTAATTGCATCAATTAACTTCACAGCTGATTTCTCTTGGAACTTGTCTAAAGTTAGTAATTGTTCAACCGTTATGCGGTAAATGGACGCCACATCTTTAATATAGCCTGCCTTTAGTAGTTGACCGACAACTCTTGGTCCCATGCCATCAATATTCATTGCATTTCTTGACGCAAAATGTGTTAGTCCTTCTTGAATTTGAGCTGAACAGAATGGATTAATACAGCGGAGTGCTACTTCACCTTCAATGTGAACTAAATTTGATTCACAGGCAGGACATATTGTCGGAACCTGATAAGTTTCACTATCTGTCGGACGTTTTTCTAAAATGACTTGCCCGATTTCTGGAATGATATCACCCGCTTTGTGTAGCGTAACCGTATCACCAATTTGAATATCCTTTTCCCTTAAATAATCAGGATTATGCAAACTAGCACGTTGCACAGTTGTACCCGCTAGCAAAACGGGGTCCATAACTGCAGTAGGTGTTACCGCCCCAGTTCGTCCAACAGTCCATTCAATGTCACGAACGATTGTCAAAGCTTCTTCCGGAGGAAATTTATAAGCGATAGCCCAACGTGGGATTTTAACTGTATTCCCTAAATCAAACTGTAAATCTAGTTGATTCACTTTAACAACAACACCATCAATACCATAAGACAAGCTTTCGCGCTCCGAAGTATACTCATCAATATAGTCAGCAATATCGGCCATTTTATTGATGACACGATTGTGTGTGTCTGTTGGCAAACCTAATTCTGCAAATCGTTCTAACGCACCACTTTGAGTTGTCACTCCTAGCATTTCAGGTTCAGCCGTATAGTATACAAAAGCCGCTAGGTTTCGTGACTTAGTAATTTTAACGTTCAATTGACGTAAGGAACCGGCTGCAGCATTACGAGGATTAGCAAAAGGTTCTAAACCATCAGCCTCTCGCTGCTTATTTAGAGCAGCAAAACTAGCTTTTGGCATATAAATTTCGCCACGTACCTCAATGGTTAATGGTTCAGTCAGTTTTTTTGGTATTGCTTTAATTGTTTTCACATTCGCTGTAACATCTTCACCAACGATACCATTTCCACGCGTAGAAGCTTGTACTAGTTGCCCGTCAACGTAGGTCAATGCAACTGCTAAGCCATCAATTTTTAACTCTAAATTATAAGGTGCTTGGTTTCCAAGCGACTTGGTTGTTCTTGCATCCCAGTCGTTAAGTTCGTCTAAGCTAAATACATCACCTAACGACAGCATTGGGGCAGGATGTACCACTTTTTGTAATTCAGACTTTGTATCTGCGCTACCAACATTCTGTGTTGGTGAATCTGGAATCACATATTGTGGAAATTTTTCTTCTAACGCAACTAACCGCGCATATAATGCATCGTAAATGTAGTCCTCAACTAGTGGCGCGTCATCTTCATAATAAGCCGTGCCATATTGCACAAGCTGCTTTTGTAATCGCGCGGTTTCTTGTTGCGCGTCTTGTGTTGTTAATTTTTCAATTGGCGTAAAATCTGGTAACATTCTCGACCTCAATATTTATTTATTTTAGTAAGTATTTGTTTTTCCGCCATCATCAAACTCACAGACTCATCAAAAATCATTTCACCTTCTATGCGAAGTGAGTCATCCCTTTGATACCAACGAGTTAAATCATTAGGAGTAAAGTCAGTGACTTGCTTAGTGCAATGGCGCCGAACTGTCTCGTTCAAGGATAATTGGTAATAAACAGTAACCACTTGACTAAAATATTGGATTTGCTTACGTATCATTGGACCATAAACACTATTTTTCAAAATGCCCTCTAGTATCACAAACTGTTCTTGTTGATTACCAAACTCAAGTAACTGTTCGATTAGCGATATCGATAAGTTACCCACCTGATCCTTAACATTGAGCATTTCCCGACGAACAATATCTTGAGATATGAGTAGGCTATCTGGTAAAACACGATGTAATTGATGGGCTAATGTTGTTTTACCGCTACCAGAATTGCCACGTATAATAATTAGCGTTGTCATTCTGCTCGTTTAATTGGTGCAAAAGCGGCTAATAGCTGCTTTACCCCTTCTGATGGGAAAGCAACTTTTAATTCTTGATCTTGTGCAGATCCCGACACAGAAACAATCGTACCAATTCCCCATTTTTTATGAGACACCTTATCACCAGGCTGCCAAACCGTACTATCAGCACCAGTTGCTCCTGAAGTCATTTTGGTTACTGGGCTAGCCGCCTTATAGGTTGTGGCTGTTGCTCGTTGCATTTTCTTATCAAATGGAAAAGCTCGATCATTTGATGAAGAAGAGATACCACCATATTGTGTATCCAATAACTCGCTTGAAATTTCATCAATAAACCTCGAAGGTTCATTTGCTTGCGTACGACCATACAATAAGCGTGAAAAAGCATTAGTTAGATATAATTTTTTCATCGCTCGTGTAATACCAACATAAGCCAGACGACGTTCTTCTTCCAGTTGGTTATCATCCATCATAGCCCGTGACAAAGGAAAAATACCTTCCTCCATACCAACTAAAAAGACAACAGGAAACTCCAATCCTTTAGCTGCGTGTAAAGTCATTAAGGTAACTGCCCCGTCACCTTCTTCAAAATCATCCAAATCACTCATTAGTGCAGTAGAACTCAAAAAATCAGTCATCGGATCAACGGATTCGGGATCGTCTGGATTGTATTTTGAGTCGAATTCCTTTGTAACTGACAAAAATTCTTCCAAGTTTTCTAGACGACCTTGACTTTCAGGATCATTTTTTTCGGCTAGCTTTTGACGATAGCCAGATTTTGTCATCGCTAATTCAGCAAGTTCGGTCACAGTTAAAAACTCAGTCTGTTGACGCAAATTGTGCATCATTTCAGCAAACTGAATTAATTTTGAAGCTGCCTTAGCTGTAATTTCTGGTGCTAATTCAATATTTTCAATTGCGCCCATATAAGACAAATTCATTCGATTGGCAAAATCCCGTAACCGATTAATCGATGTTGCACCAATACCACGTTTAGGTTCATTAACTACTCGTTCAAACGCCGCATTATCAGCAGGATTTGTCATCAGATTCATGTATGACATGATATCAAGAATTTCTTTACGCTCATAGAACTTATGTCCACCAACCATGGTGTATGGCATATTAGCTTTCACAAGTGCTTCTTCAATACCACGTGACTGCGCGTTCGTACGATATAATACTGCAAAATCACTGTATGCTGCATTCTTCTCTTGGCGTGATTTTTGAATGTTGGCCAAGACAAAGTTAGCTTCATCACGTTCTGTTTGCGCGCGATAATAAGTAATCTTATCGCCTTTGCCATTTTCAGTCCAAAGGCTTTTGTCGATGCGCTCATTATTATTATTGATAACTGCATTCGCTGCATCTAAAATATTTTGGGTTGAACGATAGTTTTGTTCAAGCAAAACTGTGTGAGCATCTGGATAATCTTTTTCGAAGTTTAAAATATTATTCATGTTAGCACCACGCCAACCATAAATAGACTGATCTGCATCACCTACAACAGCTAAATTACGTGAACGTTTCGCTAGTAAGTTAACAATCGTATATTGCGCATCATTGGTATCTTGATATTCGTCAACATGCAGGTATTCAAACTGATTTTGGTATCGTTCCAGAACGTCTGGCGCTTGTTTGAATAGATCAATCGTAGACATAATTAGGTCATCAAAATCAACGCTCTGAGCGCGACGTAGCTCTGCTTGATATGCGGCATACACTTCAGCGACAGTTTCCTCATATACATTACCAGCCTGCTTAGCATAATCCTTAGCTGTCAACATATCATTCTTAGCATTGGAAACTGTGCCTAAAATTGTGCGTGGGTCATATTGATTAGTATCTAAGTTCAGATCGTTAATAACCCGCTTCATTAACGTGCGTTGGGCACTTGTATCGATAATTGTAAAATTACGTGCTAGGCCAATTCTCTCGCCATCTCGACGTAAAATTCGCACGGCCATAGCGTGAAATGTTGAGACCCAAATTTCTCTTGCAATTTCTGGATCAACTAGTTGTGCAATACGTTCACGCATTTCACGAGCAGCCTTGTTGGTAAATGTAATTGCCAAAATACGCCATGGGTATACATTTTTATCTTGCACCAAATGGGCAATACGATGTGTCAAAACGCGAGTCTTACCAGAACCAGCGCCAGCCATAATCAATAATGGTCCTTCAGTGGTTTGAACAGCCTCTGACTGTTTATCATTCATTCCTTGAATTAGGGTTTCAATTGGCATTTTTATGTCCTTACTTGTAAAAATAACTTCCTTTATTTTACCATTTTTAATGTAATAACTCTAATGGCTCTTCCGAACATGCTTCCATTGTTATTCTAACATTTTTACGCACACGTCCCTCATAATCAATGATAAAATAATAAGCATAATCACCAGTAAAAGCACATTGAAGGAAAGAAGCATTCTATGAAATTAAGACCACTTGAAAAAAGAGATCTCCCTTATATTTACGAACAAGAAAATTCACGTAAAGTGATGGCATTATGGTTTGAAGAACCCTATACATCTTTTGATGAATTACAAATTCTTTACGATCGTCATATTTTAGATCAAACTGAACGTCGTTTTGTTGTGGAAGAGAACGATCGTTTTATCGGTGTTGTTGAATTAATGGATATCGATACGCTACACAGACACACAGAAATTCAAATCATTATCCATTCAGAGTTCCAAGGTCATGGTTACGCACAGGCTGCTATGAGAGCAGGAATAGAGTATGCCTTCACAGTACTGAATATGCATAAAGTTTACCTGTATGTTGATGTGAATAATTCGGCAGCTATTCACATTTATAAAAAAATTGGTTTCATTCCTGAAGGTACTCTCCGTCAACATTTTTTTGCTGAAGGAGAATACCATGACAGTTTAATGATGGGTATTTTCCCGCATGAATTTACATTTTAAAAACAAAAAAAGTAGACTAACGTCTACTTTTTTGTTGCATCAAATCTTTCCAAATGCCAAGTTTGAATAATTGTAATTAACTTTTTAGCGTAATTAGGATCCGTCGCGTAACCATCCTGTGTTAATGCTTTGGCAGCCGAAGCGTAATCATCTGCATCCAAGACGTGTTGATATTGTTTTGCATTCCAACTCGTACCATCATGCAATAGTTTTGCATGTGCTTTCATACTTTCTTGCCAACTATCATAAGCCGCAAAACGTCCTTGAATGGTGATCCATTCACCATTAACATACTCTTGCGTTGGTAATACAGCACTTTTTTGTCCTGCATCCGCTTTAATGCCATATAGATTATTATACTTTGTTGACAACGTACTTGTGTGCCAGTCAGACTCTAAGATAGCTTGCGCAATGCTAATTGATGCCAGGACCCCATATTTTTCTTGCAGTTCACGAGCATATGGCGCTAGTTCATTAATCCAAGCCACCTTCTTTGCTTCTTCACTGTTTGTATTGATCTGATTGTTTTGAGGTCTTTCATAAATCGCAGTGTTGGATGTGATGGCGGCTAAAATAACCAATGCAACTAACAAGCCACACAACATACGCAATCGCTGTTTTTGTAATCCTTTTTTTGATCTTCTTCGCTTTTTTTTCGCCATTAATATTGATCCATGAGTAATAATTGTTTAAATCTTGCTGAAGTTTGATGCAATTCAGCTGGTGAACCGCTCAACGTGAATTTTCCATTCTCTAAAAAGTAAACTTTATCAACATTTTCGATTCCTGTCAAATGATGTGTGACCCAAATAATCGTTCGATCTTTGAGAACTGAAAATATTTGGGATAAAACCTCGTACTCTGTTTTGGGATCTAGTGATACTGTTGGTTCATCTAGCACCACAATTGGCGCATCTTGCAGCATGATTCGTGCTAAGGCAAATCTTTGCCGTTCTCCGCCAGAAAAGCGTGTTCCTGCTTCCTGCATTTGTGTATAGTATCCGTTGGGTAAGGAATTGATTAATGGCTGTAACCCAGCTTGCTCAATTGCTTTTTGAACTTGCTCATCAGTGGCATGAATATTTCCCATACGCACGTTGTTCATAATCGTTGTATCAAATAAATACGCCTGTTGATCCAACACAGCCACCAAACTAGACATACTCCCTTGTAAGTTCTGGACTGGCGTTTCATCGATTACTACTTCACCCAAAGATGATTGGATATCACCTGCCAAAAGCTTTAATAAAGTTGTTTTTCCTGCGCCTGAACGACCAAGTAACACAATTTTTTCTTTAGGCTGAACTTCAAATGACAAATTATCAACAATTGTTTTGTCCCCATACTTAAATGTGACTTGATTAAAATTAATTACTGCTGAGTTAGTTGTGTGTCTAGTCTCCTGTAGCAAGGTTGGTTCTGGTAAATCATTTAACCGCACAATGCTATCTTCGTAGAATGAGGATTCACTTACACCTTGATTCACAGCAATAAAGCTATCAATTAGAGGAAATATTGCAAGTGTGAAAGCCGCAATATAATTAACTGTACTTGAACTATCAGAAAACTGATTGGTTGCCCACATTAAAGTTGTTATAGTCAATATCAATACTAAAACTTGAATGACAAAATCACGCCACCAGCCAAATTTCATACTTCGGTTCTTAACATGAGCTAATCTTGACATTGTTTCGCCTTGATTTTGTACTAAATCTTCTTGTCGTCCTGATAGCACCCAATCTTGCAAACCTAAAATAGCATCGGTTGCATCTATATAAAGACTTTGCTGTAATTTCTTTTGTTGTTGCACAACTTTATAGTTCACTGCCAAACTCAATAATGGCACAATAACCAAGATAACAGCCAACATAACAAACCACCACAACATGAATAACCAATTAATTGTGCCAATTGCTATTGTGAGAAAAAGGTACAATACCATACCTGAACCTAATGGAAAAAGCGTTCTAAGGTAGAGATTTTGTAAACGGTCTAAATCGTCAGCAAGTAAACTAAGCACTTCACCTGTTTGCAGTTGTCCTCGAATACTGCTAGCCGTGCTGGCCGCACTTTCGTATAAACGCTTACGTGTTTTCGAAACGACACGTAATACCCAATTGTGTGACACCAAACGCTGTGCATAACGAAAAACTGGACGCGCAATGCCAAATGCACGTGTCAGCACAATTGGAACGTAAATAATGAGAATATTAGAAGGATGTTGCGCAGAACGAGAAATTAGAAATCCGGATACAAACATTAATGCACCAGCGGCAAAAGTAATCATAAAATTCAAAAATATCGACCAAAAAAGGCCAGATTTTTGTTGACGTAAGGACGGAAGAATCCATCTATCTTGTGATAATAATTTTTTCAATCGCTTCATTTCAGACCACCTTTATGCAATTCATGACGCAGCGCATTCAAAGCACTATTGGTATCAGCTAGCAAGACACCAGGCACGCCAGTTTCCACAATGCGCCCGTCACGTATCACAATAACTAAATCCATTTGATTTAACCAGTGTAACCGGTGTGTTGCAAAAAAAACTAAGTGCTTATCCAAGATAGTTGACATTGTTCTCTTTAAATCAATTTCAGTTTCAATATCTAAATGAGCCGTTGGTTCATCAAAAAGGAGCACTTTACGAGATGAATCTAGCAACATTCTTGCTAAGGCTACACGCTGCGCCTGCCCGCCAGATAGTTGACGCCCACTCTCACCAATTACTGTATTCAACCCTGCTGGCAATTCATCAATCAAACTGGATAAACCTGCTTTTTCAACAGCTTCATTGATTGCTTCGTCACTAGCACTTGGTGCGTAAAACCTAATATTATCACGTAACGATTCATGAAAAATATAAGGTGTTTGTGGCATATAAAAAAACTGCTTCTGCCATTGCTGTTGTGTTAAATGTTTGATCTCCTGTCCATTGATATTTATCGTTCCTTGTTCAGGTTGTAAGAAGCCTCCCAAAATACTTAGTAGTGTAGATTTACCAGAACCACTTTCCCCAACCAAAGCAATTTTTTGATACCCTTTAGCGTGCAACGAAATATCTTTCAAGGTGACTTTTGAGTCATAAGAAAACTGCACAGCGTTCAATGACAATTCACTCTCTGCTTGCCATTTATTTAATTGAAGTTCATCTTGTGGACCGACAATTTTGGTATCAATTACTTCCAAAACATCAGTTAGTGAATTTTTACCATTCAAAGTTGCGTGATAATCATCAGCAAAATTACGCAAAGGAAGAAAATATTCTGGCGCTAAAATCAAAATTGTCAACGCCGGGAAAAGTGCCATTTTGGCGTTCATTAAATCCATTCCTAAAAACACAGCAACAATTGCAACTGATAAAGTCGTAAAAAAATCAAGCGCAAATGTTGATGTAATCGCAATTCTCAGAGTTCGCATGGTTGTTTTTCGATAATCTTCTGAAATATTATAAATTTCGTCACCATATGATTGCGATAAACCTAGTTGCTTCAAGGTTGGCAGGCCTCGTAAAGCATCTACAAAACGATTATTTAAGTTCTTAAAATTAGCGAACTCTGCATCAGCTTTACTTTGTGCTGCCAAGCCCAAAATGATGAAAAACAATATAACCACTGGAAATACTAGCAATAAAAATAGTCCCTGTTCCCACTTAAGATAAACAATATATAGCAGAATTAACCAAGGAATAATACTCAAATCAAAAACTTTAATAAGTAGTAGTTGAAAATAGTTTTTAACATTATCCAATCCCGCACCTAGTGTTGTAACCGCATTTCCTGTACCCGATTGTTTAATAATACTAGGGCCAATTTCGGCATACTTAGCCAACAATTGAATACGATAATTTTCCACTGTACGATCAGCAAATTTCGACATATAGTTATTTTTTAACACAATCAATAGTTGTCTCATCAAAAAAGAAAACGCAAAAAACAATACATTAATGAGTGTTTGGTCAATGCTTTTACCTTGCCATAAATCAGCAATTGCTCGGGCCAAGAAAACTCCCTGGAATATAATCGAAAATGCTTGAATTCCTGTCAAAATAACTAAGATTACCAAAGAACTAATAATACCTGGTAACGCAAAAAGTCTTTTATCTATCATATTTTTTATATGTGTTAAACAATGGTTTGTTATCTCTATAACAATACCCTGCCAAACACTCTCCTTAAATAAAAAAACGCCTACAATCAATTGTAAACGTTTTTAGAATTATTATTCAACTACCTTATCAGCTACAATACGCTTACGGAAAACCCAGAAACTCCATATTTGATATCCTAATGTCAATGGTAAAGCTGTTAATACAACAAATGACATCACTTTTAATGTATATGGCGATGACGATGCATTAATAATTTTTAAACTGTGTAACGGATTGTTAGCTACCATTAAACGTGGGAATAGGCCAACGAATATTAAGATAACGACTTCAACCAAAGTCAAACCAGATAAAATAAATGGGAACACTTCTTTTTTCTTATTAACCGTTAAATACCAACCAATAACTGTGGATAGGACAATTGCCACTAGTATAATTAATGTCCATAACAATTTAGTTTGGAAAAAATCCGTGTAGAAGAACAGCAGAATTGCAAATAGTGCTTCTCCAGCCAACAAAATTGGATATAGAACTTTCAATTGTGCCATTGCTCTTGTGCGAATATCACCGATAATACGCAGTCGTGTATAATTCAAGCCATGTACATAACTCATTAATGTGACAGCAATACCGCCCACAAGCGTAAATGGTGTTACATAATCGAAAAATCCAGCCGACAAGTTTCCCTTAGCATCCATTGGCATACCTGATACCATTGCAGTAAAAATCATTCCTAAGAAAAATGGTGCGATAAACGAGCTAATTGCAATGAAACGTTCCCACAACTGTGACCCCTGAATGGTAGGCATATGTTCACGAAATTCAAAGGAAACACCGCGATAAATCAATGCCATTAGTACAATAAACAATAGTAAGTAAAATCCTGAAAACAGTGATGCGTACCAGTAAGGGAAAGCTGCAAACATTGCGCCACCCGCAGTAATTAACCAAACTTCATTGGCATCCCAATGAGGTCCGATAGATTCATACAACGCTTCTCGATCATCTTGATTACGGGAATTAAAAATAAACTGCATGCCAATGCCAAAATCATAGCCTTCTAAAAAGAAGAATCCTGACCATAATATGGCAATCAAAACAAACCATAATATTTGTAAGAAACTCATCTTGTTGCCTCCTCACTTCCTGCTAAATCCTCATATGGATCACGTGGTGATAGCTCTTCCTCTTTTTCTGCATCAGGTCCATCATGCAACACACGACGAGACAACCAGATCATAACGCCGCCAAGTGACGCGAAGGTTAAGAAGTAAACTATATTTGAAATGAGTAACGAAGCGGCAGAAACATTCGGTGATACAGCGTCAGCGATTGTCATTAATCCATATACAACCCAAGGATAACGTCCTAATTCTGTTACCAACCATCCCGCGGTATTCACAACAAATGGGAAGAACGTCATAATTCCTAGAATCCATAAGAACCAACGCTGAGTCAAAATTAAATTCGTTTTTCTACGATTGAACCAAAGCGCTACAAGAGCCACCATACCTAATAATCCGGCGCCAACTGCCATCACACGGAAAGCATAGAATAACGTATTTTCTGGCACATAGTAATCTTTAATGCCATCATGTGTTTTTCCATATTTTTTTTCAAATTGCTTGTTTAACTCAGTTGTCCCTACAGTTGTGCCACCAGTTAAGGAATGATTTCCTAGAATTGATAGTACGTATGGTACCTCAATTCTTGCGATTACTTTATGTGTTTTCGGATTAGTAACAGATAACAATGACCAAGGCTGTGCTTTATCAGCGCGTTTTGACGAATCCATTGTCTCATCAACGCCTTCCATAGCAGCGTACTTCATTGGTTGCATAGACTGCAACTCAAAAGCATGACGATCCCCGGTAATTACCGTACCACCAACACCAATCAAACCAACAACTAAAGCAATATTAATGGACTTACGGAAAAAATCAACCTGCACATCATCTTTTTTAAGCTTCAACAACTTAAATGCAGACATTCCTGCAATGATAAAGCCACCGGCAACAAAAGTCCCCATCAAAACGTGCGGAAATTCAATCCATAGCTGTTGATTTGTCATTAATGCAAAAATACTTGTCAGCTCGGCACGCCCCATATTATTATCAATGGCATACCCAACAGGATTTTGCATAAATGAGTTAGCGGCCAAAATCCATAACGCTGATAGGCTAGAGGCAATGGCTACAATCCAAATAAAAATGACATGAATTGCCGGTTTAAAACGGTCCCAGGTAAATGACCATAAACCAATGAAGGTTGATTCAGCAAAGAAAGCAACGAGCGCTTCTATTGCTAATGGTGCACCAAAAATGTCACCTACATAACGTGAATATGCCGACCAATTCATACCAAACTGAAATTCTTGAATAATACCCGTTACCACACCAACGGCGAAGCTAAGTAAGAAAATTTTGCTCCAAAATTGGGCCATTTTCTTATACACTTCTTCCTTTTTAATCACATACATTGTTTCCATTGATGCAACGACAACTGCTAAACCAATTGACATCGGTACAAAGAAAAAATGAAAAATCGTGGTCATCGCAAACTGAAAACGCGCTAAATCAAGTATGCCCACTAACGTAACCATAATAATTCCTCCAAAAGACACAATCAAAATTTCGACATGTCTACCTCAAATATTTAAACTAACTCTAAACTAAGTAGTTTCTACCTTTTCTAGTTTATCACTTGATAAGCTACGTTGAAAGTAATTTGCCCCTTTTTAACACAAAATAAAAATACCCATGATGTTTGAATCATGAATATCAGTATTTATTATTAATGCACACTATTAATTAAAATTTGAATCGTCTTCAAGGAAAGTATTCAAAACTTCTTCAACCATATCCCATTCTTTATCATCTTCAATTTGAATTAATTCTTCTTCTGTAGCATCGCCGTTTTCATCGGGGTTGAAAATGTATGCTTGAATATCAACTTCTTCATCATCTTCAATACCTTCTGGTACTAACAAAATATAGTCTTTATTGTACTCATCTGAATGGAATGTGAATAACACTTCATATAATGCTTCATCGCCACTTTCATCAATTAACGTAATTTTTTGTACTTCTGCGTTATTTTCGCTCATTTTCTTTTCCTTATCAAATGTCATAAGTTCATTATACAATAAAAGCCTTGTTCCGTATAGGGACAAGGCTTTTATTCTACTTGGTTAACTTGCCTTTCGAATCTAAATAATTTTGTAAAATAAATTCAGCAGCTATTTTATCGATAACTTTTTTTCGCTTTTTACGTGATATATTAGCTTCTTCAATGAGCATACGCTCAGCTTCTACCGTAGTTAACCGTTCATCCTGAAAATCAGTTGGTAAACCAAAGGTTTCCTCAATCAACTTTGCATAGTTTCGGGATGCTTCCGCACGTGGTCCCTCACTATTATTCATGTTTTTTGGCAAACCAAGAACAACACCTGTTGCGTTTTTCTCTTTGATGATCTCTCCCAATCGATCAATGCCAAATTCTTTATCATCCTCGTTGATGCGGATGATTTCAACACCTTGCGCTGTCCACCCCATCGGATCACTAACCGATACACCAACTGTTCGACTACCAACATCTAGTCCTAATATGCGCATTATTTTTTCAAATAGGCGTGTACAAGTTCTTCAATGATTTCATCGCGTTCATGACGTTTAATTAAATTACGTGCGTCATTTAAACGTGGAATATAGGCCGGATCGCCAGACATCAAGTAACCAACTATTTGATTAATTGGATTATACCCTTTTTCTTCCAATGAACTATACACAATCTCAAGTGTTTCATGGATATCTTTTGGCATTTGATTACCAAAATCAAATATTGCTGTTTCATCTCCTACTGTCATAGTACACGCTCCTTTCTTTAGAAATTATCTCCATACTGCCTTGTTTATTCACTCATTATACTACGCTATAATCACATCAATCAAGTTACAAACAAGTTACTTATCTGCTAAGAATGCCGAAACTGCGGCAAATGCATCTGGAATACCTGCAGGCTTTTTTCCACCAGCTTGAGCCATATCCGGACGTCCACCGCCACCGCCATCTATATGTGGTGCAATAGATTTAATGAGTTCGCCGGCCTTAATGCCCGATTGATTAGCATCTGGAGCAGCAGCAACAATCAAACTTACTTTTTCATCAGCAACGGTTGCTAGTACTAAAACATCTGATGGATAATTTTCTTTCCAGTTATCCGCAACTTGTCGTAAGCCATCCATGCCAGAAACCTGTAACTGGGCAGTAATATAAGTATGTCCATTGACAGTTTTTACATCATTAAATATTTCACCTGCTGTAGCATTAGCTAATTTAGCTTCTAATGATTCGGCATGGCGCTGTGCCGTACGTAAATCAGCTTGCAAATCATATACTTTCTCCGGAGCATCGGTCAGTTTTTGTGCTTTCAAAGCAGTAGCTATTTCCTTCAAAGCTTTTTCCTGAGCCTTATATTGTGAAAGTGCTTGTAGACCAGTTACCGCTTCAATACGGCGTACCCCTGCACCAATTCCTGATTCACTAACTATTTTAAACAGACCTAACTCTGCGGTTGAATTAGCATGAGTACCGCCATCAAACTCTTTGTTGAAGTCACCAATGGATACAACACGGACCTGATCACCATATTTCTCACCAAATACGGCAACTGCACCTAATTTTTTCGCAGACTCAATGTCAGTTTCTAACCAAGTAACCGGTAGGTTCTTAGCAATTTCTTGATTCATCATTGATTCTATTTTATCAAGATCTTCACTTGAAACGGGTCCCTCATTATTGAAATCAAACCTTAAATATTCCGGTTCTACTAATGAACCCGCCTGATGAACATCACCGCCAAGTACATTACGTAATAATTGGTCTAACATATGCGTTGCTGTATGGTTTTTGGATACGGCGATATGACGTGCCATATCAACCTTCAAATCTACTTTATCACCAAGAGTAAAGCTTGAAATGACATCAACAGTATGAATATGTTGTCCGTTTGGAGCTGTTTGAACATCTGTCACATGAGCAATCACATCTCCATTGGTGTTCAAAACATCACCAAAGTCAGGCACTTGTCCACCCATTTCGGCATAAAAAGGTGTTACATCAAAGGCTACTTGTACGGTAGCATCAACATCAGCATTATCCAATAACGCATCAACACCTTGTTCATCTTCGCCAATAATAGCAACGATTTCCGCATGATTGACTTCAGTTTGGGACCAACCGACATACTTTGAATCGACACGCAAATCAGTTAATACAGCATTTTGAACGCCCATTGACTTAGTATTAGAGCGTGCAGCACGAGCGCGAACGCGTTGCGCTTGCAACTCATCATTGTATCCATCCACATCCACTGTCAACCCAGCATCTTCAGCTTGCTCTTGCGTCAACTCAAGTGGGAATCCATAAGTATCAGATAATTTGAAGGCATCAGCACCACTAATTTGTGTCTGACCCGTCTTTTTAGCTTCTTTAATCACATCATTCAACAAAGAAAGTCCGCCTGTTAATGTTGCATTAAAACGCTTTTCTTCAGCAGCAACAGTCTTTTGAATCTTGGCAGTGTTGGCTTTAACTTCTGGGTAGTAGCTTTCCATGATGTCCCCAACAATTGGTACCAAGTTAGTTAAAAACTGTCCTTTAATGCCTAATTTTTGTCCATGCAAAACTGCGCGGCGCAACAAGCGACGAATGACATATCCACGTCCCTCGTTTGAAGGCAAAGCCCCATCCCCAATTGCAAACGTTATTGCACGAATATGGTCGGCAATTACTTTAAAGCTCGTATTGACCTCTGAATCTTGGCTATCATCATAGGTAAATTGATTTGATAATTTCTCTGTGTCCCGAATGATAGGTAAAAACAAGTCTGTATCAAAGTTAGTGCGGCCATTTTGGAAAACAGATACGACACGTTCAAGCCCCATACCAGTATCAATGTTTTTGTGCGGTAACTCAGGGTATTGTGAATTATCTGTTAATCCTGGTAAATGATTAAATTGAGAGAAAACAAGATTCCAAATTTCTAGATAACGTTCATTTTCACCACCCGGATACATTTCTGGATCATCATCAGGTAAATCTTGAAATGAACTGCCACGATCAAAGAATATTTCAGAATCAGGGCCAGAAGGTCCCTCACCAATGTCCCAAAAGTTGTCTTCAACTTCATAAATGTGACCATCCGGCAAGCTAGTTTTTTCTTCCCAAATTTTTCTGGCTTCCTGATCTTTAGGATACACAGTTACATACAATTTTTCAGCATCTAAGCCATACCACTCAGGACTAGTCAATAACTCCCAAGCCCAAGGAATTGCTTGTTCTTTAAAATAATCACCAATTGAAAAGTTGCCCATCATTTCAAAAAGTGTATGATGTCGAGCTGTTTTTCCAACGTTTTCGATATCATTGGTACGAATTGCCTTTTGAGAATTGGTGATACGTGGATTATTTGGGACTACTGTACCATCAAAATATTTTTTTAAAGTCGCAACACCGGAATTAATCCATAACAATGTTGGATCATCTTGCGGAATTAGATTTTTTGAAGGTACAACTTCGTGACCCTTCGAAGCAAAAAAATCTAAAAACATTTGGCGAATTTCTGCTGAACTCAAGTCTTTCATAAAAAATTTTCTCCTTAAATAATATAAAAAGACCAAAACAAAATGCGGACGCTCTACCGTGGTACCACCGCAATTTGTAATGATCTTGAATAAAATCTTTACCTTTATGTCTCATAACGCTGAGCAGCGGTGATTTTTCAATCACAATTAAGTCTGGTAGCGCAAAAAAGCCAACGTGTGCTTTTCATCACCCAGCACATTTCTAACTGACGGACGGCTAATTCGTATGTCCAGAATTCCTAATCATTATATCATATTACCAACCAATGTGATTATCAGTTTTTGGTAATGCAATTTTACCCGACGCTAAATCAGAAAATGCTTTTTCTAATATTTCAAAGGCGCGCTGCAACTCCTCTTCTTGAATAACTAGTGGGGGTTGAAAACGCAAGGTGTTTCCTCTTAGGCTAATCATAATCGCCCCTAACTCAAAAATATGATAAATTAACTTATTAGTTGCCTCATTATCAGGTTCACCATGATCATTGATAATATCAATACCACCATTCAAACCATATAAACGGACGTCTCCAATAAAGGCATAACGTTTAGCAGCAGACTCAAAGAATGCTTTAGCCAACTCACCCAGTTGTCGAGAACGTGCAACTAAGTTCTCCTCTTCAATAACGTCTAGCGTTGCTAGCGCTGCCGCTGCTGTTACTGGGTTACCAGCGGTCGTGTAAACATTAGCTGGTGCTTGCAGACTGTCCATAATTTCTTTGCGCCCAATAACTGCACTTAAAGGCAATCCACTGGCAATCGATTTACCAACACTCATTAAATCTGGGGCAATTCCAAAATGATCAATTGACCACATTTTACCAGTTCGTCCAAGGCCTTGATTAACCTCATCGACAGCAAAAACAATGCCATGTTCACGTGTAAACTCATAAACCAATTCAACATAATGTTGTGGTGCTTTGATAATTCCACCATCACCTTGAATAGGTTCAATAATAACTAACGCCACTTCATCTGCTGGTAAATAAGTCTCAAATGGTAATTTAAACTGTTTAAATAAACGTTCGGAAAAATCATTGTCGCTTTCTCCGGCTATTCGTTGCGTCTGATCAGGAAAAGGTACTTTCACCGTGTTTGGCAATAGTGGCCCAATTTTTCGAGTCATATTCAAGCTGACTCCTGAGATAGAAAGCGAACCATATGTGGAACCGTGATAAGCACCCGTAAAACTGACAACATATTGTCGCCCAGTATATCCACGGGCAAACTTGATAATCGCATCGTTTGCATCCGATCCCGAATTACCAAAAGCAACTTGTTTTTGGAAGTTTCCTGGTGCTACATTCACTAAGCGATCAGCTAATTTTGCAGTCACCGTGTTAGCAAAATATGCAGGCGTATACTGAATTAATTTTTGAGCTTGGCTAGTAATTGCTTCCACAACCTTTGGATGTGAATGACCTGTATTAGTGGCACTTGCACTAGCCAATAAGTCAATATACTCATGCCCATCTGCATCCGTAATAATGGCTCCTTTTCCGTGATCAATGACAATATCAAAATATTTAACCCGCGTTGCATTTGCCAAGTGAATTTTTTCTTCTTCTAAAATCTCTTTATTTTTTGACATTTTTAGCAGCTTTCACATTTATTTTTAGATTTATATACAAGAAAAGCCCTGTAAATTCAGGACTTTTTGTTAGATTATTTTTGAGACAACTTACTATGCTTAGAACCGTAAACGGCATAAATGATTATACCGACCACAAACCAACCAAAGGCATAAATCTTTGCTTGATTATCCAACTCATAGAAAATAAATCCAGATCCCAATGCGGCCAATGCTGGCATCACTGGGTAAAATGGCATTTTGAAGCCAGGTTCTTGTATATCTTTACCTTCACGAGGACGCAATGCATAAATACCAAGAGAAACAATGATAAAGGCAATCAATGTACCGGCAGAGATCAAACCAGCTAATTCAGTAAAGCTAAATACTGATCCAATCAAGATAGCAATGACTGACAATACTAACAAAGCATTGTTAGGTAATCCTTTATCATTAACTTTTCCTAAGAAACTTGGTAACAAACCGTCACGACCGAAGGCGTAAAGCAATCGTGAACCAGCCAGCATCATACCAATAATTGCTGTAAACATACCGATTAAGGCAACCACTGATAACAAATTAGATGTAAATTCATGACCTGAGTGCAATAATGCCCAGGCAGCAGGAGCGGCATTGTCTTTATACTCTGTATAGTGGAACATACCAACTAATACAAGCGCTACTGTCACGAAAAGGATTGTTGCTACAATTAATGAACCAATGATACCTCGAGGCATGGTCTTTTTGGGATCCTTTGCTTCAGCTGAACTAGCAGCAATTGAATCAAATCCAATGTAGGCTAAGAAAATTTGTGAAGCACCTGCGAATATACCCGACCAACCACCAAAATCAGTGCCTGCCTTATGAGCAGGTATAAATGGTACATAATTACCAGGGTGAATAGCTGTTAAACCAACACCAATAAAGATTAAGATAACTAATACTTTACCAACAACCAGCACATTTTCAACACGAGCCGTCGTGTTTGTTCCGCGCCATAGCAATACTGCGACAATCAAAACCGCAAATAGTGAAGCTATGTCGATGACACCGCCATTTCCAGCAGCAAATGAACCAGCCAAAGCCTTTGGCAATACTAAGTTATGTGAGCCAAGGAATAATTTGAAGTTTGCTGACCACCCTGAAGCCACGAAAGCGACAGCGATGAAATATTCCGCCAAAAGTGCCCAACCGGCAATCCAGCCAAATACTTCACCAAAGACAACGTTTGCCCAAGAATAAGCAGATCCGGCAAATGGTAATGCCGAAGCAAACTCCGCATAAGCAAACGCAGCAAGTCCTGAAACAATTGCCGCAATTACGAATGAAATTGCAACCGCTGGTCCAGCATGGTTAGCTGCAACAATACCTGGTAAGGTAAAGATAGCTGTAGATACGATAGTCCCAATACCTAAAGCTAACATTTCTTTAACACCTAACGTCTTACGTAGATGTCGATCACTAGTGGTAAAACTAGCAGGAGTCGCTTTATGTAGCCACCCTGTTCTTGTTTTTGATTCTGACATATGTTTATCCCTTCAACTCTATAAAAGTTACTTTAATATATTAACATTTTCTAATTTTATTGTCAACGTTTCCCATATAAGGAATGATTATGCCAATCAAATTATTATTTTCGTTGGATTTTGATAATAAAATAGCGTTTCGATAAAGTTTAATAGAATAAATCTGTTACTTACCACCTTTCCAAATTAAAAATGCTATTCCAATCGGAATAGCATTTTTAATTTAAGCAAATACTGACGTTAAAATCAAAATAATAATCAAACCAGTTACGGAAATAATTGTTTCCAAAACAGTCCAAATTTGGAATGTCTGCTTAACTGATAAGTCGAAAAATTCTTTAAAAATCCAAAATCCTGCATCGTTCACGTGTGAAGCTATTAATGACCCGGCACCAATAGCTAACGCTACGAATACTGGCAATAATGTGTTACCAGGATTGGCGGCTAAAATACCCGTAACAATCCCCGCCGCAGTCATACCAGCCACTGTAGCTGAACCAACTGAAACTCGCAAGACTGCCGCAACAGCCCAAGCAAACAACACAATAGCAATCGGGCTCATGGCACCACCAGCTTGGAAAATCGTCGCAATCTTGTCAGACAACCCCGAAGTAACCAAGACACCACGCAAGGCGCCACCACCACCAACAATTAACAAAATTCCAGCAACAGCTGACATTCCTTCGTTCAATGATTTTCCTACTTCAACCATTGTTTTCTTTTGCCAAATACCCATTGTAAAAATAGCAAAAACTAGTGCGATTGTCATAGCTACTGCAGGATTAGCCACAAACTCGACAATTTGATCAATTGTATTTGGGTTCTTTGGCGTTACACCACCTGTGTAAATTAACTTATAAATTGTAGCAATGATCATGAATATCAATGGAAAGACAGAAGTTAGTACGGACAAACCGAACTTTGGTGTCGCATCCAAGTCATACTTTTTTGCGGGTCCAACTGCTTCAATTTCTGTTTTAAATTGAAAAGCATCTGGTGCATATTTTTGTGCTAATTTTGTAAATGCTGGGCCGGCCACAACTGCAGTAATTACTGATACAATCAAACCAAAAATCAACATCATTCCAATATTAGCACCTAAAGCTGAGGCAACAGCTGTTGGCGCCGGCTGTGGTGGCAAAAATCCTTGTGCCGAACTTAAGGCAGCTGTCATTGAGATACCTAAGTAAAGCAATGGCACGCCAGCTTCAATAGCAACAGCAAATACGATTGGAATTAACAACACCATACCAACACCAAAAATCATTGAGATACCAATAATAAACGATGCGATCAATACTGCCCACTGCAGACGCTTAACACCAAACCAATCAATCAATGTTTTGGCAATACGGTATGATCCACCTGCATCAGCGACTAAGCGGCCAATCATACCCCCAAAAATAAAGATTACCGAGTTTGGACCAAGAATATTTCCTACTCCTTCGCTACCAAGCACGGCACTTGGTATCTCCATGGGCTTCATGCCAAGCAACAAGGCAAGAATAAAAGCAGTAATAATTAGTGAAACAAATGTGTTTAACTTTAACTTTGCAATCAAAATAAGCAAAATCAAAATTGACACAATCAACATAACAAATTCCATCTACTTGCATTAACGGTCTCTGACCGTTATCTCCTTTTCATTTACAAATACATTCTTCCCCACTCATACACAGTAACTATTTACTAAACTATTTTGAATGCTTCCTTTGATAATTAGCAATATTTTGATATTCTGTCTGCAATTGACGAGATAATCGGATAAAGATTGGTGCTAATTCTCGATAGGCTTCAAAGTTTTTTGGCTCAGGAAAATACGTATTAGCTGCCCCAATGTATTTCTCAATCTCATATAAACTATCAATTTTTCCTAGTGCTTTTTGTGCAACAATAACTGCGGCCAGCGCCCCAGATTCAAATGCCTCTGGAACTGTGACAGGTTGTTCAAAAATATCCGCAAACATTTGCCGCCATAGTGGTGAGCGTGCGAAGCCACCCGTTGCTTGGATTGATTTCAAATCACCTACAACTTCTTCGAGTGCCAAGCTAACCATAAACACATTAAAAGTAATACCTTCTAATACTGCGCGTAACATATGTGCACGCGTATGCCCATGATTAAGACCAAAGAACGATCCTCGCGCATTGGCATCCCAAATTGGTGCACGTTCACCACCTAGGTATGGATGAAAAATCAACCCCTCGGACCCAGCTGGAATACGCTCGGCAATTTCCGTTAACAAATCATAGGAATCTTTTCCAAGTAAGGCAGCTGTTGATTTTTCAGCATCAAACATATTATCACGTGCCCAACGGAAGACATCCCCACCATTATTAACAGGACCACCCACAACCCAATTATCTTTATCCAAAGCATAGGTGAACGTACGACCTTTAGGGTCGATAACCGGTTGCTCTGACACGACTCGAATAGCACCTGAAGTACCAATTGTAATTGCCGCAACACCAGGTTTAACTGCGTTAACACCTAGGTTTGAAAGTGGCCCATCACCGGCACCGTAAACAAATGGTGTGTTTGCTGGAAGACCAATCAACGCAGCATATTTTTCAAACATACTTGTTTCGTATTCATAAGGTTCAACTGGTTGTGGCAGCTGTTCTTTACGAACACCAGTTACTGACAAGGCTTGGTCATCCCAATCCAAATTAAAAATGTTGAACAAACCAGTTCCAGAAGCAATAGAAATGTCCATCTTATTTGAACCAAAAAGTCGATGGAATAAGTATTCCTTAATGCCCAAATAATGCGCTGCTTTTTGATAAATATCAGTATGTTCTGATTTTAACCATAATAGCTTGGACAATGGCGCCATTGGATGGATAGGTGTACCGGTATTTTTATAAATTTGTTGGCCTATACCGTTGGCCTTCAATTCTTCGGTGTATTTCACCGCACGCGTATCTGCCCAAGTAATGGCGCGTGTCAATGGGTTCCAATCTTCATCAAATGCAATTAATGAGTGCATTGCTGAACTAAATGATACGGCAGTAATCTGATTACCTTTATTCAAATCAGCTACACGTACAACCTCTGATAATGCGGAAACCAATGCCTCAAAAAGTTCATCAAGATCTTCTTCAGCCATATCAGGCAAATCACGGTACAAAGCATAACTTTTATTCGCACTTGCTACGACAACGTTCTTATCATCAAACAGAACTGCCTTCGTTGATGTCGTGCCGATATCAACTCCTATCATATACTCCATTTGTTTACCTCCAATCGATGTTAAGCGTTTAATATTTTCTCTCCTAAACAGAAAAAGCTCCCTTAAGCGGGAGCTTTGTTCATTAAGCTGAACAGTTTTTCTATTAATTACTTAGCTGCGTCCATTGCGTGACCGCCGAAGCCGTTACGCAAAGCTGAAACAACCTTACCAGTAAATGTGTCATCTTGCAATGAACGGTAACGCATTGCTAATGATAAGTAGATAACTGGTGCAGGTACGTCCAAGTCCAATGATTCTTGAACTGTCCACTTACCTTCACCTGAAGAATGCATACGACCAGCGATAGCATCCAAATGTGGATCCTTGGCGAATTGTTCTTCAGCCAATTCCATCAACCATGAACGGATAACTGATCCGTGGTTCCACAACTTTGAAACAGCTTCATAGTCGTAGTCAAATTGTGAGGCTTCCAATACTTCGAATCCTTCAGCAATTGCTTGCATCATACCGTATTCGATACCATTGTGAACCATCTTCAAGTAGTGACCTGAACCCAAACGACCTGTGTACAAGTAACCATCTTCTTCAGAAATTGACTTAAACAAAGGTTCGATGATCTTCCAAGCTTCGGCATCATCGCCACCAATCATGAAGTTACCACCATTACGGGCACCATTCATTCCACCAGAAGTTCCGGCATCAAAGAACTTAATACCAGCAGCAGATGTGCGCTTGTTTTGTTCCAAGTTATCCTTGTAGTTAGAGTTACCACCATCAATAATGATGTCACCCTTGTCCATCTTCTCAATCAATGTATCGATTGTTGAGTTAGTTGGTACACCAGCTGGCACCATAACCCAAACTGCCTTTGGAGATGGCAACTTTGACAACATATCATCAATGTCAGAAGCAGCTTCAACTGATGCTGAATAGTCAGTTGCTTCCTTAACAAAGTCAGCGTTTAAATCAAACGCAACAACTTCGTGACCGTTATCAACGGCGTTCTTTACCAAGTTCAAGCCCATCTTACCAAGGCCGATCATCGCAAACTTCATGTCTACTTACCTCTTTGTTTTTTGAGTTTTTAATACACTTTTATTATATGAAAATAATTTACACATTGCAACCTTATTATTGAAAATTGTTTTCTAATCTTGTATTATTAGTTTATTGGAGCATTAAAAATGGCAAATAACATCATAGCCCAATTACGGGCACAACGTAAACAATATAATACAACTGAACAAAAATTAATTGATTTCATTATTAATCATGTTAGTGAAGCTCGAGAGGCCAACATTCAGGAAATGTCTGAATTATCAGGTGTTTCTACCGCCACTATTTCACGTTTTGTCAAAAAAATCGGCTTAGAATCATTTCGTGAATTTTCTGTTTCACTAGCAAGTGCTGCCACGCAAATGGCAGCATCTGTCGATTTATTTGGAGAAATAGCTGATACAGATGATACCATTGCGGTTGCTCAAAAAGTTTTTGGCGGTGCAGAAAATGCTTTAGCAGCAACCGTTAGTAACTTAACAGCAACACAGTTGGACGAAGCCACATTGGCTTTAATATCAGCTCGTCGCGTTGGCTTTTTTGGTATCGGTGGATCATCTATTGTTGCTTTTAATGCTTACCATAAGTTCTTGCGTACTCCAATTGACGTCATCGCTCATCCAGATTACGATGTTCAATTAATGCAAGCCGTTAAACTTAATTCAAATGATACTGCAGTTGTTATTTCACATTCCGGTCGAAATAAAGACACACTTCTCATCGCAAAAAAGTTGCACGAACAACATGTTAAAATTATCGCAGTAACTTCATTTAAAGATTCGCCGCTAGCAAAACTAGCGGATCTAGTATTATTATCATTGGCAGAAGAAGTTAATTTCCGAAGTGAATCCATGAGTTCGTTAATCGCACAACTTACAATCATCGATACTTTATTTACTTTAGTTGGTTCACATTTATCGCAAGATACTCAGAGTGTTGTTGATACCATGCGCGATGTTATTGAAGAAACAAGATCACATTAAAAAGGAGCTCAATGAGCTCCTTTTTTTGATATTATTACTTTTCACATAGCATTCGCCAAAGGAAATACTGCTAATTTTTTCCGCCTTCACTGGCCTCAATGGCTTTATCCAAACCAGCTATATCCTGATTCATGCTTCTAAAGTCAGCATTATTAATAGGTAGATGTTGCAAAAAGTTATCAAAAACTTCTAAAGTACCATCGACATCTGTTGCTTCAAAATCCAAAACGTGCCCAGCAAAGGTTAAATCATCTGACAAAAAGTGTAAATGCCACCCTGCTGCGGTTGGACCGCCAAAAACTTTTGGTGCATAATATCCAACTAATGTACCAGTTATGTTGTCTGCTTTGAATTCAGGCTGCTGTTCAGCTACTTGTAACAAACTTGGATATGGCTTCTCTTGTTTTGTTACAATACGAACGTGAACGTGGGAAAACTCACCACGCAGTTTTAAGGCAGAGAAAACGTTAAATAACTGCTTATCTTTCAAGTTCTGAGTCAAATTACTATATTTTATTTTTTTAAAAGGTAATTTTTGGCTTGCCTCCGGTTGATCAAAATGGATTGATGCAAAAGGTAATGTAGTTTGTTTATCAGTAATGTGGTGAACTTTTCCTGTACTATCAGCTTGATAGGCTTCCCCGTTTAGAAAAATAGCTTCACCATTGAGGCCCTCAAAAGTACCAATGCCAGTGTCCCCATGTTCCAACATTTCAGCGACTGTTATTGTCCCTGACATTTGGCGCGCTACTAATTGTGCTAATGTACCATGTTGATATATTGTTGTCATGTTTTGCCTCACTTCTTACCTATCATTTTAAGTTTATCAGTATAATAATGCAAATAAACCAGAAAAATTGAGCAAATACTTAATTTATTTTGGGATCACTAAGCCTTTTTTTAAAGATACGTTCGAGGGGTAAGCTGATTAAAAATATTGTTGAAATAATGAACAAGATTCCTACAACTTGAAACATCCTTAAGTGAACATGTAAAAGTGTCACCGACAAAAGAGTCGCCACCATCGGCTCAATGGTAGATAATAAACTTGCTGTAGTAGGTTTTAATTGGCTCAGGCTCATAACATATAAAGCATATGGTAGTAATGTGCCAGCTATAATAATAAACACCATGATAATCCAGTCTTTAGTGCTCACCTGAGATGGTATATACCAAATGGGATGAAAAAAGTTCTCAGCTGTTCCACCCACCAATAACCCCCAAGCAACTACAACCAAGGGTGACTGTTTTTCAAGCAAAGGTTTTGGAATAAGTGTATACGCAGCTAAACCAAATGCAGATAGTATACCCCAAAATAAAGCTTTAGAGTTTACTACTAACTGATTGATGTTGCCATTAGTAATTAACAAAAATACACCAGTTAAGGCAATCAGAATTGACCAAATATCTAAGCGAGAAGGAAGCGTTCTCGTCGCTAAGCTCAATAAAATAACAATGATAGTTGGGCCAAGTGATTGCAGAATGGTTGCTGTTGCTGCGTCACCAAAGTATACAGATAAAAAGAAACTGGATTGTGCTAACAAAACACCAACGATACCGTATAAAATAATTAGAACAACATCTTTTTTGTTCAACCATATTTCAAAAACCCGACGGCCTGAAAAACAAAATAATACAATTAACAAAATTATTCCTGACAAGCTCATTCTGACACCAACCAGCCACTCCGGATTAATATTTTGATTACGAAATAAAATACTTGCCAATATGCCACTAATCCCAAATAAAGTCGCACTTAAAACCCCACAAATTATGCCCTGCTTTTTCATCCCAATTGATCCCTTTCGAATACTAGTTATAATTTAGAATAACCTAATCGATGAGATTCGTATACCTATTTTGTCATTATATTCTTTTTTTAATATAAAATAAGCTTTTTATATGTTAGCAAATAATGGTTTCATTAAAATTGGCGCAATGAGCGTAGAAAAAATAATCACCAAGATAAGCTCTCCTGAGACTGCAGCGCTAATGACTTGTGATGATAAACCTATCTGTGTAATGACTAATGCCATTTCCCCTCTCGATACCATACCCGCACCAATAGCTTTTGCAGCTGTATCGTTCAAGCCAGATATTTTAGCTCCAATCCATGATCCAACAAATTTTGTGATAATCGCTAACAAAATAAATAAGGCAATCGCTACAATTTTATTGTTCAATTGTCCTATCGAAACATTCAAGCCTATTGATCCAAAGAACATAGGATAAAAAATCCACTGTCCAACCCGATTTGTATTTTCGAATATTTGATCCGCAATCAATGTTTTCCTCAGAAAAATGCCGATAACAAAAGCAATTAATGGTAACAGGCTACTCATATTGAAGCCACCATTACCAATAAATACGGAAAATAAAGTAACGGCTAGCAATGAAATAACATCGTCAATTATGGCGGCTGACAATATTATTGCGCCAACTGCTGATGTTAATTTTTTTTGCTCAGCTAAAACAGCTAATGTAATTGATATTGATGTGGCAGAAAAAACTATACCCGAAAACAAAGAGACTGATACACTATATCTCATTAAAATAAACGCAATTGGAAATGCAATCATCGGAATAACAACACCCATGATTGCTATTAATGATGAAGCTTTGACATATTTTTTCATTGTTTTCATATCTGACGCCAATCCAGAACTTAGCATCAATATAAAAATACCAATTTCAGACAGCACATGAACTAAATGTGTGCTATGAACGACGTTTAAAAAGCTCATGCCCAAGACAATGCTAGCAAGTAATTGACCTATGACCTCTGAAAGGCCTAGTTTTACAGCTACTTTCCCGAAAAATAGAGTTACTGTGATTAATAATAGAACATTTATCATATCGTTTATTTCTCCTAAACAAAAAGAAAAAAGCTTCAAAAATCAACTAGCTCCCCGACTAGTTAACTTCTTGAAGCTTTCGCCCAACCGTTAATAATTTATTATATCCAATACTAGCATGCTTTATCGTGGAACGCAATCAAGTCGGCATCACGTCTTCTCAACCGAATAGTTAATTCGACTTGATTCTGACTGTCAGTAGTAATCCAATGAGTGGCACAACAATAAACCAGCGACTTGTCATTAACAACGCATGTACAAATGATGAATTGGTATTAATTGCGGTGATTAAAATAGAAGCAACAACCACACTTCCTGCACCAATGACTTGACGCATCGTAGTAATAATCGCAGTACCATGACTAACTAAATTTTTAGGTAGTGCGTTATTTGCCGCAGTAATTGCGGGCATCATAATGAAAGCATTGCCACCTTCAAGTAACATAGCTGCTATCAAACACGCTATCCACGAAAATGACCCTAAAGTACCCAAAATCGCATACCCTACAAGCATCATTGCCATACCAATATAAACTAATTTTTTTAACCCAATTCTGTTGAGCATCGCCCCTGATCTTGGATTCAATTGGCTGAGAAAGATTGCTGCAGGTACCATGAGTAGTCCTGACCACAATGGGCTAAAATGAAAAACTTTTTGATAAAACAAAGGCATCAGAACCGTTGCAATAATTAGTCCTGAATATGATAATCCCGTTAAAAACATAGCTGGAACATAGCCTCTATATTTGAGCACCGCTAAATCTAAAAACGGTTGAGGTAACTTTACTTGACGAACGATAAATATGGCTAATAAACTGACACTAATTATTAAAATCAACCACCACGAGAAGTTAATTCCTGATGTTGGAATGATTGAAATGTCATACAAAATGCCGCCAAATCCGAGTAAGGTTATAGCCGAAAACCAATCGAATTCAGATGGTTTCATAGTGTGCGTGTTTTCTATTTTATTTTGCAAAACAATAATCAAAATCAGCAATATGACAAAAAATAACATAAATAAAGCACGCCAAGAAATCCATTGCAGGACAACGCCAGAAATAATCGGACCAACAGCTAAGGCTGAACCCATAACTAAACCAACTACGCCCATAGCGACACCTCGTTGATTTTTATCAGTATTTTCCATGATGACACTTTGAAATGTTGGAAATAAGGCCCCCACCGCTAAACCTTCTAACAATCGACCGATAATAATACCGGTAAAGTTGGGTGTAACCATAGCCAAAAACGTTCCTAGTAAAAAAAGGGCTACAATTCCATTGAGTAATTTACGTAAGGACACATTATCCAAAAGCCAAGGACTTAGCGGCATGACTAGTGTCATTGCAACCATAAAACCTGTTGTTAACCACTGAACAGTGCTCGCGTTAACATTAAAACTTTTCATCAAAATCGGATAAGCCGTTGTCATAGTAGATTGACTAATCGACATGATAAATGCAATCGATAATAACGCAAGTGAAAATGGTGTTAATTTTCTGATGTTTTTAAACATAATACCCCCTCAAACACTTATTTATATTCATTCTAATATAAATAAGTATAAAATTCAACTTTTGACGGATAATTTATAATGATATTGTGTTAAAACGTTGCATGCGCTAATTCTTACTTGATTTTGTTCACATCACCTGTTTTTTCAACAATCAATCTGACGTAATTTCGTGCGCCAAGAGGTCCTTGGTGGACACCATCATCAGCGAACCAATCCGAATGTTTTTTTGCCAAACGATACCAGTCAATAATATGTAGATTTTTATAATCATTATTAGCTTTCGCCAACATATCATTGTTATCTTTCTGCCAAGGTTTACTCTGTACTAAATTATTAATCCAATAAACCTGTCGCTTTGTACCAAAGGTTTTCATCATGCAATCTAAATCTTGTCTTCTAATCTCACCATTTGTTCCTAATCCTACCAAGATGTTCGGTGCCAACTCATCGTTGCGAGCCATTTTTTTCACTAAATTCGGTGCCTCATAGGCTTGGCGCCCCACCTTTGCGTCGACCACTATCTTGGGATTAATGTCTTGGAGATATGGTGCTGAATCTAACATAACCGAATCACCAATAGCTGTAAATGACATATTCTTGAAGCTCATGTATTGTGCAGCGTTTAAATCATATGTTGCAATTACTTTTTTATCAGCTGCCGACATGTTTTTATTACTTGATCGCTTAGAAGAGTGTTTAGCCGATTTTTGAGCGATTTGATTACTTTTTTTCACCGCCAATTTATTTTTGAGTAATTTCTTTTGTAATTCAGTCTGTGGTTGCGGTTGACCAGCATTTTGACTTGCTAATCCATGACCTATGAAAAGCAAAAAAATCAGCGCAGGCGTTAAAATTAAGAAAAATCGATTACGTGATTGCACCAACCAGTGACCAACTTGGCGCAGGTTTTCTCCATTACGGAACAAATTTTCAACATAGCGGTAGCTCATTTCACTTAGCAGCAGAACAAGCGCAATTTCAATCAATATATTCAAAACACTTGGTTGATAATGTGGGATAAATTTTTCGTAAAACACAAAAACTGGTAATTGATATAAGTAGATACTATAGGAACGTTTCCCTAAATAATTTAAAAGTTTGTTATCCAATATTTTGGCATGCCAGGAAGCCGAATGAGCTGTTACAGCAACCAAAACAGTACTTGCTATAGTTAACAAGTACATTAATCCATAATAAGTCGCAGGATGTTGCCCATTCAACCATAGTGTTCCTAATCCCCAAAGTAAAAAGGAACAGAATCCCGCAATATTAAGATAGCGTTGCACCTTGCTACTAACATGATTAGAGAGCTTAATCGAGGGCCAAACAAATGCTAGGGCTGTGCCCAATAGGATAGCAAATAGTCGGGTATCCGTGCCATAATATACTCGATTAATAGCAGTAGGATCATACAAAACAGCCATTAATATTGCACTAATTAATGAAAGCAAAATTAGTACTCTAGCAATATTTATTCGCTTCAAACCCAATCGTAAAATAGCCCAAACAACTATCGGCCAAATAAAATAAAATTGTCCCTCTATCGAAAGTGACCATAGATGTGTGAAAGGCGAAGCACCACCAAATTGTTGAAAATAGGACGGTCCATGGCCAATTGCCCAAAAGTTAAAGACATACAATAAATTAGTTTCAACAGTAGGACGTAAATTGTAGACTAACTGATGATCAAAAAGCAAAATCACCGCAGTCACTATCAACATCATGGCTACTAAAGCAGGATACAAACGCTTTAATCTGCGTTTATAAAACTTAAAAATTGCAATCTTGTGATTACGATCAAACTCTTGTATCAATTGATCAGTAATTAAATATCCTGAAATCACAAAAAAAAGTGGCACGCCAAACCAGCCACCGACAAATTTTGTGGGCATTAAGTGAAATAAAATAACACCAATGACAGCTAAAGCACGTAAGCCATCAAATCCCTTGATATAACGTCTTTTTGGACTTTCCATAATTTTGACCGTTATGTTCCCTCAATAATCTCAAATACACGAAATCTACATCATTTCTCTAATTTTACTTTTATTAACGTAACATGTCAAATATTTCAATATTATTTCTTAATTAATTGTTGTTCCTCGTTTTTCAAATGTATGTGGTAACGTAACTTGCATGTTATCCACCACTTCATTATTCATCAATTTAGTTAACATACGCATTGCGACTGCACCAATATCGTACTTAGGTTGACCGATTGATGTTAGCGCAGGACGCGTCACAATTGCAAATTTTGTATCATTTGATGTGATGATTTCAAAATCTTCAGGAACTGACTTCCCTTGATCGCGCATATAATTCATGATTCCTAATGCAACTTCATCATCATGAACAATGGCTGCTGTTGCATTAGTTGCAAATATTTTATCAGCGATTTGATAGCCAGCAGAATAGTCCTGATGAGAGGCAAATAACAAATCCTCATCAAACTCTTGTCCGGCAGCTTCTAGACCTGCTTGGTAGCCAACTAAGCGATGTTGTTTGTTAATTGCATATTCCATTGGTCCGGTAACTAACGCTACACGTTCATGTCCATTTTTAACTACCATTTCAACCGCTTCTTTAGTAGCTGCAATATAGTCAATGTTAACACTTGGCAAAACCTTTTCAGCATCAATAGAACCAGCTAAAACAACCGGTGCATCAACAGAGGAGATTGTCTTTAAAACTTCACGATCCAATTCATTGCCCATAAAAATAATGCCATCAACTTGCTTGCTGGCAAGATTGTTAATAGCCATTGTTTCACGCACAGGATCTTCATCTGTATTTGTTAGCAAGACATCATAATGATACATATTAGCGACATCATCAATGCCTCGTGCCAGCTCTGAATAGTACATGTCTGTTACGTCTGGCATCACAACACCAATGGTAGTCGTCTTTTTTGAAGCCAGCCCACGTGCTACAGCATTGGGATGGTAACCTAATTCTTCAATCGCATCCAATACTTTACGTTTCGTAGATTCACGGACATTACTGTTGCCATTTACAACTCGCGATACTGTTGCTAGTGATACACCAACTCGACTAGCAACATCATAAATTGTAGCCGTTTGCTTTTTTTGCATAATTTATTCCTCTTTAATACATTTATTATTATTTTTTTTAGAAGTTATCTACACTATTATATCAAATCAGAATCAAATTGCAAACGCTTACAACATTAATTATAAGTGTTTTCATCATTGTTTCACTTTGTTACAAGAAAAGATTCATCATGATGAAAGTGATACAATGTATTTATATAAAATTTCACAGGAGTTAGTGTCATGAATGCAGAAAAAATCAGCGCATTAACTAGCTGGCTGACCAAACAAGAGTTGTCAGGCGCTATCATTACAAATTACCACAGTGTTGCCTATTTAAGCGGTTTTGAATCTGATCCAATAGAACGTGTTTTAGCGCTCGTTCTACTGGAAAATAGTGAACCTTTTTTGTTTGGACCGGCACTGGAAGTCAACAGTATGAAAGAAAGTGGCTGGCGCTATGCTGCTTTTGGCTATGAAGACCATGAAAATCCTTGGTTAAAATTAACTAACCATATTAGAACATTAACCAACGGTAAAAAGTTTGCCATTGAGGCCGATAATCTAACAGTTGCACGTCTTAAATTACTGCAAACCGCTTTTCCTGATGGAGAGTTTTCTATTGACATTACAGATCAAATTAATCAACTTCGCCTAATAAAAACACCAGACGAAATAGCACATATGAAGGCCGCTGGTCGTGATGCCGATCGCGCCTTTGAGATTGGCTTTAACGCACTAGAGAGTGGTATATCAGAGTTAGCTGTTGCCGCTGAATTAGAATATGAACTCAAAAAAGCAGGCGTATCTAGCATGAGTTTTGAAACGCTAGTTCAATTTGGGGCCCACGCCGCTGACCCACATGGTTCAACATCAACAAATACACTCAATAATGGTGAAATGGCGTTGTTTGATTTAGGAACGATGACTGAAGGATATGCCTCAGATGCCACAAGGACAGTAGCTTTTGGAAACGTGAGCGACGAAGCCAAAAAAATACATGCTATTACGCTCGAAGCACAACTCACGGCCCAATCACAAGCTAAAATTGGTATGACAGCCAGCGAACTGGATTCCATCGCACGAAATATCATTACAAAAGCTGGCTATGGTCAATATTTTAATCATCGACTCGGACATGGCTTAGGCTCATCAGTACATGAGTTTCCTTCAATCATGGCGGGAAATGATATGATTCTTGAAGAAGGCATGGTCTTTTCTATTGAACCTGGTATCTACGTTCCAGGTGTTGCTGGTGTCCGTATTGAAGATAGTGGTTATATGAGTAAAGAAGGTTTCATTCCTTATACACACACAACCAAAGAACTACTACAATTCTGAAATAAATAAAAGACCAATGACTTAAGTCATTGGTCTTTTATTATATAGCATTCATAATTGCTACAACTAGCAATGGTATCATTGTTATACCATTATTCAACATATGAACGGCAATACTATTTTTCAAATCACCAGTTTTTTTGTAAATGTAGGCGAGCACCATCCCCATGCTAGCGTATATCACATAACTTAAGGTGTCGGCGAGATTAGTGGGAATCGTATCCATGTGTGGCAGTGCAAAAACTGCCCCCGACAAAATAATATTTGCCCACCACCAACTTTTGCGGAAAAAATAATTTAAAATAAGCCCACGAAAAACTAATTCTTCAACTACAGGTGCTAAAAACGTACCATAAATTACCATAGCAACCATTGTCACATTTAAATTTGAAGTTAGCTCATTAATAGCCTCTTGATTTTCGGTTGTGGTAACCCCTGTTAGTTGAACCCGTAATTGAGCTAGTATCATCTCGATGGCTATCATAACAAACCACATACCTACTAGCCACCAGAGGCCTCGCCAGTTTCGAATATCTGGTTTGGTAAAGACTGGGCCAGATACATTTTTTCTTAGTAGTCTATAAGCATAGAACCCAATGCCTATATAAAAAATGAACATTGTTGCGGCACACAATATTTGTAAAAATATATTATCTGTTTTTGTAGCAAGGACCAAAGGGATGGGTGCCACAACTATTAAAAATAGCGTAAAAACAACATTGATTATTCTAAGCAGTAAAGATTTTGGTCTTACTTCATTTGTCGTTTCAAGCATCGTCATCCTCATCCAGTGTGCGCTTTTTCTTTTGCCAATACAGCCATACAAAACAAATGTTAAACACGATGAACAAAACAGCAACAAGCGTTATCGTTACCCATAATGGCCAGTTTTGTTGGTCACTCAACAAGAATATTACGACAAAAAGTGCGAAACTAACAACCGACAGTATGATTCTCGTAATTAAATTACCCATTTATTTTCCTGTATGTTCATTAATGAATTCCGCAACCGCGCCTTCATTATTTGTTTTTGACAATACCAAGTCAGCCATTTCTTTAATTTCCGGTTTAGCATTTGCCACGGCAACACCTACGCCTGCGGCTTTGATTTGAGCTGCATCATTCAAATTATCACCCAACGCAGCAACTTCGTTTCGTGATATTCCCAGCATGTCAGCTAATTCTAATCCGGCAGAACCCTTGTCACTCCCCTTGGGATTGAACTCAACATAACGATTGGAACTGAATGTTGTCAATACCCTATCAGCAAGCTGAGCATTAACCGTGTCAGCAATTTTTTGTAATACATCTGGATCATGATGTTCAAAAATAACTTTCATTATCGTTTTTTCATTCGAAAGAAAATCTAACTTATCGTTGGCCATTTCTTGATATGGCACACTACGTTCTCTCATATATTGTTCATCATTTTTTGAAATATTATAAATGAATAGTGTATCTATCGTGTAGATGTGTGTATCAATGTCCGCCTGAATCTGGCCAAGAGAGAAAATTTTCTTGGCTAATTCTAAATCCATGCCGTGTTGGACAATAATCTTTTCGCCACCATCTTCATGGATTTCCACGATTGCACCACCGTTGTATGAAACCACGTACTGTTTGTTTTGCTTGTTTAAGCCTAGATCCTTTAATGTACCAAAAACAGACTTATAAGAACGCCCAGTATTAGGAACAAAATAGCCGCCATTTTTCACAAATTTTTGAACAGCAGTGACATTTTGAGAATTAATCGTACCATCATCATCGAGCAACGTTTCATCTAAATCTGAAAGAATCAATTTTATCATTATAATCTCCAATTGTGTTTGTACATTCATTATAACAAAACAGTTTATTTATTCGATAATTTACCAATAAATTTTATCCGTGCTTGACACTGACCACATCGATAGCGTTCAGTTTGAAATCGGCGTTTTCGAATAATATCATGCCCATTTTCACAACGATATAACCACTGACACTTAGATGATTGTCTTTCACCAATATCAGGTGCATATCGAATACCGCCCACACGTACTAATAATTGTTTAAAATCGCTATCCTTGTGTTGGTACCCTTGATGACTTAAATGTAGATGATAGTGTACCAATTCATGCTTGATAATTTTGTTAAAGTCTTCTAATGTAACCATTTTAGGATTGAATTCTAAATCATGTGTTTTCAAAAGATAGCGACCACCTGTTGTTCGTAGATGACTATTGAATGTTGCATGATGTTGAAATGGACGATCAAAACTATCAAATGATATTTTCTCAACAAGATTTTGTAATTCGTTATCTGTCATTTTAACACATCGTTTCAATTAATATTTTGGCCAACCATACAAAAAGTCCCCAAACAAATAACAATTTGTGAGGACTTACTTTAACAAAAATATATCATGATTCAGTACAATGCCTGCAATCATTAAAAGGTATCTATATTGTAAATGTTTGTTAGTCCAATGAATGACACAAAGTATTTAAACATTTAATTTTGGTGTTCAACAATGTAGTCGACTGTCTGTTGCAACGTAACCAAATTTTCAGCATCATCATCAGAAATTTCGACATTAAACATATCTTCTACTTCTAATACCAGCTCAACAAAGTCGATAGAATCCGCATCGATATCTGTCAAAAAATTCAAATCCGGCGTAATGGTATCTCTTTTCACATTAAATCGTTCTGCAATTTCATCCGCCATCATATTATAAATTGCTTCTTTTTCCATTGCCATCAGTAATTACTCCCAGAATCTTTAATCTAAAGAACTATTATACCATAACTTATTCACTAATTTGTGACTGCAATTCATTCTTCGCAGCTTGCAACTCATCCTTATGGTCTGCAATGTATGTTCGAATATCTGGCACTAGATTTTTTTCAATCATTTTTTTAATCTGTCCCATTGTATTAGCAACTGCATTAGCTTTGGCAGAACCATGCGTTTTAACGACAGGCGCATTAACACCTAAGATTACTGCACCACCAGCTTCATTATAGTCCAACTTCTTTTGAATATCTTTGAAAGCTGGCTTTAACAAGAGACCGCCCATCTTACCACGAAGCCCTGTTTGCATAATAGCCTGCTTAATTTGCTTCAACATCATCAATGCAGTGCCTTCCGTTGCTTTCAATGCTGCATTACCCGAAAAGCCATCAGCTACCACTACGTCTGCAGTTCCTTCTAATAATTCACGTGCTTCCACATTACCCAAAAAATTAAAAGATTGTGAGTTTTTCATCAGCTGATGCGCTATTTTATGAACCTCATCCCCTTTATCCTCTTCTGCACCATTGTTCAATAAACGCACTCGTGCATCATTAATTCCTAAAACATGAGAAGCATAAAAGCTCCCTAATATTCCGTATTGATATAAATGTGAGGCTTTACTTTCAGCATTTGCACCCAAATCCATAAATACAAATTGATCATTTTCACCAGCAAAGCTTGGTAAAGCGGTGGCCAAAGCTGGACGGTCAACACCTTTGATACGACCAATCAAGAAAATAGCACTTGATAGTAGGGCCCCTGTATTTCCAGCACTAAATAAAGCATCGGCATCGCCAGCTTTAACGGCATTTGCGGCACGAACCATTGATGAGTCTTTTTTACGTCGCATTGCTTTAACCGGCTCATCACCCATCTCAATAACTTCAGTTGTGGGAATTAAGGTAATATGTGACCAATCCTTTACAAGTGGCTTAACCTGTTCACTTGTTCCAAAGAGTAAAAATTCAATATCTGGATAACGATCACGAGCTATTTCTACACCCTTGACTATTTCCATCGGTGCGTAATCGCCACCCATTGCATCTATTGCGATTTTCATATTTTTTAAATGTGTCAACTAATATTAGCTGAACACGTTCCTTTCCATTTTTAATCTCTATTCTTACGCCAACACTGCTTAATCTAAGTGCCGATAATGCGCCATTGTTCTTGATAAGTAATCCACTAGTTCCTGATTTTCAGAGGATTTATCCCAATCGTCAGTACTAACCATACTAATTGCTTCTTGCTGAGCGACTTCCATCATTTTCAAGTCTTTAATCGGATCCCCAACGGCAAATTCTGGTACACCAGACTGTTTGGTTCCTAATATATCGCCAGAACCGCGTAGTTCTAGGTCTTTTTGCGCTAAGAGAAAACCATCTGTTGTCTCAACCATTGCATCAAGCCTAGCACGGCCATAATCGGTCTTTGGATCTGCGACTAAAATCGTGTACGATTGTCTCGTACCACGACCAACTCGACCGCGCAATTGGTGTAATTGTGCCAATCCAAATCGATCTGCGTCCATAATTAACATGATACTAGCATTGGGTACATCAACACCCACTTCAATGACTGTAGTAGCAACTAAAACCTGAATTTTGTTTCTTTTAAAGTCGGCCATCAAAGCTTTTTTTTCGTCGTTCGAGAGCCGACCATGAAGTAAGCCAATTGTGTCATTTGGCAGTTCAAGTTGTAATGCTTCATACATTGCTTGCGCATTCTGCACATCTAATGCTTCTGACTCTTCAATCAGAGGCGTCACAACATATGCTTGCGCGCCCTCTGAGAGTTGTTGTTTAAGAAAATTAATTGCCGAGTCAATTTGATTATGACTAATCTTTCGTGTCTGAATTTGCTTGCGACCATTGGGTAGTTGATCAATTATTGATACATCCATTTCTCCATAGGCAGTGATAGATAAGGTACGAGGAATTGGCGTGGCCGTCATTGCTAGTATATCAGGATTCACACCATTTTCACGTAATTTTGCACGTTGATTGACACCAAATCGATGTTGTTCGTCAATCACTGCTAAACCTAGGTGATGAAACATTACATCCGGTTGTAACAACGCATGTGTGCCAACTAAGATATCTATTGTTCCGTCAGCTAAATCTTCTAATAGTTGACGTCGAGCCGCAGCTTTCATACCACTGGTCAATAGTTCAATACGAATGTCAACGCCTGATTTTTCAAACATTGAAGCTAAATTAATGGCGTGTTGCTGAGCCAAAATTTCAGTCGGCGCCATCAATGCAGCTTGCATTCCTGCGGTGACAACAGCATATAATGCAATTGCTGCAACTACCGTTTTACCAGAACCTACATCACCTTGTAATAAGCGGTTCATGTGAACTGGACGTTTTTGATCTTTCAAAATTTCAGAAACAACTTTTTGTTGTGCCCCCGTCAATGTGAAAGGTAAGCCAGCTTCAAATTTGTTTAGCGCTTTACTATCATAATTAATACCTTCACCGGAAAAGTTCTTATCAGCTAATTTGAGCAATTGTAATCTCATTTGAAATATAAAAAATTCCTCAAAAGCTATACTTCGGCGTGCTAATTTAGCTTGCTCCATGTCAGCGGGAAAATGCATATTTTCAATTTGCGTATTTCTGTCTAGTAAACGGTATTTTTGACGAATTTTATCGGGCACTAACGAGCCAACTGTACCACGTACATCGGCCCACGCAATTTCTATCAAATGACGTATTGTTTTAGCGCTTATTTGTTTTGACGAAGGGTAAATTGGGTCAAGTTCATTGGAAGCCTTGGAGATCACTTTCATTCCTGTCAAGGACGCTTTAGCAGCATCATAAGTACCATAAACAGCAACTTCTTGGCCAACCTCGACATTTTGAGCAATCCATGGCTGATTAAAGAATGATACACGCACATTTTCATGCTCTATCATTAGTCCAAAACGTGTTTGAGATCGTTTGCCAAAACGAGTCACAACAGCGGGTGTACTCACAATTCCCTTAAAAGTAGCCTTTTCTCCATCCAATGTTTCAGAGGGTAGCCGTTCTCCTAAGTCTTCATAACGAAATGGAAAATAATTGATTAAATCCTCAATGGTAAAAATACCAATTTCATGTAACGCATCTAGGCGCTTAGGACCTACACCTGGCAAAATATTCACATTGTCATTTAGGGTTATCATCTTGAATATTATAACATATAAAAAAGTACCGATAGCGTGGCAACAGCAACAGCAGAGCAATGCTATCTATATCATTTCTTGACTTCATTTTTAAAAAAATAGTTGGCAGTGTCTGCCTGTATTTGCTCGTCAAACGCTAACATCAATTCAATGGTTGAAAGACATCAACAATATTTTTCATGTTATCTATTTTTTCACCAAATAGCTTTTTATTCGCTTGCAGGCAAAATCTTCAATCATAACTATTTCTTATATAAAAAACACTGCTAAAATTATAATGTCAGCTTGTTCAATTAAACTAGCATCCATAAAATTTTACAGCGTTTATCATATTTAGAAGGTAGTAACCGGAGTCGAACCGGCGATCACGGTTTTGCAGACCGTTGCCTTACCACTTGGCTACACTACCAAACTTATTTGCGTTGTCACATCAAACAACAACGCTCTTAATTATATATAAAATTGATCAAAATTACAACATTTTGGTTACTTTTCATATACATTGTTACTAATCGGTCTTTAAACACGGTTTGCAGTTAGCCCAACCGATTATCCAAAAGTATTCTTTGTAACTCTTCTTCAATTTCAGGTGTCTTAACCCATTCTTCCCAGCCATCATATTCCAGAGGCAATAGTTTATAGTGTGAATTAATATACTCTTCCACTTTTTCTACGTGAGTGGAGCGTGGTATGTTCACTTTCAAAATCTGAACACTTTGAATAAACCCGTGTTCAGCCGCATACTCAGCACGACCATTATGAGGGATGTTTCCTAGTTCAAAATAAGAACTGCCGTCATTACGTGTGATTCGTTCAATTAAATCAAAAGTTTCTTTCATAGTGAATTAATTTTTAATAATGAAGTCTTAGAAGTGGACTTCATTCTCCTTTTCTCATATTTTTGCTTTGTATTTTCACATATTCATGTACAACTAATCGACTAGCTACCCAGATACTCATCAAAATTCCTAGCATACCCAACAACATTGTAACAACTTCCATCATTAATAACTTTGCATTAAAAAACATTGCGATTGAATATCGTAAGCGAATAAACCAGATTAAAAGCGGTAGATTGGCCCCTAAAACCCCAAAGAAAAGTGTGTTAATAGCTGTACCTAATATTTGCCCACCGATAATATGTGCATGCGCATATAGACTTTTTTTGCTCAAATTTGGTGTGCGCTCTATAACCTCATTCAAGTCCGCCACAATAGCCATTGCGGCTTCAGCAACAGCCCCTAAAATGGATATAACCATTACAATTACAGCGACCTTTGTGAAAGGAAGACCGACATTCAACGATAAGCCTTCCAGTTCTTCCGAATTTTCGGTTGCGAATCCTTGAAACTGGCCTAAATGCTGAACCAAAATCGCCACTACCATCAAAATTGACACAACTATCAAGCTTGTCTTAAAAGCTGTATTAGTCACAAATTGATTTTCTGCACCTAAATAAATTGCAAGAGCCAAAATAATGACACTCATTAAAGCCGTAACAATGTAAGCATTAAATTGCCAATTGATTAAAATCATTAAAATGAAAATGACGATAAAGTTCAACACCAAGCCTACAAAAGCTTTCATTCCCTGAACACCGCCAACAAATACCATTAAAATAAATAAAATAATTATTAATAATCCAATTGCATTCATTAGTCCACCACCTTGTATCGCTCAGCAATCCAGCCAACCAAAGCACTAGTGACAGGGACAGCTAATACAATGCCGATTCCAGAAATAACTGTCTGTAAAATACCTAGGTTCATAATTTGGTCAAGTATATAGGGCCAATTATTGCCATTTCGTAGCATCAAAAAAACCATCGGCATTGTTTCCGCAATGAAAATCATGAATAGTACATTAATTAATGTACCCATAATATCGCGCCCAACATTCATTCCCGCATGCCAATAATCCTTGAAGTGTCGCTCGATTTTTTCACGACGCAGACCAAATAACGCAGCAACAATATCTGCAGCTTCATCCATAACCGCTCCTAGAACACCAATAATCGTTTGGGCGATAAACAAAGTCACTGGCACTTGCGTTACATACGACATTGTTTCAAAATGAACACCTTCATTACCTGTAATTTTAAGGGCAGCAAACATGATGAACATCGTAAGGACCGTTGATAAAAGAGTTGCCAAAAGCGTCACCACCATCTGAAGGGTTCTGCCCAATACTAATACCAAACTCAGTGAGGCTACAACGATAGCTAAAATACTAAAAATCAAAATGACATTCGGATTTTTAAGATGAACATCTATATATAATGCAATTGCAAAAAGAATCACATTAGCGACAAGGCTGAGGGTTAGCCATGACGTCGCACGCCATTTTCCGTAAATCAATAACAGCCCTAATAGTAAAACAACTAAAGATCCGATGACTGCGTCACGTTTAAGAGATATAATGCGAAAATGTCCCGCATGCCCTGTTAATAATAGCTGGTCTCCAACTTTGTACTTATGTGTCACAGTTTGCGAATCGGTGTATTGATTTGTCAACTTAATGATTTTGTTTCTGTTTAACAGTTTAACCGTTAATTGTTGATGATAAATATTATCTGTATTATTATGCTCATCTGTCGTTTTTTGTTTGGACTGAACTTTGACATGCGTAACCTGCCCTACTGGCTCTTGATACAAAAATGAATCAGATCTCAATAGAAACCAAGCAGCAATTACGGCAATGGCCACAAACCAATAATTTTTTGTTTTTTTTAGGAATATCAATTTTCTAACCGTTTATTTTTTCCTGTCATTTGGACCGGCTTAGCTAGAAACTTCACTCTTTGCATGAGTCTAGCAGCTTTAATAGGTTCATTACCTTCCCTAGTTTGCGACAGATATTGTTCAAACCCATTCGCATCAAAATTAGAGGTAAAAAAAGTTGTTAACTCATTTTGCATACGGTATTCCAAAATAATACCAAGAATCGAATCTCGGCTCCACGCTGTCAACGTATCTGCGCCAACATCGTCAAGAATTAACACAGAAACACTTTTTGCCTTACTTAATAATTCATCCAAAGATTCATTTTTATGATCAAATGTTGCCTTCAAATCACTAATAAATGAAGGGAAATGTAATAACATAACGCCTATGTTATTAACGGCCAATGCGTTAGCAAGAGCCCCCATCATATATGTTTTACCTACGCCAAAATCACCGTATAAATAAATACCTTGAACAAAGTTGTTTTGGACCGTACTAGTTAAGCTTTTTAGAATTTTATTGAGCGAAACAAATGCTTCCGTTTTACCCTGTTCCTCTTGGGCATGATCAATGATTTCCTGCCCGATAGTGCTCCAATCTGCTGAACGAACAGATTTTGGCATTTTGTACAAAGTCAGTTTTTCACGTTGCATTAATTGTTTGCGTGTTTTTTCATCAGCAACATAATGAACTATTGGATAACCTTTTTCAATCGTTAACTGTGGATAATATCCTGGATAGAGAACTTTTTCCCCAGCTGCAATTCTTTTCTTTTGTTGAATGTACTCATACAGATCACCCATTTTAAGTTGAAAAGCATCTGAGTTCAATTCATCTTGATGCTCATTCCAAAAAGAACGTATATCTTGATCCTTTCCAATGGATTCAATAATATCCGATAAATTAGCTTTATTAGCATATTGTTGCTGAAATTGCTTGAGTACTTCAGATAAATTCTGCATATTAATCTCAATTCTTAGTCTTAATATTCAACTTTTTTAGTTCAGCTAAGGCTTCCGCTACTTCATCCACAGAAGTTGCTGGCTTATTTTGGGAAGTATCAGAAGGCATTTTTGGTTCGACACGCGTCACTTTTTTGGTATAGTTTCGCTTTGTAGGGCGACTAGGTTGATATTTTTCAATTGCATCTAGTGCTGCTTCAGCCGAATTCACATGCATTTTCAACCATGAATTAGCAATTGTTTCCGCTGTATCAACATTGACAGTATCACGATTTCGTTTACCCAACTCGTACCAAACCAACATGTTGACAACCTCTGCTTTGAGGCGCACATCTTTGATCATTTTACTGATGAAATAATATTCATTTCGTGTCACAAATCCGCCACCTTTTTTAAACTTAACATCTTCAATAAAGGCATTAGGCGCTAATGTTTTTGCATCTTGAACTAATTGTAACATTTCTCTGGAACGGTTTTGTTGTACTGGCTGTGAGACCACCGGCTCTGCAACGACGGTTGTACGATTCTGACGCATAACTTGCTGCAAAATCTTTTCGTCAACATCATGCGTATCTAATGAGATTGCCTGGGAGGTGTAGCCAGCCAGCGTCACCTCATCAACACCGTAGATCACGTGCATCGATACTAAGAAATCACGATGTTGTGCCAACTTTTCTATTGTTGTACCTCTCACTAAGCCGGTAAAGTTTTCAAAATTAAAGTCATCTTCTATTTCAATTTTGCCATGACTTGCTTTTACTTCAACTGTTGGTAATGAGGTAGCTGTGTCGTGCTTGAAGACCTGTAAAAACTTGGCGGATATATTATCACCCTTCACGTTTGGTTGTCCTTGTGTAGCATATCGTTTCTGGAGTGTTAAATAACGTTCTTCCCCAACATATTTAAACAATAGTCCGGCCAATAATTTTTCTTTGAAAAAACTGTCAACGTCAAGCGGAGCAAATAATTGATACGTATAAATTTCTCCCAAAGCATCTTCCGTATAAAGTGTCGTCAATAGGCCAACCGCTTCTAAACGACGACGAACCTTAACAAAATCGGGTAAACTGACATTCAGACTATCTAAAATAAAATTATGATCTTCACGTGCATCTAGTCGTGTATTGTAGGGTAATTCTCTTACCAACATATGGTACAATGCATATCCAGTTGCACCAATAAACGGCGTGTATAAATCAAAAGCACGATCTAAATCAGTCAATGTGATTGGTGTGTTTGACTGCACAAAAACACCAGCCTTAGCGTGAAACTCAATTGTGCCATCATTTTGCATCATGCGTTGACGCGATCTCCTTTATTTTTTTGATTAAAACTGTAACTTGTTCCTGTAGCTCTTCGATACGGCCATTATTGTCTATAACATAATCAGCTCTCGCAATTTTCTGCGACATTGGTAACTGTGCCTTTACACGATTACGTGCCTCCATATTACTAAGTTGATCACGATTTTCCAAACGAAATAATTGGATTTCTTTGCTAGCAGTAACAACAATTATTTTATCTACTGACTTATTTTTATCATAGTCTCGTTCAAATAACAATGGCACATCCAGGACTAATATTGGCACATTTTGTAAACGCCAAAAATTAATTTTATCTGCCATAGCACTGCTAATGGCTGGTTGCATAATATCATTTAATTTTTTTAATTGGGCACCATCTTCAAAGACAATTTGACCAAGCTTACGTCGATCTAATACGCCATTGTCAATTATCCCTGGACCAAACGCTAATTTAATTTTCTCAAGCGTTGGTGTTCCTGGCTCAACAACTTCACGAGCCACTATATCTGCGTCAACAATTGGAAAACCTGCTTGACGCAACAAAGCGCTAACTGTTGATTTCCCTGTAGCAATTCCACCTGTTAAACCAATTGTCAACATTTACTGTTCCTCGCTTACTTCATTATTTAGCTTAAATAACCGACGTGAATAAGCTACCTTAGTAGCATTCAGATAAGGAATAACATAAATGTAAGCCAAGCCAGCTGTCAATATTCCTAATAAATGCCAACCAATAAAACTCAAGTCTAATAAAAATAATTCCCACTTACGGCCATTCATTATTTTTCGGCTACGTGTAATATAATCTGTCAATGCATTGGCTTGTTTTCCAGCATCCAAATCTAGTTTATAACTAAAATACGTTTGAGCGTAGGAATAATGCTTAATCAATCCGGGAATTGTAAACAGCATCGTCCAAAGAAAAGTCAGCATGGACTGCACGACGGCTAATAGCAGACTTTGCGCAAATTTACCATTATTAAATATTTGAAAAGTTTGAATGAATCTTGGATTCTTTTTAGGATTATTAAACCAATCAATAATTGTCCAAGAAACAGACCACATAAATGTTAGCCCAGCTGCATCTTGAAATACTGAAACAATTACTTCGCTCGGATTCAGACCTAGAGATGTTGTTGTTGAAGAAACATCAGCGCTAGACATTAGATTGGTGTCTTTGATCATCGCATACACTGTGAAAGTCATCATTGATAAGGTCGTCACTGTCACAATAATCGCGATAATATTAATTTTGATAGCTGTTCCTAGTCGACCCTTCATCAATTTCTTTGCGTCGCGTTTGACGTCAATAATACTTATTGGTTCTTGATTCATATTAATCCTTCTCCACTTGACAAAATGGACAAAATGTCGTGCCACGTTGACCAACTTTTATTTTAACCATTGGCGTATTGCAACGTAAACATGGTTCGCCAGCATGCCCATAAGCCTGTAATTCATTTTGAAACTTGCCCACCTCACCAAAAACATTACTAAAACTATGCACTGTTGTACCGTGATGCTTAATCGCTCGTTTAATTTCTGAAATGATGTTTGCTCTAAGAACACTCAGTTGAACTTCATCTAGTACATTGGCCGGCGTTTTGGGATGAATTTTGCTTTGCCACAGAACCTCATCAGCATAAATATTGCCAATACCAGCTATTTGTGTTTGATCCAATAAAAATGTTTTAACAGGCCTTCTAGACTTTGAGAAAATGGCCTTCATATAAGATAAAGTCAGCTGCTCCTCTGTCGGTTCTGGTCCTAATTTGGACAACGAAGGCACTTCTGTGTTTTCAAAACCAGTTGTGGTCAACGCCATGCGCCCAAAGCGTCTCGTGTCATTGTAAAACAAAGCTCGCTTATCAGATAATTCAAAGACAATCTCTGTATGTTTATAAGGGACCGTCTCAAGGGACTCTACTGAATATTGTCCTTCCATTCGTAGGTGCGAAACAATCGTATGATTATTCGCTAAACGTAGTAATAAATATTTGCCACGACGATCAATTTGTTTAAATTCTGTGTTCATGACACCGGTGATAAACTGCTGCCCATCACCAGTAATAACTTTTGGGTAAGGTAACTGTACATCAATAATTTTGCTGCCAATAATTAGTTTTTCAAGCCCACGTCTGACTGTTTCAACTTCTGGTAGTTCTGGCATCTTCCCTCCTGCTGTCTTGTAAAACAAGACTAATTGTTTTATAGCTTGATTTTATAAATTTGCCTTGCATTATTTCTATATTACATTATTTTAACACACAGGCACTAAAGCGCACCCAATCAAATATTGTGTGCGCTTTTAACTTTATATCATATTGTCACGCAAATAACCAAGTATCAAGCTAACCCAATCACTTCGTTTTCCCGTTCTTAGCCCACTTTGGTTTTCCCTTATCTTTGGAACTTTTTGCACGTTTCTTCTTTTTAACTTTTGTGGTAGGCTCAACTATAACTTCTTTTTTTGTTACCAAAGGAGCGGCACTTGAGGACTTTTTGGCTTTAGAGACAGATGAAACATCATTTGTGTTTGTATCTTTTGTGACAGTCTTTTCTTGGGACTTTATACTTTTTTCAAACAAGTTTTCTGCTTTGTCTAGATTAAAGCTATCCCCTAATTCTCTTTTCAGGTCACGAATGTCATGATCGTTACCAAGATTCAATATACGACCTATTTTTCCCATACGTCCTGTTCGTCCCGTCCTGTGGACATAGGTTTTCTTACGTTGTGGCAATTGTGCGTTCACTACTAATGGGAGATCTTCAATATCTAATCCTCGCGCCGCAACATCAGTTACTAACAATAAAGTTACTTCCCCTTTTTTGAATAAACGCAAAGCGTCTGCACGTTGCACTTGGCGCTTGTCATTACTACCGATGCTCATAACACTCACATGAGCGTGTCGCAAGGTAGCTTGCATATTCACTAAAGCACTGATTGTATTAAAGAATACCAAAGCCTGTTGATTATTTCGGGCTAATTGTATTAATACTTTTTCTTTTGCACGTTGATCCACGTACTGGAATTCATGCTTAATAGATACCGGCGCATCTGTTCCTACAGAAATCGGATGCACTTTTTGTTCAAACGTGTCGCTGACATAGTTTAGATCCACACCAGAAGTTGCTGAAAACAATCCTAATTGAATATGTGAAGGCAACTTATCTGCTAGCTCCTGTAAACTGTCATGACGTTCCTCAGTTAACATTGCATCAGCCTCATCAAAAATAACGGTTGCAATATGATCTAATTTTAGTACGCCACCGTCTACCATTGTCAGCACACGACCCAAAGTGCCAACTACAATGTGCGGCTTGTCTTTCTTGATTTTATCAGCTTGTCGACGGCCATTTGCGCCACCAATTAAACTAGCTACACTTGCACCAACAACATTCCCCCATTCTCGAGCGACCTGTGTTGTTTGCATGGCCAATTCTTGGCTGGGCGCTAGGATCAATACTTGTGTACGTTTCAAGTTCGTGTCAATACGAGATAAAACTGGTAATACAAAAGCTAATGTCTTACCAGTTCCAGTTGGTGCTAAACCAAATATTGAATCGCCATCCGTCAAGCGTTGCCAAACAGCACTTTGTATAGGCGTTGGTGTATCAAAAGAGGCGTTAAATTTTTCTAAAAGTTCAGGTTTCATTTTATTCCTTTATATCTGCAGGAAACTCAATGCCTGCAGATTGACGCAAGTCAAACAATGTCTGGTTCACTTGCTTCGCCAACTGAAACCACTGACTATATTCAGCGTGATTTTTAGTTGGGTCGTTAATAATATTTGCAAAATCCTGACTCTCACGAATCATGGGATTTTCTTCGGGTACATCTCCTAAATGATTATTGTTTCCTTCACCATCATAATAAGTAACCTTTTCAAGCTCTGCAATATTGCTGACACTAATTGTATCCTTTAATCCATAAAACTCGCTTGGTAAATACGAATTTGAAGTTTTACCGAAGATAACAGTTACATTAAAATTGTCGTAAAATAGATTGGCTACACCACTACCATCGGCCCCGTTGCGTAATAGTCTAGGTAAATACTGTACGGCATTAGGCGCACCATAAACAGCCAACGCTGCGTAAATTGGATAGACGCCCAAATCATATAACGCACCAGCACTAAACTCTTTCGTCAGAACATTTGGCTCCTGCCCAGCTAAGTAAGCATCATAACGGGATGAGTACTTTTGATAAACTAGCGTTGCCCCTTGTAACTGATCCATCTTAGCGACTGTTTCCTGAATGGCCTTGAAATTTGGTTGATGAACATGGCGAGCAGCCTCAAATAAACGCACATCTGGATGTGTTGCTAGCAGAGATTCTATTTTTTCAAACTCTGTTGGGTTACTAAACGAAGGTTTTTCAACAATCACGTGAACGCCGGACTGAATGGCTACCTTAGCCTGTTCAAAATGCAAAGCGTTCGGTGATGCTATATAAACCACATCAATATTTTGATATAAATCACTTAAAGTAGTAACTACATCAACATTGTCTGTATCAAGGTCTAATGATGCTAAAAATTTTTCACCACTAGCTTGTGAACGTGAATAGACTGTTGTTAAATCATACGCTTTTGTTTTTATTGCTGCATCAATGAGCATTGCTGTGATCCAGCTTGTACCAATAATACCCAATTTAATCATTTGTACACCTCAAATTGTTTTTGCGTGCCATTAAACACTGTCGTTGGCATTTTAATTGCCTTCAACCCTGATCCAATTGTTTGATCTTCATCATATTGAATAAATAAGTTCTTGCTGTCTGTATTTTTTGTATTGTCTTCAATCAACCAATATTTTGTTTTGGATATTGTGGACGACAACTTCTTTTGAACATTTGGTGTCGTATAAATAATCATGTCATGATTATAGTGCGAAGCTAGTATTTGGACTAGCGATGCTAAACGTTGCTTGGATGTTGCCGTACTAATCTGATCAGCAGTCACTGAAATTGCAATTGGCAGCTCACCAATATTGTTTCCCACATTGTCAATATAGTATTGTGCTTGTGTCGCTGCTGTGACGCTCGCATCATAAACATGAATGGTCCCAACTTTCAAATGGGCTGATTTAGCGCGGGAAAAACTCGATTTATAACCACCATCCATGACCGAACTACCAGATGTCGTGCGCATATAAACAAAGCTCACACCATTACTTGCTAGATTATTAAAATCAACATAGTTAGATGTTTGGTTAATTGACACACCCTGCACTGAAAAGCCGCTAGGAATTGTATTTGTTTGTGTCACCACTGGTTTCGCAAAAACCCAGACAGTAAATGAACAAACAATACCAGACAGAATCAATAGCCAAGAAGTAAATGTTAGTAATTTTTTAGTTTTATATTGTGAGGCACTTGCAAATACATTTTCCATACTATTATTATACAAGAAAATAGATACTTACGCCTATTAACATGCCTTACGAAAATGATAAATCAATAACAAAAAACTTGCTAACATGGTGCATTAATGGGAAAATTGACAGACAAACTAAATTTACTCATACGGAGAGAAAACATGTCTTTAGAAACAAAACTCAACAAGTACGCTGAACTCATCGTAAAAAAAGGGGTTAACGTCCAACCAGGACAAACAATAATCCTTTACGCAGCAGTTGACGAAGCTTATTTTGCTCGTAAAATTGTTGCCGAAGCTTATAAAGCAGGTGCTCACGAGGTTGTTATGGAATGGTCAGATCAAACGATCGCCAAAGAATTTCTAAATCATACGTCGCTAGACCGTCTGAAGGAAGTACCAAATTATCAGGTAACTAAAGCAAATGAATTAATGGACAAATACGCCTCCCGCATTTCATTAATTTCACAGGATCCTGATGGTTTGGCTGACGTTGATGCAGAAAGATTAGCTACATTGACAAAAGCCAATCAAAAAGCATTATTCCGCGTTCGTGAAGCAACGATGAAAGATGATATCTCATGGCTTGTTGTGGCAGCAGCTGGTCAAGAATGGGCAGAAAAAGTATTCCCAGATTTAAAAGGACAAGATGCAGTGAACCGCTTGTGGGAAGAAATTCTCAAAGATGTGCGTATTGATGATGATAGTGATGCAGTGGATAACTGGGATCTACACATCAACAAACTCAAAAACAAAGCCGATTGGTTAAACGAACAAAATTTCAAAGAACTACATTACAAAAACGCAAAATCTGCTTTCACAATTGGATTAGCTGAAGGTCATGTCTGGGAGGCTGCTTACTCCCAAGATAAAGCCGGCAACATCTTCATTCCAAACATGCCGACTGAGGAAGTCTTTACAGCACCAGATAACCGTAATATCCATGGTCATGTGGCAGCAACGCTTCCACTGTCTTATCAAGGTAATGTCATTGAAAATATTGAATTAGATTTTGAAGACGGTCGCATTGTCAAAGCACAAGCTACTTCTGGATTAGATGTATTAGAAAAAATCATCAATACTGACGAAGGGTCTAAATCACTAGGTGAAGTTTCTCTAGTACCCGACCCTTCACCAATTGCACAAAGTGGTATTTTATTCTACAATACCCTCTTTGATGAAAATGCTTCCGATCATTTGGCCATCGGTGCTGCTTATGCTTCTAATATTTCAGGTGGGAAAACAGAAAAACCGGAGAATTTAGCGAAGCGCGGATGGAATATTTCAGATGAACATGTTGACTTTATGATTGGATCAAATGATATGGACATTGATGGTGTCACTCAAGATGGTGAGGTTGTACCAGTATTCCGTTCAGGTGATTGGGCATAAGTTCCTGCATCCTACCCAAACTTCGAATAAGTGATACACTAGGTTAGAGGTTTACGTATGTTTAATAATCTATTAGATAATTGGGATGGTGGCCGACCAAGGTCAAAAAGACTTTATGATCTATTTTTCATTATTTTTATCGCAATTATAGGTCATGTTGATTTTTGGTATTTTCATCCCCAAAGTAGTATAAGATTCCGATTTATGATAATCATTACAACCCTAATTGCATTAATTTATTTACTTCAGTTGCCTCGTTTAACAAATAATTCTAGTGTCCCCTATAAATTATTGTCGCTATACTATTTTTGTTATATCGGCTGCACTTTCGTACTCACTAATATCTTTACAAACAATATTCTTGGCCTTACCTTTTGGCCTCAGTTAATTGTATTTGTGGTCTTTGAAAGCATCCTATTAACACGAACTATAGAAAAACCAGTTTAACATATAGAAAAAGGAACAGGCTAATGTTGCGCCTGTTCCTTTTTAATTATAAAACTTAGTAATAATGTTATCCTTCAGAACCAATCAATTGTGAACCAAGCTCATAGTTATGTGAATAATCTACCGGAATATCAACAACAACAGGTCCTTGTGTTGAAAATGCCTCGTCTAGCACAGTATCAAGGTCATCTGGTGTTTCAACGCGTAAGCCTTTGGCCCCAAAACTTTCAGCATACTTAACCAAATCAATGTTACCAAACTTAACCCCTGCTGACTGGCCGTTGTATTTCATTTCCTCTTGGAACTTGACCATATCGTAATATGCATTATCATTCCAAACGATGTGGACTGTATTTAATCCTAAACGTACTGCTGTTTCTAATTCCATCGCTGAGAAGAAGAAACCACCATCACCAGATACTGATACCGATTTGGCATTAGGACGAACCATTGCTGCCGCTAAAGCCCAAGGTAACCCTACCCCAAGTGTTTGCATGCCATTAGAGATAAGGTAGTGACGCGCAACATAAGACTTGAAATGACGTGCCATCCAAATATAGTGTGAACCGATGTCTGTTGATACTGTCATATCATCTGTCACATGGGCTTGAATCGACTTAATAACATCCAACGGATGGTTCAAATTTCCTTGTGCTGGGGTATAAGAAGGTTCGTCAGATGCTCGTAGATCTGCTTTCAATTTTTTTAGCACTTCTTTGCTAGTGGTTGGCAATTCATATCCGTTAAGACGTTCTATCAACAAACGTAGGCTCTGTGCTAAGTCCCCGACCAACTGCCGTTGCGGTACAAAATTATTATCAATTTGAACCGGTGTTGTATCCAAAGCGACAATGTTCAGAGTGTTTTCTTTGTTCCAGTTACGTGGCTCATATTCAATCGCGTCATAACCCAGTGTAATCACTAAATCAGATTGCTTTAGCAGTTTGTCGCCAGTTTGATTACGGAATAGGCCAATACGGCCGAAAAATGTTTCCGGTTCTAATTCACGTGAAATTACACCAGCACCTTGGAAAGTTTCAACGACTGGCAAAGTTGTTTGTTTCAGTAATTGGTGTAGTGCAGTAACGGTAGCATCATCAGATCCACGTGATCCCACAAGCAACACCGGTAATTTTGCAGCCTTAATTTGTTCAGCTAACCAATCAATATCCTTAATAGCGGCTGCGCCTTGCTGTGCAGGGGTAATTTTAGGAAGTGCTTCAATAGTTACTTGTGCATCGTCTACATCTTGTGGCAATGAAACAAAAGTCGCACCTTTTTTAGCGCCATTAGCGGCTGCAAAAGCATTAGCAATAATTTCTGAAATATTATTTGGATCTTGAATTTCTGAAGCGAGGTTTGTGATCGGACTAAACAATGCAACTGAATTTGTTGATTGATGAGTCAAACGATATAAATCATTTCTCGGTACTTGACCACCAATGGCTACAATAGGATCGCTTTCAGCGGTTGCTGTCATTAATCCAGTAGCTAAGTTGCCGACACCAGGACCTGAGGTGGCAATAACAACACCTGTTTTTCCTGTTATACGAGCAAATGCCTGTGCCATAAAAGCTGCATTTTGTTCGTGACGTGCAACAACTAATTTAGGTACTCTTTGACCTTCGGCTGGATGTTCTAATGTTTCGAATAAACGATCAATTTTAGCACCTGGAATTCCAAAAACTAAATCAACACCATGATTGACTAAACTATCGGTAACAATATCTGCACCATATTTTTTATTTGACATGATTCATTTGCCTCACCTTATCTTAGTATTTTCATCATAGCACTCTTGATTAAATTTGAGTAGCCTTAAAATTGTGAAGATCGCTTATACAACAAGGTATTATTTTCACAAGAACAGATATAGCTCTTTAAAAATTGTAAAAAAAAGGTTCGTCTTGTTGACAAACCTTTTTGAGAATATTTTATTCACTAAATTCAAATACGAAGTCGGAATTATTGATGCGAACATCGTCACCATCTTTAGCTCCAGCTTCACGAAGTTTATCATCAACGCCCATATGACGTAGTTGACGAGCAAATCGCATAATTGTTGCGTCACGCTGAATATTAGTCATTAAGAATAACTTCTCGATTTCAGCACCGCTAAGCAACCAACGTTCTTCATCCGCAATCCACTCGACTGTGAAATCATGTGTTTCCGGTTTGAACGTGTAGCTCTTTTCAGATGTATCATTTTTGGTCTCTGGTCGATAACTTTCAGGCGCGGGTGCTGTAGCTAACATATCTGCTGTTAAACGCATTAAGTCCTTGACACCATCACGTGTGATTGATGATATTGGTACAATTTCTGGTTGGATGGGTAACCCAGAATCAGTAGCAACTTCTTCCCTAAACTTGGCAAGATTTTCTTCAGAGTCAGGCATGTCCATCTTAGTTGGTACAACAATTTGTGGTCGGTTTAAAATCGTTTCATCATATTGTTGTAGCTCATCTAGTATTTTACGATATTGTGTGTAGGGATCTGTTCCCTCAATACCTGACATGTCAACTAGATGCAGAATAACTTTAGTTCGTTCCACATGACGTAAGAATTGGAACCCCAGCCCGATACCTTGAGAAGCCCCTTCAATTAATCCTGGCAAGTCAGCCATAACAAAATCACGATCGTCGTCTAGACGAACCATACCAATGTTTGGTGATAATGTTGTAAAATGATAAGCCGCTACTTTTGGTTTAGCATTTGAAACAACTGACAGGAGCGTTGATTTACCGGCAGAAGGAAATCCAACTAAACCAACATCAGCCAGTACCTTAAGCTCTAGCTTTAGATTCCTAATTTGGCCAGGTTCACCGTTTTCTGACAATTCTGGCGCTGGGTTTGCTGGCGTAGCAAAATGAATATTTCCACGTCCACCACGCCCACCTTTAGCGACCACAAGTTCTTGGCCGTTTTCAAGCATGTCAGCCAATACTTCACCTGTATCAGCGTCGCTAACGGTGGTACCTTGTGGCACCTTAACGACACGGTTATCAGCTGAAGCACCGGTCATCCCTTTCGTGCCACCATTACCGCCTGGTTGAGCTTTAAAATGCCGATTATAACGAAAATCCATTAGTGTGCGCAGGCCTTCATCTACTTTAAAGATGATTGAGCCACCATGACCACCATCACCACCAAACGGTCCACCCATTGCTACGAATTTTTCATGACGGAATGAAACAATACCGTCACCGCCTTTTCCGGCCTTTACTTCTATTTGTGCTTGATCTACGAATGCCATATCTATATAGAGCGCGAGCAGATATATTCTTTGCTTGTAAACCAAAAAATTAACATTTAACTTAATCGTTTAGCTGACTATCCTGCGGCGCCTTTTCTCCTTTACTGCTCTACAACGAAGAGCTTGCGAATAATTAACACTCTAGTTTAACATATATAAGCCATCTTAGCTATTATCACCTGCCGAGAGCGACAAATGAATCACACGTGCTAATTTTTCATTAATACCAATGTCAACTAAGTCGCTAACACTTGCTGCGGTAATTTTGGGTAACGACCCAAACTCTCGCAAAAGCTTTTGTCTTGTTTTCGGACCAACACCTTGTATCGTGTCTAAACGTGAAGCAAGTGAGTTTTTTGAACGTAACTGACGATGAAAACTAATAGCAAATCGGTGTACCTCTTCTTGTACGCGTTGTATTAAAAAGAAACCCTCTGACTGTTTGTCAAGAGTAACTATCTGATTAGTCACACCATCGATTAGATCAGCCGTCTTATGCTTATCATTTTTAACCATTGCGGCAATTGGTATATTTGTTAACCCAAGCTCATCCTCTAACACTTCTTGCGCCGCATGCAATTGAATTTCGCCGCCATCCATTAAAATTAAATCAGGAAAATCGCCGTCTTCCCTTAATAGACGAGAATATCTGCGACGAATAACCTCTTGCGTTTCTGCCCATTCATTTGCATGATCTGTCGATTTAATTTTATATTTACGGTACTCTGTTTTATTAGGGATCCCATCGTCAAAAACAACCATGGCACTGACAATCTCAACTCCTTGTGTATGAGAGTGATCGAATGCTTCAATTCGATGACCCATAGGTATTTGAAGTGCATCAGTAATTTCCTTCATTGCCCCAGTCGTTTTTCGCTCATTCAATTGCATTAGTCGGAATTTTTCCTCTAACACAATACGAGCATTTTTAGCAGCTAAATCAAGTAACTCCCGTTTTTCACCACGCACAGGAATTCTAACTGGAACCTCTAGAACAGCAGAAAGTGCTTTTGTATCAATACCTTTTGGTACCAAAACTTCGCGTGGCTTTTGAATGTTTTTTTGCGAATAAAATTGCTGAATAAAACTGGAAACTTCTTCATCAGCCTCACCAACAATGGAAAACGTTCGCTTAAATTGACGAATCAAACGGGCTTGCCGTAGAAAGAATACCTCAACGGTCATCCAGCCCTTATCCATATAATAATTGAATAGGTCTCTTGGTGTAGTGTCTTTTGATAGCACACGTTGGCTCTCAACAGTTTCGTCGATATACTTTAACTGATCACGTAAATCTGCAGCCCGTTCGAATTCCAATGACGATGCTGCAACTTGCATTTTTTCAGCTATTTGTTTCTTGACAATCTTTGTATCACCATCAAGAAACTTTTTGATGCGGCTGATCTGATCATTGTATTCTTGAACAGGAACATCACGGAAACAAGCGCCCAGACATTGACCCATATTATAGTACAAGCACGGTCTACCTTGTGGTCCGTTACAGCGGCGCAATGGATAGTTCTTCTCTAGAAACCTTAGCGTTTCTTGGGCAGCATAGACGTTTGGGTATGGTCCAAAATAAAAACCACCGTCTTTTTTTACCTCATTGACTAAAGCCATTTTTGGATTACGTTCTTTTGTAATCTTGATATAAGGATATCCTGTACCATACTTCAAACGAATATTGTAGTATGGTTTATACTTCTTGATCAATTCGTTTTCTAACAAAAAAGCTTCTTTATCAGAATTTGTCACGATGAAATCAAAATCAACTATTTTGGATACTAATTCGGCTGTCTTTCCGTCATGATCTTGCTTAAAGTATGAACGAACACGATTTTTTAGATTTTTTGCCTTACCAACATAAATAATTTTGCCATTCTGGTCTTTCATCTGATATGAACCAGGCTCACTGGGTAATAAAATTAATTTTTGTTCGATATGTTGTGTTGTATTTGCTAACATGTTTTCATTATACCTTGTCTGTCAAGTTTGTCAGCTCCCAAAATCTTAATTAAAAAATACCCCATTTACACGAAAAGTGTTAAAGGGATATTTTATCTAACTAAAAAATGCTATGAATCAACTATTTTTAATTGAGGCAGCCACGAAGTCATGATACAAGCCTTCGGGACGATCTGGCCTTGACAAAAATTCTGGATGATATTGCGCTGCGATAAAGAAATCATTCTTAGGATACTCAATAACTTCCATCAAACGGTTATCAGGGGATGTTGCTGAGAATAACATACCCGCCTTTTCAAATTCTTCACGATATTGTGTATTGAATTCATAACGATGACGATGACGTTGTCCGATTTCTGATTGATTCCCATAAGCCTTGGCTGTCAATGTGCCAGGTAATAGCATTGCTGGATATAATCCCAGACGTAGCGTACCACCTAGGTTTTCGACGTTAGCTTGATCTTTCATCAAATCAATAATTGGCGCTGAAGTATTAGGATTTAATTCTGTCGAATTCGCGTCCTTATAACCTAAAACATGACGAGCAAATTCGATTGATGCTAGTTGCATACCCAAGCAAATGCCTAAGAAAGGAATATTGTTTTCACGCGCATAACGAATGGCTTGAATCTTACCTTCAGTACCACGTTCACCAAATCCACCAGGTACAATCACACCATCAGCACCTGCTAACAATTCAGCAACGTTCTCTGGTGTAACATTTTCTGATTTCACATGATTAATCTTGACATCGGCATCTTGGGCATAACCTGCATGCTTCAAGGCTTCGTTAACAGAGATATAAGCATCAGGCAAATCAGTATATTTACCAACCAAAGTCACGTTAACTGTCTTCTTAGGATGCTTAATTAATTCAACCATCTTTGACCAATCAGACATTTCTGCCTTTGGCGCATCAAGCTTTAACTTATTTAATACAACATCATCCATGCCCTGTGCTTGAAGATTTAACGGAATCTCATAAAGAGTTTCTACATCACGAGATTCAATAACTGCATTTTCATTAACATCGGTAAATGTTGATATCTTTTGCTTCAAATTCTCTTCTAGAGGACGTTGTGTACGCAAGACAATCATGTCAGGTTGAATACCTAACGAACGTAATTGTGCTACAGAATGCTGTGTTGGCTTTGTCTTGGCTTCACCAGCCGCAGCTAAGTAAATAATCAAACTAGTATGAATATAGAAAACATTTTCACTACCCAAATCCGACTTCATTTGGCGTAATGCTTCTACAAATGGCAAACTTTCAATATCACCAACTGTTCCACCAACTTCAACAATCACGACATCGGCATCAGTTGATTCAGCAGCTTTTTGCATTTTTTCTTTAATGGCATTTGTGATATGAGGAATCACTTGTACAGTACCACCATTATAATCACCACGACGTTCCTTTGCCAAAACCTCAGAATAAATACGCCCTGTTGTCACGTTAGAATACATGTTTGTATTAATATCCATGAAACGCTCATAGTGCCCCATATCCAAATCAGTTTCTAAACCATCGCCAGTAACAAATGTTTCCCCGTGTTGATATGGTGACATTGTACCGGGATCAATATTAATGTATGGATCTAATTTTTGAATAGCTAATTTCAATCCACGGTTTTTGAGCAATCGACCTAATGATGCTGCAACTATTCCTTTACCAAGAGATGAAACAACACCACCGGTAACAAAAATATACTTCACTTGTTTATCTGCCATAATGCCTCCTCATAATTCAAACGCGCATTGGCTTAACACGTTTTATTGCGACAACTAGGGGTAAAAATAAAATAGAAAAGCCCCCAAGATCAACTTGGGAGCTTTTAACGTCTGTCCCATTAACGGGAGCCCTAATATATATTACAGAGTTGCTGTAGATTTGTCAAATAAATATTGAAATTATTTTTAACTTTGGGTTGAGGAAAAGGTGCTCAGTCAATATTCCTTACCATTAACATTGAGTTTGGTAATTTCGCCTGAGGATATTGTGATTTTTTCGCCAGCGGATGTCACTAAAATTAATGCACCTTGATCGCTTATTTCAACCGCTTTTCCATGAATTTTTTGACCAGCATATTGAACTACAACTTCGTGTCCCAAGACAATATTGTGCGCCCTATATTCAGGCAAATACTTTCCTGTCTGATATTGATTAATCATGTCAGCAAATTCATCAACCAACTTTGCAATCATCATGTTTCGTGAAAAAACTAAATCCGAAACGATGCCACCAACTTTTTTATCCAACTGATCAGGTAAATTTGTGGGTTGAATTAAATTTAAACCGATACCGACAACCAAAGATGTCAAACTTTGCGACTCTATGTCGAGAACACCTTCTGTTAAAATACCGCCAACTTTCTTATCATTAAAGATTAAGTCATTAACCCATTTAAAGGAGAGTTGATATCCTAAGGATGATGCAATAACGTGTCGAACAATTACTGCTGTAGCGGTGGTCAGTAGTCCTGGCTCTAACACCCTATCATTCATCACCGGTAACGCAATGGATAAATACAACCCTGTTTTTTCCGGTGCAACGAAAGAGCGTCTAAAGCGGCCGTATGCGGCATTTTGTTGATCGGCAATGATAACAGTTGGGTGAACTATCTTCCCAGCCGCTAGGGCTTCCTTAGCATATGAATTTGATGAATCTAATTGATCAAATACCTGAATGTCCCAATTAGTGGCAATCAGCGCCTTAATAGCTGGTACGCTCAAAACGCCTGTTTCTTCATAGCGATAGCCTTTTCTATGTTGACTATCGATTTGATGCCCGTCTTCATTTAGTTTCTGAACTGCTTTCCAAATAGCCGCGCGGCTCACACCTAATCGATTAGCTAACGTCTCGCCACTTAAATATTCACCTTCGTGTTTCAGAAAGTATTTTAAAAGCTGATCAGTTGTTTTCATAGTTTTAGTTTAGCAGAAATAGGTATTTTTGTGCAATGCACATTGCGCGTTAAACAAATGATGGCACTTGGGACACTGATAGTGAGCATGTAGATATTGTGCGGGTGTCATTTGATGCAAACAAACGCCACAGCAGACGGCCGTCTCTTCAGTATCTAGAGAAACTGGCACGAATGGATGCGTATTTAATGCATCATGACATAAGTAACAAGCATAGTATTTTCGACATTTAGCGCAACGATTAGCCACCACATCGACATCCGTATGCCAATGCTTGCAACGGCCTTGTTGATCTAAATTTATTCCTTTAATCACAATGTCAAACGTCTTTTATGCAAGATAATGCCAATAATACTTGCCAAGACAGCTTTGATAGTATCTCCCGGCAAGAAGGCTGCTTGATAAATCAACGCTTTATTTAATGACATGTGTGCCACTATATTTAATCCAATCGCACCAGATACAAGAATGAACAACATTCCAAAAATGAGTAATGTTATCAACAGTGTTAAAAAACTAAGCTTGTTGTTCTTCTCTAACCATTCTGTTACCCAACCAATTAAAAATGCAGCAACTGGATAAGAAAATAAATACCCTGCTGTTGGTCCAATGAACACAACAAATCCGCCCGAACCACCGCTTAAAATAGGTAATCCAAGGGCTGCTAGAATCAAGAACCCAAGAACTGTGAAGAATCCGTATTTTTTTCCAAGAATAACACCCGCCAACATAATACCCATATTTTGCAAAATAATTGGGGCCGGTATGAATCCTAATGGAATCCCTGGAATAGCGCCCATTACAATAATTACTGCTAATAAAATAGCCGAAGCCGAAAGGGCTTTTGTTTTCATAATATTCTCCTTTAGTAAACCATGTTAATTATTTTAGTTTACTAAAATGTTGTTGTCAAGTTTACAGCAAATAAAAAACGCTCAGAGCGTTTTCGATGAACTTACTTCACTATTTCGTCGGTGACTCTTTCTTGTTGCAAAAAATACAATTGACATGATCACTAAGAATCCAAGGCCTATAAACAACGGCACTCGTGTATCTGGATTAAATACCATAAATACTAGTGTTACCAATAACATCAAAATCGCAAAATAGTTAGTATATGGTGCGAATGGCATTTTAAAAGGATGATTCACCATTTGACTAGCATTTTCTTTTCTAAACTTTATCTGGCTCCACAAGATAACAAACCAAGGTACCATGCCTGGTAATGTACTTGCTGAATAAACTAATACGAAAATACTTGAACTACCGTGCCAAAATAAAGGTAATACGGCGTTTAAAATAATCCCTAGTAGGATACCACCTGAAATTGCTAGTACTGGTAATGTGGGTACACGGTGCTTTGATAATTTCAAAAATTTTGGTGAGAGCTCTTTGCCAATTGCCAATGTGTAAAGCATCCGACTAGACGAAAAGATTCCTGAGTTCAAAGCTGACATAGCTGCTGTCATCATCACAAAATTGATAATTCCAGCAGCAGCTGTGATACCTACTCGTGAAAATGTTTCGACGAATGGGGAACCGACTTGATCTAATTCGTTCCAAGGATAAATAGTAATGATAACAAATATGGCACCAATGTAAAAAATCAATATACGCGCCACAATTGATTTAATTGATTTTACAATAGCTACTTGTGGATTATCCGCTTCCCCAGCAGTTATACCAATTATCTCAATCGCCTGGTATGATGTGATAACTATTGACAGTGCAAAGAAAAATCCTTTAACACCACCAGCAAAGAACGGTCCATGCGTCCAAAGGTTTGAAAAACCAATCGGTTGCCAATGATTACCAAAACCCAACACAATAACCAACAAGCCTAAAATAATCATAAATATGATAGTAACCACTTTAATCAACGAAAACCATGTTTCCATTTCACCATATGCTTTAACAGTCACTAGGTTCGCGGCTGTTAGCATAGCCAATACTACCACCCCAGTGACCCAACCAGGAATGTGCGGGAACCAATAATCTAAATACATTCCGACAGCAATCGTCTCACTGACACCAACTGTGAGCCATTGGAAAACATTTGCCCAAACGGTCAAATATCCAGCAACCGGATGAATATATTTTGTTGCATAATTAGCAAATGACCCAACTGACGGATCGACATAAAGCATTTCACCTAAAGCACGCATCACTAGGTACAAAACCAATCCCGCTATCGCGTAGGCTAATAATACCGACACACCAGTCCATTTGATTGTGGCTGATGATCCCATAAACAGGCCAACACCAATTGTGCCGCCAAGCGCAATCATTTGCATCTGTCGAGATGATAAATCTCTGCTTAGTTCTCTATTCTGTTTCTCTGCCATGACAGTTTCCTTTTCTTTAAAACGAATAAAAAAAGCGTCCTTAGAATCTTAAATCTAAGGGCGCTTTTTGCACGGTACCACCTCATGAATAGTTCAAGATAAAGCTTAAGCAAAAATAATTAATTCCTTATTAGCTGCGCTTCATCTTAACTCTTTCATCAGGTTAACGACCAATGACTCCGGTCATACTTTCACTCGTGCTACTCGTATGTCACTTCCAAGGTAGTTTTCCAAACAGCATTGCGTCATTTTCACCAGCCATGACGTCTCTCAAACAACAACTATTAGTACTCTTCCTTTTCAACGTTTTTACCTATAATACACTATATTGGCTTATTTTGCAAAGTCAATTTTAACCAGTATTTAAAACACATTTCCCCCCTATATATCCTAATTGATATACAAAAAAAGAACTGTTCTGAACGAACAATTCTTTTTAAATGGATTATCCCAAAGGTCGCCAACTTTACGTCAGTGCTCCCGCTCGGATTCGAACCGAGGACCTTGGGATTAAAAATCCCCTACTCTAACCAACTGAGTTACAGGAGCATTTCTTATGCCTTAGCACATTTATATATAATACAGACTTTCCAAACAAAAAGCAACCCTTTTTTTCAATTTAAATTACTTTTTTTGATTGGCGTTTATCATTTAACTGAAAAGGCATTCAAATAGCCGTTGTCACTTACAAAAATTAAAATTTTTTGTTAATATTATAGAAAAAAACTACCCAGCAGGTAGTTTTCATTCTAGATTATTTTTCTTGGTCGCCATCGCTCAGATCATCAAGATCATCGCCGCCAGATAACTCTGTCATATTGGCATCAATTGATTCATCATCTGATAAATCGATTTCATTACTCTCATCATCGCTTTCAACTTCAACTTCAGTTTCTTCGTCGTCAGTCTCTGTATCATCATCAGTAACCGTACCAAAGTCTTCGTCTTCAGGATCATCGTCATTATAATCAATAACATCATCATCTGAAGCATTATCAGCAAATACATTAACCTTCTTTTTTGCTGACTTCTTACGCTTAGGAGCGTCTTCTTCATCGTCAAGCTCATGGATAGATTCGTCGATTGCATCAACTGGATACCACGCACGCAAAGCCCATTCATTATTTCCAAGTGAAATGAATGAACCGTCAGTGTTCAAATCTGTATAAAATTGTGAAAGACGTGATTTAAACGTCTCTGCATCAACTTCCAAAAATTCCTGGATTTCTTGAACTAATGAACTAAAAGGCATCGCTTCTTTATGTTCTGTCAAAATGGCTGTTGCAATTTCAACCAATGCAAATTCTTCTTTAGGGTGATTGCCTAATGTTGTAAGTGACATGTTCTACGTCCTTTCGGGGGTTTCTAACTAATCTAGCATACTAGATTTGGGCATAAATTGCAACCGAATTTCATATTGCCCAACAATTTGTTGCATAGCATAAAGAACATAGTCAATCGCAACTTCACCATGCGTTTCTTCGTGATCTATGTTTAGCGCCATTAATGTGGTCAGTGTTTCCAACTGCATCTGCCCAGTTGGTGTTTGATACAAAGCAGGGATACGCTGTGATTTAACAAAAGAGAACTTTGTTAAAATGTCACCTGATCGATTCATACGTACACGGTTCTCTTCAAACTTAAACATAATTTGTGTTTTTTGATTCTCAATTACTTCTGTATATCGTAAATAAAGTGTATCGTTTTTCAAAAAAAGTTGTCCATTTGTATGAAATTCGAATTCTTCAAGATCATTTTCTTGACGAATTTTCGTTTTTAGATGAATTTCAACATCTATTTGGTCTTTAATTGCCATAATTTACCCCTATTTTAATCTAAAATCTATTATAATATAAGAAACGGCAAAAGGGCTTACTATGTTAAAAGAAAAATTACCTAAAGAAAAAGTACTGCGTGATCCAATCCATAACTTCATACATGTTGAAGATCCTATTATTTTAGATCTCATCAATACACCTGAATTTCAAAGGTTGCGCCGTGTAAAACAATTAGGTATAACAAGTTCTGTTTTTCATGGAGCAGAACATTCTCGCTTTGGCCATTCAGTCGGCGTCTATGAACTTGCTCGTCGTATCACGGAACGCTTTGAACAGTATTACAGTGATGTTTGGGAACCGAAAGAACGCCTACTAACGCTAGTAGCCGCACTGCTTCATGACATTGGTCATGGCGCCTTCTCGCATACCTTTGAACACTTATTTCATACAGATCACGAGGCGATGACTCGTGAGATTATTACGGGTGATACAGAAATCCACCGCGTCTTGGCTCAAGTTTCACCAGACTTTCCAAACAAAGTTGCCAGTGTTATCGCGAAAACTTATGAAAATCCACAAGTCGTTCAACTAATTTCTAGTCAAATCGATGTTGACCGAATGGATTATTTGCTACGTGATGCCTATTTTACTGGTACAAAATATGGTGAATTCGATATTGATCGAATATTACGTACTATGCAACCAACCCCTGATGGCATTGCCTTTGACATTGCTGGTATGCATGCCGTTGAGGATTATATTGTTTCACGTTATCAAATGTATTTACAAGTTTACTTCCACCCAGTATCTCGTGGCATGGAAGTCTTGCTAGAACATTTACTACAACGCGCACAAGAACTGTATCGCTCTAATACAACTAGCGAGTTTGCGGAAAACGATTTTGTTGGTCCGCTACTAGCGCCTTTATTTAGCGACAAAAAACTAACTTTATCTGAATATTTAAAGCTCGATGATAATGTTTTTATGACCTATATTAATATTTGGCAATCACATTCTGATCCCATTTTGTCTGATTTATCACAACGTTTCATGGGACGTCGCCCACTAAAATCAATGGAAATCACCGACGAAACGGCCCCACTGCTTGAAGAACTCGAGCAACTTGTGGATAATGCTGGATTTAATCCTAGATTTTACACGGCGCGTAATAATGCCTATGACTTGCCTTATGATGATTACAAACCAAATGTCGCCAAGCCCAGGACACAAATTGACTTTTTGTTAGCCGATGGTTCACATCGTGAATTATCAGATATGTCCACATTAGTTGCAGCTATTAAAGGTAAGGCCTCCATAGATCAGCGCTTCTTTTTCCCAAAGGAAATGCTCAATATTGAACCAGACGAGTTATTCGCAGATACGTTCAAAAAATTCCGTAGTTTTATTCGTAACAATGCATTAACTACACCAAATCCAGAATCCTAAAGGTTCAACATGATTCCATTATACTTTAAAATATATCAGCAGATTAAAGATGACATTCGTGACCATACTTACCCCGCTGGTTCTTTTCTACCCAGCGAAAATGAGTTGGTGACTCAATTTCAAACATCTCGCGATACAATCCGTAAAGCGCTCGCAAAATTAGACGAAGAGGGACTTATTCAAAAACAGCGTGGTAAGGGGTCACAAGTCATTTCTCATCAGTTACGTCACTTTCCAATCAGTGGGCTCACCAGTTTTCATGAATTGGAAGAGCTGCAACACTTCCATGTTGTTACTGAGGTTCCTGTATTCGAACATCTTACCGTCACAAAAAAGACTCAGAAAACAACTTTATTTCCTGTTGGCACCCCTTTATATCATATTGTTCGTGTTCGCATTATCGACGGTATCTATAGTGTTATTGACGAAGATTATATCCGTGCAGACATTGTTCCTGGCCTCACTAAAGACATAGCTAAGCATTCTATTTATGCTTATATTGAGAATACCCTACACTTGTCGGTTGCCTATGCTGAAAAAACAATTACTGCCGAACTAGTTACAGCAATGGATCGCAAATTATTGGTCGGCTTGCCTGAGGACGAAAATCGATTAATCCAAGTTGAAAGCCAAGGTCACTTAACTGACACAACATATTTTCAACGCACTATTGCAAGACATAGACCTGATCAATTTCAGTTTAATGAATTTGCACGACGACAAACAACTTAAAACAACTGCTCAAATACTAAGTACTTGAGCAGTTGTTTTTTATTTAGTAAGCAATTGCAAAACTTTCATAGGGTTTCAAAAGCATTGTCCCCGAAACAGGTTGCGCTGGATAGTTAGTAACCAACACTTGACCATTTTTAACAATCTCATCAGAAATAGATATTGACACTGGCGTTTCACCAAAATGTGTAACAACCAAAATATGTTTTCCTGCTAATTGTCGTTCAAAGGCAATGATTTCTTCAGATTCCTCATACTTTGGTGTATAGTCACCATCAGCAATCACTTCATTTTCTTGACGTAAACGAATCAAATTTTGGTAAAATGCATACAAACTGTCAGCTGATTTTTCATCTTGAGCAACATTAATTTGTTCGTAATTCGCATTTTGTAGCCATGGCTCATGCGTTGAAAAACCAGCATAATCCTCATTGCGCCATTGCATTGGAACACGTGAGTTATCGCGTGATTTTGTTTGAACAATTTCAAAAGCTTGTTGTTTCGTCAACCCCTGCTCCAATAGCATTTGATAAGCATTTTTACTTTCAACATCAACATACGTTTCAATTTTATGATACGTTGGATCAATCATGCCAATTTCTTCGCCCATATACACATATGGTGTGCCTCGGTTTAAATGAACAAGCATAGCCAACATTTTGGCACCGACACGATAATATTTTGGTGTTTTAATGAAACGGTTTATTGCCCGTGGTTGATCGTGATTGTTCCAGAACCAAGCTGGCCAACCGTGATTCTCCATTAATCCTTGACTCCACTCATGCCAAATATGACGCAATGATTCAAACTCATAAGGCACTTTTGTCCACTTGTTACCATGATCATAATCAACTTTTAGATGATGAAAGTTGAAGCCCATGCTTAACGCCTTGTTATCAGGATTTGTATATGCAGCTGTATTTTGCACAGTAGTTGAACTTAATTCACCTACAGTAATGACATCAGGATATTTCCCAAAAGTGGCTGCGTTCATCTCCTGTATATAGTCTTGGACGATTGGTGTATCAGTATATAAAAACTTTCCGCCGTTATCAGTTTCATCATCAACTAGTACTTCAGATTTACCGATTACATTAATCACATCAAATCGGAAACCACGAACCCCCTTTGCTAACCAAAAATTTAAAACATCATAGAGCTCTTGACGAACTGCTGGATTATGCCAATTTAAATCAGCTTGTGTTGGATCATATAAGTGAAGGTAGGCTAAATTAGTATCACCAAATTTAGCCCACGCCGAACCACCAAACTTCGATACCCAGTTAGTTGGCTCATGTCCATCATCACGGTAAGGTCGCAAGTAATAATAATCTTGATACTTTTGATCACCTGCAAGCGCTTTTTGGAACCAAGTATGATCAGTTGAGGTGTGATTGAATACCATATCCAACATAATACCCATATGGTATGTTTTAGCTTCTTTGACCAAGTTCTCAAAATCAGTCATCGTACCAAATAATGGATCAATCGCCGTATAATTACTTATATCATAGCCATTATCATTTTGTGGGGATGGAAACACTGGGTTCAACCATATCATGGTAACTCCCAGCTTTGCCAAGTAGGGCAGCCTTTGAATGATACCAGGCAAATCACCTACACCATCCCCATTACTGTCTTGAAACGATTTGGGATAAACCTGGTAAACAACATGTTTTCCTAATTCAGTCATAATCTTCTATCCCTCACTTTGAAATGGCATCTTTGAAGACGTTCTTCTTTTCAACTTGTGCGGCTGCTTGTTCCGTGTCGCTGTCTTTAAATCCCCATAGATAAACTGCTACAAACGAAACGGCAATTGTTGCTGCTGAGGCGATAACGAAAATCAATAAGTTATTAGGATTATCTTGTGGAGAAGCAAATGATGGGAAACCAATTAATGAGCCGGTGAAACCATACATATGAAGATTGAATAGTCCGGCAATCAAACCACCTGTGGCACCACCTAAGTTAGCCATCCAGAACACTCGACCATATTTCAAATTAATACCATACATGGCAGGCTCAGTAATTCCAGCAAAGGCTGACAACGCACCAGCACCGGCCAAACCTTTCAAGTTAGCAATCTTAGTTTTTGCAAAGACTGCTAATGCACCAGCACCTTGTGCAATCATTGTGAAGTTAACCAGCGCATTCAATTGTGACTGCCCTGTTTGCGCAATTTCGTTAGCAATTAGCGGCACAACCATCCAATGCAATCCGAAAATAACTAATACTTGATACAAACCTCCGATAACCAAACCAGATAATGCGTAGTTAAAGTTAAGCAACGCATTAATAGCAACAGATATACCGGATGAAATCATTGTAATTGCGGGTCCCATGATTACTAATACAACAGAACCAACAATAAATATAGTGATTAAAGGTTGGAAGATTGATCGAATTGAAACTGGCAAATGGTCCTTTAGCCAATTCCCAATGGGACGTGCCAACCAAGCTGCAAAAATAATTGGGAAAATTGAATAAGCATAGTTAGGAATTGTAATTGGTAAACCAAAGAAATGTGCGTTGATTGGCATACCTAACAACACACCTGAGGCCTTTGCTGCTGATAACCCAATCATTTCTGGTTTAACTAACAGCGCACCAATCGCCGCCACAACCAAAGGATCTGATTTTAACTGCTGCGCTGCTGTAAATCCGACTAACACTGGTAAAAAGTAAAATGGTGCCATCGCCATCGACTGAATAATCGTAAACGTATCTGACTTGGTACTAATTAAACCAAGCAAATTTGGATCTGACAATAAAGTCAGAAATCCATTTAACATACCACCTGCTGCTAATAATCCAATCACCGGAATCATTGATCCAGTGATTGTACCAATTAGCGTTTGGAATGCACCTTTAAACCAGTCAAGTACATTTTTTGGCTTTTGCTCTTTGGCTTTTGTTGCTTCTACTGCTGCATTCGTTGCTTCGTTGTCCACTACACTTGATCCTAGATGCTCGACAACCTTATCGTAGACGTCAGCAACTGCTGGTCCGATAACTACTTGATACTGTCCCAACGCGCTGTTATAGACGGCACCAGCTATTCCTGGTACTTTTGACATTTCTTCTGTATTGGCCTTAGTTTCATCATTTAAATAGAAACGCAAGCGTGTAATACAATGTATCACTTTATCAACATTGTCCTTACCGCCCACATTTTTAATGATGTCTTGAGCCATGCCTTCATAGTCTTCCTTAGCCATAATTAGTCTCTCCTTGCCTTAGCACTACCCAACTGTTGTCCTGCAACTGCTGGTCCATAATGAACTGTGATTGATTCTAATTTATCTGCTGTATTTGTAATCAACACTAGCGTTGTTTTTGGAAGACCAGCTTCTTCCACTTGCTCCCAGTTGACTGTTACCAGGTCATCACCTGCATCAACAATATCGCCTTCTTTCACTGCCGTTGTAAATGGTTTGCCATTTAAAGAAACGGTATCGATACCTATATGCACTAACAGCTCTAGGTCGTCAAAGCGTTTCAAACCAACAGCATGACCTTGAACCATCGTCACCTTCCCAGAAACCGGGGAAACAATTTTTGAAGCATTAGGTTCGACTGCATATCCATCACCCATCATTTTCTGTGCAAAAACAGGATCCGAAACCTTGTCTAAAGGAATTACTTCACCGGTTACTGGTGCGTAAACGTGCTCATCTTCGCTTATTTTTTTCCCAAATCCAAACATAGCCTTCTCCTTTAATTAAACAACTTGTACGTACTAGTTACTATCTTAAGGATAACACAATCCGGCAATTATGTAAACGGTTACAATTGAAAACATGAAGCCTATCTTAATTACAAGATAAAACTTCATGTTTTATAGTTATTATTTACAAGTGAATGGTACATCTAGCGAACTCTTTGATAAATCTATAGTGTACGCGATGGATTGGTTTCCCCGAATTGTCATTTCAAAATCTGTCGCATATATAATTAATCCCAATTGATGTCCTGGTCTCATTTTGTAGTAGGTTGGTTGTAACTCAAAATGTAAATCGACATATTGATTGGGCCATAAGTCATCATTTTGACGAGGACTTGTCCGATTCTGTAGATTAATATGACCAATAGTAATCATCTTGTAAGCAGATTTTTCGGATTCAAACGACATCAAATCTGTCGGACTAAAATTCACACCACGGTCAATCACCACTCCTTGGTTAGTAGGTGTTTCTTTGAGATATGTGTCATTCCCATAGTCGACAACCATTGCACTGATCAATCCTATATTCTGTGATGATTTCACTCGCAGGTTTAATAAGATTTCCCCATCTACTGTTCGTTCGCTCGTATAAGTTTCGCTCTCAAATATCTGATTTGTTGGCAATTTTCCAGTAATCGTGTCGTCACGCCATTTATCAAAATGCTCGCAGTAATAAGCGAACTGATTTTCAGGTAACCAATCCTTAAAATTGAGTTCACCGCTATTTTGATTGGTGGTAAGCACATTATTACCAATATAGTACTTACCCTTTTTGCTTGCTCCCCACTCATCTAGGACATGCCAAGCATCTTCTGTAGTGTTGTCTTGCCATGTAACGGTAGGTAATATTTCGTTAGCTTTGACATCTTTATCCAATAATTTCTCAGTCAACCAAAGATTCATCTGATCTGAAAAATCCAAAGAGCGATTGTTGTTGATATAGATATGTTGGCCTTGGTGTAAATATATTTTTTTAACGTTTGGTAAATCGCGGAGTGCTGACCATAATTGATAAACTTGCCGTGGTTTAACATTCCAATCGTTTAGACCATGAACCATTATCATATCCACTTTAATATTCTTGACTTGATTTAAATAATTACGTGTATCCCAGTAGTAGTCATAATTGCCATTTACACGGTCAGTGAACTTTTCAGTATTCGCTTGAAAATCATCCCACTGTTTTTTAGTTTTTAACCAGTCAGCTGGATCTTTTATCCGTGAATATACTAATTCGGCTAATACATCCATATCTTCACCTGGAAAGCCACCGGGTGCGACAACCAGACCATTGTCTCTGTAATATTGATACCAATTAGAGATAGCAGCCTCCGAAATAACCGTTTTTAAACCAGAAACTCCTGTGGTGGCAACTGCCGTAGCCAAAGTTCCCAAATAAGAGCGTCCCGTCATAGCAATATTGTGATTTGACCAATTAGCTACAATGGCAATATTACTTGTGCGATCAGTAAAGGCCACTCTATTACCAGCTAACCATTCAACAACATTTTTCATTGATTCAACTTGCTCGGGAGATCCAGTATCCTGCATACCATCAGAATGACGTGTGCCAATACCTGCAGCGTAAACAACTGCATAGCCACGGGACAAAAAATACTGATTCAAATCAACGGGTTTCCCTGCTTCTTGAGTAAAAATCACAGAAGCTTCTTCAGCGTAACCATTAATTTGACGTGCAAGCGGTTTTGCCACAGTCTCTTCCATCTGATTCAAATTACTCAGGGCTGATTGATGCGTATCCTTTCTTGTTAACGGTACGTTAACGTCATGAACCTTGGCGTCATTTTCTTTTTCGTTTAAACCTTGATAATAAGGTGATGCTGTAAATAGAACCGGTAATTTTTCATTTGTATTTGGTCTTATAATATCTACTTGGACTAAATCAAATCGCCCGTCATTATCAGTATCAACAGAAGTTTCCACCCAAACCGACTCACGGATTAAATCGTTTGTATTATAGGTTGGCAAAGACTTACCATTAAAGAGTAGGCGATGATTATTAGATTCAAAATATCCTTGGCTTGCCAGCTCATCAATAAATAACAAACCATTATTTGTGTGGCTGTTTAGCAACTCATACCATGCGTGACGTAAATTATTTACCGTCGCTATTGGTAAACCTAATTGCCGAAATGTAGCCACCCCATTATATCCGTTACCCGCCAAGGCCTCCGTAAATCCTAGCAGTTGGGCAGCAATACAATAAAAGACGGCTTGTGTGAGTGGTTGCTTTGTTTCTAAGAAAAGAAAAATATTTTGCTCATCGGTGGCGACATGTTCCCGTAACCAGTCATTTTGGGCTTCATACGTTTTATAATTTGTCAAAGCACGTCGCAATAGTGTTTCAAAGTCTTCACTATTAAAACCAACAGCTCTTAGCTCTTCTAATTCGGTTGCTGAATCAACAGCAATTCGACCATATTGATTAATCATAATACACCTTTTATTGTTTTTATCTCATTATACGACAAAAGCACTCATCTGCGGACGAGTGCCTGACAAAGTTTATAATAAGTGTGCTTCTGCCAATAATTCTTCTAACCAAGTACCTTTAATTTTCTTAAGTCCAACTTTTTGTATTAGTTTAGGAATTGGCAAATCCATTTCGCTCAGTGGCTTTTTATCATTCATATAGTACATAGCTCGCAATAATTCTCTAATATCGTAGATTGAATTAAAGACTTCTGGTACACCACGCTCAACATCTAGCAAGCTATATACAGCCTCCATAGCAGTCCGTACTGAATATTCCGTAGTAAAGACTGTATCTCGCGAAGGTGACTCAGCAAAGTTTCCAATAAATGCCAAATTGACAGAGCCATCCGGAATTACTTTTGGACGATCACCCATGACACGTGGCATAAAATAACTTGTAATAAACGGCATGTACACTGGAACAGTGTTAATTGATTCTTGCTGTGCTAATTGATTAATTTTACTTTTAGGGACACCTAGGTGGTACAAAAATTCTTGTGTAATTTCTTGACCAGAAGACTCTACAATAGTCTTCTTAACATAGTTACCAGGAACATCAGAATATAGTCCGTAAATCCAAACTGTTGTTTCATTGGGCTTTTGTTGCTTAAAATGTGGTTGACGATGGACAGCAAAACTCATCAACCAGTTTGAATCGGTAATGGTTACAATGCCACCGGTATTGATTTTACCGTCATGCAGATCCCTCTTGGTAAGTCGTTCAATATAGGGATCAATTTCAGTATTTTTAATTGTTGCTGTTGCTGAAACAAACCAACTTTTTGCTGGTAAGTTTTGATAAAACACACTTGGATGACCAAATTCGTCTGATTGTTCAGCTAATTTTTCCCACAAACGCCACGACCCACCGGGTTCGTTTGTCACTGGCGCTGGTTCAAAATGGCTCCCATAGGTCGTACTTTCAGTAATGGAACCGTTCGTTATGAAAACTAAATTATTTGCTGTAAGCTGTTTAGTTTCTGGCTTCCCTGCAACAGTGAGCTGTAGCTCCTTGACAACTTTATTGCCGTGATCAAAATTCACCATGACATTATCAACCGTAGAATCAAACTGTACGTCAACACCATGATCTTCGAGATACTTGATCAAAGGCAAGACCATCGAATCATATTGATTATATTTATTGAACTTCAATGCAGAAAAATCCGGTAACCCATCAATATGGTGAATGAAGCGCATTGCATAACGTCTCATCTCGATCGCTGAATGCCACTTTTCAAAAGCAAACATTGTTGCCCAATATATCCAAAAATTGCTTTTGAAAAAGTCTTCTGAAAAATAATCTTCAATCGTCGTTGTGCCTAATTTTGCTTCAGGCGTCATAATCAATTTAATAATTTCTTCAGATGATTTACCTAACGTATAGTCACCGTCGTTTGGCACACGATTTCCACGATCGTAAATCAACCGACAATTTGATGAATTAGGATCATCCTTATCCAGCCAATAATACTCATCAAGGTAAGAGGCTCCAGGGATTTCCAATGATGGCACTGAGCGATATAAATCCCATAAACACTCAAAATGACTTTCCATTTCACGGCCGCCACGTGTGACAAAACCAACATTAGGTCGTTGAATACCATCCAATGAACCACCAGCCAGTGGGAGTTCTTCAAATATATGAATTGACTCTCCCTTCATATGACCGTCACGAATAAGAAATACTGCAGTAGCCAATCCTGCTAGCCCCGAACCGACAATATATGCTGATTTCTGATCTACGTTCTTCGGCTTGCGTGGTGTTGCAAATGCTTCATAATTACCATTGCTATAATACATCGTGATCCCCTTTCTAATAGAAAACGCTTTCAATACAACCCCATTCTACTCTAAGTCGGTATTAATTAGCAATTCAAAAGGATTACCACAAAATGATTTATATCAAAAAAGCAAACATATAACCGTTTGCTTTTTAACTAGTTTATTTTATAGCCTCAGAAATGGCTTTATTCACACCATCCTTTTCAGCTGCGATTAAATCAACACGGCTTGAGATTACTTTAATGTCCATAGTAATTTCCCGTGTTAATCCAGGCGTATTCAACTTAGGTTCAAAGAACGCCTTAAATTCAGCTAGTCGCTCTGGTGTATGGAACACAATGGCAATAACAGTAATATACATCGTAAATTCCATGTCACCACCGATCGTGTCTTCTAGCCACTGCCACTGCTCACGAACCCAATCCCAGACTAACTGCTGACTTTTATCATTAACTAGCAAGCCATAGACCCAACCACGGAGATCTTGCGGTTTAATCGTGTCAGCGTCCTTTAGCTGATCAATCAATTTTACAATTAAATCTGGCTTTAGGGTACTAGTTAAGGCCGAACGTAAGTCAGCTTTGTAATTAGCATCAGAGGATTTTCGGTAAGTAGTTAACAGTTGTTCAAACAATGACGTGTTGCCAAAGTGCTTCAATTCATTGGCGAGTACGAAGTGACGAATATCAGCAGATAGGTTTTGTAGATTATCACTGTTTTTCTCAAATAATTCATGAGCCGTTGCAATTGTATCAGGATTTTCTGCATACAAAGAAGCATTCAAAACATAAGGACGTGTGAGCTGATTGTCGTATGATTCACCGCTTTGACCGGCCCAGCCCAAGCATTTTACTTGTTTTCTACTTAGTACATCATAGAATTCCTTCAAAGCTTTTTCTTCAGCTGAATTTGGTGTAACAAATTTCTTCAAGTCTGAAAGAATACTATATAGTACTGCATTAACCAACATGGCATCTTTGTGCGCAAAATTGACCAGCAGTGGCACGATATCAGCATAGGTAATTTGCCTACCATCAGCTAGCAAATGTAGATCCTGAAGAATTTGTCTTTGCGAAATATTATCCAATTCATCAAGATGTTCTAAAATATCTTTTAGTAATTGGGCATCATATTTAACAATAAAATGCGAATCATTACCGTCATTCAGCCTAAAAGGTGTGCCAACTGATTCACGTAATTGAGCATAATCACCAATCACTACACGCTTACTGGATAGTATTTGGGGTGCCACATCATAGTTACTGTTTAAGGGTATTTGCCACTGACGGTCACTTTCTTCGTATTCACCAATGAAAAACTGTTCTTGAGATATGGTTAACTGGCCATCAATAACTTTTGCTGAAACCACTGGATATCCTGGTTGTTCCAACCAAGAATCCATCACTGCTTTAATATTTTGACCTGAAGCTTCACCCAAAGCCTCCCACAAATCAGCTCCTGCTGCGTTTGCATAGCGATGACGAGCAAAGTATCTTTTTAGTCCTTCACGTAAAGCCTTATCCCCAATCAAAGAACGAACCATCACCAACAGTCTTGCCCCTTTGGCATAAACAATTGCTGGATCAAATAAAGCATCAATATCAGCTGGGTGTTCTACTTGAGTGTGGACTGATTGTACGCCATCTGTGCTATCTCTCTTCAATGCTGAAACAACATCACTTGTTTGGAAGCTTTCCCAAATGTGCCAATCAGGCTCAATGGCATCAATTGCCACATACTCCATCATATTAGCAAAGCTTTCATTGAGCCACAAATCATCCCACCATTTCATCGTGACTAAGTCGCCAAACCATTGATGCGCTAATTCGTGAGCAATAACTGTGGCAACAATTTGTTTGGTATTCAACGCTGAATTTTCAGGATCAAGCAATACATAAGCTTCACGATAAGTTACTAATCCCCAGTTTTCCATTGCTCCTGCAGAGAAATCAGGCAAGGCTAGTTGCCAAGAATGTGGTAATGGGTAAGGTGTCTGATAAAAATCTTCGAAAAACTCAATCGATCGTTTAGCAATGTCTAGTGCAAAATCCAATTCTTTGGGAGCATGTGCCTTGGTAGAAAATACACCAACTTTTACCCCTGTGTTAGTAACCGTTTGCTTACTTTGTAATTCACCAAAGGCAAAGGCCACTAAATAAGTTGACATCCGCACTGTTGTATCAAAATAATGTACGCCATTTTCTGTGCGTATCTCTGGCATATTGGCTAAAATTGTTTCATTTGGTTGTTCATCAAACTTGATTGATAAATCAAATGTCGCTTTAGCTTCCGGTTCGTCCACACTTGGAAAAGCTTGACGAGCAAAACTTGTTTCAAATTGTGTACCGATAATTTGTTTTTTAACACCATCTAGCTCGTAATACGAAGGATAAATCCCCATCATTGTGTCGGTTAACGTCGCCTTATAAGTCACAGTGATATCTATCTGACCAATAGTTTCTGTCGAAATTTTAATCAAATCAGCGTTATCATCAATGACAAAAGGAATCTCTTTTTCATTAATGTGAACAGACTGAATTTGCAAATTTTTTTGATGTAAGGCAATATTGTTGACTAGTGCATTACCACTAATCTTTGTTCTACCATTAAACTGTTTCGTCTCACGATTAATATCTAAATAGATATCATAGTGTTCAGGTTGAAAATTATTATAAAGCCGTGTGAATTGTGTCATGTTTTCTCCTGTAATCTATTAGAATAGCTACATTATACACCTTGAAATTAAAAAACGACTTTTAATCAGTCGTTTTTCTAGTTATTTACCAATTTTATTCACAGCTGATTCTGGGTTCTTGCCAGATAATACCCGAACAATGTCATTGGTTGCATCAACCGCCATACGCGCCTTAGTTTCAACAGTATTAGAAGCAATATGTGGTGTGAGCAAAACATTTTCCAATGCAACTAATGGGTTTGTAACAGGCAATGGCTCTTCTTCAAAAACATCTAAAGCCGCACCAGCTATCTCACCCGATTTCAGAGCCAAGACCAAGTCAGATTCAACCAGAATAGAACCACGAGCCATATTAATTAGAAATGCGTCATTTTTCATTAACTTAAACTCATCTGCGCCAATTGAATGCTGAGTCTCAGGTAATGCCGGCAAATGGACCATCACATAGTCGGCAGTTTTAAAAATCGTTTCACGATCAACCAATTCAACACCAGGCACATCCTTGGCAAAGGGATCAAAGGCAATGACCTTAACATCAAACCCACTTAATTTTTTAGCAACTTGCTGACCAATACGACCAAATCCTAAGATACCAACAGTTTTCCCTTCAATATCACGGCCTGGGTGTGCCTTTCGATAATTCCAATTATCATCATGAATTGCTTTTGAATCTTGATATAAGTTCTTGCTGATAGCTAATAACTCAGAGACAGCCGTTTCAGCAACTGATCCTGATAAAGCTTTAGGTGTGTTCACAACATAGATACCGCGCTGGGTTGCAGCATCCACGTCAACAGCATCATAACCAACGCCGTTACGTGCAATAACCTTTAAATTTGGCATAGCGTCCATTATATCTGCATCAAACTTTTGTGTACCAATCAATACAGCACTTGCCTCTACCCCTTCAGCCTTCATCTTTTCATGATCACGACCAGAACCAACAACTACTTCTAATCCTGCTTCTTCAAGAATCTTTTTCCCAACTGCTGGAATATCATCTGGTAAGAATACTTGTTTTGTCATATTATGCCTCTTTCTTATTATCTGCCAAAAATGCTTCTAGTTCTTCCTGTGTTGGGTACCCATCGTTGTCACCCGGTGTTTGAACTTGTAGAGCACCTACAGCGTTCCCCCGTCTTACAGCATCTGCCATGGTCAATCCTTCAATCAAACCGGTAATCAAGCCAAGCGCAAATCCATCCCCTGCGCCAACAGTATCAACGACCTTTTCAACCTTAAACCCATTAACAATGTAACTCTCACCGCTCTTGTTTTTGACATAGGCTCCATCAGAACCAATTTTGACAACGACAGTTTGTGTGCGGTCACTATTATTCAGATAAAAATCGGCGATGGTCTCTGGGTCTCTTGATCCAATTAGGATTTCACCTTCATCAATACCAGGTAAAACAATTTCACCATATTTTGCTAAATCATTGATCGTTTCAATCATCACTTCTCTAGACTCCCATAAAGCAGGGCGTAAGTTTGGATCAAATGTTGTTCTAATACCATGATCAATTAATTGTTCAGCAAAATAACGGAATGCTTCACGTGCTTGAAGCGAAATTGCGGGGAAAATCCCTGATAAATGGGCTATCTTTACATCGGAAAAATCAACTTGATCAATTAACGATTTGTCAAAGTGTGCCGCAGCTGAATTTCTGCGAAAATTAAAAGTTGATGGATCTCCTTGATCAACTAATTCTTTTAACTGAAACGCCGTCCAATTGCCTTCATCTGTAGCAATATAATGATTACCAACATTATAACGCGCTATTTCCTTAATCGTAAATTGACCCAACGGATCTGCACCAACCTGAGAAATGTATTCCGTGTTATGACCTAATCGAGTAGCACCGATCATGACATTTAGTTCAGCACCACCCAAAAATTTATAGTAATTAATACTATCAACTAAACCCTTATTTAAGTCGGTGGAAGCAAACGTCACTACCGGTTCACCTAATGTTAAAATTTCACTCATCTTGTTTCTCCTAACTCCTTTTTAATGTCCAAAAAAGCCATAAACCAATAGTTCGTTCACAAACGATACTACCCACATCACTGGTATGCCCATTTTTAAGTATTCCTTTGTTTCCAACTTTGAATAAGTTAGCGCCCATGTATTCCATGACTGTGTTAAATCAATGGAAACTGCCATAATACTTGCCGTGTAAAGAAGTGGTAGCAAAAATATTGGTTGGAAAGTACCTGTAGCAGCTAAAACTGCCGCCGTAGCCGCTCCGGCACCCCAAACATGCAAAGGTCCGCGGAACAAAGCCAATGGTGCTAATATACCAATGGCAATTGCCAAAACCAATGGACTACTTGGTAAAATAACTTCAATCATGCTTTTAAAATGGGGCACGTTCATAGTAGCTGCGCCGGCAAACATAACCAATGCCATCAAGAATATGATCAAACCAGAAATATCATTGATTGCTTGTGAAACTGTTTTGTTGATAAAAGCAACTAATCCTTTATAAGATTTCATTTGCCCTGTCAATAACAACGCAATAATAGTTGCCAATAACAGAGCAGGAATAGCATCCCAATGGAAGAACATATTCAAGGCCACCGGTAAAACAGGGATGATAAATGTAATTGGATGCGTTTTCTGGAAGGTTGCTTGTTTACTGTCATCAATTGTTTCAATTTCACCATTTTTGATGCTTTTACTATTAAGCAATATGAAGACAATAACGCCTAATAATTGAACCCCCATGGCTGCTAATCCAAAAATCAAGTATTTTCCCGAAAAACTAACTGACGGGAAGAACGCTTTTATTTGATTAAATAGGACTACGTTAATGTACATTGGCGCACCAATAGCCATTGTGAATGCTGGAATGGCGACCTTTTTAGGGACCCCAATCGACAACAAGATTGGAATTAATATAACACCAATGGCGATAACCGAACCAACGCCGTATGCCGACGAGAAAATCAATGCTGTGACGAGCACAACTAATATCGTTGCAAAAATAGGCGCTTTTCGTCCAACTCTTTCAGTCTGCGCCGAAATGGATCCAGCTATACCAGAATCAACTAGTACACGACCAAACCAAGAACCAAAAACAATGTAAATAATTGTTGGTCCATAATTCAATGCTGGCTCTGCAATAACCTTTTGAACAACTTGGTCGAAAGGTACCAGCCCAATAACAGACCAGAGAAGCGCCATTACAAAGAAACCAATAACTAAATTGCCACCCTTAACAATGTAATAGATAAAGCCTACAAATGTTAGTAAGAGCAAAATACTAATAATTATATTAGTCATAAGTCTTACACCCCTTTAATTAAAGATGGCGAGTGCCTGAACGCCATCTTGTATAACTTTGTCATTAACTGTTGGATATTCAACCGCTACGGGAACGTTGCTTGGCAAGATGTTCAAAATTGATTGCCATGCAATATCTCCTTCATTAAGCGGTACGGTTACCAAATTATCACCGTGTCCTTGATCATCTTTAACATGAATATAGCGTACATACTGTGTTAGTTTTTCAGCTGCCACAACTTCGTCTTCACCAACATAACGCCAATTACCCATATCATAAACATAGCGAATATCTAAATTATTTTCGGTAACAGCAGACATAAACTTTTCAATCGCTTTTATTTTTCCCGAAACTTGGGTTTGATCATTTTCAATATTTGTTTGAATGCCGCGCGCTAATAATTGGTTTAATTCAGACACATCTTCCGAAGATAACGTTTCGAAATCTCCAATATTAAATTTAATTGCATAAATGCCAAGCGCCTGTGCTTCATTATAGTATTGTGCCAATTTTGGATTAAGACGATGGTTCACAAATACCTCATCTGGTACGGAATAAAATAACCGCAACTTGTTATCAACTGCATATTGTGCAATGGCTGGAGTTTCTTTAACAATGTCATCAAAGTACTCCCGTCGTAATTCAACCGATGAGACACCGAAAGACACAGCTTTTTTTAACATTTCAAGTTGTTGCATTCCCTTCTCATGATCATTCATGAATACTAAATTATTTAAAACAATTTGTTCTTTTCTCATTATCCGCTCCTCAATACTTGTTTAGTTCTGTTACATGTTTCAATAACTCGTCAAATCCTAAATCTGATAGATTAGGTTGTGACCGATCAAAGTTTTCGCCTTCAATTTTATTAAATTTTTCAACTAGAAAGTAAGCAGATAGATAGGCCGCAAGTTGTTGTTTAGCCATACCCTCAAGATTTTTAGCATCAAAATTTAGTTTAAAAGATTCAAGAAATTGTAACGCAAACTTTTCTGGATCAATATGTAACTGCTCTTTTTCCATTTTTCCATCCCTTTATTTTTATTACGTGTATCGTTTTCGGAAACCGGTTTACATGATATATTGTAAACGCTTCCAAATATTTGTCAACCCCTTTTTTTAATTTGTCGTATAATGTTCTCATGAGTAAAAAAGTGACCATCAACGTTATAGCTGAAATGGCAAGGGTTTCAAAGACAACTGTTTCCCGTTTTTTAAACGGGAAATTTGATAATATGTCAGAAGCAACAAAAGAACGTATTGCTGAAACAATTGCTGAATTAGATTATCATCCTAGTCGCCAAGCACAAGCCTTAAAAGCCAAAAACTCTCTGTTAATCGGTATCTCTGTAGCAGATATTTCCAATATGTATACCTCGCGTCTTTTAAAAGGCATCAGTGATTATTTTCAAAATACAATCTATCAAGTTTTGATTATGGACGGCGACAATTCAATTGAACGTGAATATAGTAATTTGGAAAAGATGGTCACCGAAAGGATCGACGGTATTATCTTACAACCATTGGTTCACCAACCTGATCACTACCAACTATTAATTGATGAAAATATCCCCGTTGTTCAAGTTGATCGTTATACTGAACCATTTACTTGGCCAGCAGTGGTATCGGATAATTTTCAAAAATCACTAGAAGTGGCAGATCTAATGAAATCAAAAAATTACGAAGAAATTATTGTTTTATCCAATCATATCAACGGTGTGTCTAGCCGTATGAATCGCTACAATGGCCTAAAAACTGGTATTGAAAACACAAATATTACAATTAAACTAATCGAAATTGATGACAATAAGGACTGGCAAAACACACTACAATCCATGCTTGAATCACCCACAAAAAAAGCGCTGTATGCGCTCAATGGACAAGTCTTGTGGGAAATTGTTCGATTTTTAAAGAAACATCATATTGCTATACCTGATGATGTTGGTGTAATTGGTTATGATGATGACATGTTTGCTGACATGATTTCACCCGAAATTACTTCTGTATCACAAAACCCCCAAGAAATAGGTCGAACGGCTGCAGCCAACTTAATGCAGATTATGAATGATAAAACCACTTTGTCCAAAACAATTCGAATCCCGTCAACAATCCAAATGAGAGAATCTCTTTGACTAGAACTATTGTAACCATGTAACCACTAAAACTTCATTCTTAAGGAGGATATATGACAGCACTATATACATTAGCTTTATTGTTAATCGGTGTGATTGGTACTAACCTAATTAAACAATTCTTCCCCAAAATTCCGGAACCATTCATCCTAATTATTGTTGGTATTTTCCTGTCATTTACACCGATATTTCAAAATTTCGAACTTGAACCTGAGTTTTTTATGCTAATGATTATTGCACCGTTAATGTTTCTAGATGGACAAAAACAATCATTTTCTAAAATAAAAAAACGTTTTTCAATTATCTTTCTCCTATCAGTAGTCCTAGCTGTGGCCACCGCAATCGTTGTTGGCTTAATAGCTAATCGCGTGGAAGTACAGTGGACATTACCATTAGCAATTGCTCTAGCTGCAATTGTTGTGCCTACCGATGCTGTTGCCGTCAAATCAATGACCTCGTCAGTTGATATGCCCAATGGTGTGGGCGAGGCTCTTGAATTGGAATCACTATTCAACGATGCAACAGGACTAGTTTTATTAGACTTAGCCCTATCCGTGCTTGAACAAGGAAAATTTTCTCTCATCGCAGGCATTGGTCACTTCTTGTTTGTTGCAGTTGGTGGTGCGCTAATTGGTGTGATTACTGGTTTCCTACTCGTCACTATCCGAACCAATATTACTTTCAGAACCGTTAGCCCAGAAACAACGATCATCCCGATTAGTCTCTTAACCCCGTTTATTGTTTACTTTTTAGCAGAATCATTTGGCACTTCCGGTATCTTAGCCGTGGTTGCTACTGGTATTGTGCACAATTGGGAATCTAATAAGCTTCGCTTAACATCGACACGAGTACAACTGACTTCCAACACTATTTGGGAATCAATATCGAATGTCTTAAATAGTATTGTTTTCATTATTTTAGGTATTTCTTTACCGATTGTTTGGCAAGAAATTATTCATATGGGCTTAGTTGGAATCATGCAACTATTAGGTTTAAGCATCTTAATTTATATTGCTATGTATGCTGTGCGATATATTTGGGCATTTCGCGAAGACAACCAGTCGGCTAACACTTTCTTTGACAGCCACAGCAATCCCAAACAACATCGTTTTTTGTCCCATATATTCGCCATCAGTGGCGTACATGGAACCATGACGCTAGCCATGGCATTTTCTTTACCGTTAACTATTGCCAATCATGCTTTCCCTTATCGTGCTGAACTTATTGTAGTTGCCACTTTGATTATCTTAATTAGTATGTTAATGAGTGCAATTATTTTACCTATCGCCCTACCAAAGAAAGCGGTCACCTATACCAAGACTGACCTTGAAAACACACGTAACAAAATGGTTGACTATGCCTCATTAAAGGTTTCTGAGACTACTGCAAACCCAGCAGTTCGAGAGGCAATTATGATACAATTACAGTCGCAAAAAGGCTGGTTAAACGACAACCATTCAACAAGAAATTATAATTCTCAAAAATATAATAGTTTGCTAAACAACACGAAAGATTTTATTATTCATTATCTCCACAGTGACAGTGTTGAACAAAAATACAGTTCTGAAGTAATTGATGCATATGAAAAAATTCTTAATCGTCTCAAAATCAGCAGTTTTTTCCAACACAGCCCCCTACAAAGATTTTTTCACTATGTAAAGGCAAGATATCGTCATATAAAGTGGCACGTCCGAAATGGCCAAATTACGAAAAAACAACGGCTAAAGGGTCGTAAAAAATGGGCCAAAGAGCATCAAGGTAGTGCACAACAATGGCAAAATATTCATGAAGGATTACTGCTATTAAATAACGACGTCATTGGTGAAGTTAATCAGCACTTGGATAATCTCTTACGTAATAGTTTAGAGAATGACACTGATGACCACCAATACATTAGTTATGTTCGTCAAAGATTTGATCGTTATTTTAATTTAATAAAACGTGAATATAATCAAGAAACGCCAACTATCAACAGTGATTTATATATTCAAGCATTTCAATTTGAATATAATTATATTCAACAAGCCAGCTCGACAGGCATTATTCCCAATACACTGGCAGCCGTACTATACAATGAAATAAATGAAGCCCAAACGCTAGAGTTACAACAAATTAACCAGATAGAAGCAATGAATTCTTAAAAAAATAATGGCTAGACTTAATATTCAAGTCTAGCCATTATTTTTATTTAATTTTTTCGTAGATTGGTAACAAATTTTTCATTGCTAGAACCAAGGTATCTACAATGCCATCGCCATCCCAAAGTTTATCACCACGTTTTATTTCTACTCCAATCAATACCTCACTATGCTTAACCGATTCATAACGTTCTACTGAATCGTCATATTGTAATAATGAGTATGTCTTGTTTACCATGTGATCTTGACTTAATCGGTATGAATCTGGTAATTCTCTCACTAACGGGCTCACCTCACGCAATTTTTGAGTGATTACGTTAGTTTGAGCAGGTTTCATATTTTCTTCAACAGCAAGATAAAAATAAACATTATCTTCCCACATGCCTAATTCAAAATGTGGTAACATTTTATAACCGCGCTTATTTGGCGCAAAGGCTACCCACGTATTATCCGGCGCATAAGTTGTTCTTCGTAAATGCTTAGCTACATGTGCATACCATTCTTGCCCATTTGTATTCAATATAGGCAACACAATCGACGCAAACTCTTCAAACTTTGGATCAATAATCGTTCTTATTTTTTCCATTCGACCATTTAACGTTTTGTCTTCAAAAATATCAAAATCACTGTTTCGAAACATCTTCTTTCCTCCAATTAATGACCGATAACCATTTGATGACTACATAACCTAATACCAAAATTGTAGCAATCAAGTTTAACCAAATCAGCATAGCAATCATAGAACTCACGGATTGATAAAAATCATATTTCCCCAAAGCAAATTGAGCGTAAAACGTGAATCCTCTATTCAAGAGATTCAACATCACTAATTCAAGAAAACTGCCAACTAAAACAAAACGAAATGGTGCTCGAGCGTCTTTTGCCGGCAGAAAAAAATTCATCATGACTAAAGCCAGCCAAATACCCAACCATATAAACCAACGCGTTTGATGTTGTAAAAAGTTAGTCCATTCTGAATACGGCAAGTGCTGAATGACGATGGTCAAAACATTGCTACCAACCATTAACAAAGCAAATAATGTCAAAATAAACAACAACCATATAAATGAAAAAGCTCGTGTGAACAAACTATTAATGTGTTCTTTAACGTCTGCAATGGCATTAAATGATTGACGAAAGACCGCAATCACACGTGAAATCGACCAAATCGTAAACAGGACGGAAAAAGAAAGTAGCGAAGTACTTCTTGATGATAAAACGGATTCCATAATTGGAATCACAATATTCTCAATATTTTTTGGTAATACATTACGCATCATTGCTAGTAAATCAGCAGTACTGATGCTCGTGAAAGAGACAATTAAAGCTGCCCCCATCAATATAGGAAAGACTGTTAAAAGTGAATAATAAGCAAATGTCGGTCCAACATAGCCAATTTGTGAGCGCGTAAAAAAAGTAGTTAAAGTTGATATTTTTAATCGTGCATCTAAAACACGCCATTTGTGCATAATTTTCTTATTCATAATACTATTATCTCAAACATAGCCCGTATTCAGCAACATTAATTAAAAATATAACAGATATTGTTAACTTATACTAGTTAGAATATTTTTCCTATGCCAAAGTGGATTGCAATCGTAATAAGACCAATGATAATATTACGAATCACTGCACGCTTAACTAAGCCGTTAGAAATTTTCGCACTAAGAAATCCAGTAAGTGCAACTGCTACTACAGTTGCTGCAATTGTGGCAACGAATTGATACTTTCCTGACACAATTAACAACGTCAACAATGGAAAGGCACCACCTAAAGCTGCAGAAAACAATGATGACCAAGCAGCTGACCATGGACTCATATAGTGTCCTAGTGTAATATCATACTTAACACTTAATACTGTTTCTAAAGGTTTTTTCTGCAACAGTTCATCAGCTATTGCACTTGCTGTTTTTTCAGACACACCACGTTCCATGTAAAAGTCTCGTACACAACGGTGTTGCCCTGGCATATCAGTTTTTAACAATTCTTTTTCAGTTTCAACGGCCACCTTTTCGCTATCTGACTGTGAACTGACAGAGGCGTATTCTCCAGAAGCCATTGATAAAGCACATGACACTAAGTCAGCTAGCCCAGCAATAAAAATTGCAAATTGATTTGTCGTTGCTGCTGCTACTGAAAACAAAACCCCAACAACCGTCAGTATGCCATCATTAGATCCGAGAACCCCTGCTCGAATGGCATTTAATCGTTCATCCATGGTTTCGTGTTTTTTTACTTTTTCCATTTCAGTCCCCTTTTTTATCTAAACAAACTACCGATTAAGAACGTCACAATCATTGTAAAGATACCGGCAATGACATTACGAATTACGGAATGTTTTTTGTTTGCACCATTTACTTGAGCTGCTGCATATCCTGTAATGGCTAATGCTACAATAACAGCAATAAATGTGGCAATTTCTCGCGTTCCCTGAGGCGCTATAGAAATAGCAACCATTGGTAATATTGATCCTATGGGGAAACTAACTAATGACGCCAAAGCAGCGTGGCCAGCACTTAATTCTTGGTTTAAAGAAAATCCATAGCGTTCGCGGACAGATGTGACCAAGGGATCTTTTGACATCATCTCCTGCGTAGCTTGTTGAGCTAACGTTGATGATATACCTGTCTCTTCATATTTTTTTTGTACAAATTCAAATTCGCCATCGTAATCATTTGCAACAGCCCGAGTTTGAATTTGACGCACTTTTTCTTGTGCATCATGTTGAGAATTGACCGAAACATATTCCCCCATTGCCATCGACACAGTTCCAGCTAACATACCAGCAAACCCCGCTAGTAAGATTGTATCTGTGTGACTAGTAGCACCTGCAACACCTAAAACGATACCAGATACTGATAAAATACCATCATTGGCGCCCATAACTGCTGCACGAATAATATTATTTCGCTGCATAAAGCTTGTTTTTTCAGATTTTTCAGACATAACTTCCCCTTGTTGTTAGAACTATTCTAATGAACATTCTAACTCATCTAGTTTCATAAATCAAGTTATTTGGAACAATTCTACATATCATGATATAATAGTAATAAATATGGAGGATTCTTATGACTGATCAAAAATTGCGTACAATATTGCAAGAACACGGTTTAAAAGCTACGTATCAACGAATGGCCGTTTTAGAATATCTCGCTACAAATAAAAACCACCCCACAGCAGAAATGATTCACGAAGATTTAAATAATATTAGTTTGGCAACAGTTTATAACACGCTTGATAAATTAATTGAAACTGGATTAATCATCGCTATAGACATTCATGATGATGGTAAGCGCCACTTTGATTATTATGGTGAACCACATTATCACATCATCAATCAACAAACTAGTGAGATTATTGATGCAGATAATTTCGATATGGCTCCTTTGTTTGACGCAGCACGTAAAGCTAGCGGTTTAAATATTACAGGATATCATATTGAGATCTTTGGGGTTAATCCAGAAGATTCGTAGTGTTTCTGATATTAACTTTGTTCCAAAAAAGGATCAACTCATTAATGAGTTGATCCTTTTATTTATCATATTTTTCCAAAAATGCTTTTATTTTACTTCTATAAGCGACTGGGTAGTCATGAAAACTTTGAACATGTTTTGAGCCCTTGGTAATCCATAACTGCTTTGGTCCTCTAGAAGCGTTGTACAGCGGGTAAACCATTTTGGTTGGCACAAAAGTGTCGGCCCCACCTTGAATGAAAAAGGTTGGCCGCGTGTTTTTTTCAACTTGTCTCAAAGGACTAGCTTCCTCATATGAGTATCCGGCCCGTACCTTCGAGATACCCGAAACCACATTAACAAGTGGAAACCATGGTAAGCCATACATATCTCCTGCTTCATGTTTAATCTCTTCTATAACACTTGTGTAGGACGAATCAGCAATAATTGCTTTCACCTGATTCGGTAAATCATTTTCACCAGAAGTTGACAACACAGTAGCAGCACCCATGCTCATACCATACATGACAATATCTGATTTTTGACCATTATTTTCTAAAATTTGATTCAACCAACCGATATAGTCTCGCCGATCTAACCAACCGTAGCCAATCATTTCACCCTGTGAATCACCGTGTGCACGATTATCTGGAATTAATACGTTGTAGCCCAACTCATGGAATAGCTCACCATATATGGCCATCGTCGTTTTATTGTTGTGCCAGCCGTGAGCCAGAATAGCTGTTTTACCTGTTTTTTTCTCAGCAGGTACGTACCAAGCAATTAGTTTCAAATTATCAGATGTTTTTTGTGTCCATGTTTGCTTTGCACGAGACAAAAAATCATGTTCGTAGTGGTAAAGTGAATTTGTTTTAGCACGTAATTTGTCTGGCTTATCTGCTGCTACATCGCGGACCTCAGCAACATGAAAAAAATACATACCAGCTGATAACAATAAAATAGCAATAAAAACCAAACAACCAATTAACCACTTATACTTTCTTTTCATAAATCACTTTTCCTTATAATCAATCCATAAAATTGTACGCTAATTTTGGTTATGGAGCAAATAAATTATGATTAAAATTGAAGTTTAATAAATTATTATCCCTAGAATTTCATTAAGAATGGTATCATAAATTATAAAGAAAGCGAGGTATATTAACGTGACCTACTCACAAAAATGGAATTTAGAAAGTATATTCCCGGGTGGTATAACTTCACCACAACTCACTCAAAAATATGATCTTATCGCAAAGCAAATCAATGATTTTACTGATATGATAGCCGATTACAGCCTCGCACAGGATAAAGATTTCACGGTGTTGGCTGATTTAGCTGATTTAGCACAAAATATTGGTGCTGGAATTGGTACTGCCAATATTTTTGTTAATGGTTGGTCGTCTGTAGATTATGGTAACAGTGTTTATGCGCCTCATTTTAATAAATTAGGAAACTTATGGGTTTCTTTCTCATCTCCTTTAAATGCTTTTCAAAAACTACTTTCAAAATTAGATGATGAAACATTTGAAAAAGCTATCACTACTAGCCGTCTTGCACCAATTGCTTTTTACTTAACAGAGTTGCGTACTGATGCTAAACGATTGTTGGACGATAAAACAGAAACGTTAATTAACAAATTTGATCTTGATGGACAGCAAGCTTGGTCCCAGCATTATGACACAATATCTGCTTCATTATCGATGAGCTATACCGATGAAAACAATAAAACTCGTCAAATTTCCGCTGGACAAGCTTTGAACATGTTAGATGGTGAACCCGATAATGAGGTGCGGGCTAACCTCATGACAAACTATGAAAAAATGTGGGCAAAAGCTGAAAATTTAACGAGTGATACATTAAATCATTTGGCTGGATTTCGTCTAACCAATCAAGAAGCTCATGGTCGTCAATCACACTTAGAACAGCCACTGGAGCTCAACCGTATGTCTCGCGGAACTTTGGATGCTATGTGGCAAGTTGTAGATGCTAACAAGAGTATGTTTAAACCATATTTTGAACGTAAAAAGCAATTACTCGGTTTGAAATCCATCGGTTGGCAAGATCAAGTCGCGCCACTAACCAACATCGGTGACTACAAACCATCAGATGTTTCTTATGATGACGCTGCTAAATTTATTATCGAACAATTTGGTAAGTTTTCACCTAAGATGGCAACGTTTGCTCAAAAGGCTTTTGAGAATAATTGGATTGAATCAGAGAACCGTCCTGGTAAACAACCAGGTGGTTATATGGAATCTGTCCCAGATTTACACGAGTCTCGAATATTTCTAACCTACACAGGTTCAGTAAATGATGCTGCGACAATTGCGCACGAACTGGGTCACGCATTTCACTCTGCGCAGCTAACTGACTTACCATTTTGGCGTGATGCCTATGCTATGAACGTTGCCGAAACAGCCTCGACTTTTGCCGAATTGATTGTTAATGACGCTAACGTAAAAGAAGCAACAACAGATGCCGAGAAAATTGTATTATTAGATGCAAAAATGACTAATCCTATTGCTATGTTTTTAAACATACATGCCCGCTTCTTATTTGAAGATTCGTTTTACACAGAACGTAAGCATGGCCTAGTGACACCACAGCGTCTCAATCAACTAATGGATAACGCGCAAAAAGAAGCTTTTGATGGTATTTTAGATGTCCGTCATCCCCACTTCTGGTCATCAAAACTGCACTTTTTCATTGATTCTGTGCCATTTTATAATTTTCCTTATACATTTGGTTATTTATTCTCATCAAGCATTTACGCGCAAGCACAAAAAGATGGTGACAATTTTGAAGAAAAATATATTGCCTTGCTACGTGACACTGCTAATATGACTTCAGAAGAATTAGCAAAAAAGCATCTTGGTGTTGATCTAACGAAGCCGGAATTTTGGCAGACTGGTGCCGATTTGGTTAAAAAAGATATTGACGAATTCTTGTCACTTTCTAAGCAATTTATAAAATAAAAATAGACAGAACAAAAGGCCTAAAGTGTATCACACCTAGGCCTTTTTATTAGTCAACATTTTTAATTTTTTGGTGACTATGTAACTCATTGACCTGTTTTTGTAATTCTCCAAGCATTTTTGTCTGCATTTTTTGAATTTCAAATAAATCGGGGTTATCTTTTTGAATAATACGGTCAATTTTAGCATGCAGTACCCTCATCTCCTCCTCGGTCTTTAAATTCACATGGTAATCATTATCCGCGTGCAATCTGTCATAATCAGATGATCGATTCTGACTCATTAGTATTAACGGCGCTTGTAATGCGGCCACCATACTCAAAAATAAGTTTAATAATATAAAAGGGTAGGGATCAAAATGCATGTTGAACAATTGAAAAACATTGGTGATGATCCACATAATCATTGCACAAATGGACACGATAATAAATCCCCAACTACCGCCAAAATGTGCGACATTATCTGCTATTTTTTGGCCAAATGTATAGGATTCTCTTTGATGCTTATTCACATTAACAACTTTAAAACTTTTATCTGTCAATATGTGCGTTAGTTTGTTATTAATATGTTTGTTTGTTCTATGCTTCTCCAATATCATTTTATCGATTTTTTCTAAACGGTATTGAAGCAAATGATCAAAGCAAATAAAATCTGCCAACATGCTGTCAGGAAAATCATGCTTTATCTTTTGTTGTAGTTCAATATCTAGTTCTGCCAGTAAGACACCATCGACAACATTCTTTTCTTCACCATCCACAAAACATATAAAACTTCTTTGCATACTGGTCATTATTTATCCTTTCCAACCAAGTTCTCAATTTGAAGTAACGAAAAACGATTAAATCTCAGCATTATTCGAGATCTAATCGTCTAACCAGTAATAACCGGCATTTAGTAATTTTTAAACAAATCCACCAAAAGCATTATCTAAATCAATTGGTTCCTTTTTAGTAACAATAAGTTCCTTGTTCACAAAGGTTTCGATACCAAAGCGTCCTAGTTCACGTCCATAGCCAGAATTTTTAACACCACCAAATGGTAACTCAGGTAATGTTCCACCAAAACTATTCACATAAACCGCTCCCGTCTCAATACGAGAAGCAACTTCCGTCGCATGCTCAGGTGAACCACCAAATACCACGCCCGATAAGCCATAATTAGAATCATTAGCTAGTGTAATTGCCTCTTCTTCATCTTTCACTTTGTAGACTTGTCCAACTGGACCGAAGAACTCTTGATAATAAGCTGGGTTGTCTTTTGTAATACCAGTTAAAATAACGGGATCAAACAGTGCAGCTGGTTTATCTTGGACAACACTACCATATTCAAGAGTAGCACCGGCATCAACTGCCGCTTTCACTTGTTTGGTCAAGTTTTTCTTAGCCTTGCTGGTACTTAATGGTGCTAATGTCGTATCTTCCAACAATGGGTCGCCTAGTTTTGCTTCAGCAAAGGCATCTTTTAACATTGTAAGTACCGCATCATAATTTTTTTCGGTTACAATAAACCGTTTAGACGAAGTACATACCTGTCCTGCATTGTACAAACGAGCACCCCCGATAATCTTTTTAATCTCAGATAAATCGGCATCATCCAGAACAATGAATGGATCACTTCCACCAAGTTCAAGCGAACTTTGTTTCATATTTTTACCAGCTTCGGCAGCAATTAATTGTCCGGCACGTTCTGAACCAGTTAACGCCACTCCCTGTACACGATCGTCAGCAATAATTTTATTCACTTGATCGTAATCAATGAATAAATTAGCAAACGCACCAGTAGGTGCACCAGCACGTTCAACAATTTTTTCAAATTCTGATGCAGCCATTGGCGTATTGCTTGCATGCTTCAAAAGCATTGGGTTTCCAGCTATATAATTTGGTGCAAATACACGAATAATTTGATAGCAAGGAAAATTCCATGGTTCAACCATCATCAATACCCCAGTGGGGCGCGAAATTACTTGCGCATCCCCCATCGAGGATTTGATTGGTTCTGGCTTAAGGAAATCTGCACCATTTTTGGCATAGTAACGAGCAATTGAAACACTTAATGCTACTTCACCTTGAGCCTCGACAAATCGCTTACCCATTTCAATAGTAAGTACCTTAGCTAAATGATCAGCATCTTCTTCCATCAAGTCAGCAATTTTGTTTAATATCTCTGCGCGACTACTAGCCGGGTCATTGCGCCACTTTTTATACAATGCATGACCTTCGGCAATTGCCTTCTCAACATAAGCGTCATCATGATTGTCAAATGTTTGAATAACTTCGTCGTTAAAGGGATTAATTGTTTGATAGCTCATTTTATTCGACCTTTCTTCAATTAACAAATTACATTTCTGTTCTAAACACCCCTACTATAACACCATTATTCATTCGCAAAGTATATTTTGTTTGTGATATTTTCAGCAAAACACATTATTTATAAATGTAATGAACGCCAATATTTTAAGGTAGCGCTTATATTTGCGCTTTGACTAATCATACTGATTACAGCAGCACCGTTAACACCCGTAGATAAAACTGATGACAAATTTGTCTCCGATATTCCACCGATTGCCACACTTGGCCATTTACTTTTGCTTGTCAAATATTTTAAACCTTCAACCCCAATCTCTGGATTTGCATCAGCTTTGCTTACCGTCGCAAAAACAGGACCAATTCCGATATAATCAATCCCTTTAATATTCTCTATTCTTTTATATTGGCTGTCATCAGACACCGATACCCCAACAGCTAGATTCCCAGCTAATTGAATATTATTGATAATATCGCCATCTTTTTGCCCAAAATGAACACCCTCTGCATCAATTTCATGTGCTAGTTGAATGTCATCATCAATAATCAATGGTACATGGTAGTCAGCTGTTAGTTGCCGGACTTTTTTGGCTACTCGTAATTTCTCTGATCCACTTAAAGCCAGTTGCCCTTTTTCTCGATATTGAAACACACTGATTTTCGATTGCAGTGCTTCCTCTAAGACTTCAAAAAAATGTCTCTCTCCATTGGTGTCCTGAGTTCCTAATACAAAATAATTTACTAATATGCTCGGATCAAACATTTTCTAGCACCTCTGGAAAATGCCTGTCAGTCATTCTTGCCTGGTGATTAAGCGGTCCATGCCCATGCCCAACATCGATACCTTCACGAATGGTAGCATCAACATAAGCTTTTGCATGAATAATAGCCGTTTTCATATCATCTCCCAAAGCTAAACGAGCAGTAATGGCCGCAGAAATTGTATCCCCTGTCCCGTGAGTTCTAATTGTATCTACCCGTGAGCTTTTAAGCCAAAAATGACTACCATCAGCCAATAGAATATAGTCATAAACATCTTTCCCGGAGGCATGTCCACCTTTTAATAATACGTTTTCAACTCCTAATTGTTGTATCTTTGAAGCTGATTGCATCACATCTTCATGGTTAGTAATGTTTGACCCACTTAAGACTTCAGCTTCTGGCATATTAGGCGTAATGAGCGTTGCCAGCGGTATCAAACTAGACTTAATAGCAACTATGGCCTCATCACTCAATAAGTGAGCGCCTCCCTTGGCAACCATTACAGGATCTAATACATAGTTACCAAAATCTGCTTGTTGTAAAAATTCAGACACTGATTCTACTGTGGGCACATCACCAAGCATGCCACTTTTTACAGCACTTATTTTTAAGTCATCAGCCACTGATTTTAATTGGGCATGGATCATAGATGGTGAAGTCATCGAAACTTGCTGTACACCCATTGTGTTTTGTGCTGTTAGAGCAACAATAACATTAGCGCCATAAACACCTTGGGCGGCAAACGTCTTTAGATCCGCGCTAACTCCAGCGCCACCACTGCTATCCATACCAGCAATTGTTAGAACTTGGGGTGTTTTATTAACCATGATTCAGCACACTTTCCTTAATAAAATTTTGAACATCGATATTATCAATAACAAATAATTCATCTAATAATTGATTTGTAAAAGAACCTGGTTGATTCGTTTTTGTAGCGGCTTTTTGTCCAGCAAGTTTGAATGTAGCCATTGCATTCATCACATTAGGAACCTTTAGCCCATCGGCAATGAACGCACCAATTAATGATGATAAGGCATCTCCTGTACCTACAATAGAAGATAATTGTTCAACATTTATATCAAGTGTTTGTGTGTATTGACCATCACTGACAACGTCACAAGCCCCGCTTAGCGCAATCACTGCACCTGTTTTTTTGGCGGCACGCTGTGCAATTTCAATTACGTCACCTTTTCCAGTAGCATCAATACCTTGACTAGCAAAATCAATATCGGCAAACCAAGCAATTTCGGCTGCATTACCACGAATAACATCAACATGACCAGATGCTAAAAATTGTGTAATGGCTTTAGACCTAAATGGAACTGATACAGCAACCGGATCTAATACGACTGGCTTGCCTAATTGGTATGCTTCCTGAGAAAGTTTAATAATATCGTTAATTTCTACTTTTTGAAGCGTCCCTGTGTTAATAATCACCGCATTGGCAATTCCGGCTAATTCCTTAAATTCTGCTAGCTCGCGACTCATTAACGGTGAGGCACCAACAACATTAACTACATTAGCTACAAATTGTGGTGTAACAAAATTTGCATAAGTAAGGACAAGAGGTGATTTCGTTCTAATGTCTGTAATATTCATGATTAAATTCCTTTTTTGTTTGGCTTCGTGTTTTTAAACAAATATCTTCATTAATTTTAAAAATTAACATTAATGAATAAAAAAACCGCTAACTATCAGAAAAGATTAGTTAACGGCTAAATAGGCATATTTATACACTAGAATAGTTCATTATTATAATCTTCCTTCGCACGAATTACCGTAATCAGGTTCAATGGGTATCTCTCAGCCAGCTTGGGCACCCCAGATATTTATTTAATTCTACTTCAGTGTACCTGAATCCATATGAATAATCAACCGCCTAAGTATGCTTTGCGCACGTCATCTGATGCAAGTAGCTCTGCTCCCGTACCTGTCATCGTAATCTTTCCACTTTCCAAAACATAGCCTCGATCCGCAATTTTTAGCGCTTGATTCGCATTTTGTTCGATTACTAATACTGTCATTCCTTGTGCATTAACATTTTTAATAATATCAAAAACTTTCTCAATAAATAGCGGTGCCAAGCCCATGGAAGGTTCATCCAACAATAACAATTTTGGTTTTGCCATTAATGCGCGACCCATGGCTAGCATTTGTTGTTCACCACCAGATAAAGTCGCTGCATCTTGATTACGTCTTTCCTTTAAAATTGGAAACTGATCGTAAATAAGTGCGTATTCATCTTTCAAGTTAATACCCTTGCCTCGAGTAAAAGCACCCAACTGTAGGTTTTCTTGAACAGTCATGCCAGAAAACACGCGACGTCCTTCTGGCACTTGAGCAACTCCACTTGAGACAATTCGCTCTGAATTCATAGTCAATATGTTTTGATTTTCAAATAAAATACGTCCCTTAGTGGGTTTTTCTAAGCCCGAAATCGTACGTAAAATTGTAGTTTTCCCAGCGCCATTAGCACCAATTAGTGATACGATTTCGTTATTGTTCACCACAAAGTTAACGTCTTGTACCGCTTTAATGGCACCATAACTTACGTTTAAATTTTCAACTGTCAGTAATGCACTCATTCGTTATTTTCTCCCAAATATGCACGGATCACATCGGCATTTTGCTGTATTTCTAATGGTGTGCCACTGGCTAATAACTTACCGTACTCTAATACATATAATCGCTCACTGACAGCCATAACAAGGTTCATATCATGCTCAATTAAAATAATTGTCATCTTAAATTCTTGTTGAACTTGTTTAATTAAACGTGTTAAATCAGCCGTTTCTTGTGGATTCATACCAGCTGCTGGCTCATCTAAAAATAAGATTTTAGGTTTTGTGGCCAATGCCCGCACAATTTCTAAACGTCGTTGTTGCCCATATGGTAAGTTTGTTGCCAGCGTATCTTGTACCTCCAGCATATCAAAAATACTTAGCAGCTTACGAGCTTCGTTTTTTAGTTGCTCTTCATTTTTATAAAATGAAGGTAAACGAAACAATGAACTGAATACATGTGCCTGAGTACTAGAATTCATAGCAATCATAACATTCTCTAATACTGTTCGACTTTCAAACAAGCGAATATTTTGAAAAGTGCGCGCAACGCCTAATCGAGCACGTTTTGCAGGAGATTGACGATTGACATTAGCTAACTGCTGACCATCAAATAGGAGTACTTCTCCCTCACTAGGTGAATATACACCTGTTAGTAAATTAAATAATGTGGTTTTACCCGCACCATTTGGCCCAATTAAACCAATTAACTCATTTTCGGCAGCTTCAATATTAACACCATCAACAGCAGTTACACCTCCAAAACGGATACTTAAATCACGCGTTTTCAGTATTGTCTGAGCCATGTCCGTCTCCTTCATCAAATAACCATTTCTTTAATGATAGTTCTCGACTACCAAAAATACCTTGAGGTCTAACCAGCATCACAGCAATTAAAATAACAGCGTAGATGACCATACGCAAGGAACCAAAATTTTGTAACATTGTGTCTAACACACCTAACGCAATTGCTGTCACAACTGTCCCACTCATTGAGCCAATCCCACCTATCACAATAATAATTAAGATCATAATACTTTGCATAAAAGCATAGTCTTTAGGCGCAATAGATTGGATGAAACTTGCACGTAAGCTACCAGCCATAGCAGCAAATAATGCCCCTGTCACAAAAGCAATTACCTTATACTTAGTTGTATTAATTCCTAAGGATTCGGCAGCAATTTCATTATCACGAACGGCAATAATGGCTCGCCCAGGCATACTACGAACAAAGTTGACCACAATAATCAATGTTATAACTGCTAGTATATAAACTAATTGCCAACTCACAAAAGGTGCGATGCCAAAAATACCAGCTGGTCCGTTAGTTATTTTCAAGTTCATAATGACAATTCTAATAATTTCAGCAAACCCTAATGTTGCAATAGCCAAATAATCACCACGTAAACGCAAAGTTGGAATACCAACAATTAAGGCAATTACGCCACTGACTACGATGCCTGCAGCCATTCCCAAAATAAAGCCAATGATACCAGGAACAACTTCCATAACTAATGCTGTCGCGTAAGCACCGATAGCCATAAATCCAGCGTGCCCTAACGAAAACTGCCCTGAAATACCAACCACTAGATTAAGTCCCAGTGCAGCAATGATATTAATGCCGATAAGTACAATCGTTGTGATGCCATAATGACCAATAAGGCCAACCATTTGAGCTACGAATATCAATATGAACCCCATTGCAGCCAAAGATGCCCATGATAACGTGTATTTAATATGCGCTTGATCCATCAAACTTTCTCCCGCTTGTTTTTCCCTAAAATACCAGTCGGTTTAATAAGCAATATGACAATCAACATTGCATACACAATCGCATCTTTGTAATCTGAAAAAGCTGTCGCTTGAACCATTGTTTCCAATATACCGATTAGCCAACCACCTACTGCTGCCCCTGGAATAATGCCTATACCGCCCAAAACCGCGGCAACAAAAGCTTTCAACCCAGGAGTCATACCCATCAATGGGTCAATACTGTTATAATATAATCCAATCAAAACGCCACCAGCCGCCGCCAATGCTGACCCAATTGCAAATGTAAATGAAATTGTGTGATTGATGTTGATGCCCATTAATGACGCTGCATCTGGATCTGCGGATACTGCCCGCATCGCACGACCCATTTTTGTATTTTTAACAATGTAAGTTAATAACAGCATCAAAACTATTGAAGTTACAGCAATAATCAACTGAATATTTGAAACTTGTATACCATAAAAGTGGTATTGTACTGTCTTAATCGCCTGTGGAAATGAACGTTGATCTGACCCATATAAATAAGTCATGCCATTTTCTAGTAAAAAAGAGATGCCTAAAGCGGAGATAAGAACCGCAATTCTTGGAGAATGACGCAATGGTCGATAGGCAATATACTCAATGACCACACCAATAATGGCGCTTACTGCCATTGCGAGAATTAACGCTATAAAGAAATTCAAATGTAAAACCTTGATGAAAAAATAGCCAAAATACGCACCGAGCATGTATATATCACCATGTGCAAAATTGATTAATTTAATAATACCGTAGACCATTGTATAGCCTAAAGCTAGTAGCGCATAGACACTGCCTAGCATAAGACCATTGATTAATTGCTGAATGAAAGTAGTCATTTTAACCTCAAAATATTATCAAACGCATTAGTTTCATACGTTTCTTAGAAAACGTGTTCACTTAACAACTACGGCAGATGACTCTTTACCATCAGTCATACCGACCATAACCATTGATTTGACAGGATTGTGGTCTTTGTCAATTGACATCTTACCAGTTACACCATCAAAATTTTTCAAGTTAGCCAATCCCTTAGTAATTGCCGATTTGCTAGTTGAATTTTCATTTTCAATAGCTGCTTTTATCATGCGAACTGAATCATAAGCTAAAGCTGTAAATTGTGATGGATACTTGCCGTAAGCCTTTTTATAAGCTTTGGCGAATGGTGCTGAAACCTTAGTAGCTGGTGCATCAACTGAGAAATGTGCCGCGTAATAAACATTGCTTGTATTTTTATTTCCTGCAATTTCAGCCGTTTTAGGATCACCAATGCCATCTGGTCCAATAACCGGCACATCAATCCCCATATCACGCATTTGCTTCAAAATTGCGCCACCCTCAGTGTAATAGCCATTGATTGCAATTGCGTCAAACTTTTTATCCTTAATTTTTGTCAAAACTGCTTGAAAGTCTTTCGTCCCTTCTTGATAAGATTCAACATCTACGACGTTACCCTTAAAGGCTTTTTTAAATGCAGATGTGATACCAGTACCGTAATCGGAAGAATTGTCCTGGAAAATCACAATATTTTTAGCTTTTAAAGTCTCTGTAGCAAATTGTGCCATCTTTGTACCCATAAAAGAATTTTTGTATTGTGCGCGGAATACGTAAGGTTGAACATTCCCATTCTTTTGCAAAGTAATGTTGTCTGCACCAGCAGTTGGTGAAATCATCGGCGTCTTACCCTGAGTTGCCACTGGCACTGCTGCTTGAACACCAGAGGTAATCACGGGACCAACGATAGCACTGACTTTTTCTTTGTTAATCAAACTACTTGTTACCGAAGCAGTTTCAGTATTGTCCGTCTTAGCATCTTTGTTAATGATTTTAAACTTATAGCTTTTTCCGTTAACTTTAACACCACCATTAGCATTAATTTGCTTTATAGCAAAGTTAGCACCATCTTGCTCAGCTTTTCCATATGAGGAAGCGTCACCAGATGTATCAAAAACACCCCCAATTTTGATCACATTTGATGTTGATGCTTTGCTAGACTTATTGACTACCCCAAATGCAACAATACCACCAATAGCAACAATAAACGCAGCGCCGACAATTACAATTTTTTTCATTCTTTCTTCTCCAATTTATTCTCTCAATTCCTTCTTTTCGCAAACAAAAAACCCATGAATACCAAAATTCATGGGTTACTAATCGTTAATAATGACAGCAGTTATACTCATCACTTCAACACCCATGAACACTGATTCCAGTTAGTCATGAGTGCGAAAAACCTCATCATGACTACAGCATGAGGAGGAGAAGGAGGGCTTGAGATGAGTTTTGTTTTTGATTCATGTTTTGCATGATGTGTTGCCTCCTAATTTCTTAATATCTAATATCATACAGGCCAGTAAAAACATTGTCAAGAACATATCGGGATTTACACGATAAAAATGTGAAAATTAGCCTTCGTAATTACTTATCCCCACCACTCCTTGTCAAAGTCACGCATTTTGGTAGTCAAGGATAATTGCGATTGATCAGTCACGTGCTGATAAGTTGTAGTATACGGATTTTTCATCAAAGCGTGCATTTGTTGATAGATTTCACTAGCTAGAAAACGTGCCAATTCATCGTGAGTAGACCAGAATGACCAAATCATGTACTCTGACTTACCATTGTCATTTTGAGCCATAATGGCATTCCCAGTTAATAACTTTGCAATCAATTCATCATTGTTATCTTTAGCCTGAAAAGCAATTTGATGGATAACATTCCCCTTAAATTGTCCGATAACTGCTCGACTCTCAAATCCAATAGGACGGGCAAATTTTGCAACGACATTCTGAGCATCAATGATGAGTAAATTTGTCCCCGCCAGTTGAGAGATTTTTCCTAAATAAAATACATTTTGCGGTTGAGCACTTTGTAATGTTAACAGTTCCGAAACTGGCTGCTCTGGTGCTAATACTAAGTTTATTTTCATAAAAATGGCTCCTTTAATAGTTTAACAACGTCTGGTGATAGTCGACTGTTGTTGTGGCTTATAAATTTCTGTACACCCTTAAACGTCGACAAATCAACATCTGTTTTAACAACATTTGCTTCGCTTAATGTTTTCGCAAAAGAAACATCGGCTCGTGTAATCATCGGCATGTCCCACGGCTCACTTAATAGCAATGATTCCCACTGCCCAATCAGTAATGCTTCTGCCCGCTTGTAGCGTATGTCTTTATCAATAAAACTCTTAAGATCTCGAGGTTTTAATTTCATAGCGTAATAACCTTTCCAAATGGTGATGGTATGCTTAATGTTTGCCCCTCTGGTAGTAACCAATACACATGTTTAAATTTGGTTTGAATCAACTCTTTTTCGCCATCGCCGTCCGTAAAAATAACTACCAGTGTTTGCAAAGGGGAAAATTTTAAAGCGGGCAATGCATCAAATATGCTTTGGAAAGTTGTCCCACCACCGGCATGGCGCTGCCAAGTTTTTATATTTTTAATTTGATGCACCTTCGTATCAAACGAAAAGAAATGCACGTTAATATCAAATTGTTTTGTTATCTGCATTGCGTTGGCTAAAAACTCACTTGCCTGTGAATTAGATATTGATGCAGAATTATCAATAAAAACAGCAATTTCCGTATCATAACGACTAATTTCTCCTGGTAGATCAAGTCGATAAGCCTGTCGGCGATTAAACCTAGCTCGTGAATCTTTCTTTTTATTTGGTGCTTGACTGATACCAGATCGCAAAATACTTTTCCAGTTACGTTTTGGTACGACAACCTCGCTAATTTGTTGCAAAACCGCACCCGATACATTACCACGCCCAGCGTATTTCGTATCGTCATTGGCTTTTTTTATCACATTTTTAAGTGCAGACTCAGCTTCTTCTATTGAATTACTCGCGCTCTGCCATTCCGTATGTTTTGGCATAGCCTTCTTTTTTGCCCGTGAATTTTTTTGATCAACTTCTGACAATAAAGAAATATAGGTCGATGAATCTTGATTGTGTGGTAAATTAATGTGATAGAGTTCATTAATAGTTTGAAACGATATTGCACCAGGTAGTTCACCCAAATCTCTTGGTAAGTATTGGTTGACCGCTAAGTCAGTACCTATATCAACCATTTGATTATGTTCTCGTTCTTTCGCATAACGAGTCGGATGCTGCCAAATAACATGCAAAGCCTCATGAGCTAACGCAGCAGCAACCTGGTTGTGTGATGTAAAACGAGCCGTTAATAAATTAGGGTTAACCAGTAAGTACCAGTGGTGTCCTTGCCATTTTAACGCTAATGGATTAGCAGCCTGTGGGTTCACCTCTCGGACTAAGTTCATCACAATATTGCCGTAGAGGGGCGATACATCGAGCAATGTTTTAATACCATCAATAATTAGATTGTCATTCTCTGATTTCATCGTGTAGCAATATCCATAATCTGTTGATATAACACGTTGGCATAATGATTATCAGAAGCATATAAATCATCCAAAATTGGCGCGCTCGTCATTTGTTTTACCAGTGCATACTGTCCATCGGGAGCAATCAAATTGAGTAACTCACTGAAACGGCCAGCATTATTGTCTAGTCTCATATCTGCCGTTAATAATAAGGTTTTCATCACGTTCAGCTTTTGAATTTCTGAAAAGCTCTCAAATTTTTCACGTATTGTCTGTGGTAATTTTGGACCACTTGGTAATGAATCAAAGACGTCTTCAGCTGTTAGACTAGTTGTTTTTTCTTGGACAAAAGTCACAAATTGTGTGGCACAATTGTCCCCAAGATCTCCTGCCACGATATCAAATAACAGTTCATCCTGCTGCTCATTGGTTAGTTTTTGCAGCTGGAATAAATTATCAGATACGCGCTGCCACGCACGCGGGGTAGGGTTCAAGTCAATATCTCGATTTTTTGGGTACAATAATTCGGCATTTTCGGCAATAAATTGGCGGACCAAGTCGTGTATGTGCGGCCGCTTTTTTCCAGATGCGGCCCACTGCAACCAATCACGAACTGAAACAGTCATGACAAGTCGAGTGGTTCGATCTTTAATCGCTGCATCAGATGTTTGAACCGCATATTCGGCATTCTCAAACCCTTGCATTGAATCATCAGGATTTTCTGCGAGAATGAGTTTAACATTATCAGGCAATACCAGATCATTAATCTGTCGCTGTAAAACAAGATTCATTAGTTCACCTTGTACTGCTTGTGATCCTCGGTTGAATTCATCTAAAAACCAGATAATTGTTCGGTCCGGTTCGACTTCAGCTTGTTCTATAATCTGTATCAAAGTGTGTGTATAACCAAATTTGATATCAGCCAATCGACCATAATTTTTAGTTTGCAAGAATGATGTCTCATTCAAAGGTGGAATTGGAATTGCTAAATCTCCTTTTTCAGATAATGAAACTACTGTTGTAAAAAGTTTTGCACCCAATTTTTTAGCTATTTCAGCAACAAGGGCAGATTTTCCAATTCCAGCTTCTCCCACAATCGTCGGTACGTTACCGCCACGCAAAATCAAAGGTACAGCTACTAGTAATTTTTGATAAGTTAAACTCATATAAACCTCATGTTTTATGTATAGTTAACCGTGTCTAAAAGCTAATAATTATCACCACGTTTATTTCTATACCCTTTCTAAGTATATTCTACCGCAACACAAACAATCGTGCTAAAATGAAGACATGACAAAAAACATTTTAATCCTCGGTGCCAACGGTCAAATTGCTAAAATTGTGGTTGACATACTGGCAAATACCGATACAAAAATTACATTAACTTCTCTTCATGCTCGCCCTGAAAAGTCAATCAAATCACTTGATGCTACCAAGGAAGAAAACTTGGTTCGTGCGCTAAAAGACATTGATATTGTTTATGCAAATATTGGTGCAGAAGGTCGACAAAAAAACGCCGCTAATGCCTTAGTTAACGCAATGCACACTGCTGGCGTTAAGCGCTTAATTTGGGTCGCAACAATCGGTATTTACAATGAGATAGCTACCGAAACTGCTGACATTTGGCGTAATATTTTGGGCACCCCAGACAATGAAAACACCTACATGGGCGATCAAGCTGCTGCAGCTAAGCGCATCGAAGAGTCCCAATTGGACTATACAATCATCCGACCCAATGAATTAACAGATGATAATAAAATGCAACAAGTGAATGTCCAAACTGATCCTCACGAAAAAATTATTGGTGGCCCAATCACTAGAACAAGCGTCGCAGAATTTATTGCACAGCTATTATTAAATCCCGAACAACATATTGCAGAATCTGTTGCGATTTCTTCAACTAAATAACAACAACTTGGCCAGAATTTTCTAATACGGAAGAAGATTCTGGTTTTAATTTTTCTCAATTTAAATAAAATTTGGTATGCTAATACTTATGAAAAGTAAAATTAAAAAATACACAATTTCACCGCTTGCACTCAGTTTCTGGATTCCTTTTCTTGTTCTAATCGGATATTTTGCTTATCGAAAAATGGCACCCTTTGGTTCCAACTCTATCCTGACTGTTGATCTTGGTCAACAATACATTGATCAATTTGCAGCATTCAAATACACTATTTTACAACACCCATCCAGTTTCTTCTATTCATTTTCAAACGCATTAGGTGGAGATATGTTAGGTGAATGGGCCTACTATTTGATGAGCCCATTTAACTTCATTTTTCTTTTTGTATCAAACGCTAATTTACCTGCTGCGATTCTATTGGTTATCTGTTTAAAGATTAGTGCAGCTGGTCTCTCAATGGGTTACCTTTTAAAAAAATTGCATTTACAACATGGCTACTATATTACCCTCTTTGCCATCAACTTTGCTCTATCAGGTTGGTTTGTCGCTAATAATCTCAACCTACTATGGCTTGATACAGCTGTCATGCTGCCACTTGTAATTTATCAGCTTGAACAAGTATTCTACCGTCAAACATGGTGGCGTTATAGCGTCTTACTTGCTATTACTATCATCACGAACTATTATATTGGCTTCATGGTAGCCATCTTTATTGTTCTTTATTTTTTGTGGCGCCTCACATGGCCTAATGTTAAACATCGTCTAACTATTTTATGGCACTTTGCTCTTGGTTCTATTATTGGTGGCGCATTATCCGCGTGGCTTATTTTGCCCACCTACTTCCAATTGACGCTTGGTAAATCACAATATAATTCCGAATTTTCTTTCAAATTTGATAACAATCCTTTGCATCTATTTCTCAAGTTAATTCCGGGCAGCTTTGATTTTGACCAGATGCAGAGTGGTCAAGCCAATTTTTATGTTAGCGCGTTTATTTTAATCACATTGGTTACCTTTATTACCACTCGTGTCATACATTGGCGTGTCAAAGTTGGTGCGTTTGCTATTTTGAGTTTTCTCATCTTGGCAACAACATGGGCGCCCTTAACCTTACTTTTTCATGGTTTTCAATATCCGGTTTGGTATCCTTACCGGTTTAGTTTCCTAATTAGTTTTTTTGTTATATACTTAGCTGCAATGAGTTGGCAGCCGACTTGGCGACCTCAAAAAATAACACTTATTTTGCTATTTGTCTCTTTAGTAGGCGTCGCGGTATATGCGTTTATAAATGATCAAAAGACAAGCTACACAGACAGTAATAGCATTGCCATTTTTATTGGATTAGCTTTATTAACGCTAGCCCAATTTACTTTTAAAAATCACGATCGTATTTGGTTGCCGATACTTAGTCTAATCACCATCGTTTCCCTTGGCGCCAATGTAGCATTAACACTGAATCATTTTTCATATCTTACAAACACCGAATATCAGAATGCCATTCACGCCCTTACCGACGCAAAACAAAAAATTGAAAAAGATCATTCATGGTACCGCGTGGCACAAACATTCCAGCGCACACGTGGCGACTCAATGATGCTTAACTATTATGGTGGTGCTCATTTTAGTTCTGCTTTACCAAAGGCAACACCAACTTTCTTTGGTAATTTTGGTCAACCAGATGGTGATAATTACGTTGTTTATAGTAATGGTAGCGTATTATCCGATGCCTTTTTGGGGATGAAGTATTTTATCACGGCAAATGGCAAAGATAATGGAGACGCTGGCCAGCCTAGCCAACATCTAATTGGTTTTCGTCCTGATAGCAAAAAATACAACCTTAAGGCCACTACCAAAACCACAAATGTTTATCAAAATAAAAATGCTTTGCCACTCGCATTTGCAGCTAGCTCTGGTGCATTGAATACGAAAATGCTTTTCAATAATCCACTCCAAAATCAAGGTAATCTTTGGCAAGGTATAACAGGCTCAACAACCTCAACTGTTCATGTAGATAACTTCCAGAAGTCCATCGGACATAATCTTACTGCACCAAGTATGATTACTGGTTCAATTATCACTCGACAAAATGCTGCAAAACCTGCAAGTCTTGACTTACAATTTACGCCCACAAATAATGATAGTTATTATCTGACGATCGGCAGCGGATTAGACATTAAAAATTTTGATTTATTAATTAACGGCAAGGTAATTACACAATTCAATACTTACCGACACACTGTTGTTGTTAATTTGGCCACAAATGCCAAAGATAAACTGCAAACTATCACGTTTAGGCTTAAAGATACCCAAACACTAGCGCTGACAAATGTGACTCTGTATCACATCGATAATGAGCGAATAGCCAATGATTCGACTAATTTGAAACAGAATGGTCTAAAGATAAGCAAACGCTCGCAGCGACGCATTGAAGGCACTATCAAAACAACGACAAAAAAGCCACTCGTTATGACAACTATTCCGTCAATTCCAGGCTGGCAAGTTAAGGTTGATGGTAAAACAGTCAAAACGACCAAAGTAGCTAATTATTTTATAGCAGTAAAAACAAAACCTGGCCTTCATAAAATATCCTTTGTATATACACCACCTCTTTTCTATTACGGTGTAATAATTAGCTTACTCGCCTTATTGCTATTATTAATAATTAATCGAAAATCTATTGCAAAAAAAATCCACACATGATATGCTTTTTCCGTTATATTTTGCGGAAAAAAGCGCAAATTGAAAGGAAACACTTATGTCTGAAGAAAAAACATATCCAATGACTGCTGAAGGCCGTGACAAGCTTCAACTTGAGTTGGAAGATCTTATTGCTAATCAACGACCAGAAATTACAAAACGTATTCAGATTGCAAGATCATACGGTGACTTATCAGAAAACTCGGAATATCAATCAGCTAAAGATGAACAAGCCTTTGTTGAAGGACGCATTCAAACATTAAAAAATATGATTGATAATGCTGAAATCATTGATTCTAATGCAACAGCTAAGGACGAAGTTTCATTAGGTAAGACGGTGACATTCAAAGAATTACCAAATGAAGAACCTGAAACATATGCTATCGTTGGTTCTGTAGAAGCTGATCCTTTGGCAGGAAAAATTTCTAACGAGTCTCCAATGGCTAATGCCTTAATTGGTAAAAAGGTCGGAGAAACCGTTGCTGTTCCATTGCCAAATGGTATTAGCATTGACGTTGAAATTATTAACGTAACTAAATAAGTTCAGTATTCAAAAAGCACCTGCCTAGGTGCTTTTTTATTGCATTAAAAAACGTCTGAACAATGGTTCAGACGTTTTATATTATGCGAAAGTATAAATATTGCCGATGATAATTGCGCCAATAACAACTAATATTGTACCGATCACAATTAACTTCATCTGATAACTTGACTTCTTCTCTCCTAATATATAGATACCACCAAAAGTACCAACAATAATACCTAATTGTGAGAATGTTGTCGCGATAGTTTGACCAACATCAGGATTGGCAGCTGAGATGAACATGAAAATATTACCAGCAGCCCAAACTAAACCTGTTACAATGTTACGCCAAGTTGGTAACTTAAACATGATACTTGATTCTTTCAAAACGAAGGCAACAATTAGAAAGGCACCAATAACTTGACCGATAGCTTGTGGTCCAACAATGGCGGTCATATAATCGACACCATTACCACGTGCTTTAATGGCATCAGAGATGTAACCAACTTTGTTTAAGAAGTTTGGTAAAACAAAATAGAACATGAATCCGATGGTTGAAACAATCAGGTAGATAAGCCCTTTAGTCCAGTCCTTTTTTTGCTCTTGTGCTTCAATTCCTGCGCTGTTTTTTGCTTTATCACGTGCTGAAATTAAAGTTGCACCGATAACAACCGTAATGATTGAAATCACACCAATTGCCCACATTTTAGCAGTCTTCCATTCGCCTAAGACAGCAGCAGCCATTAAAGCATTTGCTACAATTTGACCGGCTGTTGACAATGGAATAGCAAGCGAAACGCCCAAATCCTTGATAGCCAAAAACTGTCCTGCTGTTCCAACTGCCCAAACCAATCCAGAAACAATACCGACAACCCAAATATGACTGCTTAATTCGATGTGGCGTGGCATGACAAAGAAAAACATTGTTGCTAGGCCAAATATCAAAGCACCAAAAGTCATACCTAAGGTCTGTTGCCCTGCTGTTCCCCCCATTTTTGTGTTGACGATTCCAACGGAACCCCAAGCTAGTGCCGGCACTAGGGCCAGTAAAATTGCTAAACTCATGCTAAATATTGCTCCTTTTTCATATGATGTTCTGCAACACATCATTTTTTAACACTGTTTATTTTACATTAGTGAAACCGTTTACACAAGTCTTTTTTTACAATTTCTGTAAACGTTTTCAAATACTTGTTAATTTATTAAAAATTTTGAATAAAAATCATGAAAAAGTTTACGTTATAAAATTACTGATAATCTTTATTACTATTGGTGTGCACTTACTTTTATTAAGTACAATACAATCATTTACACGATAATTTTTGTAAATTTACATCATTTTTTTAAAATATTAAAATTAAATAAGAAATAAAAATTGAAAACATATTCAGTTATATCGTATATTAAAAACCGATCATCTAAAATGTCTAGATGATCGGGTACATTTTTTATTTATCAAAACGTTGTAAATTCCATGTCTCAATCAAATTTATAATCAATTTTGGATAATTAACATCGGTTGCATATGAATCCTTATACAGAGCTTTAGCGGCTTCCTTGTAGTTTTTTGCATCCAATACATCTTGGAACTGATTAGGATTCCAAGTATTACCATTCACTAATGTCTCAGCATGTTCTTTCATGCTATCTTTCCAATCACTATACACAGCAAAACGTGCTTTTTGTGTCTCAGGTTTCCCATCAACATACTCAGTCGTTTCCAAAACAACTGATTTTCCTGCTGTCTCATCCTGAGTTTTAACACCAAAATAGTTATTGTATTTAGATGATAGCTTTGAGTTATCCCAGTTTGATTCATGTGCCGCTTGAGCTATCGATATTGATGCTAAGATACCATATTTCTTACTGAGTGTCTGAGCATATGGCGCAATTTTGTTGACAAAAGCCAAACGATGTTCAAATTCGCTTTTACCCGAAGTAGCCATCAATGTTATAACAGCAGGCTTATTTATACCATCTTTGTTCAAGTCTTTATAATACGACTTTAGTTGTTTATCTGAAGTTGCCAACAATTTCGTCATTAAATCAGTAGCATCTGTCACTTTATTTAAATCGTATGCTGCTGGGTAAACGTAATCGGCCAAGTTACTCTTAGAAGACATATTTTTCAATAAATCCGGATACTTTGATTTCATCTTAGAAATAATAGATTTATCACCAAATGCCTTATTCACTTTATCTTGTGACAATTTAGTCTCACTGGCAACGTTTTTGGCAATAGCCGCCTGATCTTGACCTGTTGCTACCAAAACATATCCTTTGCCCAATTGTGGGCCGGCATTAGGCCCCATCGTCAACTGTTTAAAAATCAATTGAACAGTTTGAGAAGGTGATATTTTATAAGTTCCTGCTTGGAGATCTTCAGCACCGTGCTTTAATGAATATTTGTAAAAGGCCTCAGAACTTTTAATAACTTTTTGTTTTTGCAATGCTTTTGCCATCTGAGAGGGTGTAGATCCGGATGGTATTTTCACAGTTTTAAACGTTGTGTCATTCGGATCTAATGCAGCTGTATTATCTGTCAATAACACTTTTAATCCGAAAAACAGACCTATCACTATAACTAAAAGTAACAAAAGTAATATCAGACGATTAGGCTTTTTACGTTTTTTTCTAGGGCTACCACCCTTATTCCCACTATTCATTGTATCAGCAAATGGATCGAGGCCTTTCTCAATCGCCTCAGCATTTTTGATCTCATGCTGATGTCTTTCTTTTCTAGACTGCATATCTCATCTCACCTCTTACAGCGTAATAAAGCGGCTAGTGTTGTCCACTAGCCGTCCACATACTCTACATCTAACTATGCTTTCAAAGATTCAACATCTCTAGCAATCATTAGTTCTTCATTGGTTGGGATCAACAAGGCTTTTACCTTGGAGTCATTCGTAGATATTTCAACTTCTTTGCCGCGAACATTATTTTTTTCTTCATCTAATTTCACACCAAAGTAGTTTAATTTATCAATAATCATTTTACGAACTGGGACTGAGTTTTCACCAATTCCTGCTGTAAATACGATAGCATCAACGCCTCCCATTTCAGCAACATACTGTCCCACATATTTAACAACACGATTAATAAATATTCTAATCGCCATGTCAGCATGCTCATTAGTGTCTTGGACATCTAACAAGTCACGCATATCACTTGAAATTGTCGAAATACCAAGCAAACCGGACTTTTTGTTCAATATATTTAACATCTCTTCGTTAGATAGTCCTTCGCGTTCTTGAATATAATAAACAAGCGAAGCATCGACATCCCCTGAACGCGTTGCCATAGCAACACCAGCTAAGGGAGAAAATCCCATAGAAGTATCTAATGACTTACCATCCTTAATAGCCGTAATTGAGGCACCTGCACCTAAATGCAGCGTGATTAATTTCAAGCTTTTTAAATCTTTACCGAGCAATTCGGCTGCACGCGATGCAACATATCGGTGCGATGTACCATGAGCACCATACTTGCGGGCGCCATAACGCGTGTAGTATTCATATGGCAAGGCATAAAGAAAGTTTTCATCAGGCATTGTTTGATGGAAAGAAGTATCAAAAACCGCCACTGACAATGCATCAGGGAGGAGCTTTTGGAAAGCACGAATTCCCATAGCATTGGCTGGGTTATGAAGTGGTGCATAATCTGCAAGACGATCAATTTTAGCCAGCACCTCATCTGTTACCACCACGGAATGATTAAACCATTCACCACCAGCAACAACACGATGTCCGACACCAGTAATTTCATTAAAGTCCTTAATAATACCCAGATCTGTTAACTTTTGCAACATGAAGTTAATGGCCTGTTGGTGGTTTTTAATTGCAGTAACGTTTTCGTACTTCTTACCTTTGCCGTCTTTGGACAAAGTAATATGTTCGTCATCTTCTGAATGGCCAACCAAGCGCTCTGCATTGATTTCTGCACCGTATTTAATCGTTACTATTGCATCGTCCATACCAATGCGTTCGATAACACCTTGTGCAATTACTTGTTCTGCAGGCATCTCTAATAATTGAAACTTTAGTGATGAACTACCTGCGTTAACAGCCATTGTTTTAGCCATGATATTCTTTTTACCTGTCTTTCTTCCTTACCTAAATTCTAAGTGACAATGCCACGAATACATCAATTTTGTTCATTCTCTAGTTTAACCCACGCTTTGATTTCTTGCAAAAAATTTTGCAATGATTTTAGATCCTTGAGCGAAGGATATTGGCCCATGAGCACTTCATTATTTTTAGTCCCTTGTTTTTTAAGCACTAAAATAGCTTTTGCTGCACGCACCTCTTGGAAAAATTCGTTTGGTAATTGTAGAAATGCTTTTAGCTGTGCCCGTGACGTAACAAATTGTAATACTTTTTTTGCTTCATCGCCGTTCAAAACATTTGCGGGTACAAGTAGATATATCCATCCATCATCTGCAACAAAATCCAATGACTTTTCAATAAGTAGGTGATGAACGAAGGAACGCCCATTTTGATTACGAGTTATAAATTTGTCACTTGGCTGGAGTGGATAATACCCGACTGGCAAATCAGCTATAACAACTTTGGCTTTAGGGGGCTCTTCTATGCTGATGGTGTCCTCCTTGTATAGAGTTGTTTCATCGCTATTGATTATTTCATCTGTGGCGGACGCGAGCGCTAGTTGTGTTTCATCATTATCAATCCCTATGCGTTTAACTGTCACATCTAGCATCTCATTTATTGTCCATAAAAGATTACCTGAACCAACATTCATGTCGATAATAGTATCATTATCTCGTAACCCAGCTGTCTGGTTAATAAAATCAGCCAGCAAATAGCCAATTCCATCGGGGGTAATCTGGTAATTAGCAGGAGTTTGATCTTCACGATTAGCTTTCAAAACAGCCAATTGTAGTGCTTTGCGTTTTTCAGCTGGTGATAATAAAGACCAGTCCATATCAATTGTTGACTGTATTATTTGCACCACATCGTTACTTGGCTTATCAAACTCACGATGGACAGTCTGCGAATTAATATCTTCAAGTATCTCAATTAGTGCATCGATATAACTGATGTTCGTGTCTTTAACCAAAGATTGTGAAGCGCTAGTTAAAGCATCAAAATATTGTGCTATTTTTTCTTGTGTCATAGGTTTATTTTAGCGGTTTTAGGACCAATTTTCAAGGTTATTTCACAAGCAATTCACGCTGATATATACGCTTTCCTAAGTCAATTTTTATTTGCTTATTAATAACGGTGACTTTAGCCTCATCAAAATTGAATTTGGTCTCATTATTTTTGTATACTTGCGTACTGACAATCATTTGTATCTTGTCAATTTTTGCTATTTCGATCAAATGTGTTTGTGCCCGCAACTGTTGATTAAAAGCCATATTCTGCAAAATAAATAACGCGCTTAATGCTCCCAGAACAAAAATGGTTGGTACTAAAACATAGGCATTTTTTTTATTCATTTTGTACCGTCTTCTTTAAATGCAATATACTTGAAAATTTACCTTTGTTAGTTGTAATTGTTAAATTCAAATAATTATTGCGATCATCCACCGCTAGATTTGTTACGTTCTGCATTAAAATTATCTGACCCGCACCACTGCCACTTATTTGTAATTTATTATTTTTGACTTCAAGATACATATCTTTACCCTCGTAGCTTTTAAGTCTAGCTGATGTCAATGTTGCTGAGGTTATGGTATATTTTTGAGTTTCAAGTTGATGCGTGATCGTTTGCAGGACTGTTGCCTTTGGAGCATCAGAAATTTGCTTTAAAAACGGAACAACAAATTGTAAAGAAGTCAAAACTAACGCGGCTATAAGCAATGATATCAAGGCTTCTAGCAATGTAAACCCATCATTTTTCATTACACCCTCCCCACTGATTTATTGCATCAATTCGTTCTCGTTCTGCAACTTTTAATTTCCTTTCCAAGTTACTTTTGTGAATATGAAATTGGTGAACTTGTTCATACTCAAATGACATGCATACTGATACTAGTATTAAAGCTAACATTGATTCTGCCAAAACAAATGCGGACTGCTTATTTTGAATTATTTGTTTCAACACGATATTCTCCTCCTCCAAGACTAAATATTAGTTTTATCGTCTGTTCTCCTGTGAGTGTCACTGTGGTTGGTGCAACATAGCCTGTTGTTAAGACATTTATTCTTTGTTGCGAATCTTTTTTTATACCTGATGGATAAACTAGTACTTGATTATTAAATCTCACCTCCTTCTTATCAAAAATAACCTCAACTGTTTTTTGTTCATGTTGTGCCGTTAGTCTTGCGTTTTGCCAGTAGGTTTGAAATGTTGCTAACCATTGTTGCGTGTCTATTTTGGGACGCGCCGATGTTTGTGCTCCAACAAAAAGCAGCAAACTCACAATCGTTAATGTTACAGCTGACTCGATTAATGTGAACCCACTATTTACGTGCTTCATTATGAACAATTGTTATTTTAAGATCTTGTGCTTTTTGAAACTGTTTCTCAGTTAAATAATTTTCTGACTTTAGTGCAGCGAGTGTCACATTATCCTGATTGGGGTGATCATTTTGATACAAATCAATTTGTGTTTGAACAGTTGATACCATCGCTGTCGCATGGTTTTCTACCGCATGTTTACGCTGTGCATTTAAATTTGGCAAAATAAGTAACATTAACAAACTAATAATAAAGAGTACAATTGCTGCTTCAATTAGTGTAAATGCTTTTTTCGATTTTTTAAAAATATTCATTGATATAGTCCTCCAATTGTTTGATACATTGGTAATAGCATGCTCATATACAGACCAACAATTGCAACGCCGATAATACCAAAAAATAATGGTTGCAGCGTGCCAATAAAACGGTCTGTTTGTTGCATAAGTAATTTAAATTGTGTTTTTGCATAATAATCGAGATATCGAGCAAGTATCTTAGGTTTATGACCACGAATAAAATATCCAGCCAATGAATCATTAACAAATGACTGTGATAATATATACCTCTCGATATTGCCTCCCAATTTGAGATGCTTTTGAATATCATGTGCAAGTGCAACTGCGTATGATTTATTATTTTGTTGTGCAACTTCATCAATAATTTCTGGTAACGTTAGTCCACTAAACATTAACATTGATAATTGTTGGCTAACTTGATAGGTAACAATACTGCGCACTATCGTCCCCACAAATGGTACTTTAGCCAGTATATTTAATTGTTGAATTGATGATAAATGATGCCAATACCATAACCACAGTGTTAAGAAGGTTAAAGTTAAGAGACCGGTGCAGAAAATAAATGCATATGGATAATTGATCGCCTCTTGATTAGTTTCTCGCCATTGATTGATCATTGGGTATAAAAAACATTTTAGTCCAATCAACAACAAACCAAGGATACCCAGTAAAATAATTGGATAACGCATGACCTGTGATAACTTGCTTTGTTGTTGCTGAAATTTGGCAAGGGTCTGCCCAATTCGAACCAGTGTATTGGAAATATCCCCATGTTGGTCTGATAACCGCAATTGTAATAAAATATTTGGACTAATAAATGCCTCGAGGGCTTGATAGAATGTTTGCCCTGTTGATAGACCTTTCTGAACCTGGCTAAGGATTGATTGCCATTTTTGATGTGCACTAGCTAAGATATCAATGCTCTGTGCGATACTATATCCTGATGATAGTAGCTCACCCAGCTCTTGAAAAAATAATACCTGGTCCCGCTTATTAAAGCGCGCTAAATTTTTGATAGGTTTCATTTGTTATCTTCCCTTCCTTTAAGGCATCCGCAAGCGTTTCTCGCCATCTATTAGTAAATTTTGGTGAACCTTTTAAAGGCATTCCTGCTACAACATCAGCAACAGCTGCTTGTTTATTGTCTATCGTGGGCACTAACCTTTGATAAACAATTTTTGTTAATGCTGCTTCGAGCTGACTTTTATCAACACCTAGTTCCAACAACCGTAAAGCGACGTCTTTTGTTGACATTGCGTGAATAGTACTAAATACTAAATGTCCACTCAAAGCTGCTTGTATCACAGCTTGAGCTGTTTTAACATCACGAATTTCTCCGATTAGTAAAATTTCAGGTCGGTGGCGTAAAGCTACTTTAATTAATTCTGTATAGTCAATGCCCGCTGTCTCGTTAACCTGCAACTGCACAAACTCTGGGGCATTAATTTCTACGGGGTCTTCAATGGTTAATACTAATTTATTTTCCGCAATGCTTTTTAATAAATGATAAAGTGTTGTTGTTTTACCTGATCCGGTTGGTCCTGAGATTAAAAACAATCCTGAATCAGGTAACTTTAATTTCATATCATCAAACTGCTTTTCAGCCAACCAATTTTGTGTATTGTGCTCTGGATAAATTACACGCAAAACTACTGTCTCTCGGTTCAAAAAATCTCCCACAGTTGAAACACGTATCCAAATATCCTGTTTTTGAAAACGCCCGAGTTGTGGCCTTCGTCGCTCAGAAATATTCATCTTAGCACGGTATTTAATAGCTGAAATCATTTTTTCAGCAGCTTTATTGTCCAGATATTCTTGAGTTACTATTGAACCACCAGCATGAAACTTTATCGTAAACCTATCATCGTTGGGCAATATGTAAATATCACTAGCTTCCTCAGCAACAGCGTTATCAAGTAATTGATCAATTTCCATCATTAACTCCTTTCTCTTTTTTGAGCTCACAGTATCATACGAGTTTAGATATCTTTTCGCACAAAAAAGCATCTGACAAATATGCCAGATGCTTTTTTATTTATCGTTTTATTGATATTGTTCTGCTAGTGTTACTGTATTTTCTAACAGCGTTGCGATAGTCATTGGCCCAACACCACCTGGGACAGGGGTTATATAACCGGCAATCCCTTGGGCTGAGGAAAAGTTTACATCCCCCGTGGCTTTCCCATCAACAACGTTCATACCAACATCGATTACTGTAGCGCCCTTTTTCAGGTCTTCACCTTGAATAAAGTTTGGAATACCAACACCAACAACAACAATATCTGCATTTTTTAAAAGTGCCTTTAAGGTCGTTGGTTCAGTATAGCGGTGTGCTAAGGTTACCGTAGCGTCTGCATTAGTGAGCAAAGCAAACATTGGCCTGCCAAATAATTGTGAGCGGCCAACGACCACAGCATTTTTTCCTTTTAAAGAAATATTATATTGCGCCAAAAGTGTCATCACACCTTGAGGCGTTGCCGCAACAGTATAATTTTCCAAAGAATCACCGAATAGCATTCCTTGAACTGTTGCTCCTAGACCATCAGCATCTTTATGTGGTGCCACAGCAGAAAAAATTTGTCGTTCTTTAATTCCTTTGGCTAACGGACTCTGAACAAGGATTCCTGTAATACTTTCATCGTCATTTAGCTCTTCTACTAATTGAATAACACTTTCTGTTGTTGCATCAGTTGAGATTGGTATATCTCGCGTTACAATTCCGAGTTTAGCTGCTTGACGTGACTTCATGCCAACATATAATTGGCTCCCATCATTTGAAGGATCATAAATAACTGCTAAAGTGACAGGTCTTTTTTGTTTAGCCACACGTGCTTTTGTTTGTTCATTGATGGTTTTTGCAACCGCCTTACCATCTAAAATCTCTGTCATATTTTTTACTCCTTCAAATAAAAATGTGTTATTATCATTCTAACAGATTTATTTGATAAAGGAAGTTATTCATGGCAGATCAACGCATTAGTTGGCATCAATATTTCATTGCACAAGCAGCAATTTTATCCACACGATCTACCTGCACGCGATTACACGTTGGTGCCATTATTGTTCGTGATCATCGCATTATTGCCAGTGGGTACAATGGCTCTGTATCTGGCACGCCTCACTGTACAGAAGTTGGTGACTTGATGGTTGACGGTCACTGTATTCGAGCAGTTCATGCAGAGCAAAACGCCTTGATGCAAGCAGCAAAAATGGGTATAACAATTGATGGATCGGAAGTTTATGTAACAGACGTACCTTGCGTCCAATGTACTAAATTACTTTTACAAGCCGGCATCAATAAAATTTATTTTATGAGAGATTATCGAAATAATACCTTTGCCGAAGAACTATTAGCACAAAAAGGAATTGAATTAAAACAAGTTCCACTTTCTGCACTTACAGCACAGCAAATTGATATGAACCAATTCATTGTATGAATACGATATACCTTAGCGTTTTTTAATCCAATAGAAAGAGATATCACATCGAAAACCCCGTTAAATCATTTGCTATTTAACGGGGTTTTCGTTAGTATTTTAAGTAAAGATTAATTTTGAAAGGAAATGTGTTTGATAAGGAATCGCCTGGAGGCATTGCATGCCAATGATTCAGTCGCGCACATTACGTATTTTGACATATGTCTCAAAATGAACAACAATATCTCGACCTCGCACAAAAGATTCTTGATGAAGGATCACATAAAGGAGACCGCACTGGTACTGGAACACGTTCATTGTTCGGTACACAAATGCGATTTAACCTGGCTGAAGGATTCCCCCTTTTAACTACCAAAAAGGTTTTCTTTGGTTTGATTAAAAGTGAACTTTTATGGTTCTTAAGAGGAGATAATAATATCCGATTCTTACTTGAACACAATAATCATATCTGGGATGAATGGGCGTTTAAAAAGTGGATTGAATCTGATAAATATACCGGTCCCGATATGACTAATTTTGGTCTTCGTTCACAAACTGATGAAAATTTTGCCAAAATATACAAAGAACAAAAAGACATTTTCGTTAACAACATTCTCAATGATGACGAATTCAAGGAAGAATTTGGTTATATTGGAAATGTTTATGGAAAATTGTGGCGCAGCTGGGAAACAAATAGTCTGACCGCCGGTGATGAAACCGTTGATCAGGTCGCCAGACTTATTGATCAAATTAAGGAAACACCGAATTCACGTCGCCTCATTTTAACAGCTTGGAATGCTGAGACCACACCGCAAGCTCCCTTACCTTCTTGTCACGTACTTAGTCAGTTTTATGTTGCGGACGGTAAACTCAGTTTGCAAATGTATCAACGCTCCGGTGACTTTTTCCTTGGTGTTCCATTCAATATTGCCAGCTATTCACTGTTGCTACACATGGTGGCAGCTCAAACTGGCTACGAAGTTGGTGAATTTATTCATACCATTGGTGACACGCATATCTACAATAATCATGTTGATCAAATAACAGAACAATTGTCACGGCCTATGCACAAATTACCAAAACTATGGCTAAATCCGGAAGTTAAATCATTGTTTGATTATACGATGGATGACATCAAAATATTAGATTACGATAGTGAACCGGCCATTAAAGCGCCCGTAGCTGTCTAAATAAAAAAAGTTATCTGAAAAATCAGATAACTTTTTTTAATTGTTGATTTTCTGACATACTCCAATACTCATTTTGCGTCACAATAAACGAGTCAAATAAACGTAAATCCATTTGATGACCAATTGTTGCCAAACGCTGACTGAAAGTAATATCTGCATTGGAAGGCATAATATTACCACTAGGATGGTTATGTGCAATCATGAATCCAAATGCGTTGGCTTTTAGTACGCGTTGAAATATCTCTCGTGGTGAAGCTTGTACTTGACTTAAAGTACCCACAAAGACTACTTCCCAACCGATAACATTCAACTGCGTATCAAGCAAAGCTACACTTAATTGTTCCTGCATTAGATTACCAATTTGTTGTTGCGCAAACCGGCCTATTTCTGCTGAATATTTGGCATTTAGTAACTGTGGCCGTCGCTGGTGCGCAACATGTTTGCCAATTTCAATTCCTAACAGCAAAGCTTCATTAGCAATCGGATTATGAGACAAAAAATCTTCCACTATATCATTTGTCAATTCATTTAAATTATAGTTATTTGGAAAGTAACGTTGAAAAATACGAATATCTTTCTTTTCCTTATACCCCAAAACATTGTAAAATTTCTCTACTTTTTCTTTGACCATATTGTTTACCTCTACAATATGATACGTCATTCTCTCTATTTTCTTATAGAACCTAAAGCACTTAATGAAAGAATGGCGGCTAGAACAATCAGTACTATGTCCACTCTAAATGTCCACAATGCACCAATGTGTGTTGATGAAGCCAACTCACGTACGTTAATTGCTTGCTTTTGAAATGTAGCAATAATGCCAGCAGCAAGTGCAATACCAACTGCAGCGGAATAGTTCGTTGTTGCAGAAAAAATAGAATTTCCTGAGCTTTGAAATTCAACTGGTACACTGCTTACCGAATAGGTCATGTTGTTACCAAACCAGAAACCCGCCCCTATCTGAATAACCATGAATCCACCTGTTAAACTAATGAGATTAATTGGGATAAATGCAATTAGTAACGTCCCAACAAACATCAATGTCACACCAATTGTAATTGGTAGCCGTGCACTATATCGATCATATAGGCGACCAGAAATTATAGCCATCATAGCATAACTTAAAGCACCTGGAAGTAAAGTCAAACCGGCAACTTGTGGATTTTTGAGTAAAACAATTTGTAGAACCATGGGTATTGCATAGTTAAACGTTAGATTAACTATTTGAGCTACAAATGCCGCTGCTATACCAAAACGAAAAACCTTAAACTTAAATATTTCTGGGCTTAACAATGGATTGTCAACTCTTTTTGCATAAAGAATATATCCAATAATACCCACAAACATCGCCAAAGTCATCAATAAACTTAAAAGATTTACTAATCCATGTGTGCTGATTCTTTCGATGACAAAAATACCAGAGACAAAAAACAGACTTAACAACAGCCAGCCAATAATATCTAATTTTTCTTTTTTAATTGTTGAAACTTGCTTGATTGTGGCCCACCCAAGTATGAGAGAACCAATTTGAACGGGCAGCACAACCCAAAAGACCATATGCCAACCGTAATTTTGAGTTAGATAACCACCAAAAGCTGGACCAATTGCTGGAGCAAAAGAAATAATTAATGAGCCAAGTCCGACCATCGTGCCACGCTTTTTCTCAGGAACTTGTTCGAAAATAACATTATACATTAATGGTAAGCCAACGCCACCACCAATCCCTTGTAGCAACCGGCCGAACAATGTAATCACAAAGGTATTACTCACAGCATCAATCAGAACACCTACAATCGATATAACCGTGGCAACAATAAACTGGCTCCGATTGGTGAAGTTTTTCTTTAACCATGGCGACAAAATAACTACCATACTTGTCAACAAGATGACACCTGAGGTCAACCATTGTACTGTGCTAGAGGTTACCTTAAATTCTGTCATCAACATTGGAAAGCTGACGTTCAAGGCAGTTTCTAACATAATATCAGTAAATCCCAGCAATCCAATCGCTAAGACACTTAGCACCAAACGTGGGGATAACTTATCATCTATCATATTGCTCTCTTACCTCACTTATAAAATATAATGATCCAGTCAATACCGTTAAATCCGCGGTTGATTTTTCAACCGCTTCTTGCCAATGTGGCATCGCAGATACCTGATACTGTTTTAATGTCTGCTCAATGGATAAACTAGGACGGCCATTAGGTCCAGTAAATGGCACAAGAACAATATTAAATCTGTCATCTCGCAATATTTCATTGAATTCAGCAGTAACATTTTTATCCATCAAACTACCAATAATCAAGGTGATTTTTTCCTTTGGATATGCCACTGACAACGACTTGTATAAAGCACGAAGTCCTTGAGCATTATGAGCACCATCCACCATAATGTTTGGTGCAATTAATTCAAACCGTCCCGAAAATTGGCTCTCTTCTAGCCCTTTTTGAATTGTATCATCAGAAATATTCTGAGCAAAAGCACGTACTGCTGCAACAGCAGTCGCTGTGTTTTCTATCTGATATTCTCCTGGCAATCCGGATTGAAATTCATGGCGCAGACCTTTTATGACATGTGGGGTTTTCTTTTCAATGACCAAGCGTGCTTCATCTGGTAAATCACCGGTAACAACAGCAACATCATCATGAATAATACCGGCCTTCTGTGATGCAATTTCAGTAATTGTATTACCCAACATTTTCTGATGATCTAATCCTACGCTAGTGATAACAGCTACCTTTGTATTTGGCATCACATTAGTAGAGTCAAGTAAACCACCAATACCCACTTCTATCACTAATGCGTCTAATTTTTTTGAAGAAAAATAGGTGAACATAATCGCTGTCAAAACTTCAAATTCTACAGGAATATCCGGATATAATTCTGCATCAACGTTTACTAACACTTGTGCGACTTTGTTAGTAGCGTGCAGTAAATCATCTTTCGAAATCATCTCATTATTGATTTGTATTCGTTCCCGAAAATTAGTGATGAAAGGTGAAACAAACAAACCAGTATCATAACCTGCCACACGTAAAATGTTACTAGCCATCGTTGATACTGAGCCCTTACCATTCGTACCAGTGACATGTATGGCATATGGTAAATCATTTTGTGGATTTCCCAAGGCTGCTAACAATGTGGTCATGCGGTATAATGACTCTTTTTGACCACCTTTTGGCCGGTTATGAATATAAGATATGGCATCTTCAACTGTTTTCATTTACTTTCTCCAACTAAAAACCGTCCAAAATGTTTGGACGGTTTCATCGTGTTACAAAATGTGTGGATAACAACTCAATAATAGCTGAGCTCCACTTGTTCATAAGACATCATACAAAGATGTCTCAAACAGCATTTTAATTTATTAATCTTTTTCACGTACAGTAAATTCGCGACGTGATCCGCCACTACTGTTGCGACGACTTTCAGTTGAGCGACCGTCACGACGCTTGTAATCTCCAAAACGGCGTTCGCTAGAAGCAGCGCCACTGCCTCGACGGCGATCATTACCGCGGGTGTCACCATTACCACGACGTTCGCGATTGCCACGGTAACCACCGCCACCACCATTACGACGTCCGCCGCCATTACGTGAACCACCGCCTGAGCCACCATTACCACCCTTACGACGTGGTAATGGACGTTCACGAGTAATTTCAACTGGTGTATTTTGCTTTTCTAAATCAGCAACGCTAGATAATACAGCAGCAGCTAATTGTTCAGCACTATACTTTGCTGTCAACGCATCTACCTGAGATTGAATTTCTGAAACCTCAGTTGTATCAATTAACTTAGCAACTTCACCAGCAGCATTGTTAATCTTTCCAATACGAGCGTCCTTTAGAGATGCTGGTTCAAGAGGCGTCATGCGCTTCTTAGTCAAATCTTCAACAGCACGTAAGTAATCCATTTCGTTTGGTGCAACGAAAGTGACAGATACACCCTTAGCTCCAGCACGACCAGTACGTCCAATACGGTGAACATAAGATTCTGGATCTTGCGGAATATCAAAGTTATAAACGTGAGATACGTCCTTCACATCCAAACCACGTGCAGCAACGTCTGTTGCAACTAAAATATTAATTTCATGTGACTTAAATTGAGCCAACACACGTGAACGCATTTGTTGTGTTAAATCACCATGCAAACCAGCAGCGTGGTAACCACGTGCTTCTAATCCTCGTGATAATTCTTCAACGCGACGCTTTGTACGACCGAAGACGATCGCCAATTTTGGTGCCTGCACATCAAAGATACGCGTCATAGTATCAAACTTTTCGTTTTCGCGCATACGAACAAAGTATTGATCAACCAAATCAGTTGTTAATTCTTTTGCTTCGATTTGAATATGTTCAGGGTTCGTCATGAACTTGACACCAATACGCTTAATTGCTGGTGGCATTGTTGCTGAGAACAACAGTGTTTGACGCTCTGCTGGTGTCTTTGAAATAATTGCCTCAATATCGTCTAAGAAGCCCATATTTAACATTTCATCAGCTTCATCCAATACTAATGTACGAACATTATCAATTTTTACAGTCTTACGGTTAATGTGATCAAGTAAACGACCAGGTGTACCAACTAGGATTTGTGGATGTGACTTCAAATTTTGGATCTGACGGCGAATATCAGCACCACCAAAGACAACCTGTACATCAACTCGCTTGTCGCGTCCCAACTTTTTTAATTCTTCAGCTGTTTGAATTGCTAATTCACGCGTTGGTGATACAATCAATGCTTGAATGTTTTTATTATTTAAATCAATGTGCTCCAAGATTGGCAAACCAAATGCTGCTGTTTTACCAGTTCCTGTTTGTGCTTGTCCAATTACATCACGTCCTGCTAATGTTAATGGAATTGTCTTTTCTTGGATTGGTGTAGCTTCAACATATCCATGCGTTGTAATAGCATCCAAAATGTCTTGTGACAAACCTAATTCACTAAATTTCAAAATTTTTTCTCCTTGCGCTTTGTGCGCGTTTGCCATTACTTTGTTGGAATGGCAGTCATTTTTGTAAATAATTCTCTGGCTAATGGTTGAAAACTGTGATTCTTATAATATTGATTACTAAGCAATATTACCGCATCTTGTCCATTATTTCTTATAACAACCGTGGGTTCAAATCCTGGCAAAATGCCGTGAGCATTAAGGTATTTCCCCTCGTGATACATTCCAGCAGCATAAGTCTCACCGGTTCGTGTTTGCCATAACTGACTGGGATGTTTAATGATAACTTTATCAATCATTAATCGATAAAAGTGATACAATTCTCCAGTTGTCATGGCAACATTTCCGGTGCCAGTTTCACGGTTGTATGCCACTTGATTTTCACTATAAGCTTTATCGTAACTATTATCATACCCAATAGAACGATGTTTGGAATTGATGAAATCTTGGTAATTTCTCACATTTAAATGATAAGTATTATTGAATACTTGGTTCAACAATACGGCAAACGTTTTATTAGTGAGCTTCATCAAAATACCTGCTAACAAACGATAATTGACCGGCTGGTAAGACCAACCGATTCCAGTACCAGGTTCACCAATTTTAACAGCATGAACAGCAGAAAAATCAATGTTATCTTCTTCGGACTCAAATGTCGTCGGTTGAATACGTTGACTTAAACCACTAGTCATGGTGATTAAATCGCTAATCGTAATACGATTAGCATTCACCACATTCGGATAATAATCACTCAGCTTGGTATCAAATGACAGTTTACCAGATTCTATTTGCTGCATTATTAATACAGCAGTCATGGATTTTTCAATTGAGGCAAGCTGAAAAAGTGTTGAGGCATCGTTATCACGATGCATTTTTTCATCTGCCTCACCATAGCCTTTTTGCAAAATAATTTCATTATGGTGCACAATCAGCGCTGTACCTATATAGTTTTCCGACTGAAGTTTTTTATCCAATGTCTCAGCAAATTTATTTTGTGGCGAGATATTGCTTTTTAGTGCTGACATACTGTTAGCACTATACTTATCATCAACGATTGGATTAATCGTATATTGACCGTTATTCAACTGATTCGGCCATAACACTAATCCCATGGTACAAACTAATATTAAGAACACAGACCATTTTCTGATCTTAAATTGTTGCTTCTGACTGCGTTTCATTTTGTGCCCCTCAACACATAAAACTATTTTACCAATGCGTTAACAACGTTCTCAAGATGAATCCCATGACTTGCTTTTAACAAAATCACGTCCCCGTTTTCACCTAACGTCTGTAAATCTTTGATTAATTCGGCTAACTGATCTGTTTCATATTGGTGCAAGTGCGCTGAATCAAAGCGTCGTTGCAAGATTGGATATAGATATTTATTCATCAATGGCCCAACCAAGTAAACGCCATCAACATTCGCATTTATCACCGTTTCTGCCAGACAAGCGTGCAAGCTTGCAGCCTGTTCGCCTAATTCTAACATATCACCCAACACAACATACTTGTGTGTGGCCGGTATAATTTTTAATGTTGCCAAGACAGCAGCAACAGCCGTTGGATTTGAGTTATAAACATCGCTAATTAAGTTCACGCCGTGAGATGTGGTGAGCTGTTCTGTGCGATTTTTTGTCAAATCAAAATGCTGAAGCGCTTCTGCAGCGTTTTTTAATTCAATATGTAATAAGATACCCGCTGAAATCGCTGCGAGCGCATTCATTATATTATACCGACCCAACAGTGGAATAGCAAATCGAGTATTTTGATAAGTAAAAATTGTCTTGGAGGATGACGAATTAATATCTTTAATATTTTGTCCAAAGGTTTGCACATTTTGTTTAACTTGTGCATTTGTCAGAAGAGGTTCATCGTAAGGAATCAATAATGTTCCTTGTGATTTGAGACCTTTAGTAATTTCGAGTTTTGCCTTAGCGATATTTTCACGTGTTTTGAAAAACTCAATATGCGCCTCTCCAATCATAGTAATGATGGCAATGTCTGGACTCACTAACTCAGATAATGTCGTCAATTGACCAGGTCGATCCATACCTAATTCTACCACTAACACTTCTGTATCATCTGGCATGGTAAGCAACGTCAAAGGAACACCAATTTCATTGTTAAAGTTTTCAGGTGTTTTAAAGGTTTTGTATTGAGAACCCATTATTGCCGAAGTCATATCTTTTGTTGTTGTTTTACCATTTGAACCAGTAATAGCAACAACTTTAGGATTAATTTGGTGACGACGATATTCTCCCAATTGCTGAAAAGCTAACAATGTGTCTGATACAATAATAGCTGGAATTTTTGAATCTATTTGGTGCCTGTCGTCCACTAAAACGGCTGTGGCCCCTTTTGTCAACGCCTGTTGCACATAATCATGCCCATCGTTTTCAGCAACCAGAGCAACAAATAAATCTCCAGATTTAACTTTACGAGAATCAAAAGACACACCAGTAACTATTTTGGAATCTATTTGTGTTGTCGCATTTAATATCTGACCTATCTTTTTTACTGAGTAATTCATTTTAATCCTTTCGGAACACTGTAATACTTTCGACGTGAGAAGTCTGTGGAAATTGATCCACTGGTAAGACCGAACCATCAATATGATACCCATTTTCAATAATCTCAACGGCATCACGACTCAAAGTTACTGGATTGCAGCTAATATATACTATTTTTTCTGGTGACATATCAGTTGTGGCGTTAATGAGAGAAGTCGTTAAGCCACGTCTCGGTGGATCAACGAAAACAACATCTGGCTTCAAACCTTGTTCTTGCCACTTTTTAAATTGCACAGGTGCATCAGCCAAAATATATTCGGCATTAGAAATATTGTTGACCTGTAAATTCAATTGTGCATCAGCAACTGCACCAGGAACAACTTCAACACCAAGTACTTTTTTAACCCGACTAGCAACGCTAATTCCAATAGTCCCAATACCTGAGTAAGCATCAATAACAGTGTCTGTCGGCTTCAAATCCGCTTTTTGGGCAGCTAAATCATATAGAACTTCGGTGGTTTGCGGATTAACTTGATAAAACGAATTAGGACCAATAATGAACTCATACCCAAGCAAAGTATCATAAATTGCTTTCTCGCCCCATAGTATTCGATTATTTGGACTTAACAAAACGTAGTCTTTTTTGGGACTATAGTTCAAAATCAAGCTTTTTAATTCTGTCAGCTGGTTTCGGATATCAGCAGTAATTTCTGTTTCGTGCGAAATGACTTCTTCGTTTGAAACCAATACGACCATTAATTCATGAGAATAATAGCCACGACGTATCATTATATAACGAATCGCACCACGTTCCAAATCAGGATCAAATGCTGTGACATCATACTTCTCCAAAATATTTCGAACCACAATAATTGCCTGATCAATTTCTGCATCGTTAACAAAATAATCATCCATGGGTACTAAATCATGAGTCCCCCTCTTGTAAAACCCGCTAGTCAAATGATCATTCTGCCATTTCACTGGCACAATAGTCTTATTACGATAGTATGTTGGATTGTCCATCCCAATCGTTCGGTCAACTGACACACCAATATGCTGTTCTTCAAACAGTCTCTTCACTTGGGCTTGTTTTAGTTCAAGTTGTGCCTCATATTTCAAGTTCACTAATGGTGCTGTACCGGCATCAATCAAATACTGCCGGTCACTATTTTGACGTTTATCTGAACTTTCCAACCAATCAAGAACTTTAGCATAGCCAGAAAATTTGTCTACTTGAGTTACCAGTAAATGCACCTTTTCTCCTGGTAATGCATCAGCAACATACAACGGATACTTTGCTGTGACATAAACAATGCCCATACCATCAATCCGAATATCATCGACGACAACGATCAACTCTTGATTTAATTTTACTGGTAAAACTGTGCGTGCGATAATTTTCACCTCATACATAAAAAGCATTCACTAAAGTGAACGCTTCTAAAAGAACAATTACTTGTCTTCGTTGTTCTTGAAACCAAATCCAGCAAACTTCTTGTTGAACTTGTCGACCGCACCATCGGCTTGCGTAAACTTTTGCTTACCTGTGTAGAATGGGTGTGAATCAGATGTAATATCCATACGAATTGCTGGATATTCTTTACCTTCAAAATCAGTTGTGTCATTTGATGTTACAGTTGAAGCTGACAAGAACTTCTTTCCTGTTGAAGCATCAATGAAAACAACTTGACGATAATCTGGGTGGATTTCTGCTTGCATTGTTCATTTCTCCTTAGCGCCCTGAGTCTCGTGACCCAGAGTCAGTTATTAACTAAACTAGTATACCAAATATTAATTCGTAACGCAATACATTATGGCATTAGATTGATAAGGTCGATGCCTTCAATATTAATGTCGGCACCTAAACTTGTTAACTTCTCTTGAATACGATCATATCCACGTAAAATATGATCGGCATTGTTAATGATCGTCTCACCATCAGCCATAATTGCTGCAATGACTAATGCTGCTCCTGCGCGAATTTCTGCAGCCTCAACATCCGTACCAACCAAGCGCGGTGACTGATTAATTTTAATTTCGCCCGGCTTAGCTGAAGCAATATCACCACCCATACGACGTAATTCAGCAATATGCTTCACTCGTTTTGGATAAATGGTATCAATAATAGTACTTTCACCCTGAGCTATTAGCAGTAAAGGAGTGATAGGTTGTTGCAAGTCAGTAGCAAAACCAGGGTACGGCATCGTTTTGATGGCGACCGGTTTTAATGCATCTGATTTGTATACATGAACTGCATCTTCACCAATATCAAGGTTAACACCCATTTCAATTAGTTTTGATGTATATGATTCTAAGTGTTCTGGAATAACATTTTTTATTGTCACGCCATCCCCATATGCTGCTGCCATACTCATGTATGTTCCAGCTTCAATCCGATCAGGAATAACAGTGTGCGTATTGCGTGCCTTCAAAGTCGGTACGCCAGCAATACGAATAGTATCTGTTCCCGCACCACGAATGTTAGCGCCCATGTTGTTCAAAAATGTTGCAATATCAATGATTTCAGGTTCTCGTGCAGCATTTTCAATAACTGTTTGGCCTTTTGCACGAACCGCAGCCAAAACGATATTAATAGTAGCACCGACAGATACAGTATCTAAAGCGATACGCGCACCAATTAGACCATGATCCGTTGCATCAATATGAATAATATCATTGCTTTCAGTCACCACGGCACCTAGCGCTTCAAACCCCTTAATATGCTGATCAATAGGGCGTCTGCCTAAATTATCACCACCAGGGAAAGTCACTGTTGCACGGCCAAACCGGCCAAGTAATGCACCCATAAAATAATATGAAGCGCGTAATGACTTAATAGCGCCACTGGGCAAATCACTTTCTTCAATGCGTGTTGGATCAATATCCAACACCCCATTTTCAAACTTAGACGTCACATTCATTGCTTGCAAAATCAATTGCAGGTTTTTAACATCTAGAATTTGTGGTACCGTATCAAATTTCACCGGTGTATCAGCTAAAATGGCCGCCGGGATTAATGCTACTGTTGAATTTTTAGCGCCACCAATTGTGACTTCTCCACGTATGCGTTTACCGCCGTGTACGATTATTTTTGCCATGAAATTATCCTATAACTTTATAGTCTGCAACCCATTATATCGTATTTACAATGACAACTCAAATAACATTAGAAAAATAATTAGCGTATTTCTACATTAAATTTAGATTGTAATTCACTCATAATATGTTCAAAATCGGAATTCACATCAGTTTCTAGCAACGTGCCATCACTATCTTGATAAGTTAACGTGTAAGCAAGTGATTTTTTGCTTTCTGGCAGATTGTTACCTGTATAAACATCAAACAAAGTCACATCAACTAAGTGCTCCCCTGCTGTCTCTACAATTGTTGCACTAATTTCACTATTTGTTGTCGCCTGATCAACTAATAATGCGGCATCTCGACTAATTTGTGGAAAACGTGAAATAGGATTAAATTGAATACTATCTGTCACATGATTAAATACAGTAAATAAATTAAGTTCAAACCCAAATACTGGCGCTGATTTTTGCTTTTTTGTAATCTTGGGATGAATTTGACCAACAAATCCGACATATTGTTCTCCAATATAAATATCAGCCGTTTGACCTGGGTGCATACTTTCATGGCGTTCTGTCGCAACATAACGGACGTTATCGACACCAATCTGATCTAAATAATTTTCTACAATTCCTTTGATATCATAAAAATCAACGGCTTTTTCTTGCTTAGATTCTTGCCATGATGATTTTTGTAAATTACCAGTTACTACTCCCGCTATATGCTCAATTTCTTTTGGTTGCTCATTAGGTTCATTAGCAATGAACACTCGACCTTGTTCATATAACGCAACGTTAGGTACAAAATGGCTCACATTATAACTGACATCATCTAATAATCCTGCTAATAAATTTTGGCGAGCCGTTGTACGGTCAGAGCTCATAGGATAGTTTAATGTTACAACACCATCTGCTTTATTTTCAGCAAATAACTGGGCTTTTTCACTCGTTGTTAGCACATATGAAATTGCTTGATTTAATCCCAAGCTTTCCATAATATGCCGACTAGCACGGATTTGACGTTGCTCTCTAGACAATTTACCAGACGTTGTAGGACCGTAGGGCAATGTAACTGGTAAGTTATCATAACCATACAAACGTGCTACTTCTTCAATTAAATCGGCCTCAATAGAAATATCAGCACGACGTGCTGGCACATCAACAACAATTTTTTCATCATTTTTTTCATAAACAAAGTTCAGCTTATCAAAAATGTTAGCAATTTCATCTGTTTCTAATGATGTACCCAAAATATTATTTACCCGTTGTATTGACAATGACAATCGGATATCTTTACGAACATCATCAGCGGCAACAATTTGGCCACGTGCTACTTGACCGTCTGCTAATTCATCTACTAAACTAGCTGCATGATCCAAGGCATTAAGTGTTTCATCCCAGTTTAATCCACGCTCAAAGCGTGATGATGCCTCAGAATGCAAATTATGGCGTCTTGCAGTTGCTCGAACCAAACTTGGGTTAAATATGGCACTTTCAATCACAATATTTTTTGTATTATTATCGATTTCAGAACCCATGCCACCCATGACACCAGCTAACATCAATCCTTCTGATTCATCAGCAATGACAATGTCTTCACCGGATCGCAATGATCGCTCTTCACCATCGAGGGTTACCAACTTTTCGCCATCTTTCGCACGGCGTACGTAAATATCTGAACCATTTAACTTGTCCAAATCAAATGCATGTAGTGGTTGCCCATAGGTTAACATCATATAATTAGTGATATCAACGATATTGTTGATTGGACGCATACCGGCATTCCACAGGCGCTTTTGTAACCACAAGGGAGAATCCTTTATAGTGACGTTGTTTACAACGCGCAACGCATACTTTGAAACTAGTTCTTGATCATCAATTTGAACAGAAACTTGACTATCTGCTGTTTGTTCGTACTCGACCAGTTCAAATGATGGCAGAGTAACCGGCTTATTTAACATCGCCCCAAATTCATAGGCTGTACCGATCATTGATAGCATATCTGCTCGATTAGGCGTTAAGTCAGTATCTAATACCGGCTCATCCATTCCCAAAGCTACAAGCGCATCATCTCCAGGTTTAACATCATCAGTTTCATTAAAAACATAAATCCCTGCTTCAAACGCTTTGGGGGCAATTTTGTCACTGAAGCCAATTTCCTGTAGTGCAACTAACATGCCATAAGAGAATTCTCCACGTAATTTAACTGCATTTAGTTCAATTAGCTCACCATTTTCACGGTTAATAATATGTGCACCAACTTTAGCTAAAATAACCATTTGTCCTTCGGCTACGTTAGGCGCTCCTGTGACAATTTGTATTGGTTCTGGCTCACCAGCCTCAACCTGAGTAATAACCATGTGGTCAGAATCTGGGTGTGGAATTACTGATAATATTTTAGCTACTACAAGACCGTTTTGCCCTGAAGCAATCGTTGTATTACTGTCGATTTCTACACTTGTACGCTCTACTTTTTCCGCTAAATCACTCACTGATTTTGGGTGCAAGTCAATTGCATTATCCAAATATTCATTTATCCATGTTAAGCTTGTTTTCATAATCAGTTCCCCTTTCGATTGAATTGTGATAAGAAACGCACATCATTCAAGTAAAATTGGCGGATGTCATCTACGCCATATTTCAACATAGCAAATCGATCTGGTCCTAAGCCGAAGGCGAAAGCTGAATATTTTTCAGGATCAATGCCATCCATTTTTAACACATTTGGGTGTGTCATTCCAGCACCAAGAACTTCAATCCACTCAATGTCTTCTGGATTCATATCTGGTGTAACTTCATTCCAGGAAACATCTACCTCCACAGATGGCTCAGTGAAAGGGAAATAAGAAGGTCGCATGCGAATTTGATGTTTTTCACCAAATAATTCTTGCATAATGGAAAGCAATGTACCTTTTAAGTCAGCCATTGTGATATTTTCGCCAACCACCATGCCCTCAACTTGATGGAACTGATGCGAGTGAGTGGCATCATCCGTGTCACGACGATAGACTTTTCCAGGAGCAATCATTTTCAGTGGTCCCTTTGAAAAATCATGTTTTTCAAGCGATCGAGATTGAACTGGAGATGTTTGCGTACGCAATAAAATTTCTGGCGTAATGTAAAATGTATCTTGCATATCGCGAGCAGGATGATCCTTAGGCAAATTTTCACGTTCAAAGTTATATTCATCAGTCTCAACTTCTGGTGAATCAACTGTATCATCGATTATTTCAAACCCAAGGCCCAAGAAATGCTGTTCAATTTCGTCAATAATTTGTTGTAAAACGTGTGGTTGTCCCACCTGATGCGCGCTACCCGGCAGAGTAACATCAATTTTTTCTGCCAATAACTGTTGATTTAAAGCATATTCTTCTTGCGCTTGTTTTTTTTGTTTCAATAACTCTGTGATAGTTTGACGAACATCATTACCAACTTCACCAACCATTTTACGATTTTCTGCGGCGACATCCTTCATCCCCTTCAGCAAACCTGTTAACTCACCCTTTTTTCCTAATAACTTCACACGTAATTGCTCAATATCAGCATTTTTATCATTAATTCGTTCTACTGCTGAATTTTTTAAAGCCGTAAGATCTTCAATTAAGCCCATATTTTTTCCTTTCAATATTGTGACCATTAACTTTTATCTTTACCAGTCACCTATACTTTACAAATTAAAAGTCCCATGTAATTCTTCCAAAAAAGAACTACATGGGACGTTAAATACCGTGGTACCACCCAAATTCCTGGATAAATCCAGCTTTGGTGTCCATAACGGAGACAACCGTTGGCGATTAAACCAATACTCCTGACTGAATTTCACCGTATCTTAGCCACGGTCTTTCACTAATCACCGTTCGCTGAGGGCATCAATACAATTACTGGGTCATTCATCGTATGCTTCTTTAGTATATCAAAATTTTGTTGCACTGTCAGGTTCTTCCAGGTTAGCAACGTTATTGAATTGATCTGACCATTCATGAATTGCTGTCATCATAGGTCGCATAGCTTCTCCCGCCTCAGTTAATTTATACTCAATTAAATTGGAATCTTTATAAGTTTGACGAATTACTATGTGTGCAGCCTCTAACTCTTTTAAGCGCTCAACTAACACCCGATCCGAACACCCTGAAACAGCACGTGATATTTCTAAAAACCTTTTGGCGCCACTAATCAGCAATGTTTCAATAATTAGTCCGTTCCATTTACGCCCCAAAAGTTCGAAAGTACAGGTGAAGTTCTTGCACAAAGTATTTTCAGTATTTTTTGTTTTTTTAACCATCATAACCCCCTATTTTTAGTTAATTCACTTGAAATACAGCTCGTTCACCTTCCAAGACACGAACGATATCCTCTGCCGCTTTCAAAGCTACATTATCCATGGCCTCCTTGGAAATCATAGCGACATGTGGTGTAACAAATGCATTAGGCAAGTGTAGTAATGGATTTTCCGCTGTAATTGGTTCTTTTTCAACAACATCTACCCCAGCGCCAGCAATTTCCTCATTAGTTAATGCCTCAACCAATGCCCTCTCATCAACAAGTGCTCCACGTCCGATATTAACTAATACGGCACTCTTTTTCATTTTTCTAAAAACACTCGCATTGATCATATGCTTTGTTTCAGGCGTTGCTGGGAGCGCTGTCACTACAAAATCCGCCTGTTCATATATCTCATCTAGCGTTGCCATGCGACCATTAGTTACCTCATGTTGATGGCGTGCATAAGCCAATACTTTTACATTAAATCCCGTCAACATACGATTAATTTCTTGGCCAATGTGCCCATAGCCAATAATACCAACTGTTTTTCCAGTTAACTCTTGACCGTGATGCGCGGCTAGGTAACGCTTGTTCGCGTTATCAGTAATAGCTTGACGACGCTGATAAAACAGTCGTCCAGCCATCAATATATGCATCATAGCCGTTTCGGCGACCGCAGTTGCATTCGCTCCAGGCGTGTTGGTCACAACAATATCATGTGCACTGGCTGCATCTAAATCAACATTATCATATCCAACGCCGTGACGTGCAACTACCTTGAGATTGGGCATTTTGGACATCAAGCTTTCACCAAATGGATGCATCATAATTAGAATGCCATCAACATCTGCATGCCCCAGAAAATCATCATCTGAGGCCTGATCATTTTTAATCACTTGATATCCCTTGGATTCAAGATAGTTGACAGCTTTTTGAGATGTCATGTTAGCTACTAATACTTTTTTCATTAGAATAGTTCTCCCGTAAATGGTAACTTTGGTGTTTGATCAAAATCATACGTTGCAATGTCGTCCGAATTTGTGATGTAGGCAGTCAGTGATTCTGATAGCATCAAATTCACTGGGAACTTCAATTCATTAAATACAATAATTGGCTTTTTTTGTACCCATGCCATGCCCTGCTCAAAGGCTGTTCCTGAATCGGCGTCATTATCACGATAATCAATAATCGACAAAATAATGTCCGCATCTGTGACATTCTTGATATCACGTTGAAAAACCTCTGCCGCCCATGGTGAGGTGAATTCAGGGTTTTCAGTCTTTTGATGTTTGCGGGGTGAATAATAATCAGTAACAGTTGGATTCGAATCAAGAGCAGCTTCAATACGTTTCACACGATCGATTTGTTCATCTGAAAAAAAAGGTCCTGCAAGATAGATTTGTGACATTATTATTCTTCTTTCTTTATTGTAATGAATTAAAGGATCCCGGCATTAGTTCTGCAATATTTGTTTCAATTTCTTTACCCTGATCGTTAATCAACCAAATCGGCATGTCAGGATCAAAAAACTCCACCATCACTTGTCGACAAGCACCACATGGAGCTATAGGTTCGTCTGTACGCCCTGAAATAACTAACCCATGAAAATGGCGTTGCCCTGCTGCTATAGCTGTAAAAATTGCAGTTCTCTCGGCACAATTGGTTAGACCAAATGATACATTTTCAATATTAACACCTTTGAAAATTTCACCATTTTCGCCGAGTAACGCAGCACCTACAGGAAAATGAGAGTAAGGGGTATATGTATCGTTAAGTGCTTGATTTGCAACGTCGACAAGTTTTCGTGGGGCCATGATCATTTTCTCCTAATATTATTTTAGCAAAAAATCAGCCGCAAGGACTGATTAGTTTTGTTTTTTATATACGTGGTTAACAATTTCTATTTAACCAATAGACAAATATTTTACTTTAACATGATTTTTTCAAACTCATTTAATCGCTCTTCAAACACTTTGAAAGCTTCATTTAAATAGTCCGGTTGACTCATGTTAACGCCAGCTTTTTTGATCACATTTAAAGCATAATCTGAATTACCTGCTTTCAGATAGTTCTTATAATCCTCAGCACCATTTTGTGTTAGTATGCGTTCTGCCAAAGTTGTGGCAGCAGCTTCGCCTGTCGAATATTGATAAACATAGAAATTGTAATAAAAATGTGGAATACGTGCCCATTCATAAGCAATAGCTTCATCTGGAAATAAGTCCGATCCATAAAACTTTTGATTCAACGATCCATAGAATGTACTCATCTCATCAGCTGTCAAAGCAACTCCAGCCGCACTTTGTTCATGAATCCATTGCTCAAACTCAGCAAATTGAGTTTGGCGGAAAACTGTTCCTTTGAATCCATCTAGATACTGGTTCAATACGTAGGCCTGAAACTTGGGATCATCATTTGTCTTTAGCAAATAATCCGTTAATAATCCCTCATTAGTAGTTGAAGCAATTTCAGCTAAAAATATTGGATAATCACCATAATGATACTCTTGATTATGGCGTGTAAAGTATGAATGAACCGAATGTCCCATTTCATGAGCCAACGTATAAACATTATTCAAATTGTTCTGCCAGTTAAGCAAAATGAATGGTTTTGTATCATACGAACCGCTTGAATAAGCGCCAGTACGCTTCCCCTTATTTTCAACCACATCAATCCATCGTTCATCAAAAGCCTTTTGAACAATAGCGATGTAATCCTCGCCTAACGGTGCCAAAGCCGCCAAAACAATGTCTTTTGCCTTTTCATATGTTACTTCAAAATTAATTTCATCAACAAGTGGTACATATAAATCGTAAGAGTGTACATCGTCAACATTAAGAATTTTTTTACGTAATGATACAAAACGGTGTAGTAATGGCAGATTGGCATCAACTGTTTTGGTTAATGTTTCAAAAACTGACTCAGGAATATCATTGGCTGTTACAGCAGCTTGACGAGCTGAATCATAGTGACGAGTTTTAGCCAAAAAGTTATGTCCCTTGACATGTGAAGATAACGTTGAGGCAAATGTATTTTGCAAAGCAATATAACTATCATAAAGCGTTGTGAACGCTTCCTCACGCAATGAACGATCTTTAGACTCCAACAACAATGAATAGAGTCCATTTGTCAATGGCACAATTTCACCTGTTTCAGTATGGACATCACCAAAAACAATATCTGAATTATCCAATGCACCAAAAGTCTGTTCAGAAGCATTAAAGATGTCGCTTGCTCCTGCTAGTAAGGCTTCCTGTTCTGCAGGTAGCGTATGCGGTTTACGAGCTTTTAAAACGTCAAAGAAGTGTGCATATTTTTTCAAACCAGCTGTCGCTAAGTATGCATCTAGTGTCTCGTTTGACAATGCTAACACTTCAGGCTGGAAGAAAGCTGTATTCGCACTTAATTCAGCATATAAGCCTTGAACACGAGCATTATATGCACTATACTTTTGATTAGTTGTATCTTGATCATAAATTTGATGAGCATATACGTAGACTTTTTCGAATTGACGTTCTACTGCTAAATCTGCTTCTAAGGCTTCTTTCAAAACATCCGCAGAATCCCCGACGTGTCCAGCATACTTGCTTAATGCTTGTGCAGACTTTCGTGTCTCATTAAAAGCGGTTTCCCAAGCTTCATCTGTCGGAAAAATTGAGGATAGATCCCATGTAAGATTTTCTGGTACTTGATTACGTAATAGTTGTTTTTCAGACATAATTATTTAATTTGCGATCAAACGCATACTCCTTATCATTCAGTACTAATCATTTTATCATATTTTCACTATACTTTGTTGACGCGCATTTTTCCACTGTGGCAGACGCCTCACTAATATGTAGTTCTCTTGCTGCAAGATGTAATCATGTACTTCGAGATCATGGTATAATTCTGCAATTTGTTGTCGCTTAAATGTATTATTACCTAACAAAAAAGGGATTAGCTTAACTGTTAATTCTGCCTTTTTCACAACATTTTGTTGACCTATTTTTTCTAAAAATAGAATAGTAATCAAGCGCCAATACCAATTAGGCACCTTAAGCCCAAAGGTATTTCCACCATGTACCCACACGGGCACATCCATTAGCAGCCGATTCTTTTTGTATAGATAATCAACCAACTTAGGATCGACTCGCTGCTGTAGAATTAAGCTCTGCAGTTTATAGATTTGTTTTGGAATATTTAATCTCGTTCTTTGTTTTGGAACTTTTGCATTAAATAATGTTGTATCTATTTTATCAACAAAAAGTACACGTGAAAAATCTGGTTTTCTAAAATGCTGCCGATGTACAAAATATTGTTTATCAGGCAAATAGAAAACCAATGCATTATCAGCCATGAATTTCATAATTGTTCCTTGTGTCATTGTTCTATTAAAATAAGTTTGCCCTAAAATCCAAATAACATGAATATTTTCAGCGAAATATCCTTTATTTCTCATGTCGAGTTTTTTTTGCGATATGGGACTGCACTGATACTCGATAGCTATTCTTTTATGGTTATGTATTAGTAGTATATCTGGTCGCTGTTGAATTTCTGGCAAAACTGCTTCAATTTGCACATCACCATAATACTGTAGTTTAGACGCGAGTTGCAATTTTCCAGACAAATGTTGCATCGATTCGTTTTCAGTAAAAGTCACGCATGCCGCACCAGCACAATGGGAAAAATGTTTTTGTTTGACTTCCCCATTCTTTAAAATAACTTTTTCATGGCATCCAGGGCAAAAGTAATTATTTCTTTTATTTGCTTCGTCGGCCCGCACATATTTCTTGTTACTATCACATGCAATAATCATAAAACACCTCTAATTCATCATACGAATTAGAGGTGTCCTTATCACTGTATTTTCTTTTGAGCCCAGTTACTCAACCATGTGAGTAATGTAATAATTATCAAATAAATAATAGCGATGATTGCCCAAACACGAAAACCTTGTGAATTTCGCGCCACGATCAATGTTCCAGTTTGTGTTAACTCTAAAATACCGATGGCTGACAAGATTGAGGTATCTTTCAACGTGATGATAAATTGATTAATGAAACTTGGTACCATAATCTTCAATCCTTGTGGCATGATGACCTTACGCATCGAACGATTATAAGTGAACCCTAGACTTCGTGCTGCCTCCATCTGACCTTTATCAACGGCTTCAAAGCCACCACGTACAAAGGCCCCTGTATAAGCACCTTCATTTAAGATTAAGGTAATTAGTCCCGCTGTAAAGGCGGGTATCTTTGTTCCAATCACTCCTGGCAAGCCAATATAAATGAAGAATGCCAATACCATCAATGGCAAACCACGGAAAATATAAATAAGTGTTGTTGACAAACCACGAACTGCGCTGTTTTGACTAACACCCATGACTCCTAGAATTACGCCCCAAATTGAGGCTAAAATAATTGCCAATACAGTCAGCTCAATTGTTAACCATAATCCTTTTAGAAATGCACCATCATTGGCTTTTAGGATACCTAGCACTGAATTATTGTTTTTCTTAGAACCAGTAAACGTTGACTGTGTCGCACCAAGATATTTTTTGATAATTTTGTCGTAGGTACCGTCTTTTTTAATTGATGCAAATCCCCTGTTGAAGGATGCCAATAATTCTTTATTTTCGTCTTTTTTAACGAAAAAACCGTATGATCCAGCATTACCTGGATTATTGGCATTCATTACCTTGAGCTTTACACCATTTTTAATAGCATATTGAATGACTGGCATATCCTCGAAAGTGGCAGCAGAGTTACCCACAACGACATCATTATACATCGTATCAGTATCATTAAAATATTTGATGTTAAAACCGTATTTTCTTTGAAGTGACTTACCATATTCAGAGGCAGCTGTGCCCGTTTTCAAAGCTACTGTTTTACCTTTCAAATCCTTCAAAGACTTAATTTCGCTACCTTTTTTTACAATCCAAGCAACACCGGTTTTATAATATGGCGTCGAATTATCATAAACTTCTTTGCGTTCATCTGTAATAGCCATACCGGCAATAATGCCATCCGCTTGACCATTAGCCACTAGTTGCGCCGCTGAGGTAAAGCTCATTGGTTTAAGTGTATAAGTAAAATTTTCTCGTTTAGCAATTTCTTTCAAAATATCTTGATCAATACCAATATAATCGTTGTTCTTATCCTGAAAGTCAAATGGCGGATAAGTGGCATCTGTTGAAATTGTATAGTGTGGTTTATCGGCATGAATGCAATCTGCCGCCAATGAAAAAGATAGTAGTGCTACAACCAGTGTAACAGCAAGGATGAAACCTTTTTTGAACATGTTTTTCCCTCTCAAAAAAAGATGGCATTTTAAGCCATCTTACTTAATTGTTTTTTGTTTACGCTATTATGCATGCATAACTTTGCTCAAGAATTCTTGTAAACGCTCATTTTTTGGTGCATTGAAAACTTGTTCTGGTACACCAGATTCTTGAATCTTACCTGATTCAAAGAACACAACCCGATCCGCCACTTGTTTAGCAAATCCCATTTCGTGTGTCACAATAATCATTGTCATACCTGATCCGGCCAAATTCTTCATAACATCCAAAACATCCCCAACCATTTCTGGATCCAAAGCGGATGTTGGTTCATCGAAGAGCATAATATCTGGCTCCATGGCTAAGGCACGTGCAATAGCAATACGTTGCTTTTGTCCACCAGATAATGAATTCACTGATACATCTGCTTTTTCAGCTAGACCAACCGTTTCCAGTAATTCACGGGCCTTTTTTTCGGCCTTTTCTTTATCCATCTTACCAAGTTCAACAGGTGCCAACATGATATTTTCTAAAACAGTATAGTTATTAAATAAATTGAAGCTTTGGAAAACCATACCAATATTTTCACGAACTTTATTAATATCTGTGCCTTTATGAGAAAGATCGTAGCCATCAACAACGATTGTACCATTGTCAGGCGTTTCTAACTGATTCAACATACGTAAGAATGTTGACTTACCTGAACCAGATGGTCCAATCATTACGACAACTTCATTTTCATTGATATCTAAGGAAATATCACGCAAAACATGGTTCGAACCGTATGATTTATTAACTTTATCGACATGTACTTTAACTTTAGTTTGTGCTTCACTCATGCACGTGTCCTCTTTTCTACCCAATTACTCAACCACGTGAGTAATGTAATAACGACTAAGTATATCACAGCCACAATAGCCCACACACGGAAACCTTGCGAATTACGTGACACAATTAAGGTTCCAGTTTGTGTTAACTCTAAAATACCGATGGCTGACAAGATTGAGGTATCTTTCAACGTGATGATAAATTGGTTAATGAAACTTGGTACCATAATCTTCAATCCTTGTGGCATGATGACCTTACGCATCGAACGATTATAAGTGAACCCTAGACTTCGTGCTGCCTCCATCTGACCTTTATCAACGGCTTCGAAGCCACCACGTACAAAGGCCCCTGTATAAGCACCTTCATTTAAGATTAAGGTAATTAGTCCCGCTGTAAAGGCGGGTATCTTTGTTCCAATCACTCCTGGCAAGCCAATATAAATGAAGAATGCCAATACCATCAATGGCAAACCACGGAAAATATAAATAAGTGTTGTTGACAAACCACGAACTGCGCTGTTTTGACTAACACCCATGACTCCTAGAATTACGCCCCAAATTGAGGCTAAGATAATACCCAAAATCGTTAACAACAATGTTTGCCACAAGCCACGCATGAACGCCCCATTGTTGGCTTTTAAAATACCTAATACTGAGTTATTATCCGACTTTTTACCAGTGAAATCCGATGCTGGTGCACCAAGATATTTTTTGATAATTTTGTCATATGTACCGTCTTTTTTAATTGCTGCATATCCCTTGTTAAAAGAAGCTAAAAGTTGTTTGTTTTGGCCCTTTTTAACGGCGAATCCATACCATCCTGATTCATATGGTGACTTCGCGTTCATAACTTTCAACTTTGTGCCATTTTTAATACTGTATTGCAACACTGGTAAATCACCAAATGTTGCCTGTGCATTATCATTCACAACATCATTGTATAGCGTATCTGAATCATTAAAATAGGTAACCTTGAAGCCATACTGCTTTTGAATTGAAAGTGCGTAATCAGCACCCGCAGTTCCAGTCTTTAAGGCAACGGTTTTCCCTTTTAAATCGCTTAACGATTTGATATTAGATCCTTTTTTTACTGCCCATGCAATACCAGATTTATAATAAGGCGTTCCAAAGTCAAACACTTCTTTTCGTTCGTCAGTAATTGACATACCAGCGATAATCCCATCAGCTTGACCTGATGTGACCGATTGTGTTGCCGCATTGAAGCTCATAGGCTTTAATGTGTACGTGAATCCTTCACGTTTTGCGATAGTTTTCAAGATTTCTTGATCAATACCTGTATATTGATTATTGCTATCTTGAAAATCAAACGGCGGATATGTTGCATCCGTTGTGATGATGTAGTTTGGTTTTGCTGCGCTGACGGTCGTAACAGACGCCATTGCAATGAAACTAACTGCAAGCGTTGTGAGAATTATCCATATTTTTTTCATAATATATTTAGTATAACAAAAAAACGATTGGTTAGACCAGATAATGTTAGATTTTAATCTAAAAGCATATAACAATTGATACTGAAATGCAGCTAACCTGTTTATGTCTTACGAAAAGTCATCTGTTTTTTAGAAATGTTATTAATCTGTATCCAATAAATTGTAGCAGAAACTGGCCTCTTTATTTTTGAGTTCAATATTACATCAAAAAAATTATCGACTTATTAATCGATAATTTTTACTTAGCTGTTCGTTTTTAAGGATGCACTGGCACAGTGATTTTCCCACTAATAATCTTCTTTTGTGCCGTCTGAACTGCTGACCAAACATCTTCTGAAGCTGAATCCTTTGATAAGCTTACCCCTTTTTGCTTCAGTCCATATGTAATGGTCTTTCCACCAGGGAACTTATCGTTTTTCGCCTTGTTTGCCACATCTTCAACCGCACTGTCAACGCGCTTAACTGCAGATACTAAAGTAAAGTTTGACGCTTTACCATCTTTATCTTTATAGTTGCCATCAGTTTTTTGATCACGATCGACACCGATGACCCAGACCTTTTTATCTGCATTTGCAGCTAACTTTTGGTTTTCTGCCTTGGCTTCGGCAAACACACCATTACCCGCGCCACCGGCAGCTTGGAAAATCACATCAGCACCATTCGCAACCATTGAAGCCGCGATTGTCTTTCCTTTAGCTGCATCTGTAAATGAATCTGTATATTGCGTAATGACCTTGATGCTGCTGTCTGTATCTTTCACACCAGCTTTAAAGCCAGCTTCAAAAGTGTCAATTGTGTCACTGTGAATACCGCCGACAAAACCAACGGTCTTTGACTTAGTTTGCTTTGCCGCAGCGACACCCGCCAAATAAGATGATTGTTCTGACTTGAATAGCAATGAAGCTACGTTTTTGTTGTTTACGACTGAATCAATAATCGCAAAATTAGTCTTAGAATTAGCCTTGGAAACACTAGTAACGGCAGGGGCGGCTGCGAATCCCACACCATATACTAATTTGTAACCACCCTTAACAGCAGTTTGCAAATTAGTTTTTATATCCGAAGTATCTGAACTTAGGAAATAATTATAACCACCTTTCCCTTGTTCGAGGTTGTTAGCCTTTCCATAGGCTTTCAATCCCTCCCATGCTGATTGGTTAAATGATCGGTCGTCAATACCACCGCCATCAGTAACCAAAGCTACAGCGTATCCTGTACTTTTAGTAGAAGACTTTTGCGTTGCGGCATAAATACCACCACCAATAACGACTACTGCTGCTACACCAATACCAATTTTTGCTGAACGTTGCATATCTTTTCTCCAAATATTCTTTATGCTCTTATTATCCGTTTTTTAAGCAGCTTTTTTCTTATAATTTGATTAAAAGTCTGTTTTATATCCGAATATTTAACGTTTTGTTATTTTATAGTTCGTTTTTTGACAAAAAACATTTAAAAATGTTCGGATTTTGATATAATCGTACTATGACAAACTTTATAACTCATACAATAGAACCCTGGATGCCACCAGGTGCTTTAAAAGCAAAAGCGGACTACGCAGCAATTGCCGCTGCAACTGGTTGGAAAATTTTACCTTTAGAACGCTATAACGATGGACGTTTTGACAGCGAAACACGTCAACAAAAGATTCGATCATGGCTAAATATGGTAAATCCGGGTGATCAGGTCATCCACCAATTTCCAACTTATATGAGCGCTGATTTTGAACTTGAACTTATCACGGCCTTGAGTAAACATCAGGCACAGAGCGCTCTATTGATTCATGATATTGAGCCCTTACGCTTGATTAAAACAGCGCCTTGGGAAATAAATGTGTTAAATAGCTACGACACCATTATCGTTCATTCGCAAGCAATGTATGATGAACTTAAGAAATTGGGTGTTCACGTACCTGCCATTATTCAACCTTTTTTTGATTATTTAGGTGACGTCACTAAAAAAGCTACTTTTAGTCACAAAATTAACTTTGCGGGTACTTTTCAAAAATCTCCGTGGCTTAAACATTATAATGGCCCCAAAATAGAGCTTTTTGGTTCAAGACCAAAGCGATGGGCTGACGTGACCTTTCCTTCAAACATTAACTATCGTGAAAACTTCGACCCTACCAGTATTTTAGATGCTTTTCATGATGGTTTTGGCTTATTATGGGATAGTGATTTTGAGGACAAAACATACCAAACCTACACACGATTCAATGCACCACACAAAGCTAGCCTATATTTGCGCGCTGGCTTGCCATTAATTGCTTGGAATCAAAGTGCAATTGGTCATTTAATCCTTCAATACAACCTAGGATTTGTTATTGACTCCTTGTCTGAGCTTGAGAGGATTTCTTCAATATCGGAAAAACAATATGCTAATTGGCAAAAAAATATTATTCCTTTGGCCAAGCAGCTAGAAAATGGTTATTTCACACAGCAAACACTTAAAAAATTAATGTAATAAAAAACGAGTAACTTACTGAGTAAGTTACTCGTTTTTCAAACCTTATATTAATAGCAAGTTACCGTTCTTAACGACCGGCACCCATCATAATTTTTGAAACATTTGCTTGTATTTTGCCAAGATAAAGTTCCTGGTCTTCCTCTGATTTAACGTATAATACGTCATCTACTGTCTGATCGGCAACATTTAATGCCTCGCTCATCATATTGGTTGCTCCAGCATAGGCACTATAATTTTTAGCCAATGATTTATGCAATCCCAACAAACGAACAGGTGCTTGAACCGTATTTAAAATTTGAGCATTCTTTTGATATGCTGCTACAGCGTCTTCAAATTCTGCTTTGATTTCGGCGAATTCTGCTGCAGGGATATCTGCAACAGCATTCGCTTCTTTTGCATCATCTAACTTTGTAAAAAATGGTGCTACACGATCAGCAGTGTCTTGAGTTATTGTTAATACTTCTTGCAATGTTTGTACGTAAACTTGTGCTTGTTTGGGGTTGAATTTTGCCAATGTTGTTTATCCTTTTTTGAAAATTGATCTCTGTATCAATTTTACCAGTTCTACGATGACAATGATACTCATTCCAGCCACTAACACAATAGCCCATTGATAACCATCCAAATGTGATACGTGGAAAAGTGGGTTCAAACCCGGAATAACAACAACTGCAGCCATTACTAAGACAGATCCTAACAATGCCCAGTTAAACATTTTGTTTTGGAAAGCTTGCGGCCCAATCATTGAGCCATAGACAGATTTTACGTTAATAGCATTAAACATTTGCATTAAACCAAGCGTCATAAATGCCATTGTCAAGGCATCTTGGTGCGCCAAATGTACTTCTGGATGAACAGGAGCTGCTAACGCAAACCCATATACACTTAACACAATTACAGCTTGCAAAATCCCTTGCCAAATAATTGCTGGTCCAACACCACCTGATAAGAAGCTAGCACCACGACCTCTGGGCTTATTCTTCATAATACCTTTTTCAGCCGGTTCAATACCTAATGCAATAGCTGGCAAAGTATCTGTTACTAAGTTAATCCATAAAATCATGATTGGTGCCAATATATTCCAGCCCAACAATGTCATAACGAAAATTGCAATAACTTCAGCTAAGTTTGAGGCCAATAAGTATTGCAAAGCCTTTTGTATGTTGGCAAAGACCTTACGTCCTTCTTCAACGGCATGAACGATCGTAGCAAAGTTATCATCAGCCAAAACCATGTCAGAAGCACCCTTGGATACTTCTGTACCGGTGATACCCATGGCAATACCAATATCAGCTGTCTTCAAGGCTGGGGCATCATTAACACCGTCTCCTGTCATGGCAACGACTTTGCCCTTCTTTTGCCAAGCATTAACAATTTTAACCTTATGCTCAGGCGCTACTCGTGCATAAACATTATATTTATCAACATTTTGTGCAAATTGCTCTTCGCTCATTGCATCTAAATCAGATCCTGAAATAACAGCTGTTTCTTTATCCGCTTCATCCAATATACCCAATCGAATAGCAATAGCTGCTGCTGTATCTCGATGGTCACCAGTAATCATCATTGGACGAATACCAGCTGCTTTAGCTTCTGCAACGGCTTGTGCAACTTCAGGACGTTCTGGATCAATCATGCCAACGAATCCGGTAAATACTAGTTCCTGCTCAACCGTTTCTGTATCCAGATTGCCAGGTATTTGGTCAACTGTCTTATAAGCAAAACCAAGTACACGAAGAGCTTGCGTTGCTAACTCTGAGTTAATCGACAAGAGCTTTGCTCGAATGTCATCAGATAATGGCTTAATTTCACCATTAATCTCAATTCGTGTCGCACGCTTAAGTAATTCATCAGGTGCGCCTTTGACAGTTATAATATAGCCAGTCGGTGCCGGATGAACAGTTGACATTAATTTACGTTCTGAATCAAACGGAATCTCGGCCACACGTGGCATTTCTGTAAACAGCTTATCTAAATCACGCCCATGATTTTCATTAAAAGCAATCAAAGCTGTTTCTGTAGGATCACCGATAAAACCATTTTCAGTTCGCTTTGTATCGTTATTTAAAGCCAGAATATCTGCTAAGCGAGCGTAAGTTCCCGTCAATTCTTCAGTAGTAGCAGCATCAGAAATTTCAGTATTGACGACTAATTTCTCCACAGTCATCTTGTTTTGTGTCAAGGTACCTGTTTTATCAGATCCGATAATATCTGTAGAGCCTAGCGTTTCTACCGCAGGTAGTTTACGAACTAGTGCATGACGAGCGGCCATACGCGTTGTTCCTAATGCTAAGGTTATTGTTACAATGGCAGGTAATCCTTCTGGAATTGCCGCCACCGCTAGAGAAATGGAGGTCAACAACATGTCAATAATTGTTTCCTTACCACGTGCTAGACCAACGATGAAAGTGACCACAGCAATACCGAGAATCAAATAAGTTAATACTTGTCCCAACTTAGCCAAGTTTGCTTGCAATGGTGTCTTAGTTTCATCCGTTGCTTCTAACATGCCAGCAATATGACCAATCTCAGTTTGCATACCAGTACCTGTGACGACACCAACACCACGACCATAAGTCACATTAGTGTTCATGAATCCCAAGTTTGTACGATCACCGAGGGGCAAATCTGTCTCTTGCAGTGTTTCCGCACTCTTATTGATTGGCACAGATTCACCGGTCAGCGATGCCTCTTCAACCTGCAAGGACGCAGATTCAATCAAACGTACATCAGCTGGTACAATATCTCCAGCTTCCAAACGAACAATATCACCGACTACTAATTCTGTGGACTTAATTGAAGTTTCTTTACCATCACGAATTACACTAGCATTTGGTGTCGACATTTCTTTTAGGGCATTAATCGCATCCTCAGCTTTAGCTTCTTGGAAAACACCAAAAATGGCGTTAATAATAACAATAGCTAAAATGAAAATTGCATCAACCACTTCTCCAGTAAATGCGGCAACAATGGCGGCGGCCAACAGAATAGCAATCATCAAGTCCTTAAATTGATTAATAAATTTTTGGACTAAATTCGTTGACTTAGCTTCATTCAATTGATTAGCGCCATTTTGCTCAAGACGCTTATTAGCTTCAGAACTCGAAAGCCCCTTACTAGCATCCGTCTGCAAATGAGATAACACTTCTGTGTTATCTTGATTATAGAGTGGCTTATCTGCCATGTTGAATATCTCCTTATTCTTTCAAATAAATTTCCAAGTTTTTACCAACAAAAGAAAAAACTCATGTAAACACAAATAAAAGTGTGTTTACATGAGTCTCACTGTTTAATGCTAAACCGGCGCAATAAAGCGCGATATAAAACATTGCTGTTTTGCTTTGACGATTCAGCCACGATCATTCCGTCAGTTACTCCCTCAGAAATTAACTTATGCTTATAGTATAACAAATTTTTCTAAGTACGTGTCATTTTTGTTTGAAAATTTTATCATTTTAGAAAGCACCATCACTGCCGCCCCCCGCACCTCCTGATGAGCCAGCGGAAAATCCCCCACCGTCGCCATTCACATTATTATCGACGTGAAAAGCACCGTCATTTTCAATATTATAAATCAAGCTCTCGCTCCAGTCATCGCCATATAACATGATTGGCACAAAAATTATAGAATCATCTGTATCAACCTTTTGTGACCAAACTTTCATTTGTTTTGCGACATTTTTTGCCTCGCCAAATATGATAGCATAGGCCAACAACTTATCCCAAAGTTGTACGTCCAAAACCGTTTTATTCTCTAAATGAGCAATATCGTGTAACATTTTGGCAAATCCATCCCACTGCCATTTTTCCTGAAAGCCATCAGGAACCTTATAAAATATTGCTGGTTTAATACTAAAAATAAGAACTAATATGACAACAATAATTTCCGTAAAAATAACATACCACATGGACCATGCTTGTGTACTATAAGCAAAAATTCCTAACAAAAAAGTAGATATTATTGTACTAATAATTAGGGCTAGCGTTAGAAAAAATTGCTGACTTTTTATTTTGTTAGTCAGTACATGGTCAATTATTGAAGCCTGCTTTTCAGCTTCCTTTAGTGCTTTTGTAAAAGAACTGATATCTTTTTTAATCCGATTTGACACCCCTGATTCTGGCTGCTTAAATTCGGCATGTACAACCGCTCTACGATACTTACCAAAAATCATATTAATGAAAACTAATTCAAATGGCTGTAAATTCGTTTCATCCAAAACTGAATAGGTTATGTCATCTTGCTTTTGAATATCGTCATATGTCATTGCAATTTTGCGACGGGCAATCAAATCGAGCAGTGTTGCAATAATAAGTTTCGCATTTGTAACTGATTTAGCAATTCGTTCGCTGACCAGCGCTGGTCCAATATCATTTGGTATATCAAAGATATGGACAATGTCACCAGTTACACCGCTCTGTTGTCGCGCGCTTTGTAATAGCTTTCGTCGTTGGATAGTTTTTAGCATAATAATGAATACGAGTATCATAATAACAATTGGAGAAACAATGAATCCAATTACTTTCTTTATCTGTAGGGATTTCTTATTTTTTAACGCAATCGCTTTTTCTTGCTTTTGAATATAGGCAGCACGGTTACCTGACTGCTTATTCGTATTCAACGGTGTCTGGCTGGTATCAAAATAAGTATGGACTTCGACGGTATCATCGGGGCCAATTTTCTTGCTGTTAACTGTTATGTTCGCCTGTTTCTTATTCACAAGAACATGTCCCACCGACCGCCCATGTACCCAAGCCTTTAAAGTTGATGCTGGTTGATTAGGTAGTGCAAATTCCAAACGTAATTTTTCGATGGCAACGTCCCTAGTTCCTATAGGTAACCAGTTTATCTCAGCAATATCATCCCAATTTACCACGACACCTTTTAAAGTGTAATGATAAAACATTGTCAACTGATCATTCTCTTGGACTGGATAATATATTTTTTCTTGAACCTGCTGACTAGTTTTTGTTTCAACATAACCATAACTACTATCACCCTGACGAGGTAAAATAGTCTGCTTTTCCCCGTTGTTATGGCTAACCTCAATTGAAGTTAATCCTCCCCACTGTAACGATTGTGAAGCAGTTCCTTTTTTAAGTGATTCTTTAAAATACACACCGTTCATCTCATCATCAAAATGATAAGTGACCTTTTTAGTAATACGCGCATCCCCGTTGGCATCAATTCGTACAACCTCATTTAAATCAGTAATACGATAATCGCCATCTGCGGAAACCGTTAAGACACCCATCATGGCAAACAAAAATGTAAATACTACTATCTTCAATTTTATCAATTAACTTCCCCTCTCCAAATGGTAGTATCAGTATATCTATTTTTTACTAGTATTAGCAAATCAGGCGTGTTAAAATAATATTTTTTAGGAGATATTATGATATTGAAGAATAAAAATCCAATGCAAGAACGATTGCGTATTGGTCTACTGCTCGTCATGAATTCGGGTTTTATCGACTCGTACACATTTGAATACCACCACGAACGATTTGCTAGCTTACAAACTGGAAATATTATCCAAGCAGGATTCCACCTTGCCCAAGGACACTGGAAAGCAACCTTATTTTTTGTTATCCCAATCATTTTTTTCGTGCTTGGGGCTGCATTTAATACTGTATTAAATCATTTTGTTCCAGCCGGCAAATTATCCTTACAACAGCACAGTATTTTGATCGAATTTATTGGTATTGCAATGATTGGTGTCTTTAATCATCACCTAGCTAGTACGGTCATCATATCGGCACTATCCTTTCTATTAGCAATGCAATTGGACTCATTTCCAAAATTACGTGGTCTACCTTTCACAAGCGTTATGTCAACTGGTAATTTACGTAATGTGGGTACCAATCTCGTAAAATACTTTATTAACCGTGACCATATTTTTCTACATAATGCATGGGTATTTTCAATATTAGTTGTCTTTTTCATGGTTGGTGCCTTCTCTTCTGCTGTTCTTTCTGGTATCTTTGGCACTTTCGCACTACTTGGTTCCAGCATAATTATGTTTGTTGTTTTCTTGTTATTATTCAAGAATTAAATAAAACATTTGACAAATAAATATAATCTAGTTATTATAGGCTATAACGATTTTTAAAACGAAAACAAATTGAACAGAAAAGTAGCAATTTATCGAAGCTAAGAAAGCTGACGGTTGATGAGAGCCAGCGTGAGTGCGATTGTGAAAATGACCTGTGATTGGTGTATGCGAATCGGTTTACCGTTAAGCATACAACGACTTGGCCCCCGTTACCGGGCACACCATTCGGCTAGGATCATCTCCCGATGCCTGATGGTTAGTGAGCAAATATTTGGTAACAAATATCTACAACTCAGAATGGTAACACGCTATTTTTTAGCCGTTTCTGTATCTATGACTATGATATGGAAACGGCTTTTTTGAACTCATCAAAACTGTTTCGTTCTGTTGTTTGTTTTAAAAATCCGTTTTGCACGTTATTTGGGAATATTGAGGAGAATATATATTATGAGTAAAAAAACCAAATGGCTTATTGGTGGTGCTGCAGTGATTGTAATTGCTGGTGCCGCTTACGCCAGCTTTGGGCAGCACTCAAAAACATCGTCAAAAACAGTAACCATCGGCATAATGTCTGGCTCTAAACAAGACCAAGCCATTTGGAATACTGTTAAGAAAACTGCTAAAGATAAATATGGCATTACAATTAAATTCAAAGAATTTACAGATTATTCACAACCAAACAAAGCCTTGGCTGCAGGCGACATTGATCTTAACGCCTTCCAGCATTATGCATTCTTAAAGGCGTCAAATAAAGCAACCGGTAATAAAATTGTTTCAATCGGCGACACGGTTATTTCACCTATCCGATTGTATTCTAAAACATACACCAAGGTTTCTCAGTTCAAAAGTGGTGACACAATCGCCGTACCAAATGATCCATCAAATGAAAGCCGGTCACTGTATGTTTTAAAATCTGCTGGATTAATTGATTTAAAAAATGGTCTGACGACTGCAACAGTTAAAGACATCACAAAAAATCCTAAAAATTTGAAAATTAAAGAATTAGCTGCCGATCAAACAGCTCGTACCTTATCTGACATCCAAGGCGCAGTAATCAACGGTACTTATGCAGATTCAGCTAAATTGGACTATAAAAAAGCTATTTTCGTTGAACCAATCAACAAGAATTCACATCAATGGGTTAACATTATTGCCGCAAACAGCAAAGATAAAGACAATAAAACTTATAAACAAGTTGTGAAGGCTTACCAAACAGATGCCGTTAAGAAAGCCATTAATAAGCAATATGATGGTGTTGAACTACCTGCTTGGGATAAAGATTTTTCAAAATAAGAATGAGATACTAAGGGAGAATTTATTATGAGTAAGAAAAAGAACTATATTATCGCTGGTGTTGCCGTTGTCGTTATCGCTGGTGCGGCCTACCTGTCATTTGGTGGACAAGGAAAAACAGAATCTAAGACCGTTACTATTGGTGTAATGGCTGGATCAAAAGCGGAAGATGAAATCTGGGCTTCCACTATTAAAACTGCCAAAGATAAGTACGGCATTACTTTGAAAACAAAGAAATTCACTGACTATTCACAACCGAACAAAGCCTTAGCGGATGGTGACATTGATCTGAATGCTTTCCAAAACTATCCTTTTTTGAAGAACTGGAACAAGACCTACAAGACCAACATTGTTTCTATTGGAGACACTTGGACAACACCACTTCGTATATACTCAACATCATATAAGAAGATCTCTGAATTTAAGTCTGGTGACCAAATTTTGGTAGCTAACGATGTCACTAACGAAAACCGTGGTATTCATCTTTTGGCTGAAGCAGGACTAATTAAGATTAAAGATACTGACACAGCTACACCAAAAGATATTACATCAAATCCTAAAAACTTGACTATTACGCCGGTTGATGCTTCGCAAACCGCTAAATCGTTAGATGATTCAAAAGTTGCTGGTGCCGTGGTGAACACCAATTACGCCGTATCAGCTAACTTAGATGTCAATTCAGCCATTTACGTGGAAGGTTTGAATAAGGAAACTGAACAATACTTCAACTTCATCGCTGCCAATAAGAAAGACAAAGACAACGAGACTTACAAAAAGGTCGTGAAGTCATTGCAAACTGATAAGACAAAGAAACTAGTTAAAAAATATTACGGTTCAGCGGAAGTTACAGTTTGGGACTATAACAAGTAAAGACATGCGCCTCGGCGCGTACATAATTTCTGTGGAAGGTAATAAATGAACATGAGCTCTAATCAAAAATATCTAAATTTACTCCGCGATTTAGTTGCACTACCCAGTGTTTCGGCAACTCATCGCTGTTTACCCGAAGCAGCTCAACTATTGGCGACAACTTTTCGTGAATTAGGTGCTCAAGTAACCTATGATGATACTTATTTTGCGCCATTCGTATTAGCGCAATTTAGGAGCAGCGTCCCTGATGCTCAGACGCTAGTTATCTATAATCACTATGATGTACAACCGGTAGAACCAATATCATTGTGGCAAACGGATCCTTGGACACTTTCTGAACATGACGGTAAATTATACGGACGCGGAACTGATGATGACAAAGGAAACATCACTGCCCGCTTGACAGCTATTGAAGATTACTTAACTGAACACGAAGGTCACTTACCAGTAAATATCACTTTTATTATTGAAGGTTCTGAAGAATCATCCTCTCAGCACTTGGATGAATACTTAAGTAAGTATCAAGATCAACTATTCGCAGATTTAGTTATTTGGGAATCAGGCGGAAAAAACGTGCATGATGTGGTGGAGATTTTTGGTGGTAACAAGGGTATCGTAACATTCAATGTTGATGTAAAAACAGCAAAGACCGATCTTCATTCATCTTTAGCTGGTGTCGTAGATTCTGCTGCTTGGCGTCTGACCCAAGCTTTAGCAACCCTATTTGATAGAGAAGGTCACATTGCTGTCCCAGGATTCTATGACGATGTAGCCATCCCTAATCAACGAGAAAAAGAACTGGTTAGAAGTCTTCCTACAACAAGAGACACATTGATTCAACAACATGGTCTAACCTCGCCACTTTTAAGTGATAAAACTGGCGATGACCTAAAAGAAACATTATATTTTCAACCAACATTAAATATAGAAGGTATTCAAAGTGGCTATTTAGGTGACGGTGTAAAAACTGTTTTGCCTGCTGTTGCCTCTGCTAAACTTGAAGCACGTTTAGTTCCTAATATGGATCCTGACAAAACCTTGCAACAAATTAAACAGCATTTCCAAAATGAAGGATTTTCTGATATCGTGGTAACTAAGACGTTAGGTCAACCAGGATATCGCAGTGACATGTCGGATCCCGAAATTTTGCGTGTTATTGATATCACTGAAAAGTATTATCATCAGCATCCAGTTATTATGCCAACGTCACCCGGTACTGGCCCAATGTATTACATTCACGAAGCATTGAACGCACCCATAGCTAGCTTGGGTGTAGGATACGCACATACATTAGACCATGCACCCAATGAAAATATCCGATTAACAGATTATAATCAACATATTGCTGTAATCAAAGAACTAATTAGGAGTTATGAAAAATGACAGAACCAATCATTGAACTAAAAAATATCGATGTCACTTTCCATCAAAAAAAGCGCACCATAGAAGCTGTCAAAAACGTTTCCATCAATATTGAACGTGGTGATGTTTACGGTATCGTAGGCTATTCTGGTGCTGGAAAGTCAACACTTGTACGTGTAATTAACTTACTACAAGAACCAACTAGTGGTTCTGTAACTGTTAATGGAGAAACTTTTTTTCAGGCTGATAGTCAGGATGCTAAAAAAACACGCATTGGCACAAATGACTTGCGTGTTCGCCGTCGAAAGATTGGAATGATTTTCCAACATTTCAATTTATTAAATGAACGAACAGTCACAGAAAATGTTGCCTTCGCACTGCAACACAGTAAATTAAAAGACGATGAAAAGAAAGCTAAAGTGGCTGAGCTACTCGAATTAGTTGATCTATCTGATCGTGCAGAACAATACCCTTCACAACTTTCTGGTGGTCAAAAACAACGTGTCGCTATCGCTCGTGCGTTAGCCAATGATCCTGAAATTTTAATTTCTGATGAAGCAACTTCCGCATTGGATCCTAGAACAACGAATCAAATTTTGGCCCTATTAAAAAAGCTAAACCAGGAATTTGGTTTAACAATTGTATTAATTACGCACGAAATGCAGGCCGTCAAGGAAGTTGCAAATAAAGTGGCTGTGATGCAAAATGGTGAAATCATTGAACGCGGCTCACTTTTGGAAATATTTGCCCAGCCAAAGCAACAGTTGACACGAGAATTTATTGAAACAGCTACAAATATTGATAAAGCCATTGAAACAATTAGGCACGAACCACTAGTTAATGAGTTAAAAGAAGGCGAAATTTTTGCTCGTTTATCATATGTTGGTGAAACAACTGATGAACCATTAATCGCTAGTTTGTTCCGTGATTTCAATGTTACGGCAAACATTCTGTATGGTAATATCGAAGTCTTGCAGGATACACCAGTTGGATCTTTGCTTGTTATTTTGTCAGGTGAACCCACGCAAGTGCAAACAGCCCTATCTACATTACATGATCATCATGTTGAAGTTACAATTCTTAAAGGAGGCAACTAATTATGAGTCAATGGTTTACAAATACATTCCCTAACGTTGTTTATCAAGGTTGGAGCGGCGATACTGGTTGGTGGACATCAATTATTCAAACGCTGTATATGACTTTTTGGTCAGCTATTTTTGGTGGCATACTTGGGCTAATTTTTGGTCTTGGATTAATCATTACTGCACCCAACGGTATTGCACCGAACAAAGCTTCATTTTGGATTTTTGATAAGGTCGTGTCCCTTTTCCGTGCTATTCCATTTATTATTTTGCTGGCCTTTATCGCACCATTTACAAAGCTCCTCATTGGTACTCAAATTGGTACCACAGCTGCTTTAGTGCCATTATCATTGGGTGTATTCCCTTTCTATGCGCGTCAAATACAGGTAGCCTTGAGCGAAGTTGACAGCGGAATTGTTGAAGCTGCTCAGTCAGTGGGTTCATCATTTTGGGATATTGTCTTTGGCGTTTATTTACGGGAAGGCCTTTCAGAAATCATTCGTGTATCGACTGTGACTTTAATTAGTCTGATTGGTTTAACTGCCATGGCTGGTGCCATTGGTGCTGGTGGTCTAGGTAATATGGCCATTTCATACGGATACAATCGTTTTGCAACTGACACAACTTTGGTCGCTACACTGCTTGTCTTAATATTGGTGTTAACTGTTCAAGTTACCGGTGACTTCCTGGCTAAGAAGTTTAATCATAAATAAAAAAAGATGGTTGATCATAGATCGACCATCTTTTTATCTTGTTAAAGTAAATTCGAAACGCTCACCTACATAATATGATCGCACATATTCAAACGGCGTATCATGTTGATCATATGAGACCTGTCGCACAGATAAAATTGGATCACCTCTTTTTATCTGTAATAATTCCGACAATCTTTCATTTGCTAACGTGGCCGTAATTGTTTGTTCAGCATGTCCAGGGTATACCCCCGCTGATGCTAATGTGGCGTACAATGATTCTGTCAATGCGCCACGAGTGAATGACTCAATTAATTGGACTGGCAAGGTTGTACGTTCTAGTAAAATAGGTTCATCATCCCCCAAACGTAAACGCTCCATGATCAATACTTTATCTGTACTATCCAGTTGCAAATGCTCAATTTCCGAAGCGGATGGCGTCGTGGTCTTATAGCTAACCGTCACCGTATGCGGCGTTCGACCTGTAGCTGCCATTAATTCTGTAAAACTAGTGACACCCAGGGCACGTTCAGAAACCTTCTGTTCAGCGACGTAAGTGCCTGATCCTACTTTACGCTCCAATATGCCTTCGTCAACCAATGTTTGAACTGCTTGGCGTAATGTCATACGCGACACGTTAAATTCAAGTGCCAAATCTCTTTCAGCAGGTAAACGTTCTTGTGATCGCCACTCACCAGCTTCGATACGTGACAATATTTGATTGTGAATTTCAATATATCGAGGTTTAGCCATTGTTTTACCGTGCAAAACGGCGACCAAGTGAATACGTCGCCTCTAAATGCAATTCCTTGTCAAAAATGTTAAAGTCAGCATCCTTCCCTTCGGATAAGTTGCCTTTTTGGGTTAGTCCAAACTCACGTGCTTGGTTAACTGAACTCATTTGCACTGCATCATTAATATCAGCACTTGTGAATTTTTGAATGTTGGTGAACGCATCATCATAAGCCAGTACAGAACCAGCCAAGTGACCATTATCTAAGCGCGCTTGCTTATCTTTAACAGTAACTTTTTGTCCGCCAAGTTCAGATATACCATTTCCTAATCCTTCAGCTCGCATGGAATCTGTTACTAGTTCTAATTTTTGAGCGCCTTTGATTCTAAAAGCTAATTGTAACATGTCAGGTACAATATGAAAACCATCAGCGATTAATTCACCAGTAATTGCGTCCTCTAGCATAGCATGTCCTGTAACACCAGGTTCACGATGTTGTAATGGCCTTTGGGCATTATACAAATGAGTAATATGTGTTGCACGCGAGTGTACCAATTGTGCTCGTGTCGCGTTAGAATGTCCAATTGATGGAATAATGTTATGCTGTAGCATAAATTCTTCAAAATCAGGAATACCGCCATTTTCTGGCGCATAGGTCACTAATCGAATACGTTCGCCTGAAAGTGCATACCATTTTTTCAGAAGTTCTGTGTTTGGATCAATAATATATTCTTCAGGCTGTGCACCCATGAAGACTTTGTTAATAAAAGGTCCTTCCAAATGAATCCCCTGAATAACCGGATTAGTTTTGGCGACTTGATCAATGTTTTTTAAAGCACGTTCAATATTTTCTGGTGACTGTGTAATTGTTGTTGGGAATAGTGATGTAATGCCTTCCGTAACCATCTTATTAATCATGGCGTTTAACTTTTCGGGATCACCATCCATCGTGTCTAATCCATAACCGCCATGTTTATGAACATCAATAAACCCTGGAACAATTATCTTTCCTGATGCCTCATTAATCAATTCGTCATCAGCTTTTTCCTTGAAGTCAATCATGTAACCGACTTCCTCAACCGTATCTGTAAAACGCATGAAGGCATCTTCCATATGTTGATACCCTGTGTAAAGATCAATGTTTTTAATTAGTTTTGCCATAATATTTCGTACGCGAAGTGAAGTCACCACGCAGCACATTCCTCCTCAATCTTGCCTCTACAACGATAATAATGAAGTCTATAATTATAGTATAATTGGTCTAGACCTATTATGCAAATTTAACTACAAAAAAATAACGCCTAAGCGTTATCTTGGTTTGGTAGAACAGAATCAACTCTACCGGTCGCATACTTGTGCGCAACCTTAGATGCTGCAGCTGCGGCCAGTGCGCCCACAATATCATCTGCAAACGTTGTTACCGCTTCAGAAGTTTTTCCTTTACGATCTAATTCGCCGACAAGGCCAACTTTTGTTTTATCAATGTAACCATAGTTTGTGACACCAATTGTATCAAAGGACATTGCAATTGCTGTACCGATAGTTTCATCAACACCAAAAAGCCCATCATCATTTTCAACCAAATCTTGCAATGGTGCTTCTAGCAAATGAGCTTCGGCCAAACGATCAAGTTCTAAACCAACCCATACCTGGTGCTGAACAACTCGCTTATGTAAGATACTTTCAACTGCATCTTCTACTTGTTCAATTGTTAATCCTTCGACATACGATTGCTCATTGTTAAAGGCTATTCGCGCGATATCTGAAATCGTAATATGATGCGCAGCTAACTTTGCGACTGTATTTTCATATGTTGCATATTGCATAGTATTCCCCCTTAAAGTATTTTAACCAGTATAACGAATTTATCTCCTAATTTCCACTTGCAAATTGATAACAAATTCTGTAAAATATATAAAGTAATTGCCCCTTGGCCAAGCGGTAAGGCGGTGGCTTCTGGTGCCACTACGCGCTGGTTCGAATCCAGCAGGGGCAATAATTTTAAAAGGTGAACGACTTGATGTCGTTCACCTTTTTCTTTTTATGAAACAATTATTCGTTGCAATCTCGGTGCAAAATCATTCATTAACGCCACAATACTACTTTGTGTATGCTCAGCCAAATCCTGCATCGTTATACTTTGATCACCAACACGACCAATTAAGGTCACCGTAGTGCCAACTGCAACTGGATTAGTAACAAAGATCATTGATTGATCCATGGCTACGCCCCCCACAATATGACCAATTTGTCCATCCGCAACCAGAGCGCGCATGCCACTCCCATTGAACGGATAACCGTCAGAATGTCCAATTGGAATAGTAATCAAATACCCATCATTTGGTGCATGATATTCTGCCCCATAGCCGACCGCATCACCTTTTTTCAGCGGCTTGCTGTTAACAACCTTAGCTTTCAATGATAAAGCTGGTATCAACTCGAATGGCATCGACATTATTGGGACAGAACCATTAATGCCAAATAATCCAATACCCAAACGAACAATATCCGTATTAATTTTTTTGGGATACCAAGTAGCAATACCCGTATTCGCAAAATGCTTTTCATTTGGTTCTACTGGTAAATCATGTGTCAAGCGCTGCCATTCAGAAATTTGAAAATCCACATAGCCAACATTTGGTGTATCTGCAGTAGCAAAATGCGTCCACATACTTTGAAAAATGAGTGTATCTTGCGCTGATACCTCTTGAATTGCTGCCACTAAATCTTCACGACTTTTAAAACCAATACGGTTTAAGCCCGTGTCAACGGGTAACGATACCTTTAATGTCAATCCTGTACCAGCTAACTGTTCAGCTGCTGCTTTTATTGACTCCTTAGTACTAAAAGCTAGCGTAATATTACGTTCAGCAGCCAATCGCGCATAGCGTGGATCTGTTAATCCGAGTACATCAATTGGTTGTATATAGCCCAAATCACGTAATATCAAAGCTTCATCGAGCATGGCCATGCCAAAGCGGGTAGCCCCAGCTGTAATACTCAAAGAGGCCATCTCAGGTAATCCATGCGAAAAAGCATTAGCTTTCAAAACAGCCATAATCTCTTTGGCATGCGTGTTCTCTTTAATCACTTTTAAATTATGCACAACTGCTGATTGCGACAACTCAATTACAGCATGTCGATGTGGTGCATTATAGTTCATTCATTTTCACACTTTCATTTTATAAATAATTTCTCATGTAATTCTCTTAATTATACAATAACACAAGAATTTTATAAAACTGTATGTTGATGTGTATTCTTTCCTAATTTTTTATAAGGAATTAAACGATTGGATTAGTATTTTGGCAACTTCCGTTATTTCAATCTTTTCACGATCAAATTCAAGCCATTCCCCGTATACGTTCCATAAGCCGCCAACCCCGTACCTTGTTGTATATATTATTTCACGACTATTCACCTCTTTTTGAATATGCCAAGGCGCAGAAATAGTCGCGTACAACTCAGGGATCATTTTGTTAAACTCACTTAACACATAGGTGAATAAACCGTTCTTTTGTAATATAAACAACTCGTGATCATACTGACCCCAATAATTAAAAAAATAAACGATAAACTCTTTGAAATTTGCTAATTTTTTTGAGCGTAAGTCATTACCATACTGCTCAATTAGGATATCAATGTATTCCGTCAAAATATCTTCTTTAGAGGCATAGTAGCGGTAAAATGTTCTCCTTGATATTCCTGATCGTTTACTAATATCTGAAATGGTAATTGATTTAATATCTTCTACTTCATCCAATAACTCCAAGAATGCACTCCGCACCCATTCTCTTGTTTGCAACGACATTCGGTTATTCATCAAGTTCCTCCTATATTTGACACAAATCTTTTAATCTGTGTAACTAGTTACAATTTTATTTCAGCGCTTCTATTTCATTTTTTTAAGCCTATACTATATGTTGTTGGCACAATTGTGACATGAATACACTTCTGTGTCAAGCGTCACTACAATTGTACACTTTTATAACGATGCACAAAAAGGAGAAAACAAGGTGAATAAAAATAGTAGGAGAATTTTAAGATGATTAAATCAACAAAACGTTTGGGATTCATTGGTCTGACAATCGCCGTGTTTATGGGGACATTAGACAGCACCATAGTCAATATTGCTTTACCAAAACTAATGACGACATTCAATACTAATTTGGCAGGAGTTAGTTGGGTTGCTACTACCTACACGCTTGCCTTAGCCGTTTTTATGATTACAGCGACAAAATTAGGCGACAAATTTGGTCGAAAAAAACTCATGATTATTGGTTTACTTCTTTTCGCAGGATCTTCGGCAGCTTGCATGTTTGCCCCCTCACTCATGTATCTTTTAGTTTTTAGATCTTTTCAAGGATTGGGTGGCGCAATAATTACACCACTGGTATTGCCCATGGGCGTTGAACTCTTTGGTAAACAACACATGTCAAAAATTGCGGCAATTGTAGGTGCCATTACTGCCCTTGCGGCAGCTGGTGGCCCTGCTGCTGGTGGCTTTATTTTGGAATATATGTCTTGGCACTGGATATTTGGCCTTAATGTACCGATTGGCCTAATATCTCTACTACTAGTACTGCTCTTTACAAAAGAGTCTTTTGATGAAACACTTGTTGGTCATTTCGATATTTCTGGCATGCTTTTTTTAACCATATCATTAACAGGAATTACTTTTGGTTTACTTGAAGGCCGTGAGTACGGTTGGACATCAACGCTTATTTTGTCAAGCTTTTTAGCTGGCATCATCGGGTTAATCACGTTTATTCTGATAGAACTAAAAGTTAGTTCACCCATTGTCGAACTTAATCTTTTTCGTGAAAAAACATTCACTTCATCTTGTATTATTTATTTCGCGACTGGATTTGTGCTAGTCGCCCCAGCTGTTATTTTTAATTATTATCTACAAAATGTACTCAACTATGATGCTTTGCATGCTGCTTTAATGATTATACCCGTTTCGTTAGCTATTGCTGTGACAATGCCCCTAGCTACACGTTTATCTGATAGAATCAGTGCTATCCCTGTAAACTTGATTGGTATGCTACTTATAGCTGGTAGCCTACTATTATTCTCATTTATAACTACAACAACACCAAAAAGAGTAATGATTGTTTTCTCGATTATTATCGGTTCAGGATTCGGTTTCTCTACGGTTTCTTTTGTTTCTTCCGTCAGGCACTTACCAAAATCAAAAACTGGCATTGGCTCTGGTATTACGAATGCTTCCCGCCAAATTGGTACTTGTCTGGGAATTGCCGTATTAGTTACTGTCCTCAATACTAATATATCAACAGCCAAGTCTCATATACAAAATCATTCCGTAGCCATAATCAATCGAAAAAACTTATCTCCAAATGTTAAAAATACTGCAGAATCCGGAATCAGGCAGATTTTTTCAAGCAATGATCAAAAAAATGTCAACTATACGTCGCGACAAAAACAATTTACTAAACAATTAAAGCATGCTGCTTTAAACAAAAATAACCTGCCCCGACCTAAAAAAGGCACAGACTACCGAAAGCTATATGATGCCACATTTAAAATTAGTGAGGGAAATCAAAAAATCAATGATTCTTTACAAAAATTAGCGGGCACAACCACAACAAATAAAGTGTTAAACAACAGTATTATTGCGCTATCTGATGGTACCTTAACTTTACTAAATGGTCAAAAAAACATATTAGAAGCCATTAAATTGCTGGCTCAAAGGGATGAATTGAAAAGTACTTTATCAGAAATTAAAAAGGAAAAAAATACATCCCTAAGCCATGCATTCAGTAAAACCTATGTCATATGTGCTTTCTTATTACTACTTTGCTCTCCTATCGCTTTGTTGTCAGATAAACGTAAAAAGAAAACACATTAATAAACAAAAAAGCATAATCAACCCTATGTTGACTATGCTTTTTTTGTTTTTGGGTTCAACTTAAAACCATAAAAAGTATTCCCCTTAAAAGTTTGTTTCGCCATTTTTCCAACAGCCGTGTATGATTTGCCACGTTTAGACTTAGCTGGAAAGCTGACTTCTGATCCAGTCAGTAGCTTTTGCAGTTCTTCATCTGTAAAAACGTGCCCACTCCATTCGCGAGCAAAGGTAATTTCCTGTCCTTGCCAGATACCGGTCATTTTTTCAGATGTTTTACGTGGCTTTTTTATACTTGGTTTGGGCTTACCAAGCAATGTTTCAAGTGTCTGCGCATTGTCTAACATAATCGGCATATCGTGTTCAACTACTTTTGTCGCTGAATCCAGTACTTGAACCATCGTCATTTCAAATCGGCCGACTTGGTCCATCATTTCGAATAAACGCTTTGTGATTTTTGGTGAAGCAATCCAAGTATCTTTTACCATGATTGCAGATACATTTCCAGTTTCCGTCAAACCTAATTTACCACGCTTTTCAGTTAACATGGCTTTGGTGCCACGAGACATTTCAGATAGTGTTGATACGCGCGTCGCACCAGTTCCAACGTTATGCTTTTCTAAAAACGCCATAATCCATTTGGTCGTCGGTACCTGTGGCTTTGGATTCGCACCTTCATGTAAATATGGCATTGCTTGCGGACCTAATTGGCCACTAATTGACTCCTCTTCTTCACCTTCTTCAACCTTAATAGCTTTTTGTGAATCATAGACTAACTTAAAGTTTAGCTTAATTGGGATGTTGAAGGCTGTCTTGAATTCCGGATAATCTTTCAAATTAGCCGTAACATGGTCATAAACGTAATCTTCTGCTAACATCGCTAAGTAGTTTTTAGCCAAAACTTCATAAATCGCTGGTCCACTAGAGCCAAATTTTGCTAAAGATTGCGTAGTTTGTGGCACATTCTCACCAGGACGATTGGCACCGTGTGCCCCTTGTGACTTAACATGTGTTTTTCGTGGTGAACGGTGTGTTAGTAAATTCTTATCAACACCAACGACGCCTGCAATTTGATCAATCAACGGCAATAACTCATTAAATTGTTCCGGCGTCACTGTCTTATCCTCTGTACGCGGATAAGACACGATCTGTGCTTCATACATTTTTTGATAGGTACTTAATACTTCTTTGGAAGAAAACCCACGAGGTGCCAATATAGAAGCCAATCCTGCTAAATCTAACAGCTTACCGGGTGCTTGTGTACGTGTTTGGTGTTTTTCATTAATAACTTCAGTTTCATGATAATTGTTAAAATCGACTTTTGCTTGTTCTTTTGTTGCAAAACGCCAAGGAATTACCTCTCCCTGCGGTGTCACTCGTCCAAAAATATGCCCCGCTGGATCTTTAAACTTCACTTCAAAATATGGCGTTTTAATATAATTTTTAATAGCTGCAAGTTGTTGATAAATACGCCAAACAATAACAGATTTCAACCGACCTTCACGCGCGACCACTTTAAATCCTTCTTTTTTAGCGGCGGTAGTTGCAATTCGCGTAAGTTGCATAGACGCAAAATCCCAGCGGTTACGACTTTCACCCTTTACATACTCCCCATCCGCCATTTTAACGGAAACATTTCGTAATTGGTGCATGGCTTTTTGAATGCCGGACACTGACTCATCCATAAAATTAGCCCGTAATACCTGTCCACGCCAGCCAATTGCGTCTAATGCTTCCCAAGCGAGTAGTTCCCCTTCTCCGGAAGGATCTGTATCAGTTGCGATTACAATCGCATCGTACCCTGATTTGGACTCCTTTTTCAATTCATCAATAAGTTTTTTGGTTGATTCAATCTTTCCTGTACGAATATTACGTTGGCGAATATAAGTCCGTGCCCAAGAAAAATCTTCTAAATTCCATGGTAAATGTTTCACCAACCAAGATTTATATTGCTTTTTTAAATCTTCAGCCACCATCTCTTCAGGATCTTTTAAGGTCATAACATGACCACGTAAATTCGTAATTTTATATGTAAAATCACTAAAAACTCCTGTTTTTCCACCAAGCGCTTTCGTAAAATTGGCTGCCGCTGAAGGTTTTTCAGTTAAAATAAGGTAGTTTGGCATAAGGAATATTTTTAATCTTTCTTAAAGTTGACCTATTCTATTTTAACAGATTACAAGTTAATCCGCGAAGACGGTCAACTAGAAAATTAAACCATGAATGTATAACCAATATAAAAAGCAATTCAACATCGCATTAATTTGTTGAATCACTTTTTTTCGGCTTATTTTTTTGCAATTGCTCATTAATACGGCGCGCATTATCTCTGCCTTGTTTCCTAAAATAGATAAAAATAATGACATAAGTAATCACAAATGTTGGTATATTAGTAAACGTAATCACTGCACTTCCAAACGTTAACCAAATGAAAAATCCATATGTCAACATCTCCAAAATGAAATGGCTAATGAGCTGTGTAATAAACGTTATCTTGTCATACTCAAATATGAGAGATAATAAGCCCATAATTGCGCTCATGGTCATTAACAGACCAAATTGCTTCATCGATGGTGTTGCATGATTTAAGGTAAACGATAATAGAGAGATAAATGATCCAACGCCAATGCCAACTAATAGATATACAATTGCCTCTTTAAAATGCTTCATCTTCTGCGTTCCCTTCTAATCTTTTTAGAATACCTTTGATAAACCGTCTAGATACGGTTACTCGAGCCTGGTTGGTCAAAAAAGCGTAATAATTACCGGAAAACGCAGATTCCATCTTCGACAAATAAGATAAGTTCATTACTTCTGATTTGGAAATTTGCACGAAATCAGATTTTTGGTTTTCTTCCAAAAACCTTTTTAACGTTTTTCTAGTTGTGATTTTGTGATTATTTTTGAGTGTAAAAGTTAAATCATTTCCATAACTTTCAACTAAAATAATATCTTCTTTATCTACAACACGAATATTGTCAGCTGTTTTGATAGCAAGCTGTCGTGAAGGTGTGTTTCTAGATTTAAGATACTGCGCAATATCTGCTAATTGCTCAATATCACTACCTGAAATAACAACTTGAACATCTTTCAATTTATCATCAATATTGATGTTTATTTCCATTTTTATTTCTCACAATCACTTTCAAAATCACACCCAGAATACCTAATAAAATAAGTAGATATAGACCTATTTTACCAGATATATAATCAGTGTCATTAAGATGATTGGTATAATTGGTGACAAATAATTTGATTGGCAAATAATCTCCTAACTTACCGACATCCATATTACCCATAATTCCTGAAATAATCATGATAGCAAAATAGCTAATCATGGAAATACCATAGACACGGGAAAATTTCTTCAAAATCGTTGTCAGGATAAAAACAATGATGAAATATACTGCTGTATTTAATATTTGAAATATTGCCATTTGACCGATGATTACTGCATTTGGCAGAGGCAAATTAAAATGTGATAGAAAAATCCACGAGTAGATGATGCTTGATAATAGAACAAACACTGTTAGTGCCATAAATTTGTGTAAGGCTTGTGAAACGCGCGAATAACCGAAAAGTTCGGCACGCAATGTAAAACCTTGCTCGACTTCTTGTGAAAATAATGAACTAAAACCAACAAATACCATCGAAAGCGGTATCGTACAAAAAAAGCCCAGGTAAAGTTGGTTCAAAGCTTGCGGTACGTTAGCATAGCTATTGCCAAACACTAATGCCATCATTGGTGCAAACGCAAACCCAAAAAATAATGTAATGATATTGCCTAATAAATTTTGAAATTCAAAGACTAACTTCCTTTTTTTAATCATGCCCGCTGTCCCTTCATAATTTCCGTATAAACTAATTCAATATCGCTTTGTGTCCGCCTAAAGTCATCCCCATCATCAATCAGTCGACGTGCGACCTTGTATTCATCTTCTGGTTGTTGGACTTTGATGCTTTTTTCAGTATGATTGTCTACTATAAAAGCAGAATAACCTATATACTGCTTAAACAAATTTTTGGGTTCATCAAAAGCTTTTACTTGTCCATCATGAATAACTAGAAGTTTATCAGCTAACGCTTCAATTTCTTGTGCGTAGTGCGTGACCATCAGAACAGTCGTCTGGTGTTGCTTAAAATAGATTTTCAATTGACTAATTAGTGCTTGCCGACTTTCAAAATCAAGTCCCGTCGTCATTTCATCCAAAAATAGTAATTCTGGTTCTTGATAAAGTACCATAATCAAGCTCATTCGTTGTTTTTGTCCACCAGATAAGTTTTTAAAATGAAGTGATAGTTGGTCACTAAAATCAAAAAAATCAATTAACTCAGTTAATTTTTTATCTCGCTTAATACGCGTGTTCAGCATGCCTTCTATCATTTTTTGATTTGTCATCGTATCAACGTAGTGCTGTTCCTGCATTAAGATGCCAACATCATCGGTATCAATTCTCACCTGACCCTTAAAAGGAATTAACCCGAGACAGCTATTAACTAACGTTGATTTCCCTGAGCCAGATTTACCCATTACTCCTATAATCTCACCCTTATTGATGGATAGTTTTGGCACCGTTAAGGCAACTTTTCTTCCATAAGACACACTTAAATTTTTTATGTTTAACATATATTATCACCCTTCTAATATTGGCTTTATTGTAGCAATTGAGGGCATAAAAAAACCGCTTTTGTGATAAGCGGTTGAATACAAGTAATGAAAATACCTGTTAATATAATTCACTGACATTACATAAATGCAAGTACAGCAAAGTTAAGCAAGAAGAATGCAGATACGATTAATAACACTGGTGAGACTTCCTTAAACTTTCCTAAAGCAAATTTCACGATAATAAAGAAAATGAAACCAGCAGCGATACCATAAGAAATTGAATAACTAAAGGCCATAAACACAGAAGTAAAGAAAGCAGGTAACGCAACTTCTAATGATTCCCATGAAATTTTCTTAAATTCGCCCATCATCATAATACCCACCAAAATAAGTAGTGGAGATGTAGCTGCTGTTGGCACAACACCAACCAAAGGAGCAAATAAGATCATTAAGGCAAATCCTGCAGCTGTTACGACATTGGCCAAGCCTGTTCTTGCTCCGGCTGCAACCCCTGATGCTGATTCAATGAAGGTTGTCGTATTTGATGTACCAACAATACCAGCAAATGCTGTTGTAAATGTATCAACAACTAGCGCACGATCCATTTTAGAGTTAAAGCCATTACTAGACTCAAATGACTTCTGATCTTCCTTTGAAAAAATGCCCGTTTGATTACCGATACCAATTAATGTGCCAATAGCGTCAAATAATCCGGTTAGGCCCATAGCAAAAATCGTAACTAACGCTAATGACGCATGATGCCAGTTATTAAATAAGCTGCCCAATCCTTGAGCACCTAATGATTGACCAAACACCTGCCCCAATTCACCGAAGGCATGGCTAACTGAGGTTCCAGCCCCAATATGCGTATTCGTAACACCCATTGGAATACCGATTAATGTGGTCACTATCAATGATATAAGGAATGCGCCAGGCACCTTTCGCATCACCAACACAACCAAAATAACAAAACCAATTAATGCTAATAAGGTACTAGCGTTGTTGAATTTAGTCAATTCTGGTGTTACACCACCATTGGCCAAGATGCTATTTACCGCACCATGTACTTCTCCAGTGAACGGTTTGCCATTTAGCGTCATAATATTGCTAGGATCAACAATAAAATTGATAAAACCGGCGTTTTTCAACCCTATATAAGTAACGAACAACCCAATTCCACCACCAATAGCCGCTTTTAATTCAGTTGGAATACCCTTAACAATTGCACGGCGACCATGTGTCAACGTAATGACAATATCCACTACACCAATTAAAAATACGATAGCCAATGCTTGCTGCCAGGTAAATCCGAAGCCAAACACGATAGTATACGTGAAGTATGCTTGCATGCCGATACCTGGTGCCAAAGCAAACGGTACATTAGCAAACAAGCCCATAAACAATGTACCAAAAACTGCTACTAGAATAGCCGCTAAAAATACGGCTTGTGTTGGCACACCAGCTTGCCCTAGAATTTGAGGGTTCAAAAAGAAAATATAGGCCATTGATACAAATGTCGTAATCCCAGCAATGATTTCACGACGGACAGTAGTTTTATTTTCTTTCAATTGAAATAATTTTTCCATTATTCTCTCCTATACAATTATGTAACTCATCAGCCTATTTGTATGAATACATCAATGGAAAATAAAAAATTGACGCACGAGTGGCTATCAATTAAATAACATGTTTATGATAGTTCCAGCATGGGTGCTGGCTAGAAACAATCGACCATTATTCGATACTATATCAGCTAAATTTCACATAGAATAGTCTAGCATTGATATCCAAAGAAGACAAGTGCTTAAACTGAAATGATAATAATTACTTGTCCAAAAATACTTATAAATAACTTGACGACTACTTAAAAACTTGATATTATATTATAGTCATCTGATACAGATTGACATTATTGACCATGGCTCGTTGGTCAAGTGGCTAAGACGCTGCCCTTTCACGGCGGAATCGAGAGTTCGATTCTCTCACGAGCTATATCAAGTCGCAACTCCGGTTGCGGCTTTTTATTATCTCTTCTTAAATAATCAACAATTCCTTTTATTTTAGACGTTGTCAGGCTTTTTTCTCCACGACGAATATGCTGACATTACTCAATCCTAATTCTATTGTTATGGAAATTATTTCAATTTTCAAAATAAACTGTGCTGATGATTTAAGGCTTAAAAAACATAGTCTCGACATACTATAATGTCAGAGCAAACAATCCGAGAAAAAAATATAGTATTTATTAACAAATTCGAATTATTTTTGTAAGCAAAAATAATTTCTAAATAAAAGGACAATAGTTATCCTTATCACAATTTTTGGCTTTTCGACATACATTTTAGTCAAAAATTGAGTTATAGTATTAAATATTAAACTAGATAAGGATCGCTTCCATATGAATAAAAAAGGTCTATTATTAGTCAACCTAGGCACCCCTGACTCCCCACATCCAGATGATGTGAAAGCATATTTAAAAGAGTTTCTATCAGATACCAACGTTATTCAAATGCCCAGACTACTCTGGCAACCCATTTTAAGAGGTAAAATTTTGCCTAAGAGATCGTTTAAATCAGCTGAACTTTACCAAAAAATTTGGCGAAAAGACGGTTCGCCATTAATGGTCTATGCGAAAAAACAAGTTGAGCAAGTACAGCAATTACAACCAAACTGGATTGTTCGTTGTGCAATGACTTATCGTAAGCCTAACATTGCAGAAACACTGAAAGAAATGCGTCTGGCGGGCGCTGACGACATTGTTGTATTGCCACTGTTTCCCCAATATTCTGTTACATCAACACAATCAGTCATTGATCAAGTCCATAAGGCCGACAAAAACATTAACATTGTTAAGTCATTTTACAACGATGAAGCCTATTTGGATTTATTAGCTAGAGACATTCGCGAGGCGTGGGCTAAAAACGATTATGATCGTTTAATCATTAGTTATCATGGTGTTCCCGAATCATATGTTCGTCGTGGTGACCCTTATGTTGACCACTGTACAGCAACCACACAAGGCGTTTTAGAGCGCGTTGGGCCGTTAACACCTGATAATACTCACCAGGTTTTCCAATCACGATTTGGGCCAACTGAGTGGGTCAAACCATACTTAAGTGATACACTAATGTCACTGCCCAGCCAAGGTATCAAACGTGTCCTAGTAGCAACTCCAGCATTCGTAGCCGACTGCTTGGAAACCATCGAAGAAATTCACGTTGAAAATCATGATATTTTCAAACAGGCAGGTGGCGAAATCTTTGATGTTGTCCAACCTTTTAATGAACATATTGATTTTTCCAAATATATTGCTTCTCTTGCGAACCGGCATTTTGCACAAAATTAATTCACAAATAAAAAACGCAATGAATGCCATTGCGTTTTTTATTTATTATTATAATTCAACGTTATGATAAACTTTTTGAACATCATCGTCAGATTCTAATACATCAATTAACTTTTCGAAAATTTCTAAGTCTTCGCCTGCCAGTGTCATTTCTGATTGTGGCAACATGCTGATTTCCGTAGTTGAGAAATCGCTCACACCACTTTCACGCAGAGCAGCAATTGCTTGATGCAAAGCAGTTGGTTCTGTATAAACAACAATATGATCATCTTGTTGTTCGGCGTCACGAACATCAACTTCAGCGTCTAGCAGTGTTTCCAACGTAGCATCGGCATCTTCACCCTCAAAAACAATCACGCCTGTTTCATCGAATAAATAACTAACAGAGCCAGCAGCACCGTAAGTTCCACCATTTTTATTGAAAGCTGTGCGCACATTTGTAGCTGTACGATTAACGTTTGATGTCAACGTATCTACAATAATCAATGAACCGTTTGGTCCAAATCCCTCGTAACGTCCCTCGATAAAGGTTTCATCCCCTGAACCCTTTGCCTTTTCAATGGCACGTTCAATAACGTGCTTTGGCACTTGTGCTTGCTTAGCACGTTCAATAACAAACTTTAATGTTGAATTAGCCTCAGGGTCTGGACTGCCACCTTGCTTCGCTGCAGCATAAATTTCAATGCCATACTTACTGTTAACTTTAGCGGCAGCACCATCAGTCTGCGCCTTCTTCATTTTAATGTTTTCCCATTTACGTCCCATGAGGTCACCTCTTTTAATTTACATCTTTTACTATTATAACCGTTTATGATGCTTTTGCACCACAAAATCATTACTTCACAATTCGATATTGTCCTGGTTTTAAGTCGGCAATATGATATTCACCAATATGTGTCCGTATCAAGCGTAGCGTTGGAATACCAACAGCTGCTGTCATACGGCGTACTTGCCGATTACGGCCCTCTTTTATTTTTAATTGAATAAAACTCGTTGGCTGGTTTTTACGAATACGGATTGGCTTCTCTCGTTCCCATAACCATTTTGGGTAAGGAATACGTTTGACTTTAGCTGGTAAAGTTAACCCATCTTTTAACGCCACACCTTGCTCAAGTTGCTTTAGTTGTGACTTTGTTGGGACCCCTTCTACTTGAACAACATAAGTTTTATAGGCTTTATTATCAGGATCAGTCAATTCATGATTCAGTTTACCGCTATCAGTCAGCAATAATAGGCCCTCACTGTCCATGTCCAAACGACCAGCGGCATAAACCCGTGGAATATCAATGTAGTCAGCCAAAGTTGGTCGCCCTTCAGCATCAGTAAACTTAGTTAAAACATTGTACGGTTTATTGAATAGTACAATCATGTTTTTCAATTGCGTCCTTTTCATTGTAAAAAAATAAGCAAACCTCAGATGATTTGCTTTGCAAGATATGCATAATAGTGCCGACGAGAGGATTCGAACCTCCGACCCCAGGTTTACGATACCCGTGCTCTACCAACTGAGCTACGTCGGCGAAACTCCGACTGCCGGGCTCGAACCGGCGACAACCTGATTAACAGTCAGGTGCTCTACCAACTGAGCTAAGTCGGAATGACGTTGCTAACACAACTATATTATTATGCCATGAGTGAGAAAATCTGTCAACAGTTTATCACATAAAAAAGAAGCAAATCAAGATGATTTGCTTCTCATAAAACTCCGACTGCCGGGCTCGAACCGGCGACAACCTGATTAACAGTCAGGTGCTCTACCAACTGAGCTAAGTCGGAATAATGTCGCTAACACAACTATATTATTATAACTAATTGTGTAACGACTTGTCAATGATTTATTATTCTGGACGCATTGTTGGGAACAACACAACGTCACGAATTGTGTCAGAATCAGTCAATAACATGACCAAACGATCAATACCAACACCAAGTCCACCTGTAGGTGGCATACCATATTCCAAAGCTTCTATGAAGTCTTCATCAATGCCTTCAGCTTCGTCATTACCATTCTCACGTTCAGCCGCTTGAGCCTCAAAACGTGCACGTTGGTCAATAGGATCGTTTAACTCAGTAAAGGCATTCGCATACTCACTACCCATAATAAACAATTCAAAACGATCAGTAAAACGAGGATCATCGGTATTTTTCTTAGCGAGTGGTGACACTTCAACTGGGTGTCCATAAACAAATGTTGGTTGTACCAAAGTGTCCTCAACGAACTCTTCAAAGAATGCGTTGATAATGTGACCAACACCCCAGTATTTTTCATACTTAACATGCTTATCATCTGCTAATTTTTGCGCATCCTCAACAGACATTTCCTGCCAAAAATCAATACCAGTTTGTTCTTTAATCAAGTCAACTAAATGCTTGCGCGCAAACTTTGTACCAAGATCAATTTCAGTTCCCTGATAAGTAATTTTCAAGTCATCTGAGACGACAGAAGCGGCAGCTTTGAAAATACCTTCAGTTTCGTCCATAACATCTGTAAAGTCCATATAAGCTGCATATGACTCCATTGTTGTAAACTCAGGATTGTGCTTTGGATCCATACCCTCATTACGGAAAATACGGCCAATTTCATATACACGTTCCATGCCACCCACAACCAAACGCTTTAAGTACAATTCTGTTGCGATACGCATGTACATATCAATATTCAAAGCATTATGATGTGTGATAAATGGACGGGCTGCAGCACCACCGGCTTCAGTTTGCAAAATTGGCGTTTCAACCTCAAGGAAATCATTTCTATCCATATATGCACGAATAGCAGAAATGATATGTGAGCGTTCTTGGAACTTTTTGAAAGAATCTTCATTGGCAATCAAATCCAAGTAACGCTTACGATACCGTGTTTCAACATCAGAAATACCATGGAACTTATCAGGCATTGGACGAAGAGCCTTAGATAAATGTGTTAATTCTGTAGCCAAAACTGTTAATTCACCAGCTTCAGTCTTCATCATAATTCCCTTGATTCCAAGGAAGTCACCCAAATCTGCTCTTTTAATAATCGGATAATTATCTGCTAAATCATCACGTCTTGCATAAACCTGAATTTTTCCAGAAACATCACGAAAATCAGCGAAAATAACTTTACCTGCGCCACGCTTTGCAACCATACGACCTGCAATAACAACTTCATGTTTTGCATTCTCTAACTCTTCTAAAGAGCTGGCATCATATAGATTATGCAGTTCTTGCGCTTTTGCTGTACGTTCAAATCGCTTACCGAATGGGTCTAAGTGTAAATCACTAACGATTGTTGCCAACTTTTGTCGACGCGCTAGCATTTGATCATTAAGGGCTTTTTCTTCAGCCATTTGTATAAAATCCTTCCCTATTGCGCGTTTTTTAAATACACGCCTACTAACTAAATATCATACCAAAAAAAAACAATAATCTCAAAGTCACTCGTTATTTTTTTCAATCTGCTTCAAAATTTCGGATAATTGTTCCTCTGTGAAAAAGTAACGCTTTCCGGAGAACTTTCCCACAATTTCAGCGCCATGGTCTTCTTTGATCATTGCCTGAATTTCAGATGCTGGAAGTGTGAGCAACATTTTAGCATAAGCGTCTTTGGATGGCTCTGCGGCCAAACCGATGCCAGCTGTTTGAAGGATCTCAACTTCACCTTTCCCAAAAATTTCTTCAAGCACTTCTAATGGCGTATATCTTTCTTGAATCATTTCAGAAAGTGGTTTCATATTTTTTAGAGCTACCTCAAGTTGATCAATTGCTTCATCAGTAGCGTCAGGTAGCGCCTGAACAAGAAAGCCACCTGCTCCAGCAACCGTATCATCACTGTTCATATAAACGGAAACACCTATAACCGATGGTGTTTGCTCTGATTGTGCTAAGTAATATGTAAAATCGTCCCCAATTTCTCCGCTAACCAATTGACTCTGACCTATGTAAGGATCAGAATAGGGAGCAAACTTTGTAACCTGTAGAAAGCCATTTTTTCCAACAGCTTTAGCCACATCAAGCTGTCCCGCTTCATTTATAAGTGTCTCAAGGTTAGGGTTGGTTACGTAGCCACGCACACTTCCTTTAGCATCAGATTCTACTACAACATTGCCAATTGGTCCGCGTCCATTAATTTTTGTTGATAAGGTTTCTTCACCTTTCAAAACGGCCTGAGCTGTCAAGGTCGTGGCCAACAAACCACGTCCAAGAACAACAGCAGCAATACGCGATGTTTCGTGGATTTGCGCTGCCTGATGGACGAGATTGGTCCCATTTATGGCAAACGTACGAAAATACTTGTTTTTAGTAATTGCTTTGATAAATTGATCTGCCATAATTTTCCCTATGTTTAATTTAATATTTTTTTATTTAACAGTTTATTACTTTTGTATTTGCTAAACACATGACAAAATAAAAAGTCGACGTCACCGTCAACTTCTATTTTACTTATTTTCTGTATTATTGTCATCTGTTTCTGACTTATCTGTTGAATCAGTATCCTCATTTTTGGACTCTGAGTGATCGTCAGATGACTTTTCTTCATCTTGTTTTTCAAAGCGTTGTTCAGCTTGTGAATCCTTAGCATCAGCAGCAGCTTTTGCTTCTTCAAACGACTTTGCTTTTGCAAGCTCTGTATCATCTTGGATATCCTTACGAGTAAAGGTTCCTGTTAGATAAATATCCTTGATTTGCTTTTCATCTAATGTTTCAACTTCAAGTAGAGCCTCAGCAATTGCTGTCAATTTGTCTTTATTGTCGCGCAATATAGCAATAGCATCATCAAATGCTTCACGTGCCAAACGACGTACTTCCTCGTCAATCAAACGAGCTGTTTCTTCAGAGTATGCACGGTTACCAGCTTGATCAGCATAGCCAACGCTAGCATTACCTTCAAGTTGAACCATGCCTAACTTATCAGACATTCCGAAAGCCGTAACCATTTGACGAGCCAAACCAGTTGCTTGTTGGAAATCATTTGACGCGCCTGAACTAGCTTCGTTAAACATAAATATTTCTGAGGCACGACCACCCATCAAACCTGCCAGTTGCTCCTTAGCCTCTGAATATTTTAAGTTATATCGATCATTCTTAGGCGTCATTAAGGCATAACCACCAATGCGACCACGCGGAACAATAGTAACTTTTCGAACGACTGAAGCTTCTGAACGAACTAATCCTACTAACGCATGACCAGCTTCATGATAGGCAGTTGTACGACGCTCTGATTCAGACATGTTATGGTTTGTCTTGGCTGGACCTTGGAAAATACGATCTTCAGCCTCATCAATATCTGCAGCATCAACTTTGGACTTGTTTCGACGGGCAGCAAGTAATGCCGCTTCATTTAACAAGTTTTCCAAATCCGCTCCAACATACCCTGGAGTTTGCTGAGCAATAGCTTTCAAATCAACATTGTCTGCCAATGGCTTGTTCTTTGCATGGACGTTTAAGATTGCTTCACGTCCTTTAACATCCGGCGCTCCAACTAAAATCTTACGATCGAAACGACCTGAACGAAGCAACGCTGGATCTAAGACATCAGAACGGTTAGTAGATGCTAAAATAATAACACCTTCAGAACCTTCGAAACCGTCCATTTCTATCAAAATTTGGTTCAAAGTCTGCTCACGCTCATCATTACCACCGCCCATGCCTGTTCCTCGACGACGGCCAACTGCATCAATTTCATCAATGAAGATAATGGCTGGCGCAGATTTCTTAGCATTTTCAAATAAGTCACGAACACGGGATGCACCAACACCAACGAACATTTCTACGAAATCTGATCCTGACATTGAGAAAAATGGTACGCTAGCTTCACCAGCAACAGCTTTGGCCAAAAGCGTTTTACCTGTTCCGGGAGGTCCCTCTAGCAATACACCCTTTGGTATGCGGGCCCCTAAGTTCACAAACTTCTTTGGCGCTTTTAGAAATTCAACAACTTCAACCAGTTCTTGCTTTTCTTCTTCGGCACCAGCAACATCAGCAAAACGTACTTTGTTATCCTTGGGATCTGAAGGTTTGGCTTTGGATTTACCAAAGCTCATCATGCCACCTTGACCACCTTTTCCGCCGCCAGCTTGGTTCATCATCAGGTAAAATACCGCAACAATCAACAAAACGGGTACTAAGGATACCAACAAGTTTAACCAAAATCCAGAATTTTCAGCTTGTTTAGTCACTAATTCTGTTTTAGTCTTTGTAGCAGCGTCTGTCACTGACTTTAGCGACGCATCATTGGGTAGCAAAGTTGACGTAAACTTAGTTACCTTTTGTGTAGGTTGGAATAAACTAAGTCCCTTATCCTTGGTTGCTGTTTGTGCCTTCTTATACGTTCCAGTAACATTATAGATGCTGTTACCAGGCTGTACTGTAACTGACTTCAATTCTTTATCATTCAGTGCTTTAATAAATTCACTTGATGTAATCGTTTTCGTGGTTGTCTTATCGTTACCAAACAAGCCGTAAACCATTCCTACAACAGCAAGAAATATGAAAATATAGAATACACTGCTTCGTAAGAAGCCACCTTTATTATTGTTCATTGTATTTCCTCAATTCTTGTTCGAAGTTTATTTAGTGTATACTTCTTTTTTCAAAATACCGACATAAGGTAAATTGCGGTAGTGCTCTTCATAGTCAAGGCCGTAACCAACTACGAATTCATTACGGACATTGAATCCTGCATAGTCAGCATCAACTTCGACTTTTCGACCTTCAATCTTATCAAGTAAAGTCGCTACTTTAATTGATTTTGCACCACGTTTCGCAAGTAATTCTTTCAAAAAAAGTAATGATTGTCCAGTATCGACAATGTCTTCTAAAATGATAACATCTCGTCCTCGAACATCTGAGCGAACGTCTGTTACGAGCGTTATTTCATCAGAACTTGAGACACCGCCATGATAACTAGAGATTTTTATAAATTCTAGTTCAGCATATAAATCTACTTCGCGCAGTAAATCAGCTGTCCAAAGGTAGGCGCCTTTCAGCACTGATAAAAACAAAGGCGTTGAACCCGCATAATCTTGGGTAATTTGTTTTCCTAAACGCTCTGCCGCTTTTTGAATACTTTCTTGGTCATACAACACTTCTTGTATATCGTTATCCACTTAGGTTTCCTCAATTTGACATACGAGCCAATATGGCTGTGTATTTTCTTTAACAGCAAAATCCGCATTTACACGCCACTGATTACTGCGTAAATGCACTGCAATTACTTCATCATCGGCTGTCGCAAGAACCCACATCATTGTACGTTCTTGCGGCGTCAGTTTCTCATCAATTGCTAAACGTCGTAAATTTTTATGGCCGTTTATGAGAGCAATTTTATCACTCGCTTTTGCTGGGCGCAAGCTTAGATATGGTAATGAACGCGTAAGCTGAAACTTGATAAATGATTGGCCGTTCATAGGGACATTATCAGTCCACATGAACGTTGTTTTTGCAAAAGAATGCCATTGCTTCAATTTTAACATAACTGGCGTCAAAACTTGCGCCATATTTTGTTGTTTTTGTATACTAATTTTTTGATAATTTTTTATGAACTCAAAATTATCTGCCAGAGCAATTTTTCCATTCGGTTTATGGGTATTGCTCAACAATTGAATCATTTGCTGCAGTTGATTTTCTTTAATGTTAAATAGCTTATTTTTTTGGAGCCAATATTTCAGTGTTGGTAGTTGCCAAAGTGTAGGAATCTTCTGCCAGTCTTGAATATCATTAGCGTATATTTTAGCCTGATTATCAATTAACCGCTGTTGTTGTAAAATTTGTGCGGCCATATTATTAATATGTCTGACGGCTCGTTGATTAATAGTTGTTAATTTTGGTAAAACATCGTTACGCAATAAATTTCTCGGCGTATAATCAACGTCAAAGTTCGTTTTATCCTGACGCCACCCCAACTGATTATCCTGTGCATAAGTAATTAGTTCTTGTTTAGTTATCGACAAAAAGGGCCTAATAACTTTATGGTTCTTTGTTTGCATGCCACCCATTTGTTGTAGTTGCCCTCCTCGTATCATCTTAAGAAGGACTGTTTCTGCTTGATCGTCTGCGTGATGGGCAACAGCGATTGTATTCGTGTGATACTTTTGAGCTAACTCCTCAAAAAAATCATAACGAAATTGACGAGCTGCTTTTTCCACTGCATGGTCAGGAATATGTTGCCAGACCTGTTCTTCAAATATGGCACCAGTTTGAGTCGCAAGCTGCCGAACGAAGGCAGCATCTTCATCACTTTCCTCACGTAACCTGTAATTCACGTGTGCAATAACAAGGTTGGCCTTAGTTTTTGACAACGCATGAACTAGAACTACGGAGTCAACACCACCAGAAACTGCAACGATAACTGTCTCTGGCCAATTATACTGTTGTATAGTTTGCAAAATTTTTTCTGTCATATACGAAAAAGGCACCCCTAGGGCGCTTCCTTAATTATTATCGGATGGTAAATTATAAACAAGTTCTCCTTGCTTTGAATAACCATATTTGTCTCGTAGTAGTTGCTGTAAGTACGTTGCGTCTTTTAAACGTTTTGTATCAGCAGTTAAATCAGTATTGGTTTTTTGGACTTTTTCCAAACGATCTTGTGTATTCGTTAGTTCTTGATTAGCCGCATGCAACTTCACTTGGCCTATCAAGAGTTGCACAACAAAAATTATCGCTATCAACCCGCCAAAAAGAAGAATTTTTTTCTCCCGTCGCGCGTGCGCCTTGCGATAATGTTTTGCCGCTTCCGAGTTAGCACGTTCTGATTTTTTAATTTCACGTGCTATCGCTGGGTTTAACGGTGTAATATTTGATTGTCTTCTTTTAAAATTACCCGCCATAGTGAATTCTACCTAATGTAATTTTGTCACGTTCTTTATCATTTTACAATAATATTTAAACTAACTTAAACATTTTGGCTATTATTCGTCACCAATTTTACGAAAATCTTGCTGAAATTTCTCACTAATAACTTCATACATGTCAGCAGATTCTTCTTTTTTGGTTGTTTCAACAATTTTGAGTACTTTAACTGTCAGCGTTTTGTTTCCAAAACGTACTTCTAATTCATCATTTGTGGACACATCTGATGATGACTTAGCAACTTTACCGTTAATTGAGATTCGTCCTTGGTCAGCAATCTCTTTGGCGACCGTCCGACGCTTAATTAACCGCGAAATTTTAAGATATTTATCTAAACGCATATTCTTCTCCTATATTTAATGATGAAGTTCATTTAATGTTTTTGCTGATAATTTATCAATAATGACTAACAAAAAGTTCCGTAAAATATTGAGCCAGATACTACTTTCTGCGACATCGTTCACAGTGAAGATCACTTGTAAATTACCTTCTTCTGTTCGTACAGCTGCTTTTAACGGCACGTCAACCATTGTCTCAAATATGGCTTCTCCAGCTAAGTTTTTCGTTGCTGTTTCATTAAATGTCATAATTAATTGTTTTCTTTGGCGTCGTATATTCGTAATTTGTGACTGATCAGCTAACTGCTTAATTTGACCTACGAGCAATAATCGTGCCACCTCATCTGGCATTTCACCAAAGCGGTCAAGCATATCAGACTCAATGTCTTCAAATTCTGCATCCGTTCTAGCCTGACGAATGCGAGAATACAATTCAATTTTTTGTGCATTATCACTAACGTACTCATCTGGCAAATAAGCTAGCACACCTAAGATTAATTCTGCATCCGTTTCTGGTTGGGTTGTCGTAACTTGTTTCCCCTGTTTTTGTGCCACAGTATCTTTCAACATTTGAGTATACATGTCATAACCCACTGAATCAATAAATCCGTGTTGTTGTTTACCGAGCAAATCACCTGCACCACGAATACTTAAATCACGCATAGCTATTCTGAAACCTGAACCGAGTTCCGTGAAATCGCGTATGGCCTCAAGTCTTTTCTCGGCTTCTTCTGAGGGTGTACGCGTAAATGGGTAAGTAAAATATGCATACGCTAAACGTGTCGAACGCCCAACACGACCACGCAATTGATAAAGCTGTGCCAACCCCATATGGTCAGCATTTTCGACAATTAAAGTATTTGCATTAGGGATGTCGACACCTGTTTCAATAATTGTGGTTGTTACTAGAACATCATATTGTCCATTCAAAAAGTCATATAGGATACTTTCAAGCTGTGTTTCTGACATCTGCCCATGAATTGCAGCTACACGCGCCGAAGGAATTAATTCTTCTATTTGACTAACAATACGGTCTAGGTCAGCAACACGATTGTGTAGATAAAAAACTTGACCGTTACGTGCAATTTCTTTTTCAATCGCATCACGAACTATTTTCCAATCCATTGCCAAAACATAAGTTTGAATTGGATATCGGTTTGCAGGTGGTGTTTCAATGACAGATAAATCACGGGCGCCCACCATAGCCATATTAAGCGTACGTGGAATTGGTGTTGCAGTCAATGTTAGGACATCAACACTTGTTCGTAACTGTTTTAGTCTTTCTTTATGTTTAACACCAAACCGCTGCTCTTCATCTATGATTAGTAAACCAAGATCTGAAAAGTCCACATCTTTGCTCAACAAACGGTGCGTACCGACAACTACATCGATTTCGTGATTTTGAAGCTGCTCAATAATCATTTTGTTCTGGGTTGGCGTTTGAAAACGACTTAATACGCCAATTTTAATTTCTGGAAAATCACTAAATCTAGCCAACATTGTTTCATAATGTTGTTGAACCAAAATTGTAGTTGGCGCTAGAAAGGCGACTTGTTTACCAGAATGAGCAGCTTTAAAAACAGCACGCAAGGCAACCTCAGTTTTTCCAAAGCCAACGTCTCCCACAAGTAACCGGTCCATTGGTCGCAGCTTTTGCATATCAACTTTAATTTCTTCAATACTGCGAATTTGATCAGGTGTTTCTGGGTAACCAAAAGAATCATCAAACTTAATTTGGGCATGATCATCCGGTGGAAAAACGTACCCTTGCTGCGCTTCACGTTTAGCGTATAACTCTAATAAATCATCAGCAATATCTTCAATTTTTGCCGCAACTTGTCTTTTTGTTTTAGCCCACTCACTACCACCCAATTTGTTTAACTTAGGTTTCTTAGCAACATCAGATGCACCAACATATTTTTGAATAAGATTAAGTTGTGTGACAGGAATAAATATTTTCGCATTTTGCTGATAAGCAATTGTTAGATAATCCTGTTTTCCACCGTCAGCTTCAATTGTTTGCAAGCCTTCATAGCGACCAATACCATGATTAATATGAACAACGTAATCGCCCACATTCAATTCATTATAAGATTTCAAACGCTCTGAGTTAGCAATTTTGCGGGTTCGCGGTGCGGAATGCTTTGCTTGTGTAAATAGTTCATGTGTAGTTAGTACGGTCAAATGTAATTTTGGCCATTCAAATCCAGCTGATAGCTCACCTGGCATAATTTGTACTTGGTTTTTCACTATATCTCGCGTCTCAGTGACCGGTACTTCTAATTCAGATAAACTACGAGAAAAGTTAGCCCGTCGTTTAGCGTCAGGAATTAATAACACCATTGTAATACCAGATTCCTGTGCATATATTAAATCATTTTTCAAGGCAGGAATTTGTCCATAATACTGATTTGCTGGGCGCGTTGTCACTTCTTCAACATTGGTAAACTTAATTCGGTTGAGTCCACGCTGAAAATTAGCTAAGTAGATTGTCGCATGTTGATTACTTGCTAATAAATCGGTGATTTCAGTTCGCCAAGTTTGTTTTGGTAATAACTGATACGCTTCAATTTGCTGCTCAATCCATTCCTGATCACGTGTCATTTGCTGAAGTCGCGTTTCCATTAATCGTGTGTATTCATCAATGATGATTAACGAATCAGTTGGAAAATAGTCAAGTAGGGTTGTCTGGCCATCAAAGAAAAAAGGAGCATATGGCACTAACACACTACCTCGTTCTCGTTCGTTCAACATATACTGTGTGGGAGCAAAGCCATCCGTGGCATGCTTTTTATCAACCCCGCTTAGATTGGTGCGGTAATCGCTAAAAGCGCTTTCAATCGCTAACTTAGCCTGGTCATACTGATGCTCTGATACGATAAAATCTGTCGCCGGTTCAATATTGATTTCGTCAAAACTAGTGGTACTTTTTTGGGTCGCAACATCAAAGCTCTTTAATTGGTCCAATTCATCATCAAAAAAGTCAAGTCGAATAGGATCATCAAAGGTAATTGGATAAACATCAACAATTGATCCTCGATGTGCGAATTCACCTGGTGTTTGAACTAATTTAGTTGGCGTATATCCCATCATCATTAAAGTGTTTTTAATGACATTCAAATTGTAAGCATCCCCAACTTTAACATGTAAATGTGCTTGTTCCAGTGACTGCTTTTTAGGTACCAAACGTTCTGCACCTGCCAAACTTGTAACCACAATAATAGGTTTTTCTGTTTTTAAGGCAAGTAATGTTTGTACGCGTTGTAGTCGTAATTCAGAAGAACTAATTGCCATTTCTGTGGCAATAGACTCTTCTGCTGGAAAGTTGTAGACCAGATCTTCAAGCAAAGATGACAGATCATCGAAAAATTGATCAGCATGCACTTGCGTGTCAGATATAATCAACATTGGTCGGGGATTTTTACGGTATAAGGCAGCAATACTAGCCGCACGAGCGGTGCCATTCACGCCTAAAAGCAACTGTGCTGAGCCCACAGTTGCCTGTTCGTTAAGTTTTTTAATTGTTACTGTGTCACTTAAAAAGTCTATTAATGTCATTTATCCATTATATCGATTACTTAGTTCAGGTGCTGTGGCACCTTGAATCCAATCCGCTATCGCTTGCGTACTACGGTCCAACATTGCGTCTATGTCTGGTTTTTCTGCTGCAGTAAATTTTCCTAAAACATAATTAACAACTACATTTTGCTCATGAACAGGATGCCCTAGTCCAAATTTCAAACGCAGAAATGTCTGGGAACCAGTATGCGTCATGATGCTTTTTAAGCCATTATGACCACCCGCCGATCCTTTCGCACGAAAACGCATTTTACCAAATGGTAGATCCATATCATCAACCAATACTAATACATCATCAACATCTCCGTCGTAATAGTCCAGAATGGCTCGAACGGCTTTACCAGAATCGTTCATGTATGTTGTTGGCTTAACCAACATGACTGATTCTCCGCCTATGATTGTCTTAGCAACCAAAGCAAATTGCTTACTTGGAGAAAATGACATATGATTTGCTGTCGCAAAAGCATCAACAGCCATAAAGCCAATGTTGTGGCGTGTTTGGTCGTATTCTGCACCAATATTTCCAAGTCCAAATATAAATTTCACGTTTCTATTCCTCATAAAGCATTCTAAAATAATCTAACCTCCAGTATACCACGCACACACTACAATTTTGTGTTATCATATTGTATGGCTATTTAATGATAAAAAAATTAGATTAGGACAGGATAATGTTTCAAAAATCTTTGGTAATCCCTAAATCGGAGTTAACAACCGTAACCGAAAATGCAACAATTCAAGAAGTGTACGATATTTTTAATGATCCAGAAAATGCACACACACGCACCATGCCTATTCTTGACGAATCAGGCAAGCTTTTTCGTGGTAATGTCTATAAACAACACGTTTTTGAACACGTTGCAAAAAACGGGAATATGAACTTACCTGCAACAGCCATTATGCGCAACTCAACAAAATTCATTTACACGAATAGTAAATTTTATGAAGTTTTTTTTGCGATTAGAGATTTACCATTTATTGCTGTCTTAGATGAAAATCATCAGTTTTATGGTATTTTTACGCACGATGCTTTAATGGACTTATTGTCACAAAGTTGGTCAGTCCGTTCTGGGGGTGTTGCCATAGCTATTTCAACACATAACACTCAAGGGGATTTGAGCAAAATTTCTAAAATCATCACACGCTATTCAAATATTGAATCACTACTTACCATTCAATCTGAGCTTAAACCCTTAACTGTTCTCTTCACGCTTCCCTTGCAAGAAGATAGCGAGCAATTGGAAAAACTTATCAAACGCTTAGAAAAGAAAGGTTATCATGTTTCAAGCGTCGAAAATTTAAATCGTTTTAGATAATAAGTAATATACAAAAACACCGCACCAAGGTAATAAAACCTTGATATGGTGTTTTTTTCGTGTATTGCGTATTACTTTGTTGCTGGTTTTTCACCTGATTTTGTTAAAATACCATCAATGAAACCATATTCCAATGTTTCTTCAGCACTCATCCAATTATCACGTTCAGTGTCGCGGCCAATTACCTTCAAATCCTTACCTGAAGCATCAGCTAAAATTTTGTTCAACTTGGCACGTGTCTTCGTCAATTGTTCTGCAATGATTGCCATGTCAGTTTGCTGTGTTCCACCGGCAGCACCGCCCATTGGTTGGTGGATGAGGTATTCAGCATTTGGCAACATAAAACGATGCCCTTTTTCACCGGATGCAGCAATGATTGTTCCCATTGATGCCGCTAGGCCCATTACAATAGTTGTTACTGGTGCCTTAATGAAATTCATTGTATCAGTGATTGATAATCCAGCTGTCACCGATCCTCCGGGTGAATTGATATACATAGAAATTTCTTTTGTTGGATCTTGAGCTTCTAAGAATAGCAATTGCGCAACGATTGATGTTGCCATACTATCTTCAATTTCGCCCTGTACCAAAATAATACGATCTTTTAACAAACGTGATGGTAAATCATAATTTTCACGTCCATTGGCAGTTTGTTCAATAACTCCTGGCCACATATATTTTACCTCATATCTTAGAGTGGTTAATTTAATAATTAACTTATATATATTTTAGCACATTAGAGACGAGAGTGCTAAAAAGTTTTACAACTTTGTTAAATCATAGTCTATACCTTGCTCAATCATTGTTGCCAGTTGTGTTAATTTACGCATGCGATGGTTAGCACCAGATTTACTAATATCTAGTACTTCACCTAATTCTGCCAACGTTTCATCAGGATATTCTAATCTTGCCTTCGCGATGTCACGCAGTTTTTTTGGTAATATGTCTAGACTACCCAATGTATCAATAATTAAATTAATCTGACTAACTTGTTTATTAGCTGCGATTGCTGTTTTTTGCATGTTTGCTGTTTCAGCATTGACCAGGCGATTAACTGAATTACGCATATCACGCATCATACGAATATCCTCAAACTTGAGCATAGATTGAGTCGCACCAATTGTTTGCAAAAAGTCCACGATTTTTTCTGCGCGTTTCAAATAGACAATAAAACCATTACCTCGCTCAGAAATTTTTGATGGCAAATCAAATTCTTGCATCATTATCATCAATTGCTCAGCTAGTTCTTCGTGGGTCGTATAAATTTCCAAATGATAGTTAGCTCGTTCTGGTGAATTAACTGATCCAGCAGCCAAAAAAGCACCGCGTAAAAAAGAACGCCGTTTGTCAACTTGATTTAGCATACGCGGAGGTACTTCTGGATGTAAGCCAAATGGATCAATACCTAAATCATCCAGTACCTCATCAATCTTAGTTTTTAGTAATACCCCATAGGATTTGTGTTGTGATAAATGATTGTGATCTGTTACGCTGACTTCAACTTCAACTTCAACGTAAGTTTCTTTTAAGAGTGTATAAATTCGACGGGCAATGGCAGCGTTTTCAGTTTGTACCCGAATTGTTTGATCAAAACCAAGGGTACTAACCCCGTTCATTCTCATTAAAGCTGCCAACTCAGCTTTTGCATTTCCGGCATGAACAATCAAACCAGTCAGCTCTTTTTTTACATCTGCTGCATATGACATTTAGCACTGCTCCAAAATTTTCAATAATTCTTCAGTAATTTTTTGACCATCATGAAATGCACCAGCGTCACGTAACTGCAAAAAATCACCTGAAATTTGAGTTGCTCCTTGAACCACAACTGCCTGCTCGTCAAGCTTCACCTGATTAGAAACCTCATTCCACTTTTGAAAGTCGACAAAATCATCAGGAACCTTTTCACTATTTGAAATGACATAGTCAATTGCTTGCATGCCAATATGTGCATTTAAAGCAAGGAGATGTTGTGCATCTGTATAAGCATCAGTTTCGCCCTTTTGAGTCATAATGTTGGCAATGTAAACTTGCTTGGCTTTAGTGAGCTGTAATGCCTCACGGACTTCAGGCACAACTACATTAGGTAAAATTGATGTAAACAGACTTCCGGGACCATAGACAATTAAGTCCGCACTCAAAATCGCTTCAACAACCTCTGGAGCAGCTTTAGGCTCTTCACCCGGTTCATCACCTGTTACCCAAACATGGTCTATTGTTTGATGTGCATGTGTTATTTCAGCTTCTCCAGCAACTGTGTTGCCATTCTTAAATTCAGCATGTAGCACTAGAGGCTCGTTAGAAACAGGATAAATATGCCCTTGAACATGCATAAAATTAGCTAGATATTGCACCGCATCAAAAATATTTCCATGCATTTCAGTCATCGCAGCGATAATTAGATTTCCAACAGCGTGCTTGGCAAAAAAATCATCTTTTGCATCAAAACGATACTGCATAACCTTTAAAAATTCCGCGTCCGTATCTGCCATTGCTACGAGGATATTTCTAATATCTCCGGGAGGTACTATATTAATGTAGTTTCGTAGTAGTCCACTTGATCCACCATCGTCAGCCACTGTCACAATTGCTGATAAATCAACTTCTTGTTTCACAAGCGGCTTGATAATTACAGGTAGACCCGAACCACCACCAATAATGACGATTTTGGGTTTCATATAATAGTTAACCTTCCATATACTTACATTCATTTTAACACAAAACCACCCAACAAATTGCTAGGTGGTTTTAGTCGTTGCTTGAGAGATTTCTTGTTTAAGCTCGTGACAAATCGCGCTCAATTACTTCTTTCAAGTACTTACCGGTATAAGATCCTGCCGTTTTCATCACCTTTTCAGGTGTGCCGGCGACCAAAACTTTTCCACCACCAGCGCCGCCTTCTGGACCCATGTCAATTATCCAATCAGCTGACTTAATCACATCCAAGTTATGCTCAATAACTACAATAGTATTGCCAGCATCTACTAGCCGTTCCAGCACTTCTAGCAAGCGAGCAATGTCGTCAGTATGTAAACCAGTAGTTGGTTCATCCAGAATATAAATTGTTTTACCATTAGTGCGTCGATGAAGTTCCGATGCCAATTTCATACGTTGGGCTTCACCACCTGACAAGGTCGTTGCAGATTGCCCTAGTTTTACGTAACCCAAGCCCACATCATTAATCGTTTGTAGCTTTTTAGCAATTTTTGGAATAGGCGTGAAAAATTCAAGTGCCTCTGAAGCAGTCATGTCTAAGACTTGTGATATATTTTTGCCTTTATAGGTAACTTCCAACGTTTCTGAATTATAACGAGTACCACCACAAACTTCACAGGCTACATACACATCAGGCAAGAAATTCATTTCTATTTTGATCACACCATCGCCACGACAATTCTCACAACGACCACCTTTTGTGTTAAAGGAAAAGCGTCCTTTGTTGTATCCACGCATTTTAGCTTCATTTGTTTGTGAAAACAAATCACGAATATCATCGAATACACCTGTATAGGTCGCAGGATTAGAACGTGGTGTACGTCCAATTGGTGATTGATCAATATCAACTATTTGTTCTATATTTTCAGTGCCCTCAATCGATCGATACGCACCTGGTTTTTCAGAGTTATTATTTAGTTTTTGTTTCAAAGCTCGCTTCAACACTGTATTGACTAATGTTGATTTACCAGAACCTGAAACACCTGTTACCGCAACAAACTTTCCTAGAGGTATCTTTGCAGTAATGTTTTTTAAGTTATTTTCTTTGGCGCCTTTCACCGTAATCCAGTTGCCATTCCCTTTTCGGCGCTTGGCAGGTATTGCAATAAATTTTTTCCCAGATAAATATTGTCCAGTTAATGAGCTTTTGTTGGCTTCAACTTCAGCTGGCGTGCCACTAGCCACAATAGTACCGCCCAAAGCACCAGCACCCGGGCCGACATCTATCAAATAATCAGCCGCACGCATTGTATCTTCATCGTGCTCGACAACAACTAAGGTATTTCCTAAGTCACGCATACGATGCATTGACTCTAGCAACATATCATTGTCACGCTGGTGCAAACCAATGGAAGGTTCATCTAAAACATAAAGAACTCCTGATAAATTAGATCCAATCTGAGTAGCCAAACGGATTCGCTGAGATTCTCCGCCAGAAAGCGTTCGTGCTGAACGAGAAAGTGTTAAATACTTTAAACCTACGCTTTGTAGGAAGCCAAGACGATCCTTAATTTCTTTGATAATAGGCGAGGCAATCTCACTATCCTGTTGTCCCAAGGAAACACTATTAAAAAATGCCAATTCTTGATCAACCGGTAACTCCGACACCTCACCAATATGTTTGCCATTAATTTTGACTGAAAGTGCGGCCTTGTTTAGGCGATAACCGCCACAGGCTTTACACTTTAATTCTGTCATATAATGAGTCATTTGCTCGCGCGTGAAATCTGAATTTGTTTCCGTGAAACGGCGAGCAATGTTATTTATTACTCCCTCAAAGGGGATATCAACATCACGAACCCCGCCAAAATCATTTTTATAATGGAAGTGAAAATCCTTTTCATCAGAACCATTCAGAATTAAATCTTGTTGTTTTTTAGGAAGTTTATTAAATGGTGTGTCCATGTCAATAGCAAATTGCTCAGCAAATTGACGCAACATTTCCGGATAATAATTGGATGATATTGGATTCCATGGCAGAATAGCTCCCTCATTCAAGGTTTTCGCATCGTCCGGAATTACTAAATCAATATCCACTTCGCGCGTGACACCCAAACCTTGACAAAACTCACAAGCTCCTAATGGTGCATTGAAACTGAACAAGCGCGGTTCTAATCGCCCTGCACGAAAATCCTTCAACTCTCCAAGATAGTGGTCAGAAAACTTTAATGGTGCAACTGGATTTTCATCATCACGAGTTACCACATCAAGTTCAACTTGGCCGTCATTCAAACGAACAGCTGCTTCAATCGAGTCAAATAGACGTGACCGAGAATTGCCACGTAAAACAATTCGATCGATCATAACGTCAATGTCGTGAGGCTTGTTTTTATTAAGACTCAACTGCTGTGAATCAATCTCAATAATATCTCCATCTACACGAGCTCGAATATATCCCTGTTTGCGCATATGGTCAAATGCTGTTTCATGCGATCCACGTTTTCCTCTAATGATTGGTGCAAATACTTGTAATCTTGTACCCTCAGGCAGGTTATTCAATGTATATTCAACCATTTGATCGATTGTATACATAATTTTTGTACCATCTTTTGGATCATCCGGTCGCCCAACACGTGCGTATAGTAAACGGAAGTAATCATTGATTTCAGTCACTGTACCAACGGTTGAGCGTGGATTATTAGATGTTGTTTTTTGGTCGATAGAAATAGCAGGTGATAAACCATCAATAGAATCGACATCTGGTTTGTCCATTTGACCTAAAAATTGGCGTGCATAAGAACTTAAACTTTCCACGTAGCGCCTTTGCCCCTCTGCGTATAGGGTATCAAAAGCTAATGATGATTTACCTGATCCAGATAGACCAGTAACGACTGTGAGTTGATTTTTAGGAATATTTACATCAATATTTTTTAAATTATGAGCGCGAGCACCGCGTATTTCGATATGATCTTTTGCCATTATTTTCTCTTTTTCGTTTATATCAGTTCAATTAAAGATTAGCACGTGTTTTTAATTCCAATACCGTATCGCGTAACTGAGCTGCCTCTTCAAAGTCAAGTGCCTTAGCAGCCGCCTTCATTTGACTCGTCATATTATCCACAATAGACTGTTGCTCATCTTTAGGTAAGTCGTTAAACGCCACCTTTGTCAAATCAACAACTTTTTCTTCAGTAGCAGCATGTGTGACAGATATCAGGTCACGAATATCTTTCTTAATTGTTTTCGGTGTAATACCATGTTGCGTATTATATTGCATCTGAATTTCTCGCCTGCGGGCTGTTTCATCAATAGCTTCAAGCATGGATCTAGTCATCTTATCCGCATACATGATAACGTGTCCATTTTCATTACGTGCGGCACGGCCAATAGTTTGGATTAATGAACGTGGATTACGCAAAAATCCTTCTTTATCAGCATCCAATATAGCTACTAAGGATACTTCAGGAACATCAATCCCCTCACGCAATAAGTTAATACCAATTAAAACATCATATTTACCCAAGCGTAAATCACGGATAATTTCCGTACGTTCAAGTGTTTTGATATCCGCGTGCAAATAAGCTACTTTTATTCCCAAATCCTTCAAATAATCAGTTAGGTCCTCAGCCATACGTTTGGTTAACGTTGTGATAAACACACGTTCATCACGCTCCGATCGCTTCGTTATTTCCCCGACCAAGTCATCAATTTGTCCCATAACAGGTCGCACTTCAACTTCTGGATCAAGCAACCCCGTTGGTCGAATAATTTGTTGAATAACGTGTTTTGAATCGACACGCTCATTTTCATAATCACCAGGTGTCGCTGACATATAAATAATCTGGTTAACGTGTTTTTCGAATTCAGGAAGTTTTAATGGCCGATTGTCTAATGCGCTTGGCAAACGAAAGCCATAGTTAACCAACGTTTCTTTTCTAGCTTTATCCCCATTAAACATACCGCGAATTTGTGGCATGGTAACATGACTTTCATCAATAACAATCAAAAAATCATCTGGAAAAAAGTCAATCAATGTAAATGGTGGTTCACCCGCTTGACGACCATCCATCCAACGTGAGTAGTTTTCAATGCCGCCAACAAATCCCATTTCTTCGAGCATCGCCAAATCATACTCTGTACGTTGTTTAATACGCTGCGCCTCTAATAACTTACCTTCTTTTTTGAATAGCTCAACCTGAGTGTTCATTTCTTGACGGATACCGTCCAATGCCACTTGCATTTGGTCGTCATCGGTCATAAAATGTTTTGCTGGAAAAATAGCTACATGGTCACGTTCTGCTATTGTTTCTCCTGTCAAAGAATTAATTTCTCGGATACGATCAATTTCATCACCAAAAAATTCAATTCGCAAAGCCATTTCATCTTGGGAGGCAGGAAAAATTTCGATCACGTCACCACGAACACGAAACGTTCCACGATGAAAATCAATGTCATTACGAGTAAACTGCACATCAATCAAATCACGCATTAATTGATCACGCTCATATTCATATCCAACACGCAAACTGATAACATGATCCTTATATTGGTGCGGATCTCCTAAACCAAAAATAGAACTGACGGAAGCAACTACAATGACATCATTACGTTCAAGTAACGAACTAGTCGCGGAGTTTCGTAGTTTATCGATTTCATCATTCACAGCTGAATCTTTTTCAATAAACGTATCAGAACTTGGGACATAAGCTTCAGGCTGATAATAATCATAGTAAGAGACAAAATATTCTACTGCATTATTAGGAAAAAATTCTTTTAGCTCACCATATAACTGCCCAGCTAAAGTCTTATTGTGACTTAAAACCAACGTTGGCTTTTTTACTTCCTTAATGACATTTGAAATGGTAAATGTTTTACCTGTTCCCGTAGCTCCGAGTAATATCTGTTCTTTAATATGATTGTTGATTCCACCAACTAGTTTTTCAATGGCTTGTGGCTGGTCACCGGTTGGTTCATATTTAGACTTAATTTCAAATTCATGCTCTATCTGTCGCTCTATCATTGACGTTCTCTTTTCATAAATCTGCTCAGTATTATTTCACAATTAATACACTATCATCCCATTATAACAAAAAACGAACAAACGTTCTACATGAGCGTTTTGTTCGTTTTTTGTGACTACTTGTCATCGTCATCAGAATCTGTTTTTAATTCCGGTGCATCTGTGACATAGTCGCTAAGTGTTGATTTGCCTTTGTTCTTGGCTAATACACTCGAAGGATTAGACTTGAGTACTTTTTTAAGCGAAGCCAGTCCCTCTGTTTTTTTATAATTATAATTCTTTTTGTTAATAAGATTAAAATCAGAATTTGAAGTATCAAAGCGCAATAAGTCGCCTGTAATAACTGCATCGGAGTAACCCAAAACTTTGGTTGCATAAGCGGACATTTGTTTTGCCACTTTTTGCAACTTTTTATCTGATTTGAGCGTAACTTGATCACCAGTTTTAGTATTAAAATACTGGTTATTGTATTTCGTATACGTTGGCGTTATCCAATCACCATCACGGAAAACTACTTTACCATCGTACTTCGAGGATAGCATATCTTGTCCAAACATTGTCATATTATTATCTGGGATGCCAAGCACATCCATTAAAGTTGGCAACATATCAATTTCACCACCATATGTATGGTCAATACCACCTTTTAGCCCTGTCGCATGAATCATGAATGGCACTTTTTGGAAAGTAGCTAAATCATTGTTAGTAATTTTATCTTTACCAAGTAGCTGTGCAATAGCATCCTGATGATTTTCAGAAATTCCATAGTGATCACCATACAGCACAAATACAGAATTGTCATACAACCCAGCTTTTTTGAGATAACTCATCAGCTCAGCGAATGCCTGATCCAAATAGTGAGCAGTTTGAACATAACCATCAACAGTTTTGTCTCCAGTTTTTGTTGCTGGGAAACTGATATTTTGTTTATCCAAATCATATGGATAATGATTTGTTACGGTTATTAACTTCGCATAAAATGGTTGTGGGAGCTGTTCAATATACTTCGCACTATCTCGCAGAAAAATTTTATCTTTCATCCCATAACCAATGTTATAGTTTGCTTTGTTTGCATTAGCATAATAAGCTTTAGAGAAAAAGTAATTATAGCCAAATGATTTATAGGTATTATCACGATTCCAAAAACTTGCAACATCCCCGTGAAAGGCAGCAGTTGTATAGCCTCTTTGTCCTAAGATAGCTGGTAATGACTCAAACGTATTACTCGTACCATACTTGACCATAGCAGAACCTGTAGCCAAACCATATAGTGAGTTTTCTTGCATCATCTCCGCATCAGATGTCTTCCCTTGACCAACTTGGTTATAGAAGTTATCGAAACTTAGTGTGTTTTGGTCATGATAGAACTGGTTCAGGTTGGGTGTGACTTCCTGCCCATCAACTTTATAATCTATTAAGAACTGCTGAAATGATTCCAAATGAATCATAAAGACGTTCTTACCTTTTTGCGTACCATAATACTGAATATTGGCAGGCAGTTTTTGCGTAGCAACAAACTTTTTTACTTTAGCTAAATCGGATGGCTTTGCTCGCTTCCGGCTTTCAGTTTGATTATAAGTTTGTACAGCGTTAAATACAGCATATTCATTCAATCCTAAATATTTAACAATGTAATTATTATCAAACGAACGGGTCAACAAACCTGAACGATCCGTTGATGCGATGCCGTAATCTACTAACATCAAGATGACACCAAAAAGCGTCGTTAAAATAGCAAACTTTTTTTGAACGCCTTTATGATCAATCGTTAATTGCTTGAAAACCACTAGCAAGATTAAGATCACAATATCGATAAAGACAAGATAATCCGTCCAATGAATAATTGCCGCAATTGATTTACCAAGATTTGTTCCAGTTGAACTACCCGAACCCAAAATACCCATGGATAAGAAATCTGAAAATTCTCTGTAGTATAGCATATTCGCAAATAACCATATTGACTGAATCAAATTAAAAATAATTGCCAACCAATAACTGGTTACGCCACGAAAATACAAGGAAATACTTAAAAATATAATAGCCGTCGGGATGGGATTCAAAAATAGCAAAAATTGCTGCGTTGATCCTTCCACACCCAAATTAAAGTTCATGTGGTATTCAGCATACGTCTTCAACCACACAAGAACGACGTTTAATATGAAAAACCAAACTATTGGCGCCGATGTATCCATAGTTCGTTTAACTTGGTGCCAGAGGTTTCTGGGATTTGAGATTCGTTTTAATAAACTTATCATTTGTTATAAACGTGCCCGATAACATCCTAATAGCATGTGTTGGGCACCCTCCTAATAAATTAGTTTGAAATCATGTAAAACATCATAAATTTCAATTGCAACTAAATCAATATCATCAAACTGAAACTGTCGAATTTCACGATGTTCCTGAACTGTCCAGATCCTTGTCAATTGATCATACGTAACCTGTAAAGCTTCAATGCCAAAAGCATCAAATCGACGCGTTTGCACGCTGCCATCTGTTGAATCAATCATAGCACGTAACCGACTTAAAATTTGTTTCAAATCACTCGTATTGTATTTGTTGTCAAGCATTGTCACTCCTCCTATCATGGTGAGCAGGAATAAGGTAAGCAATTATCCCTGCAAAGATACCAAAATAATAAGTAATAAATCGCCAAAGTAAGATAACGAGAATCAATGTTGCTGGATTTTTAACAAAAGGTGAGAACAATAATTGAAAGCTAAGCTCTGCACCACCAACACCACCTGGGATTGGGAACAAGGAAATCACCATAACAATCATAATATTCATCGTTACAATCAGCCATGGATTGACAGACTGATAGCCGAAAGCACGTATGACAAAATAAGGTATCATATAGAACGTAATCAGTTGTAATGACGTAAAAAAAGTGGCGCCAACCAATGATTGCCAACTGCTAATTACGCGACGTGATTCGGTATGAAAATTATCAATCTTTTGCTTAACATTCGCAATTAATCGCTCAAAACGCTCGCGACGCATCATTTTTTTTACAACTATTGCCACTAAATCGACCAAGCGTAATGTTAACGATGGCCAAAACATAACCAATATAATACCAATAATTACTACAGCATGAATCGCTATGGCAAAGGGGATGAATGTTGCGAAAGTGGGATTAACCTGTTGATAAATAAAGTGTTCGGCAGAGACATAGCCTATTATAAAGAATACCACAACAACAATTTGATAGACTAAAAACTTCATGAGAATAACAGACATCGCCCGCCCAGTTTCTACTCCAGATCGCGATAAACCATATAGTTGTGCCGGCTGGCCTCCAGTAGCAAATGGCGTGACTCCTGTTCCCAATAAGTTTAGTAGCGGAACTCTTAATAAGGATAAAACCGAGGTATGGCGCCGATCTTCTTTGCTCAATAAGGCCCTTGTAGCAGCCGCCTCAAGGAAAATTGATATAATCATCGTGAACAGGCCAAACAGTAACCAATGCCAATCCAGATTTTCCAACGCCACGGACAGTTGGTGTCCTTTACCACTTAATTCTTTTGTTAAAAAATAAACGACAATAGCCGTCAGAACAACAACGATAATCATTGATACTCTATCACGTTTGAACATCGCGATTACTCACCCTTCTAACACCATTTTATATACCGCCTGTAATTGTTTTCCAATTTCAGGTAGGTCACGTGTTTGGGCTAATTTATAGCCTGATTCACTTAAATTTGGTGATTCCCCAGTTAAAATTTTTTGCATTTTGATTTCAAACTCATCGAAATCACGGGCTTTATAGCTATTTACCCCATCCTGTAACCATTTTTTATATACTGGAATGTCACGAACCAAAACCTTTTGCTTGGAAGCTAAAGCTTCTAGTACCACAATGCCTTCCGTTTCTTCGTAAGAAGGATACAAAAACAAATCTGCACCTTGAAAAGCACCACGAATGACATCCCCAGTAATATATCCAGGAAAAATTAAATTTCGTGGATGATTACCTTTTATCAAACGACTTATCTTATTAGGTACTAATCGTAAATCAGTGTAGCCAAACCAAATAAAAACATGCTCAGGATGCCTTTTTGCTAGTTCAACGAAGTCTAAAATACCTTTTCGCTCAAAGAAAAGCCCCACGCTCATAATCACTTTTTGATCATCTGCCAAGTCAAAGTATTCACGAAACTTTTTTATTTTATCATCATCATGCTGATATTTTTCTAGGGGAATACCATTAGAAATAGGAATAATCGGTTGATTTAAACGGTATCCACGTAGTAACTGCTTCGAATAAGGTGTTGGCGTAATAATCGCATCAGACTTACTATAAAGCGATACTAAGTATCGTTTAAATAACGGGGCAATGGTATTAGAACCAGTAAAGGAATTCCGAAAATCTTCATAAGTTGAATGACCGTGGTAAACAACTTTTTTACCCAATTTATGTGCCTTATTGACCATATGATGGCTATTCACACCGTATGTATTAATATGCAGTACATCGTAATCAAGGGACTTGGTATCAGTAGTTACTTCAACATCTGTGTAAGATAAGGCTTCTTTTTGTAACTTTAACGCACGTCCAATACCAGACTTAGCTATTAAATTTTGATTTTCAAAATAAAGTAAAACTTTCAATTAATTTCTCCTGAATGGATTACGTAAGATACGTTTCATATATCCCACCTCTTCATCATTGGGATACTCATCTTCCACGTCGCTAGCATGATAACTGGCCAAAATATCATCATAAAATGCTAAAACACGTGTTGCAAAGGTGTTTGCATCCACGTCTTTCATTTTTTTATGCCGATAGGCAATATCTTCTTCTGTATTTGGTCGTTTAAGATATTTTGTGATACCTGCTAGTAGTTCATCATAATCGCTCACCAACGTACCAATAGCTTCATTATCAACTAAATTATCTAAGTAAGGTGAATGTATAGCCACAAATGGTCTATCTGCTGCCATCGCCTCAATAAATGTTAATCCTTGAGTTTCAGTATCTGAAGAACTTACAAACACATTCGACATCTTATAATAATCAAAGATGTCATCATGATTGACCATCCCTGTGAATATTATTTTGTCTTCAAGCGCTAGTTCTTCGACCTGCTCTTCTAAAGATTTACGTGCTGGACCATCACCAGCAATTACTAAACGTGCTTCGGGTATTGTCTGTAATACTTCAGAAAATACGGAAATTGTCACACTAATATTCTTTTCAAACGCTAAGCGTCCCAGCGACAGAACAATAGGCTGCAATTCAGAAAAGTGATACTTTTCTCGTAAGTTAGTTTGTTTCGTACCATGCTCTGGTAAACAAACACCTGTCGGAATAACTCTCATAGGCACGGTCACACCGTAACGACGAAGCGTATCTTGAACGAGATTTGACGGCGCAATAACACCTGCCATACTAACCATATATCCCTTCATAATACGCCCCACACCATGCGGTCCAATCAACATCCCCTTAGCAAAATAATGGGTGTAGTCTTCATACATCGTATGATAGGTGTGGACAGCAGGAATTTTTAACTGTCGCGCCACAAATTTACCCATTAAACCTAAAGAGAATTCTGTTTGGGTATGTACAATGTCGAGTTGTACAGATTTGGCAATTTCAACAGCTTGAATCAAGCCACGAAATGCTAGTCGACGATCTTTAAATCCAAGATATGGGAGGCTTGAAAAACGATAAATATGCGATTCAAATTTATTTTTAGGTACCTTGGGGTCAGTAGATGTAAAAATATAAACTTCGTGCCCCTGACTTTCAAGTGCTTCTTTAAGTGTCTTAATCGAAGTCGCAACTCCACTGACTTGTGGAAAGTACGTGTCCGTAAACAAACCAATGTTCATTGTTTTCTCCAATGTTCAAAAATATACAAATTTTCTATAAAAGCAATACTGCTATTATAACATTTTACGTAAAAATGGTCGAATACTGATGCAATTGTTCTTCACGAAAAAAAAACAACAAATCATTTTCCATCCTTTATAACACAGGACTTCAAACTATTTGTTGATTTTTACTATGTTAATCAAATACCATTTGATTATGGTACAATTCTGAATAAAATCCGCCTTCAGCAACTAATTCTTGATGCGAGCCCTTTTCAATAACTCGACCATCTTTAAGAACAACAATTTTATCAGCACCCAGTATTGTTTTCAATCGGTGCGCAATAACAAAACTCGTACGTCCAGCAATAACATTATCCATCGCCGCTTGGATTTTTGCCTCTGTCACCGTATCTACATTAGATGTTGCTTCATCTAATATTAAGAAATCCGGATTAGTCAAAATTGTGCGGGCGATTGATAATAATTGTTTTTGACCTGTTGAAAAGACCGAATTTTCGTCATCTACTTTGGTCTGATAACCTTCTGGAAGTGTCATAATAAAGTCATGGATGTTCGCCTGCTTGGCAGCATCAATCATTTCTTCTTCGGTAGCATCTGGCTCACCAAATTTAATATTATCTGCGACAGTACCACTAAATAATACTGATTCCTGTAACACAATGCCAACATGATCACGTAAAGACTTCAAGTCTAACTGACGAACGTCGGTGCCATCAAACTTTACGGATCCTTCAGTCACATCATAAAATCGATTCAATAAGTTCATGACCGTTGTCTTTCCTGAGCCGGTCGGACCAACAAGGGCTATCATTTCCCCTTTTTTAACGTCAATTGAAACACCGTGAAGAATTTCTTTGTCATCATTGTATCCAAAGTGAATATTTTCTAGGGTAACACCCGACTTTAAATTAGTTAATTTCTGACCACTTTCGGGGTTAACTTCTTCAGCTTGTTCATGGACATCGCTCAAGCGTCTTGCACCAGTAACAGCTAACTGCAACATATTATAAATAGATGTAATTTGTGTGATTGGTTGGTAATACTGTTGTGAATAGTTAACAAACACCACAATTAATCCCAAACCAACCGACTTATCCATACCGTCATGAACAATTAACCATGACCCAAAGAAAATCACAATAGCTAAGTTCAACAATGACAAGCCTTGCATTAGAGGAAACAGCATACCAGAATACATCTGTCCTTTAAAAGTAGCTTGCTTCACTCGTTCATTATACGGACCAAAATTAGCGATTGATTCTTGTTGCAATCCTTGCGTAATAATAATCTTCTCACCATTGATTTGCTCATTAATATAACCATTCATGCGGCCAGTTTCATCTTGCTGCGTGTCAATATATTTTCTAGCACGACTGATTACAAACCAGGCGACAATAATAGCAACTGGTGTTGAAGCCATAGTTACCCATGCTAATTTGACGTTCTGCTGAAACATCATAATAATGATACCAACAAACAAAGCGAATTGTGATAAAAGTTGGAAAATGGCCTGGTTCATCGCGTTAAAAATATTATCTAAATCAGACGTAAACAAAGATAAAATTTCGCCATCTTGATGCGTGTCAAAATATTTAATCGTCATCCGTTGCAATTTAGCAAATAGACCAATTCTCATCCGGCCTGATGCCTCTGAACTAATACGACTAGATATAAAACTAGAAATGAACATTGTTACTGCAGTTAAAGTAAAGAAAATCATCATTGCTTCCAGCGCATGATAGAAAGGTGTTTTGCTAGCAACAGCATGCGTTTGAGGATTCAAGTATTGACCTAAATAAGTCGATAATTCTGTAATTGCCTTTCCCATATACACTGGTGCTTTAACTTGGAAATAAGTTGAGGCTATTGTCACAACAACTACGAAAGACAATGCTAACCAATAACGCTTAAGATACTTTGCAAAATATTTAATTGCGTGTTTAATATCTGTCATTATTCTGCCCCTTTCGCTTTCTGTGTTTGATAAATTTCAGCATAGACCGGTGAAGTTTCAAGCAACTCGTGATGTGCACCGATGCCTACTACCTTACCCTCATCCATTACTAAAATGCGGTTGGCATGAATAACTGAACTGATTTTTTCAGCAATTACAATTGTTGTCGTTCCTTTTAATTCCTGGTCAAGTGCTTCTTGAACCAGCTTTTCGGATCGAGCATCTAAAGCCGATGTTGAATCATCTAAAATCAATATTTTAGGACTACCAACAACACCTCTTGCTATAGAAAGACGTTGTTTTTGACCACCGGAAAAATTGGCAGAACGCTCTTCAACAATGTGGTCAAAATTATCTTCATAACGATTAACAAACTCCGCAGCCTGTGCAATTTCAACAGCTTTTTGGAAATCCTTTTCATTAGCGTCTTTTTTACCTTGACGCAAATTTGCTGCAATCGTACCACTAAACAATATGGCCTTTTGTAGAACAAACGAAACCGCAGCTCGCAACGACTTTTCGTTTACTGATTTGAGATCCACACCACCAACAGCTACCACACCTTCAGTAGGATCATACAATCTTGGGATTAATTGGGCAAGTGTTGTTTTACCTGATCCAGTTGCACCAACGATACCGATCATCTCACCTGCTTTGATATCAAACGATACGTTTTTCAAAGCTGGTTTAGTATCTCCAGGATAGGTGAAAGAAACATTTTTGAATGAAATATTTCCATTCAAATCACGATCAGGCGCATCTTGAGCGTACGTTAAGTCTGGAGTCGTATCTAAAATTTCTTTAATACGTCTTAGCGAGACAAAACCACGAGATGCAAAGGTAGCCATCATACCACCAATCATAATGGCAAAGAATATTTGCATTAAGTAAGAAGTAAAAGAAGCAATCGCAACTAAATCATTGGGATGTTTGACAACATCGCGACCTACGAATAAAATAGCTGTACCGATAGCAACATAAGATATCAACATGAACATCGGCATCATAGTCGAAAATAAATAGCCAACAGTCGTGTTGACATGCGTCAACTCATTGGAATTATCCGTAAAACGGTTTGTTTCATTTTTTTCTTGGTTAAAAGACTTGACAACACGAACACCCTGAAGATTTTCCTTGGCCAACGTATTCGTCTTATCAATTAATGTTTGAATTTTGGAGAAAAACTTCCCCATTTGTTTAAAAATTACTTGCGAAGATACAAAAATCAGTACAACCATTAAAATTACAATCCACCATAAACGTGGCAATGTAATCAATGCCAAAATAAAGGCTCCAACAAACAATATTGGAATACGTGTCAAAGACTGTAAAATCATCATGATTAATTGCTGCACTTGATTGACATCATTTGTCATACGGACAACCAAGTTACCCGCTGAAAATTTTTCAATATTACCAAATGAAAATGATTGTATTTTTTTATACTCGTGTGCACGAATATCTGCAGCAATCGCCTGTGAAACTTTGGAGGCAAAAATTGTATTAATTACACCAGCAACCAATCCGATTAAAGCTAAAAATAACAGTTGAAATCCGTAAGCAACAACCTTATTTTGATCATCAGCGATAATTGCTTTCATAACTTGCTGAAGCAATCGTGGTTGCCACAATGATGCAACAGCCATTATCACCACCGCAATAATTGAAAACATAATATCACGAGCATAAGGCTTTGCATGTTCTTTTAAAATTTGCATTTCATTTCCTCTTTCAAGACATTAAAAACTAATATTACGCTATCGAATACTATTTTTCAACTATTTAACACGCAACTAGTATAGGAAAGATTACTTTGCCTGTCAATGTAAAATATACCAATTATTCCCTATTTTTAAGTACATAAAAAACCAGTACTCTTCGTACTGATTTTTTAATCATTCATATATTTAAAATTACAATTGTTGCTTATCAGCTTCTGTGTTGGCTAAGATTTCTTCACCATTTGCAGTGATTGTGAATGTCTTATCGGCAGCGTTGGCAACCAAGACTGCAACATTTTCACCAGACTTATCCTTACGAGTAATCTTGATAGTTGTATCAGATGGTGTTTCAACGTCAATTGATCCGTCCAAATCAAATGCAGCAAAGTTGTTACGCCATGACAAAAGCTTCAACAACTTAGCAACAACTGGGCGCTTAACTTCTTCCTTAACTTCATCAACTGAGTAGTAATGACGGTTGATGTTACGACCTTCTTTTGAAGATTCAAGTAATTCAATATCATTTTCACCGGCCAACAAACCAACATAGTAGATTTGTGGAATACCAGGAGCGAACACTTGGAAGATACGGCTTAGCAAGTACGCAGCATCATCATTTCCCAAAGCTGAGTAATATGTTGAGTTGATTTGGTAGATATCCAAGTTGTTGTATGAAGCAGAAGAGTAAGTCTTCTTCACGTTAGCACCAACTTTGTATAACTCTTCAGATGCATAATCAATTTCTTCATCAGTCAAGACGTCACGCGCATCAACAACACCTATACCGTCGTGCGTATCCAAAGTAGTAAATTGCTTCATTGGTGACATCTTCAACCATTTAGCCAATTGATTTGTTTTACCTGAATACAATGTATAAAGTGTCGTCATTGGCAAAGCAAAATCATATGTGAAGTAACCATGATCATTGATCTTCTTAGGAATTGAATAGTGTTCATGGATTTCTGGCAAAATTTCGGCCTTCAAAGGTGTCAAAATTTCACGAACCTCGTTCAATGTGTCCCAGATTTCAGGTTCAACGAAGAAGTCATTTGTATCAACTTTTTTAACAGCGTATGCAAAGGCATCCAAACGAATCAAGTTAGCTCCATGCTTCACCATGTCTTCAAGCGTTGTCTTGATAAATTCTTTAGCGATAGCTGAGTTTACATCGATATCAATTTGTTCATCACCAAATGTGTTCCACAAGTTTTCAGTTGTACCATCATCAAAAGTAATTTCTTGAGTTGGTGCCTTATCCTTACGCTTGTAAATCAAGTCAACATCGGCTTGTGTTGGACGGTTTTCACCAGCCTTGGCCCAGAACTTTTCCCAGCGAATGAAGAAATCCTTATATTTTGATTCATCATGATTCTTCTTGAAATCTTGATACATAACAGATTCACGTGAAATATGGTTAATCATGAAATCAAACATCAAGTAATATTCTTCACCTAATGCTTCTACATCACTCCAATCACCAAATGCTGAATCAACACGTGTGTAATCAGAAGGTGCAAAACCGCGGTCTCCCGTTGATGGGAAAAATGGCAACAAGTGAACACCACCAATTGCATCACCAATATCTTCTTTCAAGACTTTGCGAACATCCTTCAAGTTTTTACCCAATGAATCAGCGTATGTGATGAGCATTGCTTTATTTTGAATTTCCATAGTTATTTCTCCTGTTTTCTATTAGTTATAACTGTAATAATTGCGATAATAAGAAGTACCGAACCCAGATATGGAATAGTAGCATATGCTGAAGAAGCAGCGCTACCACCACCATGACCAATCATCTTTGCAAAAGCTGCAACTACAATCGGTTCAATGAATACACCAACGTTAAATCCGATTAATATGATTGACGTTACCAATGACTGACGTGCAAGTGGTGCCAACTTTGGTAATTGATTAAAAATAAATGGTGAAATTAATTGTAGGGGGAATCCTATTAATAAAACCCCTAAAATCAACATACCAAAGTTACCATTTGAAAATGCGACCAAGAAATTTGAAATCGCCATTAATACTAATCCAATTTGTAATGTGAAACGACCAAACTTTGCCATAAACCAACCATATGTTACACCACCAATTGTTGCTGCAATCAGCATAGCTGACAATATTGGTGAGGTATTGTATCCGTCGCCCTTCAAGTCAGCCGCCATAAATGGAAAGCTAAGTTGAATGGCCATATAATCAATAACAAGGAAAGCAGCAAAGAATGTCAGTACCAATACCAATGGACTAATACGAGTTACCTCTTCTACCTGTGTACTGTCCGTCGTTTCTGTCTTAAGCGGTGTCATTTCTGATGTATCAGGAACCCGCTTAATGAACAAGAACAAAATCGGAAATGCAATTAGGTATACCAAAAATGTTGCGTGCCAACCAAACGCTAACAACAATCCTGCTAACAATGTTAATACAGCTTGTCCAACTTGTTCAGCAGCTGCACGGTATCCAAGCATCGAAGAACGTGTTTTTCCGTTGTACATCACAGCAATCATGGACACTGCCAGTGAGTTGAAAATACCAAATCCAGCACCTAACACCGTTCGTGATGCTAAAATGATCACATATGAATCGGTAAAAAATGGTATCATTCCAGCAATTCCGACCAATGTTACACCTAAAATGATTGTATTTTTATCACCTAATTTAGCAGCTATAAAGCTACTCAAAAGAACAAAAATAGTCACAGTAATAGAAGGTGTAGTGGCCAGCACTTGCGCTTCGGTGGATGAAATATGCAACGCCTCTGTCATTTGTGGCAATGCGCCGTTAATAGCGTATGCACTTGTCAAGACAAATGAAATGCCCAAAAAAGCAATTTTAGTGAGCAGGCTATCTTGTTTAACCATATTATCTCCTTCAATTATGATAATCGCTTACCATAATATTGTAACCGGTTCCACCATAAAATGTCAATCGTTTAATACAATTTTTGTGAAGAAAATAACGAGTATGTTTTCTGAAACAACAATGAAAACATTATCATTAAACGATTTGTTTGGCTAAATTTAATCCTTAAAAAAATATAAAATATTAACCATATTTTATCAAAATACGGTGTTAACATCATTAAAAAGTTCCACTTGCAAACCGTCGTCATCAAGATTGAAAACTGCCACAGCACCATTTTTTGGTCTTTCGGCCCCGAGAAAATGGCCATAGTGCTGTGCCAAATTACCAATGAGCTGACCGTGCGTAACTAACAAGACATTAGCATTGGCTTTTTGTGTCATCAGGAGTTTTTCCAATGCAGCGTCTATTCTTTGCCAAAAACGTGTGGCGTTCTCACCTAGATGCTCTGGATCCACTTCGTAAATTTTATTCATAATCGCTGTCATGTCTTGAACTTCTGCAGCAATAGCATCTGGTGTGCCTTTATTTACGCCAAATTCTTTAGCCACAGCACCCCACATCACATCATTACTACCACCCTCAAAGCTACCGAAAAAGTATTCACGCCACTCTGGTGTAATTTGTAGCTTAGTATGCTCGTGGATATTTTCAGCTAGGATATATTCTGCCGTATGCATAGCACGTGAAGTATCAGAAGAAAAAGCTACGTCAAAAGCTACGTTTTTTAATCTTTTCCCAGCTTCCTGGCCATCTTTTTCACCTTTCTTGGTTAGCGGTGTATCAGCCCATCCCTGCACTTTGTTTAATGTATTAAATATGGTCTGACCATGACGTACAACATAAAGTTTCATTCGTTTTTCTCCCTCATCCAAGGTTGTTCACTAATCTCGTTTTGCGTCAATATAAGATGCATTGTTTTTTGTGCTTGTGGGACGAACATTTTAGGTTCTGGATGAACAGGCACAAATTGTAAATCAAGCGTTTCAGTACCATCTTTCAACATCTCACCACCAACATGCTCAACTTCAAAACCAATTCCAATGGTTTCTTGCGCATCACCCCAAGAATTTTTTTTAACCTCATTTGTGGCGATCCCTAACATACGAGTAACTTTAACATCAAGGTTAGTTTCTTCTTTAAATTCTCGTGTAACAGCCTGCATTGGTGAGTCGCCATACTCAAGATAACCACCAGGGAAGCCCCAGCCTTCATCGGAGTCCCAACGTTTTTCTAGTAATATTGCGTCATGTGCGTCGTTCCACAATACGCCAAATGCAGAGACAAATATCATGCCTTCGTGCCCAACTTTTTCACGCATGCGCGCAATGTAATTTTTTTCCATATTAATTATTAACCACCTCGGCAAAATCAGGTAACAAACTTTTAGCTAGGTCAAACAATAAATCCTTATGAATGAAATCTTCCTTAAAAACTTCTGGTAATATTTCTTTTGCCAAATACTTCACACTGGCCATATCTTTAAATTCGGCGAGCGCTTCCAAGCTGCTTTGAAAAATATTCACAAAAACGGGTTCAGGGTTAAACTTTTCTAATTCACCGTATGCTTCATAGAGAAGATCAATTTTATCAGAAATAGATAAAATTTTGCCCTCAATCGTGTCATCTTTCCCTTCGCCTAGGCGTCGTGTGTATGCGGCTTGAAATTGTTCAGGAATTTCTGTTTTAATAAAGTTTTCAGTCATTGATTCTTCAACATCAGCTAACATGGAACGCAATGTTGACGTCGCATATTTCACTGGCGTTTTAATGTCGCCGATAAATCTTTCTGTATAATCGTGATTTAAAGCTTTTTCATAAACTGATTTCCAATTAATTTGAGCGCCATTTTGTTCCTCGACATCGGCTAAAAATTGAGCAATTTGAGTTACTTTCCATGAATGTGCCGCTACACTATGGGGCTGGTATTTAAAAAAACCTGGAGCTCGGTTAATGAGTTCAAGCTGACTCATTCCCATGAAATATTGATGCATTGCCATTAACTATCAGAACATTTAGCAAATTATAACGCTATCCTAAATGTTTTTCCTCCTATTTTAATTGCTTCTAGTATATCTCATATCGCTTTTTGGTGCATGTTTCACTCCTTTGTTGTCTATTTTCAGCAATCCAAACATAACGGCAATAATGCTACTTTTTCTTGAGTAGCCAATGTACATAGGTTGCCAAACTTTGGTAAATTTATTTTTATAATGATGCAATCCTTCAAAGGAATAAACCTTTGAACCAAATTGATAGACCAAATTAGCCAAGCGCTCACGTCCAAAACTTTGACGATGCTGGCCAACATTAGCCAAAGGTGACATACCTAAATTAAATATTTTAAAATGCCGCTGTTTAGCATAATCAAATACGTTGACGAATAAAACATCCATGACACCATTCGGAGCAGCATGCGTAAATCTCATTAAGTCAACTGTCATTTGTTGTTCTGTATATGAAGTCACTAACGTTGCAAACGCTTCGATTTGTCCTTCTTTTTCAAGTACAGCTATTGGACCACGCTGCAAATAATTTTCATCAAAGAATCCGAGTGAATATCCTTTTTCTTCACGTCCAGCAAGCCATTCATCACTAATTAGTTGCATTTGCTGCAACACGTCATGCTTAAATGGTGGTTCTAATACCTTGAATTTGAAACCAGCACGCGTTGCTTGATTCATTTCTGAACGAATATTCTGCATTTTTTTACCAGCAGTCGAAAAATCATCAAGAATAACTAATGCTTCCTCACCAAGTTTAAAAAAATCATAACCAAATTCATGAGCCATCATGGCAATGTTTTCGCTAATTTCATAAAAAACTGGCATATAACCAAGTACGTCCGCTTCGTTTACAAATTGCTCCATCGCAGCAGCAAAGTACTTTTCGTTCCCAAAAGGGTCCCCCATAACCATCGCCTTGTTGTTAATAATTCGAAACTGAATACCCACAACATCTTCATCATCAATTCGATAAAAATATAGTCTTTTATCCCCCAAAAAAACGAGATTAGTGTAGTGATTATCACCAATAGTCAGAACTTTGTTCACTCTTGCTTCATCTAACCCCACACCAAGCGGGATCTGCTGTGAATGCAAAAATTTAGACAAAGCTAAACCAGAAACAGAGACAACACTGATAATAATAAGACCTACGTACCACCAATGCATGGATGGCATGTTGCCAACATGAGGAAAATGGCGATGAATTGGAGGTAGATTAACCACGCCCAAAGCCAAATAACTAATAATTAGCGTCGCCCAAATCAGAAAATCCACAGCCTGCTCTTCCCAAGAGTGAATAAATTGCTTTCTATACAGAGACTTTTTACTAAATAACACCGCTATCAAAATAACGGCTATAAAAAACAACGGTGCCACATACTGATAAAAGAAAAATACGTATGTAGCTACTAGCAATAAGACAACAATAGTCGCCCCATAAGCGCGTTGTACACGATTAGCAATGCCACGTGCACTAATTAGGATCAAAAAACCAAATAAAATATTGGGTAATTGGTTGATTAAAGTATATGTGACCGGCCAAGAACGTAGGTGATTAAAAACAAATATTTGTTCTGCAACTTTGGGCATCGTCCCTGCTAAGACAAGCAACATACCAGATAAATAGAGTATAATAATCAAAAATTGGTGAACAACTGATTGGGCAACATAATGCGGTACACCTCGAAAACTAGCATTGATTCGTTTAGAAATACGTAAAAACAAAAGAGCCACAGCGCTCAATAAAGGAAACAAATTATAACTAACACGATATAATATGAGCCAAATAAAACTATCCACACGAGCTACATCAAAAAACGACAACATAATAATAATCGCAACGTCAAACGAACCCCAAGTTCCGGGTGTCATGGTAATCAGAGCAATTGCACTAGAAATAATAAAACTAAGTATGATTTCTGAAGGACCAATATCAATGTCAATAATACGACCTATTAATATAAACAACCCCACTTGAGCGGACAGCGTAATAACTGAGTTAATTATGAAACGTGCAACAACTGTGCTGTTCAAACTTTGCCAAATATTTATCCGCTTACTAAAGGAAACAATTATCCCTATGATAGCCACTAAAATAAACAGGGCTAACCACACTAATTGTTCAGTTAATTGTTTATTGGCATCTAATATTAAAATGACAAAAGCAACGACAGTTGCGAAGAGTAGACCACTTTGACCGAGTATGTACATTTGTATATACGGCTTAATCGGCTTTTGTTTTGGTTGATCATTATAAAAAATACGTCGTAAAAATACACTTAAAATACCAATAAAACCAGCATTTAAGTTAAAAACATTAACTAACCACGCACGCTGTAACACTTCACTCGTAGTTAGTTCGTAGCCTTGCCATTCGCGCAAAATAAGATCATTGAATAACGTTGGCATGATCACCAAAAATCCAGCTAGAAGTAGCAATACCATTTGCCACCAAGCAATATCATTCATTGTCGACAATATTGCATGCCACGTGATTTCTCGTGTCATAATGAACAGCTGAGTAATCAGCACCAACGTAATAACTAATATAATTAACTTTGATAAAACGTGATTAATGCCCTTCATGCTTTCCCCCAAGTAAAAATGGTGTAATCAACTGTGCAAACTTCCGCGGATTTGTGTAGGTTACGAAATGCCCATGCCCACGCAGAATCATAACTTTGGCAACCGGCATAATTTTGGAAATACTTTCAATGTGTTGCCGTTTAACGATATCAAATTGCCCAATAACAAATAATATCGGTATTGTTAACACCTTTAATTGTGCCCGTGTAATATCCAATGGTTCACTCATGACATGTAGTTGCATATGACGGCGACGAGCTTTCTGACTAATTGGTGAAAATAATTCAGTTCCAAATCGTGCAATAGCATCCCCCCACCATAAAATACGATAAACACCATCTGCTGTTACATTAGGTGCGTTCAAAACCATTCTAGAAACATGATTCTGATTTTCAACGGCATATTTCAATGCAATATTAGCGCCATCACTATAACCAACTATGATTATTTTATCGATAGACAGCTCTCGTCTCAATTCATCGATATCACGAATCACATCTGCCATATCAATAGATTTTTTAGTATTGGTGGAACGACCGTGTCCTCGAGAATCTATTGCAATAACGTGAAAGTACGCTGTATAACTGGGTAATTGACGTTTAAAATAGTGGGCTGAGCTACCATTACCATGTAATAAAAAAACAGTCTTCAACTGATCATTACCGTATTCATCATATACAATTTTTGTACCATCCGACATAACTTTTGTGACTGTTTTCATATTTTCTCCATAATAAAAGGAAGCTTGCGCTTCCTTTTATTATACTGCCACTATATATTACTTGTCATCTGCTGGCTTTTCAGCATCGTCAGTAATTTTTTCACTTGTTTCTTCGACCTTATCAGCAGGTGTAATATCAGCCACAGTTGGCTTTTCAGTATCTACTGGATTGCTGATAGAACGAATAGCTGATAATTCATATGTTAAAATAACACCTTCAGCATCTAAATCAACAGTCTTTGCAGCATTATCCACGCTATCAACAACTGCGTGCAAACCACCAATTGTAACAACTTTGCTACCTTTTTGCAAACTTTTTTGCATATTTTGTTGTTGTTCACGTTGCTTCTTTTGCTGACGTGACATAAACCAGAACATTGCCACAATAATTACTAATGGCAAAATCAAATTCAACGACATTCTAACTCCTACTTTCCTAAGCGAGTTTAGCTACGCGTTCCATTTCACGGTAACTTTTACTCATTTTGCTAATACTATTATTATACCAAACTTAGAATAATCGTGCATTAGGCTTATTATATCCATATTCTTCCATAACAGTTTCACGGAAAGCCAATAGTTCATCGTTTTCAATAGCAGTACGCATATCTTCCATGAATTGTAACAAGAACCGCAAATTATGTTCCGAAGCTAATTGCGCACCTAATAATTCATTTGCATTAAATAGGTGATGCAAATAAGAACGAGTTAATGTTTTAAAAGGATTATAGCCTGGTATATCATATTGTGCTAAATTGCCAAATTGTTCCTTACGAATAGGATTTGGTGAGTAATAACTCAAATCAGGATCTAATGGCGTGAAATCATTCTTATATTTTGAATTTCGGATGACAACACGACCGTAACGTGTCATTAACGTTCCCTTGCGTCCTATTCTAGTTGGTAAGACACAATCAAACATATCAACACCGCGCATCACACCGTCTATCAATGAATCTGGTGCTGCCACGCCCATCAAGTAACGTGGCTTATCTTCTGGTAACAGGGGCATAGTGAAGTCCAGAACCCGATTCATTTCAGCTTTAGACTCACCTACTGATAGACCGCCAACTGCGTATCCGGGTAAATCCATATCCACCAAGTTATTGGCCGATTCAGTTCGTAAAGCTTTAAAACCTGCTCCTTGAACAATACCAAATAAAGCTTGCGTATCTGTCTTCTTATGCGCTACTTTGGCTCGCTCAGCCCACCGCAGCGAGCGTTGCATTGAATTCTTGATATAATCATATGTTTCAAAATAAGGAATGGCTTCGTCTAGCTGCATCATAACATCAGATCCAAGGTTGTTTTGAATCCGCATGGCTACTTCAGGTGATAGGAACATTCTGTCACCATTAACATGATTCTGGAAAGTTACGCCTTCTTCTTTTAATTTACGTGCATCGGACAATGAAAAAACTTGAAAGCCACCAGAATCAGTCAAGATAGCCTGATCCCATCCCATATATTTATGTAAACCGCCTGCTTCAGCAATTAATTCATCTCCTGGACGTACCCATAAATGATATGTATTGCTTAAAATGAATTGTGAACCAATGTCTTTTAATTCACGCGTGCCCACGCCTTTCACAGCACCTTGTGTGCCAACAGGCATAAACATCGGTGTTTCAAACGTACCATGTGGCGTGTGAATACGACCTCGTCGAGCACCTGTATACTTTTCAGTATGAAGGTGTTCATACCATACTGCAGGATGTTTTTCATTTGCCATGTTTCTTCTCCATTTCTAGCAACGTATCGACCATGTCATGTTGAAATTACCACGAAAATGGTAATTTGATACTTTACTATTGTACGTGAAAAATCCGAACACTGTCAACTTAATCAACACCTCGGGCATGGTGCCGCCCTCTTCTCTTTTTTATTCATTTAACAAACGATTATGGGCGATTACTAACAACAAAGTTGCAATGACCATTGTAGCCGTGAGACAATACATTCCAAAGAAACCGATAAAATTGGCAACTACACCCCACATAAACGCCCCTAAGCCATAGGCGACATCCGTACCAGAGGAAAAAATTGCCGTTGCCCGACCACGTTGTGCTGAGGAAACATTCTTCAAAACCACTGCATTCATCAACGGAATAAGCAATGCAAATCCAAATCCATTCAAAGCACCGGCTAAAACTAACCATTCCACCGTTGCACCAAAAGCAATCATAAAATAGGCTGAGGCAATCATTAATATACCGGCTATTACTAACACATAAGACCTAAAGTATAGATATAACTTCGCAAACCAAACACGAACTAAAGCACCAATAATCGCCTGCATAGTAAAGCTAAACCCAACAATCGTCGCTGATAAATTTTTTTGCTCACCAAATTGGACTAAAAACGCTGTAACAGCAGCATTTGCGAAACAAACCACAAAAACAATTAGACTTGGCACCCACACACTTTTTAGACGAATTAAATCAAGAAAGCCTGTATTCTCATCTGCTACATGCTTAGATTTTTCAACATGAGTATAATTATCTTTAACGAAAAATGATAAAACAAACGCTAGACAAATCAGTGACAAACTAAAATAGAAAAGTGATTGAAATCCAAAATTTTCAACAACAACTAACCCTATTGCAGGACCAATGGCGGCCGGTAAAGTTTGCGATATACTAAAATACCCCAAACCAATTGATAACTTTTGCTTCGGTAACTTATCAGCTACCATAGTTGCAACCGACGTAGATTGGGTACCATTACCAATCCCTTGTAGCGCTCTTAAAACAATTAAACTAGCAATTGTACTATAAAAAATCAACATAGAAAAATCAGCCATCAAAATTGCTAAACCAATAAAAATTAATTTTTTTCGACCGTATGTGTCCAGTAACTTGCCAACTGGAATTCGCGCACAAAGAGCAGCCAATCCCCAGATGCCGACAACTAATCCCGACATAATCGAATTACCACCTAAATGGGTTACATAAAGTGGCAGCGTACCCATTTGAGTAGTAACTGCTGTCATAACCAAGAAGTTAATCATCATTAGAATGATAAAATCCTTGGTAAAAAGACGCTGATCAGTATCTCTGCTTTGAGTACTGACTGCGCCTTTTACTTTGTCCAAACTTTGTTGATTATTCTGCATCATGAATTTACCAATTCTGGATCTCCAAAATTTTTACCCGATAGTCGTGCCAAAAATTGTTGAGTCCGCTTATCTTTTGGTGCATTAAATATTTCTTCTGGTGGACCTTGCTCTACCACAACGCCACCTTCCATGTATAATACCCGATCTGCCACTTCATAAGCAAATTGCATTTCATGTGTGACGACAATCATCGTGTGCCCTTCTTGTGCCAACTCTTTCATAGCGGATAAAACTTCACCTACTAATTCAGGATCCAAAGCACTCGTTGGTTCATCAAACAATAATAGTTCTGGCTGCATCGCCATTGCTCGAGCAATCCCTGCACGCTGCTGTTGCCCACCAGAGAGTTGAACAGGATAATAATTTGCTCGGTCAGATAGCCCAACTCTGTCTAAAGTTGACAACCCAATTTTTGTGGCCGCTTCGCGATCCATTTTTTTCACACGAATCAAACCTTCAATAACATTTTGCAATACCGTCATATTATCAAATAAAGCATGCCCTTGAAAAACCATCGCTGTCTTTAAAATTAGGTCTCGTGTATTTTGACGATCTTTTACTGTAAAATCTTTTGTCACATCATCGATCTTAATCTGTCCTTTGTCTGCTTTTTCAAGTGTATTCAAACAGCGTAAGAAAGTTGTTTTACCAGAACCTGATGGGCCCAAGATAACAATAACTTCACCTTTATGCAAGGTTAGATCAATACCCTTTAAAATTTCTTTTTGGTAAAAGGACTTGTGTACATCTTTAATTTCAATAAAACTCATTGCTTACCTCCTATTGTACAACAGTATTCTCTGATTTACCTTCAATAACAATATCACGTGCATTTTCTAATGCGGTTATTGCAATATCACGAACAGCTGCCTTCGTAAAATACGCAATATGCGGTGTCAGCAATACATTCTCAAATTTATGAAGTGACTGGTAGTAGGGATTTGTTGCAAATCCTTTCGTATCCTCATCTTCCAATGCATCAAGTGCCAAACCTTGAAATTTTCCTTGCTGTAAGTGCGTTATCAGTGCTGATGTATCAACTATCTCACCTCGAGCTGTGTTAATTAATATGGCATTTTGTTTCATTAAACTAAGATTATCAAAGTCAAATTTATGGAAAGTTTGTTTATTTAGTGGCACGTGAATGCTCAACACATCGCTTTCAACTAATAACTGTTTAAAATCAACAAATTCTATGCCTGATCCAATTAACTCTGGCTTCAGACTACGAGAATTCATCATTACCCGTGCACCCATGAATTTCAACGTCTTAGCCACAAGACTGCCCAATCGACCAGCACCATATATGCCCACGGTCACTTCTGTCAATTCTCTTCCCATAAACTCTTTTCGCTGTGTCGTTTCTGGGCTATCAAGATATCGCGGTAAATTACGTAACAACATGAGCACGCTCATCACTGTAAAATGCGATACAGATTCTGGCGAATAATCAGGAACATTAGTTATTGTCAGGTGATATTTTTCAGCAAATTCGAAATTAATATTATCATAACCTGTTGATTTGACAGAAATTTGTTTCATACCATTCTCTGCCAATCGAGCATATAACTTTTCATCAGTTTGAAAAGATTTTCCTGGATAAAAAATAACAGCATCAAAATCGCGAGTTAAGTCAATGTTATCGTAGTCAATCGAAACAGGTAACGTTTTAACAGAAATCGGTTGTGTGTCAGCCCACTCATCGATAATATTTTTCTCTACAGCTGAGACGTTAAAAAATAGTATTTTCATATGCCCGTCTCTCAAATTACTGGGGACTTAGTTTGTTTTGCCGCCGCTGCTGCCTCAGAAATTCTTTCAATGCCAATTTTGATTTCAGATAATGTGGGTAACGTAAAGTTCAATCTAAAGTATTGCTCATAACCGCTACCTGCTGCACTCATAATATTGCCTGGAATGACACCGATGTGGCGCTGTTCCAATTCGTCATAAAATGCTTCGGTTTCTATATCGTCATTTAGTTTAACTGATATGAAATAACCACCATCTGGTACAACAAATGCCATATTATCATCAGACTTTTGGGCTAGCGATGAAATCATTGTGTCCATTTTTTCCTTATAAAGCTGGCGTAAGTAATCAATATGTTCATTAAAGTCGTAATCGTCTATCAACTGACTAGCCAAATATTGCCAATATAAATTGGCAAACGAATCGGCAACTTGTTTCATCAAAACTAATTTATCGAATACGTCTTTTGGTGCTAATAAGTATCCCAAACGTGATCCTGGCGCTAATATTTTTGAAAAAGAACCTGCGTAAATGACATTACCCGTCTGATCAAATGATTTAATTTTTGGAATGGCTGTTTTTTCTGCATACAGCAAATCACCGTATGGATCATCCTCATAAATCATGACTTCATGTGCCTGACAAATATCATATACTTCTTGACGTTTTTCAAGTGGCATTGATGTGCCAATCGGATTTTGAAAAGTTGGGATTAAGTACAACACTTTAATCCTATGCTCCGTGTCCGCTTCAAGTGTGGCTTTCAAGGCTGATGTATCAATACTTCCAGCCGAGAAATCAAATGGTAACCCTTGCACCGTGCCCCCGTAAGATTTAATCGCATTAACTGCGCCAACAAATGTTTGTTCTTCAGTTAGAACAATATCACCTTCATTCACAAATATTTTAAAAACCAAATCCATTCCTTGCGTCGAACCAGAAGTAATCAAAACATCATTATTTTCAACATCTAAAGACTGGTATTTTGCTAATCTTTCTTTAATTTGTGCTCTTAATCTCGGAATTCCTTCGGTTTCACCATACTGCATAAAGTCAAATGCGTGATCACGGTAAATTTTTTCAGAAATTTTGGCCAACTTTTCAACAGGAAAGGCCTGATTGCTAGGATAACCATAAGTTAGTTTAATATAATCATCAGCCTCTTGAACATGTTTGGCTTGTTCCCGCAAAGGATTTGGGAGCAATCCTGCTACCCGTGTTGCAAATTCATAACGCTTTTCTGACATATTACGCAGTCTCCTTTAAAATTATTAATCGCTTATTGTACTGTAAAACGGTTTAAGAATGCTTTTGTTCGTTCTTCTTTCGGTGTTTCAAATATCTGTTGCGGCGTTCCTTCCTCCACAATCACGCCATCGGCCATAAAAATAACCCGGTCACTCACTTCGTACGCAAATTGCATTTCATGTGTCACTACAATCATGGCTACACCGGCATCTTTAACCCCTTTCATGACTTTAAGCACTTCGCCCACAAGTTCTGGGTCTAATGCCGCTGTTGGTTCATCAAACAGTAATACCGCTGGGTGGACTGCCAATGCTCGTGCGATACCGATACGTTGTTTTTGTCCACCTGATAATTGTGCTGGGTAATAATCACCATGATCTGGTAAACCGACAGCTTCCAATAATTCAGCGGCACGCACTTCAGCCTCTTTAACACTAAATCCATGAACAATAACCATGGGTTCCATGATGTTTTGCTTTGCAGTTTTGTTTAAGAACAACGCATAGTTTTGAAATACCATCCCCATTTGTCGTCGCAACTGTAGAATATCATTCGCATTTGCTTGACCAAATGTAACTTGCTCATCATTTACCGTTATTGATCCTGAATCGGCTGTTTCCAAAAAATTTAAACAACGTAGGAAGGTTGTTTTTCCAGACCCAGATGGCCCTAGAATGGTCACTACCTCACCCTCATTTAAAGACAAGCTAACGCCCTTAATGACCTCATTATCATTGAAACTTTTATGGACATCCTTAACTTCAATCATTATTACGCCCTCCTTGTCTTTTTATCCATACGTCCTTCTAATAGAACAGCAGCTCGTTCAATAACAATTGTCATTAACCAGTAAATGATTGCCGCAGCAATGTAAGCTTCAAAATATTTATAGTTAGAACTAGCGGCTTGCGTTGCCGTTGAGAAAATTTCAACCACAGAAATTAATGATGCAATTGCTGTACCTTTGATTAAGTTAATCAACATATTAATAATCATTGGTAAAGCGACTGGAAATGCTTGGGGTATTAACACACGACGAATTGTCTGCAAGTTGGTCATACCAAGTGATCGTGCAGCGTCAAACTGAACAGTTTTCACTGACTCAAAAGCACCTCGGAATGCCTCACTCAGACCAACCATTGCCATCAAGGATAACCCAATGATTGCTAGAAGGCTCATTGGTAAATCACCATAGTGCATATGCCATCCTAGTGCTTTAGCCACACGATTAAAATTCTGGGAAGTAACCATGAAAATAAGTAAAAAAACTAAAATCAAGGGAACGCCTTTAAGAATGGTAATCATGATGGTAAACAACTGTGATAATACCGGCACTTTATAGTGTCGTACTAGTGCGATGACTAATCCTAATAATCCGCCAAGAATTAAACTAACAAACGCCATGTAAATCGTGATGGGGATGTATGGAATTAATTTAACTACCACTTGAAATATAAATCCAATATCAAAGTTCATTGAAATCCTCCACTAATCCTTAGGTACATAATCGCCCTTTAACCACTTATTACTCAACTTCTTAATTGTGCCATCCTTCTTCAATTCTTCCATTGCCTTGTTAACAGCCTTAACCAATTTTGGATCAGCCTTTTTATTAAACATTGGATAAGCGTTAGAATGGTTAACAGCTTTTCCATAGACTAATTTCGTTTTGAATTGACGATTCAACAAATCAATTGAATACTTAGGAGCTGGGTAAACGTTAAACTGGTTAGAATTGATTCCTTGCGCAACTTGCTCCATTGTGTAGGTTCCACGTACAACTGAATATGCATTAGGATTTTTCTTTAGGTAAGCATCTGTTAGAGTTGCTTGGTTCGTTGAATTAGTAACATAAAGCTTCTTTCCTTTTGCATCCGCAAATGAGTTCAAAACGCCGGTTGATTTCTTTGTAGCCAACAAGGTATCCCAGACAGTATAGCCAACGCTTCCAAACTTAAAGTCTTGCTTTCGTTCTGTATTCTGTTCGATCTGTTCCATAGCCATCGTTGTCTTACCACTCTTCAAGTTTGTGATTAACGTAGGAAAATCAGATAGTGTTAGCTTGAATTTATATTGTGGTAACTTTTTATCGATGGCTTGGATCAAAGCAATATCCATACCAACTGGTTTTCCACTTTTATCTAAATAAGCAAAGGGTTGAGCATCGTTACCGGAACCAACTTTAATTGTCTGTACTTTAGAAGATGATCCACTGCTTTTTCCGTTATTGTGTAATAATGCGACCGCAATAACTGCTACCACGACTACAATAATACCAATCCATAGGCCCTTGCTACGACTTGCTTTGTTCTGCATAATATTACTCCTCTAGCTCTCTTCTCATTTATCAACATCTTGTGTATATATTAAGTTGTTTTTGGTGTCTCAATCACTGGTATCACAGGATTATTAGCCAAAATTGGTGTTTTGCGTGACGTAAAGTTACTGCGCTTTTCAATCCAACGGAAGAATCTTTCTAAAATGAAACTTAAAATAATAAATATGATCATCGCACTAATGTAAGCCTCAACTGTGTGAAATGTCGCCGTACCCAATGCTTTGGCTTTACCAACAACATCTAATACACCGATTGTGAATGCCAATGATGTATCTTGCAGCAACGAAATGACCATTGTCGCAAAACTGGGCACCGCAATAATTACTGCCTGAGGGAAAATAATTTTAAAATACATCTGACGCTTTGTGTAACCTGAAGTTAAAGCCGCTTCACGTTGACTTGCTGGCACGCTTTCCAATGCGGCACGAATGATTTCTGAAAGAAAAGCCGCCATGTTCAACCCATATGTAATAAATAAATAGATTAATGGGCTGACGTCATCTGTGTTAATGCCCACATATCCTAGAAACATAGGCAGTCCATAATAAACTAAAAACATTTGTATCAAAATTGGTGTCCCTCTAATAAAAGAAGTGAAGACTACTGCAATTTGTTTAAAGATTGGTGTATCTTCCATTTTGACAAACGCAATACCTGCGCCGACGATTACGCCAATGATTGTTGATACTAGAGTAAGCAACAGCGTTGTCGGTAATGCTGACAATACATCAGGCAAATATTCCCATATAAGGTGTGGTTGAAAAAAATTATTCATAAAACGCCTCCTACTTCATCGATGAAATTAAAATTATAAGAACCTAATAAAGAACAATATTTTATATATTAATTTATAAAGTTATTAACCGGTTAAATAACATTATTATAATCATAAAATTAACTAGGTGTTAAAATACATCATACACGTTATAAATCAATTAAACAATAATTATGTTAAATTTGTTCACATTGCACAACGTAAAGCAATACTTCCTATCTACTAGTTCTAAAAATTATCACCATTTGTTCGTATATTCATCTCAACTTGATATAAAAAAGACCGATCAATAACGATATTGATTGGCCTTTTTTTGATAATATATAAGAAGAAAAATTTTATGACGTACCAGTGCTTGTACAAAATTAATGTCACTGGCACCGCAACTTATGTATTTAACAAACCTTTAAAATACGCAGCTACTTTATTCGTGCATCAACATATGTTTTTTTAATGTGTTAATATAACGTTGTAATTCAAATAGCTTATTTACGAAGATACTAATGTATTAGTTCATGGTAAGAGTAAGTGAAAGAAAACGAATAATATTGGACTATAATACGTCTTTCTATTCGTTTAGTGGCTCCCTAAATTTGAACACTTAACTTAAAAGAAGGAAAAATGATGTTACCAATATCAGACACACTACTAGTTATTGATTTTCAAAATGGCGTTTGTAAAGAGCCGCAGGACATTTTTAACATTCAAGAATGTGTGACTGGTATAAACAGTCGCATTACGGCTTATCGTCATGCACATAAACCGATTATTTTTATCCAACATAACGACGAAGAATTAATATTTGGAAGCTTTCTTTGGAAAATCATCCCCGAAATTGATAGTCAACCAAATGATTATTTCATTCAGAAAACACATGCCAATTCTTTCTATCACACTAAACTAAGAAAAGTACTCAACGAAAACGATGTTCGTAGCATTGAAATTTGTGGTGCTCAAACAGAGTTTTGTGTTGACACCACAATCAAAATGACACACGGTTTGGGCTATGAATTGCAAATGAAAAAAGGACTTAGCACCACATTAGACAATTACTACATGAGTGCAAAACAAACTGTGCAATTTTATGAGAACATATGGAATGATCGGTTTTTAAGACTGTTTTAGGTACCCCAAAATAAACAAGTTTTTGATGCTGAATCAGAATATGAACATTTTAGAAAGCAACATAATATGAACAGGATAGATACCAAAAGTAAAACATTTCAATTGAGAGCAGCAGTGGCGGTTATCGCCATTATTGTTTTCATAGTGAGCTTTAGATACATAGGGAACACCTATGTTATGTGAGGCATACATATAGTTAGCCCACTCATCATTCTATCTGTTGCTCAAAAACTATACCGCCATCTGTATATTTATCGATAATAAAAAACTCCTAAAATTAATCAGGGGCTTTTTTGTGTACAGGTTTTTAAGTGTAAATAAAAGTAATTAATTGACATTGGTTGATTAAATTAATAAATAACAGATATACGCTAAAACATAGACCAGCTTTCCAAGCTCGTAGATCATTTATTAAAAATTGATGCAACACTTACTTACAGTGTGCTTGTATATTATTTTTAATTTGAAATGCCCATATTACTACACGTTTACCAGAATAATAACAAAACCATGCTAACAATATTTCTATACCCATCACCGCAAGCCAAATAGTATTTAGGATTTTTAAAAACACAGCTGGAAATAAAATTATAAATACTGTAGCTACAACTATAAACCCACTAAGCATGATTAACCATACAAATATAGACAGCCAAAATTTAAAGCCAAATGGCTTATTATCGTCTACATCAAATAGTTCATCAGCTAAGCTAATAACTAATCCTAAAAATTCCATACTATTACTCACTTCCTTTTCTACAAATAAAAAACGGCTTATATGCCGTTATACTGCCCACTTGCGTATTTATAATGTTTCCAATTTATTACGAAATACAATGCAACAATTTTCATAAGAAAAGGCGCTACATCAAGGTTTTTGAAACCTGATGCAACGCCATGAAATATACTAATAGCGCTAGAGGGAGTCGAACCCTCGATTTCGGCCTGAGAAGCCGACGTCTTAACCACTTGACCATAGCGCCATAACAAATATTAAGTATACCGAAAAAACCAGCATGCGTCAATGGTTTTTGCAACAAAAAAAGATTGAAACAATATCAATCTCTTTTTATCCGATTATGCTTCTTGCAATACTTTTTCAGCTTCAAGCTTAACTTCATCAGAACTCATGCTTTCATAAGCCTTCAAGTGTTTCAAAGTTTCCAAAGTGTTTTTGTTGCTTGTGTCCATATAATGGTTCCACAATGCATCGCGTAGTGGGGTTTTGTCCTCGCTCCAACTAAAGACTTCGCTCATTGGAAGATCCAATGTTTCAAATTTTTCATCAGCCATGTTTCGGCCCCCTTTTCTATACCTTAGTTATAGTTCTTATTTCCTATAAATGCAACCTTTTCAAAATGTAAGCAAAACTTTACATTTAATGTAAAGTACGCTATACTATTTTTGTTGAATAGCCAAACTATAGGAGGCATACTTTGATAAATCGTATTCAAGAACTAAGAAAATCACGTAAATTAACTCAAGCAGAGCTTGCTGCTGAACTTGAGGTAACGCGTCAGACCGTGATATCACTCGAAAAAGGTAAATATAATGCCTCTTTGTTTTTGGCACATCGAATTGCCGAGTTCTTTGACTTACCGATTGAAGATGTCTTTATTTTTGAAGGGGGAAAAAATGATTAATAAACTATTCGCATCACCAAAACCAGGAATAACTGACGACGAATATCGTGCAAAAATCAAATATCAAGTTAATTTTTTGACAATCGTTATCATATTGACTGTGGCTATTACAATGCTTTTAGCAAGCTTGCAAAAGTCACCAGCTTCGCGAAGTTTTCTACGTGGATTTTCATCCGGTATACTTGGCGGGGGTATCGGTACCATAATTACATCTAGAATACTATTTCATAATCGCAAGTATCTACACAAAAGCAAAATAAAGGCAACAGACGAACGACTGCAAGAAATTACTCACCGCGCAAATACAATAACTTTTATTATGTTACTAATTGTAAGTTATATTGCTATTTGCTGGGCAACTTTTTATTGGGACCGAAGAGCTGCATATCTATATCTCTTAATTGTCTTAATTTATTTGTTCAATAGTGGTGTGCGATATATACTAAATAAAATATTATAAGGAATAAAAAGATGATTCAACTGACTAATCTTAACAAGACGTTCGGACAAAACATTGCTGTCTCTAATATGAACATGACGCTTACCGAAGGAAAAGTAATGGGACTCATTGGGCAAAACGGTGCTGGTAAAACGACCACCTTCCGTATGCTTTTAAACTTCATTAAACCAACATCAGGAACAATCACTTGGAACGACCAGCCAATTACCCAAAATGATAAACAGCGTATAGGTTTCTTACCCGAAGAACGTGGTTTATACCAAAAACGGACCGTTGAAGAACAAATATTGTACTTTGCAGAATTACACGGTATGAAACGTTCAGATGCCCGCGTTGCATTGAAAGATTGGATGAAACGCCTTGATGTCGTTGGTAAAGTAAGTGATAAAGTGCAATCACTTTCCAAAGGAAACGCACAAAAAGTTCAAATGATCGCTTCATTAATCTTTGAACCCAGTCTACTCATACTCGACGAACCTTTTTCTGGTTTAGATCCTGTCAATACAAGCTTAATGATGGATGAAATCATACGCTTACGTGATAATGGTGCAATGATTATTTTTTCAAGTCACGACATGAACAACGTGACCAAAATTTCTGACGATCTAACTATGTTAAAACGTGGAAAAATCGTTCTCCAAGGTCCTGTGCAAAATATCCGTGAACAATTTGGTCGCACACGTGTCTATGTGGAATCCTCCACTTCAAGTGCAGCATTAAAAGCTATTGATGGTGTCGCCTCAGTTACGCCACATGGTGTTGGCTATGACTTAATTTTGTCAGAAGAGGAAGCTGGGCACCGTGTGTTTGACCTCGTTACAAAAAATGGCTATATCCCAGCCTTCAGCCAACAACCACCAACACTCGATGACATTTTCCGCCAGGAGGTCGCTATTCATGACTAATCAACTTTTTATTGTTATTAAAGACACTTTTCTCAGCCAATTTAAATCACGCGGTTATTGGATGCTTGTGATTTCTCCCTTGATTTTCGCTGCTTTAGCTGGTGCAGTTATATTTGGCATTACCAAAATGCAAGGCAATACAACACCCAATATTGCTGTTGTTGGCAACCAAGAAGTCCGCAGTATTTTAGTTCAATCGGAAAAGGAATTAGACATCCATGTTTCCAACATAACCAATGAGAAAAAAGCCAATACAGCACTGCAAAACGAAAAGTTAGATGGTGTGTTAACCGTCAACAAGAATGAAGCCACAATTACCACACAGCCTAAAAGTGAACAGATTCCAAAAGAAAAGATTACTGCTATATTAGGTAACTTATCACGTTCCCAAAAAGCTACTCAATATGGACTAACTGCTGAACAAACTGCTGATTTAGTGCAACCTTATAACTTGAAAAGCGTTGTCAAACAAGCAAAACAATCAACTAATAGTGGCAATACTGAAAGCGCTAACCAATTAATAGCCAGTGCAATTGGTATCATCACTATTATTATAGTCATGTGGTATACATCAATGATTGCAAATGCAATCGCCAATGAAAAATCATCTCGCATTATGGAAATTCTATTGGCAGCGACGTCTGCACGCGTACAATATTTTGGAAAGATCATCGGTATTTTTGCTCTGGTAACCACACATCTGCTAATCTACGTCATCGCCGGATTCACAACTTTCAATTTCTTTAAAGAAAACAGTTTTGTAAAAGGATTAGCATCTAACTTAAATGGTGTGACATTATCATTTATAATCTATGCAGTAATTTTTGTTCTTGTTTCTGTTGCGCTGTACTTAGTGCTAACGTCAATGATTGCCTCCCTAATTAATGATAATGCACAAGTTCAGCAGGCTATTCAACCCATTTCCATGATTGCTATGGTTGGCTATGTATTTAGCTTTATCATGACTCAAATGCCGAATAATCTCTTGATTCGCATTCTTAGTTATATGCCATTTGCCTCTCAAAGTATGATGCCAATACGTCTTGTTACGCATACTGAGGGATGGCCTGCAGCCATAAGTGCATTACTCATTGCTGTTATCACATTATTCTTACTACTATGGTTTGGTCAAGGTATTTACGCCAGAAACGTTCTATCTTACTCTGATGAACCAATTATGAAACAACTAGCAGCAAGACTGCGCCACAAGTAAACGGAGGAGCACATTTGAACAATACACCATACTTTTTAACAAATCCCAAATGGTACAAATATGAAGAACGTCAGACTAGCACTGGCATTCCCTTTCAACGTTTTGAATTAACGAAACACGCAACACCAGAAGCAATAGCTAGTTTTAAACAAACAATGATTGCCATTGGACCTGACTCTTCTATTGATCCTAACAATTTAAATCGATTTCAACAATCTTTGGGATATGCAGAACGTCAACATTTGTTTGTCGAAAAAAACGGACTAAGCGAAGAATCATGGCAACGAGAACATGAACTTATGACGTATGCGATTCGCAGTTATCAGTTACTGAGTGATGATTTAGTGGCACCCAATACATTGATTTTTAAACCACGTATTGCTTTCCTATACAAACGGTTTCTAAAAGAACATCCTACACGTATTGATGACGGAGACTTGTGCCATTTTATCGTTGAACAAGATAAGAGGATGACAATCCAGAATAACAAATAAAATAACGCTAGGCTGATTTTCAGCTTAGCGTTATTTTTTTATTTATACCAACTATCAACTAACTTTTGATGTGACTTAATCCATTTAGCAGCAGCCTGCTTTGGTGTTTGACCATTTTGAATATCGAGCATGACTGATTCCATGTCATCTTTCGTCCAATTAAATTTATCAGCAACCTTATAGGCCTTGGGGTTAGAAGTTTTAAACTTCTTATTCACAATCGTATTAATGGTTTCTCCAGATCCAAACACGTTTTTTGGATCAGATAAGAACTTCAAGTGGTACTTACTAAACATCCAGTGTGGTGACCAACCGGTCACCACAACATCTTGCTTATTTTTGTAAGCTTTATCCAATGCTGATACCATAGCACCAGAAGATGAGGATGATAAGTTCCAACCCGATAAGTTTGAATACGACTTCAAAGCATTAGCAGCTGTGGCCATTTCACCGGCCCCCGGCTCAATACCTGTGATTGTCTTATTTGCTTGAGTTGTTAAATCACTAATGGAATTTACATCCATATAATCAGGAACAACTAATCCAGTTTTAACACCTTTCAAGTTAGGGCCAAGCAATGTTACATCATTTTTGTACTTATCATACAAAGCTTTGTGTGTATCTGGCAACCATGCTGAAACTGAAATATCAATTTGATTATTAGATAGCGACTGCCACAAAACAGCATTATCTAATGGCGTTAACGTGACATCGTATCCATGTTGACGTAATGATTCAGCCAGCACATTCGAAGAGGCAACTTCTGAATCCCACTCAACATAGCCAATAGTAACTTTTTGACCTGTTGTTTTATCGGAAGTCAAAGTGTTGACAACACCTCCACCAATCATAACCAACAAAGCCGCAAGTACTGTCCAACGACGCCATGGCTTTGTCACCGCTTTTTGTCCGGGTTGGGTGTTAAACTTTTGTGTAAAACGATCAATAACAATAGCTAAGATCACCAATCCAAGCCCGTTAACAAATCCAGAACCAACATCAGCGTGTTGAACCGCAGACAAGACGCCACGCCCAAGACCTGGTGCACCAATCATAGAAGCTGTGACAACCATCGACAATGCCAACATGATTGTTTGGTTAGCGCCTGCTAAAATAGTATTTTTTGCACTAGGAAGTTCTAATTTAAACAACTTTTGCCAAGTAGTTGATCCAAATGAATCAGCTGCTTCAACCAAATCAACTGGAACTTGACGAATACCTAAACTAGTCATACGAACCATCGGTGGTAGGGCAAAGATTATCGAAGCAAACACACCAGGAACCACACCGATTCCAAAGAAGGCAACAGCAGGAATTAAATAAACAAATCCTGGCATAGTCTGCATAAAGTCTAAGATTGGTTGAACAACTACCGCAGTCTTTTGTGACTTTGCTGTTAAAATTCCAAGGGGTATACCAATAATCAACGAAACAATAGACGCCATGATTACCAATGTAACGGTATTCATTAAGTCAGACCAAAGTCCTTGATTGGCAATTAACAAAAGTCCCAAAAGTGTGAATAACGGAAAGCCAATCTTTTTCGGTGTCGTAACAATGGCAATTACTGTGATACCAATAATCATTAGTGGCATGGGTACAGCAGTTAAACCATTTGTTAAAGCATCCATTATGTATTGACCGCCAGATTGAATGGCATCAAAAAATCCGGATAAATTAGTAGTTAACCATGAAACCGCTGAACTGACCCAATCTTCAAGTGGAATTTTTGGAATACTTACTAAATTATTCATTGTCATCTTCCCCTTCTGTATCAGCAAGCGCCTTCAATACCGCGCCACGAATAACAACACCCTTCAAACGGTTATCATCATCTACAACAGCCACAGGTGTCTGAGCATCGTAAATAATAGGCATAATATCCATGATAAGCGTGTCAGGTTTAATCTTTGGCATTTCTGTTAGAACATCTGCAAGTGGCAACTTTTCACGACGTGCGCGAACCGCCTCTTCTGATGACAAATAGCCTTCAAGTTGACGGTGACGATTGACTGCAACGAGGCCTGAAACTTCTTCTGCTGTCATTTTTCTCAAAGCAACAGTTGGCCCATCAACATAAATGTTCGATGTTAAAGCTGGGATCATAATACTATCAGCCGTCAATACCTTAGAACGATCAACATCACCCACGAATGTTTTCACATAATCATTGGCTGGGTTCGTAAGAATCTCTTCTCCAGTACCAATTTGTTGTAAACGACCATCTTTCATAATGGCAATATGGTCACCAATACGAAGCGCTTCGTTCAAATCATGAGTAATAAAGATTATTGTTTTTTCAACGTTAGCTTGTAAATCTAGCAACTCATCCTGCATTTCACCACGTACTAATGGATCTAATGCTGAAAAAGCTTCATCCATCAATAATATATCAGGATCATTGGTTAGTGCACGAGCCAGACCAACTCGTTGTTGCATACCACCAGATAATTGGTGTGGATATTGGTCCTTAAACGATAGCAATTTGGCATTTTCTAAGGCTTGTTCTGCTCGTTTACGGCGTTCTTCTTTGCCTACACCTTGAATTTCTAAACCATACTCTGTATTTTCTAACAAAGTACGGTGTGGAAATAGAGCAAAGTTCTGGAAAACCATACTCATTTTTTTACGACGAATTTCTATCATCTGTTTTTTATTCAATTTAGTAATTTCTTGACCGTCAATAAACAATTGACCCGCAGTTGGTTCAATCAGACGGTTTAGCAAGCGAATTAAAGTTGATTTTCCTGAACCAGAAAGACCCATGATGACAAAAATCTCGCCTTCTTCAATGGACATGTTGATATCATAGACACCAACCGTGCTCCCTGTCTTCTCAACGATCTCGTTCTTACTTTTGTTTTGCTTCACCATTTTCATCGCAGCTTTTGGACGCTTACCGAATATTTTGGTGAGATGCTTAATTTCTACTTTTGGCATGTTCTAAAGTGGTGGTGCCGCGTAATATAAAAATACTACATCATGCACATCATTTCTAATGACACCACACACATCTCCTCCTTGCTTCTTTTCGAATTTCCGTATAAAATATAGTGACAACCTATACTTTATAACAAGTTGTCTCTTTAATTGACAACTTTAATTTTTACATAGATTGTCACTTGTGTCAAATTTTGAACTTGCAGGATATAAAAATGTCAAAAATCAGAGAACCGCGTTACCGAAAAATAGCCTTTCAAATAGCTGAAAAAATCGTTAATAATGAGTACAAGGTTGGTTCCAAGCTTCACGCTAGGTCAACCTTGTCAGTAACATTTGGTGTTTCAGCCGAAACTGCCCGAAAGGCTATTAATATTTTATCGGACCTCGATATTGTTAAACCAATACACGGTAGTGGTATTGAAGTATTATCACGTGAAAGAGCAAAATATTTTTTAAATCAGGCTCAAGAAACTACTAATATTCAAACAATTCATGATCAGATTAACGATTTAATTGAGACCCAAAGAACGTCTTTAAATAGTCTTTCTGATTCCCTAACGGCTTTATTTGACCAAACGCAACGTGTACAGCGTCATAACCCACTAACGCCTTATGAATTTAGCTTATCAGATTCTTCTAAGCAACTTGGTGAATCAATTGGCAATCTGAATATATGGCAAAATACTGGCGCAACAATAATCGCTATTTTACATAATGAAGAACTTGTAGTATCGCCTGGACCTTATGCTGTCATTGAAAGTGGTGACACGCTTTATTTTGTTGGCACCGAAATGGCCTTTCATGCTGTCCAAAATTTTTTTCAATAACTAATCAATTTTTCATCATATTATCATGGCCTGCTAGGCCTTTTTTATTTTCTCATATAAAAAACTCTTACCTTAAACTTAAGATAAGAGCATACTGTTATAAAATATGATTAATTAACTTATTTTCCTAGACGAGCCCGGTAAACCTTCGTTTGTTCTTCATAACCAGGCTTACCCAATAAGGCAAACATTGCTGTTTTGTAAGCTTCAACACCTGGTTGGTTGAAGGGGTTAATACCGAATGTGTATCCTGATGCACCAACAGCGATTTCAAAGAAGTAAATCAAATATCCTAATGAATAGGCATCCTGTGCTGGCAAGTGGACAGCCAAGTTTGGTACCCCGCCATCAACGTGAGCCAATGTAACACCTTGCGAAGCTTTTGTGTTTACTTCATCAATTGTAACGCCCTCAAGGTATTGCAACCCGTCATTATTGCCATCTTCATGAGGAAGATCAATATTTGAAACTGGATTATCTAGTTTAACAACTGTTTCAAATAAATCACGACGTCCTTCTTGAATATATTGGCCCAAAGAATGCAAATCTGTTGAGAAGTTTGCAGATGATGGATAGATGCCCTTTTGATTCTTACCTTCTGACTCTCCCATCAACTGTTTCCACCACTCAGACAAGTATTGCATCGTTGGTTCCCAGTTGATCAATAGTTCAGTTGTATAACCCTTGTCGTACAATATACGACGAACAGCAGCATATTTGTAAGCTTCGTTATTTTTTATATCTGAATCAGAATACTCTTCTTGAGCATCTCTAGCACCTGTCATCAAGGCTTCAATGTCAGCGCCGGAAGCAGCAATTGGTAGAAGACCGACCGCCGTTAAGACAGAAAAGCGACCACCAACCCCATCAGGAATTGTAAATGTCTCGTATCCTGAAATTTTTGCTTCATCATGTAATGCACCGCGGTTCGCGTCAGTTGTAGCATAAATACGTTGCTTAGCGGCCTCAGCACCGTACTTCTTTTCCAATAATTGTTTGAACACGCGGAAAGCAATTGATGGTTCTGTTGTTGTCCCAGACTTTGAAATAACATTAACTGAAAAGTCTTGATCACCAATTACTCGTACCAAATCGTTGATATACGAAGCAGATGTTGAATTACCAGCAAAATAAATTTTAACACCTTGACGTTGATTGTCAGCCAATTCATTATTAAACATTGGATTCAAGAAATCAACAGCCATTTTTGCGCCAAGATATGAGCCACCAATACCAATAACAACCAAGACTTTCGAATCAGATTGGATCTTCTGAGCAGCAGTTTGAATGCGGGCAAATTCGTCTTTATCATAATCTGTTGGTAAGGTAATCCAATCAGAATATTCTGCCCCAGCACCGCTTCGATTACGAAGCTGCTCGTCCGCCATTGTGATTAGCGGTTGCATTTCATCAAGTTCATGATCTGCAACAAAATTCTCAATGTTCTTTGTGTCAAATGTAATGTGTGCCATTTTTTACTCCTATTAAAAATTATGAAATCGGTTACAAGTTTATTCTATCACAACTTTGATGCTGCTGCCTCATCAATAATGATCGTAACGTCTGAATGTTTTTGAAGAATAGATGCTGGTACATCTTCGGTTATTGGACCATTGATAGTAGCTGCCACTGCTTCTGCTTTGCTTTCTCCAGTGGCTATCAGCAAAATTTTCTTTGCAGACATTACTGAAGCAATTCCCATAGAAATTGCTTGCGTGGGCACATCCGACTCCTTCTCAAAGAAACGAGCGTTGGCGGCAACTGTAGATTGTGTAAGATTCACAATATGAGTAGTTGAATCAAACGATGTTCCTGGTTCATTAAAACCAATGTGTCCATTGCGTCCAATGCCCAATAATTGTAAATCGATTGGATGCTCAGCAATAATTCTGTCATAAGCTTTAATTACTGCTTCATGATCCTCAGACTTACCGTCTGGAACATAGGAATGTTTAAATGGTTTATATTGAAATAAGTGTTTAGTCATAAAATAACGATAGCTCTGCTCGTCTTCGCCATCCAAGCCAAGATATTCATCCAAGTTTATCGACACTAATTCAGAAAAATTGATTTGGCTAGTTGCCAATTTTTGATATAAGGGTATTGGTGTTGATCCAGTTGCCAAACCCAGTACCTTCGCACCATGTTGCACAGCATTTTGATAGATTTCGAGTGCTTTTTCTGCACTTTGTTCAACATCTTTTACTCTAATAATGTTCATAATCCAACCTCTTTCAAATTGGTCTATACCTTTTTGGTCTATACCAATATAATAACACCTTTCTAGTCTTGTAGCAAGTTTTTCGAGAAGTATTTGATGACATAAAAAAAGACCAATTATGGTCAATTTAACAATTATTTTGTTCTATCACGCCAAAATTTAACAAACCAATTAACTGGTTTTGATGAGGAAGTTGATTTTAATGAAATCCTTTTTTCTGTTTTTTGAGCATAAGGCAGATATTGAGCATTCAACGCTGCTGTTGTATAGCCCACGGTTTGGTTCTTTTTTATATTGGCTAACTTTGAGTCAAAAGTAGGTTGTGTAAATGCCAATTTTACACCCTTGTTTGTCCAATAATGCCTTGTTTGTGCAGCCTTAACAATTATATGTTCTTGCTTCGTATTTGGAAACGTCAACGTTTTTAAATGGCCAACTGTTTGATTTTCTTTAATATAGTTTGGCTGTTTTTGTGCTAATACCTGATCAACAATACGCAGAGATTCTTGATAACGCTTTGTTTCATCCATGTAATTAGCAATACCATTGACTACAGTTATGAATTCGTGACCGTTTTTATCTTTAATTAAACCAGTGAATCCAGCACCAGATTCAGGCGAAGATCCCGTCTTAAGCCCCTCTATGGTTAACTGGTTGGGGTTACTAAGGTTGGGCATTGTTTCAGTCATTAATTGCCAATAATCAGTTTTATCTGTCACAACAAAGTTAGGCGTCATATGATAAGAAATCGTTAATTTTTTTGATAATTGACGCAGGGAAGGATCCAATTCTAAGATAGCTCGTGCAATCATAGCTAGTTGCTGATTACTGGCTTTATTAGAAGCTGTTTTAGGGGCCGAAGAGATTTCATTTTCAAAAGCATTCTCATTAACCTGTCCAGCAGAATTGTACCATTGTGAACCGCTCAAATGAAGTTCTTTAGCCCATGATTCTAGTGCCTGTTGTGTTGTTTCCCCTTTAGGAGTCACAAACTCACCCAATGCAAAAGCCGCATCGTTAGCAGAATTAGCAAACATGACATCGTAAAGTTCACGAACTGATACTTTGTCTCCAGCTTTGATCGCGATATGAGAAAACAAATGGCTGTCTTCTTTCGATAAATCTGCCTTACTAGTAATTGGGACCATCGTAGACCATTTTATTTTTCCTGACTTAATACTTTTAAGCACGCCATACGCTGTCAACATTTTACTTTGCGAAGCAATAGCTACCTGTTTTGAAGAATTTTTTTGGCCCAAAATTTGCCCCGTAGTCAAATCAACCACTAAAGCAGAGGTTGCACTGGTGTTTAATTGAACCGGCTGATCATCGACTGTTGCTACCTTGGTTGTTGATTGCGTTGATTGCTCATGACGAGGGACCATAAAAAATATAGCCAATAATACAACCACTAATGCAATGATAATAAACCATATTCTTTTCACTTGATGCTTTTTATTTTGTAACATATTCCCCTCATGTCTGCTTCAACGGTAATGTAATAATGAATGAAGTCATATCATCATCAGACTCAACAGCTACACTACCATAATGCTGTACAACAATCCCCTTCACGATGGCAAGTCCCAATCCTGTGCCACCTGTTTTACTATTTCTCGAACTTTCAACACGATAAAATCGATCAAAAATATCCCCAATTGCCTCATCTGGTATCTTGACACCATCATTCGTTACACGAATAACAACATTTTTATCATCAATTTGTGCCGTAAGTTTTATGAAAGTAGCTCCATCACCGTATTTAAACGCATTAGAAACCAAATTCATTAAGACGCGTGCCAATTTATCAGAGTCAGCCTCAATAACAATCATCTCAGGATTTGTTAATTGATTCAATGCAATATTCTTCTCTTGTGCTTCTAATTCATAACCAGCAAGTAATTGGCCAAACAAATCATTTAGACTGAGAGACGTAATATTTAAAGCAGCATCTTGTGCCTGTGTCTGTGAGTACTCAAACAAATCCTCAACTAAAACCTTCATTTGATTAGACTTACTATACGCTGTGTGAATATACTTTTTTCGATCCTTTTCACTCAATGCTTGTCCCATTTCAACCAAGCCAAGATAACCGATAATAGCGGTTAGTGGTGTTCGCAAGTCATGAGATATATTGGTAATCATCTCATCCTTAGAACGTTCACTCTGACGTTCTTCTTCTCTAATACGACGAGTGTTTTCAGCAATTGTATTAGATACATCAATCAGCGCTTGAGTTGTTGGCGCATAAGGAGCACGCCACGAAATTGTCATGTCAGAATTTTCACGTGCGACCTGACGCATCTCTCTAATCAAACGATACAAACTTTCATCACGGCGCCACTTCAAGTACTGCCAAAACACAATACCAATATTTCCTGAAACAAAAGTCACAAACTCTAAAACATTCCAAATATTAAACGATATAAAGGAAAATCGGTGTCTTAGTGCATCAAAGCCAGTCATGAATGTCCAACTAAAAAGAAGTAGTAACAATATCGTCACTACCAAATAATATATTTTAGTACGATTGTGCTTTAATATCAATGCTACTTTTGTCATTGATTCACTTCAATTTTGTAACCAACGCCCCAAACTGTTTGAATAACTTGATCGCCATTTGTGGCTTCTTCAATTTTATCTCGCAAATGTGAAACGTGCACCATAACGGTTTTTGCAGAAACAACAGATTCTTGTTGCCAGACACGCTCGAAAATATCATCTGCCGAGAAAACACGATTAGGATGCGATGCTAATAGATACAAAATACCAAACTCTAAAGCCGTTAAGTTGACCAAATCACCTGTAGAAGTCTTGACTTCGTGACTGTCTTTATTAATTATTAGCGAGCCAATGTCCAAGACATCTGGTGTCTGATCTTGAACAGCATTCTCCGCGCGTCGCAATAATGAACGAACACGAGCCATGACCTCAAGCGGATTAAATGGCTTGGTAACGTAGTCATCCGCACCTGTAATTAGTCCCTGAATTTTGTCCATATCACCAGATTTTGCTGACAACATTAAAATAGGAATGCGACTATCCTTACGAACAGTTTTTACAACATCTAAACCGTTCATGTTTGGCATCATAACATCCAAAATCATTAAAGCAATGTCTGGATTTGTATTCAACTTAGAAAGTGCTTCTTTACCATCGTCAGCCATAATTGGCTCATAGCCTTCATTTTTTAGGTAAATTTCAAGTAATTCTGCAATTTCGATGTCATCATCAACTACTAAAATTTTCATTTATATTATCCTCTTAAATGTCTGCAACAATAGTAACTATTTTTTAGATGCTTCTAAACGTGCTTGCTGTGATAATTGACTGATTGCGAAGAACCCACCTGTTAAACCGTATTTCTTACGGTTCCAACGGAAGACACCAAATGCTGCGGCACCAAGAATAATATATACAACTGGTGGTAAGGTTGGATTAATTACCTGCGGTAACATACCTAATATCAAAAATCCTCCAAGCCAAGCCACAACAGCCATTAACAGGTAAACCCATCGACGACTCGTTGGTTCTTGTTTGTCTTTTGCTTTAGGATTTGGTGTTAACTTTAAGACTACACCTGTATAGATTGAGCCACCCAATGCTGCGATAAGAAGCAAGGAAACGATTCCCGCACCTTGGTTACTAGCATTTTTGGAAAAGAACAATGTCAAACCAAATACCACAGCAAATAACATGAAGATGGCTAAAGATGTATCGAGTGCCAAAGTACTAAATTTATAATCAAAAAGTTTCTTGGCCGTTCGCTTAGGATCAAGATACTGCTGAACAGCCATTGTTGGCGTACCATAAATTTGCGCTGCTGTCTGCCCTTTCCCTTGGGTTTCAAGAAGATTATTTTCAACCTCAGTCACAATACCTTCAATTTGTTCACCAGTCAATTTACTATTTTGAGCTAACAGCTTTTTAAATTGAAAGATAAAATCCTGATTTTTTTTCGTCAATTCTCTTTTTTGTTCTGACATAAAATGTCTCCCTAAAATATTATGTACAGCGCGATCAGCGCCATTTACACGTTGAAACGGAATTCAATAATATCGCCGTCCTGTACAACGTATTCCTTACCTTCTGAACGTAATTTGCCGGCTTCTTTGACTGCTTTAACAGACCCTAACTCATCAAGATCCGAGAATGCAATTGTTTCTGCACGGATAAATCCTCTTTCAAAGTCAGAGTGTATCACACCAGCAGCTTGGGGTGCCTTTGATCCCGCAGTGAATGTCCATGCTCGAGTTTCTTTACCACCTGCAGTGAAAAACGTTCGTAAGTCTAATAAGTGATAGGCTGCTCGAATTAACTTATTTAAACCAGCTTCCTCTACTCCAGCCATTTCTAAGAATTCAGCTTTTTCTTCTTCTGGCAATTGAGCAATTTCTTCTTCTGCGCTAGCAGACAAGCCAATTACGTCAGCTCCTTCAGTGGCAGCAAACTCTTTAATTTGATTGAAATACTTTGATCCCATTGGATCTGCCATATCATCTTCAGCCAAATTGGCAACGTATAAAATAGGTTTTGTTGTCAATAAGAACAAACCTTTAACTATTTTTTGCTCTTCTTCAGTAAATGTAATGGTGCGAGCAGACTTGCCCGCTTCAAGAACTGGTTTGATTTTTTCTAGTACAACAAACTCAGCTTTGGCATTTTTATCATTCCCTTTTGCCGCACGTGCAACTTTAGAATAACGCTTGTCAACAGCTTCTAAGTCAGCCAAAATTAATTCAGTATTGATTGTTTCAATGTCATCTAACGGGTCAACTACCCCATTCACGTGAATAATTTCATCCCCATCAAAAGCTCGTACAACATGCACAATAGCATTTACCTGACGAATGTTTTCTAAAAATTTATTCCCTAAACCTTCTCCCTGAGAAGCGCCTTTGACAATACCAGCAATATCGGTAAATTCAAACGTGGTTGGAATAATTTTATCAGCAGGTACAACTTCTTGGATACGCGCCAAGCGATTATCTGGGACTTCTACCATGCCAACATTTGGTTCAATCGTAGCAAACGGATAGTTTGCCATTTCAGCACCAGCTTTAGTAATTGCATTAAATAGTGTTGATTTGCCGACGTTTGGTAAGCCGACGATTCCAGCAGTTAGTGCCATTTTATTCTTCTTTCTGATTTGCTACTTGTAAAATCTTTTTTATTCGTTTGTTAAAATCAAAACGCGACATCATAATGCCTCTACCGCAATTCGTACATGACAACTTAATATCAGCACCAACACGTGTAATTTCCCAAGAATTGGCGCCACAAGCGTGCGGCTTTTTCATCTCAACGATATCATGAAGTTTATAGTCCGGTGCTATTGCCATTAGTCCACCTCAATATCTAACAATGCCAAAATGCGACTTAAGTCCTCATTGGAAACATAATTAATTTCAATTTTACCATTTCCCTTACGGCCCGCGTTGACTTTGACCTTGGTCCCAAACTTTTCTTCTAATTGGTTAGACAAAGAAACAGCAAAGGGTGAAATTTCTTTCGTATTGGGTTCGGGTACACCCTCATTCATTTGCCTGACCAAGTTTTCCACTTGACGAACATTCAATCCACGGAAAACAACTGTTTCTGCTACTTTTTCGATTTGCGGCTTCTTTTTTAATCCTAGTAATGCTCGCGCCTGTCCCATTGATAACTCACCATCTTGAATCAGTACTTGTACTGATTCCGGCAATTTCAATAGGCGCAGTAAGTTAGCGACGGTAGCGCGATCTTTACCAACTTTTTCAGCTACTTCTGCCTGTGTCATTTGCAAGCGTGTCATAAGTGCGTCAAAAGCTTGTGCTTCTTCGATAGCGTCCAAATCATCACGTTGTAAATTTTCGATCAACGCCAGTGCTGCCATCGTGTCATCATCGACATGGCGTACAATAGCTGAAATTGATTTCAAACCAGATAATTTTGAAGCACGAACACGACGTTCACCAGCAATGATTTCAAATTTTTGACCAATTTGACGTACAATAATTGGTGTCAAAACACCATTTTCTGTAATAGATGCTGATAATTCCTTTAGCTTGCTTTCATCAAAATGATGCCGCGGTTGAAACGGATTAGGTTGGATATCTTTCAATGGTAACTTAACGACTTGTTCCGTTGCTTCTTGTTCTTTTGTAACCACCTTTGTATGTTCAACGGCTTCTTTTGACACATTATTTGCGCCAAAAAGTGAATTCATGCCTTTGCCAAGCCCGCCTTTTTTACTTACCATATTGTTTCAAAACCTCCTGTGCGAGATTGTTGTACATTTGTGCACCCACGCTCCGTGGATCAAAATCAATAATCGCTTGTCCATAAGATGGCGCTTCACTCAGGCGTACCGAACGTGGGATGATTGTATCATAAACCTTATCATCAAAATAACTACGCACTTCTTGGGCCACTTGCTTGGCGAGGTTCGTTCGTCCATCATACATTGTTAACAAAATACCAGCAACATCAAGATCTGGGTTAAACTGCTGCCGAACAAGTTCAATCGTATTTAGTAGTTGTCCTAGACCTTCTAAAGCATAAAATTCGGTCTGTACCGGGATAAGAATGGCATCAGCAGCTGTAAATGCATTGACCGTCATTAGTCCTAAAGCTGGTGGATTATCAATTAAAATGAAGTCATAATCATCACGCACTGTTTCAAGTGCCGTTTTTAGACGATACTCACGTTGCGGTTGCTTAGCGAGTTCAATCTCAGCACCGGACAATTGAATGGTAGCTGGGACTAGGTCATAATTATCAGTCGCTACGATTACTTCGTGAAGTGGCGTTTGTTCAACGATTACATCATAACTATCGTGCTCTAACAAAGATTTATCAACACCTGACCCACTTGTAGCATTCCCTTGTGCATCAATATCAACCAGTAACACACGTTGTCCAGCTTGTGCCAATGCTGCGCCCAAGTTGATACTGGTTGTTGTTTTACCCACACCACCTTTTTGATTAGCTAATACAATTATTTGCGCCATTTTAGGTGCCTCCTTTATTTATGAGATTGGCTTTTTGCTTGGTGTTCCAGCTTGCCTAGGGTATTTTTTAGGTGTTTTTGTTTTTTTATCTACTATCTGTATATAACGCTGATCACCATTTGGTAGTGTAAATACAAACTCTTCGTTAACCTGACCGCCAAGCATAGCTAATGCTTTTTGACCATCGAGGAGCTCTTGATGGGCAGCTGATCCCTTCATGACTAAGAATCTGCCACCAATCTTAACAAAAGGTAATGTATACTCAGCCAAAACACTAGTACGGGCAACTGCTCGAGCCGTTGCATAATCGAAATTTTCCCGGTACTTTGGATTTTGTCCTATATCTTCTGCGCGCCCGTGAACGATTTCTACGCCGGTTAAGTCGAGCGTATCAACCACTTCTTGCAAAAAATTAACTCGTTTTTTTAACGCATCAACCATTGTAATTTTTAAGTCTGGAAAGGCTATTTTCAAGGGTAATGACGGAAAACCTGCGCCTGTGCCAATATCAATTAAAGTGCTTTCAGAGCTTTTTAACTTTTGTTCATACATTGCTACAGTTAAAGAATCATAAAAATGTTTTAAGTACACGTCTTTTTTTTCAGTAATAGCCGTTAAGTTAACGTGTTCATTAGTTGCGACCAGCAACTCGTAATAACGTTCAAATTGCCGAACCTGCTGTGTTGTTAAAGTTATACCAGCACTACTTAATGCTTCGATGAAGTCTTCGTTTGTCAATATTCTGCTCCGATTTCAGTTAATTCAGCACGAAAAAACGCCAGTTTCAGCTAATACCAGAATACCTAAAAAACGCTTAATTTTCAAGCCTTCCAGCATTAATATTTCCATCAGAAATACCAGAAATTTGTAGTAAATACCAAGCATTGAATGCAGGTACATCGATATCCTTAGCAACATGAACATTCGTTTGGCTATGCGTACTATGAAGAATGTCAGCTACCGTGGCACCAATCGCAGGTCCATCTGTCACGACATCAACCCATAAATCTTCTAATTTGTATTTTTCAGGGTGCAGTAAGTAATAAAGTGTATTGACATCGTGCATTGGTTTACCACCAGCATTAGAACCATCTTGATAGTGTCCAAACAGTCCCATCAGCATTTTTCCGGTCCCATTCATCTGAAGTAATTCAGACATAGATTTTTTGGTTAACAACGCTTTTTCAGTAACATCAAGCCCAATCATTGTGATATCCAAATCACTTTCAAAAACAATTTTCGCTGCGTCCGGATCTGTAAATACGTTAAACTCTGCCACCGATGTTAAATTCCCACCGGTAAGCGAACCACCCATTACGATTAATCGCTCTATTTTTTGTAAATCTTGTGGATACTTTTGAATTAAGTTTGCGATATTAGTGAATGCACCAACGGCTACTAATGTCGTTTGATCATCATAGCTATTCAGCGTTTCATGAATAGCATCTACAGCTTTTTTACTTATAGTTCTGGTAGAAAGCTCGCCAAATTCATAACCTGGCATTCCGCTCTTCCCATGAATATTTGATGCATCCTTAAATGGTTTGACTAGTGGTTTCTCAGCACCACGGGCCACCTTAACGTCTGGTCGATTAAAATAGTGTGTTAATTTCAAAACATTGTTTGTTGTCTTATCAACCGAAACATTACCGGCAACAGACGTAATCAGACGTACTTCAAAGTCATCATTAGTTAACAAAATTGCGATTGCTGCTGCATCATCAATGCCGGGATCAGTATCAAAAATAAGTGGAATCGTCATTATTTTACCTCTATATATTATTCAATTCATTATACCAGAACAAAAGGTTTGACTTTTCTGCTTAGTAGATTTATTGTATAAGCAATCTAGGAAAGGGGGTCATAACTTTTGAGTAATTCTAACGGAAAACGCTCAATCGTTTTGGCCGCTTAATAGGAAAAGCGGTCGATTCGATTGCAGCAACCACGAAGCAAGTTTGATTTAGATTCTGCTTCGTGGTTTTTTATTTTCTTTTTTACCATATTGCCTAATAAAAAAACACGCTTTCTAGCGTGCTTTTTTATCTAATCATTATTTACGAGCAGCTAACTTAAAGTCCAGTGGTACACCGACCGCATGATGATAGAAACCAGTAATGTTGGGGTTAACCAATTCTGGCTGTGCCTGATAATATAGTGGGTTCAAAATTGCTTCTTGATGAATAATCTTCTCAAGTCCCTTTTCATCAGCAGCTCGCTTTGTATCATTCGTCGCATCAGCTCCCTTAGCCTTATTCCATAAAGCATCGTAATCGGCATTAGAATTATGATTATAATTGTTTGCATTGCCAGTTGAAGCCAGATCCAGGAATGTTGTCGGTTCGGCATAATCAGCTCCCCATTGTGTCAGCATAACTTGGAAATTAGCGTCAGTTCCATCTTGCAAACGCTGCTTAAATGGTACAAATTTTTCGGTAACCTTTAGACCTGGCAAGTTTTTACTCCATTGTCCTTGAAGATAGTTGACTACATCTTTGGCATTTGCTACTCGGTCTGTATCAGCTTCAATTTCAAGCGTAATCGACTTTTCACCTAGTTCACTTAGTCCTTCTTTGAATAGTTTCTGTGCCTCTGATTTATTATACGTATAATCTTGCTTAGCATATGTGGCAAAATCCGTACCATTCACAGTACTTAAGCCTTTAGGTGTAAATGATGTTGCTGGTGTTGAAGTGCCCGATAGAACTTGGGAATTCAACTCGGAACGATTCGTAACCATATTCAGTGCTTGTCTAATTTTTTTGTTATTTAGAGCTTTAACATTTCCTGATTGATTATATGCTAAGAATACCGTTGTGGCTTGTGGTGTTATTCGGTAGCCCTTATTTGTTTTATTGGCCTGTGACAATTGTGGCGTATTAACCAGTGCTGAATCTAACTTACCCGTCTTATACATTTGTACAGCCACTTCTGGCTTTTGAACAACTTGCAAATCAATTTCAGGTGTTTTAACATTTTTTGCATCCCAATAATACTTGTTTTTCACAAGTTTAAACTTGTTATTGGTTCCATTCCATCCTTTAAAAGTATACGGACCATTATATAATGTCTTGCTTGCTGTTGTGCCATATTTTTTGCCATATTTCTCAACAAAACTTTGCTTTTGTGGGAAAAATGTTGGAAATGTTAGCAAGCTCTTAAATTGTGGCATTGGCTTTTCTAGTGAAACAGTTAATGTATTCCCACTCGCTTTAATTCCGAGGTCCTTCTTATCAACTTTACCTGCCTGAATAGCATCAGCATTTTTAATACCGCTATACAAATAGGCATACTCCGAAGCCGTTTTTTGATCATTGGCACGTTGCCAAGCATACACAACATCTTTAGCAGTTAACTTGCTACCATCGGACCACTTAAGCCCATTACGCAGCTTGATTGTCCAGGTCTTACCGTCACTAGATGACTTAACTGACTTAGCTAATGCTGGTTGTGGCTTGCCATTTTTATCGGCTCGCATTAAGCCTTCACCAGCGTTACCAACAACTGTTATCGAATATTCATCAGTAATTGTCGCTGAATCTAGCCCGTTTAGTGGTGTTGGTAATGAAAAGCGAAGTGTCTTATCATTGCTGTTCCCACTATTTCCCCACAATCCAGCAGCACGAGTGCCACCAACTACCGCTACAAGGGCTACTCCCACAAGTGTGAGTTTTTGCCAATTTTTCATTATATTTTCCTCGCTGCATTCTCATCATAAATTTACTCTATTTTTTTATTCTAGCACAATGAAAAACATTTGCACACAAAATGTATTACATTTACGATACAAAATGTATTACATTTACGATACAAAACATCATTTTTAAAAATAACGATCAAAAAAAGCACTACACAATAATTGTGTAATGCTTTATGTTTACTACTTTTGTTGATGCCGCCGGTGGGAGTCGAACCCACACGGTGTTGCCACCACTGGATTTTGAGTCCAGCGCGTCTGCCAATTCCGCCACAGCGGCGTTAAATATTAAACAACTATATTAGAATACCAGTAAAATATTTGTTCGTCAACCTTTTTTTGGCTTTTCTTGTTTGACTTGACGTGTTGTATCATTAACATTTCCTGTGATGGTGTGGCTCACGTGTTTAAGCGCATTATCTAATAAAATTAAGATATGTGAATCACTTAACCCATACAATACTTCGCGGCCACGTTTTTCTGTTTCAACAAGTTGCGCCTCACGCAACAGTTTTAATTGGTGTGATACAGCAGATTGCTCCATACCTAAAGAATTGATAATCTCTGAAACACTGTACGAGCGCTCTCTGAGCAATTCTAAAATGATCAGACGTTGCTTATTGCCTAATAGTTTAAATATTTTTTCAAGTTCTATGATGGCTTCTTTTTTCATATTTTAATTATAACAGCCTCCATATCGTAATGTATTAAATAAAACAAAAAAAGCCGCTATCTAGCGACTTTTCATTAATGATGTTTAATTCTCTTTACGTGCAACCATTGAAGATACTTTTGCATGGCGAGCAATGTAAGCTGCTTGAGATCCTAATGATCCCCAGAAGCCTTCACGAGAATGCGCACCCACAATAATTAAATCAGCACCTACTTGTGGCGCAATTTTCTGGACTAATACTTCTCCAGCTTTAGAACCATCTTCGAAAACTGTTTCAACGTTCGTAGCCCCTTTTGACAACGCATATTCCTTGTAACGAACGAGGTTAGCTTCAAATTCAGCACGCTTTTCCTTGATAAAGTCAAGGTGTAGCGCTTCGATTGCTGATAGGTCACCCATTTCAAGAATTGTTGCTATTGTCAATGTGGCACCATCTTCGCTAGCTTGATGAATCGCATTTGCCAAAGCAAAGTAACCTTGTTCTGATTCATCAACACCAACTAAGATGTTCTTAAATTGTGTTGGTTCGATGTTTAAGTTTAATTCACTCATTTTATCTCTCCTTTAGTATCGCTTAGTATCTATATTGATTAAGATCCCATTAATTGTTGGACGACAAGTTGAACATTTAAATAAGTCAGAACAGCAAATGCAATCCACCCTAAGGTTGCAATCCACTTTGGATTAGCAAATTCTTCTCCCATAATCTTCTTTGAAGACGTGAAATAGATTAATGGTGCCATAGTAAATGGCAAAGCAATTGAAAGGAAGACTTGTGATTGAACCATCAAATCATCTAACTTACCTTCAGATCCACCATAAATCAATGTGAAGGCAACAACTGGTATCAATGCCAAACCACGAGTAACAACACGACGTAGCCACATTGGAATGCGCAAGTGCAAGAAACCTTCCATGACAATTTCACCAGTAAGCGTTCCAGTGATTGTCGAGTTTTGTCCTGAAGCAAGCAAAGCAACAGCAAACAATGTTGATAGAATTGGTGATGCAATAGCACCAGCAATTGAATTATCCTTCAAAGCGTTATACATTGAACCAAATGTACCAACTTTATCAGCATGTCCAAAGAATAATGCTGCACCCAAAATCAACAATAATGAGTTAATAACGAATGCCAATGACAACTGAATATTTGAATCCCAAGTCATGAAGCGAACAGCTTCTTTAAGTTCTGACTTGTTACTTCTATCTACTTTACGTGTCTGAGATATTGATGAATGCAAGTACAGATTATGTGGCATAACAGTGGCACCGATAATTCCCAATGTTAATGTTAACTGAGAATCACCACCACCAATTGGCGTATGTGAGCTTAAAGTCTGTAACTGAGGCAAATAACCGCCAAACAGTGCTGATAATTGTGGTGTTGATAAAATAACTAGATAAGCAAAAATAACCAAAATAGTAATGATCAATGTCATGACAATAGCTTCGATTTTACGGAAACCAAATTTCATCAACAATAGCAACAAAATAACATCAAAAGCTGTGGTCAGAACAGATGCAATCATTGACCAACCGAACAATAAGTGAAGTGCTATAGCCCCTCCAATAACTTCGGCAATATCTGTAGCAATCAATGCTAATTCAGTCATGATCCATAGTACGAATCCACCAACTTTATTTGTACGATCACGTGTTGCTTGCGCTAAGTCTTCTTGCTTAACAATTCCTAACTTACCGGCCATGTACTGTAGCATCATGGCAATCAAACTAGAAATTAAAACAACAGACAACAATGTATAACGGTATTGCGCACCACCGGCTACCGAAGTAACCCAGTTACCCGGATCCATATAGCCAACGGCCACCAAGGCTCCGGGACCAGAAAAGGCCAATAATTTACGCCAAAATGACCCATTTTCTGGTACTTCTATGGAACCATTAACATCCGATAAACTTAAATCATCCTCAGTTTTTTGAACAAGGTGATGTTTCGGATTAACACTTGTAGAATCTTGCATTCTATCTCTCCTTTAGATTTCTCCTCAGAGCTAAATAAACGAATTTCGACTTGACTGAAATATCGTGAAATATTCACTTTTTGACAATTGATAAACACCAAAATAAAACATCAAGTGCTAAATAAATTTCATAAAGAATTTCATTCAACTTGGCTGTTGAAAGCTTATGAAAATTACCTAACTCGGCTATAATCGCTCTAATACATACTTTATAATACACCCAATTCTAAATTCGTCAACAAAAATTTTTTACTTACAAAAAATAAAGTTGTGTATTATCAATTTTATGATAGAAAAACATTGTATTAAAGGGGCAAAACGCTATTTTATTAAAATATTACAAATTAGTTACGTGACATAATTTTATCTTTATATCAAATAACATTACAAGACTGATCAAATTCGTTTGTTTCAATTTGAATGGTGACATGGCTAATATCATATTTTTCTCGTAGGTCACTAGAGATATTTGCTAATAATTCTTGTTCATCTACATTCTTTTTAACAGATAGATGAACAGTCATGGCAGCTTCAGTCGTAGAAAGAGGCCAAATGTGTAAGTCGTGAAGTTGTTCCACACCTTCATGTGTTGATAAGTATCGCAAAACGTCTGACTCATTCACATTATCAGGTACCCCATTTAATGCTAAGTTAAATGTTGATTTCATAACTGGCCATGAAGTCACGGCAATAATAACACCGATAATCATTGATACGATAGGATCAATGACGTGCCAACCAGTAACTTGGATTAAAAGTCCAGCAATAATCACGCCAACCGACACACCAGCATCAGCTAAAAGATGAATGTAAGCTGTTTTGGCATTCAAATCTTGTTCATGGTGATGCCCATGTTCATCAGGAACACCTGATGCTTTAAAAAGCATAGCAGTGGCAAAGTTAATCACGATACCAACCGCTGCAACAACCATCACTAACCAGCCTGTAGTAACAGTATTTTCTGGCAAAATCAAATTACGAATACTCTCGTAAAAAATCGTTATCACCGCAAATATTAACAAAATTGTATTAAATACACTAGCTAAAATGGACATATTATGCCATCCATAAGTATGCCGTTTAGTGGCTTGTAGACCAAATACTACAACTGCAAGCCAAGCGATCATTAATGCTAATACATCACTTAAGTTGTGGAAAGCATCAGCAAATAGTGCGGTTGAATGTGCTAATTTAGCAAATACTAACTCAGATAAAACAAAAATCATATTTAAAGAAATACCTATTAAATAAGGCATTTGTTTCATTTTTAACTGCTCCATTGGTTTCTTCATATTTTCACCTCGATTCTATTTTAACACTTTATCTGAAAAATAATTCATATATTTAAAAAAGTAGCAGATTAATCTGCTACTTTTTAGGTATTCATATTTATTTAAACTTTTAACTCTGAAAAGAATTCGCCTGCATCCCCAACAATCTGATCCACATCAAATGGCGTAGCAATACGTTCAAAATTGATTGACATCACCGGAACTGCCGGACTAGCATACTGCAATAATCCAGCAAAAGGATAAACTTTAAAGCTAGTGCCTACAATAACAATTAAATCAGCATTTCGTACCCATAGGGCTGATTTTTTAACGTCAAAAGGCATTTCTTCGTAAAATGTAATTCGCGGACGTAATAGGGCATTGTCTGCACGTCTCATTGCATGCAAGTAATCCTGATAGGGAGATTTCTGGCCATCAACAGGCGCATACACATCATATAATGAGCCATGAAAACGGATCAATTTTTCTGGATCCGATGCCGCTTTGACATGCAAATCATCAACATTTTGCGTGATAATTTTGGCCTTACCTTGTCGAGTTAAAGCTGCCATTTTTTTGTGAATAACATTTGGAACAGCCTCGGGAAAGTACATATTATCAATCATAAATTGATACTGTTTTTCGGGCTCATTATGAAAAGCTGTTGCACTCAATAGGTATTCAGGTTGCAAACTAATGCCATCATAAATACCACCTTTAGAACGGTAATCCGGTATTCCTGATAAAGTTGAAACACCCGCTCCGGTCATGAATACAATATTTTTGGCGTTGTCAAAGCGCTTTTGAATTTCTGCTGTGACTAACATGAATATCCTTTCTTTATGAATGTTAACTGATAATAATTAATTTAGTCTCTTTCAATGTAAGGTAGCGCTAACTTTTGGAATAGTTCCGACACTTTTAGAGCATACAGTTCTTTGAAAAAGGTTGGTTTATCAGCTTCATTATCCGGTGGCGATACTACAAAACTATTTTGATTATCATTTTTACTTAGCCCAACGTAAGCTGTCTTCTGCGTCTGAAAATCGGTCATTTCCGAATGATATATTGTAAATACTTGATTAACTGGTAAATCTAATTGACGTTTTGACAAGACACTTGTTAATGTGACATATTCTTTAGCGTTTACAGTAGGTTTGCCCCATCTTGTCAATACTTCGTCAATGCCTTCAAACAAAGAAACCATTTGATGACGAATATTACGTGCCTGCTTCAGATCAGCTGCCATTACAGGTTTAATAAGCGAACTCGCGGCCGTGTAAGCTAGCGGATATTTTTGTTGCAACTCGGCAACAAAACTGCTGTCAGAAATCGTATTAGCAAATACTAATGCATCCAAGATCATGAGTAAACGCCATAAACTTTCATCATCCACTTCACCATTTTCAGGCGTTAACTCAGCGTTAAGCCCAGAAAAATAAGCCTTTACCGTCGCAGAAGTTGTAATGCCTTGCTTAGCTAATTCACGATAGGTGATTGCATGAACAACTGTACGATGCATGCGCGTTGCAATTTGTATCAGCTGATCGTCTAATTTTCCATCATTGAATGTTAGCGCAAAAAATACTTGTGGGGCAATGCCATTTAATGTTAATAGCATTTTTAATAACTCATTACCAAGCAAGAAATCACTCTCAGTTTTGTTAGCAATTTCTATTAGCAAACGTTGTCCTAAAATTTCTTGTGAAACTTGGTCGATATGTAATTCCCCAGTCTCTCCTCCATTAACACGTGTCATCACAGTTCCTGGATAGACACCATTAACGTTATCCAATAAATCTTTAATTTTTGGGTTCATTTCTTATCTCCATTAATATTTTTTTGGCAACACTTGCATCCACATGACTGAGGGATATTAGCCGTGATACTACTGCGGCAATTTCATCAGTTTTTGCGCCTACTTGCATCGCTAACGCGCGATACTGCATTCGCATGTGTCCCCGTTGAATACCGCCTGAGGCAATTGATTTTAAGGCTGCTAAATTTTGCGCCAACCCAACAGATAAAATCACACCACGAAGTGTGTCAGCATTCACATCACCTATGATTGACAAGGCCTGCTTAGCATCTGGCATAGCCGAAATTGCACCGCCAACCGTGCCAACAGATATAGGCAATGTCAGCTCACCATGAAGTTTACCGTTTAAAATTGTCCAAGTTACTAAACCACGGTATTGACCATCACGACTTGCATAGGCATGACCACTAGCTTCTACAGCTCGCCAATCATTACCCGTCGCCAAAACCACAGCACTAATGCCGTTAAAAAGACCTTTATTCTCCGTAGTTGCACGGTAAGGATCGTTTTTGGAAAAATGGTTTAATGCGACTATTTTCTGAGCTACTTCACGACCACCTATGCGCTCAAAATCGACATCACCAGTCACTGTGACCAATTGATTTGTGGCATAATTAGATAAAATCACACCTAAAGGTATGAACTTTTCAAACAATGGTAATTCTGCTTCTAAAATTGTATTAACAATATTAGCGCCCATTGCGTCTTTTGTGTCGATAATAAAGTCAACACTCGTTTCCGTTTTCGAGATGTTTCTTACTCGAACATCACGCAAACCACCACCGCGTTTATAAATCGATGGTTTGGCTTGCTTTGCCTTAGCAAAAATCTCATCGCGATGTAAGTTAATGAATTCATCCACACCAGCAGCATCAACCAGCAGCATTTGGCCGATCATAGCAGTATCCGCCATGATGACATGAACCCCATTAGATAACATTTTGGCACCATTATTAGCTGCTGCAATCACACTTGGTTCTTCAATAGCCATCGGCACACTAAAATGTTGTTCATCAATCAGAATATCATGAACAACGCCCATTGGCATGCGAAAATCACTAATGTAATTCTCAACCATTTGAGCGTTAACTGGGCTTTGACGACTTGAAAATGATAATCGTATATCTTCTTTTAAATTTAATGCGAGTAAACGCTCATCGGGTGTTAATTCATAAAATTTTTTACTCATCCTGCTGTGCTAAAGTCTCAGCAATTAGACCTTCGCGAACCCCGCTTTCTGAAAATATAACTTTAGGTGAATTAATTTTTCTCATAAGATTCAATAATGGTAGTAAGCCACTGACGATAATATCAGCGCGAGAAGTTTCTAATCCGGCAATTTTCTCACGTTCTTTTCGTGTCATCTGTCGGATTTCTTCAAAAATCTGCTCAACTAAGTCAACTGGCATCTCAAATCCATGAATCATACTTACTTCGGTTTCACCAAGTCGTGTACGTGCCATACGCGCGAGCGAACGATTTGCCCCACCTAATAAAATAACTGGCTTTTGGTATTGCGTTTCCAACCACTGCAACGTGTTATACTGACTTAATATATAATCACTTGCGGAAGCCAGATTGTTCGGCATGATATTATTAGCTAAGTGATATTGTTCTGATAAAGTAACTGCACCAAAAGATAAGCTTACAGCTTCCTTGCTGCGTCGATTATCCACAGCAATCAATTCAACTGAAGCACCACCAGTATCTAGAATCACACCCTCGGTAACATTTAAGGTTGAGATCACACCCAAATAATCATAATATGCTTCTTGATCACCCGTCAAAACTTGAAACTGAATTCCCGTTTCTCGTGCGACACGATCTAAAACCTCAGTTTGATTTTTAGCCATACGAACTGCTGCCGTTGTAATCGCACGGACTTTCGGATGAAAATTGATATATTTAGATTGAAAATATTTTAGCGCCTCAATAGTACGCAAAATTGGTGTTTCTTTTAGTAGTAGTTCTTCTCCCATATTTTGAGCAATGCGCGTGTCTCTTTTTTCGCGGATTAACTCAGTATGAGTACCATCATCATGCAGCTCTTCGACTACCATTCTGGCAGAATTACTACCAAGATCAACGATTGCTAAATAGCTCATATAGACATCCTAATCAATTTTATTAGTTTAATTGTACCATGTGATGGTACACTATATATATGAAAATACTATTAATTGCCCTTGGGGCGCTCAGTTTTGCTATTGGTACCATCGCGATATGGATTCCCGGCTTGCCAACAACAGGATTTTATGTCCTAACCGCAATTTTGTGGTCTAAATCTTCTAAAAAGCTAGATAGTTGGCTACACAACAATAAATATTATCAAAAGTACGTTGACGAAGCTGTTTTTGATCGGCAACTATCACTAAAGGGGCGGGCTTTAATTTATTTAGTGACTGCTGCCATGATGGCTATCCCATTTTTCAAGACAGATATGGTTTGGCTAAAATGGGTACTACCACTCACCTCGTTAACACAGATTATATCAATGGAAAGCTACTATCGTGGCTATCTTTGGCGCGATGGCATTCCCTTTACCAAAGCAAAAACACGTGAGTAATTCAAATAAAAAAATACTTCCCTCAAACAAATATGAGGGAAGTATTTTTTTATTGCGCGTCTAATGTTTCACCAATAACATTTAAGTTATATTCAGCAACGCCATAAGATAGTACGGGTACCGAACTACCAAACTGTGTGCCTGTTGTTTTACTGCCCAAGTTTAATGACTTGCGTAGTAGATTTGTAACACGTTGCTTTTCTGATGCTTTCACCATTTGGTAACTCACACCATTATACATATCACCAACGCCCTGTAAATGATCAGATTTCTGATTTTTAGTGGCTGCCATGTAAGATAAAGCAATTTTTGTCACATTATTATAAGTTAAGTCTGTTTCTGCATTTTTAGATATTGATTTCATAAACTTTGCATTCAGTAGAGTTTTAGCGCTGGCTGATTTTTTAACCAAAGCTTTCAAAACTAGCCGTTGACGCTTTTGTCGACCGTAGTCTCCCTCTGGATCGTCATAACGCATTCTTGAAAATGACAACGCGGCGTAGCCATCCATTGTCGTATACGTTTTAAAATTCTTACCATCAGAGGCATATTCATATTTTTCTTGATTTTTGTAAAATTTATAAACATCAGACTTGTCATTTTCAGGCTGATAAGTGAATGTTAGTGGAGACTTAACTTTCACGCCACCTACTTGATCAATAACTTTTTCAAGTCCGCCCATGTTAACCAGAGCGTAAAAGTCAATTGGTACGTTCAAATAGTTTTGCAACGTAGACATCGTTGCCCCAACACCAGCAATTGGAAATGCAGCATTAAGTTTTTGTGGAAAAGTATCTTCTCGACCGACAATTGAAACCATAATATCACGAGGGATTGACAACATTGTCGTTGTTTTAGATTTTGGATTAACAGTGATTAGCATCATAGAATCGGTTAACCCTGTTCGATCACGTGCTAAAGCACCTGTGTCTGTACCTAGTACTAAAATTGAAAATGGTTTGCCATCTTTTAAGACTTGGTTAACATCGCGAGCTTTTGTAATATTCGCACTACGATGCATTGTATCAACCGATTCTTTGATATTACTCAATAGCATCGATATCACAACGCCACCAATAATCAACAGAATAACAATTATACTAACAATCCAACGCCATTTTTTATGTCGTCTTTTAGGTTTTCGTGGTTGCTTATCGTCTGGTCTTGGCGCTTGATTTTGACGTGCCATTCGACTCATGTTATTATCCATTGTTTTGTACCCCCAGGGATATCCTGATTTAATATTATACCATTAAAACCAAGAATGGCGCTAATACAATTAAGTTAATAATAACGCCATATTAATTAGGTTAGCCGATTTATTTTAGAGCTTTTGTTGACATTTTTGTTTATAACATGTCTAATCAATAACAAAAAAACACTCACAAGAAGTGAATGTTTTTTGTTCAACATATTAATCAGCTGCTAATGCATCAATCGTATTCAAATTAGCCGCTCGACGCGAAGGAACAAATGAAGCAACTAGAGCGATAACAAGAGAAATCACTACCGCAAATATAACATTACCAAGAGAAACCTGTACAATATCAAATTTAATTAAGCCATACAAAGCTGCGTTCATAGCAAATTGTCCTAGATAAGCTGTGACAATACCAAGAACAGCTGAAATGATTCCCATTAACAGCGCTTCATTTGTAAATAAACCACGAATATCTTTTGAACGTGCACCAAGTGCGCGCAATACACCGATTTCTTTGGTACGTTCAGAAACAGACATATAAGTTGTCACAATAATCATAATCGCTGATACGATCAATGAAATTCCGGCAATGGCAGCCAATACATATGAAGCCAAACTTGTAATTGTGTTAATCGTGTCTAGCACACTACCAATGGATACTGCCACGACGGCTTGCTTACCATTATCCTTGATTTTGTTAACCGCACTCACTGTTGACTTTACGTTTTCCGTATCATTAACCTTTAATGTCAAATAGTTAGCTTCGGTCATGGCATTAGCCTTTGCTAAGTCTTTTTTCATTGCAGCAAATGTAGTTGCAAACACTGTACCAGCTTGTCCGCCGTCAGTGATTCCAACAATTTTCATTGTTGATGTCACAGGAACTGCTTGATTATTTTGATTATAAGCTACGTAAGTATACGTGATATTCTTACCAATCAAAGATTTCCAATTTTTATTAGCTTTTTGAGCAAATGTTTTGTCAATCACAATTTCATTGTCACCAGATGGCTTGTGCCCCGCCTTGATGACTTTGTCGGCATAGATTGGTGACCATGTTTGTACCTGCGTACCAGCCTGTGATTGTGCTTTCCCGTACTTGAATACAGCACCATTAAACTCATATCCTTGATAAGTCTTGGCAACATTTTTTACATTACTAACTTTTTTAATTACATTATCAGAAAAAACAATCGACGAGTAATTTGTTGTTGATGCTTGCGCTCTGGCTTGAACACGTTCATTGCTTGACGCATCATCATCATCTAACGTGTTCTTAACAACAGTTGGATAGTTAGGGTTAGCCAACGAACTAACTTGATTATTAATATACCCTTTAATACCATTACCCAATCCGAGGAATAGTATTACCGAGAAAACACCAATAGCCGATCCGAGAATAATCAAAAAGTTTTGTAATTTTTTATACTTCAAATGATCAAAGGCCATGTCCCAAACTGATCTAGTTGACAACGGTCTCGATGTTAACCGATCAGGTGCCGATGGTGCCTCAAACTTGTCTTTCAAATTTTTTTCTTCATCAATTTTTCCATCAGCCATGTGCAAAATACGCGTTCCGTAATTAGCTACCGCTTGTGAATGCGTAACAACAATAACCAATTTACCTTCTTGGGCGATTTGCTCAAGAAGCTCCAGTACTTCAGTGGTATTCACAGAATCTAATGCGCCCGTTGGTTCATCAGCAATCATGACATCAGGATCTGCTGCTAACGCACGCGCAATGGCGACACGCTGCTTTTGACCACCGGAAAGTTGTGATGGATACTTATGAACATGCTCGCTCAAACCAACTTTTTCCAATAATTCCATGGCACGTTGTTTACGTTGCGCGGATGATAAAGTAGTCATGTTTAAGCTGGTTTCAACGTTTTCCAAGTTCGTTTGATAATTAATTAGGTTAAAGCTTTGGAAAATATAGCCAATCGTCTCACGACGATAAACATCTAACTTCTTTTCTTGTTTATGATCTAATCGATTTCCGTTGATCAACACATCACCTGAAAAGTTTCGATCAAGGCCACCAATAATATTCATTAGTGTTGATTTACCGCCACCTGATTCACCAAGAATGGAAACAAATTCACCTTTATCAAATGATAAGTTGATCCCCTTCAAAACTGGAAATTCATCTTTTCCTAAAAAATAGGATTTATGAATATCTTTTAATTCTAAAAATGACATACTTTTTCTCCCTCTTTTGAATTTACTATGTCGTTTAATATGCAACCCTTTTAAAAATAGTTAAATTAGTACACTACTTTTGACTAGTTGTAATCTAGTATACAATAGTCATGTTCTTTTTCAATCTTTTCCTTTAAATATTTTAGTTTCTTATTTATTTCTTCTGTTTGATCAAATGTGAAAAACACTACTATGCCGACTCAAGTTAAGCTTTATGGCTTGATCTAATCGAATAAATAATCGGTACGACAGTAATTAATACTAAGGACAGAATCATTAATGCTATAGTCCAAAATTCAGAAATCATTCCTAAAAAACCACCACCAATCATCATAAACCCGCCAACAACAAACATCAAACCACCAATACGTTGCGTCTTAAACCAATTTATATCATTATTCAGCGCGGTTGGTATTCGTATCCCAACAAAGCGATTTCGCTGTGTTTTGGGCATGTAGTTACCTAATGCTATAAATAAAATGCCAATAGTCGGCAACAATATACTAGTTATATTGATGTGATTACCTAATCCATAAGCAAATATATAAGATAATAAAATGTTATTGCCTAATGGAATAGACCAACTAATAATTGTATGCATTTTATTATTTTGACTACGAGCAACTATTTTCGTACGATAAATAATTAGAAACAGGTGCAAGAGTGTTGCTATTATTGGCCAAATAATGATAAGCCATACTTTATTAGCATATCTATCCACTTCTCCGTTAATATTAAAATGGATTGGAAGCTCAACTGGCAGCTTCGTCCACAATATTAGCCCATAAAAAATGGGTAACAAGGTAATAATTAGTGGTAAAAAGCTTTTTTTATTTTTCATTAGTAAATCCTTTCAACCATAATGTGGCTTCTTCAAACACAGATAAATTTAATTCATAATAAATAAAATTTTTATATTTATCTTCTCTTATCAAATCAGCTTGTTTTAATTGGGCTAAATGTGATGATATTGTTGCTTTACTCAATTCAAAATGATCCGCAATGCTTCCCGCTGACTGAGGCCCTTCTTTCAGTAGCGTAAGAATATCACGCCTGACAGGATTCGAAATCGCTTTCAGTGTATTTTGTAAACTCATTATTTCTTTCCTTTACCTATTTTGCTATATTTCTAAATAGATTATAACATCTATTTAGAAATATAGCAAAATAGGTAAGAATAAAAAAGACAGTAATCATGATTACTGTCTTTTTTATAAAGTTATGGTTTATTTTGAACATACTTCCAGTAAGCATTAATTATTTTTGCCGCAATCTTACCATTGGTACCATCTAAATAATTATTCATACCTGGGATAGCCATGGCCATGACCATCGGTTGTCCCGGTACATAAGCAACAATGGATTCTGTATAAGTCGTATGTCCATTGGTTGTTGTTTCGGCGGTTCCTGTTTTAGCATAAACATGTGGTTCAAGTTTATGTATATCTGTTCCACCAGTATTGTACGTGTCCGTACCATTTGCAACACGATTCATTCCTTCATGGATTACTTTCCATTCGTCAGAATCCAACTGAACTTGCCCTTGTATATTCGGTGTGGCTGTCCACACTGTACGCTTTTTTGAACTATTAGTTGAACTTTGTAATATTGAGCTTACCAAATGAGGCTGAATCAAATACCCACCATTAGCAATTGTAGAAACGTATCGTGCAAGTTGAAGTGTTGTATAGGTGTCATATTGACCAAATGATTCGTACAAATATTTACCAATATTTGACCCTGTAGTATCTCCGCGATAACCAGCAGTTTCTCCGCTGACATCAATACCTGTTTTTGTCCCTAATCCGAATTGTCCTAACCCATTACGTAATGTCTGAAAGGCATCAGAATTCAATGCTAATGCCGATCCCGAGCTATAAGTCTGTCCACCAATCTTCATACCCAATTGAACGAAATAAGTGTTCGAAGAACGCTCTAAGGCTGTTTGTGCATCAACTGAAACAGGCGTACCTGTTTTATTCCAATATGATGTGATTGTTGGTGTTCCCGCAATTTTAATAGCTTGATCCAACAATGTAGAATTTGAGGGAGTAATCACACCTTTTTGGAAAGCTGTAGCTAATACCGCCGGCTTAACCACAGATCCCATGACAATAGCATGGTTAATATTTCCCAACGGATCAGCTGTTTTTGTTCCGGTTGAGTAATCTCTGTCTACGCCTGCCATAGCATAGATACCGCCAGTATAGGGATTCATTACTGTAGCATAAGCACCTTGAACATCCCCAGTTGGTAAATTGTCTTCCAAAATTTTCTGAACTTCTTTCTGAAAGTCAGCATTAATGGTTAATTTAAGACTATCTCCAGACTGCCCTTTGTATTTTACAGAAGATGATTTTACCGTACCGTCAGAAGCAGTTGTAACTACAGTCTGTGAGGCTGATCCCTTCAATAAGGATTCATAGCTAGATTCCAAATTAGAACTACCAACTGATTCATTTTGTGAATATCCTTGTGCTAAGAGTGTGTGTAACTTATCATCTGGCAACCCATTATCTTCACTAGTTACTGTACCAATCAAAGCCTTAAAATCGTTTCCTTCAGGATATTGTCTTGCCCAGCTTGTACCTATCTTAATACCAGGGAATTGGCTTAAACGCTCGCCAATCTCCGCTAATTCTGTTTCTGTCACATCGTCTTCTTTGATAAATGTCGTTGACAATGAATAAGCACCGCTCATCCGCTGAAATATCATTGCATCATTATCACTAACTTTTGAAAGCAAGTTATGCTCTTCTACATAACTTACCGACAGACTATTAATCTCTGATGTCGTCAGGCTACTACCATTCTTATGTTCTTTAGCAACGCGTTTCTGCACCTTAGCCGCGTTAGTTGCGTCAGCCAAATAAAAGTCAGCTTTAGAACGATCACTGAGGCGGGTCGTATCAACTGTCAAATATTTTCCAAGTTTAATTGCAGTGCTTCGCATTGTGCTAGAAGTAATATTAGTACCACGCGTAAATGTAATCGCCGTTTGCGCCTTGTTTCCAGCCAGAACACGGCCGGTTGAGTCGTAAACTAAACCTCGTGGTGTATTTCCTTTTTCAACGGTCTCTTCACTTCGGTTGACTTCAGCCAAATAATTGGCTCCCTGCTTAATCGTTAAAAACCCTAATTGTACAACTAGGGCAACCATTAGTATAAACGATATAAACAACAAAATTCGCAGACGTGTTGGTAAGTTAGCACGTGCGTCATTTTTATTATCTCGCTCTTCTAGATATGGATTGTGTTTCATAAGTATTGTGTACCGCCAATTTAATAATTACCTTATATACCATACCACAAAACGGGTTTTACTCGCTAAAAAAGCTCATTTTAAGCACGGCCCATCATTTTTTTGAGCAATCGATAGACGCCATATTTAAAGGGATTAACAGGCATCATGAAGTTTCCTACCAGTTGACGTGCTTGTCCCTCAAAAGTCGTTTTGAATCCTAGTACACCATCGCTACCATCGAACTTTCCAGCAATGCCGTAGAAGTTATAGCGCTTGAGTCCTGCCTGAACTGCCTTGTTGATCATAACGTCTTGTATTTGATAAGGGCCGTAATAGTCCATATACTCTTCATAAGTGCCTGAATACAGATAATTCATTTCTTGAGGTTGCTGTATAAATAATGCACCAGCGACGACGACTGTCGATTTACCAGCAGCTTCTTTCTGTTGTTCCGCTTTTAATATGCGCTTGCTATGTTGATTTTTTTGATCATCAAATTCAGCATACTGACGCTTAAATTTATCATTCGTAGGATATTTTTCGATCTTCTGATTAATTTTGGCCAGTTTGGCATCTAATTCAGAGATTTTTTCATTCTCTTCCTTAATATAGTTGTCAAAGTTTAGTTCAGCAAAGACAAATGTTGCCTCATCGCCATACACATCATATACTGTTTGATAAAAATTCAAGTTTTTATCTTTATAATGTAACCTATCGGCAGTTTTTTGTGTTAATTCCTTAAAATCTGGCAAGTCATCTCGTGTTAATTGACGTAAACGGATACCGAACTGAGCATTCTTTTTTAAATAATACTGAGCCTTCTTATTATACGAGGCACGAACAGATTTCTCATCGGTTAATTCTGACAAATCTTTGATATACTCCCATTCTGGAGAACCAGCTGTAGTGAAACCATCTACAAATGGCAAATGAGTAAATCCAAGCTTTTTCATCTCTTCGATAAACACCGTATTCTCTTCACCTAGAAGATCGCCATGGTTATTCGTCATTTTCAAAGTCACATTTGGCCTTACTTCAATATAAAGCCCTTTATTCTCGCGTGAAAACTTTACGAAATTAGACATGAAAAAAGCCAACAATTCATGATTTTCAAAATCCAATAATGGCCCACGATCAATTGAAAAGATGTATCCCATATGTACCTTTTCACGCATGACCAACGCTGCAGCCACTACCTTGTCGTCAGCTTTGATACCTAACAACCATATTTTATAGCCTCGTTTTTGTAATAATTCAGCTTGTTCACCTGATTGTAAAAAGGTACCCACAGAACTTTGCTTTTCAAATTCTGTATATTCTTCTTTTGTTAATTCAGTAAATTTGTACAACATTTTTTATACCTCTGCACTCTACTATACATGAGAACACAAAAAAAGTGGATAGCAACTATCCACTTTTTGGTGTTATTAATGTGCGTCAATGACGATCCATCCGTCATAATAACCTACACCAGCTTCGGTGAAGCTAGAGTTAACAATAAATTCAGTGTGACCACCGTTAACCATACCTGTTTCATAGTACCAAGCATTAATTACAGTTGCACCTGCAGCAAAACCATTAGCAACAACTTCAGGAGTTGATGATGATTCATGCAAACCAAACCAGTTAGATGATGTTGCAAGAGCTTGTGCACGGCTTTGAGCTTGTGCTGTCAATGAAGCTGAAATCTTAATTGGTGACAAGCCAAGAGTAGCACGCTTTGCATTCCAAGCATTAATAGTAGCATCAGCTGTTGTTGAAGTTGATGAGCTGTTGCTTGTATTGCTTGTATTTGATGTTGAAGCAGTATTATTAGAAGTTGATGATGATTGTGTAGAACTTGATGATTGTGATGTTGTTGCAGTTGATGAACTTGAAGTTGAAGCAGATGATGCTGACAACTTTAAAGTTTGACCAACAGTAATCACATTAGCATTTGAAATGTTATTAGCAGCTACTAAGTTAGCTACTGTTGTACCGTTTGCTACCGCAATCTTGTTTAATGTATCACCTGACTTAACAGTGTATGAACCATTTGAGGCAGTTGCTGTGTTATTTGATGTTGTTTGAGTTGTCGTAGTTGATGATTGCGTTGTTGTTGAGCTTGAAGTTGATGAAGCTGATAACTTCAATGTTTGACCAACAGTAATCAAGTTAGCATTTGAAATGTTATTAGTTGCTACCAAATTTGCTACCGTTGTACCATTTGCTGCTGCAATCTTGTTTAATGTATCACCTGACTTAACAGTGTATGAACCATTAGATGATGAAGTTGTTGTAGTTGAGCTCTCTGATGATGAACTTTGTGTAGTAGTTGATGATGAAGATGCAGTTTGTAGTTGCTGTCCAACAAAAATCAAATTAGCATTTGAAATGTTATTAGCTTTAACCAAAGCGTCAACAGTTGTACCGTTTGCTGATGCAATCTTGTAAAGTGTGTCACCAGCTTTAACTGATACAGTATTAGCAGAAACTTGAGCAGCACCAGCAACGGCAAAAGCACCGGCAGCTGTAACGACAGATTTAGCAATAGTAGATTTTTTCATAATAGTCAAACTCCTAATAGGGACTCATATTCAGTAATATATTTTAATTTAAATTCTTTTCCGTCTTCTCGACAATTCCTAGTATAGCAATCCGCTGTGTCATGGATATTTTCTGTACTTTGCACTTTGTTGTCAATATATCAAAGGAGTTTCTTTTGTAACAAAACAAACATCTAAATGACAATTGTGTGTCAAAATATAGAACCGGCAATACATGGATACCAGTTTCTTGATAACGTTTGAATTTTTGCCACATGGTCCCCGTTATTTACAGCAATAAAGTGGTTCCCACCGACATAAATACCCACTTCATATGGTGCATTCTGTGTGCCCCAAAATAGCAAATCTCCTGGTGTCGCTTGTAAAACGCCCAATAAATGATGCATTTGTTTAATGAGATGCGCTGGTGAAGCATCCCAATGCGATCCTTCGGGTAATGGTACTTGCGCTCTCATAAGCTGTTGAGCAACAAAACGACCACTATTGTAGTCGTTGAATGTTTTTCCTAAGTTATCTAATGCTAATTTTAAATAATCATTTTGCATATTATTGTGCGTTAATAACAATCCAACCGTTGTAATAGCCAACACCTGCTTGTGTGAAGTTAGGGTTAACAATAAATGCTGTGTGCCCGCCGTTCACCATACCTGTTTCATAATACCAAGCATTAATAACAGAAGATCCAGCACCAAAACCATTTGCAACAACTTCAGCAGTACCGGAAGACATATGTGTACTAAACCAGTTTGACGATGTTCCAATTGATTGTGCGCGACTTTGAGCTTGTGAAGTCAATGATGCAGAAATTGTAACGGGTGATAATCCTAATTCTGCACGCTTTGCATTCCATGCGTTGATTGTTGCATCTGCCGTTGTGCTACCAGTTGAAACGTTAGTTGTTGTTGCAGTGGCAGTAGTATTAGTAGTTGTCGTTTGCGTTGACGAAGAAGCTGATGATGCGCTAGATGTTGAACCGCCATTAGCCTTGTACGCATTGTACTCAGCCATTGTCATGTAGCCATCATTATTAGTGTCAGCCGCAGCAACATAAGTGATATTGTCACTAGTTGATGATGAAGCACTTGATGTGCTTGCTGAAGATGAGGCCGTTGATGTGGTGGCTTGCGCTGATGATGACCCACCGTTAGCTTTGTATGCATTATACTCAGCCATTGTCATGTAACCATCATTATCTGAATCTGCTGCTGCAATATATGTGATATCTTCTGTAGCTGATGATTCTGTCGCAGCTGATGATGTTGAGCCACCATTTGCAACATATGTATTATATTCATCAAGCGTCATAAAGTTATTGCTGTCTGTATCAGCTGCTGCAATATATTTCAAATTACTTGTGTCAACCGATGAAGATTGTGCAGAAGCTGCTGTCACAGTTGTAGCAGCTGAACTGGTTGCTTGAGTAGTTGAAGCCTTCAATGACAATTCTTGTCCAGTCAAAACAAGGTCAGTATTTGACAAACTATTCAATGAAGACAATACTGATACATCTACACCAGTTTTTTCAGCAATCTTTGATAATGTATCACCTGATTGCACTGTATATGATGTACCGTCTTCTGATAAACCAGAAACTTCTTGTGTTGCGTTAATTTCTAGTGATGAACCTGCTAAAATCAAATCTTTGTTGCTAATTCCATTAGCCTTAGCTAACGCATCAACAGTAGTATTGTTTGCTGCTGCAATCTTTGACAAAGTGTCGCCTGATTGCACTTCTACTGTATCAGCAGAAGCTGCTGCATGTCCACCAACAAAGGCCGCAGCACCAGCTGCAGTAGTCAATAAAGTCTTCTTAAAAAATTTACCCATATTCTTATGTAACTCCTGAATGAATTGTATTAACTCGTAATAATTAAATTTTAGATTTACTGTTAAGCAAATCTTAATAACATTAATTAGTATATCCGTTTGTTGTAACGTGTGTATTGTGCGACTATATCAATATTGTAACAATATTACTGAAATATGTCATACTCGAATAAACGTTGATACATAGGTATTTTAAGACCTTTTAATAATTTAAAAATGAACTCATTCCACATAAAAATGGTGAAAAAGTACGCTTCATTTTGCATTTTTCACCATTTCAATATTATTAAATCCAACTAAAACTCTTAAGGTTTTCTTTAAAATTGTAAAAGCATGCTGCCATAAGTAAAGCCAGCACCGAATCCAGTTAGCAATACCCGTTTTCCTTTTAAGCTAACTGACTTATTTAATTCATCTAGTCCAATAGCGATCCCAGCAGATGATGTATTACCATTCGTAACAACGTTTGTTGAAAACTTTGTCATTGGTTCGCCGAGATCATTTGCAATATACTCGATCAAACGTAAATTTGCTTGATGGGGTATAAAGTAATCAATATCACTAGTTGATAAATTATGTTCACTCAAAAAATTGCGGATATGATCTGGAACAATAGTTGTTACTTCATCAAATACATTACGTCCTTGTTGTGAAAAAGCATCTATTTTTGGATAGTTATCCACAGATAGACTTGTCAGTGGTGCTATTCGCCCTGAATGTACAACATCGGCATTCCCGATTGTGTGCATTTTTTCAGCTTCCACAACACCGGCATCATCAGCTGTCATCAGCACTGCTCCTGCACCGTCTCCAAAAAAGACAGTACTGGTGCGATCCTTGAAATCCATCATTTTGGAGTTGACTTCCGCAGAAATGACTAATGCATTCTTATATTGACCAGATTTAATAAACTTGTCAGCTGTGCTTAATCCAAAAACAAACCCTGAGCAAGCTGTTACAATATCGTAGGCCCAAGCATTTTCAGCATGTAAATTGCGCTGTACTAATGCTGCCGTTGACGGTGCCAATCCATCTGGGGTAAATGTTGTTACAATAATTAAATCAATATCTTCTGGTTTAATATCAGTTTGGCTCAATACTGACTCCGCGGCACGTGTCGCTAAATCACTCGTATTTTCACCTTGCAATGATATATGTCGCGTTTTGATACCAGTATGAGCCTGAATCCACTCGTCACTGGTATCTATGATTTTTGCTAAATCATTATTAGTCACGATGTCTCTAGGTACATAATGTGCACTTGCGAGTATTTTACTTCCGGACATTGTAACTCTCCTTAAAAAATTGCATACTGCCATATATTACACGCTATTTTATACTCTAACTATTGTATCGAATTTAAGAAAAAAGTCCACTACTTGATTTTTTTACCATACAAAACTATTGCTCATTACCTTGTCAAATAATAAATAAAATCACCCTGTTAAGAGTGATTTTATAATTTCTATTGATTTGCTTTTAATGTCTGTAATCTTTCTTCTGTTGCGTTAAGTTTGGCTTGCCAATCAGCTAATTTTTCTTTTTCCGCAGCAACAACCGCTTCAGGGGCCCCAGAAACGAACTTATCATTTCCTAGTTTTCCTTCAGCTCGTTTTACTTCCCCAGCAAATTTTTTCACTTCAGTTTGTAAGCGTGTTATTTCTTCGTCAATGTCAATCAGCTCAGCCAGTGGAACATAAATTTCAGCACCTGAAATTACTTGTGACATTGCCAAATTAGGAGCTTGCACATCATCACTGATTGTTAACGTTTTAGGATGAGCAAAACGATTAATGTAATCAGCATTCGCTTCAAAAATGTGCTTCAAACTATCATCCGTGGTTTGAATCATTAAATCAATTGGTGTAGACATTGGTGCATTTGCTTCTGCTCGGATATTACGAACAGCTACAATCAAATCCTGCAACGATTTGAAGGCTTGTTCTGCGTCAGGATTGCTTAACTCTTCGTGCACGACCGGATATTTTACAATAGCAAAATCGGCTTCGCTGCCATTTTGAGCTGGCATTTCCTGCCAAATAGCTTCAGTAACAAATGGCATGATTGGTTGTAATAGACGTAATGTCTGATCCAATACGTAGGCCAATGTTTGCTGAACTGGTGCCTTATCTTGATCACCATTCAAAGTTTCCTTGGTCATTTCGATATACCAATCGGCAAAATCAGACCAAATGAAGTTGTACAACTCACGTCCTGCTTCACCAAACTCGAATTTGTCAAAATTACGTGTTACATTCGTAACCACTGTATTCAAACGTGACAAAATCCATTGATCAGCTAATGTTAATTGACTCATATCTGGTAACGTAGATGGTGTATCTTCATCCAAATTCATAATAACATAACGTGACGCATTCCAAATTTTGTTAATGAAGTTCCAAGCCGAATCCATCTTTTCGTAAGTAAATCGTAAATCTTGTCCCGGAGTTGACCCCGTTACTAGGAACCAGCGTAATGCATCAGCACCATATTTTTCAATAACATCCATCGGGTCAACGCCATTACCCAATGATTTTGACATTTTACGCCCTTCACCATCACGAATTAAACCATGAATCAAGACATTTTTAAAAGGTCGTTGTCCAGTAAATTCTTTCCCCTGGAACATCATCCGTGCTACCCAGAAGAAAATAATATCATAGCCAGTTACTAATGTATTTGTTGGATAATAACGGGCGAAGTCACCGTCTAGCTTTTCTGGCCAACCCATGGTTGAAAATGGCCATAGAGCAGATGAAAACCATGTGTCCAAAACATCCGGATCACGCTCCCAGCCGTCACCTGCTGGTGCTTCAGTACCAACATATAATTCTTCTTTATCTGTTCCTTTATTTTTGTACCAAGCAGGAATTTGATGACCCCACCACAATTGACGTGAAATAACCCAGTCACGAATATTTTCCATCCAGCGTGAAAATGTATCTTCAAAACGTGCTGGTACAAATTCAACCTTTTCATCGTCATTCTTTTGCATGTCTAAAATTTGTTTAGCCAATGGTTCCATTTTAACAAACCATTGCGTTGATAGACGTGATTCAACCTGAACACCTGTACGCTCTGAATGACCAACAGAATGAACAATTGGGTCTACTTTTAGCATGTAATCGCCAGCTTCAAGGTCAGCGGCAATTGCTTTACGAGCATCGAAACGATCCATGCCATTGTATGTACCAGCAAATTCATTTAAATGACCGTCTTCAGTCATCGTATTAATGCGTTCCAAATCGTGACGATTACCCACTTGGAAATCATTAGGATCATGGGCTGGTGTGATTTTCACCATACCAGTACCAAAATCTTTTTCTACATACTCATCTGCAATAATCGGAATTTCACGACCAACTAATGGCACCAAAACCTTTTTACCAATCAAATCTTTGTATCGTTCATCGCTAGGATGGACCGCAACAGCGACATCCCCAAACATTGTTTCTGGACGAGTGGTTGCAATTTCAATGTAATCTTTTCCGTCGAATGTTGTCCCATCTGTAAATGGATACTTAACGTGATAAAATGCGCCAGCATCATCTTGATAAATAACTTCAATGTCAGATAAGGCAGTTCTTGCCTGTGGGTCCCAGTTAATGATATATTCCCCACGGTAAATTAATCCTTTATTGTATAGATCAATAAATACCTTGTTAACAGCCTTATTCAGACCTTCATCAAGCGTAAAGCGCTCGCGGTCAAAGTCAAGTGACAGCCCCATCTTACCCCATTGTTGCTTGATGGTAGTAGCATACTCGTTTTTCCAGTCCCATACTTGTTCAACAAATTTTTCACGACCCAAATCGTAACGTGAAACACCTTCACCACGTAATCTTTGTTCAACTTTTGCCTGCGTTGCAATACCAGCGTGATCCATTCCGGGCAACCACAAGGTATCAAATCCTTGCATCCGCTTTTGGCGAATGATCATGTCTTGTAATGTCGTATCCCATGCATGCCCTAAATGAAGTTTTCCGGTAACGTTAGGAGGTGGAATGACAATAGAATAAGGTTCTGGCTCATTGCCTTGAATTTCTTTGTTTGATTCGGGTGCAAATAACTTTTTGCTTTGCCAGTTGTCATAACGGCCAGCTTCAACAGAAGTTGGATCATACTTTGTTGACATATCAATATCACGCATAGTTAATTCCTTTCTTTTAAGTCGTAACACGAAAAAAGATCGTCCTAATCTCAAATTACAGAGATTAGGACGATCTTTCTACCGTGGTACCACCTAATTTGTCGTTTTTAAACGACCGCTTATTTATTTAATATGATTAATTATAATTCTCAGCAACCTTGGGCATTAACACGATTGATTTCCACTAAACATCAACTCTCTAGACGTGCGCTTGCTTAATCCTCTAAGATTATTTTAATGTTACCGTAAATTAGACAGTTCGTCAAGCAGATATTCAAGACGCTGCATAACTGGTATTTATTTCATAGTATCTTAATCAACAGTTAGATTTAGAAAGCAATCTTTTAAACCTATCTTCATCAACTTGATCAGTTGACAAATCCACAAAGTAATTTTTCTGCCATGTTTGTGTTTGCTGGGCAGTTTTATTTAATTCAACTACCCAATCTGGATAAACTCTGAAAGCCATTTTTCCTTTGGTTTGCTGCGAACTCAATATTTTCTGTTGTACCAGTAACACTTTAGGAAAAATGAAGACTCCCTTTTGCTGATTATCTATCACACAAACCACTAATAACTCAGGACTATTGTACGCATCAAATGGTTTATTTTGACCTCTGTCGTCTTTTTCCCACAACACGACAAAGTATCCTTGTTTAGTAGGTGTTTTCTTCGCCAAACGGATACGAAGACTTTTGTTACCAACAAATAAAGTTGTCCCTTCATATTCGTTATTTTGTGATTCTTCTGATACTCGTGTTACGTCACATTGGTACACACGTGCAACAGCGCCTTCAATTAAGTTGAGTGACTCCATTTTACTTTTCCTCACAATCAACGTTTTTCATAAAAAAAGGCGCTACATCAAGGTTTTTGAAACCTTATGCAACGCCATGAAATACTAAATGGATCTGAGGGGAGTCGAACCCCTGTCCAAATCGCCCGATACACCAATATCTACGTTTATAGGGCTATTATTTGTAGTTCATTATATTGTCTGCCATAGCTCAAGGCTCTTCAATATAACTAACCTGATTGATTTAATACTGCTTTTCCAGATGTAAGAAGCAGTACGATCTGGCCTTTTATGGCCTAACCTCAGACGCCAGCAACCAAGATTAAGCTACGCATCACTGGTTTTTAGGCAGCGATAGCGAAAGAGTTTTCGTTTTTTGCAGTTAAAATTTCTGCCCGTTTTGCGCCCGGATGGCGAAACGCAATCAATGCTCCAAACGACCTGTCGAATTCCAAAAACAGACCCGTCTAAAATCTACCCATTATCTGAGAGACTTTATTATAACATATTTATCGGATTAGAATGCTCTAAAGCGGTTACGTCGCTTCGTTAATAGTTCATCTGGTGTTAATTGATTCAATGTATGTATCTCGTCATTTAACCGCTTCCGAATTAAGTTGAAAACTCGAGGATGATTACGAGACTCTGGAATAATATACTCAATAACATTTTTCTCCAAGAGATCTTTAGCAGTTAGTCCCATAACAGCCGCTGCTTCTTCACTACGTTTGCTATCTTTCCAAAGAATGGATGCAAATCCTTCTGGTGATAGTATCGAATAGGTTGCATTTTGGAACATCCAAACTTGATCAGCCGTGGCCAATGCAAGTGCACCACCAGAGCCTCCCTCACCATATATGATAGAAATCATTGGAACGGTTAACTTCATTGAGTCTAGGATTGATTTAGCAATTGCCTCACCCTGCCCTTGCGCCTCAGCCTCTTTGCCTGGAAAAGCACCTGGTGTATTAACAAACATGATAATTGGACGATTAAATCGATTAGCTTGTTGCATTAGACGTTGAGCTTTACGGTAGCCCCATGGCTCTGGCGAACCATTACGTTTGCTCAACTTGTCATGAATATCTGTACCCTTGTCAACAACAATCACCGTAACAGGCCGGTCTGCTAAAAATGCAATGCCACCAATGATAGACATATCGTCACCACCGAGACGATCACCATGCAATTCGACAAAGTCTGTAAAAATGCCATCAATGATTTCCCGCGCCATAAAACGGTCTTCACGGGATTTTTTAACCACTTGCGCTGGCGTTAATTCACGTTTAAATAATTTCAATCCACTTAAAATATCAGGCATTTATTCGGCCTCCGCTGTATGTAATCTAACAATTTTGGCAATCAGTTGAGCTAATTCTGATCGAGGTACAATTTGATCTACAAAACCATTTTCCAATAATGTCTCTACCCGTTGAAAGTCTTTTGGTAGTTTTTCATGTATTGTTGATTCAATCACTCTTGCCCCAGCAAAACCAACAAGCGCATGTGGTTCAGCTAAAGTAACATCCCCTTGCATAGCAAAACTTGCAGTTACTCCGCCAGTTGTAGGATCAGTTAGCACAACTAGGTACAATAACTTAGCTTCCTGGTGGGCTGCAACAGCTGCTGAAACCTTGGCCATCTGCATTAAGGAATCAATTCCTTCTTGCATACGTGCGCCACCTGATGCAGTGAACAAAACAACCGGTAACGTATGAGCCGTTGCGTATTCAAACAAGCGCGTAATTTTTTCACCTGTCATTGAACCCAAAGACCCCATCATGAAGTAAGAATCCATGATTCCTAAAGCCACCTGTTCCCCTTCAATGTCAGCCGTTCCAGTCAAAACAGATTCTGCCAACTCAGTTTGTGACTGTGCCCGCTTTAGTTTTTCTGCATAACCTGGAAACTCTGGATGATCCATTTGGATATCTGAATCCATTTCTTCAAAGTTTTTAGTCAATAATTCAACACGTTCCCATGCTTGGAGACGAAAACCATAATTACACTTTGCACACACACGATATTTGCCAAGCTGTTTATTGTACATTTGTGCACCACAGTATGGGCACGCTAGAAAAAGACCATCAGGAATGCGATCATTAACCGAAGCATCTCTTTTAATTTTTGATGTATCGCTATTTTTATTGTTGTATAAGTCCATATTAAATGTCTCCATTTACTAGAATACCGCACACGTCAAACGCATGCGGCATTGTATTATTCATCTTCTGATAAGCTCTCAGTCCACCGTGGTAAGAATTCAGTTTCTAAATAGCGTGTATCAAATTCGCCACGCTGCACGTGTGGATCTTCCAATAAAGCTTTTTGGAAATTTAAACTTGTAGAAATGCCATGCACAACAGTTTCATCAACAATGCGATGAATTTTTTGAACCGCTTGTTCACGAGTATCTGCCTTCGCCACTAATTTACCAATCATTGAATCGTAAAATGGTTGGACTTTATCGCCCACAAATAGTGCGGAATCAATTCGAACACCAGGTCCTCCGGTAGGTAAAAATACAAGATCAACTGTGCCTGCACTTGGTGCAAAATTACTTTCAGGTCTTTCGGCCGTCAAGCGTACTTCGATGGAATGACCATTAACTTGAATATCGTCCTGTGTTATAGGTAAATCTTGCCCTGCAGCGACTTCTATTTGTAATCTAATTAAATCTAAATTGGTTACCATTTCAGTGACTGGGTGTTCAACCTGGATACGAGTATTCATTTCCATGAAGTAAAAATTGCCCTCATGGTCTTGCAAAAATTCAATTGTTCCAGTGTTCTCATACCTGATCGCTTGCGCAGCTTTTGTTACAATACCACCTAAATAAGCACGCATCTCAGGCGTTACACCTACAGCAGGTGACTCTTCCAACACCTTTTGATTTTTACGCTGTAATGAGCAATCACGTTCTGGTAGATAGACAACATGACCATTTTCATCTCTCAAAAGCTGCATTTCAATGTGTCGGACATGTTCCATCACTTTTTCAATGTACATTTGATCATCACCAACAGACAGGCGCGCTTCATTTTGGGCATCATCAAATTTGTCGCTCAATTCATCTTCGCTATAAACAAAACGCATGCCTTTTCCACCACCACCAGCAGCGGCTTTTAGCAACAAAGGATATCCGATACGATCAGCAACAACCTTAGCTTCGGAAAAGTCACGGATGAAACCGTCAGATCCAGGAATAACCGGAACACCTGCTTGACGCATTTCTTCACGAGCATTAGCTTTGTTACCCATTAATTCAATTGTGTCTGGACGTGGGCCAATCCATTTAATTCCTACTTCGCCAACCATTTCAGCAAATAGAGCATTTTCTGACAGAAAGCCGTATCCTGGGTGAATAGCTTCAGAACCTGTTAATAGTGCCGCACTCAGAATGTTTTTCATATTCAAATATGAATCTGTTGGCTTAACACCACCAACTGCGATTGCTTCATCAGCAATTTGAACGTGCAAGCTATCTTTGTCCGCTGTTGAATAAACAGCAACTGATGCAATACCCATTTCTCTCAATGTCCGAATAATACGCACCGCGATTTCACCACGATTTGCCACTAGAACCTTTTTGAACATTTTAGTCTCCAATAATAAACGTCAATTCTGCTGTTGTCGCTTTTTTGTCACCAACCCAAACAATACCTTTGCCAGTACCAATTGGTCCGCGCAAACGATCCAAAGTAACTTCTAAACGTAGTTGATCTCCTGGACGAACCATTCTACGATAACGAGCCTTTTTAATGCCCCCGAAGTAAGCCGTTTTACCCTTAAATTCAGGCATAGATAACAGTGCAACCGCACCAGTTTGAGCTAATGCCTCGACAGTCAAAGCACCCGGGAAAGTTGGATTCCCAGGGAAATGGCCTTGGAAAATTTCTTCATTGACACTAATATTTTTAATTGCTACTGCTCTCTTACCTGGTACTAATTCTTCCACTGTATCTAGCATAAGCATTGGATAACGGTGAGGTAATATTTCTTGAATTTGTTGTGTGTTTAGAATCGACATTTTGGCTCCTTCGTAGTATGTATTATGTACGTTTGTATGATATTTATATTTCATACCGATACAAACCTTAAAATTACATTTAATCTGTTGTTATTCTATAGAGTGGCTTATTGTAGTCTACTACTTCTTCGTTAGCAACTAGTATTTCGGCTACTGTTCCACTGACTTCACTATGAATTTCTGTCATTAATTTCATCGCTTCAATCACAGCAACTGTTTCTCCCACTGAGACCTTATCACCAACTTGTTTGAACATTGGTGCATCAGGTTTTGGTTGCAAATATACTGTTCCAACCATAGGAGCAACAATTTCAGTTCCTGTTTTAAGCGTTTCAGGTTCTGCAGCTACTTGAGCTTGATCTAATGTAACAGCGGCAGGAGCAACAACTGGAGTTTGAACTGGCGCGTTCACGACTGCTTCATTTTTGTTCTTTGATAAATGCAAACTGAATTCGCCATCAACAACTTTGAATTCGCGTAAAGAACTGTTCTCTAAATCAGCAATTAATCCACGAATTTCCTCAATATTTAAACTCATCAATTACACTCCTTCATGCCATTTCTTAAATACGATGACAGCGTTGTGACCACCAAAACCATAATTAGCACTCATTACATACTCAGGTGCTTGATGCTTGTTTTCTTGATCAACTAAATTAACTACCTTAGTGTCCTCGTCCTGTTCATCAAGACCGACGTTTACTGGTAATTCACCACGTGTCAAAGAACCTACAGAAATCAAAGCTTCTATGGCACCAGCAGCACCAAGCAAATGACCTGTCATTCCCTTTGTTGAAGAAACAGGTACTGTATTTTCTCCAAACACAGTGGCAATAGCATGTGCTTCACCCGAATCATTTGCTCCTGTTGCTGTTCCGTGAGCATTGATATATGAAATTTGATTGGCTTCCAAATTAGCGTCATTTAATGCATCGCGAATTGCGCGTGCAGCACCTTCACCATCTGGGGATGGTGACGTCATGTGATATGCATCAGATGATGCACCATAACCAACTAATTCCGCAAGAATATGAGCACCACGTGCTTGAGCATGTTCTAGACTTTCAATAACCAAAATTCCTGAACCTTCACCCAAAACAAATCCATGACGATTCTTATCAAAAGGCTTTGAAGCTTGTGTTGGATCTTCTTCCTTTGATAACGCAGTCAAGGCTGCGAAACCAGCAATACCAATTTCGTTAACCGTTGCTTCTGAACCACCAGTTAACATGACATCGGCTTTACCAGATTGAATACGCCAGAACGCTTCCCCAATCGCATTTGTTGCTGAAGCACAAGCCGTAACAATTGTTGAATTAATACCCTTTGCACCAAAACGTAACGAAACATTTCCTGATACCATGTTGGGAATTGATTCAGGCACAAACAATGGGCTAACACGTTGTGGTCCTTTATCATGCATCTTGATTACTTGATCTTGTATAGTAGTCAACCCACCAATACCATTACCTAAAATTACACCGAATCGAGTAGAATCAGCAACAGTGGTTGGTGCTTCAGCACCTTCTTCTGCCTTTAATCCAGCATTAGTCAAAGCCTGATCTGCAGCATCAACCGCATACTGTGAAAACAAATCCATCTTACGTGCATCACGCTTACCAACGCGAGCTGCGGGATCAAAACCATCAACCTGTCCTGCCACAGTGATTCCCGTCTCTGATGCGTCAAATTTTGTAATTGGTTTAATACCAATTTTTTCATTGAAAATACCGTCCAAGAAAGACTGTGTATCGTTTCCTAATGGCGTTACTGCGCCAAGTCCTGTAATTACTACGCGTGTCATAATATTAAGAGCGTGGACGGACACTGATTAAAAAGACATTATACTAATGAATTTAAATCAAATGGCCGAGGACGCATTTCCTTTCTTTATGTTCTCAGTGCCTCACATCAATAAATTGTGCGTTAAATGTATAACCCACCATCAACTGTGATTGTTTGACCGGTAATATAATCATTACCTGCCAAGAATAATGCTACATCTGCAATTTCCGAAGCTTCACCAAAACGAGATAATGGAATATTTTTTAGAATCTCTTCCTGTGTCTTTTCTGGCAAAGCACCAGTCATATCTGAAACAATCATACCAGGGGCAATCGCATTTACTCGGATGTGGCGACGTGCACCTTCTTTAGCTAGAGTCTTTGTCAAGCCGACCAGACCAGCTTTTGATGCAGAATAATTCGCTTGACCCATGTTACCCATTAATCCAACAACAGAGGCTAGATTAATAATCGCCCCATGCTTTTGTCGAATCATCTTTTTAAATACAGGTTGTGTCACATTAAAAGTACCGTTTAAGTTTACGTTAACAACCTGTGCAAAATCTGCTGGTGTCATTGCAATAGCTAGCTGATCCTTTGTAATACCGGCATTGTTGATTAATATGTCAATACCTGAAAAGTTTTCTTGCTTGTATAATACTTTCAAACTGTCTTCTGCTGCTTCTGCATCAGCAATATCAAACTGTAATGTTTTTGGTTCTGACTTAAACTCTGTTAAAGTTTCAGGACTAATTTCTGAACGTGCATGTAAAATGACGTTTGCTCCTGCAGCATCAAATGCCTTTGCAATTGCAAGTCCTATACCACGTGATGAGCCTGTTACTAAAACAGTTTTATCTGTAAAATCTGCCATGTTATACCTCTTCTGCTGTGAGCAATTCTTTTACTTCATTAAAGCTTTTTAAGTCTTTAATAGCGTATCGTTTCACATCCTTGGGAGCAATTTTTTTAGCAAACTTAATCAATGTATCCGAAGGACCAACTTCAATAAATGTATCAACACCTGCATCTAACATTTTTTTCATCGCTTGCGCGAAATATGTTGGCGATACAATTTGTTTAGTCAACGTTTCATGGAGATCCGCGATAATAAACGGTTCACTTGTTGTATTGGAATAAACAGGATAATTCACATCTGTAAATGCTTCAGTTGCCAACCGTTCAGATAACTGAACAGCAGCGTCTTTCAATAATGGGGTGTGAAATGCACCAGAGACTGGCAAATCAATCGTACGTTTGATGCCAGCCGCTGTTAATGTCGCTTTTGCCTCGTCAACATCAGCAGCAATTCCGCCAATGACCAGTTGAGCAAACGTATTATAGTTTGCTGGGAAAACTTGCTTTCCTTTGGCCTGCAATTGAGCTAAAACAGCTTCAATGAGCTTTTGATCTTCGCCCATTATTGCCGCCATCTTACCAGGATTTGCGTCTCCAACCGTTTGCATATATCGCCCACGATCTTTGATAATAGCAACAGCTTGTTCAAAGTTCATGGCCCCAGCTGCAGTCAACGCCGAATACTCGCCTAAACTCAATCCTAGAGCTGCAACTGGCTGTTGCAAAGCACTACCCAAAGCATTCACAATGGCATTACTCATAGATAAGATAGCAGGTTGTGCATATTGCGTTTGTGCAATTTTATCAGCATTCTTCATCACGTCAGATAAATCATATCCTAAAACTTCAGAAGCTCGATCGATTGTTGATTTATATTCAGGAAGTGCTTCATATAAATCTGTGCCCATGCCGGCTTGCTGTGCGCCTTGCCCGCTGAACAATAATCCAATTTTCATGTTAAACCCCATATACTATATATAAACAATGAAACCGAAACCAATCGGATTCTTTACTTACAATGTTGTGTTTTCAATACCCATTAAATCGGTAGCTTGCGCCCAAATGTCGGACAAGATATCAGCTGCAGGCTTCTCATCCTTAATCAAACCAGAAATTTGACCGGCCATGAATGCACCGCCTTCTTTATCACCTTCTTGAACAGCACGACGTAGTGTACCAGATTCAAGTTTTTCAATGGCTGCAGCGTCTGGCTTTTCTTTTTGTAATTCGTTTACTTCATTTTTAACAAATGACTTTGCCATTTTATTTTTCAAAACACGGGCACGATTACCAAGCAAATTACCCGTAACGATAGTGTCAATATCTTTAGCTTTAAGTATTTTTGACTTAAAGTTAGGGTGAACTTCTGATTCAGTAGCTGTCAGAAACCTTGTACCCATTTGTGCACCAGCCGCACCAAGCATAAACGCAGCGGCAACACCACGTCCATCACCAATACCACCAGCAGCAATTACTGGAATATTAACGGCATCGGCTACTTGCGGTACTAATGTCATCGTAGTCAGCATACCAATATGCCCACCTGATTCCATACCTTCAGCAATAACCGCGTCAACCCCTTTTTTTTCCATCATACGTGCTAATGAAACTGAGGGAACGACAGGCATTACTATAATACCAGCAGCATGTAACTCATCCAAAAATGGCGATGGGTCTCCTGCTCCAGTTGCAACTACAGCAACTTTTTCTTCGATAATGACATCAAAAACTTCTCTAATATGACGACTTAATAACATTACGTTAACGCCAAAAGGCTTATCTGTCAGAGCTTTTGCACGTCTGATTTCTTTACGAACGTCATCACCATGCCAATAACCTGTGCCGATAAAGCCAAGTCCACCAGCCTCTGAAATAGCAGCTGCCAACGCACCTGTTCCAGCCCATGTCATCCCACCTTCAACAATTGGGTATTTCATGCCTAATTTTTCAAAAATAGGGTTCATTGTTTTAACTGTCATGTTCTCATCCTTAAAAATTATGTTATGTACGTGACAAAATGTCACCTAAATTACGCTGCTAATTGTTCTTTAATCTTATCAACCAAATCTTGAACAGTCTTGATATCTTCAGCAACAGCCAACTTAATATCAAAATCATCTTCAACACGGTTCAAAACTTCAAACAAGTCCAATGAATCAGCGTCAATATCATTTGTTAAATCGGTTGTTAATGAAACTTCATCTTCTTCTAAATCAAATTGATCAACCAAAATTTCTTTTGTCTTGTCAAAAATTTCTGCGTCTGTCATGAGTGTTTTTCTCCTAAAATCCGTTTTATGTATTTTCGTTAGATTTTTGCGGTGCAGCCGACTACACCGATAGATTTAAATTTTCCAAATTTGTGCGCCGACAGTTAAACCACCACCAAAACCAGCAAAGGCAATCGTTTGACCAGCATGAATTGTATTAGACTCTATCAATTCATCTAATAAAATACCGATACTTGCTGCACTAGTGTTACCATTTAAAGCCATGTTGGTTGGGAACTTAGATACGGGCTGCCCAAACCGTTTAGCAATGGAAGATACAATACGTGCGTTTGCCTGATGTAATAGATAATAATCAACATCGTCAGCCGTAACTTGAGCTGTCTCTAAGGCTGCTTGGAGTGCTTCGGGAACCTCACGAGTTGCAAAGCTGTATACTTCCCGACCATTTTGATGAAAATAAGGGTCTAACGGGCTAATATTTTCCGAAAATGGGTTTGTATTCGCAAACCTACCAGCTACTAAATTGTCACCCTTTTCACCAAAAGTCCTAAGTTCTTCACCTAAAAGTCCAACATTATCCTGTGTTCGTTCCACAAGTACCCCTGCAGCTCCATCACCAAACAAAACTGCCGTAGTTCGATCTTTCCAATCAACTAATTTCGATAACACTTCTGCACCAATAATCAATCCACGTTGATAGCGTGACATTAACAGACTCGAGGCGACACTCAATCCATAAACAAAACCAGAACAAGCTGCGCTTAAGTCGAATGCGAATGCATTAGTGGCACCAATGTTAGCCTGGACAATTGCTGCCGTGCTTGGTGATAGGCTGTCTGGTGACATCGTGCTAACAATGATAAAGTCAATACTGTCTGGTGAAACACCACTTTTCACCAATATTTTCTTTGCCACTTCACTGGCTAAATCACTAGTGTTTTCCGTTGTCACGACATTACGCTGATGAATACCTGTCCGAGTATAGATCCATTCATCATCAGTTTCCATCATTGTGCTGAGCTCTTGATTCGTCACTTGTCGATCTGGAATTTGACGTGCTGAAGCAACGATTTTCAATTGTTCCATAATTCCCCTCTTTAATGATTAATTATCTGTGCTAAATAGCTAACCAAATTATGGATCGCTTGTTTGACAACGCTCACGTCGTTTGGTGACATATTTTTTACCAGATTGTGCGTTAAATCCCTGTGAAATTCTTGATGAGCGCGATAAACGACACGCCCCTTATGCGTTAAGCCTAATCGTACCACACGCCTGTCTTTACTGGAACGACGTCGCTCAACATAACCCTTTTCAACCAATTTATCAATGGCTGCTGTCATAGAACTTGGTGTCAAATGAATAATTTTTGCGACCTGTGAAGCACTTTTTTCATCATACATTGAAATAGCTTCAATGGTGTGCATGTCTTTTAAGGTTATATCAGAGAAGTAACTGCGTTTTAAAGCAGCTTCTTCTATCCACATGACATTATTAAATACACCAACCAGTTCAGTATTTATTTGTTCAAAATCAGTTGTAATTGCTTCATTCATCTTTTTCATCTGGCGCCACAACGAACATCAACTCGGCTGATGTAGCTGTTTTACCATCGACTTTGGCTTCAACTAACACACTGCCCATGTTAGCACGTAGCTTACCAAATGTGACATGTAACTTCAATACATCGCCTGGTTTAACCATTCTCTTAAATTTAGCGTTATCAATTCCTGTCATGTAAGCTGTCTTACCTTGAAATTGCGGTGATGACAAAATCAAAATTGATGCTGCTTGGGCTAGTGATTCAATGATTAAAACACCTGGCATCACTGGATTTCCAGGGAAGTGACCTTGGAAAAACTGTTCGTTAATGGTCACATTTTTGACAGCGACTATTGATTCATCTGGGACCATTTCTTCCACGTAATCCATATAAAGAATAGGATAACGATTGGGAATTAAATCCATAATTTCTGTTGTTGTAAGAACTGGCATAATTGATTCCTTTTTTAAAATACTTTGATAATCGAAATATCTGATAGTCAAAATATTATCATAATTTATTTCGATTGTCAAAGTATTCTAAAATCATAGTGTTTCCTTAAGAAATAAAAAACACCTATCCGGTGTTTTAAAATTCAAGTACAACTAGTCTTTTTTGCCATTCTGTTAGAAAATCATCACTTGACCATTCGTGAACACGTTCAGTACTATAACCCACAGCAGCATTATAATAAACATTGTTACCGAACTTTAACGGTGCGGGATGTAAATGCAAATGCCCTGTAATTGTTGCAATGGTATATGATTGATCGACAGCTTGACCAATTTTCGAACTGCCAAGGAACGCATTTGCTATATCCAATCGTGTGTTCCCATTTGGAAAACGTTTAATATAGTCTTCACGTGGCACAAAATGGCTCACAACTATAGTCTGTTTGTTGCCCGCAGCCAAGAGCTGATCCTTAATTTGTTTTAGGTTAATATCAAAACGTTCTTTATCAGTTATTGGTTGCTTAATGCGTCGGTCATACCAATAGCTATTTTTAAACGATTGAATTTCTTCTTCTGTATAATCATTACCGACGAAACTATAATCATACCAACCATTGTTGCCAATAAGTCGGATATCATCAGTTAAGTCAATGTACTTGTTATGAAAATATAACTCGTCGATATCACTTTCAAGTTCTTCATATGTAACATTTTTACCCATATCATGATTCCCAGCCAAAAAACGAATGGTTAATTTGTTTTTTACTAAGTCTTGCATATTACGCGCAAATGCTAAGGATTGCTTAAAGTCATTAAACAAATCGCCAGCAATAACGTAAACGTTCACATTTTTGTTCAACAAATAGAGCGCTTGTGCCCGCATAGCGCGTTCAACATTAATTTTATTTAAATCAAAATGATTATCAGATGAAAATGCAACTTTCACAAATAGAACTCCTGTTCGATATTTGAATAAAGTATATCATATTTTTTACTATAAGTACCTACAAGTAGCCATTTGTTTAAGATTTGCTTGCCTCTTTTCAAAAAATATACATAATAGAATACCTTACAATAAAAAAACACACCGAAGTGTGTTTTCTAATATTATGATTTAGTACACTAACAGGTAAAACAGAATAATCTATCTTACAAAGTAGCGAAGTGCAACAATGTACGGATCATGTTTGAAGTGAAACCGTATTCGTTGTCATACCATGCAGCAACTTTAACCAATTGTTGTCCTTCACCAGCAACAACTTCAGTTTGTGTTGGATCGAAGACAGTACCATGTGTGTCGTTGATGATATCAGTAGATACCAATCCGTCACCATTGTAACCAAATGAATCTGATTCGTACTTCTTCATAGCTGCATTAACTTCTTCAACTGTAACGTCCTTCTTCAAGACTGCAGTTAATTCCGTAATTGAACCATCAGGAACAGGAACACGGATAGCTGAACCAGTCAACTTACCATCCAATGAAGGAACAACCATTCCGATTGCCTTTGCGGCACCAGATGAATGTGGCAATGAGTTTGAAGCTGCGTCACGATTAGCTTGACGCTTTGCAAACTTAGCTGACTTAGGACCATCTTGCAAGCTTTGTGAAGCTGTGTAAGCGTGGACTGTCAACATCAAGCCAGTCTTAACACCGAATTCTTGTTCCAATACGTTAGCGATTGGAGCCAATGATTGCGTTGTGCATGAACCAGCAGAAACAATCTTGTCATCTGCAGTCAAGATGTCTTGGTTAACACCGTAGACAACTGTAGGAACTGCACCGGCTGGAGCTGAAACCAATACCTTCTTAGCACCTGCATCCAAGTGAGCTTGTGACTTTTCTGCTGATGTATAGAAACCAGTAGCTTCCAATACGTAATCAACACCATCGTTAGCAACCCACTTCAAGTCAGCAGCGTTACGTTCTGAGTAAACAGCATAGTGCTTACCGTTAACAACAATACCTGTGTCGTCAGATGAAACTTCAGCGTTCAAAGTACCGTGAATTGAGTCATACTTGAGCAAGTATGCCAACATATCTGGGCTTGTCAAATCGTTGATGGCAACAACTTCAATATCTGAAGCCTTGTCTGACAACTCAAGAATACGACGGAAGGCCAAACGACCAATACGTCCAAATCCGTTAATACCAATCTTAACAGTCATGTGTTTTAGATCCTCCAAAAATTTTTGACTTTAGTCAACACCATTATTATAGCACAAAGTGCAGTTTTGAGCGAATGTAGCTGCTTAATATAACATTTTGTTTTTTTCTTAACATGAGTGCAGATAGTACTCTCATTAATCTCAAAATTTATAGTATTATTTGTTATTTAATCTGATTATCCACTATGATCAATAAATCACATAACAGATTTATATCCAAGTACTTTTCCAAAGGTAATTCTGCGTTTATCTGATTGGTAATCCATGGTAATTCACCAATTATTGGTACATCAGTCATCTCTTTTAATAGTGTTAAATTCGTATCTTCTACCACACCTTTGTGCTTGACACCATTAAAAATTATCCCCGCTATTGTTAAATCATGGTTTTTAGCAAATTCAATGGTTAATATAATATGATTAATCACACCTAGTTTGTTTGGTGCCACAATAATCAACGGTAAATTCAACGCACACGCTAAATCCGTGACGGTAAAATCATCGCCGTATGGTACTGTAATGCCGCCTGCTCCTTCAACCAACATGCCCTTGTGTTTCTGAGCTAATACATTATATTTTTTCAGTACATCATCTAATGAATAGTCTGTTTTTGCACGCTTTTGAGCTAAGGCTGGTGCGAGCGCTTCATCCCATTGAAAAGGGTTAATTTCTTCTAAACCATCCAAAACCTTTGCACCGGATTTTAAAATATAGGCATCGCTACAAGGGTTTTCTCTACGTGTACCACTCATCAATGGCTTAAAGACACCAATATCTTGATTGTGCTTATTGAAATAACGTGCCAACCTGGCCGTTACAAAGGTTTTACCAATTTCCGTATCAGTTCCTGTAATAAAATAGCCCTTATTCTTCATGATTCATTTCTTCCATGACAGTTTGAATGCCTTCTTTAATTATGACAATTATTTGCTTCATTTCTTCTTTTGTTGCAATCAATGGCGGCAAGAATGCAATTGTGTCCCCCAATGGTCTTGTGAGCAAGCCAAGTTTTCGCATGGTTAATGTTGCTCACCAAACTGCTCTTAAATCAGGGTCAAAAGGTTGTCGCTTCTCTTTATTTCTAACCAATTCAATGCCACAGCACAACCTAATTGATTACCCGTATAAGAATGACCGCGAAACAATGTTATTTCATCGTAATCATCATAAAAAACTTGATAGATCGCTTCAGATATCATAGTGATGGCTAATGGTAAGTATCCTCCCGTCAACATCTTCCCAGCAGCCAAAATACCAGGAACAACGTTTTCATTTGCGTGAATGGCAACCATAGTACTTCTTGACTACGTTTCTTATAATGCATGCTTTCCTCCAGATTTTTGTTAACCAAATCATATATAAAGGGTAACATATTTGACAAAGAAATGCATTTATAGTAAATTGTTTTTGTTATCCATTTTAATAAAAAAGGGTAACATCTAATATTGAGAGGATTATATATTATGTATCAACAGACGAACGTTAGCGTTAGTGCACAAACTATCTGTAAAATAGGTATTTACTTTGCTCTATTGGTGCTTTCTGCCAAAGTAGCTATTCCGATTCCTTTTTACGACTACATTTCGCTACAAACGGCTTTTATCTTTTTAGTTTATCCGATTCTCGGTGCCAAGTATGGTTCTTGGTTGACAGTGCTTTACCTTGTTTCCGGATTACTCGGTTTACCCATATTTGCATCTGGTGGCGGACTAGGCTATATATTCAAGACAACGTTTGGTTTCTTAATCGCTTTTACACTAATGCCATTTTTTGCTGCTATCATTAGAAAGGGCAACAAACTATTTAGCCATCACCAATTTTTGAATACCTTGGTCAGTAACTATCTCTGCTTAATTATGGTTCATTTAATTGGTTTTGCATACAAGTGTTTTATTATTAAATTTTACATAGGTAACATAATTAACGTCACTGGTATACAAGGTTTTACCAGTTTACTTGATTTTTTAATTGATGTTGGTTTAATCTTTTTTGTAACCTTAGTAGAGTTACAAATTATCAAAAGAATCCACTAAAAAAGCAACTACAGTCTGTGTAGTTGCTTTTTTAGTGTCTAACCCTGGTATTCATTATTTGGCAACAGTAATTTAGTAATTTCACCAGAATTAATGCGCTCTATGCCCCGCTTCGTATCAAGCACGAGGCAACCATCATTATCGATTTCTCTAATTATCCCCGTTAAGTTCACCTGACCACGCTTTAGTTCTACTGATTGTCCAACACCAACCACCTTTTTGCGATATTGCGGTATATAATGCCCGTCCTGATAATCCTGGTACATATCAAAAAAGTGATTAATTAAAGAACCTACAACTTCATTTCTTGATACAGCCATTTCATCAGTCAGCGCACCTGCTTTTTGAGAAATTTCATCTGGAAATCCACCATCAGGCGTGGCAAGATTCATACCAATACCCACAGCTAAAGATGAAAACTGTTGACTTTCAAAGTCCGTAATGGCTTCGGTCAAAATACCACCAACTTTCTTGTTATTGTACAATAAGTCGTTGACCCACTTAAACTGAATATCGATATCAAATACTTCTTTAACCATTTTTGAGACAGCTACTGCGGTACTAGTAGTTAATCGGCCGGGGTTTACTATCGTCTCCACAGGTAGTGGCAAAGCAAAAGTGACGTACATACCCGTATTTTTCGGCGAAAAAAACTTTCTTCCTAATCGACCAGTTCCCGCCGACATGCTTTCACTAACAATAACCGTATTTTTAGTAATTTCGCCAGAAGAAAGCTTCTCTCTAGCATACACATTAGTCGAGTCAATCGTGTCAAAGACTTTCAGATCCACATCTGATTTTAAATACTTTTTAATGCCAACAGCAGAAATTTTAGCGCCCTCTACATATCGATATCCTTGCCCACGAACACTCTCGATGAGATGTCCTTGAGACTCAAGCTTTTTAACAGACTTCCATATAGAAGTTCGGGTAATCCCTAACTGTTGCGCAATTGCTTCACCAGACACCCACTCGCCTGCTGTATTAACCAACAAAGCTAACAGTTTATCAGCTGTACTCATCACTTTCCTCCACTATTATCACAATGTTTACTTTATAGTTAATTTTAGTTAACAATTGTCCTTTCGTCAAATCAAATAAAAAAACAACTCCGAAGAGCTGCTCTTTTATTATTCAATTCCTGAACCCGGTTCAATTGAATCCGGCAATATCGTTACAGTAACAATATCATTCTTCTCAGCCGACAAAATCATCCCTTCAGAAAGTTCACCAGCCATTTTTCGTGGCTTCATATTGGCAACAATAGCAACCGTTTTACCCACCAAAGCAGCAGGGTCTGAATACCATTTACGAATACCCGACAAAATTTGGCGTGGCTTCCCTGATCCATCATCAAGCGTAAACTTTAACAATTTTTCAGATTTAGCAACAATTTCTCCTGCCGTAATTTTAGCAGCCAAGATTTCAACTTTATCGAAATCATCATAAGTAATCAAATCCTTAGATGGCGCCACCTGAGCTGCTTCTTTTGCTGCCTCTTTAACCGCACGCCCTTTACCTTTGGTATCTTTTGAAACTAGTCCTGAAATAAAGGCCACTTCTTCTTCAACGTCTTGGCGTGGGAAAATTGGTTCACCCTTCTTGACAACATGACCGCCAGTTGGTAACTTACTGAAAGTCAAACCTGCAATAGCAACACCTTTGTCAGAATAATCTAATCCTAATTGATCAAAAATCTTCTTTGGTGCTTGTGTTAATACTGGCTGTAACAAAACAGCAGTAACCCGTAATGCACCAGCTAAATGAGCCATTACGCTAGACAAAACTTCCTTTTCATTTTCATCTTTTGCCAACACCCATGGTTGTGTCTCATCAATATACTTATTTGCACGACGGATGATTTTCCAAACACTTTCAAGTGCGTCAGCAGTACGTAATTCTTTAAAGTTTTTGTTGTATTCAACAATGGCATCTTCTACAGTTCGAACCAAGTCTTCATCAAAAGAAGTCTTACCGGTTAGTAGCTCGGGAATAACCCCATCCACATACTTATTAATCATGGCTACTGTACGATTCAACAAATTACCTAAATCATTAGCTAAATCATAGTTAACACGCGCCACAAAATCTTCAGGTGTAAATACACCATCATTACCAAATGGCATTGAACGCAATAAATAATAGCGAACTGCATCTAGACCATAGCGTTCTTCAAGCACTTCAGGATAGATTACATTACCCTTTGATTTAGACATCTTACCGTCTTTCATCACAAGCCAACCATGACCTACAACTGATTTAGGCAACTCTAATCCCAATGCATGCAACATAATTGGCCAATAAATAGTATGGAAACGAACGATTTCTTTTCCAACAAGTTGAACGTTTGCAGGCCAGAACTTATCAAATAGGGTTGTATCGTCCGAATTATAACCTAGAGCAGTAATATAGTTAGCTAATGCGTCAATCCAAACGTAAATCACATGCTTCTCATCCCCTGGTACTGAAATACCCCAGTCAAATGATGTACGTGTTACCGCTAAATCTTCCAGACCTGGTGCAATGAAATTATTAATCATCTCATTCATTCGAGCTTCTGGCTGAATAAACTCTGGATGTGTTTTGTAATAATCAAGTAACCAATCAGCGTATTTACTCATCTTGAAGAAGTATGCTTCTTCTTTAACTAACTCAACTTCATGCCCTGATGGTGCTTTCCCACCAATTACTTTGCCTGCGTCATCACGATAGACTTCGGCTAATTGAGATTCTGTAAAGTACTCTTCATCAGAAACAGAGTACCAACCTTCATACTCACCTTTATAAATATCCCCATTTTCTAGTAATTGCGTAAAGATTTTAGCGACTGCTTTTTCATGGCGATCTTCTGTAGTGCGAATAAAATCGTCATATGAAATATCCATTAGCTTCCACAAGTCTTTAATTTGCTTCGCCATACCATCAAGAAAATCTATCTCAGATATACCCGCAGCCTCAGCTTTTTGTTGAATTTTCAATCCATGTTCATCTGTACCTGTTAAAAAATAAACATCTTCACCCAGTAAGCGGTGGTATCGTGCTGCTGCATCAGCAAGCACCGTTGTGTAAGTGTTTCCCAACTGCAACTTACCAGACGGATAGTAAATTGGCGTGGTAATATAAAAGGTCTTATCCTTTTTTACTGAAAATTGCTGTTCTGCCTTTGAAAACTTGTCATAAATGACAGCCGAATCAGTGTGATTTCCGGTATTAAACAAAATATTATTTGGTTCTGACATATGAGTCTTCCTCTTTCTTTAAAACACTCACAATAAAAAGAATCGTCTCTTTCTACGTTAAGCATGATTTTTACCGTATGAGGTAAAGTTATATTAAAATAATTATAACTAAAATCAATAATTTTTCATAGAGACTCAAGTTATTATTTATGATATATTGAAACTTTTACGAATTAATCCAACTTTTAAACGCGATTGCTTATTAATTAGTTTAAACTAATTAATAAGCAATCGAAATAAAACTTAAAGGAAATTAAAATGGATCAACTTGAAATGATTAATCGTTATATGAAAGACGCACTCACTAAAGATAATACTGGACACAGCATTGATCACATTAATCGCGTCCTTGCACTAGCTAACAAGATTCTTGCCCATGAGAAAAAAGCAGATGCTTTTGTTGTACGTGCTGCCGCATTGCTGCATGACGTCTATGATGATAAATTATACGATAGTCAAGAAGATATTCTTGCAGCAAAAAATAATATGATTTCGTTTCTTCTATCTATCGGCGTTCATCCAGAAATGATAGAAGAAATCACCTATATCATCGACAATATGTCTTGGTCTAAGTCACTAGAAGGTACTCAAGAGCTCAATATCAATGGACAAATTGTACAAGATGCTGATCGTTTAGAGGCTATGGGAGCTATCGCCATCACACGAGCAATTACTTATGGTGCGGTAAAAAATCGTGTATTATATGATCCAGAAATTCAACCACATTTACCACAAAATAAAACTGATTATCGCAATCAAAAAAGTACGACAATTAACCATTTTTATGAAAAATTATTACTTATTCAGGACAAATTAAATACAGACACAGCACGCACAATTTCTGAAAGTCGTCAACAGTTCATGCTATCATTCTTAGCGCAATTCAAAGCCGAGTGGGAACTGGAACGCTGATTTCTATTATCGTTTTTGTTGATGTTTTGGCGTAGCATAAATGTTATGATATAAGAACTTGAAAGAGAGAGAATCATGGCACGAAAACGCACTTATAGACGCAAAAGCAAACCACAAAATAAGATACTATCCCTTCTGATTCTAGTTGTTGTTGCCGGATTTTATTTGTGGCAAAACTACGAATCGACAAATACTTCTACTGAAACATCTCATCCAACAGTAACTGCCCAATCTGATCAGGCCCTGCTCAACTTAAAATGGGATGGAACGCTAGATGGTGACATCGTTCATGTCAACAACAATAAAGCAACCTTCACAGACGACCAAATGAAAGAAACTTTCCCAAGTCAAGCATCTAAGCTCAATCCAGTTGATGGGTTAAGCCTCTCAGCTCTTGATTCGTTAGGCCGTTCGCAACAAGGAAATTTCGTGGCCAGTAAGTCGGCCATATCAAAAGTTACTAAACGGCCGGATCGTATTCCTTACACTGTCCGCCCATCCGGTTGGTTTATTAACGATCGCTACGATGGTACTAAGTGGGTCGGTGGTTATCATGATAACCCTAACGTTAAATTGGGCAATGGTATGCAAGCGCTTTGGAATAAATCTCACATTGTGGGCTATCAATTTTTCGGGTTACCCACTATGGTCACAGAAAATATGATTACGGGTACACGTGTTGAAAATGCCTATCCAGGTCAGCTCGTCCCTGAAAATGATATTCGCAATGCTATCCAAAACAATCCAACTATTACGGTCCGTGCACAGGTCACGCCACTTTATGTTGGCAACGAACGTCTTGCTCGTGGTGTTCACTATATGGCTAAATCAGTTGAAGACAACGGCAAAACACTGAACTTAAACTATTGGATTTTCAACGTACAGCCAGGCATTCAAATTGATTATGCCACAGGAGAAGCAACTGTTTTAGATTCCGCTAAGTAGCTTTTAAAAAAGTAGTAGATGATATACTCATCTACTACTTTTTTACTTATATAAGTTTTCCATCTTGAATAACCATTGAACTCGAATGGCCGGGGCCACGTCGCTGTGGATCAAAAAATCGAATTGCAGCATTAACTGCTGTTGGCGCTTCACCAAATCCAACAGCAATTAAATCTGCTTTCCCCTCATAGTGGCTAGCATCCCCAATAGCAAAAACGCCGGGTATCGTCGTCTGCATTGCTTGGTCGACGGAAAACGCTTGTCCTTCATTTTCTGGTTGTATATCCCAACCATGCACAATTTTATTTTCCGAAATAAAACCATAATTAATAATTAAATCATCAACACAAATATCATTAGTTACCTGATCATTCTTCACTTGCGCTAACGTAATTTTCAATTTACCATCACTTTGTTTTTCAATCTGTGATACTTTTTTCGGCGTTTCTTTGATAACGGATGATTGGCTCAGTTGTTTCACACTTTGCTCCATTGCACGAAATTGATCCCGGCGGTGAATAATTCTTGTAGAATGGGTAAATTCATTAAGCATCGTAGCCATATCAATAGCTGAATCACCACCACCAGCAATCGCTACATCATGGTTATCAAAATCATGTTTATTCGTTACAAAATAGTGAATACCTTGGCCAACCAATTGATCAACGCCGGACACCTGCATCTTGCGTGGTTCAAAAGAGCCTTTACCTGTTGTGATGATGATTGTTTTAGCCTGAAATGACGAACCATTGTTGATGGTCACTGTGAATAAGTCGTTTGTTTTCGTCACATTAGTCACAGTTGTTGAGGTTTTGATATCAATTGGAAATAACTTCATTTGTTCATCCAATGAATCAATCAATGCTGATCCTTTAATTCCTGTGAATCCAGCAACGTCAAGAATTTTTTTCTCAGGATATAACGATGTCACTTGTCCGCCGAGTGTTGCTAAACTTTCAACTAGAACTGCTTTAGTATCACGTAATCCGGCATAGAAAGCTGTAAACATACCAACTGGTCCACCACCTATGATTGCTACATCATATAACTCTGTCATTTAAATATTCTCCGATTTTACTTTATTGCAACGTCATTCTAACATTGCGTTAATTTAAAACAAAAATAGTTTTCGTCCGTTATAATTAATATATATTACAATTTGGAGGAAATGTGCGTCTGCACATAATTACAATTTATGGCTACTAAAAAAATGATTCTTGATCTGGATACTGGCGTGGATGATGCTCTGGCGCTCGCCTACGCTGTAGCTGATCCAAATGTCGATTTGATTGGTATTATCTCTAGTTATGGTAACACACTTGTTGAAACGGCCGCACAAAACTCACTGAATTTATTACATTTACTTGGTGCTGACGATGTCCCTGTATTTATTGGTGCTAGTCATTCAAGTACAACCAATAATTTTGAAGTTATGCCTATTTCACAGCTTATTCACGGTAAAAATGGCGTAGGTGAAATCACCTTAGAAACTTCACCAAGACAAATCGAAACCCAATCAGCTGTTGATTTTTTAATTGAATCTGCTCATCAATATAAAGAAAACCTAATTTTTATTCCAACTGGGCCTCTCACCAATTTGGCTGCAGCGATTGAAAAAGATAATGACGTGGCTACCTTGCTTGGTAATACAACGCTAATGGGCGGTGCTTTAACTGTACCAGGTAACGTAACGCCTTTTACCGAAGCAAACATTCACCAAGACCCTGAAGCGGCTGACTTTGCTTTCGTTCATCAGCAAAACCTAACAATGGTTGGCCTTGATGTTACCCTCCGCACGCTGCTAACGAAAAAAGAAACTGCAGCATGGCGTACACTAGGAACCTTAGCCGGAGAAAAATTTGCTGACTTAATGGATTTCTATATTGATGCGTATGCTAACTTAAACATCAATAAAAATGGTGCTGCCCTCCACGATCCACTAGCAGTTGCTGTTGGAATCGATCCTAGCTATGTTACATCAATTGCCTTAGCAATGCGGGTAACATACGATAAAGAAAGTGGCGATTATGGCCGCACAATCGGTGATAAAGAGAAACTTTTGGTCCCAACAACTACTAAAGCTGCTGTTTTAGTTGATTCAAAAAGATTTGTTCATGATTTTCAAAATCTAATGCTAACTGTGCTTCAATAACATAAAAATGATCCACGATACGACACCAAACCTAGTTGTCCGTATCGTGGATCATTTTTTTGGGTCAAAAATACTGTGCTTATTCTCTAATTTGTCCTTCACCGAATACTTCATACTTAATTGTGGTTAACGCACTTAGTCCCATTGGGCCACGCGCATGAAGCTTTTGTGTAGAGATACCAATTTCTGCGCCAAATCCAAATTCAAAACCATCAGTAAATCGGCTTGAAACATTCTGATAAACAACAGCAGCATCAACAGTATTCATAAAATCAGTAACATGATTAAGATCTTCACTGATAATTGTTTCTGAGTGATGGGTTGTGTGGTCATTAATCCAGGTAATTGCTTCATCGTTATTGTGAACAATTTTTATAGCCATAATTAAATCGTTATACTCAGTATCCCAATCTTCAGCACTTGCGCCAATTACTCGACTATCTATACTACGGGCTTTTTGGTCCCCGCGCAACTCTACACCAGCAGCCAATAAATCATCGACAATTTTTGGTAAAAATTCACCCGCAATTGCCTCATGAATTAATAGTTTTTCGGCAGCATTACAAACTGCTGGTTTTTGTGTTTTGGCATTATGAATGACACGAATAGCCTCATCCTGCTTGGCACTCTCGTCCACAAATATATGTGTGTTACCTGCGCCAGTTTCAATAACCGGTACCGTTGCATTTTTTACAACAAAATCAATAAACTGACCTGAACCACGCGGAATTAATACATCAACATAGTCACGCAAATTTAGTAATGTGTTGACTGAATCATGTGTTGTATCCGTGATTAACTGTATTATATCTGGGTTTAAATTGTGTTTACGTAACACATTACGCAAAATATTCGTTAAGATAATATTTGACTCGATAGCCTCTTTACCACCGCGTAAAATAACTGCATTACCTGATTTAAAGGTTAATGCGGCAGCATCTACGGTCACATTCGGGCGCGCCTCAAATATCATCGCCACAACCCCTAGTGGCACTGTTTTTTTAACAATTTTAAATCCTGTATGATTTTTCCAATTGTCATATGGACCTGCCAAAGGATCAGCTAACTTAGCGACCGCTGACAGCGACGCTGCAATACCGCCAATTGTTTTTTGGTCAAGCGTCAATCGATTACGCATTGGCCCCGAGAGCTGCGTAGCCGCGTCCAAATCTTTTTTATTAGCTGCCACAATTTCTTGCCAGTTAGCTACCAGGGCTGACGACATATCCAATAATATTTGATTACGAATATCTACTGCCAAATTAGCGACATCAGAAGTCACTAATTTGGCACGCTTACCAATTTCTTCCACTGCGTTCATAGACTCATTCTCCTTGAAATAATGTTCCCACCGTTTTACCAGCTATTACTTCTAAAATCAAGGCTGGATTATTACCATTAATTAACACCATTTTACCACCATTTTTCATCACAAATTCACCAGCAGCAAGTTTTGTGCTCATCCCACCTGTTCCTAAACCAGAAGTTGATCCGGTGGCGCTCATACGAATATCATCGGTAATTTTCGTTACCTTATCAATGGCTTGTGCAAATTCATCAATATTAGGATTAGCCGTATACAACGCGTCGACATCGCTCAAAATAATTAATCCATCGGCACCAATTTCACGTGTCACAATAGCAGCTAAGCGGTCATTATCGCCAAATGAATGTTGATGGTCAAGCTCATCAACTGCAATCACATCATTTTCATTAACAATGGGAATGATGTGCTGTGAAAACATCATTTCAATGGCATTCATTGTGTTTTCAAGCATCGCTTTATTGTCGAACACATCATACGTCAATAAAACTTGTCCAATTAATTGTTGATAGAATGCAAAACTTTGATTGTACAATGACATCAAGTATCCCTGACCAATGGCAGCTAATGCTTGCTGTTGTGGAATTTCTTGTGGTCGTTTTTCTAGATTCATCTGATCCAATGCCACACCAATTGCCCCGGATGTAACTAATAAAATTTCGTGACCAGATTTTTGTAAACTGGAAAGTGTTTGTGCCAACCGATTAACGACTGGGTAATTAATTTGCCCATCACGATTAACAATTGTGCTCGTGCCGACTTTAACAACAATTCTATGCCAACTATTCATTATATGTTCCTTAGTTAATTTTAATTATTATATCAAAAAAATCCCTAACTTCAAAAGTTTCGGGATTTCTCAAAATGATAGTACACCAGTTTGTGCTAATTTAGCATCAATCATGTCCAAGACTTTTGCACCTGACTCTTCATTTTCCACAAAATCAAAATGGTCACCATCAATCTGGATTTTTGGTGATCGGTCGTACGCCGCAAACCAATCATCATAACGTGAATTAAGTTCTTTGTAGTAGTCATATAATCCCGGATTTGCTTCAACTTGCTCAAATGAACGACCACGCTTTTTGATTCTTGCGAGCATAGTATCAAAACTAACACGAACATGAATTAATAAATCAGGATCCTTAGACATTGCGCTACCAGGAATTTCAGCCATCATATTATTAACCAATGACTGATATATATCTACCTCAGTTTGCGTTGCGCGATTCAAATCAGCTGTCAATTGGAATAGTAAAGCATCTTCAAAAATAGAACGATCTAAAATATTTTTGGCATCCACTTGGGCTCTTTTTATTTGTTCTAGCCTTTTGTTTAAAAAATAAATTTGCAGCAAAAAACCATATTTTTTAGGGTTTTGGTAAAATAATGGCAAAATTGGATTATCATCAACACTTTCATAAAACGCCTGTGAATCTAAATGTTTTGCCAACATTTTCGTTAAACTCGTTTTGCCAGCGCCGATGGTGCCTGATAGTACAATCATGCCATTTCTCCTTAGTTTCAAATAAAAATATTACTAATATAGTATATCAAAATTACATTATTCCTGCTGAGCAATTGTTTTGATGGTCAAATATTGTATCATCTACCCGCCTTTTTCAAAGTTTGAATATATTTTTCTAGCGTGAGGTGATGATTAGTAATATATGTTGCATTGGACACACCAACGTATCTAAAGTGCCAAGATTCATAGTCAATCCCCGTCTCCTTTATAGACTGACTATCACTCGGATAACGTAGGATAAATCCATATTCCGGTGCGTGTTTCATCAACCACTGCTGTGATTTGAATTTATCCATACCTGCTTCTAATGAGGGATAGGCAGCCAAGGCATCATTACCTGCTAAATCAACTGCTTGTCCCGTTTGGTGTTCCGAGGATCCTGGTACCTGAATTACGGACTCAGTCAGTCGTTTGGCCTCTGTCGCGCTCATCCCATTTGATTCATATTGACTAATTGAATTGTTATACACAGTGGTTTGATATGCAATGGAACGATATCCCGATACTAAGGTTGTCGCGTAACCAGCCTTTTGAGCTGCTGAACGAAAATTTGCAAGGGCTTGTGCGATTCGTTGATCAATTTGTTTACTATCGACAGTAACCTTCGTAAAGTTCAATTCTGTCTGATAGGAATGATTTTTATTGACTAATACTAAATTCCAATCTGTCGTTTTTACACCTTTTGGTAAATCATATACTTTTTTTACAGAAGACGTTTTAGCGATCTTTCCAGTGTTCTTGATTGGTTGTTTAGTATTAAAAAAACAAATAACAACCACAACAATCAACATAATAACCAACACAATTAAAAGCAGATGCTTTTTAAGCTGCTTCCCGACATTCCGTTGCATTCTTCCTCTCCTCGATATTTAAAATTAAAATAAAAACCAGCAAACAAAGTTTGCTGGTTTCATATAGTGGTCAGCCAGGGGCTCGAACCCTGGACCCACGGATTAAGAGTCCGTTGCTCTACCAACTGAGCTAGCTGACCATTTTTCGTATTTCACAACATAAAATATATTATCATATTTTTAAATATCGTGCAACATAATATCTAATTATCATAAAAATTCTACTAGAAACACGAAGCCCCGATGAACTAACGCGTTCACCGGGGATATTTATTATGAGAGAGAATATTTGAGAGAGAAGAGAATAGTATATTCGGGAGAGAATATGAGTTATTTATAGTCGCGCGGGAGAACGCGACTTGGCTCCCTTTTGCCGTGAGGCTTCGTGTTTCTGATGTGATGCTCATCAGTTATACCGCTTATACTGTCCAATCCTCCAGATCATAAATTTATCGAATGTTACATTTTAATTCAACTAGGCTTGTTGTTTGAGATAACTTGCTTTGTTGATGTTTATAATATAACGTTCTAAAATTAAACTCACGTAAACTGAGGATAAATTGAAAATTAAAGTAATGTTTTTGCCAAATAGAAGCAACCCAAGATGCCGGCATTATCGCCATTAGCAACGGGTACGATGTATTCATCCAAATCAGGAACTGCTAAATAATCACTCATTTGCTCAGCAAAACTTTCGCGAATTAATGGGAATAAGATTTCACGATGAGGTACACCGCCACCAAAAACAATTTTTTCAGGGCGTAAAATCATTGTATAATCAAGGGCTGCTTGCGCAAGATAGAAGGCTTCAATCTTCCAGGCAACATCATCATCTGGAATTTCCTTCGCACTACGTCCCCAACGCTCTTCAATTGCTGGACCAGCAGCTAAGCCTTCCAAACAATTATCGCCATGGAATGGGCAATGACCTTCATATTTATCAAGAGGATGCTTTTGTAAGAAAATATGTCCTGCTTCAGGATGTCCATATCCAGCAACTAACTTGCCACCAGAGACAATTCCTGCACCTACACCAGTACCAACTGTCAAATAAACCATGTTATTAACATCTTTAGCTGCACCAGTTTCAAACTCAGCCCATCCTGCGCCATTAACGTCAGTAGTCCAATAGTAAGGAATATCACGCCAGTCTTTCATTGCACCCAGAAAATCATATCCTGACCACCCGCGTTTTGGTGTATCTAGAACGTGACCATATGTTGTTGATCCCTCTACAATGTCAATTGGTCCAAAAGCTGCAATACCAATTGCGTCGATGTCGTCAAACTTATCAAAAAAAGCGATGACTTGCTCTACTGTTTTTTGACCATCAAGTGTAGGGAATGATGTTCTCTCAACAATATTATAATCGTGATCCGCAACAGCGACCACAAACTTCGTTCCACCTGCTTCAATTGCTCCTAATAAACCCATGATTTAATTGCTCCTTCTTCACGAAATTATCGTGTTTGTGTTAGACGTTAACCAGTTACTACAATTACATTGTAATCGTTTACACAAATATTTTCAATGCTTAAAAATAACGTGCCGTCATGACTGATTGATTATTGTTTGTAAACACTTCAATAATATCTGTGTCAACAATTAATAATGTGTGATTAATATCTCCTACAACCAGCCTTTTTTCAATTTCACCATTTTCCCACTGCCGACGTGATAATATAAGTTGATTTTTGTTTCGAACTAAAGTCATATTTTCACCAAAAGATAATGTCCAATTGTCGTGAGAATCAATTGTATATTGACCTACATTAATAGCACCAAAGTTCGTCAAAGGTTTTGTATGCAAAATTTCTGAAATAGGTGTCTGTGTCAAAAGATTGTCCGACGTCACGTGTAATTCGCGTGGAATCGTTAACACATGAACCCAATTGTTGCTAGCAATCGTTGGAGTCGAAGCTTCACGTTCTGGTGTCATCATACCAGCCCATCCCCACATTATTTTACGGCCCTCATTGGTATGCATGGTTTGTGGCGCATAAAATTCAAATCCCTTGTCAACTTCCTTAAAGGAAGTTTCTGGTTTAAAATGTAACGTCTCTTCATCAAAAGTACCGACAACATAACCTGTGTTATGAATGTTTTGATAGCGATAGTTCTCTTCATCCGCTGGTAATCCTTGCGGTGAAAACATTAAAATTTGCTTACCATCTATCTCAATTAAATCTGGACATTCAATCATATAGCCACGAATATCAGTTAATTCACCTTCAATTAACGAACCATGTAATTGCCACTGACTAAAGTTTTCCGATTCATAAATAAGAATGTCACCTATATTTTCATTTGATCGTGCACCTACCATCAAATAGTATCGCCCGTTTCTCCCCTGCCAAACTTTAGGATCTCTAACATCTTTTGTAAAACCTTCTGGATGAGGGAATAGTTCACCAAGTTTTTCAAAGTGAATCCCATCCTCACTAACGGCCCACATTTGATGAGACGCCACACTCCGGCCAGATTCATCGCGAACATTACCTGTATAGAAGACATATAACTTATCATCTTTAACAAATGCTGTACCAGAATATATTCCAGCTGAGTCCATGTCTGGAAGTGAAGGCTTTAAAGCTGTTTCTAAACGAGTCCATGTTTTCAAGTCGTTTGAAACAAAATGTCCCCATTCCTTATATTTGTGGTTACAAGCATGTGGATTCCATTGGAAAAACACATGATATTGTCCTTTAAAATATATAAGTCCATTTGGATCATTCAATAATCCTTGTGTTGGATATAAATGATATTTTTCAAAATGATTGATGTCATCTTTAATAAACATGAATTATTTTAGTTGCGTATTCTTGATAAATACGTTTTCCCCTTTTTTGTATTTATGCTGGCGCACCAACAGCTGAATCACTAGTTTTTGGTATGGCCGTTATAATCTGATGGCCTGCTTGGATATCATTATCGAAAGCTTCATCTACCGCAACATCATTAAATGCTTTTGTGTTCGTGATAATGACCATAGTTGTAACAGGATATCCAGCTTTTTTGATAGTATTCGTATCAAAGGTACCTAATTTATCACCTTTTTTAACTTTTTGTCCTTGCGTTACAAAGCTTTCAAATCCCTGACCTTCAAGATTAACCGTATCTAAGCCAATATGAATTAATATCTCAACCCCATCATCCGTCGTCAATCCATAGGCATGTTTTGTTTGATAAGCTACTGTAATTTCACCATCGGCCGGCGCGTAAATCGTACCATCACTCGGTTCGATTGCTACACCCTTGCCCATCATTCCAGTTGAGAAAACATTATCTGGGACATCAGCTAACGGTATTAAATGACCTGAAACAGGTGCATCGACCTCAAAACCTGCTTCATGTTCAGTAACTACTGGATTTGCTAGTCTATTACCTGACTTAGAAACTGGCATGTGTGAACGACCGTAAGCTAGGGTTGCTGTAAAAGCAATCACGAATGATAACGCAATGGCGATGAAGAATCCTACCCATTTGTTAGCTGGAATAGCAATAAAGCCAATTATACCAGCTGGTCCCAGCGACGATGACATCACTTGGAACAATCCCATTACTAAGCTTGAAATTCCTGCTGATCCCAGAGCGATGAAAAATGGAAACTTATATTTTAAGTTAACACCAAACATTGCTGGTTCAGTAATACCCAGCATGGCTGAAGCACCTGATGATGAAGCCAATGCCCGTACTTTTTCATCCCCTTTGCTTAAGAAATAAATAGCAAATGTTGCAGCTCCTTGTGCCACGTTAGATGCAGCGGCAATAGGGAAAATGAAATCACCACCTGTTTTAGCAACATCTGCCAACAACTGTGTTTCGATTGCCGGAAAACTCTGATGTAAACCAGTAATAACAATAGCAGAGTAGAATGTACCAAAGACCCCGTAACCAATAAAGCCAAACGTCGTAACCAACCATGTCAAGCTATCAGTAATACCATTAGAGACAATTCGTAATACCGGACCCACAACAATAAATGTGATAAACCCAGTTAATATGATAGACAACATCGGTGTAAACGTAAAGTCAATAGCACCTTTCAAGTGCTTATGGAAAAACTTTTCCAAGTTAGCTAAGATGAAAGCCACACCGATCACCGGTAACACTTGACCTTGATAACCAGCTTGCGCAACTGACAAACCAAACAAGTCCCATGTTGGCATCTTCCCAGTGGCAACCGCTTCGGCAACATTATATCCGTTGACTAAACTAGGCATAACTAACATCATACCAGCAGCTGCTCCGAGAATTTCGTTTCCTCCAAAACGTCTTGTTGCTGTAATTCCTATCAAAATCGGCAAGAATGCAAACGGTGCAGAAGCCATCAGATTGATCATTTCTGCTAAACCTGTGATTTGCGGAAACATTTCAACCAAAGATTTGGCGCCAAACATTCCCTCACCAGTTAGAATGTTATTCAATGCCATCAATAGACCGCCGGCAACCAGAGCTGGAATCAAAGGAACAAATATATCTGACAATACTTTAACCAAATCCATCAAAGGATTTCTTTTTCCTGATTGTGCTGCAATTTTTTTCAAATCGGCAGTTGAAGCTTGCTCAACACCGGTAATTTTAACAAATTCATCGTAAACACCATTAACATCGCCTGGTCCAACAATAATTTGATATTGTCCGTTAGCGTTAAATGTTCCTTTAAGATCGGAATCGTTGTCCAAGGCATCCTGATTGATCTTTTTAACATCTTTGATCACCAATCGTAAACGCGTAGCACAATGTGCAGCGGCTACAATATTGTCCTTGCCGACAGCATCGGCAATACGCTTTGCTACTTTATTATGATCCATTTTGCTGCTCCTCTAAATTTCTTTAAGTTTTTTGGAACCGTTTCCATTTATTTATAAACTAATTGTAACCGCTTTCAAAAATAATTGCAACCTCCTTTTTAAGTTAAATATTACAAGTTAATGACAACGCTTTCATTGCGTTCATGGTAATATGTGTCTATGGAAAAAAAATTGACAATAACTGATATTGCTAATATGGCTCAAGTAGCAAAAAGCACTGTCTCCCGCTATTTGAATGGCGGACCGGTCAGTGCTAAAACACGTGAAAAAATAAACAAAGTTGTTACCGAAAATAATTACCAGCCCAATACCTTTGCGCAAAGTTTAAAACAGAAAGTCAATCACACGATAGGTGTGATTGTGCCTCGGCTCGATTCATCCGCCCAAGTTGAAATGCTCCGTGGGCTAGATGATGCAAACGAAAATGATACTTTCTTGATCGTCAATACCTATCAATCGACTAAACGTGAGCTCGCTGCTATTGAAAAATTACGTACACAAAATGTTGGTGGCTTGATTGTTTTAACAGCTAATTTAAACGACGAGTTACGTAACGCATTAACTGAATTTGATGCACCAGTAGTTATCCAAGGACAAGAAGAACCTAACTTTCATCGCGTAGTCATGAACGATCTGCAAGCCGGAACTGTTGTCGGTGAATTTGCTGCATCACTGCATCCTCAAAATACTTTACTGTTAAAAATTGATGAAACAATGGATTGGGCCATTGGTCATGATCGTTTTCTCAATATTAGAAAAAAACTGTCAACTAGCAAGGTGACTGTCGTTGATTCAAAGTTCAGCATAGCAGAAGCAAAAGTAGCCGCACAACAAGCGATGCAGTCCCAAAATTTTGATTTAATTATTGGCGCGACTGATCGCATCACAATCGGTGCTCTTCAAGCTGGTTTAGCAACTGGACAAAATGCCCAATATATTGGATTTGGTAGATCCGATTTAAGTACGACCGTTACACCAAACTTAACTAGCTTTGAATATGATTTTTACCAAACTGGGAAAAAAATTTATGAACTGTTTTGTACTGTACGCGATACCAACCCATCTAACACTATACGTACTGTGTTAGATGGTGAACTCGTTGTGCGTGATTCAACAGAGAAATAATCATTTAATGTTCACTTTATCTTCAGTTTACATGAATTTAATTTTAGAACGTTATATTATAAACATCAACAAAGCAAGTTATCTCAAACAACAAGCCTAGTTGAATTAAAATATAACAAATAAAAAATCTAAATTTTTGGAGGACTAAAAAATATAAGCAGTATGACTGATGGCGATCACATCAGAAACACGAAACCCCATGGTAAAAGGGAGCCAAGTCGCGCTCTCCCCGCGACTATAAATAAACTTATATTCTCTCCCGAATATACTATTCTCTTCTCTCTCAAATATTCTCTCATAATAAAAAATCCCCGATGAACGCGTTAGTTCATCGGGGTTTCGTGTTTTAATGATGGCTTTTTTTGTTTCTTAACATTTTTGATTGATCGGCAAGCGGACAACCAATGTCGACACAATCATGACAACTACCACTAGCATTTTTCTTAAAAAATTTATTGTATATGACCAACGCAAACAAGATAAAAATAATAGCAGCTATGATAAATGTTGACATATTGACTGACCTTTCTAATACAATTCTAGTTGTTGCGGGCGCTCACGTTTGATAAAAATACCATATAGCATCAACCCAATAGCGATGAATGATAACGCAACAAAGTACCCCGAAACATTACCTTGAATGATTTCACTCACTTGAAAAATACTGAGCGCACACATATAAGCCACAACGGTTTGATAGATTACCGCGCGCCAAGTCCAAAGTGCATCACCAAATTCTTTATACATAGCACCGATGGCAGCAAAACAAGGTGCACATAATAAGTTAAAGACAAGAAACGAATAACCCGCCATAGGGGAATAAGTTTGTCTTAAGGTGCTCATAAATGAGGCAGTGCTTGATGAACCAAAAGTAATGTTTAATGTGCTAACACAATTTTCCTTAGCAATTAGACCAGCAATCACTGCAACGGTCGCATGCCAGTCACCAAATCCTAATGGTGCAAAAATAGGTGCTATAACCATACCTATGTCTCTTAAGATACTGTCGTTTTGATCGACCATTTGAAAGTGAAAATTGAAATTGGACAAAAACCAGATGGCAACACATGACGCAAAAATTATAGTCCCTGCTTTTTTGATAAAGGCATGTGCTTTAATCCACACACTGTGGCTAACGTTACCAATACTAGGCAAATGATAAGCAGGCAGTTCCATTACAAATGGCGTTGGCGGTTCTGAAAAGAGCTTTGTTTTTTTCAAAAAAATACCTGAGCCAACAACTGTCAAAATACTAATAAAATATGATGTTGGTGCAACCCATGAATTTTCTGGAAAAAATGTCCCACTGACCAGCGCAATAACGGTTAACTTAGCTGAACATGGCATAAAAGTCGTTAACATAATTGTCATACGGCGATCACTTTTACTTTCAATCGTTCGTGTCGACATGATGCCTGGTACACCACAGCCTGTTGAAATTAACATGGGGATGAATGATTTCCCTGAAAGATTAAAACGATGAAAAATGCGGTCCATAACAAACGCAATTCGCGCCATGTAACCACAGTCTTCTAGAATACTTAAGCACAAAAAGAGCATCATAATTTGTGGTAAGAAACCTAACACAGACCCAATACCATTAATAAGACCGTCAATAATTAAACTCTTCAACCATACTGAAACATGCAAATACGTTAAAATTGCATTAGCACTATTCGGAATAAAGTCCCCGAATAATACATCATTCACCCAATCACTTCCTATTGTTCCAATGGTTTGGATCGATAAGAAATACACAATCCACATGACAAATATAAAAATAGGTAATGCAAGAATCCGGTTAGTGACTACCATATCAACACGATCACTCATGCTCATTGAAAAATCACTTGTTCGTACTACACACATGTTTATGATGCGTTCTATATAGTCATAGCGTGCATTAACAACTATGCTATCACTGTCATCATTAAATAATTTTTCTGCTGTATCAATTATATTGTCAATTTCAGTTTGCTGCTGTGCCGTTAATTTTAAATGTCCAACTGCTTCATCACGCTCAAAGAGCTTAATCGCATACCATCGCAACTGATCTGCTTCGATAATTCCATCAATCTGTTCTTCAATCATGGATAATGCCGATTCCAACCGCTTATCATAAACTGGATGTGGATAGGTTTGTGGCTGGTCAGTGTTAGCAATAACCTGTTTAGTCAGCTGATTGATATTTTTCTTTTTTAACGCACTAATACTAACAACCGGTACATTAAGCAAATAAGATAATTTTTTGGTATCAATTCGATATTGCCTTTGCTTTACTAGTAAATCCAACATATTCAAAGCCAAAATAATTGGTACACCAGTTTCCATTAATTGCAAACTAAAATAAAGATTACGTTCAATATTTGTAGCATCGAGCACATTGATGATCTGTTCAGGTTTATCATTAATTAAAAAGTTACGAGTGATTACTTCCTCTGGACTATATGCTGATAAGGAATAAGTTCCAGGTAAATCTTGAATAATGATGTCAGGATTATTTTTTAAACGACCTGACTTTTTTTCAACAGTAACGCCTGGCCAATTTCCAATGTGTTGATGCGAACCTGTTAATAAATTAAAGAGTGTTGTTTTCCCACTGTTTGGGTTACCTGCTAAGGCTACTGTACATTGTTTATTCATAGACTAAATCTCTGTTAATACTACTAGTTGTGCGTCGCTTTTTCTTAAGCTTAACTTATAGCCCCTGACAACCAACTCTATCGGGTCTCCTAAAGGCGCTACACGGTCAATTCTAACAACGGTATTTTTTGTAATGCCCATATCCATCAAGCGCTTACGCAGTGCTTTATTACCAAGTATTTTGGCTACTACGCCTGGTTTATTGATGGGCATATCGGATAACGTTTTAAAATGATCCGTGGTAATTTCACTGACTGGTGCTACACTAATTTGACTAGCAATATCATTGCTCACCGCTAAACGTTGCCCTTGAAAATAGATAATCAGCCCTGAAGTATGATCAGGCAAAGAAATTACTTCAATACTTTTCCCCGCTTTAATCCCTATCTCTGCTAGTCGTTTGGTTAAGCGCCGGCTACCAGTCAATTCTCTAATGATGTAAGTCCCTTTTCCAGCTATTTCAGATAACATTTGCATATTTATTTCTCGTTTATCTTTAAATTGTAATTTTTTACGTACTTACAAGTATATTACTTCCCTTTAGATTAATCAATCATTAATTTTAAATTACAATAAACTCATCTTATTTTCGAATAAATAAAAAAATCCTATCAAGGAAGATTCTAAATAACTTAGAATCACTTCTCTTGATAGGATTATATTTAAGAATTATGTTACTTGTCATTATATCCTGATGGATGGTTTTTGTGCCAATTCCAGGCTGTTTTGATAATATCTTGTACATTATCATACTTAGGAGCCCAGCCAAGCACATCACGTGCTTTGTCTGAATTAGCAATCAGAATATCAGGGTCACCAGCTCGGCGGGGGCCAATCTTGGCGGGAATATCAACACCAGTAGCTGATCTAGCTGCTTCTACCATTTCTTTAACAGAGAATCCAGTAGCAGATCCCAAGTTAAATTGGTTTGAATCGTTTCCATCGGCTAAATACTTCAATGCCAAAATATGAGCATCAGCCAAATCCAACACATGGACATAATCACGAACATTGAAACCGTCAGGAGTATTGTAATCATCACCAAACATCTCAATATATTCACGTTGACCTAAACCGGCTTGCAAAATAATTGGTACTAAATGTGTTTCAGGCGCGTGATCTTCTCCAATTGTACCATCTTCGGCAGCACCAGCTACGTTAAAGTAGCGCAATGCAACCCACTTAACACCATCCGCTTGATCAGACCAAGCCATGATTTTTTCCATCATTAACTTTGACTCACCATAAGGATTAATTGGTCGTTGCGGATCTGTTTCTTTAATAGGAATATTAACAGGATTACCATAAGTAGCTGCCGTTGACGAGAACACAATTTGTTTAACATCGTGTTCTTTCATCACTTCTAGCAAAGTAATCATACCACTAGTATTATTATCAAAGTACTTTAGTGGGTTTGCTACAGATTCTGGAACAATTGAAAAGGCTGCAAAGTGAACAACTTGTTCGATATTTTCTTTGTCAAACACTTCCGACAATGCTGTCTTATCACGAATATCAACTTGATAAAATTTTGCTTTTGGATTAACCGCTTCGCGGTGCCCCGTAAACAATGCATCAACAACAACGACGTCGCGATCCGCTTCTATCAAACGCTTAACCATGTGTGAACCGATATAACCGGCTCCACCAAGAACTAAAATAGCCATATCTTTTTTTCCTCTACACACTATTATATCAAATTTTCCGCCACTTGAACTCTGCTTCTGCACTTATTACATTTTCCATCATAATGCGATGTTTGGATTTATTATCATTTTGAACTACTTGCGATAAAATCGTGTGTCCAAGCCGAATTTCATTTTCGAATTTTAGATTAATGTACGTGATTTCATGGGTTAACAAATACTCTGGTGCGATAACGTCCTGCATCCATTCAAAATACTTCGAGTTGTTCACATGCTTATTACCATCAATATCTAAGTATCGCACATAATAGTCCCTTTCAGTATATTGATCATCATCTGAAAACTTCTCAGGATTAGGGATTCGTGAAATTTGCTTAACTCTTTTGGCATCATACTGATCAATTATATCTTGTGGTAAACGTGCCATGCGACGATTTGTCATATCTATCATAGTCCAAATAGAATCAACACGAATAATTTCATTATCATTTTCATCTAAAAAGACGAATGGTCGACGAACAAAAAAAGGATTGTATTGTGTAGCAAAGGTCTGAATACGAATTATTTCACCAATTTTAGGACGTCGCTTAATTATTACTTCATATTGTAAGATGATCCAGCCAAGGCCTCGACCTAAATGGAAGTCCTGCCCCACGCCAAGTTCATCACTCTGACATTTAGACGCTAAGACAGCATAATTTAAAATCATTGGTAAAGATAATTTTTGTGTTGTATCAGCTTCATAATATTCAACACGTCTTTTTATTTCATACTTTTTCATACTACTCTATCTCGTGATAGTCCGCATATACTGCTTGTCTATCAAGGCCTCGTTCCTTTGCTATTTGTTTTATTGCTGCGTTAGGCTTTAAGCCCTTTTTAATCAGTGCTGATACTGCTTCTTGGACAGTCAGTGCAATACTGTTATCTGGTTCAGAAATTTCTCCATGAAAGCCATCAATCATTACTACAAACTCACCACGAATTTCATTTGATTGCGACCACGAAACTAGTTCATCAATAGTTCCACGAATAAATTCTTCATAGCGTTTTGTTAGCTCTCGTGCTAAAACAATACGACGCTCATCACCCATTACTTTTTGGATATTTACTAGAGTTTGCTTTAATCGATGTGGTGATTCATAAAAAATGACTGTATCCCGCATTGTGGATAACTGCTGTAATTCTGCCAATTGTTCACTATTTTTACGTTGTAAGAACCCATAAAAATAAAACGGTTGCGGCACTAAACCACTGGCAATCAATGCTGTCACACCAGCCGTTGCACCAGGAATCGGTACGACGGCTAAGTTTTCAGCCACAGCTGCCGCAACTAATTCTTTACCTGGGTCAGAAATAGAAGGCATCCCCGCATCACTAACTTGTGCTACATTTTTCCCATTTCGTAAATCTGCAATAAGGCCAGGGATTTTCGCCTGCCAGTTGTGTTCATGGAAACTAGTTTGTTTTGTCGTGATTGCAAAATGATTTAGTAACTGTTGTGTGTGGCGTGTATCTTCAGCAGCAATTATATCTACATCGCGCAATGTATCAATAGCTCTTGGCGACATATCTTGCAAATTACCAATAGGTGTTGGAACTAAAAAAAGTGTTCCTGTCTCTTGATTTTCAAAACTTTTTTGTTGCTGCATTTTATTCCCCCAGAGCGATTATGACGTCTAGTGTCATTTTTTCTAACCGTGCTTGTAACGATAGGTTCACTTTACGCAATTTATCGTCAGCAAATACTTCATCACTTGCTTTAACCAATCGATACATATCATAGCGCTGTCGTAATGTTTTATATAGCCCAATTAGATTGGGAAAAGCTAATCGTTCATCGGGAATCTGGCCATAAACAATTGTATCTCTGGCCAACTCATGTAACCAATTTAAAAATAACTGCTGTTGCTTCGTGTCGTTTAATTGACTAATAATCTTTGTCTGCACAAATGCAAATGCTTCAATTCGTCTCTGCATCATAAGCTCAAACCATTTAGACAATACTAATTGGGTCTGCTTTTGCCAATCACCGTCCATTAAATCATCATCATCACTGGCAATAGCTGATGCTAACTGAACTACTTGCGCGCGCGATCTAATCGTCGGTAAAACATCGGACATGTTTTCCGTAAGCATCATAATTAATTGTGGTCCAGCAGGCTCCTCAATGAATTTTAACAAGGAATTTGCTGCGCTTGCTGTGAGTGTTTCAACCGCATCTAAAATAAATATTTTCCGTGGACTTTCAGTGGCTGTTGTTACAAATTCAGGTGTTAAATCACGAATTTGAGCCACTTTTAGTGAAGTAGCTGGCGGAATAGGCGCTGTGATATGTACGTCTGGATGTTCATTCTCAGTAATTCGTAAGGCATTGCGTTCATCAGCATGAACAACTTGCCAAGCTATATAACGCGAAAAAGCCAGTTTTGCGGACTGGCTTGGACCAACAAACAAATATAAATGACTCAACTTATCTTGTTGCAGTAAATCATTAAAATGAGCGAGTTGCGCTGGATAATTTTTTTGTGCAATTGTTGCAAAATCTGGTAACATCAGAACTGTTCAAATGAATCAATACTCTGAGTAAATACCGTCGCACCACCAACTTCAATTTCAATTGGATAAGCACCCGCGTGGTCACCACTAGCATCCAGGCTGATAGGTGGCACCATAAATTGCTTACGTTTCTGTGAAACCTTTTTAATAATTTCCATAACTTCTGGTACACGTTCATCTTCAATGGCAATCATAAACGTTGTGTTTCCTGATCTTAAGAAACCACCTGATGTGGCTAAACGTGTCGCACGAATATTTGCCTTCACAAAAGCATTACTGAGTTTTGTTGTATCTTTATCTTGCACAATTGCTGTAACTAATTTCATGATTTGTCCTCCAGAATTTGGTTGATGAGTATCCGCGTGTCATCAATGACTTTGTTAAGTGGTTGCGTAGCATCTACTATCTTAATTCTATCAGAAAATTCACTTTGAAGTTTTAAATATGTCTCTCGAACCTTCTGATGAAAGGAAATACTCTCTTTATCTAGTCGATCAATTTTACCCTGACGATTCTCATTTACGCGTGCCAAACCAATTTCAACAGGCACATCAAGATAAATTGTCATATCGGGCAATAGACCATCAATTGCGAATTGATTAATTTCCCAAATATTGTCGATCCCAAGGCCACGACCGCCCCCTTGATAAGCAAGTGAGCTATCAACATAGCGGTCAGATATCACAATTTTGTTTTGATCTAATGCTGGTTTAATATTTTCCACGAGATGTTGACGTCGAGCAGCTGTATATAAGAGCGCCTCAGTTCGTTTATCCATGCCATTATCTTCTTCTGGCTGTAAAATCGATCTAATTGCTTCAGAAATTGGATTCCCACCTGGCTCACGTGTAGTTACCAAATCATCGCCAAGTTTAGTTTTTAGTTCTGAAATCAATGCCTCAAGAACACTTGTTTTTCCAGCGCCCTCAGGTCCTTCGAATGATATAAATATTGGTTTTGGCATAACAGTCCTTATGAGTAATTTGTCTAATGATTAAATACGATCTGTTTTTAAAACATGGGTTTGCATGTGCCCAACTGTTTTACGACGACGTGCTTCACGATATAAATAATTAAATTTAGCACGTGCCAGTGCCGTTTGCGCTTGTATGAGCCGTAAATTTACTTGACCATCAAGTAATGCTGCTTCAGAGTTTCTTGCCGTATCCCAGTCAATTTTTGCTTTATCAATTTGAAATACAAGTGCTCTATCATACTCTTTGCGCAATCCAGTTTTTTTCTTGCCAAATATCATAATTTTGTCCGTCCTTGTACTGCTTTAATGAGTGTTAGTTCATCAGCATAATCAATATCAGATCCAACAGCTAAACCATGTGCTAAACGGGTAACTGCGATACCAGCCGGTTTCAGTAAACGTGCTAAATACATAGCAGTAGCTTCTCCTTCAGCATTCGCGTTAGTGCCGACAATTACTTCTTTAATTTCTTCATGCTCAGACAAACGTCGAATCAAACTTGGTAAATTAATATCCTCTGGTCCTGTTCCTGCGCTAGGAGAAATAACACCATTTAAAACATGATATAGGCCGTGATAATCTCGCGTATTCTCCATCGCCATTACATCACGTGAATTTTCGACAACAAAAACAGTTGACTGATCACGTGATTGATCGCGACAAATAACGCATGGATCGGTATCAGTTGCAGTAATATTACCACAAATAGAGCAGAAAGTTAAATCAGTTTTTGCGGAAATCAATGCCTTAGAAAAATCCTGCACATCTTCTTCATTCATACCTAATGTATAAAAAGCTAGCCTTGTGGCCGTTTTGGGACCAATGCCAGGTAACTTCGTGTAACTATCTATTAATTTAGCGATAGGTTCAGGGTATTGCATATTTTCAAAATGCCTCACGCGCACTGCGTTAAACATATTTCCTTCCTATATTAATCAGTCAACGATATTCACGAGATCCTCGCCGAATAATTCTTTAGCCTCACTAACAATTTTTAACTCCTTATTGCTTGATTCTTGCGGAGTTTTTGTAGGAATCGCTGATAAATTGGCAGCTTTCACTCGAGGCACATCTTCTAATTGAATTTGAGGTGTTTCGCCAGTTTTTAATTTATTCACATACGATGCACGATCAGAGGTCCATTCGTCTTGTGAAATAAACACTAGTTCGCTTGGTAAATTCTGTGATTGTAGTTGCTGCACCAAGTGGTTTTGTAATGTAGCATCGCGTAGCGCCTGTTCTAATAACACAGGATAATCAAAAGCCAAGACTACAGCCTGTTCACTTGCTGCAACGGGTTCGGCTATGGTCAGCATTGCCTGTTGCGTAACATTAAATTGTCGCAATAAGTCGGACCAAGCGTTTTTAACTCGTGCTAAGGCATCACGTTTTGCAGCAATTAAGACTGCAAATACTGCATTTTGTCCAGTACGCACTAACAAATTCTCGTATTCAGCATTCTCTACAGCAGGCACTTCTACGGGTGTTTTTTCTATTGCTGGTTCAACAACTTGTTCCTCATGAACTTCTGTATTTTTTGACGCTTTAACAATATCATCAATATTTTGAGGTTTTTCTTTAATCACATTGGAGGATTGTTTTGCGGGTACAGTTTGTTCGGGTTCTGGCATAGACAGTTTAACAGTGAGTAGCTCCAAATATACATCACTCTGCATAGTCTGTAACAACTGTTTTTGAATATCATCCAAAGTGACCATCATTTGCTGAATACGGGAAGTACCCAACTTGATTGTTAAGGCCTTCAAATCAGCCAATGGTGCCGTCGTTTTAATTAAATTTGGGGCAACTTCCGCTAACATCACATCACGCAACACACCTAACAAATCTGCTACAAAACGTACTGCATCTTTTCCTTCTAACAATATATCGTGTAGTGTCTGAAGGGCAGATTCTGTATCGTAATTACTTACTTGCTGCAAATAGGTCACTAACTGTGATGCTGTTGTGGATCCGGTAACTTGCAAAGCATTTTCAAGCGTTACATGATCAGCGCCAAAAGCTAACACTTGGTCCAAAATTGACAAAGCGTCACGCATCCCACCTTCTGCAACATTTGCAATAATATGAAGTGCATCGTCGTCAAACAAGACGCCCTCTTTTTGCAGAATTTCAGCCATCCTAGCTTGAATAGTATCATTATCAATGCGTTTAAATTCAAATCTCTGCGTCCGAGATAAAATAGTTGCTGGTATTTTTTGTGGCTCCGTCGTTGCTAAAATAAACTTAACGTTAGCTGGTGGTTCTTCTAATGTTTTCAATAGTGCATTAAAAGCGCCCGAGGATAACATGTGAACCTCGTCAATAATATAAATTTTATATTCAGATTCTATTGGCGCATAATTTGCCCCGTCTCGAATGTTTCGAATTTCGTCAACACCGTTATTTGAGGCAGCGTCTATTTCAATAATATCAGGAATTTGTGAATCATCAGTTTCCGGCGCTATACCATTAACTTCACGTGCAAAAATTTTAGCAGCTGATGTCTTACCAGTTCCACGAGGACCACTAAATAGATACGCATGTCCTGTTTGTTGCGTCGCTATTGCATTTTTTAGCGTCTGTGTAATGATTTTTTGACCAACCATGTCATCAAAAGAACGTGGTCGATAGACGCGATACAATGCTTGATATGCCAATTTCATCACCTCCATATATCATTGGTAAACATGTTTGGTGCTACTTGTCGGCTATATGTTTTATATCATATTGGGGTTCTTAGTTTGCATAAAACCACCGATTTATAACATTTGTTTTTATAAAAAAAGACCGCTAAGCGGCCACTTATGTACACAAGCACAACATCGAACAACCTTAGGGCTGCTACATTCCTGTCCTGACCCGGTTCGAGAGCCGACATTTGCCTGCTTTTATATTATATCTAATTTTGTGACTTTAAGCAAATACAGATACAAATTTCGTTGCCAATTTTTCTTGCCACTTAAAATAAGTCAGATAAGTTTTAGGAATTAGGTATTCATTAACTGCCGCAAAATCATCAACCAATGAAACAATCCAACTTTCCCGATACTTTGGTAAGGCAATTGTTGCACCAAACATGTGTTTTACAATAATATCAGCTTCTTTATCGCTGATATTTGTAATTTTACGCGCATTTTTCAACGCAATACGTGGATGAACATAAGCATGTGATCCCTCGTCAAACTTTGTTACGCGCCAATCATAGTAAAACAAATCATGAAGTAAACCTGCTCGTGCAGTTGCCACTTCATCAGCACCAATCTTCTTTGCGATTAAATATGATTGGTATGATACAGAAATTGAATGAGTTAAACGGTTAGAAAAATGATGTTGTGTATAGAGTGCCAGTTGTTGCACTTCTTCATGCTGTAACAAATCATCAATAATATTTATATAGTCCTTATCAGTACGCCATGCGTTCGGATTTTGCATTCATTTGCCTCTTTTATTTTCTACATGCTATTATAAACTTTTTTTATGTTAAATAGCAATTATTTACTTTGCAATTGCTTTACGAATTTTACGTTTCGCACGGATGTTGCTAAAGAAACGCTGCAATAATAGACCAGATTCTTCACCACGTATGCCTTCGTACACTTTAACCATATGATTCAACCGATTATCCTCTAATAGAGAATATAGGGAGCGCGTAGCACCACCTTTAGGGTCATTAGCACCATAATAAACAACCGGAATGCGTGCATTAATAATTGCGCCAGCACACATGATGCAAGGTTCTAACGTCACAAATAATGCTGTGTTTTCTAACCGCCAAGACTTAAGCTTTGTATTGGCAGACTCGATTGCTAGTAATTCTGCATGGGCAGTGGCTAACTGATCCGCCTCCCGATGATTGTGCGCACGCGCAATCATCTGGTTTTCATAAACTATAACAGCACCAATTGGCACTTCACCTTCACTTTGAGCAATTTTAGCTTCGTTCAACGCCTCTTGCATGAAATAATCAATTTGTTCGTCACTAAATGCTGGTATTTGTGCCATAAGTGCTCTCCAAAATGTAATATCCCTTGTTTTTATGAATCACCTTAGCATTACCAAAAGCAAGTGACATATTTTTTTGAGCCGAAGGTGCGCCTTGCTTCTTTTGCAACACCACAATTAGCTTTCCGCCATCTTGTAAATAGTTAGCTGCTTCTTGAAGCATTGCAGTCACAACTTGCTTTCCAGCGCGAATTGGTGGATTAACCAAAATCAGTGCATATTTATCACTAATACTTGCGTAAACATCCGACTTAAAAATATTCACTCGTTGAGCAACACCGTTTTGTTGGGCATTTTTGCGTGCTAAATCTAACGCTCTTTCATTAACATCAACCATATCTACATGACGCTGATATGCTTTTGCCACAGTAAGACCTACAGGACCATAGCCTGTTCCTAAATCCAGTACCTTCCCAATAGGTATACTTGTTTTTTCTAAAGCATCCAACATTGTTCTTGTCCCAAAATCAACGGTAGATTTTGAAAACACGCCACTATCCGTTGTAAAATGCAATTCATGCCCTAGCAAGTCAAAATCAAAATTTTGATAATGATGTTCTGCGTTGGGATTAGCTGTAAAATACTGTTCTCCAGAAATGTTCTTTTCTGTCATTGTACTAGCTCCTTTAGATTAAAATAATAACTGCCTATAATATGTATTATGTACAAAAAAAGAAGTACAAAAGTACTCCTTTTTTTATGTTGAGAAAGATTACTTCACAGTAACTGAAGCACCAGTTGCTTCCAAAGATTCCTTCAATGCGTTGGCATCGTCTTCACTCAAGCCTTCTTTAACAACTGAAGGTGCGTTGTCAACTAAGTCTTTAGCTTCCTTCAAGCCCAAGCCAGTTGCTTCACGAACTGCCTTGATAACCTTAACCTTAGCAGTACCTGCTGAAGTCAATTCTACGTCAAATTCTGACTTTGCTGCGGCAGCACCGTCAGCAGCACCAGCAGCTGCTACTGGAGCTGCTGCTGAAACGTTAAATTCTTCTTCGATAGCTGAAACCAAGTCAGCCAAGTCCAAGATCGTTGCATCCTTCAATGATGCGATGATCGCGTCTTTATCAAAAGCCATGATCTAAATCCTCCAAATGATTTTTTATGTTTTTTTAGTTAAATATTATTCAGCATCCGTTGATGCTTCTGCAGCAGGAGCTGCAGATTCCTCTTCCAACTTGTCTTGCACTGCCTTAACAGCATATGCAAATGAACGAATTGAGAATTGGAATTCTGCCATCAATTGACCAAGCAAACCTTCACGTGAAGGCAATGATGCATACTTGTTAATGTCATCGATATTAGCGATAGTGCCGTCAACGACACCACCCTTGATTTCCAAGGCTTCGTTTTCATCAGCAAACTTTTTCAAGATACGTGCTGGTGCAACTGCATCATCGTTTGAAAAGGCAACTGCTGAAGGTCCGGCAAAGATGTCGTTCAATTCAGCGTAACCAGCTTTCTCAGCAGCACGTGTCAAAACTTTGTTCTTGATAACTTCAAGAACAACACCTTCTTCACGCAATTGATGACGTAATTCAGTAGACTGAGCAACTGTCAATCCACGAGGATCAACAACAACGGCAGAAGCAGCTGCCTTAAATTGGTCAGCAATTTCTTCAACTTTTTGTGCTTTAACTGCAATAGCTTTTTCACTCATAATGATATATCTCCTTTCTTTAAATTTATTTTGCAAAAGAAATCCCGTGCGCTAGAAGACACACGGGAAAAGTTTTTTTAAACTTCCTCGGCAGGATATTAAGATGCAAGCATCACCTGAGTCTTAGGCAAAATGGATTCAATTACTTAATAAATTTTACCAAACGAAGTTGATAATGTCAAATTACAATGTATTAATATCCAACGTTACGGCTGGACCAAATGTTGATGAAATTGACACGTGTTGTACGTAAGTACCCTTAACAGCAGCAGGACGAGCCTTAAGAACTGTTTCGGCGATTGACTTAATGTTTTCAGCCAACTTACCTTCTTCAAATGATACACGACCAACAGGAACTGCGACGTTTCCGTCACGATCTGTACGGTATGTTACTTGTCCGCCCTTGGCATCTGAAACAGCCTTAGTAACGTCCATTGTAACTGTGCCAGTCTTAGGGTTTGGCATCAATCCCTTAGGACCCAATGCACGACCTACGCGACCGACTTGAGCCATCATATCAGGTGTAGCAACAGCTACATCAAAGTCTAACCATCCACCTTGGATACGTTGTACCAAATCAGCAGCACCGACAACATCGGCACCAGCAGCTTCGGCTTCTTTAGCCTTATCGCCTTGCGCGAAGACAACGACTGTCTTATCTTTACCTGTTCCGTTTGGCAACACAACAGCACCACGCAATTGTTGGTCTGCTTGACGTGTGTCAACGTTCAACTTGAAAACTACTTCAACAGAAGCATCGAACTTAGCAAAGTCAATTTCTTTTACCAATGAAACAGCATCGTTTAAAGCATAAGCTTTTTCAGCTTCTACCTTTGCAACTGCTGCTACATAATTTTTACCATGCTTTTGAGTCATTATTCTGCGTCCTCCTTGATTGCTGTACCTTCAACAGTCAAGTCAACACCGTCAACAGTTACACCCATTGAGCGTGCTGTACCTTCGATCATACGCATAGCGTTTGTAATATCGTTAGCATTCAAGTCAGACATCTTGTTTTCCGCAATAGCACGGATTTGGTCAAGAGTAACGTTTCCAGCCTTCTTTGTGTTAGGTTCACCTGAACCCTTACCAACAATCTTACGTAATTGATCAGCTGCAGGTGGTGTCTTTGTGACGAATTCGAATGAACGGTCATCAAAAACAGAGATTTCAACTGGAATAATTGATCCAGCTTGGTCTGCAGTACGCGCATTAAATTCTTTAGTGAATTGCGCAATGTTAATACCAGCTTGTCCCAATGCGGGTCCAACTGGTGGTGCCGGCGTTGCTTTAGCGGCGGCAATTTGTAGCTTAACTACATTTACAACTTTTTTAGCCACGATATTTTCCTCCTCGTGTTGTGGTGAAACACAGCTTTAGTGCTGCTCCCACGCATGTCAATGACATACCATAACATCATAACAGAAAACGACCAAAAACTCAATGCTTTTAGTCGTCTTTTCTAATTATAAAGAATCTAACGTTGTATCAACATCTGAAAAGTCTAGTTCTGTTGGTGTTTCACGTCCAAACACTGCTACAGTAGCTTCCAAAGTTTGCTTTTCTTGATCAATAGAGGTTACTACGCCTTCCATACCAGAAAACGGTCCAGAGATAATCTTAACTGTTTGTCCTACTGCAACATCCAAATCAACTTGCTCACGTGTAACCATACCCATACGCTTCATAAGCAAATCGACTTCTTCAGGAAGCAAAGAATTTGGCTTTGATCCGGCACCATGGGAGCCTAAGAAACCAGTAACACCTGGTGTGTTACGGACAACATACCAAGCCTCGTCTGTCATATTATCTTCATATGGCGTCGCCATTTCTACTAATACATAACCTGGAAAGTCGTTTTCAACAGTTTGCTTAGCTTCACCGTCTTGGATGGTTGTAACTTCTTGTTCGGGAACCAAGATACGGAATATTTGCTCTGACATTCCCATTGTTTGTGTACGTGATTCTAGGTTAGCCTTAACCTTGTGCTCATACCCTGAATATGTATGCACAACGAACCATGATTTTTCAATTTCTTCAGACATTGTTTACCCCTTTTCAAAATAAAAAAGAACCCATCAGAGTCCTTGGTATCAGTAATTATTAGTATATCAAAAAAAAAACTATTTCGCCAGTAAGAAGTTAAATCCTTGTTGCAATAGCCAATCTACGCCACCTAAGAACAACGCAAAAATAATCGATACAGTAATAACTGTAATTGTTTCCTTAGATGTCTGTTCACCTGTTAACCAAGTGACATTTTTCATTTCCTGTGCAACGTTTTTAAAATAGTTAATCATTTTGAATCCCTTATTTTGTTTGTTGATGTAATGTATGCTTGCCACAGTGTTGACAAAACTTACTTACTGACAAACGTTCTGTTCGATCTTTTGATAATGTTACTGTGTAATTGCGTGATCCACAAACTGTGCACGCTAATGATACTTTGTGACTAGCCATCGGACAGCCTCCATATTCTTCTAGTATCATACCATTGATACTATTTTTTTTCTACCCCATATAAAATGAGGTCCAACAATTGTTGAATTCTTTCACGCATTGTTATTTGTTCACCCAGTGAATGAAATTCACCAAACAGTGGCGATAAGCTAGTAATGTAAAATGAGCTAGCTATTTGTGCATCAACATTATCACGCAACTGTATACTTTCAAAAAATTGTGCAATTGGACCGACGTAATCCCGTCCAAAAATCATGCCCAGTTTACTTCGATGCGTTGCTGATAATGAATCAAAACTGTCATGTATTAATCTAAATACATCACGTGGATGCCGAAGTACAATAACCTGTGTTAAATCAACCAGTTGATCGATTGGTTCAGCATACGTTTGTGATAAAATACTTTGCATATCCGTATAGGTCGACTCGCCAACACGTGAAATTACTTCAACAAATAATGACTCCTTATCACCAAAATGATGATACAAAGCGGGTTGGCTAATGTTTACTTTCTTTGCTATATCTCGCGTTGTTGTTTGCTCAAAACCCTTTGATAAAAAGATTGTTGTCGCCGCTTCAATAATCTGTTGACGACGATGTTCATTTTGTGAAATTACTTGTACCATGAACTTCTCCATTGCAGGGCTAAAGTATTTATTAATAAATTTTTTAAATAAATCTAAGTGGAAATGCTACTAATACTAAATTCTATTAGTTAAACTTCCCTATCTTTTCTTCTCCAAGTGACACAAATGAGTAACTCAATTTTTTATTTTGTGCAAAATCTTCAAACCCGTAGTCAATCAACATATCAACTAGCTTGGCGTTGTTAATATCAGAATAATCCCACAAACGTTTAAATAACGACATATTCGTGAACCCTGGTAACGTGTTTGGTTCACCTAAGTAGGGAACATTATTTTCATCTAACAAAAAATCCATTCGCGCTTCGCCACGTAAATTCAATACTTTATAAGCATCTAAAGCCATTTGTTTAACTTCTTTTGTTACTTCTGGGGATAACTGAGCAGGAATTTCAAAGTGAACAGCGGAATTATCAACGAACTTATTATTATAATCATACCAACCGTCCCCACTACCCTGATTTGGCACTGTATGTGCGCCAATCTCAGAGACAAGCGGCTGATCGTTACCAATCACACCAACTTCCAACTCTCGGGCACCGTTGACTGCTTCTTCTATCAAAACTTTATAATCATATTGGAATGAATCTGATAATGCTTCAGTATATTCTTCGGCATTGGTTACACGTGAAATTCCCACTGAAGATCCTTGATTAGCAGCTTTAACAAACACAATGTTGCCTAATTCAGCCACAATCTTATCCCACGACCAATTGTTTGCTGACTCAGGGTCCACCACAATGTATTTAGTATTGCGAATACCATTTACCGTCAATAGTTCTTTAGTCAAAGCTTTGTCAAAGCTTACCGCATGGCCACGTAACGGTGCCCCCACATATGGTTTATCTAATAGTTTAAATAAACCTTGCAGTGTACCATCTTCTCCTAAGTTACCATGAACTACAGGGAAGAAAATATCAAAGTCACCCGCACTCTTTAAAGCATGAATGCGCGCCAATGGATCACTAGTATCGACAGTTTTCATGAAGGCGTCCACAATGGGCTGTTCATCTTCTAACGCAAGTATTTTCTTAGAACTTTCCGTATCTAAAAAGAAACCATTTTGGGCAATTGCAAAAACAATAATTTCATATTTACCAGTTGCTTCGATTGCATTATAGAAATTTTGCGCTGAACGCTTTGATACGTCGTGCTCAGAGGAATTACCTCCAAAAATAAGCGCTACTCTTTTTTTAGTCATCTTTCCGTCCTCACCTTGTATGTGCAATAAACATTTTAAATTATTATGCTAAATAGTTTTTTGTAACGCTCACATAATCAAATACCGCCTCTGGTACTTCATTTTTTCCACGTAGCAAAATTTCATGGAAAAACTGTGATCGGTTATACAATTGTTGCCATTGTTGTTGTGTCTTTGGTGGCGTTTGGGTCACTAAATCTTTTCGCCACATTTTTAAAGTTAATAATAGATAATCTGCATACAACTCATGTTGCTTGGAGATATGGGTAATCACTTCTACCAAACGTTCTGTTTCGCCAAAAGTCAACGGCTGTGATAATTCATGATAACCAGCGAGAACCGCACCCAGAACAAATACCTTATCGGCCCTTACTAAATCAGGCATTAAGAAGATCTCTGCGACAGCGTTTCCAATATGCGTAAAAGCATGCGCCCAACCATTTTCATCAATAAAGCCACGTCCATCACGTTCCAAAGCGGCATACAATGCAACTTGATCGATAACATGATTTAATTGCGTCTCAGACATAAAAGGTGTCTTTATACGGTTTGAAAATAATAACAAAGATAAAACTAACACACTAAAGGAACGACGATAAATGGCGTCATTCTGTGGTTCTAAGATATGAGCGAATAATTGCTCATCCGAAACAAGATAATCTGTTAGCCAACGCAATTGCTCCTCTGACAGCAAATCATTTTGAATCATATCACTTAAGAAAAAGAATGCTCCCGTATCTCGATACTTTGGCAACGGACTAGCTAACTGTTCAACAATCAACGCCAAATCTGCGTCCTTCACTTGAAAGTCAAAATCTTCCGTCGCTGTTTCTGATTCGGTCATTTGATCTGCCCGTTGCGTATAGTTCTGCATACGTTTTAACGCAAATTCACCATCAACAGGCAACGACACAGTTGTTAAAGATTGCGGGGGCATTTTATGTAGTGATTCCTTCATTAATTCTCCTAATGATTGGAACACATCCCCATTACGCACCTTTTGACGCAATGTTATAAATTCTTTTTTTAATTCATCTAATTCTATCATCAAATAAAAAAACCTGTCGTTTCTGTAAACGTGCTATTTTGACGCTGGTAACCTATAGAAAGAATCAATCCTACACCAATCATGTTTCCTAACAATGAGGAACCACCTTGTGAAACAAACGGTAATGGAATACCTGTCAGTGGTAATAATCCAATACTCATACCAATGTTTTCAAAGACGTGAAACAATACCATCATTACAACACCAGTGGCAATGTAGGCATAAAAGGCACTTTGTGCTCTAAAAGTGGCACGAATTAATAAATAAATTAAACCGAAATATAACGCTATTAGGAACGCACCACCTATAAAGCCAAAACTTTCCCCAATAACAGAAAAAATCATGTCTGATTCGCGCACAGGTACATACACCTTAAGACTTCCCCATCCATTGCCTGTTAATTGACCAGAACCTATAGCTTTTAAACTTTGATAAGTTTGATATCCATTCCCTGACGTATCATTTGCGGGGTTTAACCATGTATCAATACGAGAAAATTGATAAGATTGGAATCCCAACTTGCTCAATATAGTCCGACCAGCTGAAGAAATAACCAAAGTTAACAACGTTGTGCCAACGGTCGCACCCAAGATAATTACCGGAGCAAGGATTCGCCAGGTGACCCCAGAAACAAGTGCAACACCACCAAAAATAGCAACGAAAACCAATAAAGTTCCCAAATCATTTTGCAAAGCAATTAATGCCGCAACAGGTATAAAACAAACCGCCATTTTACCTAACAACAACCAGTCTGTTGATAGTGCATGATTCGGATAATTTCTATTATGCTGCGCAACCACACGGCTCAGCATCAAAATGAACGCCGGTTTAACAACTTCAGAAGGTTGGAATGATAAGGGGCCAATTACAAACCATGATCTAGCACCCGTAGAATCATACATTGCTCGATTATAAAATATTAGCACTGCTACTAACAAAAAGATGCCTAATCCATAGGTAATAGGTGCTAATTTCCACAATTGTGATCCGTCAAACCTGACTAAAAAAACAATTAATAATACGCCTATAAACCAGAATATGCCCTGGTTCATCACTACTTTTACAGCACTTAAGGTTGTCGCACCCTGCATATGTGTCGCTGCTTCATATAATGAACTCAAGCCGATAATCATAAATAGCAACAAAGCTAGAATGATTCCCCAATCAAGCTCTGATCCAGATGTTCGTCTTGAAGTTTGTCGTGTCTGTTGCATAGCATCTCCAGTATATAAAACGGCACACTGAAAGAAAAAAATATCAATTCAATTTTTGTTAAGCCGCTTTATTTCTTTAAAAAAATTATGTACAAAGCACGTCATGATTAGTCACAACGTGCCTTATTTTTAGTGATTTAGATTAAAGCTTGCCAAGATAGCTTGCAAGGCTTCGTCTTCGTCTTTGGCTTGATTAATAATCGCTTGTTGACCAAAAAATCCAACAAAACCACGATCAGCTTTTTCAATGTATCCAATTTGTTTCTTATCAACTAAAACTTGTGTTTGTTGGTCATTTACAATTAATTCAACGTCAAAGTTCTGATTTTTTCTTCTCATTATAATCCTCGGCGCCCTGATTTCATGTGTTCAAGTAGGGCTCCTGCTCCTTTAGCAACATTATCTAGCGGTGAATCTGATACTACCACCGGTACTTCCAGTGCATCTGAAAGCAATTGATCCATGCCATGCAGTAATGCGCCACCACCAGTCAGCATGATACCACGGTCAATAATGTCAGATGCTAATTCAGGTGGTAATTTAGCCAAAACGGAATGTGCAGCACGAACAATTTGTTGCAACGTATCATGTAATGAATCTTCAACTTCGTTTGAGTTGATCGTTACAGTTTTAGGCATACCCTCAAAATTATCACGGCCACGCACTTCCATTGTTAATGGTTCATCAGCCTGCAGCGCAGAACCGATTTGAATTTTGATTGTTTCCGCAGTACGCTCACCAACAATTAAATTGTGACGGCGCTTTAAGAAGTTAACAATATCAAAATTCATTTTGTCACCGGCAATTCGAATGGACTCAGAAACAACAATGTCTCCTAATGATAATACGGCAATATCAGAGGTACCACCACCCATGTCAATCACCATTGAACCAATTGGCTTGAAAATATCCAGTCCTGCACCAACTGCAGCAACTTTAGGTTCATACTCAAGATAAACCTTTGCCCCACCTGCTTTTTCAGCAGCCTGTATAATCGCTTTACGTTCAATCTCTGTGATATTAGTAGGTGCGCAAATCATAATGTTAGGCTTCGACATGAATCCTTTAACGTTAAGTTTGTCAACAAAATAGGTTAGCATTGCTTCTGTGACATCAAAATCCGAAATAACACCATCTTTAAGTGGTCGCACCGCACGAATATTACCTGGTGTGCGTCCTACCATACGATAAGCTTCTGATCCCACAGCCAAAACTCGATCTGTTTTATCATCAACCGCAACAACTGACGGTTCGTTTAGTACAATACCTTTTCCTTCTACGTAAATGAGAACATTGGCTGTTCCTAAATCAATTCCAATATCTTTTGCCATTTCATGTCTCCGAGACTTTAACTTTTATTAATGTTAATTATTTTCATATACAATCTATTAAATTATAACATATTGTAAAGACCTTTTTACGCTTGATTCTCATACAAGTGGGATGCTCAACTAAAAATATCTTTAATAATTTAAAAAAGCTAATTTCCCAATATTGTGCTTGGTATTTGAATAACCCAATTTGTTGCTGAAACAAAAAAGCTAGCCAAAAGATATCCTCCTATGATGGAGAGTACCACTTTCAAAAAAGCTGCTTGACGCGGTGTATATGGCATAAATCTGGCAAAGTTTATTGGTTTAATTAGCCAAAAGAAAAAATAAATACATACAAGATTAAGACTTAATATAAAGATTGTGCTCATTTAAATTGCCTTTCTCAACATGGTTTGGAACAAAATTTTTATCTTTTTTCATAACGAAAATTGTTATCAGATAGATAACATAGCCCACCACACCCCCAGCTGTGTTTACAGCAAGATCATTCATATCAAAGATACGATTTGAAAGATAAAAGAATGTGCTAGTTCCCTGAATGATTTCAATAGTTAACGTTGTTAAAAATATTCTTGGCACAATACGAAGCAATCCCCGCCATTTTGGAAATAAGAACGGAGCTATAAACCCTAACGGCAGCAGTAACATAAAATTACCAGTCAGCTGGTACCAGCTGAGGGCAACATTATCTGCATTAAACAGCGATAAATGGACGAATGAGTACTGACCAAAACCGCCATATCCTTTTATCACTGCCAAATATGTTGCAAATGATGGCCATTTATAAAAGGTTAGTGTAAAAGAAGCAACCAACGTTGCATATACCGAGAGAATAGCCCGCCCCAGTAGACCCCGCCATGAAAAGCTTTTATTGCGCAGTGACTTTAATGTGTGACGTAACAAAATATACACACACAATAATGAAACTATTGTTGTTGCGTGAACACTTTGAGCGATATATTGTTGATTGTTTAAGTATACGATATGCATACATTAATATTATATCAGCTAGGCTAAATGAACGTTATATGATTTGCTAATTGATTACTTTAAATTAAAAACGCCATCATGATGTCAATAAAGTTCCCATTTGATACATCCATCACATTGACTTTTTGTGATAAAAGGATTAGTATTATCTCATCAAGTCTTTGGAGGTTATTATAATTATGAAATACACAGTTGTTGGTGCCGGTGCAATGGGTCTTCGTTACGGCATTTTGCTTCAGGAAAATGCCGGTGTCCCCGTTGATTTTGTCGAACCAACGCAAGCAAGCCTCGATAAGATTCACGAACAAGGTGATAAAGTTTGGAAATCCCGTGATCACAAAGACCGTCACGAAATTAAAATTAACATTTTTTCTCCTGAAGAATATGAAGGTAGCCCTGATGTTTGGATTTTCTTCATGAAGCAAATGCAACTCCAAGATACCTTGGATCGTCTTTCACCAAAATTCAAACCTGGACAGACTGCCCTCGGTGCAATGAACGGCATGGGTCATATTGAAAAGTTGCAAAAATATTTTGATGATGAACACATTATTGGTGGTACAGCAATGATCGCCACCGTCTTAAATGATTACGGCGACGTTGATTTCATGGGCGGAGAAAGTATGGGTAGCTCTGTTTATGCTAATCTAACCGAAAAACCATCAACGGTTATGGATAAGATCCAAGAAGATTTCAAGGCAGCGCACTTAAACCCCTCTTATACGGAAAACTTTATGGGTACACTATTGACTAAAGTATTTTTCAACGCAGTTGAAAATTCCATCGCCACAATGTTTCAGTCACGAATGGGTCAGCTAATGGCCTACGATAACTTCCTTGAAGGTATTGCTCGCCCATTAATTAATGAAGCTTACGATGCTGCTGAGGCAGCAGGCATTACACTAATTGAAACACGCGATGAAATGGTCAAGCAGGTTGATTATGTTTCAAATATTGGTAACCCGCTTCATTTCCCATCAATGTATCAGGATTTTGTCAAGGGACGCCCAACTGAAGTGGACTATATTAACGGTTGGATTGCAGACTTGGCTGATAAAAACGGTGTTAATGCACCTAACCAACATTTAGTAACAAATTTTGTACATCTAGCTGAATCGATGCGTAAGTTCACTCCACCCGTAAACAAATTAGCCCCAGATTATAAAGGCAACTAATTTTCCATCGTTGGAAGATAAAGATTGTGCATTGCAGAAATGATAGTATTGTAATTTCTATAGCGAATCCCTTATACTAGAAGGAGTTAAAAAAACTCTTTCTGGAGATCAGTACAATGATTATTTCCGTAAAAAATAAGCAATTGCGTTATGCGATTATCTGCTTTATATCTGCCCTTATTATTAGTGTTTTTGTCAAAATAAAGTTTATATTTCCAACCATCATTGATAATAGCATTCATTCATTCATGGCAGGCATTCAAACTGGTCTAAATGATATCTTGATGACTGTATTTTCCTTTCTAGGTTCACCCATCCTTGATGTCATTTATGTGTTGATTCTAGCGGCCATCTTACTACTTGCTAATTTGCGTATTCCAGCCATTTGGGCGGTTACCACAATTATTCTAGGAAATATTTTCAATACCATTATTCGACTTAGCGTCGATAGGAGCCGTCCGGTTGGTCATTTACTCAGCGACCAAGGGTCCTCATTCCCTAGCAGTCATGTGTTTGGTATATTTTCAGTCATATTCATCCTTTCCTTGCTTGTTATTCCTAACATCGAATCGCCACGAAAACAGTTCTTAATTTCTTGGGCAATAACTGTTATTGGCGTAATGACTTTAATGTCACGAATATACTTTAACGCACATTACTTAAGCGATACAATAGCTGCTGTCTTGTTTGCATACGCTTGGATTATATTTGCTGGGAAGTTGTACCCAGTATTAGCAAAACTTCTTACATCACTATCCTTCTTCTCACATGATGAAGTTTAAATAAAAAAGAATCGCAATTGCGATTCTTTTTTAGTCTAATCCAATATTATAATCATCATCATTCATTGCTTCAACTTCACCCAATAAATAACCATTTCCAACACCTGAGAAGAAGTCATGATTTGCTGTAGAAGTTGAAATACCATTCATAACAACCGGGTTAACATCTTCAGCCCCGTCAGGGAACATTGGCTCTTGGCCTAAGTTCATCAAAGCTTTATTAGCATTATACCGTAAAAATGTGAGCACTTGTTCAGTCCAACCTAAGTCATCATATAACTCGTGTGTATATTTCTCTTCATTTTCGTACAATTCATATAACAGATCATACATCCAGCTTTGTAGTTCTGTACGTTCTTCAGCCGAAATTTTATTAAACCCAATTTGGAACTTATAGCCAATGTACGTACCGTGAACCGATTCATCACGAATAATTAGTTTAATAATCTCCGCCACATTTAACATTTTATTATGCCCCAAGAAATACAATGGTGTGTAAAAACCTGAGTAGAATAAGAAAGTTTCTAAGAAAACCGAAGCAATTTTTTTCTGTAACGCTGAACCATTATGGTAAATATCGTTAATTCTATTCGCCTTATATTGTAAAAACTCGTTAGAATCTGCCCATTCAAAAATCTTTTCAATCTCAACTTTTTCATTTAGTGTTTCGAAAATTGATGAATATGACTTGGCATGAACTGATTCCATGAATTGAATATTATTCAATACCGCTTCTTCTTTTTGATTCGTGGCATCTAACTTTAATTGCGCCATACCATCTTGTGATTGTAATGTATCCAAAGTTGTTAAGCCGCCAAAGACCAAGTTCATTGTTTGGCGTTCTTGTTCGGACATGTTACCACGCCAAGTACGTAAATCATTTGAAATAGGAATTCGGGTGTCTAGCCAAAACTGTTGTGTTAACTTTTCCCATGTCGCCTTATCTAATTCATCTTCAATGTTATTCCAGTTAATCGCTGTGTATGAACCGTTGTTTATATGTGCCATTGTCATTCTCCAAAATAAGGTTTTATCTTATTATATATCTTTTCTGCATCAAACTTGCTACCTCGCAATTCATAGGCTGCAATCATTGGAACATCAAAGTTTTTTCCATAGCGAATCGCTGTCAAGTTAAATTGGATGTTGAAGTTTCGGTTTCCTGAACCAACCACCCCTTTTAAGTATCGCGCATTATTACCAAATGCAATATAATCGCCCAAGGCATTTGTAAAAATTTCTTTAACTTCCGGTCCTGTTCCAGTACCGCCTGTTAGATAAGTCGGCACGAAAGCAACATAGGGTTGTGTTTCATTTGCATATTCTGTTTCATCACCAATTAAACGCGCGGAAAATCCATCACCATTAGATTCAGCAACAGCTGCTAACTTTTCAATAAACGCTTTTGTATTACCTTCAGTAGAGGCATAAAGAATATTTATAGTTGTCATTAATTCCTTCATTTCATAGCTAAGCGCTCTTTTAAATTAAATTGAGCAACTTTCACATTCATTAACACCTGATTCTTGGTTGTCATCTGTAAACGTACGAACATAATAAAGCGATTTTATCCCCTTGTTAAAGGCATAGTTACGCAAAATGGTCAAATCGCGCGTCGTCATTTTATTTGTACGATTATTTTTCCATTCGTACAAATGTTCAGGTAATGTAGAACGCATAAATAATGTCAACGCCATTCCTTGATCAATATGTTCTTGTGCAGCAGCATATACATCAATTACTCTACGCATATCTGTATCGTACGCTGAAACATAATACGGCATTGTTTCATTGCTTAATCCCGGTGCTGGATAGTAAACCTTACCAATCATACCTTCTTGACGTTCTTCAATTTTGTTAACAATTGGCAACAAAGAGGCCGTTGCATCGTTAACATAAGAAATAGAACCTGTTGGCGCGATTGCATGACGATAGGCATTATACATACCGTATTTTGCTACGTCTTCTTTTAACTGTGCCCAGTCTTGTTCTGTTGGCACATCAAAACCAGCAAAGGCTTTTGCCACTTTTTCGGTTTTTGGCGTCCAATTCTTTTCAACGTACTTGTCAAAGTATGTTCCATCCGCATAACCCGATTGATCAAACTGATAAAACGTTTCATGCCGTTCTTTTGCAATGCCCATTGAAGATTTAATAGAATAATAATTCAGCATCATGAAAAATGTTGATGTAAAGTCTAATGCTTCTTCATCTCCATAGTACATCTTATTTTGTGCAAAATATGCTGCTAGTCCCATAGCACCCAAGCCGATGGCATGTTTTTCTTTGTTACCTAAATCGATTGAAGGAACAACATCCAAATTAGACGAATCGGATACAAAGGTTAGTGCCCGGACCATTGTATCCACAGATCCACCGAAATCATTCGTGTTCATCATGTTTACGATATTAATCGACCCTAAGTTACAACTAATATCCGAACCTAATTTTGTATAATGTTGTTCATTGTCAATTTCTGACGGCGTTTGTACTTGTAATATCTCTGAACACAGGTTAGAAGATACAATCTTACCAGGAACTGGATTAGTTCGATTAGCTGTATCAATATTAATGATATATGGGTAACCCGATTCTTGTTGTAACTTAGATATTTCTTCTTCAAGGGATCGCGCGTCGATACGTTGCTTGCGGATTTTATCGTTAGCGACCATGTTGTCATATTCGGCAGTAATATCAACGTAATTAAACGGTTGTTGATAAACCTTCTCAACATCGTCTGGGCTAAACAAGTACATTGTCTCATTTTGCTTGACTAAATCATAAAATTTATCTGGGACAGTCAACCCAAGAGATAATGTTTTTACTCGTATCTTTTCGTCAGCGTTTTCCTTCTTAGTGGATAAGAAAGATAAAATATCAGGGTGAAAAACTGATAAATAAACGACGCCGGCTCCTTGACGAGCACCAACTTGTGATGAAAATGTAAACGAGTCCTCTAACAATTTCATAATTGGCACTACACCACCGGCAGCATTATCGATACCCATGACTGGTGCACCAGCCTCACGCACATTTGAAAGATTGATACCAACGCCACCACCCATTTTGGATAGTTGCAGCGCTGAATTGATGGTCCGCCCAATTGAGTTCATATCATCTGAAGTCTGAATAATAAAGCACGATACCAATTCTCCGCGTCGAGCTCGGCCCGCGTTTAAGAAAGATGGTGTCGCTGGTTGATAGCGTTGATGTATCATTTCATCAGCCAAACGCAGTGCCAAATTCTCATTCCCATCTGCATAATATAAAGCATTCATGGCAACACGATCTTCATATGTTTCAATATAATATGCACCATCATTAGTTTTAAGCGCATATTGATTATAGAACTTGAAGGCCGCCATAAAGGATTTAAACTTAAAATGTTCACCCGCTAAATATGTATATAACTTTTCAATGAATGTTAGGTTGTATTTTTGAATAAATTCACGTTCCAAGAAGCGATGATCAAACATCCAATCCAGACGTTCTTGCAAGGAATCAAAATGCATCACATTGGGCAAAACATTCTCATCCAAAAAAGCGTTCAATGCCTCTTGATCTTTATCAAGCTGAATTTCATTGTTCTTTGGAATATTTACTTGATTGTTTAAATCAAAATATGTTACGTTTTCTAAATCTAACTCTTTTAATGACATCAGTTTATTGTCCTTTGGTTTTGAATGTGATCGATTGCCGTGTTGACACTTTATATTTTGAACTACCTTTGATTGACAACAAACTTCTGCAATTTATCAACACTCTTACTAGAAAAAATGTAATAAAAAACACCGCTAAGCTTTGCACCGCACGATGTTAACGAAAATCAAGCAGAAATTTTCTTTAGCACATCAGGACGGAATCCGGAAAATGCTGGTAGGCCTTCCACCGCCACAACCGGTGTTTGGCGATGACCATTAGCCTTCAATTCCTCAACAAATTGTGTTTCCTCTTCAATGTTAATTTCTTTAAAAGGTATACCTTGCGCTTCTAAAAACTTTTTGGTCATCTTGCATTGCACACAATTGTATTTTGTATATACTGTAACTTTTTCCATGACACCGACCTCTTTTATATTTATTTCCTCTGTTTTGAATCTAATAACTACTGACTTTAAGTTTACCCTTTTTAATTAATTCTTCAAGCCCTAATTTTGTCTCAGCGAACGCATGTTCTTATGAATTGAATAACCTATTTAAAAAAGGCTGCTAGAAAATAAAAGGACAATAAAAAGGAAAGAATCCTATTATATCAAGGATTTCCATTGATGCATGCATGTTGTTTAGATTTCTATAATACCATACTTTTTTTATAAATCATATTGAATTGCTCGCAAGAACCATATGTTTGTTCCCTTCCCATTAACTTCATAGAAACGTCTAATACTGACAATAGTCACCCTTAAGAAAGTTATAAAATCCAACGTCCTCATACGATCTTTGTTATAATGTGTATTAGTTATAATATGAAAAGAGGTTTACGAATTTGGATTCTGGTCCGTCTATGATCATCAATTTTTTCATTATTTTGGTGGTCCTTTTACTAGCTATTTTGTTTACTTTAACAGAATATTCATTAGTAAAAGTACGTTTAAGTGCATTAAAGGCATTGCAAGAAACTCGTGAAAAGCCTTCACGTAACATTAGCAATGCTATTTATATGACAACACATTTAACTGAATATCTTTCAACTGCACAAGTCGGAATTACGTTAACAAGTTTGATTTTAGGTTGGATTGGTGAAGAAACCGTTGCTGAAATCATACTTGGATCTGGGATTATCCCAGCTGAATATGCTCACGCGGTAGCTTCTGTCGCCGCTATGATCATTTTCACGATTGTCCACGCTGTATTTACCGACTTAGTACCGAAGAACATTGCAATTGAGTCACCGGTCAAGGTGTTACTCTTTATTGTACGTCCTGTACGATTCTTCCATATTGCTTTGTTTCCTTTGATTTGGACATTAGATCACTTGTCAAACGGTATTACCCATTTACTTGGCTTCCGGACAGACGGTGAAGAGGACATTTATTCTCAAACCGAAATTTTGTCGTTGTCTAAGAATGCAGCAGCAGCTGGTGAACTAGATGAAGAAGACCTTACTTTCATGCAACGTGCGTTTGAAATGAATGATAAAGTCGCTGTGGACATAATGATCGATCGTACATCCATGACCATCATCGATGTTACGGCCTCAATTGCGGATGGACTCAACTTATACTTACAAGAACGATATTCACGTTTTCCCGTTGTAGCGGATAACGATAAAGATAAAGTTTTGGGCTATGTTTTCAATTATGATTTAGTACGACAAGCACGTATTAAGTCATCTGATCCAGTTTCCAAAATTATGCGTGATATTCCAGCTGTTCCAGAAAATATGGATTTACATGATGTCATGGATGAAATGATTATAAAGCGTTCTCCTATTGCAATTGTTGTTGATGAATATGGTGGTACTTCTGGACTAATTACTGACAAAGATATTTATGAAGAACTGTTTGGTACCGTACGTGATGAAATTGATGATGTTTCTGATGACTATATCGAAAAGCTCGGAGATCACCGTTTTAAGATCTCAGGTAAGATGACATTATACGATTTTGAACGTTACTTTAATCGCAATATCAAAGAACTTGAAAATGACGATGCAGTTACCTTAACTGGATATGTCTTGAATCATGACCCCGAATTCCGTGCCGGAGACACTATGAAAGTCGCCAACTTTGAGTTGACAGCATTGGATTATGATAATGCTTATATTTCTCAATTCATTGTCAAAGAATTGCCTTTACCAAAAGATGATTTAAATCAAAATGGTATTTTTGACGAGGATGAAGCAGCCTCAGAAAAAAATTCTGAAGATGAAGTTGCTGCCAATTAATCAAAGATGTATTCCTTCGGGAATGCATCTTTTTCATTCTGCTACCAAAACACTTGTGGTAAAATGGAAATAGTTATCTTCAGGAGGAAACTTATGACAGTCAACATCTACATGGTACGCCATGGCGAAACCTATTTTAATCTTTTGCATCGTTTCCAAGGCTGGTCCGATGCACCCTTAACAGAAAAAGGGATTCAAGACGGTTATGCAGCCGGTACTCGACTGGCCAACGTACACTTCGATGGTGCTTATTCATCTGGCTTAACACGAACTATCCACACATCACAATATATCTTAGTCAACAATAAATCTGATTCACCCAATCAAGCTATCCAATTACCAGACTTCCGTGAAGAAAACTTTGGCTATTTTGAAGGTGTACACACTGGCTTAGCCTTAACAACTCTTGGTGCTTATAAAAATGATACCTTCTCAGATTTTTCCGATGTTATCGCTAAATATGGTATGCCTGCAGCAATGGACTTGATTCGTGAAGGCGACCCTTTCAAAATTGCAGAGGACTATCAACAGTTTATAAACCGTATACAACACGGTTTTGACGATATTCTTTCTCGTCATCAAGATGGAGATAATGTACTAATTGTCTCTCATGGTACAGCTATTCGTGCTATTGTTGATTATTTTGGCTATCATGATTTTGCCAAGATTAGTGTTAAAAATGGTGCTGTTACGCAACTTGAATTAGCTGCTGACCATGCTAAAATTACTAACTTTAACGATGATTCAACTATATTTAATTCATAATTTATTGACAAAAAAAAAGCGAGCTCAAATGTGCTCGCTTTTTTTATTCATCAATTTTTTCTGTCAAACTTTTTCGTTGCCTAAAACGATACTGTGAGACTAATAAAATAGTAAGTATAATCCACCAAATTACTAAGATCATTACGTTTTGCTGTATTTCACCACTAAACGTAATGTGGTTGACAGCACTTATTAGTGCTGTTAATGGCCAAAATGGTCTAGAAATACCAAATGCTGTATCTTGTACAATTGCTGGATAACTAACAGCAACTATAATCAGTTGTAAAACAGATATTCCTGTAGCTAACCACCAGCCTGCTTGACCAAATAGTTGTTTCAGGTACCAAACAAAACTTAGCATTATCCACTCGGCTAGTATGACAACTCCTACAATGAACCAAAAATGAGTGATTGGTATTTTCCACAATAATACACTGGTTGTCATTAACAACGCACCTACAACACTCAATAGACCACCAATTTGGAAATTATCCCACCATTGTTCAAGCGCAAGTGCTTCTGGCTTTTCTGGTTTAATTGGTAATACCAAACCAAATAGTATTGCCATTACTGTCACACCAACTGCCAATACCTGTGGCAAAATGACTTGTCCATCGTTTTTAACTGGCTTAATGTCAGTTATGTTTAGCGTAAGCATTTGCGTCAAGGAAGTGGTCGTCTCGGACTTATCCCCAAGCAGTGATTTTAATTTATTGGAGATAGCAGTTTGACCGTTTTTTACGGATGTGGCTTCGGTTTGGATAATACCAGACTTCTGACTCAAAGCCTGTGTATTATTCAAATTCACAACAATATTACTAATTCCCCCTACTACCGTTGTTTGCATTTTGTAGGAAACGTCGTTTATCTTAGCTGCTGCTTCTTTAATTTTGTCGGTGTCACTATTACTAATGGCCGTATTAAGCTCAACAGAATAAGTTGCTAACTGTGTTGCTAAATCACTCGCATCTGTTTGCAAATCTTTAGCTGTATCTGTATCAATAGCATTCCCAACAGCTTGTAAATTGGCTTGCAAATCGGATGTTTTGTCCGCCAAACTATTGCTTTGCTTTGCTAAATTTTTCAAGGTAGAGTCGTTTGAGATACCCATGCTCAACTTTACATTGGCTTCATTAATCAAGTCTTCGAGTACACGACTCGTATATTGTGTAGCAAATTGATTATTACCAGTAGCTATGACTTGTTTAACATTCACGTTCTTGCCTGAACTTTTAAAGTTGGCCAACTGCTGCGTCATCTTATTTGGGAAAACAATAACACTACTAATCTGTCCCAACTTTAAGGCTTCTCGAGCTGACTTCTCTGAACTATACTTCTTGACCACTAACTTTTTACTGGCCTTAAATTGATCAGTCAATTTAGCACCAACGCTTTGTTGTTCACCTTCAAACTGCGCTGGCTTATCTAAATTAACAACAGCGACCTTTAAACGGTTCGCATGCTGAGTTACATGACTAGTTGCTCCAAGGTACCCAGCAACTAAAATTACTGGAATCACCATTGCTAATAGCCACTTAACTAAACTGTGTTTATTTTTTAATATCGTTTGCCAACCAAACATAAAAGACCTCTTCAATTTAAACTCTGCTTAATATAGCATACGCAATTGAACTGGTCTTTTGGATAACTTTATAAACTTTTACGATTCTTAACTAAATTATGGAAAAATGTTCCCCACTTTGCAGTTGATAATACACAATGACGCATATCATTCAGCTGTTTCAAGCAAGCCATACTTTCCATCAGCCCGCTTATAGATTACTGAATCAGTATTTGACTCTGCATCTTTGAAGATAAAGAACACATGTCCTAGTAAATCCATTTGCAAGGCAGCTTCCTCAGGTGACATAGGTTTCAAATCAACCTGCTTAGTACGAACAATTTGTAGAGCAGAATCATCTACCTCTTCTTCAGGAATTTCACCCTTCGAATCAATACCTTTAAATCCAGTTTCTCTGGATTTACGATTGATCTTTGTCTTATACTTACGAATTTGTCGTTCTACTTTTTCAGAAACATTATCAACAGCTGCGTATAAATCTTGATTAGTATCTTCAGCTCGCAAAACTACGTAAGGCAACACAATAGTTACTTCAACCTTACCAGAATTGTCAGACTTGTATGTGCGCAAGTTAACGTTGGCCTTGGCATTTTCTTCGATATAACGATTTAATTTCGTCAAGCGTTTTTCCACATATTCACGAATTGCATCTGTGACTGTGATATTTTCACCACGTACATTGTAATCTAACATAAACTAATTCCTCCAAATTTCCTTCTTTAATGATAAAATTCTAAATATTATCATCAAGTCAGTTATTTTATATTGGTTCTATCATCATTATAACATATCTGTAAGCGTTTACCGCGAAATTACAATTTCTTCATTTTCATCGTGCTAATGAAATGCTTTTCACAGAATCAGCCCCATGTGCTAATAATAAATCGGCAGCGTGGTGCAATGTGCTACCAGTCGTATATACATCATCTACAAGTAAAATACTTTGTCCTTCAATAATTTTTTCGTCGATTATGGAAAATGGCTGTTCTCTTTTCATGCGAGCTCTGCGATTAAAATGTGATTGTTGCATTTTTTTCGTTACCTTAACTTGTAAGGCTTCTGTTAATTCAATGCCTTCTAGAAGGCTAGCTACTTGATTAAATCCACGTGTCATCATCGTATGCTGGCTAACAGGAACTGCTACTACCAAATCCATATCTGAAGTATGAACTAGGTTTATTAACTCACGATTAAAAATTTTACGTAGTTTGTAGTCACCATTAAATTTATATTGTTGCATAAATAATCGCATGGCATCATTGTATTGATACAATGCCCGATGATGAAGGCTGGGCCTGTTATTCAATTGCCACCTTTGGCAGTCGTAACATGCGTCATTATTTAGTTGCTGTCGCCCGCACGCTGGACAACTTTGATCATTGATTGCATCAAAATTGTGACGACAACTTTCACACAACACACTATTTTCATGTCTTATTAGGCCAAAAAACTGCAAAAATGAATTTACTTCAAATAATTGTGTTTGACACAATGCACAATGCATAGCTTCTCCTTTTTTAGTTGTCCATTCTACGCTTTAATTTTTCCCCACGACGATTCATCATGATAATCTGTTTTTGTGCTGCCCTAACCTTTAAATTGATATGTTGTACATATGCTTGTACTAAACCAGTGGGTCGATCGGCACTACGCCCTACACGACCTGCAATTTGGACTAGCGCATTTTCACTAAATGTTTTATCGTCTGCTCCTATAATTAATACGTCGATTCTTGGGAAAGTAACCCCTCTTTCTAATATTGTAGTCGTAATTAAATACTGTAACTTTTCGTCACGCATTTTTTTAACTTTTTCTTGTCGAAATGGATCAGCTGCATGTACGTAATCACTTTGTACACTTGGAAATAATTGATGCAATTTTTGATGTAGCGGTTTTAAATCAGAGACTTTTGGCACAAAAATTAAAAATCGTTGTTTAGATGTAATGAGCTGAATAATTTGTTTTTTGATGACGTTCGGTAGCCTTTTACGCCAGTTGCTAACTAATCTTACTTTTATTTCAGGTAAGACATGCTGGTGAAATCTTAATGGCAAATAAGAGGTCGGTAATTTTTTACCTGCTTTTTTTCGCATTGCTAGTGTTGGTGTCGCAGTTAAATAAATTAAAGCACTGTTCTCCTTTCGGGCTTTATTCACCGCATAAGCCAGCATGGCATCCCCTGCAAACGGAAAACTATCAACTTCATCGACAATAACAAGATCGAAAGCATGATAAAACCGCAACATCTGATGTGTGGTCGCTAAAACTAACTGTGTATATCGATAGTTTTCTTTTTGGTTGCCATGTAATATCATTAGCTCAGTTTCTTCAAATGCCGACTGAATTCGTGGTGCTAACTCCACAATGACATCTACGCGTGGTGAAACAATCGCTACACGTAGTCTTTGACACAATGCTTTGTGGATAACCGGGAATAACATTTCAGTTTTACCCGCACCAGTAACCGCCCACACTAAATGTTCCCCTTTTTGAAACAAAGTCACCAATAGTTCATTGCTAACTTTTTCCTGTTGTTGCGTCAATTCACCTTGCCATGTCATTTTAGCAGTACCAGAAAATTGATTTGGTTCCGGTAACGAAACTAAATTATCAAGAGAACTAACTCGCCCTAATATCAAACAAGCGTTACAGTAATAATGTTGGTTAGGCAATTCCTCGGTATTCTTCTGTCCGCACCGTTGGCACTTCTTCCCAATAAAAGGTTCAATAATATGTTTAGTCGTTGTTTCCACTTTTGGTTGGACAATTTGACGACCATAGAAATATTCATCATTCATGCTGTATAATACGTTATATGGTAAAATATTTCACAATTAAGCCCACAGCATTCACATGGGAAAAAGAAATTAAAAAATCACGTTTCATTTTAAACATGGCACGTATTACTTCCGAAAATGACGCTCGAGATTTTATAGAAAAAATAAATAAAATCCACTATAAAGCCAGCCATAATGTTTTTGCTTATGTCTTAGGTGACAATGATAGCATTAAGCGCTATAGTGATAATGGTGAACCGAGTGGTACGGCTGGCATACCAATGCTAGAGGTCTTACAAAAAAATGATCTACATGATGTTGTTGCAGTAGTAACTCGCTATTTTGGTGGTATTAAATTAGGGGCAGGCGGACTGATCCGTGCTTACGCTGGCACGATTGCTGAAGGACTTGAGTCAATTGACTTTGTGGAACGACTAACACGTCTACAAGTTACTATCAGCATTGATTATAAGCATGGCGAAACATTAAATTATTGGCTAAACAGCCATAATTATCAAATAATAGACACACAGTATGATACAAATGTTCACGTCGTAGTCCCAGTATCTGAAGAAGACCTGACCAAGTTTCAATCAGATTTGATGAACCAGTTTTCTGGGCATATATTATTTGACATTGGTGACGAAACTTACTTTGAAATTCCAGTAAAATAGGCTATAATTGAATAGTTATGATCCGCTAGTGTAATGGATCGCACGCAAGATTCCGGTTCTTGAAATCCGGGTTCGACTCCCGGGTGGATCATTAAATAAATAAAAAACAGCCAATAATCATATTGGCTGTTTTTTATTAGTCTATCGTCATTGAAGCGGGTTCTGGCGCAATAACATGTTGCCCTGTCTCTTGCCTAATCGTTTCAAATAAAATACCTTCCCGCAGACCAGCTTGTGAGAATATGACCTGCTGTCCGCCTAGAAAAAGCAGCAGTTCTACCAACGGCAATAAGCCACCGACAATAATGTCACCACGATCCTTGGCTAAGCCAGCCATTTTCTGTCGTTCAACTAGATTTTTACTTAATATCTTTTGATATATATCTGTTGCATCTTGCTTACTCAGATGGTATCCATGAATTGGCATATCAGTGATTTTTCGCTGACGTCGAGAAATTTTAGCTAAAGTACGATTGCTACCACCCAATGCCACCAACGGCAAATGCATGGCATCACTGAGCCAAGAAACATCTCCAAACATTTGCCTTAAGGCTACAGTTGCTTGAAACAAAGAATCCGCATTAATAACATCCTTCTCAAGAAACATTTCGCTAATCGTCACTGCGCCAATAGGCAGACTTATTTCGTGAACTGATTCTTTGTTTCGAACTAAAATCAATTCTGCAGAGGCACCACCAGTATCCAAAATTAAGGCATCGTTTATGTTTAGTGTATTAACAATACCAACGTAATCATAGTGTGCCTCTTCTTCACCTGTTAGTACTTGCAGCGTGAAACCCATTGTTTCTTCAAATTCCGTCAAAAATGCCATTTGGTTTGTTGCTTGTCGGACAGCTGCAGTGGCCACTGCTCTTATTTTCGCTTTTGGATACTTGTCCAGCGTTTCCTTGAAATTCTTCAAGGCGTTCATCGTACGTTTAATAGCCTCAGGTTGTAAAACTTTATTTTCACTCATTCCTTCAGAGAGGCGTACCATCTCTTGTAATCTATTCACTACTTCATAATGACCATCTTGATGATATCTACTAATTGTCATCCGTACTGAGTTCGATCCTAAATCTATTACTGCTATAACAGTCATGATTCACCTCCTATAAACGGGTTGTTGATTGGCTCAAATTCTTTTTGCGTATTTTCTCGGTCCTGTTGTTGCTTTAACTCAATTTGTTTGACCATAGATTCAGCTATAAACATTTCTTGTGCGTTAACAGAGGATAAGCCTCTACGATCAATTTTATCAAACGATCCATCTGGTTGTAAGACACGTGTTTTAACATTATCTGCCCACATGATTTCAAAAATATTAATCACCTGTTGAGACAAACCAGCATTGCGAATTGGGAATAACAATTCAACACGTCGATCTAAGTTTCTTGTCATTAAATCTGCAGAAGATAAATAAACTTGTGGACTATCATCATTATGAAAGATGAACACCCGACTATGTTCCAAAAAACGGCCAACAATTGAATGCACAGCTATCGTTTCACTGACTTTTGGAATACCAACCTTGAGCATTGTAATTCCTCGAACTATCAATTCTACTGGTACACCGGCTTCACTTGCTTCATACAAATGACGAATCATTCGTTCATCAGATAACGAATTGAATTTCATCTTAATACCGGATGGTTTTCCTGCCTTAGCATTCTTAATTTCGACGTTTATTTTTTCATAAATAAACTCACGAATGCCATTAGGTGACATATGCAGTTGATGAAAAAAACTCGGATCAGAGTAACCCGTTAGAATATTAAAAATCGAAGCCACATCTGCACCTAATTCGCTATCCACTGTTAGCAATCCAAGATCCGTATAAAAATTCGCTGTAACATCATTATAGTTTCCAGTAGCGAGATGGACATATCGACGAATAGTATCACTTTCCCGTCGCACTACCATGGCCATTTTAGCATGCACTTTTAGTCCACGAAGTCCATAGACCACATGGACGCCCTTTTGCTCTAATTCACGCGCCCAATGGACATTATTTTCCTCGTCAAAGCGTGCCTTGATTTCAAGCAATACCGTTACCTGCTTGCCACGTTGAGCAGCATCAGAGAGTGCCTTAATAATTGGTGAATTGCCGGATACACGGTATAGAGTCATTTTAATGGCTAGCACATCATCATCTATAGCAGCTGTTTGAATAAACTGAACTACTGGCTTAAATGAATCATAGGGGTGATGCAACAGATAATCGCGTTTTCGTATACTTTCAAATATTTTATCAGCGGTCAAGTCGGGATTTTCGTACCCATGAAATGATGTATATTCTAGTGTAGGTGCATCAATTACTTTCAACCATGAACTGATGAATGTTAAATCAATCGGACCACTCACTTCATAAATTCTATCATCAGGGACCTGTAAGGCTTTGATGAGTTGGGTCATCAACATTTTACCCGTGTTCGCACTTACAATCACACGGATAACTTGTCCACGCTCCCGTTCTTGCAATTTACTTTGTACTTCTTGCAAAATATTGGGCGTATCTTCATCATCATCAACATCTAATTCCATATCACGTAAAATATGAAAAACATTTGATTCTTTAATGGTATAACCTGGAAAAAGCGCATCTAAAAATAGTTGCACAACATCTTCTACTAAAATCACTTGATTTTCTTCTGGTAGTGCGATTACTCGTCCAGAGGTTTCTGGAACCTGTAATACTGCAATATATTTTTCAGATTTTTCGTCGTTTTTTTTCAGACGGACACCAATATTTAACGTATCATTTGCCAAAAAAGGAAATGGTCGTGTACTATCAATCGCCATCGGCGTTAAGACTGGACGTAACTCCTTCTCAAAAAATTTCTTTAAAAAGTTAACTTGTGCATTCGTCAAATCATTTTTATGGACCAATGAAAAACCTAACTTTTTCATGGTCGGAATAATACTACGATTTAATATTTGGTACTGGTTTTTAATTTGTTCTCCTGCAGCGGCAGAAATTTTAATTAGCTGTTGTTTGGGCGATAAACCAGATGCATCCACCTTATCGTGACCTACAAACATTTGTTGTTGTAAGCTTGCCACACGAACCATGAACCATTCATCCATGTTTTTTTGTGTAATCGCCAAAAAATTAGCGCGCTCTAGGATAGGATTTTGTGTATCGCGCCCTTCTTCAAGCACACGTTTATTAAAAGCTAACCAACTCATTTCACGATTAACATAATATTTGTGTTGTTTCAGATCTGTCATAGTGCTTTTCAGCTCCTTTTCCCCTGACGTTTCAATACAATGGGCAATCCAAACACAGCCTCAAAAAAATGTGCTTTTTGTGCAAATATATACATTTCCAATTGCAAATCCGCGGCAGATTGTCCGATTACTGTGATTTTTTCTGTACCGATAGACACAGTTAATTTACTAATTTTTTGTAATCGGCTATCATCAAGTGCATCCGCCAAGCGTAATAATGCGGCCATTTTAGCAATGCGCATACGTTGCCTTGGAGAAAACTCTTGCGTTGATCGCAGTGCATTATCAGGAGTTTCAGCGCTATGATACCGTGCAATTGACGCAATCATTCGTTGCTCAGAGGTTGATAATCCATGAAAATCAATTCCTTCTAGAATTTCTTCAGAATATTGATAATGCTTCTGAGAATTAATAAAACTACCAACGTCGTGCGTCAAAGCAGCGACACCTAATAAGAGCCGGTCACGCGCACTCAATCGATGAATTCTTTTTAAACGATCAAATAGTCGCCAAGCATATCTCAGAACCAACTCTCGATGCTTCTCTTCAACCATATATCTATCTGCAATACCACGTGCGGCAGTAATGATATCATTTTGTGCATTGTTGTCTTTAACGACCAGCCCATCTAAGACTGTCAAGCTACTCATATGTAAATTACTAGCACCAACAGCTGACATCACTTCGACAACCAACACAGCTTCCATGAAGACCATCCAAATATCATTCAAATCAATGCTATATTGCTCAGCAATAGCTTGTTTGTTCATCTGATTAAAACTACGAATTAATGATTGTAGCTCTGATTTATGAATTGTAGTTTTGGGCTTTTTATTTAAAAACAGCTGATTTAATACATCGGCACCAAGTAAAATAATTGTATCAGTTGCTTGAAAAGGCGGTAACATATGCCAAAAATCTGCTAATTTACTATCAATAAATTCCGGTATTAAATCTGGTATTTCAGTAATTTCTGCAGCCATATCTCTGATGGACTGTGTTAATCGCACTGGTCCAATGGCTGAATGCTGCGAGAATTTAAACTGATTATTTTCAAAATAGGATAAGTCTATTCTTGTAGAGCTAACACCTAGTACAAATGCGTACCGTTCATTTAAAATTTTTTCATCATGAACGCGCAAGGCCAACTGCCGATAATAATTTTCTTGATTGGCATTTAGCCAAAGTAATTCGAGGCCCGTTACATTTTCTACTTGATCGACAAAATAAATAGCATTCAGCATCTTGGACAAGTTTTCACTACCGTACAAACGCACATCTTCTACACCATAATCACGAAGAAGTTGTTGGAATCGTTGTAGCTGTGATAATGCACGCTGCATCACTTCAGCAGAAAAACTAGCTAATGGTAAATTTTTTTCGCTATATTCGCGCTTAACATGCTCAATTTGACGCCCACGACTGTCAACAATTTGCAATGCAGCAGCATCAGTGTTTAAAAGAATAACACCCTGTAATTTTGCCATAGATTGAGCCCTCTAAGGGTAGTTTATCACATTTAATATTAGGATTGTATTAGAAAAAATATGACTACATTATTACTTATAATCTTGCATTGTCTGGATTAAAACTACAACACTGTTCATGATCATTGATGATGCCTATTGCTTGCAGGTAAGAATACACAATTACCGGTCCGATAAATTTAAACCCTTGTTTCTTCATGTCCTTCGTTATCTGTTGCGATAATTCATTTTGACTGGGAATTTCATCCCCACTGGTAATATGGTGATTGATAATCTGACCATCAGTGAACGACCACATATAGTCAAAAAAACTCCCCCTCTGCTGACGAATCTGTCTAATGACTCGTGCATTGTGAATAGTTGATGTAATTTTTAGTTTATTGCTAATAATATTAGGATTGTTTTTTAATCGTTCAATGTCCTCGTTTGTCATTTTAGACACTAAATCAATATCAAAGGAGAGGAATGCAGTGTTCATCCCTGAACGTCTTTTTAACGAGGTCTCCCAGCTTAACCCAGCTTGAAACACTTCTAAAGTCAACAGTTCAAATAACTTTTCGTCACTATATTGGTTAGGTTGTCCCCACTCTGCATCATGATAAGTTGTCATAATATTGGAATCTGGATAATTATCTACCCAGGAGCAACGTTTCAAATCATCCATTGTGCTTGCTCCTTTTTCACTTATATTTGCAAGACAAAATAGTTTTTAATCATTTCATATAAAAAAAAACGACCAAACGGCCGATTTAGTTTTTTTTACTTGTTTTCAATAACTTCGCGGGCAGCAGCTGACAAGTTATAGAATGAATGGATACCCTTATACTTAGCAGTTGTGTCCAACAATTCTTCGATACGGATCAATTGGTTGTACTTAGCGATACGGTCAGTACGTGACAATGAGCCTGTCTTGATTTGGCCAGCGTTTGTAGCAACAACCAAGTCAGAAATTGTTGTGTCTTCTGTTTCACCTGAACGGTGAGAAACGATAGCCGTGTAACCAGCTTCCTTAGCCATTTCAATAGCTTCGAAAGTTTCTGTCAAAGTACCAATTTGGTTAACTTTGATCAAGATTGAGTTAGCAGCACCCATGTTGATACCCTTTTCAAGGTATTGTGTGTTAGTAACGAAGAAGTCATCACCAACTAATTGAACCTTCTTGCCCAATTCGGCGGTAATTGCAGCCCAGTCTTCCCATTCGTTTTCGTCGATAGGATCTTCGATTGAAATGATTGGGTAACGATCTGCCAAATCTTCAAGATACTTGATAAATTCAGGTGTTGTGAATTCTTCTCCAGTTGACCAACGCAACTTGTATGTCTTTGTTTCTGCATCATACAATTCTGATGAAGCAACATCAACAGCGATTGCGATATCCTTACCAGGCTTATAACCAGCGGCTTCAATCGCACGGATCAAATATTTCAAAGGTTCTTCGTTATCAGCGAAGTCAGGAGCAAATCCACCTTCATCACCAACTGAAGTTGCCTTACCATCAGCTTCTAATAACTTCTTCAAAGCGTGGAAAGTTTCTGAACCATAACGAATTGCTTCCTTAACTGTTGGTGCGCCAACAGGCATAATCATGAATTCTTGGAAGTCAACCTTGTTTGCTGAGTGAGCGCCACCATTGATAACGTTCATCATAGGTGTTGGCAATACGTATGAATTTGCACCACCCAAGTATGAGAACAAAGGTACACCTAATTCGTCAGCAGCAGCACGGGCAGCAGCGATTGAAACAGCCAAAATAGCGTTTGCACCCAAGTTACCCTTGTTTTCTGTACCGTCGAGTTCGATCATAGCTTGATCGATTGCACGTTGGTCAGTTACGTCGAACTTACCAACCAAAGCCTTAGCGATAGCATCGTTAACATTGGCAACAGCCTTTGTTGTTCCCTTACCACCAAAACGTGACTTGTCTCCATCACGCAATTCAACAGCTTCGTGTTCACCTGTTGATGCACCTGAAGGGACCATTCCACGACCAAAGCCACCCAATTCTGTGATAACTTCAGCTTCAAGTGTAGGGTTTCCACGTGAGTCAAGGACTTCGCGTGCGATAATATCAGTGATTAAAGACATGTTTTAATTCTCCTTTGGTTTTCGGTTATATACCATGTATATTATATCACAGGGTAAGAGTCATAGCCAAAAATTTCCTCAATACATAAAGCAAAGTAATGTGCAACAACTATTGAGTTCACCCTTTTAGGGCACTGCTTTTTAAGTATTCTCAATATTAAATTCTGGGACTTCTGGATCTTGCGCAATGGCAACAAGTTGTAGAAACTTTTCTGGATCAAGAGCGGATGTGCCAACCAACACACCATCTATATCTTTTTGCAACATTATTTCGCGAGCGTTGTCTGGTGTCACCGATCCGCCATATAAAACGCGAACTTGTTCAGCAATAACAGGTGAATATAACTTGGCCAGCGTCTGACGTATCAGATGAGCTGCTTTTTGCGCTTGGACCGCACTTGCGGCCTCACCTGATCCAATTGCCCATGTGGGCTCATACGCAAGTGTAACGTTGCGGATTTGGTCAACAGAGACGCCTGCCAACGCGGCAGCCACTTGAGCCACTGAGGGTTCCGCGTCCATAAACTGGGCATAGGTACTCATATCCTCATCGACATCGATAATTGGGCGTAAGCCATTTCTAAGTGCAGCAGTGACTTTCAAATTAACTGTTGAATCAGTCTCATTAAAAAACTTTCGACGTTCAAAATGCCCAATTAAAACATATTTGGCGCCAATATCTTTCAATGCTTTTGGTGATGTTTCGCCTGTGTAAGCTCCACTGTCTTCCCAATGAACATTTTCTGCGACAATATGTATGGGTGACTGTGCTGTAGCTCGAACCATGTCTGACAAGAATAAATCTTGTGCCGCAATACCTGTTTCCACAACATTTTCAGCAGGCACCTTACCGTTCACCTTGTCCAAAAATTCTGCAACATCAGCGTGCAACTTATTAATTTTCCAATTTGCAACTACAAAAGGTATACGTGAAGCATTATGTTGACTCATTTTTCGTCTCCTCTAAGCATCATAAAAATAAAGACCGCCTCAATTAATAATAACCAAATCATATAACGAGAAGGTTCACCCAGCAAGGATAGCAACATGTAGCTAATAAACAAAACGGCCAGTCCGCCACCTGTTTTAGTTAACTTTTGCTGGTACTTACTACGTGAAAGGCGTTCGGTCAAATGTTGGTTTTCCGATTTCAGTTCTGAAACATCTAATTTCAAAGCTTCAATCTGATCTAATAAATCATCATTTTCATTTTGTAAAGCTTCATTATGGGCCTGTATTTCTGGTGTGATTACTTCTGTTTTTTTTCGATTAAAAAATCTCATGTGTTTTCTCCATTACTTCTATTCTATCAAAATTACACGCTCGCTGTCATTGAATATCTATTGACGAGATTAGATTTAATGGGTATAATTATATAGTTGTCAATTCATATTTGCAGCTGTGGCGGAATTGGCAGACGCGCAGGATTAAGGATCCTGTGCCCGTTTAGGGCGTGCGGGTTCGACTCCCGCTAGCTGCACTATAACAAAGGCTATACTTAATTGTATAGCTTTTTCTTTGTGTTGAAAATTTATTTTATACAAAAAAAGGAATCCCGAAGGATTCCTTTAATAGTTGCCCCTGCTGGATTCGAACCAGCGCATGTCGGTACCAAAAACCGATGCCTTACCACTTGGCGAAGGGGCAATAGCTAATTTATTTTGCCGTTAGCTTTTATCGGCAATGGGAGCGGTAGGATTCGAACCTACGAACCCGAAGGAACGGAGTTACAGTCCGTCGCGTTTAGCCAGACTTCGCTACACTCCCATATCTCAAACAACTATAATAGTATACCAAATACTGAGAGACATGGCAAGCATTTTTGTGATAATTACATGTTGTGATTACATTTAAAAGTGAAGTAGATTGCTCATCAATATTGCGAGGCTTCTAATGAAAATTAATAACAATGTTCAACCCGTTAGAAAATCGCTTCATTTGACGCAAGAATCTCTAGCAAAATAAATTGGTGTTTCAAGGCGAACTATTGTTTCTATAGAAAAGGAAACTATACACCTTCTTTGATATTGGCCTTCCAGTTAGCACAAGCACTGAAAACACCACTGACTGATCTATTCACTATTAATGAGGAAAATCAAACATGAAAAAAATTATTTTCGAGCAAACAGGCAATATTATTACTACCCCGCTGATAGCATTTGCAATGATACAATCCATATTCCTTTCACCGCAGTCTATCAATAAGTACAAACATCACAAGTATAAGCATTTTTATTATTGTAATGTTAACAAATATGCTGACTCTTGTGTTTTTAACATACTTAATCGCTTGGATTATTTATGAACGAATGACATAATCCATCGAATGAAGCATAATTATTTTAAAATTGAAAAAGCTTTATTTTCATATGGTGAAGCCATTTTTTTAATGTAGAATAATATAAAATGAATATATTATTAGGCATCACATCACGTTCAAATTCTGTTGTGTTCAATAAAAGTTGACGATCCATTCATTTTTTAGAAATTCCGAAAAGTTTGTGAAATGTTATACTTTGTTTATGAAACGGAGGCTCTTATAATGAAAAACTTAATAGACAAGGTAACTTTTCGGCATGGCGCAACAATAGATACTAGGACTGCTCAGTCACCTATGCTGACAAATAGTGGCTTAAATGAAAAAGTAACACAAGACACAATCAATTACTATAATGCCCGTTCACAATCAGCTGGTATGGTAATTGTTGAGTACACGAGCGTCAGTCCTAATGGCGGTCCATCACGTTCTTGGGCACCCGACCGTGAACAATTAGCAATTTATGACGATAGTTTTGTCCCAGGATTTAAAAAAATCACTGAGAAATTAAAAAAAGATGGTAATAAAGCTATCCTTCAACTAGTCCATTCTGGACGTGAGGCACAGTATCGCTATGCGCTCGGCGGACAAGTAGAGGTACCTTCAAACATTGATTTTCCATGGATTAGTTATCCTTTACACGAGTTGTCCGAAGATGAAGTCTGGCAAATTGTAAAAGATTTCGGTACCGCAACAAAACGTGCAATTGCTAGTGGCTTTGATGGCATCGAAATTCACGGAGCAAATCACTATTTGCATCAAGAATTTTTTTCTGCTTATTCTAATGTTCGCACTGACTTTTGGGGCGGTAGTCTTGAAAAACGGATGAATTTTGCCCTCGAAGTCGCACGAGAAGTATTCAAGGTAGCCAAGGAAATTGCCCCAAAAGACTTTATTATCGGTTATCGAATTAGCCCCGAAGAGGTTCACGAAGATAATATCGGCTATACATGGCACGAAGCTCAATTACTAGTTAACCAATTGACCGAAAATTTTGAATTTGACTATGTCCACCTTTCGACAAATGATTATACTGCGACGCCAACCGATTCTGATAAAAACTATGCACAACTACTCGGAGAACGAGTAAAAAAGCCAGCTCTTCTGATGATTGCTGGCGGTATCCACACAGTTGAGAAAATGAAGGATGCTCTGCAATATGTTGATATTGTAAGTTTAGGACGCCCCACTTTAATTGACAACCAAATTGGTTATAAAATCAAAAACGGTCAAGCTGACCATATTTTCTTAGAATTCAACGAAGAATCAGTGAAAGAATCACATCTAACACCAGGATTGATTGATCTACTTGCAAACACAGCATATTTCGATATGCCTGGCATAGACTATCTTAAAACGCTCACAGATGTTAAACTAGGCGACGCTGTAACTCACGACGGAACAAAATAAATTTAACTTAAAAAGATGCTCTTTATTGAGCATCTTTTTTTACTTCTGCAGTAATATCTCTCAGTAATTCTTGGGCTTTCTCGGATATCATATAATTTGGATTAGTTAACCAACCGAGCTTGAAATCATCATCAAAAACATGACCAATATCAATGATCTTAAGCTTCGAAAAATCTGTATTACTAGATAAATTCCCTTGAACAATTCTACCAAAACAGACGGTGTTTAAATTAATTATTGCTTGGTTCATTGCCCAAGCATCATCGACTCTTAACACAAGTGATAACGGTCCACATTGAAATTGTAATCTTTCGAAAATTTCATCGTGGAATTTATCATTGAAAAGACTAAATTTTTGTTTTTTTAAATCTGTTAAAGATATCGGCCGATTCAAAGCATTTAGCGGATTATTCGGTGCGCAAAATAAAACTAACTTACTGTCACAAACTGGTGTGAAATCTAAATTTTTAATGCTTTCATCATTGATATTATTTATTGCGATAAAGCCGGCATCAATTTCTTGACTGCGTACACGACGAACAATTGATTCAAATTCGTGACAACTAATATTTACCTGAACATTTTCAAATTTAGCGACATAATTATCAATAAAGGTGCTGATAAAAGGTTTTAACATTGTGTTCATATAATGAATTGAAACTTTTTGATGCTTTTGAGGATTAGCAACAATCGTAGCAGTTTTCTCAAGATTATTTTTAAAACGTAAAATATCGGAAATTGAAGACAATAATTGTCTTCCTTCTGAGGTTAGCTTAGTTCCAGATGATGATTTATCAAAAAGAGTTACTTCTAATTCATTTTCAAGTTGATGTATGGCTATGCTTAGTCCAGACTTACTGATGTGTAGTACATCAGCAGCTTTCTGCATAGAATTATGCTGAGCCAAAACTTCCGCGTAAAGTAGTTGGTCAAAATTCATGGATGTACTCCTCAAATGATTTATCTGTATCTAAACAAAAACTAAAAAACAGAGTTTTAAGTGCTTCAAAATGAAGATTAAATTCATGAACAGTATATCACATTTAAATTACTAGCAACGTGATATCAAATCAAAAAAACACTTTTCAATAAAAGAAAAGTGTTTTTAAACGCCGATATAATAAAAATATTAACGCTTTGAGAATTGTGATGCTTTACGGGCTTTCTTCAAACCTGGCTTCTTACGTTCCTTCATACGTGAGTCACGAGTCAACAAACCTGCTGCCTTCAATGCTGCACGGAAATCAGGATCTACTGTCAACAAAGCACGGGCGATACCGTGACGTGTTGCACCAGCTTGACCAGAATAACCACCACCAATAACGTTAACTAATACGTCATAGTTACCTAATGTTTCAGTAACGTTAAATGGTTGCAAAACAACTTCACGCAAGTTAGCAAAAGGAATATATTCTTCGATTGACTTGCCGTTCATTGTGATTTGGCCATTACCTGGAACCAAACGTACACGAGCAACTGAGTTCTTACGACGACCTGTGCCGGCATATTGTACTGCTGTAGTCATAATTGAGATTCTCCTTTCTTAAACTAACTTGTTGATGTCAAGTGCTTCGGGCTTTTGTGCAGCGTGATCATGTTCTGATCCTGCATACACGTGCAAGTTCAAGCCTTGCTTACGTCCCAAAGTGTTCTTTGGCAACATACCGTGGATTGATAACTCAAGCAACTTTTCAGGGTTGAATTCACGATAGTTTCCAGCTGTGCGAGCCTTCAAACCACCTGGGTGGTTTGAGTGGTGGTAATAAACCTTATCAGTGGCCTTCTTACCAGTCAACTTAACTTCGCTTGCATTGATGATGATGACATTGTCACCCATGTCAACGTTTGGTGTGAACGTTGGCTTGTTCTTACCACGCAAAATTGAAGCTACTACTGTTGACAAACGTCCCAAAACGACGTCTTTTGCATCAATAATATACCACTTCTTTTCGATTTCACCTGGTTTTGCTAAAAATGTTGTACGCATGTTTGCGCTCCTTTGATTAGTTGTTTACTGACTCAGCCGTTCCTTGCCAAGCATTTACAATAAGTTTCCGGGGCTTATCGTGAGGTAAACAATACCGTCTTCTATCTTAACCAAAAAAGCGTCTCATGTCAATTATTTTACTCAAAATTAACATCTTTTTTATACCCATATGACGCAAGACTAGCAGAATGAATGTGGAGTTCCAGTACAATCTCATTTTCGATATCTGGGTGCCCCTGCATATAAGATTTGTTGTCAATAAATAATGGTTTAACATCTGCCCATGTTTTATCAGAACGTCTCATAGTTGCATTATTTGATTCAATACGTGCGCCATTTTCATTAAATGGCGTAATGATAGCTACCTTGTCATTATTATCGATATCATGAACTTTATATGATGTCGGATCAACGTTAAAGTACCACAGATTTTCACGTTCTGGACTGACCGCAAATCCCATGATTCGAATACTTGGTTGATTATCTCTAGTTGTTGCCACGAAAACAAGCCCTCGTGAAGCTTGAATATACTCTTCAAAAAACGTCATAATTACTCCCCCCTTAAAGTAGTACTGGTTTCATTATAACAAATATTGTTCAATTGTAATCAATCTCGTCCAAGTATAGGCCACTTGCTGGTGCAGTATACCTAGCTTGTTCCCGATCCTTAACTTCTATCAGTCGAACAATATCATGTACTGGTCGTTTTCCGGTACCAATTTCTAATAGTACACCAACCATGATACGGATTTGATTGTATAAGAAAGCATTCCCTTCAAAGGTGAATACTATCTCATGTTCTTCTGGTTTCTCATCAACGTCAGCCCGAGTAATCAAACGAATAGTTGTAGCCGTTTCATTTCCTGAGGCAGCAAAGCTAGCAAAATCATGCTCACCTAAGAGGTCAGGTAAAGCAGCTTTAATTCTGTTTATATCCAGTTTCCAATGGAAATGTCCCGTGTATTTGCGTTTAAAAGGATCCTTGTAGTCAGTCGTAGATACACGATAAATATACCGCTTAGAATGTGTATTAAATCGTGCATGAAAGTCATCAGAAACATGTTCTACATGATTTACAACCACATCAAATGGCAACAACGTATTCATCCCCTTGCGCACGCCTTCTGGATCAATATTGAATGGCAAATCAAAATGAACTACTTGACCAAAAGCATGAACACCCGTATCAGTGCGCGATGCACCTACTACTTTAATCTGCGGTGATGGGTTCTTTGCCATTTTATTGATGACTTTATTAAGCTCCCCTTGGACTGTACGTACAGACTCAACACCGTTTTTTGTTTGCAATTGAAACCCAAAAAATTCAGCACCATCGTAAGCTATAACTGCTTTATATCGTGGCATAAATTTCTCCTCTTATTGCCTCATTTTATAAAAAATTTAATACCAATAAATATAATCGTAAACCCGATTAATCCTATAAACGCGCTGCGATCATTGCTGCCATAAGATAGTACACGATACTTTGTTCGTTGTGTGGCGTCTTGAAATCCACGAACCTCCATCGCATTGGCTAAATCTAGTGCTCGTTGTAATGCACCCACGAACAGCGGAATAAGTAATGGCACAATAGCTTTGGCTCTTTTAATTGGTCCCCCTGTTGAAAAGCTCATACCACGTGACTTTTGTGCATTCATGATTTTTTGCGTTTCATCCATTAACAGTGGTACAAAACGCAGCGCGATTGATAGCATCAATGAAAGTTCAGCTACTGGTACATGGATCTTTTTCAAAGGCTTCAATAAAGATTCTAACGCGTTTGCAATACTTGTCGGTGGCGTTGTTAACGTCAAAATTGTTGACATCAAAATGATTAAAACAAAACGAATCATAACATAAATAGCATTAATAATGCCCGGAATCGTCACTTTTAGTGGTCCAGCATGTAATAATACTGGTGTTCCCGGCGTAAAAAAAAGCTGCAAGACCACTGTAAATAGAATTAGCCAAAAAATTGGTTTTAATCCATCCCAATAAAGTCTAAATGGCTGCTTTGTTAAGCGTATTGCTAAAACAACGAAAGCCGCTGACCATGCATAGGTCGCCCACGATGTTGACCACAACATCACAAAAATAAAAATAAAGGTTCCAATCATTTTAGTTCTTGGATCTAAACGGTGAATCCAAGAATCCCCTGGCACAAAACGGCCAATCATAATATTATTCATGCCGTTTTTCCTCATTTAACATAGTCGCTAATTCCGTCAATAATAATGGACGATGCCGCAATATATGTCCCTTTTGACGCAACTGCTCCGCAAACTGTCCTGCCTTAGGCAAATCCAAAGCAACCGTTTTAAACCAAACCAGATCTTTATTGAATATTTCAACTGGCGTTCCTTCTGCCACAACACCACCATCATGCATCACAATTACATGGTCAGCTACAGCAATTACATGATCCATTTGATGAGAAATGAAAACTACCAGTTTACCTGCTTCTTTCAGTCCTCTCACAATTGCAAGCAATTCTTTTTGCCCTTTTGGATCTAAGCCAGCAGCTGGCTCATCTAAAACAATAATATCTGGATTACTTGCCAACGTCCCTGCCATAGCAACACGACGCATCTGTCCACCCGAAAGTTCAAAAGGTGATTTATCCCATAATTCCTCAGAGACATTCACCTGTTTCAGGGCAGTTTTTGCCGCAAACTCAGCATCTGCTTTAGCATAACCAAAATTTATTGGGGCATACATGACGTCTTCTAAGACTGTATTTGCGAACAACTGATTTTCTGGAAATTGAAAAACCATACCCACTCTGGCCCGCAAAGAGGTTAAGTTTTTTTCCTTCAAGTCGCTCGTCAAAACAAAATCATCAATAACTACTCGTCCTGTTGTAGGTTTCAATAAGCCATTTAAATGTTGTATGAAAGTTGACTTGCCCGAACCAGTCTGACCAATAATTGCCGTTACTTGTCCATCCGGTATCGTTACATTAATATCATGCAGAATTGGCTGCGCTAAAGTTGTACCAGCACCATAACTAAAATTCACTTGTTCAAAGTTGATAGCCACTGTATCAGTTCTCTTTCGTCCATATATTTATTAGGTTTCTCGTTTAAATGAAATGCTAACTCATTAGCAAAAGGTAGCTCTAATCCATTTTCATGTAGCGCTTTTCGTTGTGAAAAAACTTCAGCTGGTGTACCATCTAGGATTTTTTGCCCGTCATTAATAACCACTACTCGGTCAGCGAGTGTCGCTTCATCCATATCGTGCGTAATAGTCACTAATGTTAACTCTTTCCCAAACTGCTTTTTTAATTTCTGTAATGTCTCCATGACCGTAGCGCGGCCATCAGGATCTAACATTGCAGTCGCTTCATCTAAAATAATAATCTTGGGTTGTAGTGCTAACACACTTGCTAAGGCAACGCGTTGCTTTTGTCCACCTGACAGTGTATGTGGCTCCCGATTTTTAAACTCTTGCATGCCAACAATAGTCAGTGCATTATCTATTTTTTGAGGCATTTCCGAGCTCTCAACCTGGATATTTTCTAGACCAAAAGCAACATCGTCAGCAACAGTTGCACCAACAAATTGGTTATCTGGATTTTGAAAAACCATGCCAATTTTTGATCGGACATGGTGCACAGTTTCGACAGTCAGACGTTCATCAAAAACATCAATATCACCTTGTTCTGCCACTAAAAGCCCTAAAATCAGTTTTGCCAAAGTTGATTTACCAGAGCCATTGTGTCCCACCAATGCAACCCATTGTCCAGCATCAATATCTAAATTAAAATCGCTGAATAAGGAGCGTTCGTCATAACTATACTTTAAATTGTCTATCTTTATCGCTTTAACCATTACTACTTATTTTAGCATATTTTTCTCTAAAAAATAGGTGGAACCATTTCACAATACAAATTCCATATTTTCACAAAGAACTACTCTCATAAACCTAGTAAATTAGCATAAACTAGTCTATACTAGAAGAGGTAAAACGCTAATAAACAATAAATTTCACAAAGGAAGCATCCCATGAACGAGAAAAATATCGTCATTGTCGGCGCCGGTTTTGGTGGCGTCTTCGCAGCAAAAACATTGTCTAAAAAGCTAAGAAGTCATAAAGAATATAATATCATCTTAGTTGATAAGCATTCATACTTTACATACATGACAGAGTTACATGAAGTTGCTTCTCAACGTGTTAAACCAAAACATGTGCAAGAAGATTTAGAACATCTCTTCTACCAAGATAAGAATGTTAAATTATTAACGACTGAAGTAACAAATATCAATAAAGATAAAAAGACAATCTCAACAACCCAGGGTGATATTCCATACGAAAAACTTGTTTTAGCAGTTGGTGGTCAGTCAAACGATTTTGGTACGCCAGGCGTTAAAGAACATGGATTTGAATTGTGGTCAATGGAAGAATCACTTAAAATTCGAAATCACGTTGAAAACATTATTGGTCAAGGAGCCGCTGAGCTTGATCCCGACAAGCGTGAACAAATGTTAACTATTGCCGTTGTAGGATCTGGTTTCACGGGCGCCGAACTAATGGGCGAATTTATCGAACAACGTAAAGTATTGGCTCAAACTTACAAATTAGATGAAAGCGAAATTAAGCTTGTCCTACTTGAGGCATCTCCTTCTATCCTAAACATGTTAAAAGACCGCAAATTAGCTGACAAGGCTTTCAAATATATGGAGGACAATGGTGTTGATATACGATTGAACTCAAGAGTCACTGGGGTCGATGAGAATGGTGTATTCTTCCAAGACGGATCGACATTACCAACAAAATCATTAATATGGACTGCTGGTGTCAAAGCCAAATCATTCATATCAAACTGGGGATTCAAATATGGCCGTGGTGGTCGTATTGAGGCTGATGATTATATGCGCGCCACTAAAGAAGATGGCACTCCAGAAAAGGACATTTATGTGGCTGGAGATACACTTTCTTACGTTGATGAAAAAACCGGGCCAATCCCACAAACCGTTGAAGGTGCTGAAAGTGCTGCTCGTGCAGCGTCTGCTAATATCCTTGCTGATTTTGGCCTAGGCAAAGCCAAAACATTTTCTGAAGCTGTAAAGTATCACGGTTTCGCGGTTTCAATTGGATCCCATTACACTGTCGCTAGCTTAATGGGCCTTAACTTTTCAGGATTTATCGCCAGCATTGCAAAGCACGGTATCAACCTCTTCTTCTACTCTCAAATCCGTTCAGCCTATTCCATCTTCCATTATATGTTGGATGAATTCTTCCGTACAGAAGACGGCCGTAACCCGTTCAAGGGAAGCATATCACGTCTTGGCAATGTCCTATGGTCAACACCACTACGTTTGTTTTTAGGTATATTCTGGATTTTAGTTGCACTAGGAAATGCCGGTGATTTAAACAATTTCTTCTGGCAAAGTGGTCTTGCTAGCTTTATTGAAATTGTTACTGGCGCAGGTATCTTACTTGGACTATTTACGTGGCCTTTGGGCTTATTATCAATCCTCCTTACGATTGTTTCCGGAGCAACACATTCGTTTGAACTCACGCACTGGTTTGTCATGTTGAGTAGTTTGGCAATTATGAACGGTTCTGGTCGTGGATTTGGTTTAGATTTTTATGTCGTGCCGCTACTCCAAAAGATTTTTGGTGGTCTCTGGTATGGTAAAGCAAAATCAACATATAATGAATTAGAAAAATAAGTTATAATAATAAAGTGTGAGGATCATTACTCTCGCACTTTGTACATAATCAATGAAAAGAGACTCCCATGGCAATGCCGTCGTTACCAAAAATTTGGGACACTTTCCCAGAATTAAACCCACCGCTTCAAAATGTATTAATAGAAATGTCTGAAAGTTGGCGTATTGGTTTTTCAGAAATTGATAATGCTATTCGTTCACAAGCTAGTGCTGGAAAATTAGTTCGTCCTGCACTGACATTACTTTTTTCCGAATTAACTGATGCGCCGTACAATCAGAAAGCTATCGTGTTAGGAGCAAGTATTGAGCTTTTGCACCTTGCTACACTAATACACGATGATATCATTGACGAATCCAAACTGAGACGCGGACAAGATAGTATTCAAGCACATTTTGGTAAGGATACAGCTGTTTATGCCGGCGATTACTTGCTTACTGGAATGTTATCACTATTAAATGATGCTGATAATATTCAAGCAAATAAGCTAGCATTAGAAGCTTTAAGAAATATCTTGTTTGGTGAATTAACACAAAAACACAATCGATATTTAACTGACACTTCTTTTGATAACTATCTCACCCAAATCACCGGTAAGACAGCTGCTTTATTTAAACTCAGTGTCCTATTTGGAGCCACAAGCTCAGATGGTGTAAGTTCTCAATTACTTGATGTTGTAGGTAAACTGGGTGAGAATCTTGGCATTGCTTTTCAGTTATTAGATGACTATCTTGATTTTGAGTCAATTACTGAACAGCTTTCACTCGGTAAACCTGCTGGTCAAGATATTCGAAATGGCATATACACAGCACCTATCTTATTTGCTTTAGAAAATCCAGATATCAATGCAGAATTGAAGGAACTACTGGCTTTGAGAGATGGAATTACCGATGATCAACTCGTACACATTCACAATGTTGTTCTTGAAAGTGATGCCATGTCGCGTCTAAATTCTCTTTTAGCTGAATATAGTCAGGAACTTGATGATCTCCTGAATAAATTGCCAAATAATGCATTACGACAAAAATTAAGCCATCTTGCCACATTATTATTAAATCGTAAAAATTAGCAAAAAAAAAAACTTGAGAAATAAATTCTCAAGTTTTTTTGTTAATCAACGAGCTCCAAGATAACCAGTTGCGCAGCATCGCCACGACGTTGGACTGTCTTGAGAATTCGTGTATAACCACCATTACGTTCTGCAAAGCGAGGTGCAACATCATCAAACAACTTTTGCAAAGCTGATTGTACTTTAACATCGTCGCCATCTTCTATAACGTCCGCAACTTCGTTACGAACAAAAGTAGCTGCTTGACGGCGAGCGTTTAAGTCGCCACGCTTACCTAATGTAATCATTTTATCAGTTGTCTTACGAACTTCTTTAGCGCGTGCTTCAGTAGTAGTAATACGACCATTGATCAAAAGATCAGTTGTCAAATCACGCAACATAGCTTTACGTTGTGAAGATGTACGACCCAATTTACGATATGCCATTGGTGAATCCTCCTTTTTTTAATTTAAAGACATGTGTTAATCTTCCTTGCGAAATCCTAAGTTCATATCAGTGAGCTTTTCTTGGATTTCGTCAAGTGATTTCCGACCGAGGTTACGCACTTTCATCATGTCAGCTTCAGTGCGATCCGTCAACTCTACAATAGTGTTGATACCGGCCCGTTTGAGACAATTATATGAGCGAACAGATAAATCTAGATCTTCAATTGGTGCAGAATCTGATGCACTAGCAGCAACAGGCTCTGCTTCAACCATAACACTAGCTTCAGCAGCTACAGGAGAAATATCCATGAACAAACCAAGATGCTCAGCTAAGATCTTAGCACCCAAACTTAAGGCATCACTTGGTTTGATAGAACCATTTGTCCAAATATCAAAAGTAAGCTTATCATAGTCGTCACGCGCACCGATACGTGTGTTTTCTACTTGGTAGTTTACACGTTCGATAGGTGTATAAATAGAATCAACGGCTAAAACACCAATGGGCATTTCATCACGTAACTTCTTATTTTCATCAGCTGATGTATATCCACGACCTTTGACTGCCGTGACTGTCATATGTAATGACTTACCTGCTGCCACAGTAGCGATATGCAAATCAGGATTCAAAACTTCAACATCAGCACCACCCTGCAAATCTGCAGCTGTTACATCTGCCGGCCCTTGAATATCAATTTCAAGTGAACGTTCATCATCTGAGTCAATCGCCAACACAACCTTCTTGAGGTTCAAGATAATTTGTGTGACATCTTCAACAACGCCATCCACGGTTGAAAACTCGTGAACCACGCCGTTAATTTGCACCGTATTAACGGCTGCGCCAGGAAGCGAAGACAATAAGATACGACGCAACGAGTTACCAAGTGTCGTACCATATCCACGCTCAAGAGGCTCTACAACAAATTTGCCGTAGCGGGCATCCTCTTCGATGTTATGAATATTTGGCTTTTCAAATTCAATCATCTGTAAATTCTTACCCCTTCTTTCACAGCAAGAGCAATGAAATTCAATTAAACACGACGACGCTTTGGTGGGCGTGATCCGTTATGGGGAACTGGTGTAACATCCTTAATTGATGTTACTTCCAAGCCAGCTGCTGCCAAAGCACGGATAGCTGATTCACGACCTGAACCAGGACCCTTAACAGTTACTGCAACTGTACGCATGTTAATTTCCATGGCACTTTTTGCTGCAGCTTCCGCCGCCATTTGAGCAGCGAATGGTGTTGACTTACGACTTCCTTTGAAGCCAAGTGCACCAGCTGATGACCAAGCAACTGCGTTACCTTGTGCATCAGTAATCATTACAATAGTGTTGTTGAATGTTGAATGGATGTGAGCCACACCAGATTCAATATTCTTCTTCACACGACGCTTACGCGTTGTACGACCTGCCATTTATTTGCCTCCTTTTCAATACTTTCTTATAATTTCTCGGGTTAAAATAAATTAACCAACATTACACAACTTTGGTTGCGATAATCATGTGTCGCATCGATGAGGATACAACAAGAAAAAGTAAATTACTTTTTCTTTCCAGCAATTGCTTTAGCTGGGCCTTTACGTGTACGAGCGTTGTTCTTCGTGTTTTGTCCACGAACGGGCAAGCCCTTACGATGACGAATGCCACGGTATGATGCAATTTCTTGCAATGATTTAATATCAAGTGATACCTTACGACGTAAGTCACCTTCTAATTGCAAGTTTAACTTGTCAACTGTTGCACGAATGGCATCTTCTTGGTCAGACGTTAAATCGCGTACGCGAACGTCTTCAGAAACGCCAGCTTCAGCCAAGACCTTTTGTGCAGTAGTATTACCGATTCCGTAGATGTAAGTTAAGCCAATGACAATTCGCTTGTCACGTGGCAAATCTATACCTGCTATACGAGCCATAACAATTTACCTCCTTTAGTATTTTTGAAAATGACAGTTATGTCTTTATTCAATCAATATTTATAACACGCAGAAATTACTTTCCAGCGCGTTGCTTATGCTTGGGGTTAGCAGAACAAATGATCATTGTTCGACCATTACGCTTGATAACACGGCAAGCATCACACATCTTTTTAACTGATGGGCGTACTTTCATAATCTATTCCTCCTATTCGGTTAACTGATTATTATATCTTTTACTTATCGGAAACGATAAGTAATACGACCCTTCGTTAAGTCGTATGGTGACATTTCAACGGTAACACGATCACCTGGCAAGATACGGATAAAATTCTTTCGGATTTTACCAGATACATGCGCTAAGATCACAGCACCATTTTCGAGTTCCACTTGGAACATCGCATTTGGCAAAGTTTCTTTCACTTTACCTTCGATTTCAATGACATCGTTGGCCACGCACTTAACCTCCTGTGCTTATAATGTTCAACATTGTTGATAAGTGCTTAACCTATCAAATTATACCAGAAAAACTGATATCTCTCAACAATGGCGTTTTGAATAATTAATTTAAATTGTCCAAAACTTCCTTAACATCATGATACACATCAGCAAGTTCACGACCGCCATCGATTGTGTGCAACACACCTGCTTTTTGATAATAATCTACCAAAGGCAAGTTAGCCGCTTTATTAACTGCCAAACGGTTGTCAATAACTTCGGGTGTATCATCTGCTCGACCACGTCCCAAAAGACGTTCGCGCAACAATGTATCAGCAACTTCAAAATATAATGTTGCTGACACAGATTTACCGTTATCTGATAAATACTTATCTAGGAATACTGCTTGTGCTTCATTACGAGGGTACCCATCAAGCATAAAACCAGTTTCAACGTCTTGTTGGTTTAAACGATCAGCAACCATAGCATTTGTGATTTCGTCAGGAACTAAGTCGCCCGCATCCATGAATTGACGCGCCTTTTGTCCTAATTCAGTATTCTCTGCCAAATTAGCACGGAAAATATCTCCAGTACTAATATGAACAATAGAATAATCCTTCACAATAAAGTCTGCTTGTGTGCCTTTACCAGCACCTGGCAAACCCAACAAAATCAAATTTTTAGCCATTGATTGCCTCCCGAGCTGCTAACTGATCTTTTGTAATAAATCCAACGTAATTCTTTTTCTGCATCAAACCATCAATTTGGCGAATTAGATCCAAAGCGACACCTATTGAAATTAACAGGCTTGTACCACCAAGACCAATCTTTTCATTGAGTCCCCAGACATCCGATGCAATCAACGGAACCAATGCAACAACACCCAAGAAAATTGATCCCACAAAGCTCAAATTTAGCAAGAGTTTTGAAACGAAAGCTTTTGTTTCTGCACCGGGACGAACACCAACAATATATGCACCTTGCTTTTGTAGATTTTCTGATAACTTATCAGGATTAACTTGAACAAAGGCATAAAAATATGTGAAAACAACAATCAATGCAGTATATAAAATTGCACCAGGCAACGTTGTCATACTGAATATCTGTTGCATAATTTGGTACCACTGGGCTGATGAATATTTGTCTTGAAAAGCTAACATAACCGTTTGTGGTGTACTAATAAATGATGAGGCAAATATGACCGGTATAACGCCAGAAACATTTACTTTTAGTGGCAGATATGCTTCGCTACCATATGATGTGGCAGATCGCGTATACTGCATTTGTAATCGACGAGTTCCTTCATAAGACCATGTCGTAAATGCAACCACTAAAATCATCGCTATAACTAATACAACAACAAATATCCAACCATTAAGCATGTCACTACTGTCTGCTTGCAGAATATTTTCTTTGAAAATTTCATAGAAACCTTCTGGTGCTTGGGCGATTATACCCGCAAAAATAATCATTGAAACGCCGTTTCCTAAGCCTTTTTCAGTAATCATTTCACCAAGCCACATTGCAAAAAATGTTCCAATAGTCATAACAGAACCGATTACAACAAATGACATTACGCTATTGGTTTGACTCACTAATCCATAGGATGACAATGAATTAAATCCAGCTGTGATACCAACAGATTGAACAAACGCAAGAACAAGCGTTAACCACCGTGTAGCGTTATTCAATTTTCGGCGACCAACTTCACCTTGCTTACTCCATTCAACAAAGCGAGGCACGATATCTAATTGCAAAAGTTGTACAATAATTTGTGCTGTCACGTATGGTGACACGCCCATTGCGAACAACGAGTAGTTTGTCAGGCCACCACCAGAAAAGATGTTCAAAATGTTCATTAATCCGGAACTAGCCATCTCAGACATAGCAGAAGGGTTAACACCAGGCACAGTTATGTGCGTTCCAACTCTGTAAATAAACAGAATAAAAAACGTCCACCCTAATTTTTTACGAATGTCCTTTTCACGTACTGCATTAAATAACGTGCTAAGCATTAAAGTACCTCAGTTGACCCACCGGCTTGTTCGATTGCAGCAACTGCTGCTGCAGAGAACTTATGTGCCTTAACAGTCAACTTCTTTTCAAGTTGACCAACAGCCAAAATCTTAATACCAGACTTTTGATTTTTAACAATACCGTTTTCAATCAAAAGTGTTGGTGTAATTTCTGTACCATCATCAAAGCTGTTTAACTTGTTCAAGTTAACAACTGCGAATTCCTTACGTGAAATGTTAGTAAATCCACGCTTTGGAATACGACGGTACAAAGGCATTTGACCACCTTCAAACCCCAAACGCACTTTGCCACGAGCCTTTTGACCCTTTTGACCACGTCCGGATGTCTTACCGTTTCCAGATGATGTACCACGACCAACACGGTTACGTACATGACGTGAACCGGCAGCTGGTTGTAATTCGTTCAAATTCATCTTTCGGTACCTCCTATTTTAATTGTGTAATTACTTAACTTCTTCAACGTTAACTAGGTGAGCGATATGAAAAATCGCACCACGTGTAGCTTCGTTGTTAGGCTTCACCACTGAACTAGATACGCGTCCAAGTCCAAGAGACTTAACGATCGCGCGTTGCTTAGGTAAGCGATGAACCGCACTCTTAATCAAAGTGATTTTCAAATCAGCCATTTTATCGCTCCTTATTCAGCTAAGTGTTCTAAAGAAACACCACGCAACTTAGCAACTTCTTCGGCATCTTTCAAGCTTGTAAGAGCGTCGAAAGTAGCACGAATAACGTTAATTGGTGTTGCTGAACCAAGTGACTTAGCAGTCACATCGGCAATACCAGCAAGTTCCATAACAGAACGTGCTGCACCACCAGCGGCAACACCAGATCCTTCTTCGGCGGGCTTAACTAAAATCTTACCGCCGCCCCATTCACCAAGGACATCATGAGGAATAGTTGTAGAAACTGTTGGCACAGTAATCAACTTACGCTTAGCATCTTCAATAGCCTTGCGGATAGCTTCAGGAACTTCTTGTGCTTTACCAGTACCAAAACCAACGTGTCCTTGCTTATCACCAACAACGACCAAAGCTGCGAAACGCAAGCGACGACCACCTTTGACAACCTTTGTGACACGGTTAATAGCAACAACGTTCTCTTCTAATTCACCAAGTGACTTAGGATTAACGAATTCAACCATTTTTATATTCCTCCTTTCCTTAGAACTTCAAGCCGTTTTCACGGGCTGAATCTGCTAGTGCTTGAACACGTCCATGATAAACGTAACCACCACGATCGAAAATAACGTCTTCGATCTTTGCGGCCTTACCACGTGAAGCGATCAACTCACCAACTTTAACTGCTTGTTCTGTCTTTGATCCCGTTACTTCGGCATCATGACTTGAGGCACTTGCTAGCGTTACACCCGCTACGTCATCAATTAATTGAGCGTAGATGTTTGCATTAGAACGAAAAACGTTCAAACGTGGGCGAGCAGCAGTACCAGAGATTTTTCCACGAACGCGCTTATGACGCTTTACGCGGAGCTTATTCTTATCTGGTTTTGAAATCATAGCTGTGCTTTCCTTTTCTTATGGCAAATGCCATTTTAAGTTTATTATTAATAAAGTTTTGGCAGACAAAAAGTAATAAATTACTTTCCTGTCTTACCTTCCTTACGACGTACAACTTCGCCTTCGTAACGAATACCTTTACCTTTATAAGGTTCTGGTGAACGTACGGCACGAATTTCAGCTGCTAAATCGCCAACCTTTTGCTTTGAAATTCCTGAAACTTTGATTGTCAAAGCATCTGGTACTTCAACACTCAATTCTTCACGATCTTCAAAGTCAACAGGGTGAGAGTATCCAACACTCAAAGTCAATTTTGATCCTGACTTTGCTGCACGATATCCAACACCGACAAGCTTCAATGTCTTAGTGAAACCTTCAGATACACCCTCGACCATATTTGCAACGTTAGCACGAGTTGTGCCATGCAATGCTCGAGTCTTGCTGTCATCGCTATCACGGCTGAAAGAAACTTCGTTCCCTTCAACAGTCATTGTGATAGCTGAAACAATTTCACGTGACAATTCACCCTTTGGTCCTTTAACTGTCACAACTGCACCTTCTTGAGATACAGTTACATCAGCTGGTAAAGTGATTGTTTTGTTTCCAATACGGCTCATGGTAAGTCTCCTTTCTTAGATATATTACCAAACGTAAGCGATAACTTCGCCACCGACTTGCTTAGAACGTGCTTCTTTGTCAGTAATAACACCGGCAGAAGTTGAGATAATAGCAATTCCCAAACCGTTCAAAACTTTTGGTAACTCTTCAGCCTTAGCATACTTACGCAAGCCTGGCTTAGAGATACGTTGAATTCCTGTAATCACACGATTACGATCTTCCCCATACTTGAGAAATACACGGATAACACCTTGCTTGTTGTCATCGATGTATTCAAAGTCACGGATAAAACCTTCTGCTTTCAAGATTTCAGCGATGCTCTTCTTAATTTTTGATGCTGGAGCTTCAACTACTTCGTGACGTGCCAAATTGGCATTACGAACGCGAGTCAAAAAATCAGCAATTGGATCAGTCATAGACATCTATCGATATCCTCCTTTTTATTTTGAACGTAATCATGCAAAATGACACGCTCTTAACTATTATAGACTATTTCTGTCAATAACAGTTAAAAACGCGTCACTCATTTAGAGCAACAACATTTTTATTTACCAATTACTTAGCAAATGGCATTCCCATTTGTGTTAACAACTCACGACCTTCTTCGTCGTTTTGCGCTGTCGTAACAATAACAATGTCCAAACCACGTACGCGGTTAACTTTGTCAAAGTCAATTTCAGGGAAAATTAATTGTTCACGAATACCCAGTGTATAGTTACCACGGCCATCAAAGGCCTTTGATGATACACCACGGAAATCACGAACACGAGGTAATGAAATGTTGATCAACTTGTCTAAAAAGTCATACATACGTTCTCCACGTAGTGTAACCTTTGTTCCGATTGACATACCTTCACGCAAACGGAACCCAGCGATTGACTTCTTTGCCTTTGTGATAACTGGTTGTTGACCAGCAATCAACTTCAATTCTTCAACCGCTTCATCCAAGTTCTTTGAGTTTGAAACCGCATCACCAACACCCATATTCAAGACGATCTTATCAATCTTTGGGGCTTGCATTGATGACTTAAAGTTAAACTTTTCGATCAAAGCAGGTTGAACTTCATTAACATATTTTTCTTTTAAAGCATTAGCCATGAAAATGATTTCACCTTTCGATATTAGCCTAGTACATTACCAGACTTTTTAGATACGCGAATTTTCTTGCCGTCTTCCACTTTGAATCCAACACGCGTTGGTTCGTTAGTTGAAGGGTCAAGCAATTGCACGTTAGAAACATGGATTGGTGCTTCGATATCGATAACACCACCTTGTGGATATTCGTTAGAAGGCTTTTGATGCTTCTTAACGATGTTCACGCCTTCGACAACGACGCGATCTTTTCCAGCAACAGTCTTAGTGATTGTGCCTTCTTTTCCCTTATCTTTGCCGGCAATGACGCGAACCTTATCACCTGTTTTTACAAACATGATTTGGCTCCTCCTTGTCAGTATTAGAGCACTTCTGGTGCCAATGAAACGATACGCATATAGTCGTTGTCACGCAATTCACGTGCAACCGGACCAAAAATACGTGTACCTACTGGTGACTTGTCGTCCTTCACGATAACAGCGGCGTTTTCATCAAAATTGATGTATGAGCCATCTGCACGACGAACGTCAGAAACAGTACGAACGATAACAGCCTTAATGACGTCACCCTTCTTTACGTTACCACCAGGGATAGCTTGCTTAACTGTAGCAACAATCATGTCACCTACACCAGCAAACTTACGGCCTGAACCACCGAGCACTTTAATCGTCAAGATTTCACGTGCGCCAGAGTTGTCAGCCACTTTTAAACGACTCTCTTGTTGAATCATGGTTCTTCCTCCTTGTTAGCAATTAATTACGACGTTTTGGGTAGAGCATTAAAGAATAACAGCCTCTTCAACGATCTTAACCAAACGGAAGTGCTTAGTTGCAGACAAAGGACGTGTTTCCATGATTTGAACAATATCGCCTTGTTTGGCAGCATTGTTTTCATCGTGGGCCTTGAACTTCTTTGTGTACTTGACACGCTTACCGTAGACATCATGTGTCAAATAAGTATCAACAGCAACAGTAATTGTCTTGTTCATCTTATCTGAAACAACTCGTCCTTGGTAAACCTTACGAGTATTACGTTCTTCACTCATTTTTCAGCTTCTTCCTTTCGTCTTATTTGTTGGCGTTTGCCAATTCTTGTGCACGAATAACTGTCTTAACTCGTGCAATGTCCTTACGAACTTGTGCGATACGCGCCGTGTTTTCTAGTTGACCAGTAGCCAATTGAAAACGTAGGTTGAATAATTCTTCCTTGAATTCGGCTTCGCGCTTTTGCAAATCCGCAAGTGACAATTCTTTCAATTCACTTGCTTTAGCCATTATTCAGCCTCCCGAGCAATAATCTTTGTACGTACAGGCAACTTGTGTTGTGCCAAACGTAATGCTTCACGAGCAGTTGCTTCAGGAACACCTGCAACTTCAAACATTACCTTGCCACGCTTAACTGGTTCAACCCAACCTTCGGGTGCACCTTTACCGTTACCCATTCGAACACCGACACCTTTAGATGTATATGACTTATGAGGGAAGATTTTAATCCAAACCTTACCACCACGCTTCATATAACGTGTCATTGCAATACGAGCAGCTTCAATTTGACGGTTAGTAATCCAACTTGAAGTTGTTGCTTGCAAGCCAAAATCACCGAATGTTACCGTCTTGCCACCTTTTGCTTCGCCACGCATGTGACCACGGTGTACACGACGGAACTTAACACGCTTTGGTACTAACATGTTTGCTTCCCTCCTTACTTACTGTTCTTTTTTTGTGGCAATACATCACCACGGTAAATCCAAGTCTTGATACCCAAGTTTCCATAAGCAGTCATTGCTTCATCCCATGAGTAATCGATATCGGCACGTAAAGTATGCAAAGGCACTGTACCTTCAGTATATTGTTCAATACGTGCAATATCAGCACCATTCAAACGACCTGAAACCATAACCTTGATACCCTTAGCACCTGAACGAGTGGCACGTTGGATAGCACCACGCATGGCGCGACGGAAAGCCACACGGCGTTCCAAATCACCAGCGATTTGTTGTCCAACCAAATGTGCACTCAAATCCGGCTTTTTGATTTCTACGATGTTAATAAAGACGCGCTTTGAGCGACCTTTTTCATCTGTGTCTGTCAACTTTGCCAATTGTGTACGAAGCTTTTCAACTTCTGAACCACCCTTACCAATAACCATTCCTGGCTTGGCAGTTTGGATAGAAACGTCAACACGTGACTTGGTTGTACGTTCAATTTCAATGCGATCAACTGAGGCATCTGCTAAGTTTTTCTCGATATACTTACGAATACGCAAGTCTTCGTGAAGTTGGTTAGCATAGTCAGCCTTGTCAGCAAACCACTTTGCATCCCAGTCGCGAATAACGCCGACACGGAATCCAGTAGGGTTAATCTTTTGACCCATTACTTTGCCTCCTTCTCAGCAACCACAATTGTTAGGTGGCTTGTACGCTTGTTAATAGGTGAAGCAGAACCTTTAGCACGAGGGCGGAAACGCTTAAGCGTTGGTCCTTCGTTAGCAAAGGCTTCCTTCACAATAAGATCTTCTCGGTCTAATGAGAAGTTATTTTCAGCATTAGCAACTGCTGAGTTCAAAACCTTGTAAATATCTTCAGTAGAAGTATTAGGTAGGAACTTCAAAATTGCGTATGCTTCGTTAACGCTCTTACGGCGAATAGTGTCAAGAACTAAGCGTGCCTTACGTGGGGCAACGCGAACGATCTTAGCAGTCGCACGAGCTGATGTAACTTGTTCAGCCATTTTTCACTTCCTCCTTATTTACCAGTCTTTTTATCGTCGTTCTTGTGTCCCTTGAACGTACGAGTTGGTACGAATTCACCTAACTTGTGTCCGACCATATCTTCTTGCACATAAACTGGAACGTGCTTGCGACCATCATAAACGGCAATTGTAAAGCCGATGAAGCTTGGGAAGATTGTTGAACGACGTGACCAAGTCTTGATCACTGATTTCTTTTCAGAATCAACTTGCGCTTCAATCTTCTTAAGCAAGTGTGGGTCCGCAAATGGTCCCTTTTTTAAACTACGAGCCATTAGTTGTCTCCTTTCCCTTACTTACTCTTACGACCGCGAACGATAAACTTTGTTGAAGCCTTCTTCTTATCGCGAGTCTTCTTACCGGCAGTCTTCTTACCCCATGGTGACATAGGACTTGGACGACCAACTGGTGCTTTACCTTCACCACCACCGTGTGGATGGTCGTTAGGGTTCATAACTGATCCACGAACGTGTGGACGCTTTCCACGCCAACGGTTACGACCAGCTTTACCCCAGTTAATCAATGAATGCTCAGCATTACCAACTTCACCGATTGTTGCACGGTTTGTAGCTAATACCAAACGAACTTCACCTGAAGTCAAACGAACGATGATATATTTACCATCACGTCCCAAAATTTGTGCTGATGCACCAGCTGAACGAGCCAATTGTCCACCCTTACCAGGCTTCAATTCGATATTGTGAATCAAAGTACCTTCAGGAATAGCACTCAATGGCAAGGCATTGCCGGGCTTAATGTCGGCATCAGGACCAGATTGAACTTTGTCGCCAACCTTCAATCCCTTTGGCGCCAAGATATATGACTTGATACCATCTTCGTATACTAACAAAGCAATGTTAGCAGTACGATTTGGATCATATTCGATAGCTTTTACAGTAGCTGTCTTGTCATCTTTAGTACGCTTGAAGTCTACGATACGGTAGGCTTGCTTATGTCCACCAGCATGGTGGCGAACTGTCATACGACCAGATGCATTACGTGCACCAGTCTTTGACTTTTTGGCCAACAAACTCTTTTCGGGCGTTGTCTTCGTGATTTCAGCGAAATCTGAAGTCGTCATATTACGACGTCCGGCAGAAGTTGGCTTATAACTCTTGATAGCCAATGTCTTATCCTCCTATTTAGATTAACCTTCGTTAAAGATTTGAATATCTTTTGAATCTTTTGACAACGTAACGGTTGCCTTCTTTAATTTACGTGTGTAACCAACATAACGGCCTTGGCGCTTTTTCTTGCCACGAACGTTCGCTGTGTTTAAACCAGAAACTTTAACTTCAAAGATTTCTTCGATAGCTTTTTTAATTTCAGGCTTTGTTGCGCGCGTATCAACTTCGAAGACATAACGCTTACGTTCTGTTTGCGCCATTGAAGCTTCGGTGATGATAGGGCGACGGATAATATCGCGTGCATCCATTAGGCAAGACCTCCTTGGATTTCTTCGATTGATGATTGAACAATCACCAGCTTATCTGCATTAACAACATCAAGCACGTTGATACCCTTTGTTGTCATAACTTGAACATTAGCCAAGTTACGTGCTGACAAGATTGCGTTTTCGTTGTCTTCATCAACAACTACTAATGTCTTTTTATCAGCTGACAAGTTTGCCAAAACTTTCTTAAAGTCTTGTGTTTTTGGTGCTTCAAATGACAAAGCATCAACAACTACCAACTTGTTATCAGCGACTTTTTGTGACAAAACTGACTTTAATGCCAATTGATATGCCTTACGGTTAATACGGTAAGCATATGAACGTGGTGAAGGTCCGAAAACAATTCCACCACCACGGAACTGAGGTTCACGAATTGAACCGGCACGTGCACGACCAGTACCCTTTTGCTTCCAAGGCTTACGTCCACCACCAGAAACCGCAGAACGATTCTTAACAGCATGTGTACCTTGACGCAATGATGCGCGTTGCATCAATACTGCATCAGTAATAACGGCGTTGTTAGGTTCGATGGCGAATACTGCGTCATTTAATTCAATTTCTGCAGCTTGACTACCATCTTGCTTTAATACAGCAACTTTAGTCATGATTGATTGTTCTCCTTTCTATATAATTTATATTAAGCTTCTTCTGAGTTAGTAGCAGATGCAGATGCATTAGCCATCTTAACTTCAGGATGCTTTGCGTTTACTTTTACAGTTGATTTGACTGTCAAAAGTGATTTGTTAGCACCAGGTACGTTACCCTTCAAAAGCAACAAATTGTTTTCAACATCAACATGAACAATGGCAATATTTTGCATTGTTCGCTTATTATTACCCATACGTCCTGGCAAAAGCTTACCCTTGAAAACGCGGTTAATAATAGCACCCATTGAACCTGGGCGACGGTGGTAACGAGAACCGTGAGTCATAGGACCACGAGACTGTCCCAAACGCTTGATAGCACCTTGGAAACCATGTCCCTTCGTGATTCCTGTTACGTCGACGTATTCGCCCGCTTGGAATGTGTCAACCTTAATCTCATCCCCAACGTTAAATTCGTCTCCCGCATTGCGGATTTCACGAACGTAGCGCTTAGGGGCCGTATTTGCTTTTGAAGCATGGCCTTGTTCAGGTTTGTTTGACAAAACTGTGCGCTTGTCTTGGTAACCAAGTTGAATAGCACTGTATCCGTCTGTTTCTGCATTTTTTACTTGCAAAACGACGTTTGGTGTTGCTTCAACAGCAGTCACGGCGATCAATTCACCAGATTCTGTAAAAACCTGAGTCATACCGACTTTGCGGCCTAAGATACCTTTAGTCATGACTAATCTCCTTAAATATTTTTCTTATTTTAATTTTGCCTCAATGAGGCATGAAAGTTATATCCGTTATGGATTACAACTTGATTTCAATTGCAACACCTGATGGCAATTCAAGCTTACGCAATGCGTCAACTGTCTTGTCAGTAGGGTTCACAATGTCGATCAAACGCTTGTGCGTACGCATTTCAAATTGCTCACGGCTATCCTTATGCTTATGTGGTGAACGTAAAATTGTATATAATGTACGTTCAGTTGGTAGCGGAATAGGACCAGCAATTTCTGCGCCCGTACGCTTGGCCGTTTCAACAATCTTTTCTGCTGATTGGTCCAAGATACGGTGTTCGTATGCCTTCAAACGGATACGGATCTTCTTTTGTGCCATTATTTCATGCCTCCTCGTTGATTTTGTAAATCAGCTAACTTCGATTAAAAACCGACAACACTGCTTGTGTTTTGCGCGCCCATGGCAACGCGGCCGCGCGTGTCGCAACCTTAATCATCATCGCTAAACATTGATACACTAGGCTTTCGGTAGGGTTTTACTACTACTGTTCCAAAAGCGTACTTAAATATAATAACAGAAAAACCCTTGCAAGGCAAGGGTTTTGTTCTTTTAATTTAAAAATGTTTATTACCCTCTTTCAATAAATTTCCACAACTAAATCTACTAACTTTATTTCATCGCTGCGTCATCTTAAACTCTAAGAATGCATCATTATACTTCTCTGTCCATTTTTGTCCTAAATCATCATATGTTTGTAAATTTCGGACTGTTTTTTCATCTGGATAAAACTGTTTATCTTCCCGAATTGATTTTGGTAATAACGACAACGCCTTCTTATTTGGTGTAGCATAACCAATATACTCTGCATTTTGAGCAGCGTTTTTCGGTTCACTCATGAAATTCAAAAATGCATATGCTGCTGCTTTATGTTTAGCATTTTTTGGCATCACAATGTTGTCAAACCACAAATTCGATCCCTCATTAGGCACAACATAATGCAAATGAGAATTTTTGTCCATTGCTTCTGCAGCTTCACCAGAATAGGTGACGGCTATTGCAGCTTCATCCTGAGCCATATACATTTTAATCTCGTCAGCAATAATCGCTTTGACATTCGGCATCAAGGTTGTTAGTTTTCCTTGTGCTGCAGCTAAATCAGCTACCGATTTATTATTCACGGACTTCCCTTGTGTAATTAAAGTGATACCCAAAACATCCCTTGCTGAATCAATTAACATGATTTGATTTTTAAACTTTGATGACCAAAGATCATCCCAATGTTGAATGTCTTTGGCTTTGACATATTTATCATTGTAAATAATGCCAAGTGTACCCCAAAAGTAGGGAACCGAATATTTATTGCCTTTATCAAAAGATTGATTTAGAAAACGACTATCGTAATTATTCAAACCAGTTAATTTACTATGGTCAAGTGGTAATAGTAAATTATCTGCTTTCATTTTTTCAATCATATATTCTGAAGGCACTGCTAAGTCGTACGATGTACTGCCTTGCTTAACTTTCATATACATCGCTTCGTTTGAATCAAAAGTTTCATAACTAACTTTATAGCCAGTTTCTTTGGTAAATTTTTTTAATAAGGCAGGATCAATATAATCTCCCCAGTTATATAAATTCAAAACTTTGCCGCTCTTGTCCCCCGTGCCTGTCTGTGCCGAAAAATAATGCTGCGCACTAATGAGTAAAGCAACAACAATTAATATCCCCACTACACTGGATAATAATTTTTTCATCTTACAGTCCCTCCGTAGCTGGCATTACAAGGTTTGTTCCGCCGCGCTTTTTGCCTTTAGAAGATCTGTTGGAAATAAAATAATAGATTAATACTAATAGTAGTGAAACCAAAAACATCATGGCCGATAACGCATTGATTTCTAAACTAACCCCTTGGCGCGCACGGGAATATATTTCAACTGACAAAGTTGAAAAACCATTTCCTGTTACAAAGAACGTCACTGCAAAGTCGTCCAGTGAGTAAGTAAACGCCATAAAAAATCCCGCTAAAATTCCCGGTGATATAACTGGTAATACTACCCTAGACAACATCTGTAAATTATTGGCACCAAGATCCTTGGCTGCGGTGACTAAATAAGGATTCATCTCCTGTAAACGAGGTAATACCATCAAAACAACAATCGGTATACTAAAAGCAATATGCGAAAGTAGAACGGAAGTAAAACCGAGTGTAAAACCAACAACGGTAAATAGAATTAAAAATGAGGCGCCAATAATAACATCCGGAGAAACAAGTAAAATATTATTAAGTGACAAGAAAATATTTTTCGCCAATTGATGACGTTGATTATAGATATATAGGGCCCCTGCTGTGCCAATTATACTAGCCAGTAGTGAAGATAATAACGCAACCAGAAATGTGTTAACCACAATCTCTAAAATTCTTGTGTCGACAAAGAGCTCGGTGTAATGCTTCAACGAAAAGCCATCCCATCCTTGCATAACATCTCCTGCATTAAAGGAGTAAATAATCAAAAAGAAAATAGGTAAGTACAACAAAACAAATACAAACACTAAATACAAATTAGACCATCTAAATTTTTTATGCATGATTAGCCATACCTCACTTTCTTAGATTTTTACGTGCACGATCACGTGTCAGCAGCATTGTAGCAATCATTGCAGCAATCAAAACTACGCCAATCGTTGAACCAATTTGCCAATTTTGTGTGACCAAGAAGTGCTCTTCAATTGCGGTTCCTAGGGTAATCACTCGATTACCTCCAATCAAGCGTGTAATCATAAATAATGACAAACTAGGAATAAACACTGCCTGAATACCGGCCTTAACACCTGGCATCGACAATGGGAAGATAACGTAGCGGAGTGTCTGCCACTTATTAGCACCCAAATCGTGGCTAGCCTGAGAAAGTCTTGAATCAATCTCCGCTAACGAATTAAAAATGGGTAAAATCATAAAAGGAATTTCGATATACGCCGCTACCAGCAAAAAACTCCAGTCCGAAAATAAGAGCTGTTGGGGCGCAATGCCCCAAAGTGAAATGAAATTATTCACAGTCCCAGTCTTGGACAATAGTCCAATAAAAGCATACGTTTTTAACAGTAAATTAATCCATGTAGGCAATATGACTAACAATAGCCAGAACTGTTTTTGTTTCAGTTGATTCAATAAATAGGCAGTTGGGTAACTAATCACTAAAGTAATCACTGTTATCAAAAATGCGTACCATACTGAGTTGAAAGTCATTCGCAAATATGTTCCACTGCCAAAATAGGCCGCATAATTGCTAAATGTGAAATGTCCACTAGCAGTAGTAAATGACTGAAATAACATTAGTATCAATGGCGCAATAACAAATAGTAATAGCCAGATGCCATAAGGAACAATATAAAATATTTGACGTTGTTGTTTAGATTTCATCATCGTCCTCATAACTTTCCAGACGCGCATCAAAATCGTCCTCAGACTCATTAAATCGCATAATGTGGATATCCTCAGGATCAAATGTCAAACCTACTCTAGCACCAATTATTGCCGAATTTGTTGCCTGAACTTGCCATTCATTGCCATCATCATCTCTAGCCGTAATTTCATAGTAGTCTCCTCTAAATGACTGGTCTTCAATAGTAACGACTAATTTACCATTTTCAATGGACGTCAAATCTAAGTCCTCAGGTCGTAACACTACTTCAACTCTCTCGTTGGGGCGCATTCCTGCATCAACATTTTCAAAATCTTTACCCACAAAATGGACCACATAATCTTCCTTCATGATGCCATCAACAATATTGCTCTCACCAATAAAATCAGCAACAAAGTGATTGATTGGTTCATCATAAATATCTTCTGGTGAACCATTTTGTTGAATTACACCATCATTCATAACAAATATCCAATCAGACATAGCCAATGCTTCTTCTTGGTCATGTGTCACGAAAACAAAAGTAATCCCTAAGCGCTGTTGAATTTCTCGAAGTTCATATTGCATACTTTTACGTAGCTTGTAGTCTAAAGCTGACAAAGGCTCATCAAGTAATAAAACCTCTGGGTCATTAGCCAAAGCACGCGCAATCGCAACGCGTTGCTGTTGCCCTCCTGATAACTCATCAATCTCGCGATCAACAAAATCACTTAACTTGACCAAATTAAGCATTTCTTTCACTTTGTTCTTAATTTCCGTCTTATTCATTCCTTTTAGAGTCGGACCAAAAGCAACGTTATCAAAAACATTCATATTTGGAAATAATGCATAGTTTTGGAATACGGTATTCACTTTTCTCTTTTCCGCAGGTACATCATTAACACGTTGACCTTCAAAAGATATATCTCCTGAGTCAGCCGTTAGCTGTCCAGAAATCAGTTTCAAGATAGTTGATTTTCCTGAACCAGATGGTCCAAGTAAAGTATAAAATTTACCAGCTTCTATCTCTAAATCAACATTATTTAAAACATGTGTATCTCCAAAAGACAAATCTACTTGATTAAAAGCAATAATTGGTACTTGTTTCTCACTCACTTGCTCACCCTCGAATCTTTTCAATAGAATACATTTTACACTAATTATAAAAACAAAAAAAGCGCGATGACTTGCGCTTTTTAATCCAAAATTTTATCTTGATTTTCCACAATTAATATTGCAACTGTCATCAGAATAAATAAGATAATTAACATAATAATTTGCGGAATCCAAGAATGAAACCAACCATATGCATAACCAAATAACAGTGGCCCAGTTGCAGCTAATAAATAGCCACCGCTTTGTGCCATGCCAGACAGCCGTGCTGTTTGTTCTGCATTACTAGTTTTTAGACTAAACGTTGTCATTAAGTATGGGAATAATGCTGATGTGCCAACCCCGATTAATAGATTAACGATCAGCCAATAGGTAAACGTTCCTTGCGGGAAAAGTAACAACATATATCCTAAAGTGCCCAATATTGAGAACATCCCCACTAGCCACTGCCGTTGCCCACTATCAAGTCTGGCAACAATTGATGGAATAAACAAAGCAAATGGCAGACCAATCAATGAATTCAAGCCAGCAAACAGGCTGGCCGTAGAAGCCGACAAACCGGTCTGCACTGCCATCGTTGGTCCCCAGGCTAATAGAATATAAAACATAATTGACTGTACACCACTAAAAAACAACAATAGCCAAGCATACTTATTTCGCCAAATACTGGGTTTCAAAACATTCTCAGATTTTGTTTTAACAGTTGTTTGATTATTATGAACAAAATTTTGATTAGGTAACCAAACAAGTAATGCGATTATTAGTAAAACTGTTAACAAAATTATAAATGTATGCCAACCAGTTACAGCAGTAATAGGTGCCGATAACGCAGCCCCTATAGCAGTCGCTAGCATCATACTAAATGTAAATATCGAAGTCATAAAACCAACTTTTTGTGGGAAATACGTTCGAATCACACTAGGCAATAAAACGTTCATATGTGCAATTGCAACTCCTATGCATGCCGTACCAATGTAGAGAAGCGGTGTATTTAAGATTCGAATGAACGAACCAATAATAAGCAATCCAAGCATGAGTGTGAAAGCACGTTCTAACCCCAACTTTTGTGCTACCTTTGGCGCAAAAACTGAAAAAATGGCGAACGCCAATAAAGGTATCGTTGTTAAGATTCCTAGACTAGAAACCGGTACATGCAATGAACGCGCAATATTCCCCAATATCGGTGGAATAGACGTGAAGGGTAAGCGTAAAACCATTCCCACAACAATTATCCCGGGTACTAAAAATTTACTATGATTTTTATTATTTTTCAGCATTTTACTTTTTCCTATTAAAACGGCGTCACTCAATATGAGTGACGCCGTTTATACTGAACCATCTGTCAGTTAAATATTTAAATATTAGAATTAATCTTCTTGACCGTTTGTCTTGATGATTTCTTCTTGAATGTTCTTAGGAACAGCTTCATAGTGGTCAAATACCATCTGGAATGTACCACGACCTTGCGTAGCTGAACGCAAAGTAGTTGCATAACCAAACATTTCTGACAAAGGAACCTTAGCCTTAACAGCCAATACAGGTCCACGTGATTCTTGACCTTCGATCATACCACGGCGAGCTGAGACATGTCCCATAACATCACCAAGGTTGTCTTCAGGTGCAACAATATCAACAGCCATGATAGGTTCAAGAATAACCGCACCAGCCGTCTTTGCAGCTTCCTTCAAAGCCAATGATGCAGCAATCTTAAAGGCAGCTTCACTAGAATCGACATCGTGATATGAACCATCATACAACTTAGCCTTCAAGTCAACTAATGGGAATCCAGCCAAAGGACCAGCATTTAATGCATCCTTCAAACCAGCTTCAACTGAAGGGATGTATTCACGTGGCACAACACCACCAACAATAGCATCTTCGAATTCAAAGCCAGCGCCTTCTTCGTTTGGTGCGAATTCAATATAAACATCACCATATTGACCCTTACCACCAGATTGACGTTTGAAGAATCCACGAGCTTGAACTGTCTTGGTAAACGCTTCACGATAAGCAACTTGAGGCGCACCAACGGTTGCTTCAACGTTAAACTCACGGCGCATACGATCAACCATGATATCCAATTGCAATTCACCCATTCCAGCGATCAAAGTTTGACCAGTTTCTTGGTTTGTTGTTGCACGGAATGATGGATCTTCTTCAGCTAACTTTTGAATAGCATTTGACAACTTGTCTTGGTCAGCCTTTGTCTTTGGCTCAATAGCCAATTCAATAACAGGTTCTGGGAATTCCATTGATTCAAGAATCAATTGATGACTAACATCTGTCAATGAATCACCAGTTGTTGTATTCTTCAAGCCAATCGCAGCAGCGATATCACCTGAGAATACCTCTTCGATTTCAGTACGTGAAGTAGCATGCATTTGTAGCAAACGACCAACACGTTCACGAGTATCAGAAGATGTGTTTTGTACGTATGAACCAGACTTCAAAGTACCAGTATACACACGCATAAATGTCAAACGACCAACGAATGGATCAGTCATGATTTTAAATGCCAAAGCAGCAAATGGCTTTGAATCATCAGCAATCAAGTCAATTTCTTCATCAGTCTTTGGGTCGTTAGCGATATATGGCTTAACATCCAAAGGTCCTGGCAAATAATCAACAACCGCATCCAACATCATTTGGACACCCTTATCCTTGTAGGCAGAGCCTGCAAGAACTGGGTAGAATTGCAATGCCAAAGTAGCACGACGAATTGCAGCTTTTAATTCTTCGATTGAAATATCTTCACCTTCAAGATACTTTTCCATCAAATCATCATCAACATCAGCTACAGCTTCAATCAATGTGTTGCGCTTTTCTTCTGCTAATTCCTTCAATTCTTCAGGAATTTCACGAGGTGCCCACTTTTCGCCCAAATCATCTTCAGGATAGTATGCTTCTTGTGTGATTAAGTCAATAACCGCTTCGAAGTCATCTTCAGCACCAATTGGCCATTGAATAGCTTCTGCATTAACTTGCAAACGTTCGTGAATTGAATCCACTGACATTTGGAAGTCAGCACCCAACTTATCCATTTTGTTAACAAATACGATACGTGGTACATCATATGTTGTTGCCTGACGCCAAACTGTTTCAGTTTGTGGTTCAACACCGGCAGCGCCATCCAAAACCGCTACGGCACCATCCAAAACACGCAATGCACGTTCAACTTCAATTGTGAAATCAACGTGCCCTGGTGTATCAATGATGTTGACACGGTAAGGTGTTTTAGCGAATTGGTCAAAGAAACCATGCCATACAGCTGTTGTAGCAGCTGATTGGATAGTGATTCCACGTTCCTTTTCTTGTTCCATGAAATCCATTTGTGAAGCACCATCATGTGTTTCACCAATTTTGTGAATTTTACCTGTATAGTACAAGATACGTTCAGTAGTCGTTGTCTTACCCGCATCAATGTGGGCCATGATTCCGATATTACGTGTACGTTCTAGTGGGTATTCACGTTTTGCCATTGTGAGTTATCTCCTGGTTTAGTTCTATATGCAACAAAAAGCGACACATAGTTGTGTTCGCTTTTTGACGGTGCTTGTGTGTGACAAACACCATCTATGACAATTGTACACTATCTGCATACCAAGGGTTGTATTATCTACTAGCCTCAGTATCAAATTTTTACCAACGGTAGTGTGCAAATGCACGGTTCGCTTCAGCCATCTTGTGTGTGTCTTCACGCTTCTTTACAGATGCGCCAGTATCATTAGCGGCATCCATGATTTCTTTAGCTAAACGTTCATCCATTGTATGTTCGTTACGCAAACGTGAGTAGTTAACTAACCAGCGAAGTCCCAAAGTTGAACGACGATCTGGACGAACTTCGATTGGCACTTGGTAGTTAGAACCACCAACACGGCGAGCCTTAACTTCCAATACTGGCATAATGTTTTCCATAGCTTGTTCGAAAACTTCTAATGGATCGTTACCAGTTGCTTCCTTGATACGATCAAAAGCATCGTACAAAATTGTTGAAGCTGTACCACGCTTACCATCAAGCATCAACTTGTTGATCAAACGTGAAACGAGCTTTGAGTTGTAAATTGGGTCAGGCAAAATTTCCTGACGCTTAGTATAACCTTTACGTGGCATTAGTCAGTCTCCTTCTTACTTCTTTGGTGCCTTTGTGCCATACTTTGAACGTGAAGTCATACGACCATCAACGCCCGCAGTATCCAAAGCTCCACGGATAATGTGGTAACGTACACCAGGCAAATCCTTAACACGGCCACCACGAATCAAAACAACAGAGTGTTCTTGCAAGTTGTGTCCAATACCTGGAATATATGCAGTTACTTCATATAAGTTTGAAAGACGCACACGGGCGTACTTACGCAAAGCTGAGTTAGGCTTCTTAGGTGTCATTGTTCCAACACGAGTAGCAACACCACGCTTTTGTGGTGCAGCATTATTAGTTGCCTTCTTCTTCATTGAGTTGTAGCCAAAGTTCAAAGCAGGTGATTTTGACTTAGAAACCTTTGACTTACGTGGCTTACGAACCAGTTGGTTAATTGTAGGCATGCTACAGTCTCCTTTAAATTTTCATTAATTTCACAGTTCCAGGTGTATCATTTTTATATTTCCAAAAATCATATCACTGAAAATCTGCTGACAATTGCCTTTACAGCGCCGTTCAGCACAGTGTGACGATGTCACAGAACAGATTACTCAAAAGCACGTTCAATATAATACCATTTTGAGCCGTGTTGTCAATAGGTTTTAACAACTTTCCATGCTAAATGAAAAAATGATTACCACAACGTATGATAAGTTATGGAAAATATATTTGTCTTTTTGTTTAATAGTATTATCGTCTCAACTATTATATGTGCTGCGGCTCGGTTGTCCAACAGTGTCTCTTTGAAAATACAACGCTCTTTTTGTTTTTATTGCGATCATAATTTAGCTTGGTTTGATATTATACCAGTTATTTCGGCATGTGTTCTACGCAACAAATGTCGCTATTGTCATGCTCATTTTGGTCACTACTATGCTATTTTTGAATTGTCTTATATATTAATTGGCACACTCTTATGGGCTACACCTGTAACTTGGATTACAGGAGTCTTATTATTATTTTTATCGTTAGAAGACTGTTCGAAACAAAGCATACACGCGAATATTTTATTCCCCTGGATAGGCTATCTACTTATACTTCATCATGATGCTGCACATCTGTGTTTAACAGTCCTCATTTTAATTTTATCTATAATTCTTGTAAAACATCGGCACACATTAGGCAGTGGTGATATACCGGTACTACTAAGTTTAGTACTATCAAACACGCCTGTTATTTTTTCTTGTACTTTACTCATCAGTTGTTGCCTGGCTTTACTCTATCTATTATACTCACAACAAAAAAGATTACCCTTTGTACCGTTTTTAAGCGGTGGTTGGGTAATCACTAATCTTTACATATTATTTTTACTTTAAAAACTTACGCTTTTGTCGTATCTTTCTTTAATGGCTTTGTGCTAATTCTGATTTCACCATTTTTGGCACCAATCGTTACCGCATCATCAGTTGTGATATTACCTCGCAGTAATTCTTCACTTAATGCATCTTCAACTTTAGTTTGGAGTGCACGTCTAATTGGACGCGCACCATATTCGGGATCAAATCCCGCTGAAGCTACTACGTCAATTGCTGCTGGTGTTATCTTAACACTGATACCTTGCTCAGCAACACGCTGTAGAACTGAACGACTCATTAGCTTGACAATTTCATGCAATTCAGGCTTCGTCAAACTTTCAAACACGATAGCTTCATCTAGTCGGTTAATAAATTCTGGTCGGAATGTTTCTTTTAAGGTTTCACGTATTTTTGCAGCTACTGCTTCGTGATCGTCCTTCAAATCAACTGCACCAAACCCAACTGATTTTTCATCACGCAATCGTGTTGCACCAAGATTGGAAGTCATAATGATGATTGTGTTTTTGAAATCAACCTTTCGTCCTTTTGAATCCGTTAAATAACCATCATCAAACACCTGTAACATTAAATTAAAGATGTCTTGATGCGCTTTTTCCGCTTCATCCAATAGGACAACAGAATAGGGATGATTACGAACCTGCTCCGTTAATTGGCCACCTTCGTCGTAACCAACATATCCGGGTGCCGAACCAATCAAACGACTAGATGACCAACGTTCCTGATACTCTGACATGTCAATTCGAATCAAGTTATCTTCGCTGCCAAATATTGCTTCAGCTAACGCTTTAGCTAGTTCTGTTTTTCCAACACCAGTTGGTCCCAAAAACATAAATGTACCAATCGGGCGACTAGGGTCTTTTAATCCAGAACGAGCACGACGAATTGCTCTAGCCACTGCGGATATAGCTGTCTTTTGTCCAATAACACGGCGCCCCAGAACTGACTCCAAATTGACCAAACGTTGTTGCTCGTTCTTTTCCATTTGCATAACAGGCACACCGGTTTGTTGCGAAATAACCTCAGCAATATCTTCTTCTGTAACATGAAGCGAATATCGTTCAGCATTTTCTTTTTGGTTATTTTGAGTATCTTTAGCTTCTGACTTTGCCAGTTTCTGCTTCAATTTCATCTCTTCAGTGCGCAACTGGGCTGCCTTTTCAAAGTCCAATGACGTAATAGCAGCTTCTTTTTCCGCTTGAACTTCTGCAAAACGAACCTTGGCTTTCGATATTGGTGTTGCTTTCCCAGTGGCATCAATACGTACTTTTGCTCCAGCTTCATCCATCAAATCAATGGCTTTATCGGGCAAAAATCTATCCGAAATATAGCGAGCCGAAAGTTTCACAGCCGCTTCAATAGCTGCATCATCAATCTGAACTTGATGATGTTTCTCAAAATGAGAACGAATTCCTTTCAAAATAGCAATAGCATCATCTTGAGTTGGTTCATCAACTGTTACTGATGCAAAGCGGCGCTCTAAAGCTGCATCGGATTCGACATATTTTTGATACTCATCAAATGTCGTAGCACCCAAAGTTTGCAATTCACCACGTGCTAATGCTGGCTTTAAAATATTCGATGCATCAATGGCGCCTTCGGCGCCACCTGCACCAATCAATGTATGCAACTCATCGATAAATAGAATGACCTCGCCATCATTATAAATTTCTTCAATGATTTTTTTTAATCGGTCTTCAAATTCTCCACGATATTTTGTTCCTGCAACCAGTGACCCCATGTCCAATGCCATCAACCGTTTCTTGGCTAAGTTTTCAGGTACTTCACCGTCTACGATTTTTTGTGCCAGTCCTTCAGCAATGGCAGTTTTTCCAACACCAGGTTCTCCAATCAATACAGGATTATTTTTTGTTCGTCTGGATAGTATTTGTATAACACGACGAACCTCCTTTGGGCGACCGATTACTGGATCAATTTTGTTGTCTCGCGCCATTTGAGTCAAATCACGTGCCAATCCATCTAAAGTAGGGGTTCCCGCTGATGCTTGCTGCTTCTCCTGTTGCTTCATTTGCTTCCGCACATCAGTAATGCCTAATTTTCGAAGAATTGCACGACGCATATCTTGTAAATTAACGTCTAATGCTAGTAAAATTCGTGAAGATAGTATGCTTTCATCCTGTAATAAAGCTAACAAAATGTGCTCTGTTCCAACTTTTGATTGTGCTAAAGCACGCAACTCTTCATTCGCTTGATGTAAAATATCTGCCGCTTTTGGTGAATAAGGTAAATAGATGTTTTTATCATACCGACTAGTGATACCATATCCTGTAAAGTGTTCAATTTCCTCACGAATATCATCGTCCATAACATTAAACTGACCTAATATCTTACTGGCGATGCCTTCTTTTTCTATTGCTAGGGCGAGTAAAAGATGTTCTGTACCCACAGCTTGGTGCTTAAAATACTTTGCTTGTTCCTGTGCCAAAACCAATACATTTTGCGCACTTGGTGTATAATTATTATCCATGTTTGCCTCCTTAAAATTAGGCTGCCTACGTCTTATATTGACTTATATTATAACCTATTAAACATTTATTAGGAAATCTTTTTGTTTAGTCTATTTTATACTTATAAAATTTAAAAAGTCGAAACAGTAATGTTTCGACTTTTTATTAATTAGGATTTTTAAGTGATAACTGCCACTGCAAGTACGCATTGATGAAAGGATCTAAATCACCATCCAGTACTGCTTGTGGTTGGTTAGTTTCATAATTTGTTCGATGATCCTTAACCATTTGATAGGGGTGCAAAACGTAAGAGCGAATCTGTGATCCCCAACCATTTTCCATTTTTTCGCCTGTCAACGCCGCACGCTCAGCTTCTTTTTTCTCTAATTCCAACTGGTATAGCTTACTTTTCAACAGACGCATGGCATAATCACGGTTACCATACTGAGTACGCTCTACAGTTGATGAAACAACAATTCCTGTCGGTTCATGCGTTAGACGAACACCTGTTGAAACTTTGTTGACGTTTTGTCCACCGGCGCCACCAGAACGGAACACATCCATTTTAACATCATCATCACGTACCTCAACCTCAATTGAATCGTCTAGCTCAGGCATTACATCAACTGATACGAAACTCGTATGACGTCGACCAGCGCTATCAAAAGGAGAAATTCTTACGAAACGGTGCACACCTTTTTCGCTTCGTAAAAAGCCATAGGCATTATGTCCAGTTACTTTAATCGTTGCACTATCAATACCCGCTTCATCTCCTGCATGATAATCTAAGGTTTCAACTTGAAAATCATGTTGCTGTGCCCAACGCGTGTACATACGATATAGGTTAGCACCCCAGTCTGTCGACTCAGTACCACCAGAACCTGGATGAATTTCTAAAATGGCATTATTTGCATCATACGGCTCAGTTAATAGTTGCTCTAAATTATAAGCATCAATATCTTTTTGCGCCTTCGCAACCCCTGCTTCAAGTTCACCTAGCGTGTCCTCATCCTCAGGATCTTCCACAGCCATTTCTATTAATAGTTCTAATTCTTCAACTTGATTTGTTAAATTCAAAAATGAATCACGACGATTTTTTAAAACATTATTTTCTTCAATAACCTTTTGCGCTTTTTCATTGTCGTTCCAAAAATCAGGTTCCGTCATACGATTTTCATAATCAGCAATTTCTTCCGTAAGTGCTTCCATATCGAGCGTTCCGCGAAAACGTTCGATATTCTCCTGCATATCACTGACGGCATGCTTTGCATCAATAATTTCCATATTAATTCCTTTCAAAATAAAAACGAACAAAGTTCGCTTTTATTTGTATATTAAGAACGTAAATTCTGACGAATTTCAGCTTTCATAAATGTGCGTGTTGTGTCATATTCAACATCTGCAATCATTTTTTGAAAGTTCGCAAATGCTTCGCTTTGATATTCGATGAGTGGATTTAATTGTCCATATCCACGTAAACCAACACCTTGACGCAACCGATCAAGAGAATCTATATGATCTGTCCAGTGTTGATCAACTGCTCTCAAAATAACAACTTTCTCGAACTCCAACATTTGTTCTGGATCATAAAGCTGGCTTTGCTTTTCTTTATAATTCAACTTCGCTAGCTCTAATAATTTTGCTTTGATTTCATCACGAGTCAATCCCTGCAGTTGTTGCACTGTAACGGCATCATCATGTGCTAGGGCATTGCCAACAAAAGCAACAATTTGCGGCAGATTCCAATCGGAAGACTTCTTCTCTTTCGTTTGAGCATCCACGACACGGTTAATAGTACGTTCAACCATTGGCATCAAAACCCATTCCAATGACTCTGATTCATCAATGACAACATCACGTTCATGATAAATCAATTCACGTTGTTCACGTACAACATCATCGTACTGCAAAACATTTTTACGTGTATCATAGTTGTTTCCTTCAACACGTTTTTGGGCTGATTCGACAGAACGAGTAATAAACCGATTGGTAATCACTGTATCTTCATCCAAATTCATTCTCTGCATCATCAAGCGGACACGTTCAGCACCAAAACGAATCATCAAATCATCTTCCAATGAAAGAAAGAATTGTGAAAAGCCTTCATCTCCCTGACGTCCTGCACGACCACGTAACTGATTATCAATACGTCGTGATTCATGACGTTCTGTGGCAATAACAACTAACCCACCGAGTTCCGCAACACCAGGACCAAGTTTAATATCAGTCCCTCTACCAGCCATGTTGGTTGCAACAGTTATTGCACCACGCTGTCCGGCATTAGCAATAATCTCAGCTTCTTTGGCATTGTTTTTGGCATTTAAAACATTGTGAGGCAAATTTTTCGTCATCAATATTTTTGATAATAATTCTGAATCTTCGACAGATCCCGTACCAATTAAGATAGGTTGTCCCTTTTCATGCAATTCAACAATCAATTTAACAACCGCATTATACTTGGCACGAATAGACGTATAAAGCAAATCAGGTTTATCCACACGTCTAACAGGACGGTTCGTAGGAATACTGATTACTTCCATATTGTAAATTTCACGTAATTCTTCTTCCTCAGTTTTAGCGGTTCCAGTCATACCTGAAAGTTTCTTATACATACGGAACAAATTTTGATAAGTAATTTGCGCCATTGATTTATTTTCTTCTTGAATCTCGACGTTTTCTTTAGCTTCAATAGCTTGGTGCAAACCGTCTGATAAACGTGTTCCTTCAGAAATACGGCCCGTTGACTGATCAATCAACTTAACCTCGCCATCTTGAACGACATAATCCTTATCTTTAATGTAATTAAAATTAGCCCGCAAGGCTTGGTCAATATGATGCGTTAAGGCTGTATCGTCAGCATCATATAAGTTATTCAAGTTAAAGAATATCTCGCCTTTGTGAATTCCTTCAGGTGTTAACAAAGTCGCCTTGGCTTCTTCATCAACCTTAAAGTCCTCATCACGTTGCAAAGTTTTCACGAAACGGTCAGCGCGAGCATAAAGTTGGGAGACTCCTGAACCTGGTCCAGAAATAATCAAAGGTGTACGTGCCGTATCAATCAAAATTGAATCTGCTTCATCGATAAGTGCAAAGTTCAATCCTCGTTGCATAACACGCTCGTCTGCGCGTCGTACCATGTTATCACGTAGGTAATCAAACCCGATGTTAAAGTTGGTAGAATAAGTGATATCAGCGTTGTAAGCAGCACGCTTTTCTTCTGCTGGCGCATCACCAACATTGACACCGACTGTCAATCCAAGCCAATTGTATAATTGACCCATTTGTTCCGCATCTCGAGCGGATAAATAATCGTTCACTGTAACAACATGCACACCGCGACCTGATAACGCATTTAAATAAACAGCCATTGTTGCTGTCAAGGTTTTACCTTCACCTGTGCGCATTTCAGCTAAATTTCCACCGTGTAATACGATGGATCCCATGATTTGAACATGGAAAGGATACAAACCAAGAACTCGTTTAGCTCCCTCCCGCGCCACAGCAAAAGCTTCTGGTAACAGCTCGTCTAAAACTTTTGCCAAAGCCTTATTTTGCTTATCCTTGTCCTCAATACCATCAATTGCATCAGCAATTTTTGACTTGAATTCTCCAGTTTTAGCCTGTAACTCACTATCTGACATGCTAGCCATAGTGTCTGCATAACTTTCGACTTGATCGGCAATTTTATTTAATTTCTTTAGTTGTTGCTTTGAATTATCAACTAATTTACGTATTGGATTGGCCATTACTTTTAACGTGCGAGTAATAAGTTCGCTCGTTTCTCCTCTAAAATCTATTTTTTGTATATTACTGCAAAATATGTGTATTATATGACTAATTATACCAAAAAAAGAGTCCAAAATATAGACCCTTCCTTTGAATTAATGGTGTGTTGTTGGCTCAAGCTTCTCTTGTCCGGCTAAATAAGGTCGCAAAACTTCTGGAATAGTTACTGAACCATCCTCATTTTGATAGTTTTCTAAAATAGCCGCTACTGTTCGCCCTACTGCTAGACCAGAACCATTTAATGTATGCACAAGCTGTAACTTATTATCTGCATCACGATAGGTAATGTGCATTCGACGGGCTTGGAAATCTTCAGTGTTTGATACTGAAGAAATTTCTCGATAAACGTTCTGCTGTGGCATCCAGACCTCAATATCATATGTTTTTGCTGCTGAGAATCCCATGTCGCCTGTTGACAATACAATCACATGATAAGGCAAATTCAATTTTTGTAAAATGTTTTCCGCATCTAGTGTCATCTTTTCTAATTCTTCGTAAGAATCTTCTGGTTTGGTAAATTTAACCATTTCAACCTTATTAAATTGATGCAAACGGATTAATCCACGCGTATCTTTACCTGCCGATCCCGCTTCTTTACGGAAAGAAGGTGACAGCGCAGTGAACTTGATTGGTAAGTCCTCACTTGGCAATTCTTCACCTGAATAATAGTTAGTCAAAGGGACTTCCGCTGTTGGAATATATGTTTGATTCAATCCCTCTACACGATAAGCATCATCTTGAAACTTTGGATATTGTCCTGTTCCAAACATTGCTGAATCATTCACCACAATCGGCGTGATCATTTCAGTGTAACCTTCTTGCCTATGCTCATCTAACATAAAGTTATAGACAGCACGTTCAAGCCTTGCCCCATCACCAACGTAGTATAAGAAGCGGGCACCAGAAACTTTTGCGCCTCTCTCAAAGTCAAGTATCCCCAGATTCTCTCCAATTTCATAATGAGCTTTAACCCACGATGCTTCTTCTAAGGCATGCGGACGTGATCCATATTCCTCTGGGGCCCACTTTCGTTGTTCTACGTTAGCAGATTCATCTGGCCCAACTGGTACATCAACAGCAGCCAAGTTTGGCAAATGAGCAGCGATTTCTCGAACCTGTTCATCCAGCAATGTTTGCTCATTATCAAGACTCTTAATATCTGCCCCGACTTGCTTCATTTGCAAAATTGCTTCACTAGCATCTTCTTTTTGACGCTTAGCAAAAGCAATTTTATCTGATACATCATTACGTTGTGCTTTAAGAGACTCAACTTTTTGGATCAAATCCCGTCGTTTTTGGTCAAGTTCCAATAACTCGTCAATTGTTTCTGGGTTAACGCCACGGTATTCTAAACGTTGCTTGACTTTTGCGCTGTTTTTACGCATATAACGTATATCTAACATTTAATATGTCCTCTTTTTCATAAAATAAAAAACGCGTTCTTCTCTCGTCGCTAAACAAGGGACGAAAAACGCATTTCCGTGGTACCACCCAATTTTTATGATTATATAAATAAACCATAACACTTCATTATCAATAACGGTGATCCCGAGCAGCATTACCTGCTAAACTGTTTGTTACTGGAGTTTCACGCGTACCATTTTTCATCAACCAATGATTTTCTAAAATGCGCTACTTATGGTAACTGATGTTCTCATTTTAACCCATTATCTACCAAAAGGCAACAAAAAAGGAGAGTTAAACCTCTCCTACTTCTTAATGGGCCATCCAGGACTCGAACCTGGGACCTCTGCGTTATCAACACAGCGCTCTAACCAACTGAGCTAATGGCCCGTATTCCCCTTGCCTACTCTTACATAGACAAAAGCGAATGACGGGAATCGAACCCGCATAGCCAGCTTGGAAGGCTGGAATTCTACCATTGAACTACATTCGCAAGCTTTTCTTCGGGATCCTCTCCCTATGGCGCTGGACGGAATCGAACCGCCGACACATGCAGCTTCAATGCATTGCTCTACCAACTGAGCTACAGAGCCATCTCATTGTTCCCAATGAACGGTCACAGCGGGGCTCGAACCCGCGATCTCCTGCGTGAC
>NZ_CP134351.1:27500-147500 GCF_056530425.1 Leuconostoc sp. C5 | reverse complement strand
TGATGATCTGACGTCGTCCCCGCCTTCCTCCGGTTTGTCACCGGCAGTCTCGCTAGAGTGCCCATCTGAATGCTGGCAACTAACAATAAGGGTTGCGCTCGTTGCGGGACTTAACCCAACATCTCACGACACGAGCTGACGACGACCATGCACCACCTGTCACTTTGTCTCCGAAGAGAACACTTCTATCTCTAAAAGCTTCAAAGGATGTCAAGACCTGGTAAGGTTCTTCGCGTTGCTTCGAATTAAACCACATGCTCCACCGCTTGTGCGGGTCCCCGTCAATTCCTTTGAGTTTCAACCTTGCGGTCGTACTCCCCAGGCGGAACACTTAATGCGTTAGCTTCGGCACTAAGAGGCGGAAACCTCCTAACACCTAGTGTTCATCGTTTACGGTGTGGACTACCAGGGTATCTAATCCTGTTTGCTACCCACACTTTCGAGCCTCAACGTCAGTTGCAGTCCAGTAAGCCGCCTTCGCCACTGGTGTTCTTCCATATATCTACGCATTCCACCGCTACACATGGAGTTCCACTTACCTCTACTGCACTCAAGTTAACCAGTTTCCAATGCCATTCCGGAGTTGAGCTCCGGGCTTTCACATCAGACTTAATAAACCGTCTGCGCTCGCTTTACGCCCAATAAATCCGGATAACGCTCGGGACATACGTATTACCGCGGCTGCTGGCACGTATTTAGCCGTCCCTTTCTGGTATGGTACCGTCAAACTAAAATCATTTCCTATTCTAGCTGTTCTTCCCATACAACAGTGCTTTACGACCCGAAAGCCTTCATCACACACGCGGCGTTGCTCCATCAGGCTTTCGCCCATTGTGGAAGATTCCCTACTGCAGCCTCCCGTAGGAGTTTGGGCCGTGTCTCAGTCCCAATGTGGCCGATCAGTCTCTCAACTCGGCTATGCATCATTGTCTTGGTAGGCCTTTACCCCACCAACTAACTAATGCACCGCGGATCCATCTCTAGGTGACGCCGAAGCGCCTTTTAACTTTGTGTCATGCGACACTAAGTTTTATTCGGTATTAGCATCTGTTTCCAAATGTTATCCCCAGCCTTGAGGCAGGTTGTCCACGTGTTACTCACCCGTTCGCCACTCACTTGAAAGGTGCAAGCACCTTTCGCTGTGCGTTCGACTTGCATGTATTAGGCACGCCGCCAGCGTTCATCCTGAGCCAGGATCAAACTCTCAATTTGAAAATTTGAAGATTGCTCTTCGATTAAACTGACTATATTTCGCTATATCTCTATAACGTAATCCGTTTATTGTTTGTTACGAATTGACTTCGCAAATTTGTTTTTGTTACTTTACGTAACAGCTACAGATTCGTTTGTTCAAAGTTTTGTTCAGTTTTCAATGTGCTACTCGTTGTCGCTGAGACAACTATATTATCCTACCACGCTCGTTTCGCTTTGTCAACTACTTCTTTTAAGAAGTTTTCGTCGACCTCACTGCCCTTACGCTCTCGCTCCCCCTTGCCTCGCAACGCTTTGCGTCGCTTCGCTCCGTCGGAACATATACTAATATACCAACTTTATTCCCCCTCGTCAACTACTTTTTTTACTTGTTTTTTATCTCTTTCCTTCGTTCGCTTTTTATCCCTTTTTATCCCCTTACTTTACCTCCTCATTCGCTTTATCCGCCCCTTTTTTACCCCTTCCCTCCTTTTCGTTCTTTTGCCTTTACCTTTACTTAATAAATAAAAAAAGCCATCAGCAAGCTGATAGCTTTTTTTATTTATGCCAACGTTGGCCTTGTGGTGTATCTTCTACAAATATACCAACTTCTTTTAACTGATTACGTAACAAGTCTGATTCTTCAAAATCATGCGACTCACGAGCTAATACACGTTTATCCAATAATTCGCGTTGCTTCGTTGTAAGTTCTTCGTTACCATCCAATCCCTCAATACCAAATACAGATAATAAATCGGCAATTGTTCCTAATAAATGCTGAACAGTATCAACTTTTACAGTGTTACGCTCAGTGTAGGTATTCCCTATACTAACAAGTTCAAAAATAGCTGCAAGCGCGTTGGGCGTATTAAAGTCATCATCCATCGCCTGGTCAAACGCTTTCTTTTGCACTTCAATCAATGTCTCAACATCTTCATCCCCACCAGGTTCCGATGTTTCCGCTCGAAACATCAAATTTCTATAAGCTGTACGGATGCGTTCTAATTCTAAACGTGCTTGTTCTAAAGTGCTTGCTTCATAGTTAATTGGTCGCCGATACTGCGTTGTGGTCAATAAGTATCGAATGACCATTGGATCGTCATAAGTCGCTAGCATGTCATGTAGCGTTGTAAAATTACCGAGAGATTTTGACATCTTTTCATTATTAACATTAACAAATCCATTATGCATCCAATAATTAACAAACTTTTGTCCCGTTCTGGCCTCAGACTGCGCAATTTCGTTTGTGTGATGTGGAAATGCTAAATCAATACCGCCACCATGGATATCAATTGTATTCGACAAGTACTTTTGCGCCATAACCGAGCACTCTATATGCCAGCCCGGACGACCATTCCCCCATGGAGACGACCATGAGATAACACCTTCCCGTGGCTCATTTTTCCAAACAGCAAAATCAATCGGATCCTCTTTACGAATAGTCTCCTCATCATTCAAACGACCAGCAGCATTAGCTTCCATCTCTGCCAAATCCTGATGAGCTAAAATACCATAGCCCTTGAATTTCTTAGCACGGAAGTAAACATCCCCTTCGGACTCATATGCATAGCCTTTATCAATAAGATCTTTTACGAATTCGATGATCTCTGGGATAACTTCTGTTGCACGTGAACGCACCGTGGCAGGTTTAATATTTAATGGCAGAGTATCTTCATCAAAGGCATCAGCATACTTATTAGCAACCTCTAGTTCAGAAATGCCTTCTTCTTGCGCACGATTAATAATTTTGTCGTCCACGTCAGTAAAATTCGAAACATAATTGACTTCATAACCACGATATTCAAAATAGCGGCGCACTGTGTCAAAAGCAATGGCTGAGCGAGCATTCCCAATATGGATATAGTTATATACTGTGGGGCCACAAACATACATGTTTATTTTGCCAGCAGTAATTGGCTTAAAAACTTCTTTTTCACGTGATAACGTATTGTAGACGTAGATCATAGTTTGCTCCCTTTATAATAGAAAAATTATTATTACTTAGTATTATACATGAGCTGCAAACATTTTGGCATTATTCCTCAGTACGAATGGATACTCAAAATCATAATAAAAAACGCCGAGCATTCCTCGACGTTTAGATACCTATGCTAAATATTTTTCTTTCACATCGCGCATTGTCTTCAGAACAGTGTTCTTATCCAACAATGTCAACATTTCTGGTAAATTAGGCCCTTGGACTTCGTGAGTAGTCATAATACGAATAGGATTCCATAAGTTACGGCCTTTTATTTCTAAGTCGTTTTGAATCGCACGAATTGTACTCATATAGTCGGCCGGAGTTGCATCAGTCGGCAAGGATTCATATGTTGATTCCCACGCAGCTGCCACTTTACGGCCATCTTCTGAAGTCAGGTATTCAACCATTTCATCTGTTATATTGCCCAACTCAAAGAAAGGTTTGCGAACTAGCTCAACAATTTGACGCGTATATGATATACCATCAACGCCAGCGACTTTAATAACTTCTGACAACCACTTTTTCTTATCAGCAGCATCATCTGCAGATATCAAATGAGCATTGACGAGCTCTTGAATAAGTTGTGGCATAACAGCATCCGTATCACGACGCATCCATTGGTTGTTGACCCATTCTAATTTCTTTTGATCGAACTTAGCATTTGCTTTGCTCAAACGCTTTTCATCAAACATTTCTTTGAATTCTGACAAACTAAAGATTTCATCTTCACCCTTTGGTGACCACCCCAGCAAACCAATAAAATTAACCATAGCTTGTGGTTGGTAGCCTAATTCCTTGTATTGTTCAACGAACTGCAAGAGATTTTCATCACGTTTAGACAATTTCTTACCAGTTTCTCCATTGATAATCAAAGCCATGTGTCCAAACTTTGGCACATCCCACCCCAAAGCTTCATAAATCATGATTTGCTTTGGTGTATTTGAGACGTGGTCATCTCCACGAAGAACGTGGGAAATTTTCATCAAGTGGTCATCAACGACAACCGCAAAATTATAAGTTGGCATACCATCAGCTTTTTGAATGACCCAATCACCACCAACTTCTTTAGCACCAATCTCGATATGCCCTTTAACGATGTCATCCCAAGCATATACCTGCTCTTCTGGTACACGGAAACGCACTACCGGCTTTAATCCTTGTGCTTCAAATTCAGCATATTTGGCTTCACGCTCTTCGTTAGTCAAACCTTCATATTCATAAACATAATGCGGCGCCTGCTTAGCCGCCTGTTGCGCTTCACGTTCAGAGGCGAGCTGTTCTGACGTTTTGTAAGACTTGTACGCTTGCCCACTAGCTAATAGTGCATCGATAAATTCTTGATAAATACCCTGTTCATTACGTTCTGATTGACGATAAGGTCCATAAACGCCTGGTTTTTCTGGGCTCTCATCCCAGTCTAAACCTAGCCAAGCTAAATTTTCAAGTTGTGATTTTTCGCCATCAGCAATATTACGTGCTGAGTCAGTATCCTCAATACGAATAACGAATGTGCCATTGTAGTGGCGTGCAAATAACCAATTAAAAATAGCTGTTCGTGCATTCCCTATATGCAAATGTCCCGTTGGTGACGGCGCATAGCGAACACGTATGTCTTCTGTCATGAATCAATAATCTCCTATGTATGGTATTTAGTACCGTTTTGTCTAGGTACTAGTATACAACACTCATGATACTAATTTCCAATCACTATATCGTGTTTTTATGGACGTAAACTTTTTGCAAAAAAGCGAATTTGCTTTTCGTAGAAATCTTCTGGTTCAGTAATTAACTCAGGATTGTCATAGCGAATCGCAGTCAAAAAATAACCGAAATTCAACCATATGACATTCATAACCGCTGCTTCCACATCTACCGACTTTTTTATTTTATTTTGTGCCCTCATCTCTGTAAAATACTGCAGTAAGATTTTTCTGAATCGAATTGGTATTTCTTCGACCGCATGACTCACTTTTGGCATTCGAAAAGATTCTTGAAGGCCTATCAAAACAACTTCTTGATGTTTCTCCTGAAACTCTTGATACGTTCTTGACATATTGATTAGGTCAGTCTCAATATCACCCGTCACAACCAGTGCATCATCAAAAATAGCAGCCAAATCATTGAGATGCCTATCAATCACAGCTGATAGTAACCCTTCTTTGTCTTTAAACTTTCTAAAAATTGTACTAGGATTGACATTCGCTTTTTCAGCAATTTTGTTGATGGTTGCCGATTGATAACCAACTTCTATCAACAATGTAATGAACGCATTTAAAATTAAATCGTATTTTGATGGTTGTTTGGACATGTTTCGTACCTCTTCTTTAGTTATATTATCATATTCTCTTTTGAAAGACAGACTATTTTTAGTATGCACGCAACTACTTGCATGCAAAACGAATAAGTGCTACTCTATTGTCAGCAAAAGAAAAGGAGTTCCACATGAGTTTCAAAAAATTTATTGTCAGCAAGGGTGTCATCGGAGCGCTCATTATCGTGCTATTCTACGGCTTATTGATGGTTGGCATTTATTTTTCAGGGTATAAAGTCGTGCCCAGCAAAATAAACCAATTGCCAGTTGCCATTGTCAACCAAGATAAGGACAGCACTACATTAAAAAAACAACTTAAAAAAAGCTTGCCGTTTAAACACGTCAAAACTGATTTGAATATGAAACAGGCTAAAAGTCAATTGAACGATCGCGAAATTTATTTAATTATTGATATTCCAAAAGATTTCAATGCCAACCTCAAGAAAATAGATGGTCAATCTAAAGGTGAACTTAAGTTTTACATCAACTACGCCAATCCTATGACATCAGTTTCAGCCATGGAAACTGTCGCCAAATCAGTCGGTAATCATGTTCAAAAAAGTGTTTTACTGCAGCAAAGCAAGGGGGTTCTAACAGCCACCGAATTGTCACAATTAGAATCAGAGACAAAATCATTAATCACAGCTAATCCAACACAAAAAGACGCTATTTTACAAAAAGCTGAACAAACAAAAAGCACTGCTACAGCAAAAATAAATCAAACCTATGCAAACGTTGCTAATTCATACAATTACAGCATTGTAAAAGTGAATAAAGCACCTTCTGGTATGCAACATAGCATGGCTCCGTTCTTTATGTCACTAGCTTTTTATATTGGTTCCATGATTGGCGCCATGTTAATTGTCGTTGCATACAAGTCATTTTCACCATTAATAGGTCGCTGGAAAGCATACACTTATACGGAAATCGCTATTATCTTAATTTCAATGATAGCACCGCTGTTAATTGTTGCATTAAGCAAAAGTATGCTTCATTTTGATAGTAATACCTATTGGCAACTGTGGGTTAACCATTCTATTGAGTTATTTGCATCATTGAATGTCAACCTAATCTTCTCATTAATTTTTGGACAACTTGGTATTATGATCAATATGCCTTTCATGCTGACTCAAGTCGTTTCAGGGGCCGGTCTCATTCCACGCCCAATCCTGCCTGATTTTTTCAAGGTCATGAGTAACATTTCTCCTTGTTTCTATTCAATTCGTGCAGATTACAACATTTTATACGGCGGCAATAACACACACACCCTTTGGCTGCAACTTCTGACCATTGGCATCGTAGCTATTATTATTCACCTAGCTATTGTTGCTTTCCAAAAAAAGAGCACACCGCTGGTACAACCTTCATAACAAAAAAGGACCTTTCTAGGAAGGCCCTTTTTTATGTTTAGCTATTTAAAAATGTTTACCCAAATGGATTTTTGTTTGGTCACTGGCACGTATTTTATCATGGGCGTAGTAATGCCCATTTTCATCGACTTGTTTTAAAAGCTGCCAAAGTAGGTGCCCCCATTCCCAAGATAACCAGCCAACCATACCCGTAACTAATGCCGAAAACAATACCAAAATCATTGCTATCCATTCTAGTTGTTCAAAGACAATTCCCATCAAAAAGAACGTGACTGCTGATCCGATAAGAAAAAACAGCAATAATGCACAAAATATCATTACCCCGACGAAAAAACGTACGCTGTAAGCTTTCCCTTTCTCAACATGTTCATAGAGAGCACAATTGATGTCAGTCAACCCTGTTAATAAATGCTCTGACATGATCATTCTCCTAAGGCAATTTTAAGCGCCTCACTTAATGTTGTTACTCCAATAACTTGAATACCTTGAGGTAATTCGACGCCATTTAAATTATTTTTAGGAACAATAGCACGCTTAAAGCCCAATTTTTTAGCTTCTTTTAATCGTCCTTCAATATCTGCTACGCTACGGACTTCGCCAGTTAGACCAATTTCGCCAACAAAGACATCACTTGGCCTTGATTCTTTATCATGATACGAACTAGCTAGAGCAACAGCAATCGCTAAATCAATTGCTGGTTCATCAAGTTTCACGCCACCTGCTGCCTTTAAATACGCATCTTGATTTTGTAATAATAAGTTAGCGCGTTTTTCTAATACAGCCATAATCAATGACACACGATTCCTATCGAGGCCTGCTGCTGTACGCTGTGCGTTACCAAATACAGTCGGCGTTACTAAGGCTTGTAATTCAACCAAAATAGGTCGTGATCCTTCTAACGCGACCACAATTGCCGATCCAGTGGCACCAGATAAACGTTCTTCTAAGAAAATCTCAGAGGGATTAGCTACCTCTATCAAACCGCCATTACGCATTTCAAAAATACCTAATTCATTTGTTGCGCCAAACCGATTTTTAACCGCACGCAGAATGCGGTACTTATAATTACTATCTCCTTCAAAGTACAATACTGTATCAACCATGTGCTCCAGAATTTTTGGCCCCGCTATGGCGCCATCTTTAGTCACATGCCCTACTATAAATATAGAAATATTATTAGTCTTAGCGATTTGCAACAGATCGGCTGTCACTTCTCGAATTTGTGACACTGATCCAACAGCCGATGAGACATCAGGTTCTTGCATGGTTTGTACCGAGTCAATAACAACAAAATTCGGTTGTAATTCCTCAATCTGCTTTTTCACGGCCGTCATATCCGTTTCCGGATATAAATAAAACTCATCGTGCCCAACGCCTAAGCGGTCGGCACGCAGTTTCACTTGTGTGGCAGACTCTTCGCCGGTCACATATAGTACCCGTCCTTCTTGAGCAAGTTGTCCAGATACTTGAAGTAGTAATGTTGACTTGCCAATACCAGGATCACCACCAATCAAAACCATCGAACCTGGGACAACACCACCACCTAAAACTCGGTTTAGTTCTTTAAGCTTAGTTGCTACGCGCGGTGTCTCTTCAGATGTAATCTCGTTTATTTTTTCAACTTTAGCATTGCGTCCATCTAGACTCACACGACTTTTACGATCATTTGATTCTGGTTGGATTTTTTCTTCAACAAGCGTGCCCCATTCACCACAATTTGAGCAGCGTCCTAAATACCGCGCCGAAACAAAACCGCAGTTGGAACATATAAATTGTGTTTTTACTTTAGCGATATCCTAGTCCTTTCATTTAATTCGTTCTAACATAATGATAAAAGATATTATTGCCCTGTTGAACCAAAGCCACCCTTACGATCTGACTTTTCCACAGCATCATCGCCATCAGCTAATAAATAGGGCAAAAATATGCCTTGACCGATGCGCTCACCTTTTTTAATATGGGCGTCTTTAAGGCCAAAATTAATAAACTGAAAGAAAATTTCCCCTTCATTACCCTCATTATTATAATAATCAGCATCTACGATACCAACTGCATTAGGCATCATTATCCGTTTTTTAATAGGTCCACTTGAACGTGAAACAAGTTGCAAGTATTCACCTTCCCCCATGTAAGCTTTTATACCCGTTGGAATAAGTACCGGTTTAAGCATATCTTGCAAATCTTCATTATCACGTAGCTTTGAAAGTTTCCCAAGCGATAAAATATTAAGTCCCTTGAAAAAATTATTACTCAAAACGCTAGGGATAGTGATATCCACTGCGGCTTCAAAATCATAACCTGCTGCTTGCTGTGTGCTGCGCTTTGGAACAGTAATATTCTCGTCAGCATATTTGCTAACAATCTCAAATCCACGTGTCATAATAAGTACACCTCTTCATAAATAGTTTATCCCTTATTATACGATATATTGTCTTTATTTTAAAAAATATACGTTAAATTATAAAATGTTAGATGGATTAAAAAATGGTCAGAACAAGTAACACAGACAAGCACAAATTATGTTAGTATCATAGGTAAATAGTAAATTTTCACGCACTCAATTAAATACCGCTAATCATTATGCTGTTATAATAAAACGAGAGGAAATTATTATGGAATTCCAACACGAAAATGGTCGTTATTTCTTGGAAAAAAACGGCAAAGTTATAGCTCAGATTACTTATACAGTAATCAACGAGGGGCAAACCTATTCAATTAATTCAACCGTAGTGGATCCATCTCTACGTGGGCAAGGTGTTGCTAAAAAATTGTTAGACACGATTGTTGCTGATGCGCGTGCCAAAAACATGACAATAAAGCCCGTTTGTCCTTATGTAAAAGAAGCATTTTTACGTTACCCCGACACTTATCAGGAGATTGAGTACAAATCATGAGTTCATCACAGGATTTACAAAAAATTATTGCAGGTCGCCGCGCCGCCGACTTTGTTCAGGACGGTATGGTAGTGGGCATTGGCTCTGGATCAACAATTGCTCAAGTCATTACCGCTTTAGGTGAACGCGTGGCCAATGAAAATTTAAAAATCGTCGGCGTCCCTACTTCTGAAAAGACAAGGCGCAATGCTGCAAAACTAGGGATCCCGATGTACAACGTTGATGATGTCGATAAAATTGATCTTACAATTGATGGAGCTGACCAAATTTCGGATGATTTCTCAGCCATTAAAGGTGGCGGGGCCGCGCTTTTATGGGAAAAAATCGTTGCGTTTAACTCTCGTGAGAATATCTGGGTTGTAGACAGTAGCAAACGTGTATCCAAACTAAATCAGTATTTGCCAGTCGAAATTATTCCATATGGATCTGACCAATTATTTAAACGCTTTACTGCAGATGGGTTCCATCCTACTTGGCGTTTAGATCAAAATGGCAACCCTGTACGTACAGATTCAGCAAATTACCTCATTGATCTACATGTTCCCGTTATCGAAGATCCACGTGATTTGGGTCAAGAATTAATTAATATGGTCGGTGTTGTAGAGCACGGTCTGTTCACTGATGTTGTTAACCGTGTAGTCATTGGTAGTGATGATGGCGTTGAAATTATTGAAGCACCGTAAAGGGTGCTTTTTTCTATATCAAGAAAGAAAAATATGGTGTCATAAAACTTAACAAATAAAATTGGTATAGTTATTTTTTGCGGTAAAATATTCTCATAACCAGTAAGGAGAAGCAATATGCGCACAGAATCAGATTCACTCGGCCAAATCAACGTACCCAAAGATGTCTACTACGGGGCACACACTCAACGTGCGCTAAATAATTTTCCAATTTCAAAAGAAACAACCCATCCAGAAATCATTCGAGCCTTTTTAGAAATTAAACAGGCTGCGGCACAAACAAATGCTACATCTGGTAATCTAGATCGAGCTGTTGCTAAACATATTGTTGATGCAACAAAAATTTTGTTAAGTCAGCCAATCGATCTTACAATGTTTCCAATTAGTGACGTTCAAGGTGGTGCTGGTACAAGTACCAATATGAACGTCAATGAAGTTGTTGCTAATACAGCTCTTGAGCAGGTAGGCCGTGCACGTGGTGAATATGGCTACGTTAACCCAAATGACCACGTTAATATGGGTCAGAGTACCAATGATACTTATCCTAGCGCAGGAAAAATTGCTCTTATCCGACTACTCGAACCACTTTTTTCAGAATTAACATTATTGGTAGACGCTCTTGGTAACAAAGCCGACGAATTTTCAACAACTTACAAAATGGGTCGTACACAGCTACAAGATGCTGTGCCCATGACCTTAGGAAATACCTTTCATGCTTGGTTAAAACCACTTCGTCGAGACTTTAAACGTATCGAAGCCGCACGCAATGAGCTATATACATTAAATCTGGGCGGATCAGCTATTGGTTCCGGTATTAACGTAAGTTATCATTACCAAGTGCACATCGTTCCTAACCTAGCTAGCATAACTGGGCTTCCACTTGAGCAAGCCCATGATTTATTTGATGCAACTTCAAACTTAGACTCCTATGTTGCCCTGTCTGGTTCATTAAAAAATTTAGCAGTTAATCTATCTAAAATGTCTAATGATCTACGCTTACTCAGTTCTGGCCCACGTTCGGGATTACATGAAATTAACTTACCTTCAAAACAAGCAGGTTCATCAATCATGCCTGGTAAAGTTAATCCAGTTATTCCAGAAGTTGTCAATCAAGTCGCCTTTGAAATGATTGGTTTTGATACCACCGTTACGGCAGCAAGCGAAGCTGGTCAATTAGAATTGAATGCATTTGAACCCATTATCTTCAAAAGCTTAATCACTGGCATTGAACATCTCCAACAAGCTATGAATACTCTACGCATCAATGCCATTGACGGCATTACAGTAAACAAACATCGCTTGTCACAAGACATTGATTTGTCGGTGAGCTTTGCAACCGCGATGGCGCCAATAATTGGCTACAAAGAAGCCGCTAAAATTGCTAAAGAATCTCTGCGCACTGGAAAATCTTTGCGTGAAATCGCTGAAAAGAAAAATAGATTTACTGAAAGTGAATTGGCACATATTTTCAAGGTTGAAGATATCGTTATTAATGCTCGAACACCAGAGCATGGTCTAGTACTGCACGCGCCAAAAACAACAGTATAAACAAATAAAAAAGACGACTAAGTCGCCTTTTTTATTTGTTTAATAAGTCTAGTGTTGGTTGATGTAAGTCACCATTGAAATATTTCACTAATACTTGCTGATACAAATCAGGTGTTTCTGCAACTTGTGCAAACAACGTCACACTGGCATGAAACTTTTCAGCGTCTACTTGTCCAAATATGGCAACTGGATCTGATGATTCAATAGTCGATACAATTTTTAAAATTTTCTCCAAGCGAGTACGTAATTCATCATCTGCTAGATACTCACGAGCCTCTTTGGCATTTTTGATACCGTAATACGTCGCACGTTCACTTGTTCCTAGCCCACGAAGTTGTGGTAATACAAACCACATCCAATGTGTTCTTTTTTGACCGGCAGTCAATTCATTAATTGCATCCTCATACGTATTCACATCAGCAATGCGACCATCCTGCGCATCCAAAAAACGCTGCAGTTCACTATTGATGGTTAACAATTGTATTTGTTTCGTTTCTTGGAATTGACGATATGCCTGATACACTGCTCGACCGGAAAAGGTTAAATGAACATGATCAATTGTTTGCGGTGTCATCCATTTTTTCCCGTCAATCTCTGTATCGTCTATCTTATCTAACTCTTCTGACCATTTTGTCAGCAAAAACACATTTGTATAGAGCTTAACCCGGTCACCATTAGGATATTGCGTACGATAGTTTTCTCCTGAAACAGAACCAATCAATTGCAGATCTTTTGCATTCGCACGAATGCCAGACTCTTCCAAAGCTTCTCGTGCTGCATTTTCTTGCCATGACATTTCTGGCTCAATATAACCACCTGGAAAAGCCCAACCATCAAAATCACGGTTATAAATCATCAAAAGTTCACCTTTTGAATTGGCAATTACCACATCTATCGTAGGCATCACGAGCTCAAAGTCGTGCCCAATTTTTTCGCGTATTTTAGCAACATAAGAATCTTGATAAGGCATTATTTTCTCCTCTACACATTGAACTTATTTAATATTGATGCGATATCTTTAATCATTAAGGTGATTGTCCCATCAGCATTATTGACAAATTCAACTTTACTCAAATCCTGGTAAACATGAACAGGAATAGAAATTTCAATTCCAGAATCGAGTTTAAATTTTTGTGTTCGATACTTTTTCTCATACTTCTCGGAATTAACAACCGAAACTTCCGTTGGCAATGATTTTGCAGTCAGCTTTTCTTGATATTCTTTTTTAGCCGTGATGTTATCACCAAACACCTTTTCTGCAATAACATCTGTGCTAATACTACCCGTCTCTGCTAAACTATTATAAATCACTTCCTGCGTTGCAGCCAGTACCTCATGTTCTGGCTCATCATATTTTTCAGCAATATTTTTAATTGTACGCTTAATGACTTGGATATTTTCTTTTGCTGAAACTTCAGGTTTTATTTCCAAAAAATTTTCTGAAAAATAAGGCACACGATGCCCGTCAATCAATTGTTTCTTTTCCAACAATTGATAGCTGCCATCATCGACATTTACCAAAATAGCTTCATCAACTGTTTGCGTTGCAGCCGGTAAAATTGACTGATTAAGCACCAAGTTATTCACCATCTGGTCATCTTCGTACTCTACTGCGTGAGCATAACGAGCGCCGAAATTGAGTTTGATTAATCCAAAGATTGGCCCTTCATCAATTGTAGCCTGAAAACTTAACAAATCACCAGCTGGAATAGACTCACTAGCAGAAATCGTATCAAATAATTTAGTGGCCATTTGTGTCGTTACTTCCGGAAAATCCGATTGTTTAATCATCTTGTCCAGATAACTATCTGGCAATAAATTTCCTGTCTTGATGTCACCTTTATAGATTTTATTAACCAGCTTTTCAATATATTCATGAACGCCAACATTGTCGACGTTCATTTCTCCTTGCGATGCAATGAGACTACCTGTATTCGTGTCCAGTATATGGAGAATTGCATGTTGAATAATCATGTAGACATCCTTTAGTTTAATGAATTCATTATACCATGCTGAATAAATTGTTCATTGAAAGCAAAATAAAAACCACGTTTTGTACACGAACGTGATTTTTTCAAACATTAGTTAGTAACCGCAGTCTTCTCAACAACAGCCGAGATGACAACTTTGCCATCAACCAAGTCTGCGCTTAAGGATTTTTCACCTGGATTATCCAAATAGAAATCCGTTACTTGGTCACGAATTTGTTGCTCAATTACTCGACGCAATGGACGTGCACCTAGGGCTTCATCATAACCATCTTCAATCAAGTGATCCTTAACTTCGTCAGACACATGTAATGTCAAGTCTTTCTTAGCCAATGTCTTATTGACATCATCTAACATCAAATCAACAATTTGCTTCAAATCATTCTTAGTCAACGTACTAAATTCGATCACACCGTTAAAACGGTTCAAGAACTCTGGACGGAAGTATGGCGCCAACTTAGCCATCAAATCCTGATCTGCATCACTCGAGTTGTGTCCAAATCCAGCGTTAGATGTTGCAATAATGACCGTGTTCTTGAAGTTAACGACGTTTCCCTGACCGTCTGTTAAGCGACCATCGTCCATCACTTGTAATAACAACGTTAGTACTTGTGGATTGGCCTTTTCAATTTCATCAAGGAGAATAATTGAATAAGGATTACGGCGAACTTTTTCAGTTAGTGTGTTGCTATTGTCATCATAGCCAACATACCCAGCGGTCGTACCAATTAACTTAGATACCGCTGTCAAATCCGAATACTCACTCATATCCAAACGAACAATGTTATCTTTGCTACCAAACATGTCCAAAGCTAGTTGCTTTGCTAACTCCGTCTTACCAACACCAGTTGGACCGACGAACAAGAACGAACCAATTGGTCGGTTTCCTTCATCAAATCCCGCGCGGTTACGACGAATGGCTTTAGCGACCATACTTACGGCTTCATCTTGACCAATAACTTTACCAGCCAAACGATCACCAATTGTCTTCAAACGTTCGATATCTGACGCACCCATCTGTGCCACAGGAATACCAGTCAAACGTTCTACTGATTCGGCCACATCATTAGGCGTTGCCTCAACCTTTTTAGCTTCGTCAGCGCTACCAACTTTCTTTTCCAAATCAGCAATCTGGTTCTTGTACTTTAGAGCGGCCTCATAGTCTTCATCAGCAACAGCCTTTTCTTGCTTTGCTTTAGCATCGCTCATCTGCTTCTCTAAACTTACCTTATCTGTTACTGGGTTCTTAGCTGACAGGTGAGCCGCTGTCATGTCAAGCAAATCTATCGCCTTATCTGGTAATGAACGTTGTGGAATATACTGTACTGCATAGTCAACTGCTGCCTTTAATACGTTTTCAGGCAATGAAACATGGTGATGCTTTTCATACAACTTCGCAATCCCCTTCAAGATTTCAAGCGTATCCTTAGGTGATGGTGCATTCACAGTCACTTCATTAAAACGCCGAGCTAGTGCAGCGTTCTTCATAATCGTGTTACGATATTCATCTTGCGTTGTCGCACCAATTAATGAAATTTCACCACGACTCAAAGCTGGCTTGATAATATCAGCTAGTCCTTTACCGCCATCTTCGCCACCGGTTGAACCAGCTCCCAAGATTTGATGAATCTCATCAAAGAACAAGATAACGTTGCCTGCTTGTTTAACTTCTTTCAAAAGGTTCTGGATATTTTCCTCAAAAGCACCACGGAATTGAGTACCAGCTTCAAGGCTAGAGATATCGATACTGTAAATCTCCTTGTCCTTAATTGCTGCTGGGACGTCCCCATTAACAATCGCTTGTGCCAAACCTTCAACCACTGCTGTCTTACCAACACCAGCATCGCCAACTAGCACTGGGTTGTTCTTTGTACGGCGTCCTAAAATTTCAGCCGTTTCTTGAATCTCTTTGTTACGTCCAATGACTGGATCAAGCAAACCGTCGCGAGCCTCTTTCGTCAAGTTACGTCCAAGCTTTGCCAGCATTCCTTCCTGCTTTACTTGTCCAGGTTGCCCAGCTTGTTGTGCTACTGGCTGACCGTTTGTAGCATTGGATGCTTGAAGACCTTGTGGTAGTTTCCCAGTCTGTCGATATTGAACAAACTCTTCCGGCGTAACCTCGCGACCGTTAATCAAATAACGACGGTTCTCAGAGTTCATGCCGTTCATATTACCCATCATGTTATTAAAAATGTCATTCATGTCTGATCCAAATGGATCATTGAAAAAATCATTGTTAGCCATAGTCTAAAATCTCCTTTTAGTTTTCTATGTGCTTGTGCTTACCCCAAGCACGTTTATCATTCATCAAAATAAAGTTTTTCTAATTCTCGTAACACTTCCCACATTTGTTTATGTTGCACCTTAGCCAGAGCATCTAAATCACGCATGTTTAGGCTCGTGGCATCTGATTGTGTTTTGTTAAACGACTTGTGTATCGTTGTGTATCCATAACCAGATTCCTTTGCTACGCGGTAAATTGTTAGTGAATTATCATCTAAGTAAGCCTTTATATCAAATCTCATTACTAATCGCCATCCTATTCAGTCTGACCTCGTACGCGATTGTGTACAAACTCGTTAATAAAGTTTCTGCGTTTAATCATTTATCCACATCTCCTTTAGCTCGAGAGGTCTCTGAGGCACATCTGCTACTTTTTCTGTTCCTCTCTACATCTATATTATACCACACATTTGTTATAACACAAATGTGATATATAAATACAAAATATTAAAAAATACATGTTCTTTCAATCTTCTTTTATGAACATGCTAAACTAGAACATATTGGAGAGAATTATGTCAAAGACACCGTATCAACTTACGTTACCTGATGAAATTGTTAGCGAGCTGCATTTAAAACACAATCAACCACTAAATCTCACGCTTAGAAACGGACAATTGATCATACAGCAGACAAATAATCCTAATGAACGTCAAACATTGTCGTTGCGACATTTTTTGATTCCTTCTATGGTGATGGCAATCATTTTCACAATTTATGCCGTGGAGGAAAAAATGTTTCGTATCCCTTTGGGTGGCGACAACTCTATCGCTAGTGCCGTCATTATGTTAAGTGAGATCAGCGGAATTTTCATGTTCCTTTTAATATACTTTCAGCAACAACGACAACAAATTGATAAGCTGCGTCGTAAAACCAGTTGGCGCGTCTTACCAGCTTTAACCGTAGCTTTTGCTATTATCTTAGCTTTTGTGACATCAGGATTCTTTTGGGCAATTAATTACTTATTTCAAACCGCATCGTTTGATTTATTCACGTCAATTGCGCTATTTACTATGTTTAACGGAATCATTAACTTTTTAATGATTTATTCAGCGTTATCAATCTCTACCTTATTCATTACTTCAATTTTTGTAATGACTATCATTGGCGGTGTACTAACAGCGATGGTTACAAATAGCTCGCGTATGTGGTGGCAATATAACCTAAGTTTTTTAGGAACTGATAATGCGCTGGACTCTTGGCAGTTTAACGCCACTTTAATTCTAGCTGGGTTAATCTGGTTGGCGTTAGTAGACTATCTATTCGTTCCTTTACAAAAAATTCTGCGTCACAACCGACGGCTCATTACGTTGCGCATATTGCTAAATTTATCGGCTTTGTCATTAGCTGGTGTCGGTCTGTTTCCAAACAACGCTGGACGTCTTCATATTTTGCATGACCAAATGGCCAATTTTTTAATCTACTTTATTTTAATTATGATGTTGGGCAACCGCTGGCTACTACCAAATGCACCGCGTGAATTCGAAGCAACATCCTATATCATCTGTGCAATCCTAGTAACCAGTATGATTTTATTTCAATGGGTAGGTTATCTGTCTCTAACAACCTTCGAGATTGTTGCCTTTGTGTTGGCTTTAAGTTGGATACTACTACTATTTCAAAACATTTATCGACTCTATTATCACACTTATCAAACATTCGTAGTCCCCATCTCCTGACTTTTCATGCTATCATGTTATGATGGTTACATAATAATGAACCTTGGGCATTGCAATGCAGAAAGATGAATATGACAGAACAAAACAAGCGACCTTATCAAAAAAGTCGCAACAATAACGGTAAAAAACCATATTATGGTAAAAACTTCGATCCCCGTAAGTCTGGCGCACCAAGAGGCAACACGAGTGAAGGTGTCAACGTACGTGTTGGCCAAAACTTCCCGTTAACAATCAAGCGCCTCGGTATTAACGGTGAAGGAATTGGCTACTTTAAACGTAAGATTGTATTTGTACCTGGCGCTTTACCTGATGAAGTGGCTGTTGTAAAGGTTACTGAAGTAGAACCAAAATATATCGCCGCTAAAGTCTTGAAAATACGTGAGAAATCTCCGGATAGAGTGAAACCGCTTGATGAATTCGCAGATAGTGTTGGTGGATTTGAATTGGAGCATATGAATTATCCAGCACAATTACGCTTCAAAAAAGATGTACTCGTTCAATCGCTTGAAAAATTCCAACCGAAGGGCTGGTCTAATTATGACATACGTGACACAATCGGCATGGATCATCCGTATGAATACCGTAACAAAGCCCAATTCCCTGTGCGAAAAATTGGCGATAAACTGAGTGTCGGTATGTATAAACGTGGTAGCCATGATTTGGTTGATTTACCGGTTGTACATACACAAACCCCAGCCACGATGAAAGTCATGCGTACCGTTCGTGAGTTACTCGATAAATTATCTGTCTCAGTCTACAATGAAGATAAAAATCGTGGTACGGTAAAAACTATTGTTGCTCGTGTATCTCAGACAACCAGCGAAGTTCAACTAACATTTATCACAAACACAGATGGATTCCCAGGTGATACCGCACTGATTGAAGCAATCAATCAGGCCCTACCAGAAGTTACTGGTATTTTTCAAAATTATAATCCTGGTCGTACTAGCCTCGTTTGGGGCGAAGAGACACTTAAGCTTTGGGGTAAGGACTACATCGAAGAAAAGGTTCTCGGGAAAACATTCCAATTATCACCACGTGCTTTCATGCAGTTAAATCATACGCAAATGTCCGTAGTTTATAACCAAGCCTTGGCAGCACTTGATTTGACGCACGCTGATAAACTAGTCGATGCATATGCTGGTGTAGGTACAATTGGTCTGTCCTTAGCTGACAAGGCTGGCGAAGTTCGTGGTATGGAAATTATCCCCGAAGCAGTTGATGATGCTAATCAAAATGCTACTTTAAATCATATTAGTAATGCTCACTATGAAGTGGGTACGGCTGAAAAACTGTTTCCTAAATGGCAATCAGAAGGATGGATAGCTGATGCATTAGTTGTTGATCCACCACGCACAGGTTTAGACACTGCACTGCGTCGAGAAATTTTGCGCACACAACCTGAAAAGTTTGTGTATATTTCATGTAACGCCTCAACTTTGGCTCGTGATTTGGTTGATTTATCAAAAGCCTACCAAGTTGATTACATTCAAAGTATTGACATGTTCCCTCAAACTGCCCGTTGGGAGGGCGTTGTTAAATTAACAAAACGTCAAAAATAAAAAGACCTTACTTAATTGTAAGGTCTCTTTTTTTAAAACTGATCTTTCAACAATTGACGAATTTCTGCCAAGCTTGGTTGGCGAGGGTTTCCCGGCGTGCATTGGTCATTGTAAACTAAGTCAATCATCTTTTCTAACTTTGTATCAAAGTCATGCTTTGAAACACCGTTGCCAGATAGTGTTTGATTGACACCCACTGATGCAGCCAACTTCTTGATTTCTGCAATCAATACATCGACCAATTCAGCATCTGTTTCACCTTTCAAACCTAAGTAACGTGCAATATCAGCATAATCTTTTTGTGCTGTATAGGTTTCGTAACGTGGGTATGGTGTGCGCTTTACATTTCCTGTTACCGCATTAAACTTAATCACATGTGGCATTGCAATAGCGATTGCCATACCGTGAGGTAGTCCGAATTCTCCACCAGTTTTGTGTGCTAGTGAGTGGTTAAGTCCCAAGAAGGCATTCGCAAATGACATACCAGCCAATGTTGACGCATAGTGCATCTTTGTGCGTGCATTCTGACCTTCCTTAGTTGGGTGTTTAGGATCATAATTGTATGAATTTGTTAAGTTATCAAAAATCAACTTAATAGCTTGTAATGCCCAAGGACGTGTGAATTCAGAAGCCATCACTGAGACATACGATTCCAAAGCATGTGACAAAGCATCTAATCCTGACCAAGATACCGTGTGTTGTGGTACGGTCATAACAAATTCTGGATCAACAATAGCAACTTCCGGTGTCAATTCATAATCGGCTAGTGGATACTTTACATGTGTTTCATCATCTGTAATAACGGCAAATGGTGTGACTTCTGATCCAGTACCTGAAGTTGTTGGAATCGCAACCATTTGTGTCAAACGTGCGTGGTAAAACTTAACGATTCGCTTACGAATATCCATAAACTTTTGTTGTAGTTCTAAGAATAGATCTTTAATCGCCTCGTCATCTTCTAAAATTCCTTCATGGCGTGTCGAGTATTCGTACAAGAACCGACCAATTTTACCAGCGTCAAGTGCCGAACCACCGCCAAGTAAAATAACTGTATCTGGTTTGAAGTCTGCCATTTGGCGAGCAATTTCAACAGCTTGTGACAAAGTTGGGTCAGGCTTAACTGAACCATAGATATTTGTTTCAACCTGTTCTTGACGTAACTCAAGTTGGCCTAGTACTTTGCCAACAAATCCGAACTGAACCATACCAGGATCAGCGACAATAAATGCACGGTTTATAGTAGGCAAGTCTTGTAAGTAAGTAATGGCATTGGCTTCGTAGTAAACTTCCTTAGGTAAACGAACCCATTGAGGACGATTACGGCGGCGAGCCACGGTCTTAATATTAAGTAAGTCGTATGTTGATAAGTTATGAGACAATGAATTCTTCCCCCATGATCCGGTACCAAGTGTCAACGATGGACGCATAGCATCTGTATAAATATCTCCAACACCACCGATTGAGTCAGGTTGGTTAACCAAAATACGTGATGCACCAATAGCGTCAGCATACTCTTTAATGAACGGATCATCTTGTGAACCAATTTGAATTGCTGCGTTGTGCCCCGCGCCTTGATAGTTTAACAAGGATTGAACAGTCTCAATAGCTTCTTCACGCTTCTCAACTTTATAAATTGAAAGTAATGGCGATAACTTTTCAGAAGATAACGCTTCACCTATGTTCTTCTGATCTAATTCGAACAAAAGTACATCTTTACCATCAGGAATCTTTACGCCTGCTTGCTCAGCAATCCAACGTCCTGACATACCAGCAACAGGACCAGCAATACCAAATCCCTCTGCGTTAGGCTTAAAGACATAATCAGCAATTTTCTTGTAGTCTTTCTTAGGAACAAGGTATGCACCTTGTTCTTGTAACTTAGTTAAAATTTCGTCATAGATTGGTGCTTGAATAACGGCTGAGTTTTCTGTGGCACAAATCATGCCATTATCGAAACGCTTTGATAACAACAAATCGGACACGGCACGATCTGTGTCAACAGTTGCATCAATATAAACTGCACCGTTTCCAGCACCGACACCCATGGATGGATTTCCTGACTTCAAAGCTGCATTAACCATTGATGGCCCACCAGTAGCTAGAATTGAAGCAATGTGAGGATTTTGTATCAGCGCACTTGTTGCATAAAGTGAAGGCTTTTCAATCCATTGGATAAAGTTTTCCGGTGCGCCTGCTTTAACAGCAGCATCATAAACAATTTTTGCAGCAAGAACCGATGCTTTTTGAGCCTGGGGATGGAAAGCAAAGATAATTGTGTTACGTGTCTTTGCTGTCAACATTGATTTGAAAATAGTTGTTGACGTTGGATTTGTCGTTGGGACGATTCCAGCCAAAATACCAAGTGGGGCTGCTAATTCTACCTTACCTTGAATCTTGTCTTCACTAATAACACCCACAGTCTTATCAAACTTAATAGCGTTATAAACTGATTCTGAGGCGAAACGATTTTTCGTATCCTTATCTTCCACAACCCCACGTCCAGTCTCGTCGTGAGCAGCATGGGCTAACAGAAGTGAATTCTCAGAACCTGCCAAGGCCATAGCTGCAACAATTTTATCAACTTGTTCTTGCGAAAATGTTGAAAATTCAGACAATGCCTTTTGTGATTTTTCAATCAATACCTCAGTCATCTTCTCAGCTTGTGTTTGTAATTCCGCTTTTTCTTCAGGGGTCAAAACCTTTTTTGCGGGTTTCTTTGCAATTGCTTCTGCCATAATCTTTGCTCCTTTACTTGCTCATTTATTAACAATATAAGTATATATCATTCTTTTTTAAAAAGCAACCTTTTTTGAATATGTTTATTAAACCCTTATTTAAAAGCTTTTGTTAGCGCTAACATAATAATATATATATTGTATAATAAATCACATATTTAGATTAGTGCACAAAAAAACACCCCAATTAAAGAAATTGAGATGCATTTAAAGTTATATATTGAATTTAACTAAATACCATACCACCATCAACAATTAATGTTTGGCCTGTCACATAGTTTGAATCTGAGCTAGACAAGAAGGAAACCACATTTGCTATATCTTCCGGTTCACTTAGTCGTCCTAAGGTGATTCCTTCTGAAAATTGTGCCATTCCCCATTCATCGTCTTTACCAGCGTTCACGCTTACTTCATGAGCAATATCTTCCATCATCGGTGTTTTCACAATTCCAGGCGCAAATGCATTTACTGTAATACCAAATTCTGCTAACTCTTTAGCTGTTGTTTGTGTAATACCGCGAATGGCAAATTTTGTTGATCCATAGGCAGTCAAATTAGCATTTCCTTGCACACCAGCTTGCGATGTTGCATTAATGATTTTGCCACCATGACCAAATTCCTTGAAGGCTTCTGTCGCAGCTTGTGTTCCCCAGACAATACCATTAACATTAATGCCCCATGTCCAGTTCATATCATCTTCCGTTACTGACATGATTGGTGTCGTAGGCGCAACACCCGCATTGTTAACAATCACATCAAAACCATTGAACTTTTCTTTCGTTTCTTTGACGGCTGCAAAAACTTCATCACGTTTAGCCACATCAGCCTTAATAGCAATGGCTTCACCACCATTTTCATTAATTTCATCAGCTACTTTTTGTACTTTTTCAATATGACGTCCAACTAAGGCAACCTTAAACCCATCTTTTGACAATCGTTCTGCGATTGCCTGTCCAATTCCTTGACCAGCTCCAGTTACCAAAGCGACTTTATTTTCTGACATTGTTTTTTTTCCTCACAATTTTCTAATGCATATATTCTATACCTTAATTGTGATTTTGTAAACTATCTTTAAGCACCTTTCTTAATGCTATAATAAGAAGATAATCAACTAAGGAAAAAATTACACAATGTACTATATAGATGGTCAATTTTATCAACTGGGATATAAACAAAAAATTAGTTTCTTTTTTATCTCTTTAATCATTAACTCATTTGGTAATGGATTAAGTGTGGCTAGCGCCATGGGTTCGGCCCCATGGACTGCAAGCGCCGCTAACTTATCTAACACCACTGGCTGGCAAATTAGTATCTTTTTAGCTATTACAGCTGTTTCTGTGGCATTCTTAAATATGTGGTTAGCCATGCGTATCAATTGGTTACGATTACTCGGCAATATTTTCTTCGGTATGGCGTTTAGTATTTTAGTTGGCGTATTCGCCAATTACTTTGTCTCGCTGGGCATTCGTCAACTTAGTTGGTGGTGGCGTATTCCTCTTGACTTGTTTGGTATTTGGACAATTGGCGTGGCTATTTCCATATACCAGCGTGTTAATTGGATTCTTCACCCCTTAGATGACCTGACGAATATCTTACGCTTTGATTATTTCCGTGGCAATGCTAGTAAAGCTCAAATGAGTAATTTCGCTGTTGCAATTGGTATTTCGATTATTTGTCTCATCATTAGCCATCAAATCGTGGCGCTCGGTATTGGCACTGTCATGTCCTTCCTTTTACAGGGACGTAATATTGCTTGGGCGGATCGTCATATTTTCAAACGACTTGTTCATGGTGATATCACCGGTGCATCATAATAAAAAGAAGACAAACTATTTGTCTTCTTTTTTATTATAGTCTTGAGCTGCCCAGTGATTAATTGGTCCAAACTTATGTCCAACAGCAATTTCATGTTCAATCGCTGTTGCCGTCACATCGTGGGCAATGCGAATAGCTGTTGCAACGTCTTTCCCCTTAGCAATTTCAGCAGCAATAGCAGCGCTTAAAGTGTCCCCAGTACCATTGATGTGTGTAGTATCAAAATACGGGTGCCTTAACCAAAAATCAGAGCCATCCGCGAGAAGAACATAGTCAGCAACCTCATTTTGGTTATCTTGATTATGCCATCCTTTGACAATAACATTTTGAACGCCCAGAGATTGAATATCTTTTGCAGCAGCTGTCTGTTGCTGTTCATTATCAATAGTACGTCCAGTTAGCAATTGTGCCTCAAAAAAGTTCGGCGTTGCAACTGTTGCCAGTGGTAGAAGTTTTTCTTTTAGTGCCTCAAAGGCCGCTGCCTCTAACAATTGAGCACCATGTTTTGTTGTTATTACCGGATCAACTACTAAAGGACCAAAGTCAAACTGTTTATAAGCTTTTACCACTGCTTCAATTAAGCTAGCATCTGATAACATGCCTGTCTTACTAGCGCGAACTTTAAAATCGTCAGCAAGAACCTCAAACTGTTTGTCAACAAAGTGTAGCGGTAATGTTTCCGCAGCATGAATACCGTATGAGTTACCAGCCACAGCAGCAACTAACACACTCATACCGTATGTTTTTCTAATGAAAAATGTATGCAAGTCTGCCTGCATCCCTGCTGATCCATCTGAATCAGAACCTGCTATTGTTAAAACTTGTGGAAATTCATTTACCATATTAAAACCTCTGCTTTCAAAAAAACAGCCGAAGCTGTTTAACTAAAAATCTTTTTTGTGGTGTGACTAATAACCTGATTATTTAAAAGAAAATACGAAATACCCACTTGAATGGGAAACATAATTAAATTCTTAATGACACGTGGTGTAATAAAGGCTAAAAATGAAGGCCAATCGTGTGCTGTATGATACATCATAACCAACCAAATGGAATTTAAACCAATATTAGCAATTAATAATACCAACCCCACAGCAACACTTACTCGCCACCAGCTTGTTTTGTCATGCTTGAAATAAGCCAGTGAATAAATTAACGCACTAATCATTGCTGTAAAAGTGAATCCCAAAAAGAATGCACCAGGATTAATAATTGTTGCGCCGATAACGTCTAATATTGCCGCAATTAACATAGACCACAATGGACCATACCATTTAGCAATCAGAGACATCGTTACGAATGCAAAGCTTACTTGAAGTACATTAGTGCCGACTGTCAGCCTGCTCAGCACCATGTGAAGTGCCATCAACATCGCCAATAAAACGAATTGGCGCGTATCTAGTTTTGGGAAAACCCACGTTCGTGTTGTATTTTCCATGCTATAGAACCTCCGAGTGGAGTGTTCACCTTATATAGTGGTGAATGTGACTGATGCACCGCACAAACATTCAGTGCTAACACGAAAAAATGCTAGCAATGAATGTTTGTTTCGTCAGCGGCTCACATTCCGTCTCCGCTGCACTTAACGCGCACCAATCTACCCCGATTTTATTTGTCTTATCGACCCAGACATTGTACCATAAAAAAAAACGAACGTTAACGATAATGCTTACAAAACGTTCGCTAAATTAGCTAAATATACTATTCATCAATCCATATATTCACTATTCTGGTAATATTATCTGGGTTGATGGCCCTTTTTGTTCGGATTGTTCAGGTTGCTCTTGTACTAAAAAGCTTGGGTAAAGTGTCAAAGCTTTTTCTTCAAATCCAACAACAGAAGATCCAAGAACACGTGTAACTAGTTCTAACAATCTTTCTTCGAAAAGATCCTTATCAATTTCCTCAATTTCAGGTTTCAGAGACTGTTGATACATATTCATATGTAAGTTGGGAACCAATGCATATTCACGGCCAATTAGGCCAGCCCATTCCTCAAACAATTCATTAGGAATTTCTTCCTCTTCAGCATGCGCTAGGGGCATAAAGTTAACGCTAAATGTGTTAACCGACTCTCCTTCCTCATCAAACTGTTCCTGTGTGATTTCACCATTCGTTAATTCTTTAGCGTATTCAAAGTCAAAAGCTCGCCGTTCGTCAAAAATATGAATAAAACCAGCAGTTGCTTGTGTAGCATCATCTGAATCAACAACACGCAAAATACGATCGCGTTGGCCATTAAAAAGTTGTTGTGTATAATATGACATGATTTTCTCCAATATTCTTGTTACTATATTCTAACATATTACGATATTAAAAAAGAACGTCCACAGACGTTCCAATATGCTTGGTGTTTTTACATTTTTTCTTCTAATTCAACATCAGGGTATTTATCGTGGAACCAATTCAAGGCGAATTTATTCTCGAATAAGAATACTGGTTCATCATACCGATCTTTTACTAGTAAATTACGTGATGAACTCATTTTCTCGTCTAATTGTTCTGGCTTTATCCAGCGAGCAACTTTGGAACCAATGGGTTCAAATTGAATTTCAACATTATATTCGTTTTCCATACGGAACTGGAACACTTCAAACTGCAATTGTCCAACAGCGCCAATAATGTAGTCGCCGCCGTTCCATGATTTATAAAGTTGAATTGTTCCTTCTTGAACGAGTTGTTCAATCCCTTTATGATATGACTTTTGCTTCATCACATCCTTGGCAACCACACGGTTAAACAATTCAGGTGTAAATGTTGGCAAATCAGGGAACTGTACAGCTTTCTTTCCAGAGTAGATTGTATCACCTATTTGGAAATTCCCCGTATCATAGACACCAATAATATCACCAGGAACTGCTGTCTGGACATTTTCACGTTCTTCAGCCATAAATTGTGTCACGTTCGAGAGCTTTAATTTCTTGCCATTCCGTTGTAATAACACATCCATACCGCGATTAAACTCCCCACTCACGATCCGCACAAATGCAATACGGTCTCGATGTCTGGGATCCATGTTGGCCTGTATCTTAAATACAAAACCACTGAACTGTGCGTCTTCTGGATTAATTTTTTTGTCATCAACTGTCGTCATCGCTGCTGGGGCTGGTGCATACGTCAAATATTCACGCAAGAATTCTGTTACACCAAAATTAACCAACGCTGAGCCAAAGAATACTTGTGTTAATTGCCCATGAGCGATTTTATCCTCATCAAATGGATTACCCGCATCACGTAACAATTCAATTTCATCCATCGCCTCATCGACGATCTCGGAATGAATTGTGGCATTCTTAAAGGGCACAAGTTGGTCAGCCTGCAAATCATAAATGCCTTGCAGAACCTGGCCGGAGCCGACTGGCCAATTCATTGGGTAAGCTTGAATTCCTAATACAGTTTCAAGCTCGTCAACCAAATCAAGTGCTGGGCGAGCGTCACGATCAATTTTGTTAAAGAACGTAAAGACTGGTATTCCACGCTGTGAGACAATTTCAAATAACTTTTTAGTCTGTGGCTCAATACCCTTGGCGGCATCGACTACCATGACTACTGAATCCACAGCCATCAAAGTACGATAGGTATCTTCTGAAAAGTCCTCGTGCCCCGGTGTATCCAAAATATTGATTCGTTTACCTTCATAGTCAAACTGCAATACAGATGACGTTACTGAAATACCACGTTGTTGCTCAATCGCCATCCAATCAGATGAAGCTAATTTGTTCGACCCACGGCCTTTAACTGTTCCGGCTTCACGAATCACTCCACCATGCAACAATAATTGCTCAGTTAAGGTTGTTTTACCAGCATCGGGATGGGAGATGATCGCAAAAGTACGTCGGTTCTTTAGTTGTTCTTGAAAGTTTTCCATAGTATCTAGTTTACCTGAAAAACAAGCCAATCGCTAGTAACCAATTAAATATTTTTATCCGTTTCACGTGAAACATTTTCCGCTAGATGCTGCTACAAGTCTAAAGAGCGCGTTTAATTTATTTTTGATTAGCCTTTTCATACTCAAAACTGTTGTCAGCAACATTGGCAGCGCTAATACGACTTAAAAATTCTTTCAAACGTGGCGACTTAGGATTATCAAAAAATTCAACGGGTTCATTTTCCTCTACAACTAAACCTTTATCCATAAAAACAACTTTATCAGCCACATCACGGGCAAAAGCCATCTCATGAGTGACGACAATCATCGTTTTCCCTTCATCAGCTAGTTGTTTAATCACCTGCAAAACATCTGCTACTAACTCGGGATCTAACGCGCTCGTCGGCTCATCCAATAAAATAATCTCCGGATTTAAAGCTGCTGCTCTAGCAATTCCTACGCGCTGCGCTTGTCCACCAGACAATTGACTTGGATAATGATTGGCAAATTCCAACAAACCTACTTTTTGTAAGGCTTCCTGCGCTTTTTTTCGAGCTATTTCTTTTGGCTCCTTATGCCCAATAATCAAACCTTCTTCGACATTTTGTATGGCCGTCTTATTAGCAAACAAATTGAAATTTTGAAAAACGAAGCCCATCTTTTGTCGCAACTTTTTAATATCAACAGGCGTTGCCGATTCAATACTTATTTTTTGATCATCAAATTCTATAACACCAGAATCTCCCTGTGTTAGAAAAGCTAACCCTCTTAAAAACGTAGTCTTACCAGATCCTGATGGTCCAAGTAATGCTACTACATCCCCTTGGTTAACTTCAATATCAATTCCTTTCAATACTTCATGTTCATGATACTTTTTTCTGAAATTTCTGACTTTTAACATGCTATTCTCCCTATACAACTGTTCCGCGTAGCTTATGTCGACCTAAGTAACGTTCCAGATATTTAAAAATGATTTGCAGTATCGTTCCTAAGATAAAGTAAATTATAAAAATATCAATATAAGCTTCCGTGTAATCATAAGTATATGAGGCTGCTGTTTTAGCAACCGCCGTTACTTCTTGAACCGTCATCATGAACGCAAGCGAAGTGCCTTTTAAAATGTTTAACGTTAAATTACCAATGTTAGGCACAGCCGAAACCAATGCTTGTGGAATAATAATACGATAATAAGCTTGTATTGGCGTCAATCCAACCATTAAAGCTGCCTCTTTTTGTCCAGGATCAATCGTCAAAATTGCTGATCGAAATACTTCCGATAAATTTGCAACTGCAATTAAAGCAAAAACAATAATGGCATAAATAATGGGATTAGTATCGAACACCTTGACATTCCAGTGTAGTTTTTGGTTAACTAAGACATTCAACAAGCTTGGTAATGTACTATAAAACAGTAAAATCAGTAATACCATCGGCGTGGCCCGCATGAGAGATGTGTATGCGACAACGAGCGGATAAAGTATACGAATTTTTCTAATTTTAATCCATGCCAATAAAAAGCCAAGCGGCAAACCAATGAGCAATGACGCACCGGTAATTAATAATGTTATTGGCACAGCTTTTATAGCCGACCAGAAAGTTTGAATTAAAAATGGTACATTCATGCGACAACCTCCGCAGGATTTGATGCAATTGCACGGCTTTTACCAAGATATCTTTCTAAATACTTCGCGCCTTGCTCAATGATTACAAATAAAATCCAATAAATAATGGCCAACGCTAAATATGTCTCAAGTGAGTGGTGTCCAAAATTCCTAGAAATCAGATTATCACCTGCACCCATCATATCTAGTAGTCCAATGACATATGCCAAAGCTGCATCTTTAATTAATGCGGCGACAGTATTTGCGAAATTGGGTAAGGCGACTACGATTGTTTGTGGTAGGGTTATACGATAAAATGTCTGCCATTCTGATAAGCCCACCATCAATGCCGCTTCACGTTGCCCAGTGTTCACAGATAAATAGGCAGATTTAAACACTTCTGCTAAATTTGACGCAAACAGTAAGGATAACGCGATAATGACGAAAATCGATTTTTGCCAATCATTGATATTAATATTCAAGGATAGCAATAATAATTTAGGTAACCCATAAAAAACTAAAAACAACAAAACGATGGGTGGCGTAGAGCGCAGTACAAAAACATAACCTTGTGACAAGGTTCTCCATATTGGTGATCGACTAAGTTGCCCACTAGCCACCAATGCCCCTAATAAGGAACTAAAAATTATCGATGTAACAATGATGAGTAGCGTTACTGGAAAATAAGGCAGTACCTCACCAAAAACCGATAGGAAAAATTTGAAACTAAATGGTGGCATCTTAACTCCTTAATTCTGAAACTTTATTTATCACCGACAAAGTCCCAAACATTTTCTTTGAAATACTTTTGTGACAACTTTTCCAGCGTACCGTTCTTCTGTAGCTTCTTGATAGCTTGGTCATATTCTTTTGAGAAATTTGAGTTGTCTTTATTGGCACGACTGATAATCGGATAAGTCTTAATGCCCTTGTAGGGTGTGTAGGCCAATTTGTCGGCTGAACTATGGTAAGCGCCACTGCTCTTAACAACTGAATTTTGGTAATTTACCTTCACATCAAAGTAAGCATCATATCGGCCTTCCAATACCCAGTTATATGCATCACCAACAGTAAATTGATCAGCTGATTTTAATGTGATTTTTTCGTTAGGGTGTTTTTTGTTCCACTCCTGTACTACTGCGTATTGACCATTCTGTGGTGAAATTGGTACCAACTTACCTGACTTCTTTGCAAACTCGGCAAATGACTTATAGTTATCATCTTTTCGATAAGTGATTCCTATGATAGACGCACCAACCGCTTGCTTGGGTAAGATGTACTTTTTGGCACGTTCTTTTGTCCACCAAGCACCCTTCACCCCAACATCATATTTTCCTGAATCCAAGCCAACTAATAAATCTTCATCTGATGTTGGATGATACTTAAACTTATAATCGGGCAATAGCTTATCAACAGCTTTCAAAACATCAACTTCATATCCTTTTGATACACCGTTTTTCACATAATCATATGGCACATAGTTTTGTGTATGTGCCACATTAATTGTTCTTACTTTTTTGGCTGCTGCCTTGTTGCTGTCTGCATTAAGATGACGTATAGTCAAACCACCACCAATAATGACAACGGCTACCGCAGCAGTAATAATCCCTTTTTTATTTACCATTCTCTCTTCTCCTCGTTACACAACGTTTTCATGTACGGCGGCAATCGCCCACTTCAAATGATCCACAGGAATATCGCGGGGAACAGTGCAATCCGCACCGATAATAACACGCTTTTTATCAACGTTGGACAATAATCCTTGTACAGCCGCTTCTATTTCGTCTTTAGACCCGTTGTATAATACATCATCTGTTGTATTACCAAATCCGCCCAATACAACTTTGTCTTTAAATATTTGCTGTCCCTGTTGGAGGGAAATACCTTCCACTGTCACTGCCCAATTGACAATTGGCAAGTCATAGTCTATAAACCACTCTAAGTGGTTACTTGTACCGCTGAAACCACAGATATGAAGAATGCTAATATCACTAACAGACTTAATTGCATCTATAACACTTAAATCAACATTCTTTTGTATACCATCAAACAATTCTTTAGTATATTTTGAACTCTGTAATTCTTGTGTACTGTAATAGACTCCATCAGCACCACCATCTACTACAACCGCCTTTACTTGCTTGATAATGTTCTTAGCTAGAACATTTAGAATATGCTTAATTTCCTCCGGGTATTGAATAAACAGTTCGGTTAAGCGTTCATCGCCCTTGGCAGGCAACTCACTTTCTGCATCATAGAGTGCCCACTTTAAAATCGTCACTGGTGAAAAGATATTATAAAAACCTCTACGCTGACCAATAACTTTTTTCTGCTCTTGCACTAATTTGACTTGTTCAGTAAGCCAAGGATCATCATCTTGTATCTCTTGAATTTTACTTAAATTATCAATATTTTTAGGATCAGTGACATTGTCAAAAGGAACATTAAAATAACCGTCACTCATTAACTTCACAAAATCTGGACGTAAGTCGTCAACATATTCCTTATGTCCTTGAATATTAATCGTAGCAATTGTTGGATTTTCTAATGCGTCGACGGTTTCATCATCAGCGAAATGGCGCCAAAAACTAACCGGTATTTTTTCTGTTGAATCTAATAATACATTTTGTTGATTACTCATAAATTTTCAAACCTTCACTTTCCTTTTGAACTGCTTCTATCGCCCACTGTAGATGTTGAGGATCAATATCCCGGGGAACCGTACAATTAGCACCAATAATTAAATTATCGGCACCAGCTTCCTGAACTAAACGTTTAGCAAATTGTTGTATTTCAGACTGTGTTCCTCGATACAAAACATCTTTCGCGGTGTTACCAAACCCACCAAGAACAATTTTCCCTGGGAAGATCTCTTTGCCCTCATGTAAAGATATGTCTTCCGTATCAACCGACCAGTTAACAATTGATGCCGGATAATTTTCAAACCATGAAATTGCATTTCTGGCGCCGCCATTACCACAAATATGTAAGATATTTGTATCTGACAATTGATTTGCTGCCTTTAGAACTTGTTTATCAGTCGCAGCGACAAATTCATCAAAATCGGCATGTCCTAGCCGTGTATCCTGAATAACTTGCGTACTATAATAGATCCCATCGGCACCAGCATTGACCGCAGCCTTCACCTGCTTGATTACATCTAGTGTAATCACCTCTAATGCCTGACGAACATTTTCGCTATCTGTCAAAATAATATCAGCAAGCTTTTCATCGGCTTTACTTTTATCGTAGTGTCCATCTGGATTTTTAACTAGTGCCCATTTAAGTAACGTCGTTGGTGAAAAAACATTATAAAATGAAGCTCGCTCACCGATGACCTGCTTTTGCCGTCTAACTAAATCTGCTGTTTTTATCAACCATGGATGATTATCCGCTATTGGTGATAAATTAGCGTAAACTACCCTTTTATCATCAGCATCTTGGTAATTAAATTCGTAATGAAACAGGCCGTCGCTCATTAATTTCACAAAATCTGGTGAGGTTGTCTCAACTAACTTCTTAGTACCTAAAATATTACCTTCAATAATCTCAGGATTTTTAAAAGCATCCAGCTCTACACCTGAGGCTGCCGAAAAATGATACCAAAAACTCGCTGGAACGTAGTTGTAATTATTAGTAAAGGATAATTTTCCCGTGCTTTCCATGTGATCTCCTTAATGATATTAATTTAAAGTTAATAAACAGAATCACATTCGGCTATGAGCTATGCCTAAGCCCTTTAATCTAACTAATATATTTTTAGTTAACAAATAGCGCATATCAATTTCTCCTTTATTTCATACAACAAAAAAACGCAGCCTTGAATAATCAAAGCTGCGGGACGAAGTTACCGTGTTACCACCCGTTTTCTGCATACTATCACTAGTACACACTTACCAAGTACAGAAAAGACAATGCTTTCGATACTCTGACACTGTAACGGGTGTACCCGAATGATATTTACAAACCTTATTGCTCACATCACTATTAACTCCAAGACCATTTTCCTAGCCATCCTGATACTAACTTTCACCAAACATTAGCTCTCTATACAATCATTTTGACAAGTACTTATCTTTTCAACGTTATATGTTGAACTAATTATATACTATGCATTTTCTCATGTCAATCACTTTTTATTTTAATTTTAAATATTTTTTTATGAATAAAAATATGAAACAAAAAAGCACAAGCCATTGCCTGTGCTTTTTATTACCCCACGATGCCAAGAATACCGAAAACTAAGAAAATAGCGCCTATAATAATTCTATAGTAACCGAATACCTTGAAATCATTATTCTTAATATAGTTCATCATAAACTTAATAGCAAACCAAGCAACAATCCAAGATACGATGAAACCAACAAGCATTACTATGCTTTGCATGCCCGTGAATGAACCACCATCTCTAAAGAATGAACCCATCTTAAGGAAAGTCACACCGAACATAACCGGAATTGACAAGAAGAATGAAAATTCTGCAGCCACGAATCGCGATGCTCCTAAGATAATAGCACCCAAGATAGTTGCTCCCGAACGTGATGTACCGGGAACGATTGATAGCACTTGAAACAAACCAATGTACAATGCTAGTTTAAAAGTAATTTGGTTTACATTAGTAATTACCGGTACAATGCTTTTTTGACGGTTCTCAATCACAATAAACGCAATACCATAAATGATAAGTGTTGCTGACACAACCCAGAAATTCATCAAATGTGCATCCATAAAGTCATTTAATGCAAATCCAAACACAATGGCTGGTAATACACCAACGATTACTCGAATCCACAAACGCCAAGTTTGGAATTTTTCATGATCTGTTTTTTTAGATGAAAACGGATTCAACTTGTCGAAGTACAATTGAATAACCGCAAAGATTGCTCCCAATTGAATCGAATAATCAAATACTGAACTAAACGCCTTCGTCCAAACGTTGCCACTAGGAATTTTCATCAATGCTTCTGCTAAGATGATATGTCCAGTTGAAGAGACTGGTAAAAACTCCGTCAGGCCTTCAATGATACCAATAATTATTGCTTTGATAAGATCAAACATGCTAATAGAGCGTGAACAAATGGTGCAAAAATCCACGCATCTCCTTCCAATATAGAATATATTCATTTTATCATACTTAGCTATTGCATTTTGTATTTTCACATGGTATTATATTTGATGTTGTGAAACACGACATTATGGTCAGCTAGCTCAGTTGGTAGAGCAACGGACTCTTAATCCGTGGGTCCAGGGTTCGAGCCCCTGGCTGACCACTATTAAACCACTAAACAATTGTTTAGTGGTTTTTTTGATTTGATAATTACTAGTTGAGAAAACGTAGTATATTTTCAACCTAAAAGTTCCTATGATAAATACACCTCTGTCCGTGTATTTAAAATAAGAACCTTACAAACTTCTTTTTCAATTAAGAACTGATTTTACGCTGATAAGCAACTAATTTGTGTGATATTTCTGCAGTTGAACGATATGCCGTTTGATAAATGCTGTATATTTGCTGATACTTCAAAACATTTTCTGCCTTCGGTTCGTAAACCATTCCAAACGATAGGAAGGATTGCGCAGCTTCTTGCACACTGTCAAACCAGCCCAATCCTGTGGCTGCGATTATCGCGGCGCCTAATCCCGGTCCCTGCTCATTTTCTAGCGTTGTGACCCGCTTTCCAAATATGTCAGCTTGTATTTGTAACCATAGTGGTGACTTTGCACCGCCACCAATGGCAATAATCGTGTCAAAGTCAACCCCTTGTTGGTCATAAATTGTCATAATATCCTTGAAGCTAAAGATTATGCCTTCCAAAACCGCACGGATAAAGTCGCCTCGTTGATGTTTGCGATCAAGTCCTAAGAAGCTTCCACGGATATCTGCATCAGGATATGGTGTTCGCTCACCTGATATATAAGGTGTAAACAATAAACCATTGGCACCTACACTTGATTGTTCAGCTTCACGTAACCATGCTGAAAAGCTTTGTGTTTCACCAAAAACACGCTTAAACCAAGAATTGGCGTCACCAGCTGCTAACGTCACGCCCATGGAATAATACTTGTTAGGAATAGCATGATTGAAGAAATGAATTTCTCCATGATAGTCTATATCAGCATTATCTTCAAACTTTGCAACCACACCTGACGTTCCAATGGAAGACATGACCATGTTTGATTTGAGCAAACCCGCTCCAATTGCCCCAGCGGCGTTATCAGCCGCCCCACCATATACTTTAGTTTGTGTCATCAATCCGGAAAATGTCGCGTAAGATTCTGAAATATGACCAGCAAAATCAGTTGACGCAATGAGATCAGGGAAAAAAGATGATGGTAAGTCAAACGCTTCTGCAATATCTGTTGACCAGCACTTTTTAGTAACATTTAAGACAACCGTTCCAGCTGCATCAGAGTAATCCATGGCTAATTTACCAGTCATACGATATCGTAAATAATCTTTAGGTAGTAAGAAAAGATCCGCTTGCTTAAAAATTTCTGGCTCCTCCTCCTTAACCCATAAAATTTTTGGTAAAGTAAAACCTTCTAGAGGATAGTTTCTGGTAATATCAAGAAATTTTTTACCTAGTTTATTCTTAATTTCCTCTACTTGTGCGCTGGTACGTGTATCATTCCATAAAATTGCTGGTCGCAGTACCTGATGGTTTTCATCTAGCAAGACAAGCCCATGCATTTGCCCAGAATAAGAAATTCCTTCAATCTCTGTTGGCGCAATATGATCTTTTAAAATCAGATTAACAATTGCAACAGTTGTTCCATTGACCCAATCTTCAGGATTTTGTTCTGACCAGCCAACTTGTGGTTGTGTAACAGGATAATCAAAGCTTTGTTGTGCAACAATGTTCCCTCGCCGATCAACCGCTGATACTTTCACTGCTGAGGTACCAAGATCAATACCAAGCACTACCTTTGTCATGTCTAGCCTCCACTTTCTGTTCATCTTTACTAAGATAACTCAACACAGTTCACCTGTGTTATGTACAAGACCAGTTTAAACTAGTCTCTTTTGAAAATATTTATACTACTCGTACCAATTTGAATGTCTTAAGACACATTCAAATCTTAAGATCCAAGTACAGAAAAAATGTAATTATTCAATGTTTGTTTGATTCGTTCTTGGCGACCTGACTTGAGGGTTGCGTTGATTTCTTCATCTGTTTTATTTTCAATATAGGTGGCCAATTCTTTTAAGGTAACTTTCCCAGCTTCAAAATCAGCGCCAATACCCGAATCAAATGAAGCATACCGCTCTTTCAGAACATTTTCAATCACTTGGTCATCAATTAGCTTAGCAGCAACTTTCAAGCCAGCAGCATAAGTATCCATACCAGCAATATGCGCGTAGAACAAATCGTCAGCTTGGAAACTTTGACGGCGTGCTTTCGAATCAAAATTCAAACCACCAGTTGGTAGACCCCCGTTTTTCAAGAATTCATACATTACTAAGGTCGCCTCATAAACATCATTTGGAAATTCATCAATGTCCCAACCAGTGAGCTTATCACCCATGTTAGCATCTAATGACCCTAACAAACCAGCCTCTCGCGCAAATCTCACTTCATGCTCATACGTGTGACCAGCTAAGTAGGCGTGATTGCCTTCCAAGTTCAACTTGAATGTATCCTCTAATCCATAAGTTTTCAAGAAAGCAATTGTTGTTTGCACATCAAAATCATATTGATGCTGTGTTGGTTCTTTGGGCTTGGGTTCAATCAAGAATTGTCCCTGATAACCAATTTCATTTGCATAATCCTTAGCTAGCTTAAAGAATGCTGCAATATGGTCTAATTCACGTTTGGTGTCAGTATTTAATAGAAAGTCGTAGCCTTCTCGTCCGCCCCAGAAAACATATGATTCTGATCCTAAGCGCTTGGCAATATCTAATGAATGCTTAATTTGTCCAGCTGCGTAAGCGAACACCTCAGCAAATGGTGTAGTTGCGCCACCAGCCAAAAAACGTTTATTCGTAAATAGTGATGAAGTATTCCATAAAAGTTTTTTACCTGTTTCATGCATTTTTTGTTCAATTTTGTCAATAACTTGATCTAAATTTTTATTTGTTTCGGCAAGTGTATTCCCTTCAGGTGCAAGATCACGATCATGAAAGGCAAAGTAATTAACGTCAGTTTTTTCCAAAAACTCAAACAAATAATCAACCTTCGCTAATGCTTGCTCCATTGAATCTGGTTTACCTTGATTGTCCCACGGCCGGACTGCTGTTCCTTCACCAAATGGGTCTACTAAGCGTTGATCCATTGTATGCCAATAAGTCACTGAAAACTTTAGCCAGTCACTCATTTTCTTACCTTTAACTACTTCATCTGGGTTATAATAATGAAATCCATCACCCGCTTGTAACGATTGTGTTCCTACAAATGTTACTTGGGGAAAATCAAAAAGTTCTGCCATTGTACTTATCCTCCTGTATTAATTTATACAATTATCATAGTTGGTTACACCAACCAACTATGATAATTGTATACGCTTTCATTAATTTATGCAAGCTTATTAACTAGGTCCACTAACGTAACAATTATAAAAAAGCAGGGACAGCGTAGTTACTGTCCTGCTTCACAAAAAGATTATAGCCTAAAACTAAGCGACAAACCGTCTAAATCTAATACTTCTCTGGCAATGCTCGATGCCCCACCTAATAATGTTGCATCGTATACTGAGTGATTTGCAAATAATATCTCGGACTGATTGATTGGATTTAACATTTGATAAGCCACAATCACGCGCTCTAATAAGTCAGGCATTTCAGCAATAAAACGTGAATGAATGAATAAAGCTTCCGGTGCCAGTGTTTGCACTAAATTAAATGCCACTCGTGAAATACCACGAACCCACTCATCAAGCAACAAACTAACAGTCTCTGGTTGTTCTTTTCTCAGTTGAATAAATCGATCCCTATCTTGAACAATCAACCCAGTTCGTTCGGCAGTTCTTCGTAACATAGCATCTTCAGAATATAAATCTTCAATTCTAACTGTCTCACCTGTACTTGTTTCAATCACACTACGACCTATCTCACCGGTTCGACCCTGTATCCCTCGATACAACTCACCATTAATTATAATCCCAGCGCCAATCCCATAGTGAATGTTTAAAACAACCATATTATTATAATGATCAGACTTGCGATAATCATGATAATCGCGCATATAGGTGGCCGCAAAATTGGCTTCGTTTTCCAAAACCGCACGTACGCCACTGACGTTTTCAAGTTCTACTGCCATGTCTAGTTGTGAGTAATCGAAAAAAGGGGAATATTGTACCTTGTTATTTTCAACGACACCATGGATACCAACTGATATTCCCATCAGCCCGTTCAAGGTACCATTTTTATTATTCTTATACTTTTTAATCTGAGATATCATTAGCTCAGTTACTTGTAATACGCTCATGCCGTCCACAGCAGTATTTTGTTTCATAATCACTGCTCCACCAACCTGAACCAGTGCTGTCCGCAAATGATGTCGCCCCATATCAAAAGAAATGACGTACCCATAACGTCGATTAAACCGAATCAGCTTTGCTTTACGGCCTCCTGTCTCGGAAGTTTCACCATCACCAAGGCTTTCAATAAAGCCTTTCTCATCCAAATCGCGGTAAATAGAGCTGATTGTCGATTTATTTAAGTTTAAATCAATAGCTAATTGCGCCCGGGATGTTTCGTCAGCATTAAAAAGCGCTTGTAAAACTAAGCGCTGATTATGATCACGAATAGTTAGATGATCTGACTTTTTCATCTGAAATGCCCTCAAATAGTTTTCTATTAGTTTTAACAGTACCTCCATTGTACGGTAACCGACACATGCTTTCAAGTTGGCGTCCAAACACCGGAATATGAAGCAATGAATGTTTAAACTAAAAAACCTATGCGCATCAGTACAAAATATTTGCTTGATGCGCATAGGTTTAATGAGTAAAAATTCAGAATACGTATGAGTTCAGCTATTTTATCCCAACATAGTCACTCTCCAGATAGCCTTTTGCATGGGCTTTTGATCTCAAGTCTGATTCGATAGATTCTAATGAACGATTACGAGTCTCGATTGTAAATTTAGCAATAAACCAAATAGCAACAAAGCACAAAACACCATAAATGATAAAGAGCTTAGCAATCCCTTGCCCCTCTGCATTAATAGCATGATCTGGTGTAAAAGCGATTAAAAGCATAGGAAATGACTGTGACACAGCAAAATTAGCTGTCCAGTTTATAACGGCACCAAACGAGTTACCAAGTCCACGTATATTAAGTGGAAATGCCTCTCCTATCATAACCCACATAACTGGTCCCCAAGTAGCCGAAAAGAAAGCAATATAGAGCGTCAAAGCAATGACACATATCCATGAACCAACATTACCATTTCCCGCTCGAAGAACAAGCATCGCTGTTGACATCGTTAACAGCGATGCACCCATACCAATAGCACCATAGGTTAGCATTTTCTTTCGATCTATTTTATCCATTATTTTAACCGCAATGGCGGTAACAATCACGTTAAATAATCCGATAACAATATGTGATTGGAGTGCAAAATGTTCACTAAACCCCGCAGAAATGAATATTTTTGGTGCGTAATATAATACGGTGTTACATCCCATAACCTGTTGAAAAATGGCCAGTCCTAAAGCCATTATTAACACTGGCCGTGCCATGGGACCAAATAGTTCCTTGAAACCACCGGAAGGTGTATTCGCTTGTAGTTTAATATCATATAACTCTTCTTCTACAAGTTTTGCGTTTGGATTCATGGTTGATAAGACCTTTTGGGCTTCACTCATTTTTCCTTGTTTGACTAGGAAACGTGGCGACTCTGGAAGCGAAAGACCGCCGATAAATAACAGGGCAGCCGGCACTGCTGCTAATCCAAGCATCCAATGCCATCCGACATTTTGATTGAGTCCTAACCATCCACTTGGAGAAAGCCATTCATTTGAAACATAGGCAAGAAATATTCCCGTCATGATCATTAATTGAAATAAGGTTCCTATTCCGCCACGTTTGTCTGCAGGAGATAATTCTGCCAGATAAGTTGGAATCAATGCTGAAGCCGCTCCAACTGCGATACCCAACAATACCCGCGAAGTGACCAGTAGTGTGTAATTAAAACCAATTCCAGATCCCAAAGCACCTACAAAGAAAATTATCGCTGCTGATAAAAGAAGTTTTTTCCTGCCTAGTTTATCAGACATTGGACCTATAATTGCGGCACCAAGAATGGCACCAAGCAATACAGATGCCGTAATGAATCCATCTTCAAAAGATCCTGTCTGAATTTCTAATTCTTTTCCGATGAATAACATAGCACCAGATATTACACCCGTGTCATATCCGAATAGGAGGCCACCAAGGGCTCCAAAAAAATAAATAAAATTATTTGAGATAGGTTTACGTTTCAACATGATTTCTCCTTACTTTTATTTTTATATTGGAAGCGCTTACAACAAATACATTATACAACCGTTAGTTTATTTACGCAACCAACTAACTTTAATAAAGTAATCATTATTTTGAAAATAGTCATAAAAAAAAGCCTAACGGCTTTTACAAAGAAATGTAGATACTAGCAAACATTAATCCAGCGCCACCTAAGACGAAGAGATGCCAATAAACATGACCCATTGGAATTTTAGGAATAAGATAAAAAATAGTTCCCGCCGAATAGGTCAAGCCTCCAGCAACAAGTAACCAGAAGGCGGTATGCGACAAAACGCCCCAAAGAATAGGCATTGCTAGAATAATCAACCACCCCATGACCAGATAAATCGTCACCGATACCCAAGGCCATCGTCCAACAAAAAATAAATCATAAACAAATCCGGCAATCGTCATTGCTAAAATAGCGCCCCAAATAGTCCAGCCAACCCAGCCCTTAATCAATAACCATGTGTAGGGCGTGTAACTACCTAAGATAACAAGATATATGCCTGCATGGTCAAAAAATTGAAAGATTTTTGCCGCACGGGTAAACACGAGCGAATGAAATAGCGTTGAGGCAAGTAGAAAAAAACCAACCGTACTAATATAGATGATAACCGCAGTTAAAGTCAATGCGGTAACTGGTTTGCTCAACACATGAATCATCAACATTACACCGGCAATCACAGCTAAAATGAACCCAAATCCGTGCGTGACCGCGTTGAGCACTTCATAAACAATTTGAAAACGTCTTGATCGTTGCATTAGTAAACCCCGTAAATTATTCTATTCTTAATTATACAATAAAACCAGCACCAATTTTGGTTGATACTGGTTTTTATTACCGATTAAATTAAATCTTCCCAATCACGTGCCCAGATTACACCCATGGCGCCATCGCCTGTATGTACGCCAATAAATGCACCAATCACACCACGTTCAAATTTAACGGTAGGATATTCAGACTGTAAATCTTTCAACCATTTATCGCCTAACTTCGTGTTATTACCATCAATTACATAGGCCCGAACAGGATAATCAGCTTCTGCTAATGACTCACGTAATGGTTCTTTTATTTCTTTTAAAGCCCCACTCATCTTGCGTGCCTTGCCAACAGCTCCGATTTTCCCTTCGTCTTGAACATCAATGGACAAAATTGGTTTGATATTCAACAAACCACCAATTAAAGCTTGGCCGCGTGATAAGCGACCTGTGCGTTGTAAATGTGAAATATCATTGACAACGAAGCGAACGTCAATGGTTGATCGTAGTTGTTCTAATGATGTAATAATTTCATCAAGTGAACGGTTTTTCTCCGCCATGGCAGCTGCTAATATAGCTTGCACACCGGCACCCATTACTGCTATTTTTGAATCCCACGCGCGAACTTCATCCATACCGTCATATGATTGCGCAATTGCATTAGCTGTTTGATAGGTGCCTGAAATACCAGATGAAAGCGTAATCAAAATGGCCTGATTGTAACCGGATGCTTTAGCTAAGTTCAGCGCTTCTTCCCAATCGCCAGGGGCCGGTTGAGATGTGGAGGCCAATTGCTTTTTTTCTTGCATCATTTTAACAAGTTCACCCAAACTATGAATATCCACAGTCTCCTTGTAGACTTCATCCCCAAAAATAATGGGATCATTCACTTGAAAAATATGATACCGGTTGCGAATAGCTACTGGCATTGCCGAAGATGAATCAATAATAACTGCTATTTTACTCATTATTTTGTCCTCATTAATATGTTCAACTTAATTTGGTATTCTTTCATCATATCGTGATTAGCGCAGTACCTGCACTAAAGAAAATCATACCAAAAATGATTTGCCAAGCTAAGTACCAAGCTTGTTGGCCACGAGTGTATTGACCGCTTTGTGTCATCATCGTACTAAAAGTCGTTAGCCCCGCAATTACACCCGTCGTCCAAAAGCTATGCATCGCGTAGGTTGCGCCTGTAGCCATAAGATAACCTAGCGCGAAACTGCCAACCATATTAACAATGAATACGGCAGTAAAGTATTTCGACTTAGCTGGCCACGTATTCAGAACAATATACCGCAGCATTGTACCTAATGCCGAACCAATGGCTACCCCTAGTATTGTCATACATGTGCCTCACCGATCTTGTTGCCAAAGTAGTTACCCAATTTTAACATGATAAGACCACCACCAAGAGTTAATATCATATAAACTAAAGCATTGGCTACGCTAATGAATAACTGTTGATGTACTTGCCAAATCATGGTGCTAAATGTCGTGAATCCACCTAAAACACCAGTACCAAGGAAAGACTGCCACCGCTCTAACCGACTGCGATGACTCGCTAGATAGGCACCCAACATTGCTAATAGCAAAGTACCAAGCCAATTAATTAACATCGTCATTACTGGCATTGGTCCAATTATTGGAACTAATCCCAAAAGATACCGCGTAGCCCCACCAATGGCACCGCCAAGTCCGGTAACTAATAGTTCAGTTAGAAAATTCTTCTGATTTTGCATACCCTCTATTTTAGCAATTTTATGCTTATTCAGCAAAATTTTTAACTGTTATAAATTTATCATGAACATTGAAAAAGCAACTACTTAAATTAGTAGTTGCTTTTTTTCACGCCATCATTTAATTTTACTAAAGCATTTCAATATTTTCTTATGAATTAAACCGCGATAACAAAAATGGTGAGAGGTCAAAATCCAATTTTTCATTTAACGCTTTGGCAACCAATATTTCGCCTAACACACTAGCAAATTTAAAACCATGACCACTTAATCCTGAAACAAACTGAATATTTTTCTTTCCTGGCAAATCGTCAATGATAAAGTGTTCATCCGGTGACAAATCATAACTGCAGGCCACACCATGATCCAAGTTGCCAACAGTTTTCAGGACACTGTTTAACAAAGGTTCTATTTCTGTTCTATCCTCATTAAGGGCATCGAAGTCAAGTCGTTCTTCTCGCTTCGTGATATATTGCCCTCCCTGGTGTCGACCTATTTTAATGAGCCCTTTATTGGCTGGAAAACCGATCTCTTCTGCCAGCTGTTTTGGTGCTTCAAACCACGAAACAACTTTTCTAACTGGCTGAATGGGTAGGTTGGGTATCAGATCTTTAACCCAAGTACCAACAGTTATAACAGCCGATTTCCCTATAAATGTACCTGCATTTGTGGTCACATGAACAAATCCATTATCATCATTATCAACCGAAATGACCTGCGTGTTAAATTGTTCATGAGCGCCCAACCGTTTAGCTTCTTTAACATACGTATCAATAGCTAGTTCTGATTTCAAATAGCCAGAGTTCTTTTCTAAAACCGCCCTGAATTGATCAGGTATTGTAAATTGTGGCCACTTTTTTCTGGCTTCAGAAGCATCATATACTTCGATCGGTAACTCATATTTTTCAGCAGAAGTTATGATATTATTTAAAAAGCTCGATTGCTTAGGTGCTATATTCAGCACTCCTGTTTGATGAAATATGTCAACTTGTGTGTCTCTTTTTAGTTCGTTCCATAGTTCTTGCGCACGCAATACAAGAGGTACGTAAGATGAACCTTCACCATAAGCATGGCGAATCATCCTAGTTTCGCCATGGTGTGATCCATTAGTATGTGGCGGTGTGGCGGAATCAATTTCCAAAACACTTAACCCTCTCTTAGCGGCATAATAACCAGTGCTAGAGCCAACAGAACCAGTTCCTATAACAATCAAATCATAAATTTCAGCCATGTTAACTCCTTACTTTTGGAAATTCTAATGATAAACTAGTCAGCTAAATAAGAGACAGACTTTTGAACTTCGATTTTAGTACCATCAAACTTTTTGTTAATATATTTTTGAGCTGCTTTACTATGATACAACTTAACTAACTTTTTAAATTTAGCATTATTCTTATTCTTTTCTGCTGTGGCAAGAATATTAATATTGTCCTTTGTTGATTGGTTAATTTTTTCGTAGTAAAGTGAATCTTTCAAAACATTCAGTTTGCCTTCCAATGCGATTGTATTTCCAATAAGTGCAGCGGCAATCGAATTGTCTTTAATCACTCGTGGCCCGGTCGTATCATCAATTTCTTTAAACTTGAAGTTGTGTGGGTTGTTTTTAATGTCATTAACGCCAGAAAGACTACCAAAATTATCTTTTAATGTTATTAATCCTGCTTTTGCCAGCAGTTTCAATCCACGTGCCGTGTTAGCTGCATTGTTAGCAATAGCAATTGTTGAACCATCTGGAATATCGTCGATAGAATCATATTTTTCAGAGTAAATGCCCATAGGCTCTAAGTATGTCGTCCCTAAAACACTCAACTTGTTCGAACTATTATTCTTGTTATAAGCCACAAAATATGCGTATGATTGAAAGGCATTAACATCCACTTTCCCTTGTGCAGTCGCTGCATTTAGTGAAACCCCATCAGTGAAGTTCTTAACCTTGATAGTGATATTTTCTTTTTTGGTTTCTGGTAGTTTTGCAATATATTCCCAAATTTGGGCATCCGATCCTATTGATCCGACCGTCACTTCCGTCTTATCGGTTGTTTGCGCCGTGTTTCTATGAATAATCACACCTGCTACAATAACAATTCCTGCCACAACAGCTGCTATAACTACCGTTTTCTTTTTTACCATCTCAAATTCTCTTTCCTGTACTTTTTATTAGAATTACTTACAAAACATCAATGAAATCTCATACCACCATCAATTAAAATCGATTGCCCAGTAATATACTTTGCCTGCTGTGAAACCAAAAATGATACAACATCGGCTACATCATCAGGCAAAGCCGCTCTTCCTAACGCAATTTCATTGACAACACTTTGCCTTTGAATCTCAGCTGTTGTGTTTTTAATTTGTGCTGTTCGCTGATCAATATAATCGCGCAAAGGTGTAATAACAATACCCGGATCATAAGCATTTACAGTGATATTATATTTTGCGAGTTCTTTTGCCGCAGATTGACCTAATCCTCTAATGGCAAATTTGGAAGCTGAATATGCGCCTTGTAGTGCAGATCCTTCCACTGCAGCCAGTGAAGCAGCATTGATTATCCTTCCGCCACTCCCTTGCTTTTTCAACTGTTTTGCAGCCGCCTGGATTCCCCAAAAAGTGCCCTTAAGGTTAACATCAAACAACCGCTCAACTTTTTCCGGATCACTATCGATAATGCTATCAATGTAGGCAATCCCTGCGTTATTAACAAATACATCTAGACGCCCAAAATCAGCTACTACTTTATCAACCAAATCAAAAACTGATTTTCGATCAGCAACATCTAAAACATAATATTTGGCTTGGTTTTCCTTAATAGCGTTGATACTATCACTCACATATTTAGCACTAGATTCATCAATGTCGACTACTGCAACGTAATAATTTTCTGTCGCGAGTCTCTCAGCAATTGCTTTTCCTATTCCTCTACCACTGCCTGTAATAATTGCTACTTTCTTTGACATTTACTACTCCTGTCTCTTTACATAAAGTTTGTATCATTAGCATTGAAAATTTATTCTGAAAAATCAAACTGGGGTACAGGTTTTTTAAAAATACTCGTTTTATATACTAAAATAACGAGTCCAATGATTAACCAAAATAACCCAGTTAATTTTGCTTCAAGAGCTAAACTCAAAAATATCCACAAACTCACTGAAAACCCAATGAAGGGTGACACTAAATACTTTACAAACGACTCAATATTTTTATCGGGACGCTTGATATAAAAATGCCAAATAACAGCTATGTTTAATGACAAAAAACCAAATAGGGCGCCAAAGCTAATTAAATTTGATACTGTGGTTAACGATAATGATAGGGAAAGGGCAACAGATACAATCCCCACAAGTATAATGGCAACCCACGGCGTGTTATAACGGGGATGCAAGTAGGATAAGCGCTTTGGTAAAATACCGTCTCGTCCCATTGAATACAAAATTCTTGATACCGCAGTCTGCCCTTCTTGACCACCCGCCAAACCAAATGATAAAACTAAAGTGAATTCAGCTAAATGCACTAACCAGCTACCACCCACTTTTCCCAAAATAGTTAAAAATGCTGTATCTGGATTTAATTCACTATAATTTGGTGCAACAAACCCTGCAAAGAATGTAACGATGACGAATAATGAGCCGATTAAAATAATTGACAACACAATCGCTTTTCCAATTGATTTAGTTGGATCGTTAGCTTCTTCTGATAAAGTACTAATGGCATCAAAACCTAAATAACTGACAATAACAATCCCAGTCGCTTGAACAACTCCGGACAAATCAAAATGACTAGCATTATAAAACGAACTGACATTAAAACTAACTGTACCATTCGCTAAGGCAACAATAGTCCCCACGATGAAAGCTATTAAAACCACGCCCTGTAACCCAAAAAGTAACCAACTGAATTTCGATACAACTTTAATCCCTAATAAATTGATAACTGTATTAAATATGGCTATGCCTAGAATCCAAACCCAGAAAGGAACAGCCGGCAACAATGACTGACCGAAAGACGCGCTGATAAGATAGGTTATAACGGGAATTAAAATATAATCAAGCGTTATACCCCATCCTGATAGAAAACCTAACACAGGATTTGTTCCTTTTTGAACGTAAGTATACACCGAACCAGAGTAAGGAAACTCACTAGCCATGCTAGCATAACTAAATCCAGTAAATAACATAGCAATCATTCCGATTAGATAAGCTAGCGCCACCATACCATGGGCTGGCGATAGAAATGAACCGTAAAAGGCGATAGGCGCTACTGGGATCATGAATATAATGCCGTAAACAACCAAATCTTTTGTGGAAAGTGATCGTGATAATGTTATTTTATTCTCTGCCATATCAAACCTCCTCGGGAACTATGGCAAATACTCGAGCTGGAAATCCAGGAGATTTTTCAACTTTCGGCACTGATATTGAAATTAAAGCGCCCGTGGCCGGCACTTGGTCCAAATTAGCCAATAGTTCAATTTGATAATGGCCACTACTCAATACATAATATTCACCTTCAAACCCTTTTTCTGGTTGTAAAATGGCAGGGTCAGTATCGAAAGTTTCATGTCCATTTGCTATTGCTTGACGCTCTTCATAAATATATTTAAGTGCTTCCAAAGACCAGCCAGGATAATGATTTTGTAAATTATCATCCTTATTTTCAAATTGTTCTTGTGATGGCCAACGCTTTGACCAGTCTGTTCGTAACGCTACAAAAGCTTTTGGTGGAATGGTGCCATGCTCCTTTTCCCACTGCTTAATATCTTCCACTGTTAAAATATAATCTGCATTACTTGCTACTTCACTTGATTTGTCAATGACTACTAACGGTAGTAAAAAGTCTTTCAGATCAATATCTGAGTCATATACATTCTGATTTTTCTCGAAATGTACCGGTGGATCAATATGCGTACCATATTGACCTGGGAAGGTATACTGTTTCACGAAAAAACCATCATCATGTGTAAAAAGTGTTTCAAATTTTGCGGCAGCGAACGCTGGGAAGTGCGGGCTATCAGGCCCAAATGTATGGGTTAAATCAACCCACTGAAATTCTTTCAATTCTGATAAGATGTTATTTAATTTGTTTGTCATAGACCATTCTCCATTATTTTTTCTACATACGACAATAAAAAAGTCCCATAATCTTTGCCTTGTCTACAAAGATTATGGGACGAAAAACTCGTGTTACCACCCAAATTCTATAAAGTATCACTACTTTATACTTGACAGGTACATCAAAAGAAATATACCTTAACGCGATAACGGGCGCACCCGAATGACATTTACTCACATTAAGCTCATATCAATTTAACTCCAAGACCATTTTCCAAATTTTTATGATGCTAACTTTCACCTCACGTTAGCTCTCTACACAATCACTCTAATTTGTACTTATCTTTTCAAAGTTTTTGGTTATAATCATCTTATTGTATCCACATTGAATAATAATGTCAATGTTATTATTCGATGTCTTCCTCTGCTAATGCTTAATCAACATACTTATTTAAAATATTCACTAGCTGTTCGCTATTATGAAAGCCAGTTAGTCGTTCAACGATTTTCCCGTCTTTGTGCACTACCAAGGTAGGTATAGCTCGAATGCCAAGCGAAGCAGCTGTTTCTTGACTAATGTCTACGTCAACTTTAAAAAAATGAATATCATTTCTATCTTCAGATACAGTTTCTAACACAGGTGACTGCATCCGACACGGGCCACACCAAGTAGCCCAGAAATCAACGATAGAAACACCAGTTTCTACTTCTTCTTGATATTGTTCATCAGTTATTGCTTTTACTACCATTCTTAAAAATTCTCCTATCTATCATTTGTGGTTGTACCACTAAAATGTGCTAATAACCGGTTAGCTGTGTAGAAATACCATCTAGCAGCTGGCAACAGACCACGGTCGTCAATAATTAAATCATCATGATGCCAATCAGTTGTGCCTGCACTACCAATAAATGCAAAAACACTTGGTACTTTCTGACTAAAATACGAAAAATCTTCTCCTGCATTAGATGGTTTTGGTGTGAGTAATTTCGCATGTTGTTTGGTTTCTTCTATAACAATGGGCGTCAGCTCACTATCGTTATTAACAACGTTTGGACCTTCAATCCAGGAAATATCAACCGCCAAACCAAAAGTTGCAGCCTGGCCGTTAACAATTTGATAGAATTGTTCTCGAGCTAATTGACGACTGGCCTGGTCAAAACTTCGAACCGTACCCTCAAACCAAGCAACATCAGGTAATACATTCCATGTACTACCACCATCAATATGTGTAACAGAAACAACAACTGGACTTTGTGGATCTGTTTTACGGCTAACAACGGTCTGTAGCGTATTGACGGTGCTCGTTAAAGCAACAATGGGGTCATTCCCTAACTGTGGCATAGCCGCGTGTGTACCCTGACCACGAAAAGTAACTTTAAATTGATCAACTGCCGCCATCAATCCACCAGATAGAATGCCAATTTCGTTAACTTTCAGGTCCGGCTTATTATGAAAACCAATAATTGCATTCAAGTTTTTAATACCACCAGCTTCTGCCACAGCTTGGGCACCTACATGAATTTCTTCTGCGGGTTGAAAAATTAATCGAACCCTGCCGGTTAGCTTATTAGCTTGGTCAGCTAATAATTCTGCCGCTCCTAACAAGGAAGCCATATGGAAGTCATGCCCGCAAGCATGCATAATACCTTCATTAACCGATGCATAATTGAGCCCAGTTTTTTCGGCGATTGGTAAGGCATCAATATCTGATCTTAATCCAATAATTACTTTTGATTCACTTGGGCCTATTTCAGCAATCACACCAGTCAATAATTTTTGTGGTGTTACAATATGATAACCTAAAGTTTCCAAGTAACTATTTAAAAACAATGTAGTCTGGTGTTCTTGATTAGATAGTTCCGGATGTTGGTGCAGCTGATGGCGTACCTTGGTTAATTTATCTTCTAGTGTTTTGTCATTGATTGCCATTATATTGCCTCATGTTCTTATCCTGTTACTTTAAATCAGCTGTTGCGTCATACCCGAAGTATTTCTCAGATAGTTTTTTCAACGTCCCATCTTCCTTTAGTTTATTGATTGCTGGGTTGAGCTTCTTTAATATTTTTGCGCTTTCACTATCATCTTTACGGAAAGGCAAGGCAATATTTACAGTTGCTGCACTCCCTTTCACAACCTTCCAAGGGTAATTTTTGGCTTTGATTAACGCCTCTAAATTATTACGTGTGTTAACCACACCATCAACGTGCCCTGCTAGTAAAGCTTGAAAAGTGACGTCACGGGCATCATATAACTTAAATTTGATTTTACTATTATAGTCTTGCAAATTTTTGGTATTGTTTGAAGCAGATGCGCCAGCAATTGTCTTGCCTTCTAAATCATTTAATGTATTATAATCAGAATCTTTGTTAACTGCTACTGTTGTTTCTTCTTTGTTATAAATATTACTAAACTTGTACTTAGCTTTTCTTTCTGGTGTAATAGCAACATCATTAGCCACAGTGTCAAGCTTATTGTTATCTAGTTGCCCCAGCAAACCATCGAATTCACCAGTGACCCACTGTACTTTGTATCCTGCTTTTTTTGCTGCAGCATTGATTACGTCAACATCAAAACCAACTAATTTTCCTTTTGATTTGTATGCTGTTGGGAAGCTGGTTCCCGTCGCGCCAATTTTAAGCACTTTTTGTTTAGTATCTCCTTTGGCTTCGTTTTTATGGTTATTGGTTTGATAAATCAAACCGCCTACGGCAACAATAGCAATTAATACTACGACGATAATCACACTAATGATTGGGTTCCTTTTTTTCATACGCTCTTCTCTTTTCTTTTTTATTCAATACAGCTTATAAATAATTATTTTTTGAAACAGAATTTACAAAATCATTGACTCTTTTGGGACCATTGCTTGACAAGACTTGATCAGGCGATCCTTTATGGACAATTTGTCCATTTTCTAAGAAAATAATTTGATTTCCGATTAGTCGGGCGAATTCCATTTCATGTGTCACAATAACCATTGTTATATGCTGTTTGGCTAATGCCAGTATCGTTTTTAAAACACTTCCAACTAATTCAGGATCTAATGCCGAGGTTGGCTCATCCAATAAGACAACAGATGGTTTTGCTGCAATTGCACGAGCTATTGAAACGCGCTGCTGCTGTCCCCCTGAAAGTGAACTTGGATACTTATCTTGAAACGCCACTAATCCTACTTCCGATAAGACTGATGCAGCAATGTCATGTGCTTCATCCCACTTAGCCAATTTATTTAACAATAGGGGTGCCATCACATTCTCAATGACAGTCATATTTTTAAATAGATTAAATTGCTGGAATACCATTGTTGACTCCGATCGTAAGGATCGCGTTGATTTTTTGTTAATTTTACGGCCATCAATAGATGTTCCACCAATTTTTATAGTACCTTGAGAAGGTTCTTGTAACAGATTTAGTGTTCGTAAGAGCGTTGTTTTCCCTGAACCACTCGGTCCAACCAAAACCGTCACCTCTCCCTTCTCAACAGAAAAATTGATTTCCTGCAGTATTTTCTTTTTTTTAATTTCAACAGATAAATTATTTACTTCAATCAGAGCCATAATGTCTATCCTTTCTAACTATATGGCGTGTTCAGTACTCTCTCTACCCCAGACTGTGCCCATGAATAAAGAATAATTAACACCCAATATGTAAGACCGACCGCTAAATATGTTTCAAAATATTTAAATGAATCACCGGCCAACATCTTTCCTTCTGCAAAAACCTCTGTTATGCCTAAAGTAAAGGCTAACGAAGTTTCTTTTAACAAACCAACAAATGTATTACCCGTAGCAGGTAAGGCATTGATAAATGCTTGCGGTAAAATTACATAACGGAAAATTTTAAAACTTTTGATATTAAGTGACTGTCCTGCCTCTATTTGCCCTCTATCAACAGAATTTACCGCTGCTCTAAATACCTCAGATAAGTAAGCAGATTGCTTGAAACCAAGACCAATAACAGTGGCAATAATGGCAGGCAACCCTTTAAATATCGGGAAAATTTGTGGTAAACCATAATAGATTAAGAATAGCTGCACCAAAGCTGGCATTCCTCGAAAGAAAGATACATATATTGAAGCAAACCAATGAATAACCTTATAATGCGAAAAGTGTAGTAATGTAATTATGCCACCCAATACTATCGCTAATAACATAGATAGTGTTGCTAACAAAAGCGTCATCGGAATATATTTCACAAGTTCTGGAAATGTATTTACAAAGTAATGCCAATCAAAATTCATATTTCACCTACTCACTAATAACGTACTTTTGTTTTATTTTTATTTAGATATTTCTTCAATTGTTCAGACTCTAACTGGTCAAATTTTCTATTCAAAACTTTTACCATATACACTGTCAAATGATCCGGCGTTTTTTGTACCATCTCAACGGGTTGGTAACCAACTGAAGTATAAAATCTTTTTAACCAAGGATGTTCAACCGCTGTTCCTAAACTAACCATTGGAGCTTTTAGTTGTTTTTGAATGTACTCTTTTTCAACCCAATCAATAAGTTGTGTTGCATAACCTTGCTTTGAAAACTGACTATGAGTAGCAACCCATCCAAGATGAGGTATAGCATACGGACCTGGATTTTTTGACCAAGGTAACCTGACAGATACCGTCGCTACAATAGTATGATTTATCTCTGTCACAAAGGTTGCTGTGTTCTCGATATGTTCATCAATCTGTTGTAAAGTAACTCTTGCCGCTTGAAAATTAATACCTAGTTGTGTGTCACTCTTATACGCTTCATGTAATAAGAGCTGTAATTCTTTTACTTCATTTTTTTTAATGAATCGATTAGTAATCACTTTTCCTCCAGGGTAGCTGCTTTAAATTCTTGCAATAATGTTAAGCAATCCTGCTACCGATTTCGATGTCAATCCCGCCGTCAAAATATCGAATAATTCATTTTCATCTATCGACAATGCATGAGCTAATTTGACATATATCTCATCCATTGTTAGTGGATTCTGTGGTGACCCTTGGGGCCAATCAATATATATTGTATTGATAGATTTGTCAGTACGCACGAACTCAACTAGTATTTCCCTTTGATCAACAGCTATATTCTTTAAATCATTAACTCTTTTAAACAAATAACTCATCTCTTGAAACTTTTCTGTACTTACACTGCTATCAAAAAGTTTGTCATTCACATCCCCAAAGGTTAATATTTGCCACGCAATGTACTCAATTGAAAACTTTCCTTCTTGCCCATTCAATGGTTGCTTATACCGCAAGACCTTATCTCCAAAAGGTCTAAAATGGAAAATTACTTGCTTGATGTTTTTTATATTAATTCCCTGAAGGTAGCCCTGTTTGATTGCATCATACCCAGACATAGCAGCAGAGCAAAATTGATGTCGCTTAAACCAGATGCCAGGCGTGATAATTTGAGCAGGAGTTAACCATGTTGATTCTATTAAATCTAAATCTAATTCCTGCCCAACAACTATTTTTACCCAGCCTGTTTGATTGTTAAAAACATCTTGATTGGTTGTAAGTTGGCTGGACACAAATTGATAGGATTGCACCGCACGCTGTGCAGCTAACCCCGCATGCATTGGCTTAGTATCAGTACCTGCCTCTATTCCAAGACCTGCGGCTTGTGTAGCAGCAAATGATAAAATGTCGATAGTTTGACCCAAGGAAAAACGTTTAAAGAAAGCAAGGCTAGCAGCTGCAGCAATCGTACCAAGGGTTGCAGTTGTGTGGTACCCAGATAACTTGTGTGTTGGGTTGACTTGAAATCCAATTTGTCCAGCAATTTCCACCCCTACAATATAGGCCTCAAAAAATCTATCTGCACTTTCAGTCCCATCAGCAAGAGCTAACAAAGCTGAATAAATGACAACACTTGGATGGCCGCGAAAATTAGCTTGAACATCATCGAAATCATTGTAATGTGCAGCGAATCCATTAAATAATGCGGCATGATCACTACTAGCTGTACCAGCTTGACCTAAAAGCTTAGCCGGTCCAGCATTTTTGAGTGTGTCAAATAATCTTTTCACCGCTGGTTCATTTCTAGAAACATAGGCACTTGCTAAATAATCCACAAAGCATTTTTTGGCAACATTCAATTCGTCTATTTGGAACTTGGAATCTACAATTAACTGGGCTAACTTCCGAGTATTACTAACCAAATTTTTCTGCTCTGTCATTTGCTTCTTCCCAAATACTATCATCTGGCCCTAATGGAATAATTCGAGGCAGATCCTCTTGCGGTGTATGATCAACCTCATAAAAACGTTGACGCATTGATTCAAAATTAGTATTGTCGCCAAATGCAGGGATGGCATACAAATCCTTAGCGTAGTTCCACAAATTAGGATAATCAACTAAACGTTTTTTATTAACAAAATACTTTTGATAAAACACTAAGTCAAATCGTGACAGCGTGACATATAAATTAATATCTACTAATGTTATTTGGTCACCGAATAAGTAGCGTTGGTTGGCTAGGCGTTCCTCTAGCCAATCTAATCGATTAAATACTTTGTCATACCATTTTTTATAATCTGCTTGAGAACGTCCATGACCCGCCTCATTAACCGCATAATTGATGTCCATCAATATGATGTCACTCAACGCATCAATATCTGAACGCAAGTTCTTAGGATATAAGTCCGGTGCAGTTTCTGGTACATATTCTTGCCAGGCTAAGGCAAATTCTTTGATTAAATTATTATAATCATTGTTAACAACCTTACCGGTTTGAGTGTCAACGAGTGCTGGTACCGTCGTTCTTTTATCGTATGAAGGATCAGCTAACCGGTAAGCTTCCCCAAGTGAATGAATCCCTAATACTGGATCAACATCCCCATCATCTAACGTAAAGAACCAGTCTCCAACTACCCCAGCTGGTCTCAAAGGATCAACGATGCCATTAGAAATCACTTGATCTAAACCTAATAAATCAATACCAATGGCAATACGATTAGCCCAAGGGCAATGACGAGACCAAATCAAGCGATAACGGTTAGGTGTAACAGGAAGCGTACCGTCTGTAAACCGGGCTTTAAATTGGGGGCCTTGATAGGCTGAAAACTTTTCTCGTTCATTAAAATTGGACTTGTCTTTACCGTTGTCATATTCTTTTTGCTTTTGATGCGCTCGCGGATTAGCAACCTTTGATTGTGAAAAATCAATCGGACACGCCTGTAGTGTATCCGTTACCTCAATGTTTTCTAGTTCTTTTTGTAGTGTTTGATCACTCATACTGTTTCTCCTCAAATCTTTCTTTCGTCTATATTTTTTTAAGTATTTTAAATCATCATCTTTATATATCACCTTAACTAGGCTGTTTTCAGCTCTATTATGACCACCCCCTTTATTTCAGACCACAAAAAAGCAACCCAGCTAAAAATAGCCAGATTGCGGGACGAAAATCGTGTTACCACTCGCATTCAATAATCTATCACTAAATTATTCTCTTTAAGTTCTGTTTTTTAACAAAACTCTGTGCTATATCGGGCACACCCGGAATGAATTTACATACTTGCTCACCCATTCTATGACTCCAAGACCATTTTCAACTTATTCGTAACACCAACTTTCACCAATTCGTCGGCTCTCTTTCAGTTACTCTTTAAATTTACTTATCTTTTCTTTGTCTTTAAAACTGCAGTTACTTTTTTAAAGTTAAAATTGATAATTATAACTTAGTCGTAGACGATATAGGCTTGCTATCCGATATCAATATTGTTTCAAAGCCCACATCAATAAAAGCTGGAAAAATAGTTAAATCAATCCATGGAAACTTCTTTAATACAGTCAAAACATCATACAATTTATTGGTCATTACTTATTCTCCATTCATTTTATTCATCAACAAAAAAAGTCCCATAATCTTTGCATTATCTACAAAGATTATGGGACGAAAAACTCGTGTTACCACCCAAATTCTATAAAGTATCACTACTTTATACTTGACAGGTACATCAAAAGAGAGATACCTTAACGCGATAACGGGCGCACCCGAGCGGTATTCACGAACATGCTTATACCACTAACGACTCCAAGACCATTTTCAATTCATTCGTAATACTAACTTTCACCAAATGTTAGCTCTCTTTGATTACCCCTAAAATTTACTTATCTTTTCTTTGTCTCATTTATTTGTAATAACCTTACACTATTTATAATTATTTTGCAACCATTTATTTTTATTCTCATTGTTTTTTAATTACAAGTATTTTATTTCACAATTTTGGCAATATCCATAATTAATCGAACATATTCCCGAAATCAAATGAATTGACAAACGATCCCAATGGCTGTATTATTAACAGTTGTTAAATGATTCACATAAGGGAGAAACACTATGGTTACACTAAATAAACCAGTTGCATCACTAAAGGAGATCATTACTAAAAGTATTTTCTACGGATTTATTGCAGGGATGATTTCAGGAATGGTTAAAATCGGTTGGGAAAATATTTTGCCACCACGTACACTAGCTCGTAATGCCACTAACCCACCACAACATATGGCTGAACAGCTTGGCATTCCATCTAAACTAGTTCATTCATTCTTTTACTACTCTCAAGATCAAAAAGTATTTTGGTTCACATTGATTCTACACTTCTCATTTGCCATTGCGTTTGCAATACTATACGTATTTGTATCTCAATATTGGTCTAAAGTAGCTTTGTGGCAAGGTGCTGCTTATGGTATATTCCTTTGGATTCTTTGGCATATCATTATCATGCCTGCATTTGGAACAATTCCAGCTCCATGGAATCAACCTTTAGATGAACATATTTCTGAGTTCTTTGGGCATATTGTTTGGGCATGGTCGATCGCAGTGACGGTCTACTTCTTAATTGCTAAGGATAAGAATGGTCATTTAGAAAACGTATAATTCTACTTATTAAATAAAAAGAGACGCAACCTTTCGAGTTGCGTTTCTTTTTATTTGTAGCCTAATATTACCTTATTCACAAACTAATTAAAATTTAGGCTCACCAAGTGCATGTTGTGCCGCTAAGTTCAATAGACTCCATTGTCGGTCAAATCCTGGTTGGAAGAAAAAGTCGGCTTCAGCCAAATCTTCCAAACGAAGTCCGTGTTCGATCGCTAGCGCAATGACATTACCTTGAGCCGTTATATCATAAGTCGATAGCACCGCACCGCCTAAAATACGATGTGTCTGCGGATCATAGCCCAGCTCGACATAAACTTCAGTGTTCCCATTTTCTCGAGGAACGTAGTCGGGCCGTAAGGTATCTTGGTAGAAGGAGCTCTTCAAAGTAACACCTGATTTTTGGGCCGTTGTGGTATTTAATCCAGCCGTTGCAAAATGGTAATCGAACACACTTAACGCTGACGAGCCAACGACCCCTTTGAAAGGAACTGAGGGCTGATTTTCAAATAAATGTGCGATTATATAACGGACTTCACGCCGTACAACGGTTGCTAGTGCAATTGGTAATTTAGTTTGGGCAGGGATTGAATACGATAGAACCGCATCTCCCACAGCATAAACATCTGGTAAATTCGTCCGTAAATATTCATCCGTTTTAATCCAGCCTCGATCGTCTAAATCAATCACACCTTTCAACCAATTCGTATTTGGCTTAACCCCAGCGGCTTGAATAACTAAATCACTCGGGTACTTTCCCTCATCTGTTTTTACTGCCGTTACTTGACTAGTTCCTTCATAACTTTCGATGCGAACGCCAGTAACCACTTTTACACCTTTATCAGCTAACTCCTTTTCCAGAACAGCTGTTAATTCAGCATCTAAATAATTTCCCAAAGGGCGGTCAATCATATCAATTAAAGTAACATTTTTCCCGGCCTTAACACTAGCTTCCGCTGCCTCAACGCCAATGTAACCCGCACCAACAATTGTGATATTTTTAACATCGGGATTTTCTAACTTGGCCTTTATACTTGTTGCCCAATCTTTACCACGCATGAGGTAGACATTTTCTAAATCGGTCCCTGGAACAGGTAGACTATTTGGTGTCACGCCTGAACTTAATATCAGCTTATCATAGCTATATTTCTCAGTACTACCGGTAGTAACGTCTTTGACAGAAACTGTTCTATCATCAGCATCAATTGCCAGTACCTCGTGGTTACTGTAAATTTCTGCGCCCAGCTGTTCCATATCTTCAGGACGGAAATTACGAACATCATTAACATCAGTAACACTATTTTCCAAATATAATTCCATGCCGCAAGACATGAATGAAATAAAATCACCGGCTTCAAACAACTTGATGTCAAGGTTCTTGTATTTACGAGTTAGTTCTAGAATAGCTTGATGTCCCCCATGAGATGCACCAACTATAATAATCTTTGTTTTTGACATTCCTAATTCCTCCTTAATATTGTTATCCTTTTCCTACCTACCATGCTAGAACAATTCTAAACAGAAAGCAATCGTTTTGATTTTTTGACAAAAAAGAACAGCTATATCAAATAGCTGCTCTAAACTTGCTTGTTCTTAAATAAAGTCATCACTTTTATCTACAGGTAGCTGATAAAGATGTTAATTGAAAATCATAAATTTTGAAATAAGATAATTTACAATTACCGATAACACTTGTATCAAAATAATTGCTAGAAAACTATTTAGTTCCGTACTATTTGAAGCGAATTGGTTTACTATTGGTAATGAAAAAGGAAATAGCTTAAAGTTTACTTGATTAAGAAAGAAAATATGAATAAAAATATTGCTATATTTTTCGATCATAACGTAGGTTAAAAAGAAGTCAATTCCGGCCACAAATAACCGTCCCCAAAGGAATCTGACGAACTGAACGAACACGCTTTTTGTTTGTTTGGTTGTAAAAACAAACAGTTTATTAACAACAAATGCGAATATAATGGTCAGTGTCTGCGAGATTAGGACAGGCAGCATTGTGTCATCAAATATTTTCATGGAAATGAGTCGAACGATTAAATATACTATGGTCGTTGCCACACCCCAGAAAATATACTTCATTTTTTCAGAAAGTAAATATTTACGCAAAACGATTCGTCTCCATTCAAATCCAAAGAGTACTTTGATTACTATTGAACAATATCATTATCAATTGTATTATGCTTGAAAATCACTTCATGGCATAGTCATCAACTTGACGTAGCTTTTCCACGAATGGCCCTGTTTCAGTTTCAATTTGAAATAAAGGTCGTTGCTTCACTTCAGTAAATATTTTGCCAATATAAATACCAACAATCGATATTGCTACCAAGTTAATGCCTCCCAGTAACCAAATGGAAATCATCAAAGATGACCAACCTGCTTCTGTGTTTCCAATCATTTTTTCAAATATTGTGTAAACAATTTCAATACTGGCGATGCTGATGACAAGAATGCCTAAATTAAATAATAAACGAATCGGTTGAACACTGAAACTGGTAATGCCATCAATAGCAAAACTCAACATCTTTTTTAATGGATATTTTGATGTACCTGCCTGACGTTCACCACGTTCATAGAAAACTTTATCTGACTGAAAGCCAACTAGCGGTACCATAGCGCGTAGAAAAACATTTCGCTCAGGTAGTCGCAGTAATGCTAGCACGGCAACACGACTCATTAATCTAAAGTCGGCGTGATTTGGTACCATTTCAACACCTAAGAATGATGAAATTTTGTAAAAGGTTAGTGCCGTATTACGTTTGAACCATGTATCGGTTTTTCTACTGGATCTGACCCCATATACGATTTCATTGCCCGCTTTATATTTAAGCACCATTTTTTGAATAATATCTGGATTATCTTGCAAGTCAGCATCTAGTGTTATAACAATGTCCGCTAATTTAATACTCTCTGACATTCCTGCTAATAATGCTGATTGGTGGCCAAAATTACGAGATAACTTGACACCAATTAAATCAGAATTTAATTGTTCTTTTTCTTGAATAATTTCCCATGTATTGTCTACAGAGCCATCGTCCACAACCATAATAAAACTATCGTCGCTAATGAGATTTTTTTGAATCAAAGTCTCTTTAATCGTATTCAATTTGGACAAGGTTGTAGGCAAAACTTCCTGCTCATTATAGGCTGGTAAAATCAACCCAAGTCTTGGTGTTGTAAATCTTGTCAGCATATTTAAAGTATTCTCCTTTCTTATTCGTATATATTTGATAGATCATATAGCGTTGTACTTTGTGATTGTCCACCCATTTGTTGCGTTGGGGAACTTTGATTTGACGTACTAGAACTATATGTGACCTTAGTACCATTCTTTTTAACCCAAGTTAGTATTTTACTAATTTGACCACTTGAAGTTTTACTATTATTACCCATAACGAAGTATTTAAGTTGTCCCGACTTGACTAGCTTCTTAAACTCGGATAGAGACATCGTTGGATCAGTACCGTTATAACCACCTATAGCCATAACTGCTTTGCCTGATTTGATAATATATCCAGATGCTGAATTAGAATCTGTTGTAGCAAATAAGTATTTAGCATTGCCTTGATGCTTCTTAGTGTAGCTCAATAATTGATTATTGACTTCCCCGCCCATATCACTGCTTCCGGTTTGACTTAGCAAGGAAGGACTAGCGGCTGGTATTGCTGCAGAATTGTGCGACAATGTTGGTGTTAACGACCACCAGCCTGCCATTAATAAGATACTAATTGCCGACAAGACAATTTTTATTTTGTTATTGATTTGTATAGGCAATAACCACCAGATAGATAAGCCAATTGCTACAATAATCAAGATAATGCTGATAATTTGATAATATGACCATACATAGTACGCTTGCAGTAGAAGCGTTGTTAATACGGCAACACTGACTACTATTCGTGCGATCATTGATTCTTTATTGCTTTGAGCAGACATTTTCACAACCGCCGCTACGCCAATTGCTGTCAGTGCAGCAATCGCAGGGGCTAGCATAATTGTGTAATACGGGTGAAAGAAGCTAGCAACTGAGAAAAATCCATAGACTGGAACGAACCAGCCCGCCCAGAGCAGAACCTCGGATTGTTCCTCAGAAACATGGTACCATTTAGCACCACGTTTTCTAAATCCAAACCAACCAGCAATAAGTCCAAGAATTGCAAGTGGCAGATACCAACCAATTTGTGAACCCAAATCTGATTGGAAAAGCCTAAATGGTCCAGCTGATCCAATAGCAAATGCACTGTTACCGCCACCCTGGCCACCTTGTGCTTGTCTGGTCATTTTTCCTGACTGACCAGGTGCTTTGCCTTTAGCCTGTTTTGCGTTTTTATTTGTAGATTGGTTTGGTGGCGTGCCAGTTGGCGCTTTACCACCGTTTTGTTGTCCGGTCGGTGCCTGTCCGGTCATTTTACCAGTTGGCGCTGACCCGCTCGGCTTTTTACCACTCGGAGCACCGTTATTTTTTTGAGTTCCTGTTGATTTTTTGGTACTTCCCATGCCAGGGAAAGCACCGCCGGTTCCTGTTGATTGTCCTAACAATCTTTCGGTACCGTTATATCCAAATGCTAGCTCCATTAATGAATTCGTTTGTGAGCTACCAATATATGGTCGACTAGATTGGTCAACAGAATCAACTGCCAACGGGTAGGCTACTGTAAAAATCGATAAGGAAGCCATACCAACAACTAACCAAGCAATTTTCTTTTTCCACGGTAGTTTGATTGCTACCCAATAATAAACAAGCATTGCTGGTAAAATCATGAAGGCTTGTAACATTTTGATGTTGAAGCCCACACCAATCAAACCAAAACTGACAATGACTAGCCAAATATTTTTCTTAGCGACTGCTTTTTGTAAAATATATACAGCTAAAAGCAAGAAAAATACCAGTATAGCATCCATATTATTTGTGCGACTATTAGCAACCACCGTTGGCGTTAATGTCAAAATCAAGGACCCAATTCGTCCGGCCAATAAACCAAACTTTGGTGCTAATAATTTATACATTAAGTAAACAGATCCTATACCCGACAAAACACTTGGTAAAACAACCGACCAGCCATGTACACCAAATATTTTAGCTGATATGGCCATTAGCCATAATGCAACTGGCGGTTTGTCAACAGTAATAAATCCTGCTGGATCAAAAGCGCCGTACCAAAAATTCGACCAACTTTTTGTCATCGAGGTAATAGCCGCCGTATAGTAGCTATTAGCACTACCAGCATCCCATATACCCCAACCATACAAAAAGGCACTTAGTATTAAAATACCGACTAAATACCAATCTGTTTTTTGCATTCTTTTTAATTGCAAAACTGCTACCTCCTTATTCAGATAAATTTATTGTAAGAGTGGATTAATATATGTAAGTTAAACAAAAATTAATTCAACATTAAATCAATGCATTTTTACATTGACTTAATGCATAAAAATAGAAAGCATAACATGCAAATATGCACCTTATGCTTTCTATTTTCCCTCAGTATTTTCTATCCAAACACAACCCCATTTATTAAATGTAATTAACTCGTCATCCGTCGAATATGCAGGTAAGTAAATACCCCTATAGGGACAGCAGTCATAACAATCGTTGCTACAAAACGCAATAAACTATATCCAAGACTGCTACTATCAATCAAATGCTGTATTATCGTAAATAAATAATACCCAGGAAACAACTTTTGAACAGCACTGATAATCGTGACGAATCTTCCTGTGGTCCACGTATCAAAAGGTATAATCAATAATGCCCAAACCATCATAATTGGAAAGGATAACGCATCCAACACTTTGTTATCGGCTACGATGCCCATCGCAAATCCTATTAAACAAAAGTATACTCCCAAGATCTGACACAACAAGACCTCAAAAATAAAATTAATGTCTACTTGTATTGTCTGCATAACAACACCACAAATGGTTACAGTTAACGCAATGAGGACATTTAAAATCAACTGAATCATCATTTGATCCAACACCCAATTTTTTATACCATAACGCGAGGTTTTAGCCTGTAAAAAGTAAAAATTTTGACTACGATTAATGGTTTTTCCAAACGTAACAACCGAGTTGCCCATAATACCCATTACGCAAGAAGCAACAAACCAAATACTCGAATAACGATGAGTAAAGAACCCGGCAGACTTTGCTATATTAACCATGAATATGTACCACATTACTGGTGAAATAAGTGTAAATAAAATGAAGCGTCTATTTCGAAACGTTTCCTTTAATTCTATATATGTAATCATCCTGTATCACCCCTCGTTATTATTATACTTACGGTACCATTCTTCAATTGTCTGATTATTAGAATGTATTTCCGTCACTTTTTCATCTTGTACAATCACGCCGTCTTTTAATAACAAAACACGATTAAAATACCGATCAATTTGATTAAAATCATGTGTAATAGTCAAAACACTACCAGCAACATGATCCATATAATTCCAAAAGAAATCAATAGATTCTAAATCCATGCCAACTGTCGGTTCATCTAGAATCAAAAGCTTTGAAGAACTCATTACACTTAACAATAATGCAAGTCTTCTTTTTTGACCGCCAGATAGATCACTGATTCTGACATTAGCTTGTTCTTCCAAATGAAACTTTTGCAATAACCCACTAACAAATTGCGTTGAATAAATGCGATGAATGCCGGCAGAAAGAGCGATATGTTCTGCCAATCGAAGCGTTTCTATTAAAGTATTTTCTTGGGGCATAACATTTAAATCCTCTTTGGGATCAAATAATCTTTCGATGTGACCTTCATCTGGTCGTAGCATGCCCGCAATAATATTTACAATAGTAGACTTACCCGAACCATTGCTCCCTAATAATGCAATGCGATCCTTACCATAAATTTCTAAATTCACATCATTTAATACTGGTTTTTTAAAGCCTTTACGAACGGCCGTCAACTTCAATAATAATTCTTCTGGGCTCTGTTGTCCGGCCAATAAATAATTTAAATCAACTCCAAAGATGTCCGCTAACGCAATAAGTTTATCAATGTCTGGTTCAGCATCCCCACGCTCCCATTTTGAAACGGATTGACGCGAAACATATAACTTTTGAGCAATAATCTCCTGCGATAAACTTTTCTTTTGCCGTAACATATTGAGCTGATAACTGAATATATTTTCCATATTTTAATTCCCTTCACTTTGTTGTGCACAGGTTTTATTATACGTAAAAGATTTCACTTGACCATCAAAAGCGCAATATCTCTGTATCCCTTTAGCTGCGCTGGTCGCAACTAGTAGTTGCATACTAAAAAGACTATTGCCTCACCAATAGTCTTTCCACGTTTCTCTCAAAAATTTAATTTATGACAAACTCAAAACATGTTTTGCAGCTTGCTGGCCCGCCTGTCGACCAAAAACAATTGTTTCGGCAATTGAATTACCACCAATGCGATTATCTCCATGTAATCCACCAGCCACCTCACCAGCAGCAAATAATCCTGGTACTGCCTCACCTATCTCATTTAAAACTTCAGTTAAACGATTAGTCTTTATTCCGCCCATTGTGTAATGAACGGCCGGTTTAATGTGAATTGCATAATAAGGCGACTTCTCAATACCACGATCCATGCCTGTCTGGCGATCAAATGCTATATCCTCAAAGGCCTTTTGATACATGTTCCAACTACTTACTGTTTTTTCCAAGTTATTAGGGTTTACACTTATTTTTTCCGCTAGCTCATATATTGTATTTCCTGAAACAGCTAACCCCATGGCAACATAAAAGTCGGCTGCTTTAAATGCCTCGCAAATGCCCTGATCAAATACCAGTGTCGCTCCATCCTGATGCAGGTCATCAATGGCCTTAGTCACCTGATCACGCGTAGCCATTTCATTAGTAAAGCGTTTGCCTAAATGATTGATCAAAATAGCACCAGCACCGCGCAATCCCTCGCCTATTAAATAAATATGATCCGTTTCCTGCTGGGCAGTTGGGTGAACTTGTACTTTGTTCATATCTACCAGTGCACCACCGGCAGTTGTTGCAAGCTTAATACCGTCACCGGTCGCACCGGGATGATTTGTCGTGCCTAACCTTAATAAATCAGGAGCATATACTGACATCATGGCACGATTCTGTGCGAACCCACCACTAGCAATCAGAACTGTTTTGGCATTAATAATCTTTTTTCCTGCTTGCGGGTGCTCAATCTCAACCCCCGAGATATGACCATCATTCTTAACTAAAGATAAGACTTTTGTCTGATTAAAGACGGGGATGCGCTTCTCCGCTAACTGCTGTTGCAGCCCCTTTACAAGATAACCGCCAATTGCAGTGGCACCGGTTGGTTGATGAGCGCGTTTTTTTGACATACCACCTGTCGATACAATCTCATTTAATTCAATATTATGATAAGACAACCATTCAATTGCAGATTCAGTATGTCTCACAAAATATGACAATAATTCCTTATTATTACTACCTTTTCCACCCTTAAGTGTCTCTTCATAAAATGATTCCTGCGAGTCAATTATCTGATACTTTAATTGTGTCATCGTTTCAACAGCATTCATACCAGTAGACGCGCGCATTGAATTACCCCCTAGGCTATTTAACTTTTCAAATATAACCACATCCAGCCCTAATTCTTGCGACTGAATGGCAGCAGTCATGCCCGTCGCGCCCGACCCAATAACTACAAAATCATATGAACTTTTCAAATTATCAATATTGGTACATGAAAAATTAAATTTGACCATATTTGCTCCCCTCATTTTATGGCAATCACTATGCTTAATAAAATATATCTTTATCTTACTATACTTCAGTCGTTTTAGAGTTAATTCAGAAACCACCGTCAGAAAAAATAGTGTTCGTTAATCACAACTGTTATGAGCAAAAAAGCTACTATCCTATAAATAATAAGATAATAGCTTTTTACCGTTAAGTCGAAGTTTAACTAAAATTATTTCTTACAAATAATCGTTTAAACTGTTCAGCTAGTACTCGATATATCACAAAGACAACAACTAATGTCGTAATGCAATTAATTATAGTAGGAAAAAGAGATGAAATAGTAGCTATTATTGCCGGTTGCAGTGTCATCCCCTTAAATAAGCTCATCACAAAATTATGCCCCGTTGTCATTACTAATTTAGCAAAAACAGCTGAAAGAATAACAAGAATTAATTTTAAATTGGTTCCATGTTGTTTATAGTTTACTAATGAAAACACATAGGCCGCAACACCACCAACAATGAAGCACTCAACAAAATAATAAGGCGCTTCCATGGCATAACCATGCATCACATCGAATAATGCTAATCCAAAGCCACCAGCCAATGCACCCCGTTTATAGCCTAATAAGAGTACTGAAAGGAGCACTGCTGAGTTGCCCAAATGTACAAATGGTTTTCCTATCAGTGCCGGCATTGGAACCTGTATACTGGTCGCTACAAATGTAATACTAGTAAATAAAGCAACTAACACAATGTCTATGACTATCCTATTTTGTTGTCTCATGACCATTTTCTCCTTGCCAAACATGGCCTACAAATTGATTGACTCTAACTGCATTTTCTATCGACTGAAATGTAAAATTTTTGGCATCAAGAACCGCCTCGTGTATCGGCATCCCCTTCACAATGTTCGCCAATATAGCTGCAGAAAAAGTACAGCCTGCACCATGATTGTAATCAGTTGCTATCAATTCTCGTTGGAATATTTCAAAAGTAGTGCCATCATACAGCATATCTGTAGCTAGATTATTATCAAACCTACTACCTGATTTAATGACAACATATTTGATGCCGTAGCTAGATAGATTTTCAGCGGCTACTTTCATTTCGGACACGTTGTTAATAGACTTCACTCCCGTTAACATCGCTGCTTCCAAAATATTGGGCGTAATAATGTCCGCTTTGGCTAATAACTTTTCTTTATAAGTCTCTAGATCAACCGTACGATCATTATCGATTGACAATTTTGTAGCCATGACGGGATCCACTAACAATGCACTAGGCTTCACGCTTTCTAGATAGCCAACCAGTGTATTGAAATTATCAACATCTGAAACCATACCAACTTTAATGCCAGCTAGATCAACCGCCACCGCTGTTTGTAATTGAGACGCAAACAGATGATTTGGCACTGTATATTGTGTCACTGCCCATGTTTGTGGTGCCATAGTCACAATATTTTCAATAGCAACCAAATTAAATATGTTGTATTTTTCGAAAGTTCTAATGTCCGCCTCTATACCACCGCCACCACTTGTATCTGACCCACCGATAGATAATATTTTATTCATAATTCTCCCATTTAAATTTTGTCAAGTTGTAATTATAAATGCTATTATACTAGTTTACTGGGTGATATCAAACAGAAAATTTTTGATACTAATTAATGTATTATAAAAAGCCACTAATTTTCAAAGACTAGTGGCCTTCTAAATATTTTTATAAGTTACTACTTAGTTCAAAAAAAATGTGCGTTGTTCATTATCCTGCACATACCACGCAGCAAATCTCCCCCATTAACTTTAGTTAACGTTTCCTGATTTAATTTTTTGAATTGTTCTAATTCCATTACTTTTAACCCCCTCAAATTATATTTGTATAACCATTATCTCTACTATTCTATAAAACTTCAATATTGTCTCATTGAACGGTCAACAACATTACGTTAATGGTTTTTGGTTTACTTAATTGACTGAGCTGATTTTAATGGTAAACGTTTATCTTTTAATGTAAAATGTAACTAGAGTTAGGGGGAACTTGTTATGTATATATTAGTAATGATTAACGTTATGTTTGGTTTTCTATTTTTATCAGGCATAAAATATATTATATTCTGTGCGATGAGTAAAACAAAGTACAGCCTACGCTATTTTGTTTTATTTGTAATAGTGATTCTAGTAACAACACACTCATTGAGTATACTGGGGCACTCTGTACAAGTATTGTACTTAGTCCTGTTGGGGGTACTTCCCAATAGACAAACTCAAAATATTCATCTCATCTGTTTTTATGGACTATACGCCATTTTAACGGTATCTGCTTTAGGAACTATACTTCAATCATTTGGCGAACTATTTTTGCCTTCGCACTTTTTTGTAGACGATGTTGTGACTCTCTATGACAGCATTGCTACACCAATACTCATAGGCATTATACAGTTTGGTGTAATCAAACTGATTGCACCGAATCTAGAAATTATACGAAAAAACCAACATTTACAGAAAAGCAATCGTTTGAAATTTATCAACTCACTATTGTCTATTAGCCTAATACTTTATTTATTGACGTACCAATTTAACAATACTTCATATAAAAATGCTGTTAATATGTTCTTTGTTATTAGTTTAATATCATTATTGGTTTATCTTAAGAATACTACCCAAAATTATTTCAACTTTCAATTAGCGCAGCAAAAGCAACAGCAATTAGATCATTTAACAACCTATACAACACAAATCGAAGATCTCTATAAAAGTATCAATGGTTTTCGTCATGATTATGCCAACCTAATTGTCAGTTTAGAAACAAGTATACAAGCCGGTGATATCAATCAGATTCGCTCTATATATGAAGATGTATTAAAAAACTCCCCGAATGTATTAAATCATGGGAATCACACCTTAGGATCATTAACAAAAATCGACATCCCCGCGATCAAAAGTATTCTATCAAATAAAATTATTTTAGCACTAGAAAAAGGTATTCATATAGAATTCGAAATTGAACAAAAATGGTCCACTTGTCACGTTGATGTTTTTGATTATATTCGTATGCTGGGTATTTTATTAGACAACGCTATTGAAGCCAGCGAAGCATGCTCAGTGGCGTTTATTAATATTGCGTTTATTACAGATAATATTAAGCAGGAGCACCGTCTCATTATTGAAAATTCCACTAACCAAGAATTTATTAATATCGGCCATATTTTTCAAGATGGCGTAACTAGTAAAGGAGCTAATCGTGGCATTGGATTGAGCAATATGCAACATATCTTAAGTAATTATGAACAAGCACACATAGAAACCGAATACAGCAATTATCGATTCCGACAGACATTGATTACACAAGGATAAATTTTATGCACATCAACATTTTAGAAGATGATATCATACAGCAACAAAAATTGCGACGCTACTTAAACGAATTAGTCCAGGAAAACAATTGGTCATGCCAACAGATTAACACTTACTCAAAGCCAGAACAATTATCACAGCACTTACTTAGTAATGGAACGCATCACATATACTTTCTCGATATTGAAATCAAAGGATCGGATAAAAAAGGGTTTCAGGTCGCTAAAGAAATTAGAAAACATGATCCATATGCTGCTATTATTTTTGTCACGACTCATTCTGAGTTCTTGCCACTTACTTTCCAATATCATATTTCTGCACTGGACTTTATAGATAAAACGCAATCATCAAGTGATTTTAAGCAGCAATTAAAAGAATGCTTAACTCATCTTGTAGAAAAAAAGCATCAAGATAAGCCTCTAGACTTATTTCACTACAATACCTCACAATGCCATTTTCAGATACCCTTCAATGATATTCTATTCTTTGAAACAATATCTGGTACACGACAAATCGCTTTAGTGAGTAAAAATAAACGTATCCAGTTCACAGGTCGATTACAAGATATCGAAGCGATGGATGATCGATTATTCCGTAGCCATCGTTCCTATCTTGTAAATATTAATAAAATTGAACAAATTGATAAAGTCAATAATGAAATTATCCTTCATAATCAACTGACTTGTCTAATTTCCCGAAGAAAAATAAAAGCATTAAGAAACCTCCTGTGACTAAAAAGTCGGGTTCACTGTTACCATCTCAGTGAACCCGACTTTTTTATTTTTTTGTGTATGATCTGCAATAGCTAGAATTAATAGTTTCCCAACAGTACATCACTAACAATAATGCAGTAACCTGAGAACTTTTGATATGTTTTCCCCTATAATAACCATATACTTTCTTGCCATCTGTCTAATTTGAATAAGTAATGTGATTGTTTTTTTACAATTGAATTATATAAAATAGTATTTTATGTAATAAAAGACAACTATATAATACTATTTACCGAAGAAGAGAAAATTTACTGTCTTTTTTTAATGGCCATACAATCAAATTAACAAAAGTTATTATTAGCAAAAAATGAGATGCTTGCTCTAAGTCTCTTGCAGAAATAATATTTAAGATACCTACATCTGTAAAAAAACGTAGTGCTGCAATGACAAAGTATAATATAAATGCTCCTAATGCTATTGCAGCGTTCGTATCATCTGTCATGATTATTATTTAGCCAAATCCTTTCCAAATTGATATCCTTTGTCATATCCCCACACAAAGGCACCACCAACTGCAGCGCAATACCACTTAACAGTACTCGGACTAACAGGAATAATTCCACCATGAATATTTTTCATTTCTTCTGTTGATAAATTAGCAAATGTATTCAATTCTTTCATTTTCTTATTCTCCTCACTTTTTATTAGCAATGTACCCAGCCGTCGCTCCGATAGCGAAGCCGGCAACTCCAGCACCGCCAACTCCTCCAGCGATCCATAAACCAGCTACAATCAGAGGAGCTATTCCTCCTGAATCCAGTAATTCTTCAGAATTCAACTCTTTAAAGTTACTTAATCCCAGATAGTTATCCATGACTCTTCTCCTAGTCCCATATTTTTTTATCGTTGCGCAACGAATAATTCGAGTATACAAAAATTTATTAACAATATATACATAAGTGAGGTCAGTGGCTATTTTAGGGTAGTAAAAGGTCCATTTGGTCCATCTACAGAGTATTAACAACCATTCATGATACATTCAAAAGCAATTTATAGCTAATCTTTGAGTGACTATTTGAATAATTGCTCAATACCAATTTTACTGCAAAAAAAAAGCATGGATTTCTCCATGCCATAAAAATCTACTTAAGAGTTTCGCAAACATCTTAATCCTTGATGTAAGATATATGAATTTAAAATTTATTACAAACTATTTCCTTCAACGACAATATGCCACCACTTATTCCTGTCCATACAACAATTTTCCATAATGATTTTTTTCTCAAATATCCGGACAAACTGTTTTCGAATGCACCTAATAATTTATTGGGTATTAAAAACAACACAAACTGGAGAAGCATCAACAAAACAAACATATTATTCATAGCATGATATGATAAAGCTCCAAAACGATGTTGATCACTTAACCCTATTAATATTACCAATAAACATAAAGCGATAAATATTAGACACTGTAAAAGCAACAGTAGATATTTCATCGACGTAAGCCAGCTTGAGCTCTGTCTTTTCCTGCCGCATATCCAGCCTGGTATATTCCAAGTGCTAATGTTGGCACACCCAAAACTACAGCTACTGGGACTACTCCCCCATTTACATTTACCAATTCCTTGTTGCTTAATTCTTTAAATAATGCCATACGTAATACCCTCCTTAATAAATATAATCCTATTTTTTATTGTTTCGATATCCTTGGTCCATACCGAATTGATATATTGAATAGACACCAACACCCACTGCCCCTCCAAGTACAAAGGAAATAGCAAAACCTTGTGGTGACCAACCACCATTAATGCTTTCTAATTCCATGTCATTTAATTCCTTAACCGCTGTACTGTTGATCATACTTCTCCCTATTATTTTGGTATTTAACCGCTGCGCAGCGATAGAACTAAACATACACTAACTTGTTGTGTTTCTATAGATGAATGGAACGAGTAGTCATGTTGAAATGTTAAACGGTTAAAAGCCTACCATTCAGCACAAAATAACAACCAGAAGCAATGATAATGGTGATGCTTTTCTAGTTTACGAAATGAGCAATAAAAGGATAGGATAATTTTTATCAAATAAACCCAAGCCCTCTTGAATAAGCATCGTTTTCAAATTTTAAAACATTGACAGTCTTAACGATACCCATATACTTAACCAAAACCCTAGCTAGGGCATCTACACCACAATCATGTTCGTCTATTTGTAGAATATAATTTAATTTATTTCCAAAAAAAGAACTTACATCGCAGTTATTCACAACATAAGCTCATTCTAATTTTCAGGTCCAACTAAAGTATAAAGCAAGCAATGAAAAAATGTATAATATATAAAAATTTTTGATACTATCAATGATGTTAGTATATATAAGCAATGCAGTAACACTAAGTAAAATAACAAATATCAAACTAAAAATCTTTAAAACACTTTTGCTTGTTATAGTCATAATTTATTTACCTTACTTTTTCTTTGTGAGCGCGTATCCAATAGTATATCCAGCCGCAAAAGCACCACCCATACCAGCAGCCACCTTCAGGACTACAGCGCCACCCACTATTATTGGCACCACGCCACCAACAACTTCAGAAAGTTCTGAGTGATCCAAATTTTTAAAACTATCCATTTTTCTTTGCTTTATATCCAACATATGCTCCTACTCCCGCTGCTCCCGCTAATAAACCACCTGTTATAACCGCTCCCTTGGTAATAACTACCCCACCGATGATGAGTGGGAAGATACCACCTTCAATTTGTTCAAGCTGCCCGTTATCAATAGCTTCAAATTCAGACAAACTAGTCAATGATTGTGAGTTCATAAACTCTCCTTTAAATAAACTATTCCATGTGAAATGTTAAACATGATAATAATAAAATAGACAATACTTTTAATTTATAAATGAAAAATTCTTTATGGTTGATTTTAGTCAATTACCCCTGAAAAATCCACAAAATTTTTGTTCAATTGTTTGGTTTAATTTTACAAGCTACGACTCCCTATACATAAGACACACAAGATTACTAAAAAGAATGAAGCTATTACAATAAATTAACACTCTTTAAACTTACAAATAAAACCACTTAAAAGGAAATCAAATATCCAAAATATGACTGCTGCTATAATAGCAGTTAATAAAGATGTTTTTTCTCCCATTATGGTTACAGGTATTAAAAAAAATCCAAACATAATTGCACCGCAATCCATTAATAAATTTTCTTGTGTATGTGTTTACATATAAAAACGAACAATTTCATTTTAAAAGTACTCCGAACTTATTTCACATTGTAACAATAGCCTCTTTCTATCGTTGCGCAACGAATACATTAAATATACAACAAAGAATGAATAATGAATACATCATACACTAAATGATCATTTGATTACATTGAATGGTTAAAAGTCCACCATTCAACACAAAATAACAACCAATTATGATCAATTAATAACAAAATGCCATTCTCACTATAAAATAAACTTTTAAAGCTATTTTATAGGAGCGCATAAGCATGAGAAAGTTTCATTATATATCACAACTTGAAGAAAAAGATTGTGGCGTAGCAGCACTAGCTATGATTTTAAAGCGACACGGCTCAGATGTTTCATTAGCTAACATTCGTGAACGCTGTCAAACATCCCTATCGGGTACAACGGCGCTAGGCTTAGTGAAGGCCGCTGAATCATTCAATATGGATGTCCGTCCTATTCAAGCTGACCTTACCTTATTCAACATGAAAGATTTGCCTCTGCCGTTCATCGCTCATGTTGAGAAAAAAGGTCAATATTTGCATTATTATGTAGTGTACGGATTCACTAAAAACAAAGTTATCATTGCAGATCCAGATCCAACAGTTGCTAAAACCGCAATGACGTTACAAGAATTCTCTAAAGAGTGGACTGGTGTAGCATTGTTCATGTCGCCTTCACCCAGATATAAACCTTTTAAAGAAAATAAAAACAGTATCCTATCCTTTCTGCCAATTATTAGTCGACAAAAAGGATTAATTGCTAATATTGTCGTCGCTTCTTTGCTAGTCACTTTAATTAGTATCGCTGGCTCTTATTATATGCAACTAGTGATTGATGCTTATATTCCTAGTGCTATGTCTAACACATTAACCGTTGTTTCATTAGGACTCATTGCCACCTATGTGTTACAACAGCTACTTAGTTTTGCTCGCACCTATCTGTTAACTATTATGGGACAACGATTATCGATTGAAGTCATACTATCATACATACGGCACTTGTTCGAATTACCTGTTAATTTCTTTGCCACACGTCGAACAGGTGAAATTGTCACGCGTTTTAATGACGCCAACACCATTATTGATGCCATGGCAAATACAATTCTCTCACTTTTTTTAGATTTAGGTATCACGATAATTGTTGGCAGCGTCTTAGCAATTCAAAATACAAAACTTTTTCTGCTATCTCTAATCTCTTTTCCTATCTACTTCTTGATTGTCTATTGTTTCATGAAGCCATTTGAACGATTGAATCAAGAACAGATGGCAAGTAATGCAACGCTGAGCTCATCTATTATTGAAGACATCAATGGTATTGAAACCATAAAATCTTTGACAAGCGAGAAGACGAGCTACCAAAAAATTGATCGTGAATTTGTCGATTATTTAAAAAAATCCTTTGCCCATCAAAAAAGCGAAGCCATTCAAAATAGTATTAAACAAGCAACTCAACTCATTATCAATGTGCTCGTTTTATGGTTGGGTGCCAAGCTAGTGATTAGTAATCAAATTAGTGTCGGTCAGTTAGTTACCTATAATGCATTACTAGGCTACTTTACTGAGCCTTTCCAAAATATTATTAACTTGCAGGCGAAATTACAAACGGCAACGGTTGCTAACCGACGATTAAACGAAGTCTATCTTGTAAAATCAGAGTTTAAAAAATCAGAATCACAAGAGCTTCATCATAACAACCCTCATAACATTATAGTTGACGACGTCAGCTATCAATATGGTTATCAAAAGAACATATTACACCACTTTTCAATTAAGATCCCCTTTGGTGAAAAAATTGCTCTGGTCGGTGTTAGCGGTTCCGGTAAGTCAACATTAGCCAAACTACTTGTTCATTTTATATCTCCTAGTGCTGGCAACATTTTTATTGGTGAACAAAACATTAAACACGTTCAACGACAAAATTTAAGGCAACATATTCTTTATCTACCACAAAACCCATACATATTTACTGGAAGCATATTAGATAATTTAACACTAGGTGCTCGTGAAAACACAACACAAGAAGACATCCTACATGCTGTTGAGCTTGCTGACATTAAAGATGACATCGAAAATATGCCACAAAGTTATCAAACCGAAATTTCAGAGGAAGGCGGCATGTCTGGAGGCCAAAAGCAGCGTATCGCTTTAGCTAGAGCCCTCCTTAGTAATTCTCAAATACTTATTTTGGATGAATCAACCAGTAATCTTGATGTCGCAACTGAAAAAAAGATTATTGATAATTTATTATCGCTTAAAAATAAAACAATCATTTTTATTGCACATCGCCTGACTATTGCTGAAAAAGTCCAACGCGTTATTCTGCTTGAAAAAGGGATCATCAGTGAAGATGGTAGCCATGCTGAACTTATACATAAAAAATCAAAATACTATCATCTTGTAAAGCATTAATAATGGGAGGTACAACTATGTTCAACGAGAGGCTTTTAGAAAGCTCAGAATTTTATACTAAAAGATATCAAAATTTCACAACACTCATCATTTTTCCAACACTTATTCTTTTGGTCTTGCTTATTTTGCTTGCTTGCCTTACTCATAAAGAAACTGTTATTAAAAGCACTGGAGAGATAGCACCAATCAAAATACTTAGAACGATACAATCAACAAGTAATAATCCCATCATTAAAAATGAATTACTTACAAAAAAGGAAATCACTGCTGGAGATATTCTGATTCAGTATCAAAATACTGAATCAGATACCAATTTACAATTACAAAAATCATCGCTTAAAAATCTGCAAGAACATGTACAAGCACTAATAATCTATAAAGACAGCATAAAACAGAATCAAAATTTATTTACTGATGACGATAACTTTGGTTGTTCCACTTCATACCAAAGTTATCTTTCTCAACGTCGCAGTCTGTCTACAGACCATCAGCAACAAGTCAATGACCAAGATCGCGTCAAACAGCAAAAAATAATTATATCAGAAGCTATAAATAAGAAAAATTCAGAGCTTAGCCAGTATCAAGACCTGATTAATGCCATAATAAAAAACACAAGCTTATCACCTAAAAATGCCTACTACAGCACCTTCTTAGACTACCAACATCAAACAAAAGAGTTGCCCATTTCACAGGTAGATAAACTAAAAAAAGAAACTGTAACTAGTATTCAACAACAAATTGATTCAATAAATGACGCGTTAACTAGCTATAAGACACAATATGCCGGTTTTTCTTCCACAAATTTAGCAGAAGATGCGCTCACAAACAAGCTCAACGAACTAAAATCACAACAACTAGCCTCTATTACGAAAGAATTAGAAACGCTTAATCAAGAAATTGAACAGACCAAAATACAACACGCTGCAACAGAAACAAGTGGCAAAAATACTATCATCGCTACTGAATCCGGCACGGTCAATTTATTAATCAACAAAACAAAATTAACTAGCATTCCTCAAGGAACTAATATTGCACAAATATATCCAAATCTCAAAAAAACTCCTGACTTAAAAGTTAGTTTTTATATCTCTGCAAATGAAATTTCAGAGATAGTGGAAAATCAATCAATACGTTATCATTTAACAGAAAAAAATAGCAAACACATGGTGATACCAGGCAATATTACAAGTATTCCTGCTAATCCTATTACAACAAAAACCGGTAATTTTTATCAGGTCAGTGCAATATTAAACTTACGTCCAAAAGACTATCAAAATATTCATTATGGACAAACTGGAACAGTTAGTATCATCACGGGGAAAAGCACTTGGATTTCGCACATTAAAAACACGTTGATTCATCAATAGCGTGCACAACCTAAAAAAAACGTATCACCCTTGAGTAAAAAAGGTGGTACGTTTTTTTTTGATTCCCATACGCATGGTTGAAGGAATAGGACACGAGCACAAGCGTGACATGATGAGCCCCAATATCAATTGTTCTTCATCATCACAGACCACCACAATTGAAAAACACAGCCCCCTTGCTGTGTTTTTCAATTGTGGACCTATACTACTCCAAAAATTTTTTATAGTGCAACAAATTTTCCGAAGCTGATCAATGTAAAATTGTGATCTAACATACTAGCTTTTTCGAAAATTGTCCATCTCCATTAATTTTGAAGATAGAACTACACATGCAAAGGTAATGAACTTGAATAAATAACGATTCCATTTCATATCCTTCTCCCCATTAACTCACTTCAATAACAAGAACACTTTATGATTCAAATTAAGTGTCCCAAGTATGTAGACTGAATCACCATAAAAAACAGTTCTATGGCGCATGCACATTATCACCTGAAATGACTTTTTTCAAAATCACTTCATACAATTCCCCAATTATAAACAATAATTAGCACGATTAAGATCAATCTAAATTTCAAAACATAAACAAACGCATCAGATAGTTTTGATGATTATCCCTTCTGATGTAATTTGATGTTTTTCACCCTCCCTTTTAAATTTGTTGTATTTTAATCTATATAACAATAACTATATACACTTGATTTAGTTTTTCTACTTCAATAACATAAACGGTTGTAAAAATGCACTAAACGGTTAAAAATATGCGCCCAATCAAAAAAAGCATCATAACATACGATGCCTTTTCACATATTGAACAGCTATTTACTTTTTTGTGACTTTTTAGCCTTGATTTCTTTTAATAATTTCAAAGCACGGTCTCTTGTCTTCGCGTTCGGACTCTTTAATCGTCGGTATGCACTGCTTAAATCATTTTTTTCTGCCATTATTATTTTTTCCTTTTCAATAAATAGTAACAATTACTTTTAATTATAGTAATTATTACTATTTAAGTCAATAGAATAATAACATCCAATTCATTAATCCACAATATGATAGTTCCTAATACGTAGTTATCTTACTCAAGTATGGTGCCAAAATTTCTTCTGCTGTTTTTAAATTATACTTCTTATTATCAAGCTGTACTATTTTACCATTTTCATCAAAAAATATGCCTGACATTTTCTCTAAAGTAGCATTAAGCGCCAAATATGCTCCTACCGATACTTCTGTGTTATCTATTTTTTTGGTATATCTCATCAAATTGCCATTCACTTGTCCGAGGTAAAAGCTATTGACTGTGCTATTGCAATCTCGCAACATTTGATTTAATAAGATCATTAGGAGCGTTTTGTGCGTGATTACCCACGCTGCTCTAGAAAATGCGCTACTTTGTATTTCACAAATCGGTACAAGATTTACTGCTTGTGGGTGTCCTGTGATAATCAACACCCTACTGTTTGCTAATAAGCCACGTAATCTAGTCGTTAAATAATAATGTGGTAATAAATTCACATAGATATTTTCACTCGCATTGCGTGGGAGAACACCTGCACTATGAATTAGCACGTCAATATGTGAAAATGACCTTTTAATTTCATCAATCACACCCTCACGTTCAGCTTCGTCGGATAGGTCTCCGATAGCTACTTTAACATTATTTCCTAGCTTCTTCTGAGCTATATGGGCTTTATATTCATGACGACCAACAATAATTATATTGTGTCCTTCTTTTGCTATTTCTTTGGCAATGGAAAATCCCACGCCAGAAGTACCACCCGTTATAACGATATTTTTCATCAACATTCTCCTTAGAGTGATCTTTTCTGTAGGATGCCGGAGCCTAAACACAACCTCCTAATGAACAAAAACATGATACGCGGTGTTAATAATTTTGGGACGATATCCTTGATACTGGGCTAATTCCTTAGCAATTCGTAAGTGAATACGTTGAGTTAAGAAAGGTTCTGCCAATAATGCCAAATAAGTATCGAAAGACCAAATGCCATCTAGGTTATCAAAATAATTCTCAACTTCACTTGGCAAACCACGATTAGAATTGAGCAACGTCTGCAAAATTAATTTTAAAATTTCTTCTTGTCTTATTAAAAAATCACGGCTACATATTTCATCTAAAATTTGTTTTAACACGATGTGATCATTTTGAAATTGATAAGCTTTTTCGCACAATTCATTCATTAAAAATTCGTCAAATAGTCTCGCATGACATAAGTCATCTAAGGTTAAGGACATAGCACTAAATATCTTAATCATGCTGCTTAACTGAATGTCTGTCTGCCCTCTTTCAAATTTAGAAATCATACTACGCGACAACCCTGTCGCTCGGACTAAATCATTGACAGAAACGCCACGTGCTTCACGCATGCCACGAATTAACCGACCTAAATTATTGACTTCTGAAAAAGTATTGACTAAATCATTCATATAACTCCCTTTTAGTTAATATGTTTACGTTGACAATAAACATAATATTTTTATCTTTATTATATCCATAAATATTGCTTATTCTTTCAGTTTTTCTTATGAGAAAAACTTTTTAGGCATTCTACACTGTTTTAAAAGGACACATACTGATACGTTTTTATTTTGAAAAAACTATTGACAACTCATCAAATTCTTAGTATTCTTATTTCATAAACAACTCGGAGATAATTATGCAAAACTTAGCAGTTCAACTCAATAACGCCTGGTGGCGTCGGTAGAATCAGCTTTTCGGTAACGGATAAAGCTGATGTTTAAAACATTTGTTTTATCCATACCGACTATTTTTTGCAACAATCGGGTCTGTATGGGAATATGCCATGCAGACTTTTCTTTTGACCTTGGAAAGCCCTGCGTGGCGAGCCAAGGTCATTTTAGTTTAGAAGAGCAGAGAGATTTGGAGAATATCATGAACAAACGACTTTTGTCGGCAATTACAATTATTGTTGCATTTCTAGCCGTAGCATTTATTGTTACTAGCAAACCAAACACACAAGAAAAAAAATCAACTTACGTGCCAACTGTTGGCATTTTACAACTAGTTACGCACCCTGCCCTAGATCAAATTCATCATGGTATTGTTGCGGGACTAAAATCTCAAGGTTACTCAGGTAAAAAGATTAAGATTGACTATCAAAATGCTCAGGCTGACCAATCAAATCTCAAAACAATGTCACAAAAATTTGCCAATGAGAATGCTGATTTAACAATCGGCATTGCCACACCAGCTGCCCTATCCTTAGCCAAAACAGCTGATGGCAATAATCCGGTTATCCTAGCCGGAATTACTGACCCCGCGGGGTCTGGATTAGTCAAAACAACGCAACGCCCGGGAAATAATGTGACCGGTGTTTCTGGTGACTCTCCTTTGCAGCAACATTTAGATGTGGTTCAACAAGTCGTTCCCAAAGCTAAAACATTAGGTATTATTTACACAACATCAGATCATGGTGGTGAATATAATGCTAAAAACATGGAAAAACTGGCTAAAAAAGCTGGCTACACTGTTAAAATGTACACTATTTCAACAACTAACGATATGCAACAAGTTGCCGAAACAATGGCCAGCCAAGTTGATGTTGTCTATGCACCACAAGATAACGGCGTTGCAAGTGCTATGAAAACACTCATTAACGTCACCAACCAAGAAAAAATTCCAGTTATCCCTGCCGTGGATACCATGGTGAAGGATGGTGGCGTCGCCACTGTATCCGTTAGCCAGTATGATATAGGTTATCAAGCCGGTGTCATGGCCGGACAAGTCTTAAAGGGTAAGAACACCGCAACCTACCCTGTCAAAACCATTACAAAGGGCGAGATGACCATCAACTTAAAGCAAGCCAAACTGCTAGGTATCAATTTGCCAGCAAGCATGGTTAAGGAAGCTGAAACTAAAGGAGAAGTCTTCAAATGAGTATGATTGTATCTAGTATTGGGCAAGGTCTCTTATGGGCCGTGCTCGGTGTCGCGTTGTTTCTCACATTTCGAATTTTAAACTTTCCTGATATGACCGTTGAAGGCTCTTTCCCTTTAGGTGCGTCAACAGCAGTAGCGATGATTGCTCACGGAATTGACCCATTTATCGCGACCATTGCCGCTTTCTTAGTCGGCACAATTGCTGGGTTAATTACTGGGTTACTTTATACCAAAGGAAAAATTCCTATTCTTTTATCTGGTATCTTAGTCATGACGGCAACATTATCTATTAATCTCCGTATTATGGGTTCAGCAAATATCTCATTGCTAAATCAAAAGTCGATTTTCTCTATCAAAATATTGCAGCACTTACCAAAATATTTTGACTCTGTTTTCTTAGGATTGGTTATTATTGCTGTCATCACAGCAGGATTAATTTTTTTCTTGCAAACCGAATTAGGACAAGCCTTTATTGCTACCGGTGACAACCCTAACATGGCACAATCAATTGGGATTCAAACGGACCGCATGACAATCATGGGACTAATGTTGTCCAATGGTCTTATCGCCTTCGGAGGCGCTGTTATCGCACAAAATAATGGTTATGCTGACATCAACATGGGTATTGGCATTATCGTTATTGCTTTAGCTTCAATTATTATCGGCGAAGTTGTTTTCGGTGAATTAACATTAAATGAGCGTTTAGTTGCCGTTATTGTCGGTTCTATTCTATACCGTTTAGTCTTATTAGCTGTCCTACGACTTGGTTTTTCTACTAACGACATCAACCTTATTTCAGCTATCGTCTTAGCTGCTGCTATGATTTTGCCGCAACTGCGTCATGCGCTGAATCTCGATAAAATAATTAAGAAAGGTGTTACACCACATGAGTAAACCAGTTTTCTCTCTTAAAGACGTCATTGTCACAGTTGGGGATAGTATTCAAATACTAAAGTCAATTAATTTCGATATTTACGACGGAGATTTCATCACGGTTTTGGGCACTAACGGTGCTGGTAAGTCAACACTATTTAACACTATTGCAGGTAACCTATCAGTAGCATCTGGTAAAATCTTGCATAACGGTAATAATATTGCTCATGAAACAGCCGTTAAGCGTACAAATTACATTGCTCGTGTCTTTCAAGATCCTAAAATGGGTACTGCGCCTAGAATGACGGTCGCTGAAAATCTACTTCTTGCTGAAAAGCGAGGTAGCAAGCGTACATTACGAAGTCGTGGATTAACACAAAAAAAATTGACTGAATATGCTGCATTAACCAAGGTCATGGGCAACAATTTAGACCGTCGTCTCAATACAGCAACCGGTGATTTGTCCGGTGGTCAGCGTCAAGCACTAAGTTTTCTAATGGCTACACGTGTTAAACCAGAGCTACTTTTGTTAGATGAACATACTGCTGCACTTGATCCCAAGACATCTGAGCAGCTGATGCTTGCAACAAATGAGCAAGTTACTGCAAATAATCTGACTGCCCTAATGATTACACACAATTTAGCCGATGCGTTGAAATATGGTAACAGGTTAATTATTTTAAATGCCGGTAATATTGTACTTGATGTGCGCGATGACGAAAAAAAAGCACTTGATGAGACGCAAATTTTAAAATACTTTGTCAGTTAATTTTTAACCTACCAAAACAGCAGTGACACTGAGACAGTACCACTGCTGTTTTCATTTACACTAATTATGTGTATAATCTAATTTGTAACACATAATATATTAACGAGGTACTCACATGAGAAAAATAGGTGTTGTTGGCATTGGACATGTTGGTGTAACGGTAGCCCACATCATTATTGCACAAGGATTAGCAGATGAAATTGTTTTAGTGGATAAAAATCCAGAAAAACTTGCATCTGAAGAGCTTGATTTTCGTGATGCTGCCAGTCTATTAGATCATCATGTCGAAGTACACGCTGGAACAGTAACAGATTTAACAGACGCTGAAGTTGTTATTTCGGCTCTGGGACACATCGAATTGATTAAGCCTGGTGGCGATCGTTTTACAGAACTAAAAGCTAATACCCCAGAGGTACAACAGGTTGGATCTGACTTAAAGCAAGCAGGCTTTAATGGTGTGCTCATTGTTATCTCAAATCCTGTTGACGTTATTACTGGTATCTATCAAAAAGCAACTGGCCTCCCAGCGAATCAAGTTTTTGGCACTGGAACTTACCTAGATACTGCACGCTTAAAACGTGCATTAGGTGATACATTAGCAATTGATCCTCGCGGAATTAGTGGTTATATGCTTGGAGAACACGGCGATTCACAATTTGCCGCTTGGTCTACCGTTAATGCATTAGGAAAAAATGCAGATGAATTAGTTAAGTTGTACGATATTAATCTAGATAAGGTTGCAGAGGCTGCACGTGTCGGGGGCTTTACCGTTTTTGCCGGTAAAAAATATACGAATTTTGCCATTGCTCATGCTGCTGTTTCTCTTGCAAAATTAGTTCTATCCAATGCACGCAGAGAAGCCATCGTTTCTCACTATGATGAACGTTTTGAAGGATATATTTCTACGCCAGCCATTATTGGCCGTGATGGTGTAACTGCTGAATTTGATCTACAACTTACCGATGAAGAAAAGGTACTACTACAAAAATCAGCTAATGCAATTGCTGAGAAAACAGCAGCTTACTTATAAATAAAAAAGCGAATCAAAAGATTCGCTTTTTTATGTGATTTAAGCTGCTTTAATATAGTTCACACCATCAGCCTTAGGCGGACGTGTTTTACCAAAGAAGAACACAAGCACAATGATTGTGAGTACGTATGGTGCTATTTGTAACCAAATTGAAGGAACATTTTTCAATCCTGGTAACTGTGCCCCAATCACAGCAAGTGATTGTGACAAACCAAAGAACAACGAAGCACCCAAAGCACCTAATGGATTCCAACGACCAAAAATCATTGCGGCCATCGCCATAAAGCCTTGTCCAACAATTGTGCTAGCTGAATAGTTTAATGAAATTGACTGTGCTACAACTGCACCACCAATGCCACCAAGCAATCCAGAAATCATCACACCAGAATAACGCAAACGTGCAACATTTAAGCCAAGTGTATCGGCAGCTTGTGGATTCTCACCAACCGAGCGCAGACGTAAACCAAACTTTGTTTTAAAGATAATATACCATGATATCCCAGCAGCAAGAATTGCTAACCAAGCTGGCCCAGATGTTTTTTCAAAGAATAATTGCCCTAATACTGGAATTTTTGATAATCCAGGAACCGTGGCATAACCAAAGTCTTGCCCGATGGACTCCGTTTGCCCCTTACCATATAAAACTTTAATTAAGAATACACCCAAAGCTGGGGCCATCAAGTTAATGACTGTTCCAGAAATAATATGATCCGCACGTAGTGTCACTGTAGCAACAGCGTGAATTAGCGAAAAAACAACCCCAACAATGGCACCAGCTAGCAAGCCTAACCAAGGTGTGGCAGCGCCAAGTTGTCCAGCAAATGTTAGGTTAAAGACGACTGCTGCAAAAGCGCCCATTCCCATAATTCCTTCCAGGCCGACGTTAACGACACCTGAACGTTCGGAAAAAGTGCCACCAATTGAAGTGAATATCAGAGGTGCTGAATAAACTAGTGTGCTAGATATAACAAGTGATAACATTGCCATGAGTGACATTTTATTCACCGCCTTTCTGCTGATTTGCTTTTGCCGTTTTTTTATTGGCTGCCTCTAACGCCGCTTTTTCGTCCATATCTTTAATTCGCTTTTGAATTAATAGAATCAAATAGCGCACACCAACAAAGAAAATAATTGAGGCTGTAACGATATCCACCAACTCAAATGGCACACCAGAAGACATTGGCATTCCTAATCCACCGATTTTTAATATAGAGAAAATTGCAGCAGCACCAAGTATACCAAGATAAGACCCACCGCCAAGTAAAGCAACAGCCATACCATCAAAGCCAATTGATGGTGACCCATTTTGCGTAAAGAAGTTCAGATAATTACCAAGTCCCTCAATGGTTCCCGCTAAACCTGCCAAACCTCCGGATATTGCCATAGCTATTGTAGCATTACGCTTTGCTGACATACCAGCATATCTAGCCGCATCAGGGTTTAAACCAACCGCACGAATTTCAAAACCAAGCGTTGTTTTCTTCATAACAAACCAAACAACAACAATCATTGCTAAAGCAATAAATATTCCCGCTGAAATGCTTGAACCTTGCGTCAAATCAGTCAACCATTTCATCTGGAGCGATGCATTGGCACCAACTTGTTTGGTTGTTTCTGCAGACTCCTTAATATTCTTAGACATCGTATTTTGCAAGATATCATTTCCTAAAAATAAGAAAATATAATTCATCATAATCGTCACAATAACTTCACTAGCACCAAACTGTGCGCGTAGCCAACCAGGAATGAACCCAGCAATGGCACCCAGACCAGCTCCAATGATTAATGCGCTTGGTATCATGATGATAGCTGACATATCAGGAAAACTCAAAGCATACCAAACTGCCCCAACCCATCCGGCTAAAGCTTGACCTGATAAACCAATATTGAAGAATCCTGCAGACGAAGCCACTGCAAACCCTAATGCTGTCAAAATTAAAGGTGTCATTTGCGTCAATACACCACCAATATCCTGCATTGAACCAAATGCCGAACCAAGTAGCGCAACATAACCAGAAATTGGGTTATAGCCGAACACTAACATAATCAATGCGCCGACAATTAAACCGAATAAAACAGAAAACATTGCCACAGAAAGGTTATTCTTTTGTGCAATCATTAGGACCCCACCTCTTCTTTCAATGCCGCACGAGCTTCTGTTAAGCTCATACCTGTCATCAACAAGCCAAGCTCTTGTTTGTTTGTGTCTTGAGCGTCAACTATTCCGACAATTTTACCGTCATTAATAACAGCAATACGATCCGATAAATTAAGAATTTCATCTAGCTCAAAGCTAACGACCAATACGGCCTTACCAGCTGTACGTTGTGCGATTAAACGTTGATGAATATATTCAACCGCTCCAACATCTAACCCACGAGTTGGCTGGGCAGCAATCACGAGATCATTATCACGATTTAATTCACGTGCAACTACAGCTTTTTGTTGGTTTCCACCCGACATTGAACCCGCGGTCACATGAATACTGGCAGCTCGCACATCAAATTCCTGAACTAATTTGTCAGCTAATTTATCCATTTCAGCAGGTTGCAAGACACCTGATTTTGAAATAGGTTGTTTATAGTACGTTTGCAATGACAAGTTTTCAGACAATGTCATTTCAACTTCCATACCAAAACGCAATCTATCTTCAGGAATATGACCAACACCCGCTTCAGTAATATGACGCGGCTTTTTATTGGTGATATCCTCTCCTTTTAGCTTAACATGTCCTGCTTGTACCTTTGTTAATCCAGTAATTCCCTGGATTAGTTCTGTTTGACCGTTCCCATCGATACCAGCTAAACCAACAATTTCACCTGCTCTCACATCAAGCGAAAAGTTTTTAACAGCAGCAACACGACGTGTATCTTGCACTTCTAAGTTATCAATCGATAATATCACTGCACCAGGTTGAGCTACTTCTTTTTCAGTTTTAAAACTAACTTCACGACCAACCATCAAGTCAGCTAATTCCTGAGAAGACACACCGGCAACTGGGAAAGTATCAATTGATTTACCGGAACGAATGACAGTCACCGTATCAGCAGCAGCACGTATTTCGTCAAGTTTATGCGTAATCAAGATAATTGATTTACCTTCTTGTGCTAAATTGTGCATGATGACAATTAACTCATCGATTTCTTGTGGTGTCAAAACTGCTGTTGGTTCATCAAAAATCAAAATATCAGCGCCACGATAAAGGGTCTTTAATATTTCGACACGCTGTTGTTGACCAACTGATATATCAGAAATCTTAGCCATTGGATCAACTGATAAACCATATTGATCTGACAAAGCTTGTATTTTCTTAGCAGCAGTTTTAGTGTCTAAGGACAATCCTTTTGTTACTTCTGAACCGAGAATAATATTTTCTGTTACAGTAAAGGCGTCAATTAACATAAAATGTTGATGCACCATTCCGATGCCTAATGCATCAGATTTTGAAGGCGAATCAACTGATACTTTTTTGCCATTAATCAGAATTTCACCGCTAGTGGGCTGCAGTAATCCTGTCAAAATGTTCATCAACGTCGATTTTCCTGCACCGTTTTCACCAAGTAACGCGTGAATTTCACCTTGTTGGACTTGTAGGTTAATGTCATCATTGGCCGCAAAATCACCAAATTTTTTGATAATATGTCGCATTTCAATGACTGGTGTTGATTCGGTCATATACTCTCTACTTCTTTCTATATAGGTTGTAAAAATTCCGCGGACAAAAACTGTTCGCGGAATTTTCCTTAAATAATATTATACCATGTTCTCTAAACACGGATGTTGCAATCATTTTACCTATTGATTAGAGCAAATTAAGGTAACTCCCACTTATCACGATTATTTTTCCTTATTCTACAAGCCAACCGTTGCCATCAAGTTATGTGCCATATGAAACATTACTGAATATTGTAACTTTTTGGTCACTAAGCGAACAACCATCAACAATGCGCCAGCAGTTAAATAAACCGTCCATTGCTCCGGTGTCGATGGCCCATGGACTGCCGCAAAAACAAACGTTGGCCAAATGAACTGTACAACTTCCCCTAAAGGCTTTGCCTCTTCAAATATAATGCCACGAAAGGAAATTTCTTCAATTATTGGCGCAATAATAACAGTATTCAGTTTAAATAATAATGCTACCATCCCACCTTGCTGAAACATACTTTCAATCATTTTTTGATTTAAACTAATATCTTGATTTTGTCCAAATATAGCCGGTATTATAAAATCCATCAGAACTCTGGTCAGGACCAACATGATAATAATAAATCCTATTTTTTTCAGATTAATTCGTTCAAAAATAGCAGTTGTCTTTGATGCTAAGTAACGATAGCCAAAATATGAAACAACAACTGAAGCTGCCATTGATATTAGTACAAGCCAACCGTTAGACTGATCAATAAATATAAAAATATGGGGTATGCTTGAAATAAGATAAATTAATACTGTTACCAAGACGAGTTCAATAAATTGTCCAATCATTCTTGATATAATTGTTATTATACGGTCAATAGTCATTATCTACCCCTCCAAAAATTTGTTGTTACGAGTACTTCAATCCCATCTTATATGTCAAGGCATTGGGTTTATATTCTTTTTTAGCTTGTCTCGCACACACTTAGGATAAGTCTAGAATACTGAATAAATAACCAAACACACAAATAAACAACACCATGGTTCGAGTTGATAAATCTTGAGGTAACATTAAAGTACTATGTTTATTTGAACTGTTGCATAACAAAGGAAAATCTTACATTAAACATACATGTATGCTATTGTAAAATTTGCGTGAAAAATCCATTGAGTTCCTAAGATATATTGTTACATTTTTTTATCTGTGTTGTTTACTTTCACAAAAACGAAAACACTTCCATTACACTATAACTAAAATGTAGTTGGAAGTGTTTGAACTATTTGATTGCATGTTACATTTTTTGAATAGCTACATTAACATTCTTTAAATTTGCCAAGAAATCCACGTAAAACAAAATCAAATATCCAAAATATGATTGTTGCTATAGCCGCACCTAATATAGTAGTTTTTTCTCCCATCATATTTGTTATCAAAAAAAATACGATTCCAAATACTAGTGCGCCACAATCCATTAGTAAAAACTGTTTGATTAATTTCTTTTCATTGCTTATCTTTTTCATAAATTATCTCTTACTATTATTTATCACAGTACAATGACTGTTAATAATGAGTTACGGCATAAGTAGCTGCTCCCGCTGCCGCCCCAAGATGTGCTCCAACGAACATCCCAGCTGGCCCTCCAGGTATTCCCCGAATCACACCACCAACAATCCCTCCTCCAATAGCTCTGGCGAGGCCTCTTCCAGTCATTACTCCACCTACCACTGTTTCTAGTTGTTCAATATTCATTTTCTCAAAATTGTTTAACATCACTTCTGTCCCCCGTTATCTTCACTTTACTAACATCTGTTACTTAAAAACTCAGTATAAAAATATGCAAATTCTTAGCAAGTGCACACATATTTCCAGCGTAATAATTATTTTTCTTCCCACAAATTTGTCATTGGATAACAAATTATTCACAATAAGATTAACAAATGTATTTTTTGCACGCAGATTACGATATGCACATACAACCTTATTAAATCAATTTATCGTCTGACTAGTAGCATAATCGTTGTAAAAGTTGTTGCGGAACATACCATTTCATAATAATAATGATGCTGAAGATACAACTTGGAGTATTTCATTACTTCTATTCATCTTATGCCTTAAAACTTGCCTTAAAACTTCAAATTATTACTAATTACTCTTTCTTGTGTCACTACCTAAAAATATAATTCTTATACTTTATGAGAAATAGCAAATGATGTATACCTCATCTACTACCTAATATAGTATTACAAATAATCAAATCTACTTCAACCAAAATCAACATATTGTTAACTCATATACTTTCTAATAACGTATCAATTGATAAGTCTAGTTGATGAGCAACATCTCTAATGAATTCTAAGTCCGGCCTTCTTTTGTTGTTTTCATAGTTAGACAAAGCCGCTGGTGTGATATTCATTTTTCGAGATAATTCGCGAGCAGTTAGACCGGCAGCTTGCCGATAGTATTTAAGAGCTTCACCTAAATCACCACCATAAATTTTCTGTAATTGTTCAGTTCCTAAAATGTCATACTCGCCTTGAGTAATCGTTTCTTCAGCATTCACTCGTATGTCTCCTTTGAAATTTATACTTCGGTTAAACTATTCTTTACTAGTTTTATCCTTAATAATACGTAATCTAACTTTTTTCCTTTTATCACCTTTGAAGTATTCAGTACCCCACAATCTTTTTGCTCAAGTTGTGCAAAACAAAGAATATTTCTCATCCTTTTTAGTATTATATCAAAGTGGATTTTTATAAATTTCAAAATCTATCACTAATAATTATCATTTTTTAGTGATTATCCAGACATTTTATGATAAAATATTGGATTCATTCCAAATATGTTATATCATGGTATCAAAGAATTATTTTGGAGACTATTATGGAGATTGGTAATAAAATTAAAGCGCTCCGTAAAAAAAACGGACTAACACAACAGCAATTCGCTGAAAAACTATATATTTCATTTCAATCTGTCTCTAATTGGGAACGTCACAAAGGGCACCCTACAACAGAAATGATGCTCTTAATTATTGAAAAGTTTGATTTACCTCTAGATTTTTTTATTATTCCACCGACTAATCCGTGTGAAGACAATGATGAAGAGCTAATTTTACTATCTTTCTTAGCCAATATGCATTCAAACAGAGAAGATAAGCCTAGTCTCAAACAACTAGAAAAAACTTCTGGTATCGCTATCCAGAAAATTAAACAATATTATCCCTCATATGATGATTTATTTTATGCTGTAATCAATCGGATTGACAAAGACGTTAAAATCAAGGTAGAAACAAGCTTGTCAACCAATGATAATCTTATATCAGTTTTTATCAACGACATGGCACCGATGCTCTACGAAAAGAAAGAAGAATTACACCTTTTATATACGCGCCCATACATTAGAAATATTTGGATTACATTTATCAAATCCAAATATTTATCGCTAATTACACGATATAATCCCAAGTTGGCTGCTGACATTCTAACCACAGAATACTTAATTGAAATGCTCACATCGTTTATTTCTGTCTGGATGAGCCAACCTGAACCAGAGCCACTAGTTGATTTTCAGAACCGGATGAAAAAGTATCTGTCCAACTTATAACAAACACAAAAAAAGCAAGACATGTTAGTCTTGCTTTTTTGTATTTGTTTATGAAATTATTGTTTCTGCACTTGTTGCGAATGATAAAAATTAAAGACTACAATAAACAAATTCAAACCAGCCACAGCCAACAAACTCAACATCACACCTTGCAAATGTTGTGCGGCAAAGTGACCAGTGACAATTGGCATAACAAAAAATGCAATGCTACCAAAGAAAAAATAGAGACCGGTCAAACGGCCTGAAAACTTTGGATCTGAGGCTATTAATTGACTCAATCCCAACTGTAGCGCTCCTCCTGCGGCTGAAAAACCAAAAATAAAGCAACCGAAACTAGCACTGATTGTTTCTTGGCTCAAAACGACAATAACTAATCCAACTATTGTCCCTATCGCTGTGATCATTAACAATATCTTTTCGCTGATCCATCCCCGGTTGGTCAATAAAAACAAAGTACCCACGCCCATGAGTGAGCCAATACTGTAAAAAGACATTAGCACATGCGAACTAACCGTTGAAAATGATTGTACAATGTGAAAATATCGCGTGACCCACTGAGTAAAATGAATCATCACCCACATTGCACTGAATCCATAAATCATAAATAATATTTTTGTAATATTCCAATGCCATGTACCCTTATTGGTAGCTCTCTTGCCCCCTTTTGAGGTACGAATAGTGTAAAAACCAGCTGCATTAATTGAGGTCATGATAATTAAGTTTACTACCAGAATAGCCGTGGCAACCCAAAATAACCAACCAAACCAAATATGTTGATTAATCAACATGACTAAAATAATCGGTAATATCCCCTCACCCAATGAAATCATTGCTTTAATCAGTACATTCCCACTGGATTTACCATGATTCATTTCTAATAATGTGGGGTAGGCCACAGAATCTAATGCCGCGTTGGCTAGTCCTGCCAGCGTGGTTATGACAACGGCGAAAAATATATTCTTTGTTAATGGTAAAATAGAAAAAAATATTAAATACATGAACATAGCCATCATTAATAATTTTTTTCTATCAACGTGATCAGACAATTCTCCCAAAATTGGATAAGCAATTAGCTTTCCAATACCAATTGCTGAAACGACAGCAGTTGTACCAGCAATTGAGGCATTCCACAATTCACTTAATTGTTGCACGGTCTGCGCTAAAATAATTAAAGCAAATCCCTGTACAATATAGGTCAAATAAATAGCAATACGTACACTAATATTATTCCTCTGATCTTTATTTTGCATTAATCGAATCATACTTGATATGTCCCCTTAAATAATTCATGGCATTCGTGTTTATTTTTTATCTAGAAATGATAAATATAAGTTACAATTATAATAATCTAACAATTTTATCATAATTTTCGAACATTTTATATTAACATTAGTGACGTCATTTGTAAACCGTCATCATTATCGTGAAATCATACTGTAAAATAGCTAATCTTAATCAGCTCATCATCCAAAAATATCCGATTTTACAACCCACAGTGTATAATTGAACAAAGGTAATATACCTCTCTATTAAACAACAATCTATTTTGAGAAAGAACCCTACAAAAATAAATATGTCTAGAAAAATCGATTTACCAACTGCAGCTGAAATGCAAAAATTTCATGACAAATCGCAACGCCATACTTTTTGGTCACGCATATCAATGCCACAACGATTGTCATTAGGCTTTTTAACAGTCATTACAGTCGGTGCGCTATTGCTAATGCTGCCCCTTAGTTATCATGGTAATGTGGGTCACACCTTCATGGATGGCTTATTTACAGCAACTTCAGCAGCCTCGGTTACTGGCCTCACAGTTGTCGACACAGCAACCCACTGGACCACCTTTGGTCAAATCGTCATCATGGTTTTGATTGAGATTGGCGCACTAGGATTCATGTCGTTTTCAGTGCTGTTATTTACGGCCACCCGAAAAAAAATGGATTTAAGAAGTAAAATGATGGTTCAAGAAGTCTATAACTTGGAAAGCCTCTATGATACACGGGTGGTCTTTGGGTATGTTATTAAACTATCAGTTATTATTCAAAGTATCGGTGCAGTGTTGCTAGCGCCTTTCTTTATAAATGACTTTGGTTGGAAACATGGTATGTTTTATGCTGTATTCCACGCCATTTCAGCATTTGGTAATTCAGGTTTCTCAATTTTACCTCACGGGACAGCTGCTTATAATAATCAACCCTGGATTCTACTAATTATTGCCTTCCTAATTATTGCTGGTTCTCTCGGGTTCTTAGTCTGGCGTGATCTACTCATATATCGGACAACACATCGCCTAACATTACACTCCAAGCTAGCACTTGTTATGACAGGTGTTCTAATTGTAGGTGGTTGGTTGTTGTTTGAATTGACCGAACGTAATATGAACTCTGTTCAAGACATTCAACCTATAAACCGCATTTTCGATACATTATTTATGTCTATTTCATATCGTACCGCGGGATTCGCACAATTTGGTTTCGATTCAATGAGCTCAGCAACCGTGTTATTAACCATGATGTTAATGTATATTGGTGGTACACCAGGATCAACTGCTGGTGGTATCAAAACCACTACGCTTGGTGTGTTGATTTTACAAACACACGCTGCTTTACGTGGGAAAAAGGATGTTGTATTTTCGCATCGTCGCTTATCACACGAAAACATTGTTCGTGCACTGCTATTAGTTTTCGTATCGCTAGCATTCTTGGGCATCTTATCATTTCTATTAATGCTTACTCAAGAGCACACTGCACATTATGGGCTAGAATACATTATTTTTGAGGTGGTCAGTGCTTTTGCTACAACTGGCTTAACTCTTGGTCTGACTCCACATCTAACAACCTTTGGACAACTTATTATCATGCTTGCAATGTTCATTGGTCGTGTCGGAATCTATACCGTCATGTTCTCCATTCTAAATGTACATGATGATAAAGCACCCTTCCGATACCCAGAAGAATCCGTTATCATTGGATAGCGTTTTGCAACCATAGTTAGGAGAAATAAAAATGAGACAAACCTATGCCATTATAGGCCTCGGACGTTTTGGCGGCGCCCTTTTAGAAACATTGGTTGCCAATGGGCAAGATGTTTTAGGCATTGATATCAGTGAAGAACATGTTAATGATTATCGTGATATCGCAACACAAGTTGTCATTGCAGACGCTCAAGAAGATGAAGTGTTACGCAAACTAGACATTGCTAGTTTTGATCATATTGTGATTGCCATTGGTCATAATATGCAAGCCAGCATTCTAGCGACCATCAACGCCAAAGATCTTGGTGCTAAGAATGTTATTGCTAAGGCTGAAAATCGCACCCATCTGCGTGTGCTCACAAAAATAGGCGCAGATGTCGTCGTACAACCTGAACGCGAAATGGGCGAACGAGTGGCACGCAAACTTCTTGCGCCTAATATGTTAAACTTCATTGAACTATCTGATGACTATTCAATGGCAGAGGTTCAAATTGTAAACCCCGCTTTTTATGGTCGATCAATTAGTAACTTGAATATTCGTAAAAAATTTGGATTAAATGTTATTGCTGTTCGCCATGATGGGGATGTTATTGTGGCACCGGATTCAACCTACAAACTACATGAGAAAGACATTGTCTCGGTAGTGGGTCCTAAAGATATGGTAGACGATTTTGACCAACTAACAAACAATAAATAACCATCCACACCAAAACCGCGTCATTCCTCTTCATCAATTTTATTGATTTTATCGAAGACTCTAAATAAGTTTTCCATCTCAGTCAATCGATATTTCTTTGAATGACGATCAAAAATAATCTCAGATTTAATTGGTTCACCGATTTGCAAATCATGCAAAAAAGTTCGGATTTCGGAGATATCGCGTTGGACAGTTTTTCGGCCAATAAAAAACATGTCCTCAATTTCTTCAATTGAGAGCGCTCGATGGCTTATCAATGCTGAATAAAGCCGCAAGATACGTTGTTTGTCATTAAATACCGTTTTATGTGCTGCCATAATTTTCCCCGATTCAAAAACTATTTTTATTGTATCAGATAAAACGTTTGTTCGCCATTAAACGAACATGAAAAATTACTATATATTTATACTTGAAAGGATTTCTAATTATGTCTTTCTTTAACATTTTCAAAAAGAAAAAAACGACAGAAAAAAATATTGACGCAGCAAATGAACCGATTACTTGGAAAAATACGACCAATGCATCTGACTTTTTTGAGGGGTATAATATAGCTATAACTGACCTTGAGTCTAACGGTGAAGTTGCCGCAGCCGAGACCCTCCGCGCTGATAAAACACAACTCCAGCTTGATTTTATTGAACGATTCGAAAAGGAAATACACTCAAAAACTGCTGGCATACAAGACATAGATGCCCGCACAGAGATTGTTATTGATGCCATTTCATCCATTCGTAAATATAATTCTGAAATGCCCATCGCTGTTCGCACACGTTTGGCACAGGCCAAGAAAAACTTAATAGGAGAATGATCATGAAAATAGATGTCACACTTGATAACGGTTTTATACCAGATAAGTATGCAAAATATGCACCTGCTAATTATCGTACCAATGATATGCCAACCACTAATTTCCCAGTCGAAATATCCAACACGCCGGCTGGTACCCAATCATTGTCTGTCAGTTTAATCGACTACGATGCCGTTCCTGTATGCGGTTTCCCTTGGATTCACTGGTTAGCGGCAAACCTCCCTGTAACTAATATTCCTGAAAATCTTCGTGCTACCAAACGCGGTACATTTGGTACAAATTCAACTTGGCATGATGTGCAAAAGTTAGGACACCCAGCCAATGCTAGCATAAATCAATCTTATATTGGCCCAATGCCTCCTGATAAGACTCATAACTACACACTAACTGTATTCGCCTTAGATACTAAATTGGACCTGCAGAACGGATTTTTCCTCAATGAATTACGTTCCAAAAGCATGGAACACGTACTTGATATAGCAATTCTTGAATTACCTGCACGAGCTTAACACTTCGTATGAAGTGTTTTTTTATACATTAAATTTAAAATATCCAATTCCGTTTTGCATATTTATTGTATTTAAATGCTTATTGGTTTAATATTTAAAACATCAAACACAAGGAGGGCACACCATGACAGACAAAATTATAAAAATTGCTATCGTTGGCATTACAGGATACGGCGGTCTTGAATTATTGCGACTGCTTTACAATCACCCTAATGCTAAGGTTGTGTCCATACATAATACCCAAACAGAAAACACTGACATTAGCGAACAGTTTCCGCATCTAAAATCAATGTATAATTTAACGCCTACGACATTCGACCCAATGCATATTATGCAAGAAGCGGATCTTGTATTTTTTGCAACATCCAGTGGCGTTTCCAAAGATTTAGCTCAGGACTTTATTCAAGCTAAGTTTCCCGTCATTGATCTATCTGGTGATTTTCGTCTTCCCGCTGATATTTATAAAAAATGGTACAAAAACGAACCAGCCTCTGACGAAGCGATTCAACAAGCACACTACAGCTTAGCAGATTTTTATGACAATAAAGTAACTTACATTGCCAATCCTGGTTGTTATGCCACGGGCACACTTCTTGCTCTTGCCCCTCTTGCACAAAACCACCTGCTTGATAAAGATAACATCATCATTGATGCTAAAAGCGGATTATCTGGTGCTGGCAAATCCCTGACATTAGCGAGTCATTTTGTTAACGTTAATGAAAACTTCACCATGTATAAGGCCAACCATCATCAACACATTCCTGAAATTACCCAGCAACTGCAACAATGGCAATCCGATATTGCTCATATTCAATTCACCACATCCCTACTACCAATTAATCGCGGCATTTTTGTCAGTGCTTATGTCAAGATAAACGACGACAGCCAGGCCGAAAAAATTCAGGAATTATACACTGCAACGTATGCAAATAAGCAATTTGTACGTGTCATGCCCAAAAATCGATTACCAAGCATCAAACAGGTTATCGGTACTAACTTTACTGATATCGGACTAACATACAATCCTGATACCAAATACCTCACCATTGTTAGTGTTCTTGACAATATGATCAAAGGCGCTGCTGGACAAGCTATCCAAAACATGAATCATATGTTTGATCTAGAGGAAAGCACAGGACTTCATTTAATTGCTCAATACGCATAATATTCATTATACTAACGTCTAAAAATATACTTAGGAAAATCCTTATGACAGAATTATTAAATCAAATTACAACACTATCAACAGCTGACATTGCTGCTCCCATAGGATTTCACGCGGATGGCCAACACGTTGGTCTCAAGCACAAATCAAAAGATCTCGGTTGGATTTACAGTGACGTGATAGCTAGTGTGGCCGGGGTTTTTACAACGAATCAAGTGCAGGCCGCTCCAGTTCAACTGGATAAAAAAACGATTCGAAATGGTCAATTGCAAGCCATTATTGTTAATTCTGGAAATGCTAATGCTGTCACCGGTAGCATTGGTGTGTCACATGCGGAATCTATGCAAGAGTTTACTGCACAACAACTAAACATCGATACCAGCCTGGTTGGCGTTGCTTCTACCGGTATTATTGGCAAAGTACTGCCAATCGATAAGATTATCAACGGTATCAAACAGTTAAAGATTGATGGCGACACAAATGGGTTTGCGCACGCCATTATGACTACTGATACTAAGGAAAAATCAATTACCATTCAATCCACTATTCAGGGCAAAATTGTCACAATGAGCGGTGTGGCAAAAGGTTCGGGCATGTTACATCCAAATATGGCTACCATGCTTGGATTTATAACGACCGATATTAACATTGATGCTAAACTTTTACAGCAAGCACTTTCAGAAGATGTTGAGACAAGTTTTAATCAAATTACAATCGATGGTGATACATCAACTAATGACACTGTCTTAGTAATGGCAAACGGTTTAGCTGGTCATAAAATGATTGAGAATCATACAGCTGAATATGAGCAATTCAAAGACATGTTACACACCGTAACTACCGCCCTTTCGATTGCTATTGCTAATGATGGTGAAGGCGCCACTAAATTAATTGCTGTTGCTGTAAATCATGCGCAAAGTGCTCTTGATGCGCGAATGGTTGCTAAAAAAATTGTCGGTTCCTCATTAGTAAAAACAGCTATTTTTGGTAAAGATCCTAATTGGGGCCGCATTATCGCTGCTATTGGAGCCAGCAATGTCGATCTTAACCCAAATCTTATTGATATTAGCATTAATAAAATCGCTGTATTAGTAAATGGTGCCCCTGCAGATTTTGATGCCGATGCCATGGCAGAAAAACTTGAGGAGCATGACATTCACATTGATGTCGATTTACATGCCGGTACTGAATCCGGTTGTGCTTGGGGTTCAGATTTAACATACGAATATGTAAAAATTAATGCACTTTATACAACGTGAGAATTCATTCTCATCTTGTTCGTTTTATGGGAGATAAAGTCTAATGAAAAAAATAGTCATCAAAATTGGTGGCAACGCCGCCACTCAACTTACACCTGCCTTTTTTGATACTATCAAATTTTGGCAAAAACAACATTATAAAATTGCAATTGTTCATGGCGGTGGTGACACTATTTCTGCCTTAATGTCACAACTTAATGAACCTGTTCAGAAGATAAACGGTATTCGTTTTACAACACAAAATGGTATCAACATCACAAAAATGGCACTCCTTGGTCAGGTACAACCTGCGCTACTTGAAGCTTGCCGTGTCAACGGCCTATCTGTAATTGGATTAAATGCTGCAAGTGATCAACTGTTAACTGGTCACACAATTGATCAAGACACATTCGGATACGTTGGCAACATTCACCAAGTGAATACTAAATTAATTCATAACCTTTGGGAAAAAAATCTCATTCCTATTATTGCTCCGATGGCAATTACTAATAGTGGTCAGTGGTTAAATGTTAATGCGGATCACGCAGCGACAGCTCTGGCTAAGTATCTAAAGGCTGACGAATTATATCTATTGACAGATGTTTCTGGTGTGAAAATTAAGGGAAACGTTTTACAAAATCTAACTTCCAAAACGATGGAAGAATTACAAAAAAAACAGATGATTACCGGTGGCATGATTCCAAAAGTAAACAGTGCCTTATTTGCAGCACGTCATGGCGTGCGCGCTGTTCATATTACAAATACAGTCACCCATCCCGGTACTATTGTCACAATTTGAGGTATATCACATGACGCTATTTCCAAACTATCAACGTGCCCCACTAACATTTAAGAAAACTAAAAATGCCACCTGGACTGACCGTAAGAACAATGAGTACACAGACCTATCCAGTGGTATTGGTGTCTATAATGTTGGCGCAAATAATGATGCTGTTGAGTCAGCACTTATTGCTCAAGCTAAAGAAATCTGGCACTTGCCTAATTTATACGAAAATGAATTGCAAGAAACTGTGGCAGCAAAATTAGGTGGTGAAGATTATACCACTTATTTTGCTAATTCAGGAGCGGAAGCTAACGAAGCGGCAATTAAGTTAGCCCGTTTAGTGACTAAGCGGGAAACAATCATTACTTTCAAAAACTCTTTTCATGGTCGTACTTATGGTGCTATGTCAGCAACTGGACAAGATAGCATTCATTATGGATTACCTATGTTAGATGGGTTCCAGTATGCAGAATTTAATGACATTAATAGTTTAAAAGAACTCCTTAATAAAGACGTTGCTGGCGTAATGCTTGAGCTTGTTCAAGGCGAAGGAGGTGTCATTCCTGCGCATCAAGATTTTGTTACAGAACTAATTCAAATAGTTCATGATAATGGGTCTTTAGTCATGATTGATGAAGTACAGACTGGCATGGGACGCACGGGGAAAAAGTTTGCATTTGAAAATTATCATTTTCAACCGGATATTTTTACGAATGCCAAAGCATTGGCTAACGGTGTCCCTGTGGGTGCAATGCTTGCTAAAAACGAATTTGCCAGTTCATTTTCATATAATGCACATGGTTCAACATTTGGTGGGAATCCACTGGCTATGAGTGCTGCTAGTGCAACGCTAGACGAATTATCTTTAATTCTGCCTAATATTTCAGAAAAAATTAATCTTTTTTGGCAGGAATTGGCAGCCTTCAAAGAGTTAAGGAACGTTGTTGAAGTACGTGGCCTTGGTATGATGGCCGGTATTGAATTAAATATACCTGTAAAGCAAGTTGTTGCTGACTTATTGGATGAAAAAATTGTTACTTTGGGTGCGGGGCACAATACGCTTCGTTTGTTACCGCCACTGACAATATCAGAATCACAGCTCACAACAGCACTACAAAAAATTAAGCAGTTACTTTCGCAATAAACTGTTGACAAGATATTCCAACGTTGATATACTTTAATAGTTGATTAATTCAGCTAATTGCTCCATAGTTCAGTGGTAGAATAACGCACTGTTAATGCGCAGGTCCTTGGTTCGAATCCAAGTGGAGCAGTATAAAAAAGCACCAAAATCGATAAGGTTTTGGTGTTTTTTAGTTACTTTAAAACAGCTAGATTCTTTCACCACTCAAAAACGAAACCCCCGCATCCAAAGATACGGGGGAGAGAAGAGAATTATAATTTGAGAGAATAATAATAGATTGAGTGTATCTTTTTTAGGGGGCTTCGCTAATTTGACAAATTAAGTATTATTGTCAATATAATCACTGTACTGCACTAACATTAAACCAGTGTTAAAATAATTATTTTTCTCCGTGCACTAAAAATCAATTAGTGAGGCTGACATGTTATACTGATGGTAACTGGTGCTATCAAAACAACACCGTATAATAAAAGGCTCACGGAGGTAAATAACATGTCCCTTGTAGATACATATAAGCTAACCAACGGCATCGAAATTCCCATAATTGGGTTTGGAACTTGGCAAAGTGCAAACGGTACAGAAGCTTATCAGTCTGTACGTTGGGCTCTAGAAGCAGGTTATCGCCACATCGATACAGCGGCTGTATATGGTAATGAAGATTCTGTCGGTCGTGCCATAAAAGATTCTGGTATTCCACGTGATGAATTGTTTGTGACGACTAAACTTTGGAACGATGCGCACACATATGAAAGAGCTATACAAGCGCTTGACACATCCCTTAGCAAGCTTGGCTTAGATTACGTTGATTTATATTTAATCCATTGGCCAAATCCTGCTGCCCTTCAAAAACAAGGAAAGGATGCCTGGATTGATGCAAACGCGGATACTTGGCGTGCTTTGGAAGACGAATATAAAATAGGAAAAACGACAGCCATTGGCGTGTCAAATTTCCAAATTGAACATCTAGAAGCGCTAGCTAAAACACAAACCATAGCACCCATGGTTAATCAAAACTTTTTAAACCCTTCTGATAACCAACAAGAATTAGTTGACTATGATAAAGATCATGGCATGCTTAACGAAGCCTATTCCCCACTAGGTACAGGAAAGCTCGTTGATTTACCACAAGTCGTTAGTCTGAGTGAAAAATACAATAAATCCGTACCGCAAATATTAATTCGTTGGTCCTTGGATAAGGGATTTTTACCTTTACCAAAATCAACACATGAAACATACATTAAAGCAAATGCCGATGTATTCGACTTTGCTCTAACATCAGCAGAAATTGAATCATTAGATTCACTCACTGGCGTGGGTGGATTCCATACTGATGCTTCCTCAGCCGATTTTTAAATAAAAAACACGAACGTAATGTGAGTTCGTGTTTTTTATTATTTACTAATTTTAAACGCTGCGTTTTCTAAAGATTAAATAAGCGATACCGTACATCAACACAATATATATCAAGTATGCTGATATCATTGCTCCTTGTGACATATCCATTATTTGTGCCATTATACTAGGTTTAACTTGTCCAATACTAGCAATACCTAAATATATATTGAATGGATTCCACTTCAAGATTGGTGCTAAATCAATTAATTTTAACGAAATGACAGAGATGATTGGTGTAGCAACAATCATAACTACGCCAAGTCCAATAGCAGCTCCTGAGCTCTTGACCATATTAGTAACCATCAATACTAATGCAGCCACAAATATCATTTGAAGTGCTACATCCATAATCGAAATCATCATGCCCTGCCAACTGTTCCCTATATATCCTAACTTTTGTGAGAAATCATATTTAGGGGCAAATATAGCAGTAGCCAAAACAGTGCCAATAAAAGCTGATAAAAACAATCCAATGTAAACACTAATATTTAATAACAACTTACTGATGAACACTTCACCTCGACTAAAGCGACGTGACAGCAATGGACGAATTGTACCAAAACCGAACTCTTGGGAGATAGACAAAGCAGTAATAATGATTCCTGCCATTTCAACATAAATTAAGGACTGACCAAGGTTAATAATCGATCCAGCTGTTCTTGTTGACTTAAAGATACCAATGATAGCAATGGGAAAAATAAATCCCAAAATCAACCAAATGTATAATCTATTTTGCTTGAATGCTTTGTAATATTCTTGCTTCATTAATGTTAACATGCGTTATTCCCCCTGATTATCAGCCGCTAGCATATCAAGTAGTGACTTTTCTAGATTGCCAGTTGCAGTATTAAGTGATTGAATTTGTATATTGGCCGCATTGAGTGCTGTGATCACTTGCTGCAAATTTTCTGCCCCACTAATTTGCAACTGACTGTTGTCAATTGTAGCTTGCCAGTTTTTATCTTGTGCTATTTGTAGAGCTAATTCATTATCACTAGTGTCAAATGTCCAACGTGCTTGGTCATGAATAAAGAAAGTTTCTATGGTAGCCGTTTGAATAATTTTACCGTGATTAATGATTACAACATCATCAACTAGTTTTTGCAATTCATCCAATAGATGGCTTGAAATCAAGAAAGCCACCCCTTCTTCAGCCAATGAGCGAATTAATTCACGCAAGTCGTGAACAGATTGTGGGTCAAGTCCGTTCATTGGTTCATCCAAAATAACTAATTTTGGATTTCGGATGAGCGCAATAGCAATACCAAGGCGCTGTTTCATGCCTAATGAAAAGTTTTTCGCCTTGCGTTTTCCAAAATTGTCCCCGTCAATTTGCGTTTTATGCATTAATTCTTTGAAATCAGCGGGATTTTTTGTGTCCATTGCATACAACTTCAAGTGTTCTAGCGCGGTTAAGTTCGGATAAATGGCTGGATATTCAATCAAATTACCAATTTTATCAAGCGCACTATGATTATTAAAGGTCACAGGTTGCCCATCAAACGTGATTTGTCCAGATGAGTAGCTCATTAAACCAGTAATAGCACGCATGGTTGTTGATTTACCAGCGCCATTGGGACCAATCAATCCAACAATGTGACCAGCTTCAACGTTGAAACTGACGTCGTCCATTGCTGCTCTATTACCATACTTTTTATTAACGTTCTTTACTTCCAATAATGCCATGTTTTTCCCCTTTTTATTGAATCAACTATTTTTGCCAAGATAATTTTGGTTTAAATACGAAGATGAATGTGATTACGCTCAAAACTACTGGTAATACGAATGAGCTTGCTGTCAGTGGACTCTCATTTAGTGGCAAGAACAGTGTTGAGATAAACACAAATATAACCACTGGCCACCGCAAAGCCGGTACACGTACTGCGTCGTGTTCACTTTCTATCCCGATAATGCCCACAATATAGTAGCTAGCACCCAGTAAGAGCAGTGCTACGATAAATGTAACTAACGTTGTGAACTCAGCGTTTTGAACTAGTTCTTTCATCCCAAAGTCAATAGATATTGTGTTCACACCCACAGATAGTGATGAGCAAACAACTAATGCAAAAAAACTACCTACGATTTTTTGCCATATTGGTCCAACAATTGTACTAACCAACACCACCACACTAGCCACGTAAAATAATTCCACACCGTCGTTTAAATTGTTACTCGCCACTTTGTGCAAATTATCAGAGCGTATTGTAATGGACATAAATAAGTCAATAGCAGCACCCAATATAATTGGCGCAATAATCATCCACACCACCTTACTGATGAAGAACTGCCTTCTAGAGGCACTTTGCGTACTCAACCAGGTATTCAAGTGTCTTGTTTGATCTGCGTACGTAGCGGCGCCTGCTGCTATGAGCATTATACCCATAAGTACGCCTCCCAACTCGCTGTCACTTCCTATGTTTGTTATTGCTCTCCCATAATATGTATTCACGCCCCCAATAAAACAAGTCACTAGAACACCAAGGATCGCTATTAATATAATTTGATTAGATTTAATCCTGCCATATAGCCGTAGTGCTTGTTTCATTGTTCACCCCCTAATTCTTGCTGCCAAGCATATACTTCGTTGGCAAAGCTCGCGCGGAATATGTCTTCACTGCTAATGGGTAGTTCTTCTATGAACTTGAAATCCGATCCAGCTAACCTAATACCAATATCTTCATCAAAATTATCAAACACAATGGTTACAATATGACCAACCTGAGCAATGATCGTCCCATTGTTCCTTAGAAATTCTGGCATCACATCCCCATCGTAAGCCAGTTGATACTTTTTAATGTTTTTATTATTTTCAATCGCAAATGCGCGATCAATTGTACCATCTTTTAGCAATAGAATACGATCAACTAAAGTATCAAGTTCAACCAAATTATGTGACGCAATGAGAACAGTCGTATTATTTTTTGTAACACGGTCAATAATTAACTGTTTTACCTGATCTCGAACTAATACGTCTAATCCATCAAGCGGTTCATCTAATAAAACATATTGGGCACGGCTAGCGAAGCTGACAATAATCGTGAACAACGCTTTCATCCCTTTTGAGTAATTTTGAACACGTTTATTATTGTTTAGTCCAAATTGATTCAAACGTTCATCGTACCATTCTGAATCAAAATTCACATAAGCGACAGATAAAATTGATTTAATCCGCTTTGGTGTGTAATATGCTAGCCAATTGTCTGGCATATCAATATAAAATAATTGGTCGTGAACTGCAATTGTTTTCATATAATCTTTATTATCTAGACCAATACGACCAAAATCAGCTTGCATCTCCCCAGATATTGTTCTAAATAAAGTTGTTTTCCCCGTACCATTACGCCCAACTAGACCAACAACTTCTCCCTCTTTGAGTTCAAAGCTTGCATTATTTAGAATGGCATGATGGTGTATCTTTTTAGAAATATTTTCTAAAATTAAACTCATGATATTTCTCCATATAATTCTTCAATCCAACTATGTAGCTGCTTGGCATCAATAGATGCACGTTTGGCCTCAATAACAATTTCGGTCATTTTTAAACGTAATTGTGCTAATAATTTATCATCTACAATACCCTCGTTTTCGCGAACAAAAGTACCTTTACCAGTCACCGTTTCAATCACATTTTGCGTTTCAAGAGCCTTATAAGCCTTTGCCACTGTATTTGGATTTAATCCCTCAATTAAAGCCATTTCTCGGACTGATGGTAATTTATCACCAATATGCAATACACCAGACGCAATTTGCGCTTTAATACGCCACATTAACTGCTCATATAATGGTTGACTGCGTTGAATTTGCGCCATCTGTGCACTTCCTTATTAAATTTTGATAGGTTTTTATAAATTGTCCTATCAATAACTGTTCCTTTGTGTGTTTCATTGTTCCCCATGATATCTGTACTACGTGTACTATAATACACAGTACACTTTGTCTTGTCAATCATTTTTATTTATAAAGCATTCAAAATAGTTGTGTTTTTTAGTTTACAGTTGTAGACTAAAAGTATGAATAAATTACTAACAACAAGTGAATGGGAAATAATGCGTGTGATATGGACGTTAGGTGAAGCTACCACCAATCAAATCATTCATATTATGCACAACCAGAAAGATTGGCAGCCATCAACGGTTAAAACGTTGATCAACCGAATACTAAAAAAAGGATTGTTACGTACAGATGGTGCTACACGCAATCGATTATACACACCAACTGTAGGTGAACATGAAACGATGACCCAAACACTACGTGCCACAATCGACGATATGTGTGCCATGTGTATAGGCCACACATTAGTGGATGTACTTGCTGACATGACCTTATCTCAATCAGACATTGTCAAACTACAAGCGTTACTAGCACAAAAAGTGAAAAATGCCCCGGAAAGCATTGCTTGTAACTGTCTACCCGAAAACTGTGAGGATTGTAAATGACTATGAACCATGATCACATGAATATGACAAATAAAAATACATCACATGAGCACCATGACATGTCAAGCATGAACCACGATCATATGGACATGTCCAGTCATGAACACACTTCTCATGCCGGCATGGACAGTATGGATATGTCAGACATGAAACGCCGTTTTTGGTGGGCTTTTTTCTTAATGCTTCCAATCATCATTATCACACCCTTCATGGGTATCCATTTGCCATTTACTTTTACTTTTCCTGGCAGTTCTTGGGTATCTGCGCTATTATCTACCCTCCTCTACTTCATTGGTTCCAAACCTTTTTGGGATGGTGCGCACGCTGAATTTCGTACTAAAAAGCCCGCTATGATGAGCTTAATTACCGTCGGACTGAATGTTACTTTTTGGTATTCTATTTACGCGGTTCTATCGACGCAACTATTTCATGTTCACGTTATGGATTTCTTTTGGGAATTTGCAACACTAAATGTTATTATGCTTCTAGGTCACCGAATTGAGATGTCTGTGACCATGCAAGCCGGAGATGCGACGGCTAAGTTACGCGAATTAATGCCAAACATTGCTCATGTCAAACATGATGATATGTTGATGGATATGCCTATTGACACACTAAAATCAAACATGATTGTTCGTGTGTTGGCTGGTGAATCTTTCCCTGCTGATGGTACTGTAGTTGAAGGTGTAAGCCAGGTTGATGAATCTTTAATGACTGGTGAAAGTCGACTAGTCGAAAAGAAAATAGGTTCTCAAGTGGTTGGTGGTACCATTAATGGTAATGGTACGCTCGATGTCAAATTAACGACTGTTGGGGATGATTCATTTATTGGCCAGCTAAAAGAAACCTTACTATCTTCTCAAGATAAGAAATCACGCGCTGAAACACTAGCAGACAAAGTCGCAGCATGGTTGTTTTGGGTGGCTCTATTATTTGCTATTGGTTCTCTACTTATTTGGACGCCACTACGCGGACTAGGTTTTGCAGTTAATATTGCCGCAACTGTGTTAGTCATTGCCTGCCCCCATGCTTTGGGTCTAGCAGTACCTTTGGTCATCAATCGAACAAAGGCGATTGCAGCAAAAGAAGGCATATTAATCAAAAATCGTAAAGCACTAGTGGCAGCAAATCATTTAAAGTTTGCTTTGATGGATAAAACTGGTACATTAACAACTGGAAAATTTACTGTACAGCGCTTTAGTGTCTATGACTTTGATCAAAGTAAAGCACTAGGAATTATGAGCGCATTAGACCAGCAATCTACCCACCCACTTGCGCAATCCATTGTTAACTACGCAAAAGAACAACACGCGCCAAAAATACAAGCATCACACGTAGAAAACATTGCCGGTTATGGTGTACGTGGTAAAATAGATGATCAATTATATACACTTGCTTCGGCAAAATATCTCAAACAAAATCATATTACTTTTACGCCACTACAAACGGAAGGCTCAATCTCTTACTTATTGGAAGAGGGACGCGTTATAGCTGCAATAGCACAAGGGGACCATCTCAAAGAATCAGCTCCTGCCTTTATTCGCACCTTATTGAACCAAGGGATCACACCTGTTATGATCACAGGTGACAACGAATTGGCTGCTAAACAGATTGCTGACGAGTTAAAAATAACAGATATCCATTCACAAGTATCCCCTCAAGACAAAATCAATCTGGTTTCAGAGTATCAACAACATGGTACGACAATGATGATTGGTGATGGTATTAATGATGCCCCAGCCTTAGCTCAAGCTAATTTAAGTATTGCCATCGGTGTTGGAACGGAAGTAGCACATGCTTCCGCTGATGCTATATTAATAGCTGATCAGTTATCAAAAATTATTGACTTTATTAATCTAGCTAAGCGTAGCAATACTAAACAAGTGCAAAACCTGTGGTGGGGAGCTAGTTACAACATTATTGCTATTCCTTTAGCTGCCGGTGTGTTGGCATTTGCTGGTATAATGCTAAACCCAATGATTGCCGCATTAATTATGTCACTGTCCACAATCATTGTTGCAATTAATGCATTATTATTAAAGCATTAGTTATACCTTTCCTTAATATTTAACAACCAGTTAATCTAAGAGTGTATAATAGTAGATATTGGTAATTTTACATACATATAAGGAGAAATTTCATGCGTAAGTATATCGCAGAATTCCTTGGAACATTTATGCTAGTGTTCTTTGGAACTGGTAGCGTTGTTTATTCAGCTGCTACAACACAATCGGCCATCACTGTCGGTTTGGCATTCGGTCTTTCATTAGCCGTTGCCATCTATGCCTTTGGTCATATCTCAGGTGGACATTTTAACCCTGCCGTTTCATTGGCAATGGCTATTCAAAAGCGTTTACCATGGGTGACATTTATTGGCTATGTGATTGCACAATTACTTGGTGCTATTGTTGCTTCTGCTGCTGTCTATGGCGGTGTAACAGCTTACCTGAAATCATCAACTGTAACTACTGCTTTGTCTGGTCAATCAATGACCGTAAAACAATTCGTATCCTTAGCTGGTCTTGGACAAACAAACTTCTCTGATGGTTCAGGTTGGTATGCATTTGCATTTGAACTTGTATTAACATTCTTGTTCGTTTTGGTAATCGCAATTGTTACTAAGTTGAATAACGTACCAGCACCATTTATTATCGGTATCTGGTTGGCCGTATTAATTGTTGTTGTATTACCAATTACTGGTGGTGCATTCAACCCAGCACGTGCATTAGCCCCAGCAATTTTTGTTCAAGGTAAAGCACTTACTCATGTATGGGTTTACCTAGTTGCTGACTTACTTGGTGGTGCATTGGCAGCATTTGCCGCTAACTTCCTTGATAAAAAGGAAGAAGTTGCAAGCACACCAAAAGAAGTTAAAGAAACTAAAAAAGCATAATTTCATCTTAGTCAAATAATGATGTCAGATAAAAAGACGAACACTCATTCAAGTGTTCGTCTTTTTGTGTTGCTTATCGTAGCTGTCTTGGAAAATCGCTTGGGAGTGGTCCTGTAATCATTCTTACTCCCTCATCAAACGGCAATGGTATTTTTATGGTTGCTGAATGTAGCAGCATACGGCCATTGTATACTCCACCGTATAGTTCATCCCCAACAATAGGGTGTCCTATACTAGCTAAGTGCACGCGTATCTGATGCATGCGCCCCGTACTTAATTGCACCCGTAGTAATGAACTGCAAAACACCGTATGCATTCGCCACCAATGTGTCATCGCCACTTGGGCTTCTTTCCCGTCAACGGCACGTTTTCGATCATCTCGAGCGTCGATTCCTATCGGTTTTGCGATTGTACCATGATTATCTTGCACGACGCCACTAACCCACGTTACATAAGTTCGTACAATCCGTTTATCTGCTAACATTCTATCTAGAATTGGTACCACGACGGGGTTCTTTGCTACAATTACTAAACCTGAAGTTGCTCGATCTATCCTGTGAACCATATAAGGCTGATCACTGACCTTTCGCTGAATAAACTCACCTGCTAAATAGTTCAACAAAGTATCAGTTTCCGTTGGCGAATGCGGATGCATTTTCATTCCTGCAGGTTTATCAATAACAACCAAGTCTTTATTTTCAAAAATGATATTTACCGACTTCTGATGGTTGGGTAGATAATTTGATTCACTAGTACGAAAGTCATCTGCATCGAAATTAAGCTGCAACTGATCCCCTGTTCGTAATTCATAGTTGGTAGGTACAATAATATTGTTCACACTAAAATGCTTTTTAATTCGCAAAGCGCCGCGAATCCTTTGTGGCACGTACCATTTTATCAATAGTTCCTTAACAGTTTGGCCAGAATTCTGGGATGTTATTATAAAATTATACTGCCACTTTTTCATATATCTAATTCGCTATTTTCATTCAGTTGCCCAACACAGAAATGTGAGTATACATAATAAAAAATGACTGTCTGTTTGACAATCATTTTTTACTATCGACAACGCGATACTTGGCTTTACCATCCTCTAAAAATACGTATAGCAATTGTGTCTCGTCGTCATCAAAGTAACCCATATTTACTGCCACAGTACCTTGAAAGTCTTCTAGGCCCTGAAATGCTTGTTTCATAATATGCTTTGTAATCATTGCACTGTCAATGTGTTCATTAGCATGAATCACTGCTGTACGCAAGGTATCGCCATCATCAATGTGTTGCTTAATAATGCTAACCTTTAAGAATGCACGAAAGCCATATAAGCGGGATTCTTGATCGTCATTACGATCCAGTGCCTTAACGTAACCTTGTTTTTCCCAATAACGCAGTTGTCGGGTAGACACGCCTGTCATCCGCGCAAGATCACCAATGCCGAATTGTAACTTATCGAATGCTGTTTTTTTATGAATGGTGCTGCGATTGTCCATGAATTAGACCTCTAAGTTAATATTATATAGTTGTCAAGTTACTTGTCAACAAATATCTATATAATAATTAAAATAAAGCTTCCCATTGTTTCAAAATGGGTTCGATTTGAAAATCACGAACACGATTTAAGGACTTTTCTGCTAAATCAAGTTGCTGCTGACGACTGTTGATTAGCCGTTGAATCGCTATAGCTGCCCCATCAATGTCACCGTTCTCTATCAAAACCCCAAATTCACCCTCTTTTAATACTTCTGCGGACCCTGTCTGTCTCATAGCGATAATTGGCAAACCAAAACTCATTGCCTCAACTAGGACAAGCGGTAATCCTTCCCAGCGTGATGTTTGCAGAAATAAACTTGAGTTACGATAATGGTCACGCAATTCATTATCTTTCAATGGACCACGATATATTATTTTTTCATGCGCCCCGTACTCATTGATTAATTGCTCAAAGGTTTCCATATCCTCCTGCATCCCACCCCCGGCAATTGCTAATTGCCAATCATCCGGTAATTTAGTGGCCAATTGTACAGCAAAATCAATTCCTTTGTGTTGAATAGCAATACGTGCCGTAAACGATATAATGTGTTTCTCCAATTTAGAAGGGCCTTTAGGTGCAATTGTCAAAGGGTTCCAAATTTTAACCGTACGTTCATTGTATTTTTTAAAGCCACCTAAATCAAAATCAGTTAGTACCACTACCGCATCTAAAACACGTAAGCCAGCTATAAATTCCTCGCGCATCATTGCATAGTATTGATCTCTATAAGTCGTAATGTTGTTATGCATCCACCCAAGCAGTTTTGTATGTGGCAACTTTGGTTTCAAAACAGCTGCAAAACTGGATAGTAGTCCACCTGCTAAAATAACCACATCATAGCGCTGTGCTAAAAGTGAGAAATTTTCAATAGCTTGGGCGTATCTTTTAAATGGATGCGCTTCACTTGTTAGACGTAGCGCGGGTGAAGCAACAACTAAAGGTGCTGACAATCCATAAAACGGTGGTAAATCAGAAAAACTATAATAGGTAACTTCATGGCTTGCTGCCAATGCATTACCGACGACAGTTGTTGCTCGCTTCATTCCCCCGAGTTCAATATTTTCGAGCGCAATTAAAATTTTTGCCATATATTACTCCAAATTTATATTCCCGTCATCACGACAGGTTGATTTCTAAAAAATTATTCGTCGTTACTCCAATCATCCGCATTTCGTGGCAATAATCTGGTTGTATCTGTCGTTTCATCATCAACTTCCGGTGCATCAGTAATATAATCACTCAATGTCGACTTATTACCATTTTGAGCAAACAAACTTGTTGATTTTGTTCCCAATTTTTTATTTTGTTTCTTCAGTCGTTTAATGGTCGCTTCTTTACTGTAGTCAAAACTATTGGCCTTGACTGTCTTGAAGCCTTCAGGTGTATAGAATTTAAGTAAGTTTTTTTGATTTAAGTTATCTGACATGGATAACTTTTTATTTACATATGCTTGAATTTTATCAACCTTGGCCTGCAATGCCTTACCTGGAGTTGTAATCTCTTGCCCTGTCTTAGTATTCCATATTCTTCCCGATAGACTGGCATATTCTGGCGTTATCCAGTCTTTATTTCGAAATACGACAATTTGCTTATGATTTTTACTCAATAAATCCTGCCCGAATTGAATGTAACGTTTCGTACTAATGCCCAATAAATGTTCTATCGTTGGGGCCACATCAATTTCACCACCATAAGTATGGTCAACATAACCGTTTTTCATTCCCGGAATATGAACAATAAATGGTACGCGCTGAAGGTTTGCATTATCTAGATCAGTCCAGTCGTCAGAGTCTTTTCCTAATAGTGAAGCTAAATAAGAGGCATCTGTGTTTGAAATACCATAGTGATCACCGTACAAAACAACAGCTGTATTTTTATATAAGCCCGATTTTTTCAGATAAGCAAAAAATTCTTTCACAGATTGATCAAGATAATGATTAGTAATGAAATAATTATCAACTAATTTTGATCCAGTATTGCTCGTTTGGAAATTAGGGTCTTGATCTTGTTTATCTAGAGTAAACGGTGTGTGATTAGTTACTGTTAAATATTTAGCATAGAATGGTTGTTGTAGCCGTTCCAAATAAGGGACTGAATTATGAAATAACAACTTATCCTTCAGACCCCAAGAAGTTGCTTTTTTTCCAGTAATATCGAAATAATCACCTGAAACCCAATTTTGATAACCCATTCGTTTATAAACTGTACTACGATTCCAGAATGAACCCATATTACCATGAAATACTGCACTGGAATAGCCGGCCCGTTGATTCAAAATTGCTGGCATCGCTTGGAAAGTCTGATCATCACCCAATTTAGTAAATAAAGACCCCTGGGGCAAACCAAATGTAGACGTTTCTAACATATTTTCTGCATCTGACGTTTTTCCCTGTCCAACTTGATTGAAAAAATTATCAAAAGCAATGGTTGACTTACTGTGGTAAAGACTATTCAAAAATGGTGTGACTTCCTGCCCGTTTATTTTTCGATCAATTGACATTTGTTGAAAGCTTTCCAGATGAATGACGATTACATTCTTTCCCTTAGCTTTTCCGTAAAATTTAGGATTAATCGCAGCATAGTTTTTCTTAATGTAGTTTTGCACAGCTGTCAATTCTGATGGCGTAGCCGTTTTTCGGATTTGACTAGTTTGATATGTATTGATGGCATCATAAATTGTAAACGGTCCTATACCAAGGTATTTAACCATGTACTCTCGATCGAACTGCCGAACCAGTAATTGTGGGCGATTCAAGTCAGCCAACAATAGATTGGCCATAAAAATAAATACACCGATGGTTAAAATTTTAAATGGTTGTAACCGCATCATTGGACGACTATCAAAATGAATCTTTCGCGCTAAGAATAAGCCAATCAGGATGATAATATCAATCCAGAAAAATACATCATGAATCCCAAACGCAATTGCTCCAGCTGCTTTTCCACCCTGATTAACCGAACTGTATCCCAACATTGTGTTAACTGACATAAAATCAGAAAACTCACGAAAATAAATCACATTTAAATATAGTAGGCCGGTCATTGCGGCATCAAGTAAAATCAATGCACCATAGTATAATTGCTTAGGCTTAATAAATAACGCAATACTAAAGATAATTATCGTAAACCCGATTGGATTGACTAGCATCAAGAATATCTGCAAAGGGTCGGAGACATGTAACCAATAAAAATCAGCACCATATGCCAAAATTGTTTTTAACGTAAATAATACAACCGTCCACGTAAAAAAACCTGTACGAGTATTCAGCTGTTTAATCCAATTTTTTGGCGCCAAAGTTTCATGCCAAATATTTTTTAAATATTTTTTCATAACTATCATTATACCAACTTTGCAGGGTTTAGGTTTATAATTTCTGCTGAACCAGCGTCTCACTGTTATCCCCATTGCTTTTCTTGCACTTAACTTGCTATAATAATGCTATGAAAATACAGATTAAACATGAACAAGGCCTCGGACCTATCCACGAAGATGCCCTAGCAATACGTAAAGCAGTTTTTATTGTTGAGCAAGGGGTTGACATTAAAGATGAATTGAATGATCAAGCTGCTGAAGAGAATGCTATCCATATCGTTATTTATGTTGATAACAAACTTGCAGCCACTGCTCGTGTATTAGCTGAATCAGATGATACTTGGCACATACAACGTGTCGCTACATTATTTCCTCTTCGTGGACAGGGGTTAGGTAGAAAACTTATGGAATACATTGAAACCCTAGCACCATCTTATGGTATTCAAAATCTTGTCCTTGGTGCTCAAGTTCAGGCCCGAGGATTTTATGAATCACTCGGCTTTGCAGCGATTGGAGCGACTTTCTTTGAAGCTGGAATACAACATATACATATGAAAAAAGAGCTATAATCAATTATTAGCTCTTTTTTATGCGATAGTATTATTATATATGATCATAAGCTATTTCTATTTTTATTTTGTACGGCTGCACGTCATCAACTAACTCACTCCGTGTCGCTAAATGACTTGGCCCTCCTATAAGAACTACTGAGGCTATTGCCAAGCGATAATTAGTCAATGCTTGAGCCGTAGGTGTTAGACCAACCATAGAAACATTACCCAATTCTCGAGCTTGTAATTGGTTAATGCCGCCGAATATTTGTAGCGTACCATTATTTTCACGCATTGCAAAATAAGGTAACAAAGTCCCAGGATGGTTGGCGTAAATTACTCCTTGTTGCGCAATAATTTGTCGTTGTGCTTGTTCACCAAGATGCCCGTAATCATTTGCTATTAGATCAAGTTGTCGCATCTCTAATGCAAGCGTGTCTAGATTGGCTTGTTGCTGCGCGTCACTTACCACTGTGCCTGACATAACATTCTGTCGACTGTATAGTCCATTAGCCGGCATGATAACCGTCTCCGATTCACGTTCACTCTTTTCCTCATGAGGTCCCCCTAATAATTTCTCAATCCTAGGTGAAACATCCCACTTACTCGTATGCTTCGTAAAATAATATATTATATTCAAAATGACGAAGTAAAGTAATAGCAAGAATACTGCAGCAATTAATGCACCACGCAACCAACGACCATTCACAAAAAAACGATAGGCTAAATAAAGTAGATACCAAACACCCCCGGCCCCAACAACAGTATATATGCGACCTTTGGTTTTTGAATTTGTCGTAAAATATCCGAGATAATGATTAATTAAATCAAGAACTGTCAGCATTATTGGGTATCCTCCGAACTACTTGTTGTGCGTGTTGCATTTGATGAACTTGATGTTGCATTATTATCACTTGACGATGTTGCTGAAGATGATGTACCAGATGATGATGTAGCAGCACTTGAGGTTGTCGTATCTGCGGCCGAAGTTGTAGCAGCCGATGACGTATCATCAGCTGATGTATCATCCGATGTTGAACTTGACTCGTCATCGCTGCTAGACGTTGATGAACTACTTGATTTATCATCACTACTAGTCGATTTACTTGTTGTGCTACTTGTTATCATCGAAGTGCTCATGGCACTACTAGCACTTGATGATACTTTCCCACCTTCACTTGTACCAGTTGCAACGTTTACTGCTAAATTTGCAGCACTGATAGCAACAATTAAGGAAACAATAGCTGATGGTGTTAAAAACGGTGGTGTTCGATATTTTTTAGGCATAATTTATTCCCCTGTTATTCTATTTTACCCTTTCTATATCAAATTAGGATAAAGATTTAACCTATAACCAACGAAAACCCGCAATTACTTGCGGGCGAACTATATTTATAAAATATTTTAGGAGATTTTATTTTAGGGAGATTGAGATGGGAGAGAAGTCCGTTGATTCGTTGTTTGATATCAACCAATGTTGATGGGTATAATATAGACATTCAATATTAAATGGAGATTAAACATGTCAAAATATAAAGCTTACTTCATCGACCTAGATGGCACAATATATCAAGGTAACAAAAAGATGCCTTCTGGAAAACGTTTCATTGATCGACTAAAGGCAGCTAATATTCCTTACCTATTTGTAACCAATAATTCAACCAAAAACCCAGAAGACGTGGCTGATAACTTAACCAAAAACCATGATATTGAAACATCGGCCGACCAAGTTTATACTAGCTCAATGGCAACAGCCGATTTTCTTAAAACGATTGCTTCACCTGACAAAAAAAGAGTATATATAATAGGCGAATCTGGTCTACGGGATGCATTAATAAATGCTGATTTTACAATAACTAGTGACGAAAATGCTGATTTTGTTGTTGCCGGACTAGATCGAGCATTCAACTATGAAAAGCTCACTACCGCTACATTAGCAATCCAACAAGGTGCACAGTTTATTGCAACAAATCGTGATACTAATTTACCCAATGAACGTGGCATGTTACCTGGAGCTGGTTCATTAATTTCTGCCATCCAAACTGCAACACAGGTTGAGCCAACTGTGATAGCTAAACCAGAAATACCCATTATGGATGGTGCGTTAAACAAGCTTCATATTAATCAACAAGATGTTGTTATGGTTGGTGATAATTACAATACTGACATTCTTGCCGGCATTAATTCACAAATTGACACATTACTCGTATATTCAGGCGTTTCTACACCTAAGCAAATTTCTCAGATGGTTCAAAAGCCAACCCATGAAGTTGAAACTTTAGACAATTGGACAATTTAAAAAATAAAAGCGGTATGTTTCACGTGAAACATACCGCTTTTATTTTTAAGCTAATTCCTCGCTAGGAATGGTTGCTACATTTTTTTTGATGCGATCTGGATGATAAAATACCAGATAAAGTATTGCTGAAATCACGGGAATAACAGCTGAAACCAAATACAGTTCACGGAATGTCAACACGGCGTGTAAAGCACCAAGAGCGTATGGTCCGACACCTAACCCCAAGTCCAAGCCGATGAAGTATGTTGATAAAGCAATACCGACACGATGACTCGAAACTAACTTTAAGGAAACCGCTTGACCATTTGACATGAATGTTCCATATCCTAAACCAATGAATGCACCGGACAATAACAAAGTAAATCCATTATGAGTCAATGCCAAAACAACTAAACCAAGAGCTAAGAAAAAGTAGCTCGGATACATAACATAATTTTCACCAAAGCGATCAAAAATACGTCCTGACATTGGCCTTGTCAATGTTACAATACCGGCATAGACTACGAAAAAGAATGAACTAATTGAAACCAAGTTCAAAGTTTCCGCATATGAAGCCAAAAATGATAGTACTGACGAATAAGACAAGCCCATCAAAAATCCTACACCAGCAATTAATAATACTTTAAATTCAATGAAACTAGAAACCTTCCAAGACTTCAATTCGGATAAATGTTCTGGTGAAAGCGTCACATTGTTAATTTTAATTGCAAACAATGCAACCATTGAAATTCCAATTAAGATAACCGATAATATCACGATAAATCGAAAACTAGTTGCATTCAATAACAATAAACCAATGAAGGGGCCAATAGCCGCAGCTAAGCTTGTACTCAACCCATAATAATTTATACCCTCTCCTTTGCGTTTCTCAGGAATAAATTCGGTCACAATAGCATTTAGGGCTGTTGAAGTCATTCCGTACGCAAAACCATTAAAGAGACGTACCGCATCTAATATAGCGACTGTTGGTACAAATAAGTAAGCAATTGTTGTAATTAAATATAGAATAGCGCCCCATCGAACAATCTTTTTCCGTCCGATTAGTTCTAACTCTTTTCCAACTATTAGCCGAGCTATTAACGTTCCTATGATATAAATCCCAGAGGCCAATCCCGCTTGCCCAAACGAAGCATGTAGTTGATTGTGTGCAACAACAGCAATTATAACCATCATCAGATAATACACTAAGTACACGATAAAGTTAATAATAGTAATTGTTAAAAAGCCTTTATTAAATAATTTTTCTTCCATTTTCCCAATCTCAAATTCTATTTAGCAACTCTAACAATAGCAAAGTAGCTATGTAGGTGCAAACTTGAAATCAGATTTTAAAACATGCATATCGCGTTCCTTCAATCATTTTAACACTGCGCGCGTTTGCATGAAAATAATGTAATCGTTAAGCCGTTGATATTAGATTACCACGATTTCACAAAGGTTGCAAAATTTTTTTAATTCACTTATATACTTGTCAAATAAGTTGACAAATAAGCTTTTAATATTATTAAATTGCTTGTTTCCTCTTGTGAAATTTATTTTCTTTCAGTAATTTACAGTAATTATTTCTTAGTTTTTTCTATATGAAGAAAACAATACAAAGGTTTTACACAACAAAAAAGGAGAGTTAAACCTCTCCTACTTCTTAATGGGCCATCCAGGACTCGAACCTGGGACCTCTGCGTTATCAACACAGCGCTCTAACCAACTGAGCTAATGGCCCGTATTCCCCTTGCCTACTCTTACATAGACAAAAGCGAATGACGGGAATCGAACCCGCATAGCCAGCTTGGAAGGCTGGAATTCTACCATTGAACTACATTCGCAAGCTTTTCTTCGGGATCCTCTCCCTATGGCGCTGGACGGAATCGAACCGCCGACACATGCAGCTTCAATGCATTGCTCTACCAACTGAGCTACAGAGCCATCTCATTGTTCCCAATGAACGGTCACAGCGGGGCTCGAACCCGCGATCTCCTGCGTGACAGGCAGGCGTCCTAACCAGCTAGACCATGCGACCAATTGCGGGAGCAGGATTTGAACCTACGACCTTCGGGTTATGGGCCCGACGAGCTACCAGACTGCTCCATCCCGCGATTATATTATGACACCTTCTTCAAATGCCTAAGGAGAATGTGGGATTCGAACCCACGCGCCGGTTTCCCGACCTGACGGTTTTCAAGACCGTTCCCTTCAGCCAGACTTGGGTAATTCTCCATTATCTTTCTTACTTGTCCTGCATGGACCATGTTGGACTCGAACCAACGACCGGACGGTTATGAGCCGTCTGCTCTAACCAACTGAGCTAATGGTCCTAAATCGAGCCTATCGCGGCAGGGGGGATCGAACCCTCGACCTCTCGGGTATGAACCGAACGCTCTAGCCAGCTGAGCTACACCGCGGTCTGTCTTGATTAGCTTCCCTAATCAATCGGGATGACAGGATTCGAACCTGCGACCCCCTGGTCCCAAACCAGGTGCTCTACCAAGCTGAGCTACATCCCGAATTAGTCTATCGAGAGCTTATCGCCCCACTAAACTTAAAAAAAGAGTTTGAATTCCTTCAACCTCTATGCACCTAGCAGGAGTCGAACCTGCAACCTCCTGATTCGTAGTCAGACGCTCTATCCAATTGCGCTATAGGTGCATATATGCCGGCGACCGGGATCGAACCGGTACGATATTTCTATCGCAGGATTTTAAGTCCTGTGCGTCTGCCTATTCCGCCACGCCGGCATAGAAGCGGAAGACGGGATTCGAACCCGCGACCCCCACCATGGCAAGGTGATGTTCTACCACTGAACTACTTCCGCATAAATTATGCCGACTAAAGGACTCGAACCTTCGACCCCCGCTTTACAAGAGCGGTGCTCTACCAACTGAGCTAAGTCGGCATCGCTTATCCCGACGTGGCAAGTTTGACATGAATGTCAATGGACGCTACAGGGATCGAACCTGTGACCCCCTGCTTGTAAGGCAGGTGCTCTCCCAGCTGAGCTAAGCGTCCATGATGGAGAGGAAGGGATTCGAACCCTCGAAGCAAGTTCCCCTGCTTACACGGTTTCCAACCGTGCTCCTTCGGCCAGACTCGGACACCTCTCCGATTATCTTCCTACTGCTCTCTACTTCTTTTCTATGTACGGCACCGCATCGTCCTATCCTCGCAGGAAGCGATCCTCCAACTACTTTCGGCGCTATAGAGCTTAACTTCTGTGTTCGGTATGGGAACAGGTGTGTCCTCTATGCTA
>NZ_CP134351.1:0-25000 GCF_056530425.1 Leuconostoc sp. C5 | reverse complement strand
GGTGCTTTTCACCTTTCCCTCACGGTACTGGTTCACTATCGGTCACTAGGGAGTATTTAGCCTTACGGGATGGTCCCCGCAGATTCCGACCGGATTTCACGTGTCCGGCCGTACTCAGGATCCTGAAAAGAGTGTGCTTCATTTCGCTTACGGGGCTATCACCCTCTATAGCCAAGTTTCCCAACTTGTTCTGCTATAAAACACTTTTGTAACTCTTATATATCAGTCCTACAACCCCAACATGCAAGCACGTTGGTTTGGGCTCTTCCCCGTTCGCTCGCCGCTACTTAGGGAATCGATTTTTCTTTCTGCTCCTGCTGCTAATGAGATGTTTCAGTTCACAGCGTATTCCGTCAAATATCCTATGTATTCAGATACAGACAACTCTTACGAGTTGGGTTTCCCCATTCGGAAATCTTTGGGTCATAGCGTACTTACCGCTCACCAAAGCTTATCGTAGTTAGTCACGTCCTTCATCGGCTCCTAGTGCCAAGGCATTCACCACGCGCCCTTATTAACTTAACCTATACAACCGAAGTTGTGGTTTAAGTTTATGAGTTGGTCATTTTTCAGACCTGCGATTAAACCGTTCTTTTTAAAGAACTTTTTGTGTTGTTTCTCGGTTCATTTTAGTGCAATCTTACGATTGCTTTTAAAAGAATTTGTTACTATTCAGTTTTCAATGTACAACATGCTAGCCTTTCGACTAGCTATGGAGAATAGCGGGATCGAACCGCTGACCCCCTGCTTGCAAAGCAGGTGCTCTCCCAGCTGAGCTAATTCCCCATAGGATCACTTTGAGACCATGATACCTATTAAAGTATCACACTCAAAACTAAACAAAACTTTGAAACAAACAAATTGACACTTAAGTCCCTGTCGCTTTCCGATTATCCTTAGAAAGGAGGTGATCCAGCCGCAGGTTCTCCTACGGCTACCTTGTTACGACTTCACCCCAGTCATCTGTCCTGCCTTAGACGGCTCCTTCCTAAAAGGTTAGGCCACCGGCTTTGGGCATTACAAACTCCCATGGTGTGACGGGCGGTGTGTACAAGACCCGGGAACGTATTCACCGCGGCGTGCTGATCCGCGATTACTAGCGATTCCGACTTCATGTAGTCGAGTTGCAGACTACAATCCGAACTGAGACGTACTTTAAGAGATTAGCTCACCCTCGCGGGTTGGCAACTCGTTGTATACGCCATTGTAGCACGTGTGTAGCCCAGGTCATAAGGGGCATGATGATCTGACGTCGTCCCCGCCTTCCTCCGGTTTGTCACCGGCAGTCTCGCTAGAGTGCCCATCTGAATGCTGGCAACTAACAATAAGGGTTGCGCTCGTTGCGGGACTTAACCCAACATCTCACGACACGAGCTGACGACGACCATGCACCACCTGTCACTTTGTCTCCGAAGAGAACACTTCTATCTCTAAAAGCTTCAAAGGATGTCAAGACCTGGTAAGGTTCTTCGCGTTGCTTCGAATTAAACCACATGCTCCACCGCTTGTGCGGGTCCCCGTCAATTCCTTTGAGTTTCAACCTTGCGGTCGTACTCCCCAGGCGGAACACTTAATGCGTTAGCTTCGGCACTAAGAGGCGGAAACCTCCTAACACCTAGTGTTCATCGTTTACGGTGTGGACTACCAGGGTATCTAATCCTGTTTGCTACCCACACTTTCGAGCCTCAACGTCAGTTGCAGTCCAGTAAGCCGCCTTCGCCACTGGTGTTCTTCCATATATCTACGCATTCCACCGCTACACATGGAGTTCCACTTACCTCTACTGCACTCAAGTTAACCAGTTTCCAATGCCATTCCGGAGTTGAGCTCCGGGCTTTCACATCAGACTTAATAAACCGTCTGCGCTCGCTTTACGCCCAATAAATCCGGATAACGCTCGGGACATACGTATTACCGCGGCTGCTGGCACGTATTTAGCCGTCCCTTTCTGGTATGGTACCGTCAAACTAAAATCATTTCCTATTCTAGCTGTTCTTCCCATACAACAGTGCTTTACGACCCGAAAGCCTTCATCACACACGCGGCGTTGCTCCATCAGGCTTTCGCCCATTGTGGAAGATTCCCTACTGCAGCCTCCCGTAGGAGTTTGGGCCGTGTCTCAGTCCCAATGTGGCCGATCAGTCTCTCAACTCGGCTATGCATCATTGTCTTGGTAGGCCTTTACCCCACCAACTAACTAATGCACCGCGGATCCATCTCTAGGTGACGCCGAAGCGCCTTTTAACTTTGTGTCATGCGACACTAAGTTTTATTCGGTATTAGCATCTGTTTCCAAATGTTATCCCCAGCCTTGAGGCAGGTTGTCCACGTGTTACTCACCCGTTCGCCACTCACTTGAAAGGTGCAAGCACCTTTCGCTGTGCGTTCGACTTGCATGTATTAGGCACGCCGCCAGCGTTCATCCTGAGCCAGGATCAAACTCTCAATTTGAAAATTTGAAGATTGCTCTTCGATTAAACTGACTATATTTCGCTATATCTCTATAACGTAATCCGTTTATTGTTTGTTACGAATTGACTTCGCAAATTTGTTTTTGTTACTTTACGTAACAGCTACAGATTCGTTTGTTCAAAGTTTTGTTCAGTTTTCAATGTGCTACTCGTTGTCGCTGAGACAACTATATTATCTTACCACGCTCGTTTCGCTTTGTCAACTACTTCTTTTAAGAAGTTTTCGTCGACCTCACTGCCCTTACGCTCTCGCTCCCCCTTGCCTCGCAACGCTTTGCGTCGCTTCGCTCCGTCGGAACATATACTAATATACCAACTTTATTCCCCCTCGTCAACTACTTTTTTTACTTGTTTTTTTTACTTGTCCTTTTTCTTATTTCGCAAACTATTAATCGTATCTGTATTGTTTATTTCCAGTAACAAGTCAATAACGTTCGTTTTTTATGAAAATAAAAAAATAAGCTGTCTCCGGCTTACTTTGAAAATATAGGTAACTTACTAATTCGTTTTGCAGCTTCAGCTAAACGTTCTTCACCAATTGTTAATCCGACACGTATATAACCTTGCCCACCCTTACCAAATCCAGATGCATCAGCTACAGCAACATTAGCTTCTTCTAATAGTAAATCTGCAAACTCACTCGACGTATAGCCTTTAGGTACAGGCATCAACACATAAAAGGCTCCCCGCGGAACGTAAGGTTCCCAACCAAATTCTCGAACTGCATTAATAAATACATCACGACGACGTTGATATAGATTGGTCAGATCTGTAACAGCTTTTTCACGCGCTGCTCTATTTGTTAAGGCCTCAATTGCTGCATCTTGAACCGCTGGGAATAATGAAACGAATAAATGATCTTGAATTAGATTAAGCGCTTCAATCATCTCTGCATTTCCAACAGCAAATCCTACTCGCCACCCCGCCATATTGAACGTTTTTGAGAAAGTATATGTTTCAATTCCAACACTTTTTGAATTTTCTGTTTGTAGAAATGATAGTGGCTTATGGCCATCATAGCCGATTGCCCCATAGGCAAAATCAGATACAATACCAACCTGATTTTCTTCTGCAAAACGCACAGTTTGTTGGTAAAATTCTGAAGTTGCAATTGCGCCAGTTGGATTGTTAGGATAGTTTAAATATAAAAACTTAGCTGCTTCAGCTACTGAGTTTGGAATCGCTTCATAATCAACCAAAAAATTATTTTCTTGCTTTAAAGGTACTGCTTCATAATTTACGCGCCCCAATGCTGCGGCAGATAAATAATCAGGGTACCCAGGATCTGGAAATAATAATGTTTCCCCAGGATTCATTAATGCCCACGGCAGCTCAACCAAACCAATTTTCGAGCCGGCTAATATAGCTACTTCTGTTTCTGGGTCGATTGACACGCCATACTCATCAGCATAAAATTCTGCAACGGCTTTCTTAAAACGTTCTTCACCGCGAAATAATGAATATTTGTGATCAGCCGGATTTTCTGCAGCCGCTTGTAAAGATTTAACAATATACTCAGGGGTAGGTTGATCAGGGTTCCCTTGCCCCAAGTTAATCACATCTTTGCCGGCAGCAATTTTCGCATTCACTTTGGCAACAAGTGTTGCAAAAAATTGTTTAGGTAGTGTTTTAAGTAAGTCGGATTCTTCAAAATGCATACGTTATTCACCTTATCTGTAAAGTTCTGGACGACGATCGCTAAACACTGGGATTTCTCCTCGAATAGCTTTTTCATCATTAATATTAATTTCTGCTACTAATAATTCCACTTTGTCATCGCTTGCTTGTTGGACAATATTTCCTAGTGGGTCAATAATTAATGAACGACCACCAAATGTATTGTCGTTATCTCGACCTACACGATTCGCAGCGACCACAAATGTTTGATTTTCAATAGCTCGTGCTTGCAGCAAAAGTTGCCATTGTTTTATTCGTTGAATTGGCCATTCGGCAACGATATACAAAATTTCTTGTGGCCCTTGACTCATCATAGTACGTAACCACTCTGGAAAGCGAATATCATAGCAAATGGCACCGGCAGATGGTACATCCGCCAAATTAAAAAGATTTGTTTTATTGCCCGCTGACATGAATTTCTCTTCATTCATTAGTCCAAATAAATGTAACTTATTGTATTCACTAACTTGTTCGCCTTTGTCATTGAAAACAAACATCGTGTTGTAAAATTTGTTCTCTGCTTGGGCTGTTGCCACAGAACCACCAACAATGTTGAGATGATATTTTTTAGCGAGATCACGCAACAAATTAACGCTTCTTTGTCCTTGAGGATCAGATACGGTCTCCAAATTAAGGAGATCATACCCCGTATTCCACATTTCAGGATAAACTAAAATATCAGCCTCGACTGATGCAGCTTTCTGAGCATACTCGATTACTGTTTGCTCATTAATGGCTGGTTTCCCCAGTGCTATATCAATTTGTGCAATCGCAATTTTTAAGGTCATACGTGTTAAACCTCCGTTATTTATGGGAACTTTGGGAATTGATCAAAATCAGGATCGCGCTTTTCTTTGAATGAATCACGACCTTCTTTAGCCTCGTCTGATGTATAGTACAGCATAGTGGCATCCCCAGCAAATTGCTGTAAGCCTGCAAGTCCATCTGTATCGGCATTCATCGCCGCTTTAATGAAGCGGAGAGCAGTTGGCGACTTAGTTAATAGTTCATCAGCCCATTCAATTGTGGCGTCTTCTACTTCATTTAATGGGACCACTTTATTAATCCAATTCATTTGATAGGCTTCCTCAGCGGTATAGAAATGATTCAAGAACCATACCTCTTTGGCACGCTTATGCCCTATTACTCGAGCTAAATAGCCTGAACCATATCCAGCATCAAACGAGCCTACCATTGGTCCTGTTTGACCAAATTTAGCATTGTCAGCAGCAACAGTCAGATCAGCAACCAATTGCAATACGTTTCCACCGCCAACAGACCAACCCTTGACCATAGCAATAATCGGCTTAGGAATAATACGCATTAGTCGTTGCAAGTCCAAAACATTTAAACGAGGAATGCCATCAGAACCAACATACCCACCATTACCACGTACTTTTTGGTTCCCACCTGAGGAGAAAGCTTTATCTCCAGCACCAGTTAAAATAATCACACCAATTTGAGCGTTATCTCGTGCAATTGTAAAAGCATCTATCATTTCAGATACCATCCCCGGTGTAAAAGCATTGTGTGTTGCGACGTCGTTCATCGTAATTTTAGCAATTTTTCCAGGATTTTTGCCATCACTATTTTTTTCAAAAAGAATCTCGTCGTACTTCTTAATAGCGCTCCAAGTTGTCATTTGTTATACTCCATTCAGAAAGGAAATTAGTTATTATGAATATTATAGAACTTTTAGAATTAAAAACCACCATATTGTCTGCTGATAAAACAGTTGTTGAGTTAGCTGTCACTGATAAAATTATGCAACCTTATGGCATTGTTCATGGTGGTATTAACGCCTTATTAGCTGAAACAGCAGCCTCATTAGGTGCAAAAGAAGCTTTATCTGATAATCAATTTCCTGTTGGTGTCGATATCCAAACACACCATTTAAAACCAGTAAGCAAAGGAATTTTGATTGCCACTGCAACCCCAGTTAATATTGGTCATTCACTTCAAGTATGGCATGTTAAAATTACAGAAAATATTACTAACCAATTAACGAGTATAGCTACTGTTACCTTAAAAAACCAACAGAAAAAGAGCTAAACAAGTAAATGTTTGGCTCTTTTTTGTTGGTTATAAATAACTTATCATTTGTTTTTTTGACCAAAAAGCTTAGAGAATGCGCCAGGTTTTGGATGTGCTGCCTCATACAACAATTGCTGCTCATATTCTTCAGGCGTTGGCGTCTCATATGTCAGTGTTTCTAATCGCTCATATTTTGGATGTGAAATGATTAGATCAAGTTGAGTGTTGGGCATTATCGAACTAGTAAGATAGCTGACGCCATCAACGCTACGTTCAATTGTCCATTCTGACTTTCCAGGGGACAATAAAATATCTTCGCTAATTATGGCCACACTCTTTTTAATTTGTTGCTGATAATAGAGGGCAGCGTAACTAGATATTGGTCCATAACCAACAAACTCAAGACTGTGCGCCTTAGCCTGTTTTCGTGCAGTTTTAATGGCTGATATTAGTTCTAACTGACGATAATAACCTGCTTTTAGTGTGCCACTTGCAACAAATAATACGGCTTGTTGCGTTGTTTTTATTTTTTTCGTGACATAGTCAGTTACCGCTTCTTCTGGCTCTGAAAAAATAACCCGTAATACTTTACTCGTCACTTTCTCTGGCTGGTGCAAATAATTATATAATTGTGGCGCTATTTCTTGGTCGTCTTCTCGCAAAATACCAGCCCTTTTTATGCGAATATCGAAATTATGAAATGTAAAATGTCCGCTTCCTGCAGAAACTAAATCAATAACATAGAAAGCATATTCATCTGGTGTATTGATCAACAGTCTTTCAGTATTTTCACTGAAAGTAGCAATTGGCTGGTATTGCTGATCAAAAAAAGTCACCACCAAATAGGCAAACATCCGGTCACTGGCATCAATATGACGTTCTATCACATATGTCTCACCGTGTGACAGCTGGGGCAAGTCTGCCTTCACCACCGGTTGACCACTCATTCTGTTGTATGTAGAATGCCATCTCGCAACAACCTCTCCACTTGGTAAAAAATAATTTTCATAATACACTTCATTCAACGACCTGAAGTCAACTGTTGCCCCTTGAAGTCCCAGCAGTTCAGTATTGGGTGTCCAATAAATTTGATATTGCATTATTCACCCTCCACTCGCATAGTGTTTTGTAATACATTTAAATTAGTCATCATGAAGTCAACCATTTCATCAAGTTTCTCCGTATGTTGCCCTTCTTCACTTTCATGCTTTACTGGGACATTATGCTTGGCAAAGAAATCTAATAATTGACCTAAGCTCTGACCATCATATTCATCTTGAGACATCGAAAATAAGGCCACTTTGATATTTGTCCAGTTCGTATTCTCAATGTGTTTCCATAACTTTTCATTCATGGCTACGTTATCATCAGGCCTAACATAGCCACTCAAATAACGTCGTACATCTAAACGCCAACCATAATCAAAGCCACGTGAAATAGTTGATCCAGCAGTGAATGTGCCCAAATTAACAATTGGTTTTGCAATGACAACAGCAGCGGGGTTAAGATCAGCAGCGTAGTACAAAGCAGGGTAACTACCCATAGAAGCACCCATCAAAATAAGATCTTCGGCACGTAGTCCTAATGTTTTCATTTTTTGCTTAATTATTCTAATGATGGTCGCTTCATATTCTGCTGTTCCAATATCAAATGCGCCACCCTGTACACGCGCATCTGTAAACAATAAATATGGTGTTCCTAGACGATTTAACGCTTCTTGCATTTCAAACCCATCAACATGAAGCCTCGTATCCGCAAAACTGACAATCAGTGGTTTTTGACGATCTCCGGGATTAAAGTAACTTAACACTTCTTCATTTTCTTTGGTAAGCTGCCACGTTCCACCTGGTAGCAAATGTCCCAACCCATGTCGAGAGGCTCTTTGATGAATGACGTAAAAATCAAGGGTTCCCTGACCTTTACCCAAAACCAAGATTTCATAATTTTCGTAATCTTCAGGGGGCGCTACAGTTGTCAATTGGCGCAATGATTGACCAGCTATCAACTGTTGAGTCAATACTTCACCATTTTTATAAAACACAAATAGCAAGGCCGGTTCAGCTTTCTCTGTATGATTGTATTCCAACCATACCTCGTTTGCCCGACCACTTTGAAAATCACTTGTACCAGCCTTTAGTGTTCCTAATTGTTGCCAATCTTCTCCAAATTCACCTTCAAATTGTGTTGAAAAATCTCCTTGTCGTTGCAAATGAATTCCTTCAGGCACATAAGGAATAAATTGTTCGGCGCTAAAGCGTGTCGAAAAACCATATTGGCTGGTATCCATATCAGTAACTATTCTTTTTTCAACATTTTCTGGTGTATTTTCTTCAATACGAAAAGCGCGTCGCTCATCAAGAATTTTTTGAAAATCAGACGCTACTTCATGAGCAAAATAAATCACTCGTAATGCAGGCCATTCATTAATTTGACTGGATAGCAGCGTGCTTTCAAGATGATCATCTGTGAGCAACACATAGGTTTGTTCTAATACGTACGGATCCCTTTGCATGGCTAAAAAAGTAGGTAGGTCCAGTACTGATGTGTGGTGCCAATCGAGCTTATCAGTAATATATGGTGCCCAGTTTTCTGCGCCAATTTGTAAAATTGATATTGTCATTTTTCACCTGTCATTGCATCAAATTAGTTAGTTATTCATCTTACTTTTGATTTTGTTGAATACTTGCTGCCATTTAATCCATAGCATTTCACTAGTATATTCCGCTTGTATGTCTGCGGATACTTCTTGTGCTATTTCAAAATGCTTTTTATTATCCAAAAAGAAACTTATTGCTTTGTCTAACTCTGCAAAGTCTGCCAATACTTTACCATTTTTATCAGGCTCAAGGTAGACTGTTTCCGTGCTGTTAATTTGTGGTATAGAAAAATTAATTGCCACGGTTTGTAAGAATTGATTTGGTTCATTATCCAAATCAATTAGGATTTGCGTGTGTTTCATATAACGCACAAGTTGTTCTTCATTTTGAGTCTCCAAGAAATGAAAACGTGATTTAAAGGCCATTTGACTGTCCTGATCTACCAAGCCATGCTCATTTTTAGCTTTTAAACTCGCTTCATGAATTTGTTTTTGCATTGCTGAAGTTTTATCAGAAGTTTCAAATACAACTGTCGTCGTGTCATATTCATTAATAATATTAATTAATGCAGCAATAACTATCGTTTGTTGTGCAACAGATAAATTATGTGCTGAAATAAATAGACTTACCAGTGGACTCTGGAGATGTTCGTTTTCCACCATATCTGTTGCGTATGGTGGAACGATAGCAACTTCCTTTGTTTCACCATCAAATGCTATTACTTGTTGTTGATGTCGCTCATTGTCCGTAACAATAAAATCGCTAATTTTTCCCAATTTCTTGCCTACTTCAACAAAATTATTTTGTACGCTGACAATTATTGGTTGTTTGATAGCAATATCCTCAAGTATTTCACCAGTAGTTACGCTTGGAGAAATAATTATATTTTCATCATCGGGTATTTTATTCAAGTAATAACTTACGAGTTCATGAATCAATACCGTCATATTAGAAAATTGTGTCTGCTCTGTCCACAACTGTTGCGTTGTTACAAGACCAGTCAGTTCATCCTCTTGCAACACAATATCACCACTAGGAGTCAAGTAGTCTGTTCGAACTTGATTACCCTCATCAAATACGATAACTTTTGATACAAATCCTCGATCATCAATGATTAATTGTTGCGTCATCATATCGTCAGCAAACAAGTCAATATGGTCAAATGATAATTGATCACTCCAAATTGTCGCGTAGTGCTGGCCAGAAACGTTGACTAGAATTCGATCGGTCAACGTCATAAACTCTGCATAATCCGGCCAAGTAAAGTCATTTAATGCCACAGGTCGTGGCGCTGACAAGTCAATATGTTGTAATACATCAAACGCTGACCAAACGGTAGCTTTATCAATATTTTTGTTTGACAATATACCACGCAATTTGGGTAGATAATCACACAAGATGAAGGCAACTTCTTGTCCTTGTTCTAAAAATAATTGTGCTTGATGGATGCTGTCATTAAATTGTGGTATCTCTACGCCAAGTTCGCTCCAGTTTGGCATAATGTGAATTCTCATCGAAAGTACCTCATATGTACGGAGATCAATTCTCCTGATTTTAGACTAAATCATATTTAACTCATTGCAAGTTCAAATCTTGCCACTGCTTATAAACACTATCTTTGGTAAATAATTGTGCTTGTTGGGACGCTAATATGCTAGCCTCTTGCCATTGCTTATCATCTTGAAATAGCGAAACTATTCTGTTTGCAGCCTGATCATAATTACCAATTGGTACAAGTTGTTCATTTGACATGTATGTATTTGGTCCATAATTAACATTATACGCGATTACAGGAAGTCCATGCGACATCGCTTCAATATTTTGCATACCGTTCCCTTCAGTTGGTACGGTTGATAGCAATACTTGCGCTCCTTCTATTACATCATCCAACATTTTACCAACAACATAGTTACCAAATGTAACAGTATTTTTTAACCCTAGTTGTTCAATTAATAAATCTAACTCATTTAATAGCTGCCGATCAGTACTGTAACCCCGAAATTCTAGCGTCGCATCTGCTACACTAGCTTGCACGCTTTTTAGGATATACAGCGCATCTTGTGGTTGTTTTTCTTTGGCAATTCGGCCCAATACTAAAATTTTATGTGATTTACAATTGGCCAATAAATTTGTTTTATTTTCTTTGACAATCGTATCTGGTGCAGCCAACACGGGTAGTGTTGTTAATGGCTGCATATCTTGCTGTTGTTGTTTCGTGGCCACAATAATACCGGTAAAATCTAGTGCCCCGCGCATCAATTCAACTAATGTTGTCAACAATTGTCCCTTCAAATTTGTATGTGAACTATGCAAATAAAAATATTTTCCTTTTGTACTTTTTATTCCCGGTATGGTATTCAACATACTAGCTCTTTCTAAAATTATAGTCCCAGGATTTTGTTTCAGTTGCTCGTTCATAAAAAAGGTAAATAATTCATTTTCTGTATTAAACCGGTAATTTGCACCACAATAATTAATCAACTTATACATCGTTGGCATCAAATGCCCTTGGACATTCATATGTGTGATCTCTAAAACAACTTTCCCAACAGGAGTATAGAATTTTTGCAGACTAACTTCACCATTTGGATGAAAATAAGCGGTTGACGACTTAAAACCACGATAGTCCCATTCGTCACGTGCAACAATATGATCAAAGCGATCAAAGTATTCAACATTACCCATTAGCGCAACTGTCGCCGGCATGACATTTACCTTAGCAACAGTGCGTCCCTCATTTAGGATCAATGATTGGTCGGGATTAGGACTTTCAATGACGTATCTTTTTTTAGGAATTGTGACAGATTCGCGTAAATTTTGTTTGACTCGGCTAACCCGCGTCGCCTCTTGGAAAAAATCATACATATTCAAAACTTGATGGTCATTTAACCCAAGGGTTTTAATTGTCCGATGGAATACTGGTGTATAATTCCGTGTAACAAATAACGTTAAATTGCCAAATGAATTATACATCGATGTGCGAGCAGCCTGAGAAAATTCAGTACCGGAGTTAAATTCAAATGCATTCTCCGAAATGAAATAATTCATGATTCACTCTCCTCATCCGCACCCTTTAGATCATTAATCGTCATATGAAAATAATTAGCTTGTTTGACTGGCCACATTTTTTTTGCATCGACCAAAAGTAAACACCATTGTGCCCACACCGTGTCAGAACTATATCGATAAGACATTTCATAGGATGTGTCGCTGAGTTGTTGCATGAGACGTGGCTCTTTGAAGATGTGAATTAACGCTTCACCCATAGATTTGTAGTCATTTAGAGGCACGATGTAACCATTTTTTCCCTCATTAATAATTGCATTTGGACCATAGTTGACATCGTAAGTTACCCCAATGTCTCCCTGTGCCAACGCTTCCATCAGCGATAAATTAAACCCTTCCATACTTGAAGTAACACCAAAAACTTGCGCGTCTTGTTCGACCAATGCAACCTGATCAGTATAATCATGCAATGTCACAATGTTTTCTAAATTATTTTCTCTAATGGCTGACTCAATCAAACGTTCAGCAAGAAAATTATTGGTTGGATCCTTGTACCCATATAAATCAAGCGTTATTTGTGGCACTTGCTGGCGCGCATACGCAACCGCTTTTACTAATTGGTCAAGTTGTTTTTCTGGTGCTTTACGTGCCAATGCCACGACTTTACCAAATGTTCGCTCTGCCATAGGCACACGTTGCTGTTGTAACTGTTTCATTGGTATAACGCCAACTGGAATTGTAAATAGTTTCGTGGTTGGTTTGAATCGACTGCGAATATCATTTGTTTGCCTTTCCGTAGCGCTAACCACAGCATCATAGACGTTAATATTAAACAAACTATACTCATAATTATTATTTAATATGCCCTTTTCAGGATGACTCGCGTCACTAGCATGAGAATTATGCAAAAAAAGTACATTGTACGATGGTTTATCCAAATAACGCAATACAGTTTGAGCTAAATGTGCACGATCTAATATAAAAATATTTGGTTCATTTTTTGACCAGTACTCATCATTAAGCAAATTTAAAAAGTGCAAGGTTACTTGCTCAAGTGTATCAAAAATATGGATTTCGCCTACCCTACTCATCAACCGCCAACAAACTTTTTCAACAGATCCATCACTATTAATTTTGTTAAATGCTTCTAAAACCGTTCTCCCTTCGGGACTTTGCCATGTTTCGGAACCAATTTTATTATCAGGTGTGTACCATTGAGATAGAGAAACAAAGCCTCGAGAATCATACATATTAACACAATATAAATTACCAAAACCATCAAATAACTCAGTAGAGGCTACTTGCTTTTGATCAGTCCGATAATTAACACGAGCAATAAGCTGTTGATTTATATCGTAAATAAGATAACGATTTTTTTTAAGCTCTTCAACTCTATGCGTGTTAGCCACACCAAAATCCAGATCATTAACTGTTATCGTCTGATCAAATACCTCGGTTGCTTCTTGAAAATAATCAAACATGTTAATCACCTCGAAGGATTGTAAGCTGGTTGCTTTTATATTTTCATGCAAAAGAGGATCCCATTCGCGAAGCACAATTTTAAACTGTTCTCCGTGTGCTCGAAAAAGATCGGCGCGTTTTAATTGCGCATGCTCAATTCCTGATTTCTGTGGTTGCATAGTTGCATTTAAGAAAAAAATCATTCTATAAATCATGACCTAACAAATGTAAACAGTCAGCAGAATGCTCACGTATGCTGTCACCAATTCCTTTCCGAATTAAGAAAATATAATTCTCACCCTAGTTATATCCAATTTTAAAACCCAAGGATTAATTAGCAATTAAACCGACAACGCTATGAATTCAAAATAAGCTTTTCGAAAATTTATTTCGTATTATACGATTAGCAAAGTATTTGTAATTTATTTACATAATCCTCTATTATTATACAAACGAAAGACTTTCAAAATGAACCCTACTCTGAATTTATCAATTACGATACCTATCAATATGTTCTTAGATTCTATCTGGTTAGTTGAATTAACACTTATTTTTTTACTAATTATCATGATCTACCCTCTCTGCAGGTATTTTCAGCAATTACGCACACAACACGAATATGAAAGTCGCGCCACACAGACATATGTTACGAAACTGGAGCAAATTTGTTCGTCCTACAGACATTTTCAACATGACTATAAAAATATACTTGCCAGTTTAGCTCTAGCGATTGATACCAAAAATTTATGTGAAATAGAAGAAGTCTATCATTCTTTCTTATCAGAAAGTACTAGTGCTTTACCTCTTTCACCAACTTTAAATCTTCAATTGATCACCGATTTAAACCTACGTAGTTTACTCGTTGTCAAAAATCAATATGCTATTGATAGTGGTCTATTTTTTAAAGTCGATATTGCAGAAAAGTTCAATATGACTGTGACGCTAGATCTTTATCGAACTATTGGTATTTTGCTTGATAATGCCATTGAGGGAGCCATAAACAGCATCGAAAGGAAGGTCATTTTATCTATTTTGTCAGATAACGATTATCATATTGTCAGTATTACAAATACCATTAATCAGAATGTGACCCTTTCAAACATGAACAAAAATGGTTTCTCAACGAAACCGGGTCACTCTGGTATTGGATTAACCTTTGTAGAACAGTACATGGCGCGGATGCCTACGATTTCGATGCATGCTACTTTGATGAATCAGAATTTTACGCAGACGCTTACTATCGGAGAACTTCACAATGATTTATCTGCTAGAAGACGACATTACACAACAAAAGCGTATTAAACAGTATATACAACATATTCACACGTTCACTTCGCCTGCCAATTTATTATCTGCAGTGCTAAAAGATAAAACCCCGAAGATTATTTTACTGGATCTTGAAATTAAAGACGTCATTTATGCAGGTCTTCAAACTGCGCAACTAATTCGCAAGAATGATATTATTTCACCGATTATTATTGTCACAACTCATTGTGAATTATCATGGCACACATTTCAACATCACATCAGTGCATTGGACTTTATTGACAAATCACAACCTGAGTCTGCGTTCGCACAACAACTCAAGTCGGCTATTTACACAGCTGATCAAGTACTTAAACGATACGATAAAAAATCTCCTAACCTGATTACTATACGCAATGGTGCACACCTCGTCCAATTCGACCTCAACCATCTTTCTTATGTCTCCAGTAATAAGGGTACACATTATATCAATGTTTTCACAAAGAATGGTGTAAGCAAAATTCGAAATACAATCAAAACTATTGCTTCAAGCCATGAAAACTTCATACAGATTCATGCATCATTTTGTATTAATCGTGACTTTATCAAGCAATACTTAAAGTCAGAAAAAATAATTGAATTAACAGATGGTACACTGTTACCGGTGACACGTAAATTCCAACACCATTTGATCCAGTTTAAGACACCAACAATACGTACTTAAGGTTTTTACCGGAATGCGTGACATTCATAAAACATCTTCAATATCTTCTTCAAGATCCTTGGGTTCTGTTTTTGGGGCATAGCGTTTTACGACGTTTCCCTCCTTATCCACTAAAAACTTTGTAAAATTCCATTTGATTGTGCTACTACCCAGCATTCCTTTTGAATTCTCTTTCAAATATTTAAACAAAGGATCTGTGTTTTTACCATTCACGGCAACTAGTTGATGCATTGGAAAAGTTACACCATAAGTAAGTTGACATGCTTGGGCTGCTTGTGATGCGGTTTCTAACTCTTGTTTGAATTGATTAGATGGAAAGCCTAAAATTACTAGTCCCTTATCTTTATACTTCTTATATAATTTTTCTAACTCACCAAATTGTGGTGCATAGCCGCACTTCGTAGCAGTATTAACAATCACTACTGGATGATTGGCTAGCTTATTAAGTGAATAAGTTTCTCCGTTTTCTAAGGTTGCAAAATAATCGTATATGCTCATAATCACTACTCCTTAATTTTAATGTATTATAACATTATGAAAATTAGTTGTTATACTATTTGTTTTCTACCAAGTTTTCAATTGTTCTATCTTTTATAAAAAAATAAACCAACAGGCTACTAACGTCCTGTTGGTTTATTTTTTGTTATTTATCAGTATCGTCTTGTGCTCGATCTAATAGTTCTGAAACTTGGTCAATTTGTTGCTCATCCAACGGTGCCTTATCAGATGTTTCACGTGAAACATCCTCTAGCACTTCCTCGTGTTCTACTTTTGCTAACGTAGCCACTTTGGCATTACCTTCTAAGCGAATCAAACGCACACCCAGTGTTGCACGTCCTGTCTGACTGACAGAATCAACATTAAAACGAATCATTACACCTTGTGTCGTCGTAACCATAATATCTTCTTGGCCACTAACAATAGTCATTCCAGCAAGGGGACCATTTTTCTCGGTGATATTTGCCGTTTTAATTCCTTTACCGCCACGACCCTTGATTGGATATTCGCTCACTGGTGTTTGCTTTCCGTAACCTTTTTCCGTGATGATCAAAACATTATGATCTTTTTCCAACACGTCAGAACCAACCACTAGATCCCCTTCGCGAAGGCGAATCCCACGGACTCCAGCAGCTGAACGTCCCATAACACGTACATCGTTTTCAGCAAAACTAACTGAATAACCATTGTGTGTCGCAATAATAATATTTTGCGTACCATCAGTAATTTGAACAGATAGTACTTCATCATCATCATGCAAAGTTAAGGCTTTTAGTCCATTCGTACGAATATTTGCAAATTCCTTTACCGCTGTACGCTTGACAACACCCAAACGAGTTACAAAGAATAGGTAATCATTGCTTTCACCGGCTTCCCCACGAACATTGATAACGGTTTGAATTTTTTCATTTCCTTCAAAATTCAAAAGATTAACAACTGGGATTCCCTTCGCTTGGCGACCATATTCTGGTACTTCATAGCCTTTCATACGGTAGACTTTACCCTTATTAGTAAAGAACAACAAAGTATCATGCGTTGATGTAGAGATCATCTGGTCAACAAAATCCTCATCATGAACATTCATACCCTGAACACCACGACCACCTCGATTTTGTGCCTTAAACTCTCCAGTTGCAACGCGTTTGATGTAACCACTATTAGTCAATGTTACGATTACATCTTCTTCTTCAATCAAATCTTCATCTTCAATACTTAGAACGTCACCAACCTGCAATTCTGTGCGACGCTTGTCACCAAACTTTGTTTGGATTTCTAGTAGCTCATTATAAATAATTTCATCAACACGTTCTTCATGCGCCAAAATATCTTTCAAATCAGCAATCAGAGCAACAAGTTTTTGATATTCTTCTTCAATCTTGTCACGTTCCAAGCCAGTCAAACGAACCAAACGCATGTCCAAGATAGCTTGTGCTTGTTTATCAGATAAAGCATAACCATTAATTAAACGAGTTTTAGCTTCCTCAGAGGTCTTTGACGAACGGATAATTGTGATAATTTCGTCTATATGATCAAGCGCAATGCGTAAACCTTCTAAAATGTGCGCGCGCGCTTGTGCCTTTTGTAATTCAAATACTGTACGACGACGGATAACTTCACGTTGATGTGCCAGATAAGCAACAAGTATCTCTTTCAAACTCATTGTCTTAGGCGCACCGTGATCAATCGCCAACATATTAAAGCTAAAACTAGTCTGCAATAATGTTTGCTTATATAGATTATTTAAAATGACACTTGCCGAAGCATCGCGACGAACATCAATAGAAATTCGTAAGCCTTCACGATCCGATTCATCGCGAATTCCTGTGATGCCTTCTATCTTTTTATCACGTGCTAATTCAGATATACGCTCAATTAAACGCGCCTTGTTAACGGCGTAAGGTAGCTCAGTTACAACAATCTGCTCTTTACCTGATTTAAGTTGCTCAATATCTACTTTTGCACGTACAGTTACAGTGCCACGTCCAGTTTCATATGCACGACGAATACCTGACTTTCCCATAACAATACCACCAGTGGGAAAATCGGGTCCAGGTAATGCTTCCATCAGGTCGGCTGTGGTAGCCTCTGGATTATTCATCAAAATATGAAGCGCAGAAATCACTTCAGCAAGGTTATGCGTTGGAATGTTCGTTGTCATTCCAACAGCAATTCCGGTGGCCCCGTTAACCAACAAATTTGGAAAACGTGCTGGTAATACTTCCGGTTCGCGTTCCTCACCATCATAGTTGGGAATAAAATTAACTGTATCTTTGTTTAAATCACGAACCATTTCCATGGCGACTTTACTCAAACGAGCTTCCGTATACCGCATAGCAGCAGCACCGTCGCCATCGACAGAACCAAAGTTTCCGTGACCGTCAATTAACATGTGTCGGTATGAAAAAGGTTGTGCCATCCGGACCATTGACTCATAAATTGCAGAATCTCCGTGGGGGTGATATTTACCCATTACATCCCCAACAATACGAGCCGACTTTTTGTGTGGCTTATCTGGTGTGTTTCCCTGTTCAATCATTGAATACAGAATTCGTCGATGTACCGGCTTCATGCCATCGCGCACATCTGGCAGTGCACGTGCCACAATAACAGACATGGCATATGACAAGAATGACGTTTTCATTTGTTCTGACAAATTCGCATTTTTAATACGGCTGTCGTTTAACTCAGACATTACTTATTTACTCCTCGCAAATATTTTATGACTTTTATATTGTGTTTTTAAATTCAATACTAAACACACTTGGATTAAATATCCAAATTTTCAACAAAGACTGCATTATCTTCAATAAACTTTCGACGTGGAGGCACATCGCCACCCATCAACATGTCAATAACTGCTTCAGCTTCTTCAGCATCAGCTGGATCAACACGTAATAAACGACGGTTCTGAGCATCCATGGTCGTATCAGCTAATTGATCATAATCCATTTCTCCAAGTCCCTTGTATCGTTGCACTTTTGGCTTAACATTGGATGGCAATTGCGACAAATATGACTCAAGTTCTTCATCAGAATCCAAGTAAGTCATTGATTTGTTGTTGCCTAAAGCAACGCCATACAAAGGTGGCTGAGCAATATAAATATAGCCAGCATCAACCAAGGGTCGCATATAGCGATAAAATAATGTCAAAAGTAACGTACGAATATGTGCGCCATCAACATCCGCATCAGTCATAATAATAACTTTATGATAGTTAGCTTTTTCAACATTAAAATCATCCCCAAAGCCAGTGCCCATAGCTGTAAAGAGCGAGCGAATTTCTTCGTTAGCCAAAACACGTTCCAGTGAAGCTTTCCCCACGTTCAAAATTTTACCACGAATTGGCAAAATAGCTTGTGTTACACGGTTTCGTCCTTGCTTAGCAGAACCACCGGCAGAGTCACCCTCAACGATGAACAATTCTGAAATGGCAGGGTCATTTGATGTGTTATCTGCCAACTTTCCGGGTAGATTACCAATCTCCAAACCAGATTGTTTACGCGTCATTTCGCGAGCACGTTTAGCTGCTAAACGTGCTTTTTGAGCCAAGACACCTTTTTCAACAATTTGTTTAGCAACATTTGGGTTTTCCATCATGAAACGACTAAATGTTTCTGAGAACATGCGATCTGTGGCTTGACGCGCATCAGAATTGCCTAGTTTGGTCTTAGTTTGTCCCTCAAATTGTGGATCTGGATGCTTGATAGAAACAATCGCTGTCATTCCTTCACGAACATCTTCACCAGTCAAACTTTCCGCACCGTCTTTAATTTGACCACTTTTACGTGCATAATCATTAATCACACGTGTCAATGCTGTTTTAAAGCCGGTTTCATGCGTCCCGCCTTCATAAGTATTAATATTGTTTGCAAAAGTACGCAAACTGTCTTTTATGTCAGTTGTGTATTGTAAAGCAGCTTCAACGACAATTCCATTTTCCTCACCCTCAACATAAACCGGTTCAGGAAAAATAACTTGCTTATCTTCGTTTAGGTATTGAACATATTCTTTAATACCACCTTCAAAATGGAAGCTCTCTTTGATTGGTTCTTCTAAACGTTTGTCAGCAATCGAAATACGTAATCCTTTATTTAAAAAGGCCAACTCGCGCACACGTGTCAACAAAGTCTTGTAATTATAAGTTGTTGTCTCGCGAAAAATATCAGTATCAGGCTTAAAGTGAACAATTGTGCCGCGTTCAATCGTTGGTTCCTCGTCTAAGGTTCTCATAGTTGTGTGAACACGACCAACTTTGAAGTCCATATAGTAAACTTTATTATCACGAACCACTTTAACATCTAAGTCGGTTGACAACGCATTAACAACAGAAGCACCAACACCATGCAATCCACCAGATACTTTATACCCGCCGCCACCAAACTTTCCACCAGCGTGAAGCACGGTAAACACAGTCTCTAGCGCGGGTTTCCCTGTTTTTGTTTGGATATCAACCGGAATACCTCGTCCATCATCTGTTACAGTAATTGAATTATCTTTTTCGATTGTTACCGTTATGTGGGAAGCAAATCCTGCCAACGCTTCATCAATACCGTTGTCGACAATCTCCCACACCAAATGATGCAAACCTTGGGCTGTAGTCGTTCCTATATACATTCCGGGACGCTTACGAACAGCCTCTAAGCCTTCCAATACTTGAATTTGATCAGCATTATAATCACCGGCCTTCGCATCAACCGTGCTAGCGTGTCGGATTTCTTCGTCATCAGTAATAATATCATCAACTGATTCTAATTCTTGATCTATATTTTCGTTATTTTCTGCCATTTTGTATCCTTTATGTACTATCTATTATCATCACATAGCAAAATCAATTCATTGATTTAACCTATGTGTCGTTTTCGAGTGTAATCACTCCTTGTTTCACATGAAACACACGTGGTTTTCGAATGAGTTGCCGTGCAATATCGCTGAGTGTTGGTGCAGTGATAAATGTTTGCACCTTATCTTGAATTGCCAATAATAAATGTGTCTGCCGACTGGCATCAAGTTCACTAAGTACATCATCGAGAAGCAATACTGGATACTCCCCAGTTTCTTGTTGCATTAAATCAATTTCGGCTAATTTAATAGCCAACGCCGTTGTTCGTTGCTGTCCTTGTGAACCAAAAATAGCAACATTATTCCCATTAACATCAAATTGTAATTCGTCGCGATGAGGGCCAACCATTGTCGATCCTTGCATAATTTCACGTGAACGCTGACGTGACAATGCATCAGCGAATACCGATTTCACCTCTTCAAGACTAGCATCTGAAGCAAAATCAACCGAACTCATATATCGTAATTTCAAAGCTTCACGCTGATCAGATATTTCAGCGTGAATTGGTTGTGCAGCCAATTCTAATTTGTTCAAAAATTCTTGACGTGCAATTAAAATTTGTGAACCTACATCAACCAATTGTTCACTCAATACATCCAAGAATACTGTGTCCGTTGTCTGTTTAAGTTGCAAACGCTTAAGATAAGCATTTCTTTCTTTTAAAATCCGCTTGTATTGTGTCGTATTATACAAATACAAGGGGTTCATTTGGCCAAACTCCATGTCAATAAAACGGCGACGTACGCTTGGCGCCCCTTTAACCAGCTCAAGATCTTCTGGTGCAAACAAAATGACATTGAGTTGCCCGATATAATGCGACAGCTTTGATTGTTCAAGATGATTAACCCGTGCTTTTTTACCCTTATTAGAAAAATGGAGCGACAGCGGGGTCTCACTAATAGAACGTTTAACCCGGCCACTGATAGTTGCTTCTTTTGCTTGCCATTGGACCAAGTCTTTGTCACTACTGGTTCTATGTGACCTTGCAAGTGCCAATACATAAATACTTTCTAATAAGTTTGTTTTTCCTTGCGCATTTTCACCAAGAAAAACATTCACACCCGAGCTGAATTCCAGCGTTAAATCTGAATAATTACGATAATGATCGAGCTTTAACGATTCGAGTTCCACGAACCGGGTCCTTTAGGTTTGTTTGTCGAGCGACCAAATCCACCAGCACGAGTACGATTTTTTTTGCGTAATTCAGCAAATCTAGCTTCCTTACGGGCTTTGGCTGCAGCTGCCTTTTGTGCCTTAATACGATCATCACGGACGGTTTTTTTAGCGTTCATAGCACGTTCAGCTCTTTGCGTCTCAGCTTCTGCTATCAACTCTTCAGCATTCTCTGCTAATTCAATTGTGTATGTTTCGCCATCAATAACAATCTCATCATGATCGTATAACTTTTTACCGCGACGATTTTCTGTTTCTCCGTTGAGTAACACCGGAAAATCCATTAAATAATATTTGGCCTGGCCGCCTGATGAAATAATGTTCTCTTCTTTTAATAATTGTGTCAAAGTAATGTATTCAGTTGTGATACGTACGCTGGTTGTCATATATCGCTTTCTCTTTGTGAGTTAATGGTCACGGTAGTTACTATAGTATTATACCATTTTTAAACCCTAAAAGCTCAAAAACGAGGCCTAAAATTGTATATAAGCAATTCTAGGCCTCGTTAGTGTGTTTTGTTTATTTTTGTTTAAACGGGTTTATTTTCAAGTATTTGAACAAATGACATATTTTTCAATTTAAAACGTGCGGACTGGTGTTATGAGTTGTAATTGTTTATTGTCTGTCTCTCCTTCAGGTGTCAAAGTAAACGGACGTAAATTACTTGTAAATTTAACATCTACACGCTTGCCATTAAAAATACGCAAAGCATCACGAACGTAATCCGGATTGAAAGAGATTTCTAAGTCCTCCCCTTCAATGCTATTGGCATTCAACTCTTCGGTCACCTGTCCAACTTCTTGAGATGTACCGGTTAACACTGCACGCCCTGCTTTTAATGACAATTGAACAACGTTATTCCGACTTTCGTGACTCAGTAAGCTTGCTCGATCAATTGCACCCAGTAATGAGCTTGCCTCAATTGTGATTTGTGTCGTGCTCTCCGTGGGAATCAAACGATCTGTCTCAGGATAGTTTCCCTCTAGTAAACGTGAATAAAATGTTGTATGTCCTAAATCAAACACCGCTTGGTTTGTAGAAAACTTGATTTCCACACGATCTTGTCCCTCGAGTAATGCTTGTAATTCATTAAAAGATTTTGCTGGAATAATTACATTTGCATCAACATTGTTGGCGTCAGTTCCTGTTAGTTGAACAATGCGTTGGGATAAGCGATGAGAATCAGTTGTAACTGCCTTCACGCTATTTCCTGTTAATTGTAGATGTATCCCAGTTAAAATTGGTCGACTTTCTTGTGTAGAAGCTGAAATTTTTGTTTGCGAAATAATATCGACAAGTTGCGCAGCAGAAACACTCAAACTTTGCACATCATCCATTTCTGGTAATTGTGGGTAGTTTTGTACGTCTTGTCCATTAATTGTAAATGATGAGGCACCAGATGTAATAGTAGCTCGTAAGCCCTCAACATTAAGAGTCATTGCATCATTAGGAAGGCGCTTAACAATATTAATAAAGAAAGTTGCCGGTAAGGTAATGCCACCAGGAGTTGTGATAATTAATTGGGCACTAGTATCTGATTGTGGCACAGTTGTTTCAATAGAAATATCTGCATTTGAACCAGTAAGGACTAATTCTTCATCATTTAAAACTAATTTGATATTAGTCAAAATTGGAATAGTTGTTCGTGATGAAATAGCACGTGATACATCATTGAGTGCTTTAATAAAGGCTGAACGGTTAATTGTAAATTGCATGATGTTACTCCTTTTTAAATTAAGCAAATAAGTGATAGTTATATTAATAATTATATAAAAAATATGTAGTAGTAATAATAAGGGGTGTTGATGTTGTGGAAAAGTCACCTGTGACTAACAGAACGTTTACAAGTAGTTGTTCACAACGCTGTTGGTAACTACCCTATTTTTACAACTTTATAAACATACGTTTTTATGAGCAATGCTTAGAGTTATTTGCCATGTTTAATTTCATCAGTTAGGGCGTCCAACATTTCCTTTGTACGCGAATCGCTCTCTGATTTTTCAGTTATTTTGGTCGTGGCATGTAGTACCGAAGAATGATCTCGCCCACCAAATGAACGGCCAATGTCAGGCAAACTTTCATTTGTTAGCGTTCTTGTTAGATACATAGCAACATGCCGTGCAGTGACAAGATCTTTTTTGCGACTTGAACTTTTAAGATCATCAATAGTTTGCATATAATAATCTGCCACAACCTGTTGAATGCGCTCAACAGTGATCTTGAAGCCTTGATTAATATTTAAATCACCTAATATTTGTTGAGCAGTCTCTTTTGTAGCCGGTTTATTCATATATCGCAAGCTGGCTTCAAACTTATGAAACGCCCCTTCTAAGCTACGCACATTGGAATCAATTTTTTCGGCAATCAGTTCTAACACATCGTTAGGAATATCTAAGCCATCAGATTCAGACAAATTTTGTAGAATAGCTACTCTTGTCGGTAAATCAGGTTTTTGAATATCCATCATAATGCCGGCTTCAAAACGTGATGTTAATCGTGTTTGTAGATCAACAATCTCTGTTGGTAATTTATCTGAAGTCATAACGATTTGTTTACCATTTTTAGTTAAAACGTTAAAAGTATTGAAAAATTCTTCCTGAACTTTTTCTTTTCCAGACCAGAATTGGATGTCATCAACAAGTAAGAGGTCAACAGAACGATATTCTTGCTTAAAAGCTGCTGTAGCACCATCCCCTGCGCGCAAAGATTCAGTAAAATCGTTCAAAAAATCTTCAGCTGTAGCGTATTTGATGTGTGCGCTTGGCGTCGACACAGCATACGCGTTGCCGATAGCTTGCATCAAATGTGTTTTCCCAAGACCAACCCCACCATAAATTAAATAAGGATTGTATACTTGTCCAGGCTCATCAGCAACTGCACGCGCGACAGCATAGGCATTTTCGTTTCCTGAACCGATAACAAATTTTTCAAAAGTAAAATCTGGATTTAAGTCAGATTCGCGCGTAAATGATAAATTATCTGAAAAAGTTGGTATAGTGGTAGGCTTTGCTTCGGCCACTTGCAAGTCGGGCTTAATAAAACCATCAGCAATCGACATGGCAAATTGTACAAAATCCATGGAGTATTCACTATCCCATTGATCAATGATATCTTGTGCCATATCACTTGGTACTGCTAATGTTAAACTGGTATCCCCTAGTGTCAGCGGTTTTAGCGGTTCTATATAGGTGGAAAAAGTAACACGACCGAGCTTGGTAAAAAATTCGGCTTGCACTTTTGACCATAATTCTTCTTTGGTTATTGGTTTTGTCAC